>WGLX01000034.1 GCA_016125355.1 Actinomycetales bacterium | reverse complement strand
GCCCGCACCTTCGCCTCAGTGACCGGTCCGGTGATCGTGGCTACCGAGCCGGGGTCGCCCAGCATCAGCGTCACCAGCGCGGCGACCTTCCGCTGCCCGGCGGTGATGCATCCGTCCGCGGTCTCGAACCGCGGATCCTTCGCGAGCGTGGTGATGGCGTCCATCACCGCGACCCCGTGCGCGAGAGGGAGCACGGCGGTGATCTCGCAGCATCCGTTCTCGGTCGGCGTCAGCCAGACCCCGTGCTCGCGTTCCGCCGCATCCTGGCGCCCCTCGTCCGCACCCCGCGGGTCGATCGCCAGGACCAGCGTCTTGGTCTTCCGTGCCGCCTGCCGGGCCGTATGGGTCTGGGCGTACGGGATCACGACCGCGAGGATCCGCGCGCACTGCTCGGCGTACTCCGCGGCCCGATCCGCATCGCCGGCTAGCGGCAGTCGGGTCAGCTCCCGCGCGATCGCGGACACGTGCCCCGCCGACAGCGACCCCGCCTCGAGAGCGTCGCGCAGCGGCCGCATCGGCCCGGCCAGGTCCGCGGCATGCTCCAACTGGATGTCCATCGCCCGCGGGCTCAGCCGCAAAGCCGCCGCCAGCTCCGCTGAGGCGAGCATCTCCCCGGTCACGAAACCCGACGAACGCTCCGCGCGGTCGGCCATCTCGGTCTCGAAGTGCGCGACCAGCCGCTCAGCAACGTCGGCACGCGCCTTCGTCTGGAACCCGGCGGCGTACGCCATGAAACGGTCCACCTGCTGGGCGAACGTCACCGCCTCATCCGCCGACAGCCCGGCCGCGTCGACCTGCAGCAGGTTCGCCAGCTGACCCACGCCCGCCGGCCGGGACACCGCGTCGGCCAGGGCATCACTGTCGGTCCACTTCGGCAGGTCCTCGAGGCCGAGCTCCTCGTCCAGCCACGCCGGAGCCTCCGCGACCGGCGGCGGCCAGTCCGCGAAGAGGTCGTCAGGGAGTTCGAACATGTGTTCGATCCTAGTGGAGAAGCGAAGCGGGCCGCAACCCCAAATCCCCAGAAAACCATTGCAAATAAACGAAAATCTTGCAACCTACCGTATCGGCTATCGCGGCGAACGCCTGATCATCCGCCTCACGAGCTTCCGGTGTGCCCCTCGCCCCGTACCGGCCCGAAGACCGCCGTCCCGTCGCGCCAGGTGCCCAGCACCTTCAGGGCTCCGATCTCCAGGGGGTCCACCTGACGGGGGTCCCTTTCGATCATCACGATGTCCGAGCCATAGCCCGGGGCGATGACCCCTCCCCTCGGATCGCCGGCCTGATACGCGACCGACCGCGTGTATGCCCGCAGCGCCTGCTCCACAGTCAAGCGCTCCTCCGGCATCCACGGCTCACGGAACGGCCCGTCGGTCATCTGCCGGGTCACGGCGACCTGGATTCCTTCCAGAGGCGCCTGCGTGGTCACCGGCCAGTCGCTCCCGAAGGACACATTGGCGCCCGAGTCGAGGATGGTCCGCATCATGAACTGACGATTGGTGCGCTCATCACCCAGCCTCGGCGCCGTGAGCTCCGACTGCCACTCGTCGTACTTCGCCCAGTACGGCTCGAAGTTCGCCGTGACCCCCAGCGTGGAGAAGCGCCCCAGGTCGGCGGCGTCTACGAGCTGGGCATGCGCGATCGTCATGCGTCGATCCCGCCGCTCGTTGGCGGCCAGCATGGTCTCGAACGCGTTGAGGGCGTTCCGCACGGCCGCATCGCCGATCGCATGGATATGCGGATCGAATCCCAGGGCGTCGACCGCGGCCACCGCGAGTGCGAGCTCCTCGGGATCCCAGTTCGGCAGCCCCTTCGAGTGCGGGCAGTCGCAGTAAGGCTCGAGCATCGCCCCCGTGGCGGACTCCAGGACGCCGTCGGCGAAGAACTTGACGGTGTTGGCACTCAGCAGACCCTCACCATGTTGTACGACCCTGTTGCGTGCCTCGAGGAAGTGCTCGAGCTGATCCCGCCAGGTGTTGGGATCGCACCACAGGCCCAGGTCCACGCGAATGTCCAGGACACCGGCCGCCAAACCGGTGAGCCAGGCATCCACGTCCTCGGGTTCCACCCAGGCGTCCTGAACCCAGGTGACCCCCGTTGACGCGAACGCCTCCGATGCCGTTGCGATGGAGGCGACGACCTGATCGTGGGTCTTGGGAGGCAGCAGGTCATAGACGGGGCGCCAGGCACCCCACTCCCTCAGCGTGCCCACCGGTGCGCCGCTCTCGTCTCGCACGATCTCGCCATCGTGCGGCTGCGGGGTCGTCGACGTGAACCCGGCGCGCCTCAGCGCCTCGGAATTGACCCACACGGTGTGGTAGTCGGTGGCGCGGAGGACGACGGGACGATCCGGCACCTCGGCATCCAGCCACGCGGCGTGGAAGATCCCACCCGGAGCAAGGGTGTGGTCGAACCCCTCGCCGCGGATCCACTCGACGTCACTGTGATCCCGCGCCCACGTGCCCACGGCGGCTGCGATCGCCTGCGGTGTCGCATGCCCGCGCACCGGTGCGATCAGCGTCTCGAACCCGCCCGGAATGGGATGCGCATGGCCGTCCCGGAAACCCGGGCAGACGAAGGCCCCCTGAGCATCGATGACGTTCTCCGCGGCGTGCGACATGGCTTCGTCGCCGACAGCGAGGATGCCGCTCTGGTCGAAGGCGACCGCTGAGTACTCCACGTACCCCTCACCGGACTCCGCGGGGGTCCACACGGTGGCGTTCTCGATCCGCGTCGTCATGAGTCCCTCACTCCTTTCCCTCGACGTCGGCGGCGACGCGTGCGGCGGCAACGGCTGCTCGCTGGCCGTCGGTGAGCTGGCATTCCGGCTTCTCGTCGAAGGTCCGGTAGAGCGGATGGATCACGTCGACGTCGACACCGCTCAGCTCGCTCAGCACGCTGACTCCGCACAGGGGGACATACACGGGCGAGTACCCGCCCTCATGAGTCAGCACGAGCCGACCCTCGCACACGTCGTCCGCCAGTTCCATCATCACGCGGGTCATCGCGCGGAAGCCGTCCGCGGTGACAGCCATCCGCCCGAGGGGATCGAAGCAACTGGCATCGAACCCGCTGGGAATCACGATGACATCGGGTCGATAGCGCCGGACCGCCGGGACGACAACCTGCTCCAGGGCATGGAGGTAGCCACCGTTCCCCGTTCCAGCCGGAAGCGGCACATTGATCGCGTAGCCCTCACCCCTGCCCTCACCGCGCTCGGTCACGTGGCCGGAGTTCGCCGGGAAGAGGCCGTCCTGGTGGAGTGAGATGGTGAGGACGTCCGGGTCCTCCCAGAAGATCGACTGGGTGCCGTTGCCATGGTGCACGTCCCAGTCCATCGTGACCACGCGGAGGCCGGGCCGCATCGAACGTGCCCTAGCGACAGCGATCGCCGCGTTGCCGAGCATGCAGAAGCCCATGCCGGTCTCCGGCCGCGCGTGATGGCCCGGCGGACGCACCAGGGCATAGGCATTGGTGACGAGGCCGTCGAGTACCGCGTCGAGCGCGGCCACCGTACCGCCTACCGCAAGACGGGCGATCTCCAGCCCGCCGTGCCCGAAGGGGCTCGTCCCGTCACCCGCGTCACCGCCCCGGGGAGCCTCGCTCTCCCGCTTGAGGCGTGCGAGGTGCTCGGGCGTGTGGCACCGCAGGATGTCCTCATCCGACACCGGCTCCGGGTTGAGCCGAACGAGATGCTCGGCCAGACCCGAGACCTCCGCCAGAGAGGCGAATCGCTGCTTGCTCTCCGGGGACTCGAAGTGGAAGTACGGCTGGTTGAGGCTCGCATCGCCCGGCAGCAACCCCGCGTTGGAGCCCGTGTCGTGCCATCCGTACAGCTCGTGCCAGACGTATCCCGTCGACATGTCAGACCCCCCGTCTCACGTCCAGGACTTCTCTTCCTGATCCCAACCGGCTCCCGGCAGCGTGCCGGGCTTGATGAAGGCGTCAAGGACGTTCTTCATGACCTGGGAGACGTTGTTCTCGTAGCCGAAGCACGGCAAGGCGCTGATCCAGGCGATCGAACCGGTGGAGAAGACCGCTCCGTCGTTCGCGGCGGTGAAGTACGTCATGTCCGCCCGGACCGCGTCGTTCTGCGTCCCCAGGAGTCCCGGGTGGTTGAACAGGATGTCCTCCGTCACCCCGGCGTAGTTGTCCGAGTAGCCGGTCGACGACGCGAGCAGCTTCGTGTGCGGGGGTGTGCCGAGCTCCAGGTCATAGCGCTCCGTCTCCAGGCCTGCCGCGCCGCCGAGCGCGAGGCCGAAGTCGCCGAACACATCCCCCTCCACGCCTTCGAAGATCCAGGCAACGCTCTTGTGGTAGCTGTCAGGCATGCGGCGATACGGATGACACTCGTCGAATCCCTGCGTGGTGAAGCCGACGCCGGTCAGCTTCTGTGGGGGCCGCGCACGGTTGCGCCAGATACCGCCTCGCTCGGCACTGGTCTGGTGGTAGTACTCGCCCGGCTCGGCCTGCCAGGCTCGCATGCCCGCCTCGCCCTTGCGCACCTCCATGAGATGCGGCTCACCGTCGCGGTAGCTGACCACCCAGTAGAAGCCATTCCCCCCGAGGTACATCAGGCGGCCTCCGGCGGCGATGTAGTCCTCGAGATCGTCGAGGCCCTGCTCGCTCCAGTACTCCGGATGGGATCCCGTGAGGACAACCCGGTACCCCGAGAGGAGGCCCCTGTCCGCGGCCAGATCGTGATCGGTCGCGACGTCGTAGTCGTAACCGTGATGCTCCAGCCAGGCGATCAGGGAGAGGTCCCGCGGGAACTGCCACACCGTGCCGATCGCGCTCGACCGCCACCGTGGTCGGATGTTCAGGATGGGCCGCTTCCAGCTCGTGAAGCACACGCCCGCGCCGTCCACCCAGTGGTCATAGGTGGATCGCCCGTACTTCGGATCCTGGTAGTAGTCCGCCTCCTTCTCGGTGAGCACTGGCGCGTGCGCGAGGATCGCCTGGCCCACCGGCACGTGGTGGACGATCATCTCGTTGGCGTAGGCGAGGTAGGAGTTCGTCGGCATCAGGACCAGGATCGGAGCCGTCGGGCTCGTGGGCCTGATGAAGAAGGGGATGTGGTCCTGCGCATCTCCTGACGTCACACGCGCGGCGTACGCCCCGCTGCGCGTCCCCTCCGGCACGGTCCAGGAGACGGTGGTCTCCCACTCGCAGTCCGTGACCGCGTCATCGTGGAAGGCGATGCCGCCGTATTCCTCGGGAGCGACCCGCCAGTCGTCGTGCCGCCCCGACCAGTTGTAGCCCGTCATGGCCCGAACGGGCCGGTGAACCCCGACACCCGCGAGCCCGTGGCCAGACACGTCCCGGACCACGTCGTCGATCCCCGAGCTGCCGTAGCCGACCGTCGTGTCCCAGTGCGCGAGCGGCTGGGAATCGGCGAGGTCACCGGTCGAGAGCCCCCGCAGCTCGTCGGGCGAGACCGCTCGGTCGAACAGGGTCGCGCGATCGATCTTGCCGTTGAAGAGGAAGTCCTTGAACCGCCCGCGGGCCGGCGCAGCATTGGTGGCCGCCGCCCACATGAAGGGCCCCGTCGACCTCGCCACCTTGGCCTTGAGCCGCTGCTGGACCCGGCTCGTGTGGTCGAACGGCGCCACGCGACCGAGGCGGCCGTTGTAGGGATTCACGATCGCCTCGTGGAAGAGCGTGGCCTCCCCGGACGATGCGTCGTAGCTGACGCCGGCCAGGTACCACGTGTGGTGCACCAGTGGGACCGGACTGATGATCTCGTCCGTCTCCCTGCCATCGCCGACCCAGAAGGCGAGGTGACCATCCCTGTCGATGCCCAGGGCGTAGCCCGCCGTCTCCTCGAGGGAGAACTTGCCCATGATCACCTGCCGGCCCTTCAGCGGCGTGGTCGGGAAGACGAGGCACGCCATCGACAGTGAGCCGTCCAGGTCGAGCATGCCGGCCGGATCCTCGAAGACCACCGCATTGCCGATGTCGACGAACTGCTTGTGCACCGGGTAGTCGCCGGACACGGACGTGGCGATGGGTTCCTCGATGAAGCCCGGGCCGTCGGGGTGCTCATCGCCGTGGATCAGCCGCACGATCTCGACATGGGCCGAGTCCGTGTTCTCGGCACTGATCTTGATGTCGACGGTCTCACCGGGCTTGACGCTGACCTGATCGGTGTAGCCCGTGACGGAGATGGTGGCCATCGCTCAACTCGCTCTCAGATCATTGACACGGCGGAGGAAAACGGCGTGGTACGCGGCGTCGAGACTGTCGTAGACCTTGTCGTCGACGACTCTCGGAGGCACTCCCGGGAGCCCGCTCAGCGCCACGACCCGATAGCGGGCGAACGGCTCCTCGCAGTAGACCGCGTACTTGTCGGGGATCGGGGCCTTGCGGAAGTAGTTGAGCATCCGTTCCAGGTGATCGGAGTGCTGTCCCAGCGGCTTCCGCTCATGCTCGGCGATGAGGTCCGGGGAGATCCAGCTGCGCAGGCGTCCCCTCAGGTCCCGCTCGAACACCCGCTTCGCGATCACGGACTTGTCGCCGATCTCCGGGGCCTCCTGCGGGAGGAACTCCGCGTACCGGCCCGTCGTCGCAGCCCGGTGCAGGGTCTGCCTGCGCGTGCGGATCTCCCGCAACTGGGCCTTGAGACCGAACAGGCCGTTCCGCGTGTAGAGCACGGACAGGAGGGCCAGCACGCCGACGACCACGATCCGCCACGGGCCCCAGTCGACGAACCACTGCGTGATGAACACGACGATGACGGTTCCGATGACGGCACCCTCCGCACGCCCCAGACCGCCGATCACGATCATGGCCAGCATGAGCAGCAGCAGGTCCAGGCTGAATATCTGCAGTGATGTGCCGCCGACGGTGGCGGAGTAGAACGCGCCGATGAAGCCCAGCGCTCCCGACGCGATCATGAAGACCCAGAGGCGCGCGCGCTGGAAGTCGATGCCGATCGCGGAGGCGAAGGACTCGTCCTCCTTGCTCGTCGCGGCGGTCTTGAGCATGAGCCCGATACGCCCCCCGTTGACGGCGCGGAAGACTGCCAGGGCCAGCAGCAGCAGGACAAAGGTCGTGATGAAGACGACGGTCTGGGTGAGGCGTGGGGTGCCGAGCGTGGGCACGATCTTGGCCACCCCGAAGAGGGCACCGTTGAACTTCCCGCCCAGGGCATCGGACTGGGTGACGAAGTTCCTCATGAACTCGGACAGGCCGAGAGTGAGCAATGCGTAGTAGAGGCCGTCGAGCCGCCGGGCAGGAAGGCTGATGACGAACCCCATGAGCGCCCCCAGGAGCAGGCCCACGATCAGCATGAGCGGCCACGCGATCCCGTACGTCACCGAGAGGTACCCCGCGCCGTACGAGCCGACGCCGACCGTCGCCAGGGTCGCGAAGGACTGGAGGCCCGCAGTCCCGATGATCAGCGTCCACATCACGTTGATCGCTGCGTAGATGCAGGCGATGCCGAAGAGGGTCAGCACCCGCTCGGTGCCGCTGGCCACCGGGAGCAGGAGCAGCGCAGAAAGACCGACCAGCCAGAACATCGGCTTCTTGTCGGTCAGAACCATCTCGCGCTTCAGCGTGATCGGGTTGAACTTGCCCGTCAGGTTCAGGACCGGGCGCTTCGTGAACGGGTAGCGCCAGCGCCGGAACGTGCGCTCCGGGCGCACCGGCCATGCCGGCCTCAGAAGGCGTCGCCCTACCAGTCTCTTCTCACTACTCACGGACGTCCTCCAGTAGCCCACCGAGCCCACGCGGACGGAAGACGAGAATCAGGACCACGAGGCCGAACAGCACGAACGGCACGTAGGACTGCTCCAGGTAGCGCGCCGTGATGGCCTCGGCGAAGCCCATCAGGCCGGCCGCCACGACCGTGCCCGGTATCGAGCCGAGCCCACCGGCGAGGCTGATGATGAGGCCCACGGTCAGGGGTGTCACCCCCGACGTGGGGCTGACGAAGAACACCTGGCCCAGGAGGACGGCCGACAGCCCGGTGAGCGCGCCGGAGATCGCGAGCACTCGCATGCCTGTCGTACGTACGGAGACGCCGACCACCGCGGCACCGAGGGGGTTCATCATCATCGCGCGCATCTGGAGGCCGGACCGGCTGCTGCGCATCCACATGATGACGGCGGCCAGGGTGAGAGCTGCCACGACGATGCCACCCAGCTGGCCGTAGGTGACAGAGGCATCACCCACCTGGACGACTCCGTCACCGAAGATCTGGGGCAGCGGCTTGCTCTGCGGACCGAAGATGATCAGCCACACCTGGGTGCCGATCAGGCTGATGGCCAGCGTGGCGATCAGCGAGCGCGTTCGGAAGTTGTCGCGGTCCTGCAGGGGCAGGAACGCCAGGCCACCGACAGCCAGCCCGAAGACCGCCGCTCCGAGCATGCCCGCGACGACGGTCCCGATCGACAGTGCGGGACCGCTGACACCCCGGTCGGCAGCCACTTGGGAGAAGAGGTAGGCGCTGTACCCGCCCGCGGTGAAGATGAACCCCTGAGCGAGGTTGAGCATTCCGATGCTCGCCCACGTGAGCGAGATGCCGATCGCCACGAGCCCGTAGACGCTCGACAGAACCAGTCCACTGAAGACGACGTCAAGCATCAGCCCCACGCTCCGACTCCGCCGGTGGCCGGCGGCACATCGCCGAGGGCCTCCCCCACGTCGAGCTTGAGCTCCCCCGCATGCATGCCGAGGACTCGATCCACCTTCCCCTCGAGGAGGGGAAGGTTCTGCTCGGCGATGACCATGGCACCGTCTCCGAGATCGATCTCGCAGAGCGCGGCCACCAGGCCGAGTGAGATCTTCGGCGCCAGTCCCAGGGACGGCTCGTCCACCAGGTACAGCCGAGCCTCGCCCATGAGCGCGCGCCCCACGGACACCATGCGCCGCTCTCCGCCCGAGAGCGTGCCCGCCGACTGGTGCAGGAGCGGTCGCAGGGGCGGGAAGACGTCGAGGACGTAGTCCCGGCGCTGCCGGCGGCGGCGCCACGAGGCTCCGGAGTAGGCACCCGAGTCGAGGTTGTCCTGGACGGACAGCCCCGGGAAGATCGCATCGCCCTGCGGGGCGAGCGAGATGCCGAGACGCACGATGTGCGGTGTTCGTCGGCCCACGCCATGGGTGCGTCGGCCTCCGATCTCCTCGCCCTCGAACAGGATCGAGCCGTCCTGCCACCCCGTGAGCCCGACGACCGTCGACAGCAGGGTCGTCTTGCCGTGCCCGTTGAGCCCGACAAGCCCGATCCGCTCGCCGGGGAGCACCTCCAGGTCGAGGTCGTGCAGGACGCGCACCGGTCCATATCCGGCGCTCACGCCCGCCAGCTGCAGGATGGGAGTCGTCACGAGTCCCCTACCACCGTGAGGCGATCGTCGAGTGCGCCGGAGCTCAGGGGAACGTCGAAGTAGGCCTGCCGCACCTTCTCGTCGAGGAAGACGGTCTCCGGCGGGCCCGACGCGATGATCCTGCCCACGTCGAGGACGAGAACCCGCTTGGCGACCATGGCGAGCAACTCGAGACGATGCTCGATGAGGAGGACCGCCACGCCGTACTCCTGCGAGAGCTTGCGCACTACGAGGTCGATCTCGTCGATCTCCGATCCGGTCAGACCGGACGCGGGCTCGTCCAGCAGGACGATCCGCGGATCGCGAAGGAGCAGGCAGGCGAGCATGAGCTTGCGCCTCTCCAGCGTCTCCAGCGAACCGGTCGGCTGCTCCATCTGTGCGCGCAGGCGGACGAACTCCACCGCCCACTCGACTTTCAGTCGCGACGGCTGGGGCTGATAGGCCTTGCGTGCCGCCTTGAGCGTCTCGCCCACCGTGAGGGAGCCCGGCACGATCGGTCGCTGGTAGCTGCGGACGAGGCCCCGCTCGACACGGCGCCTCATGTCGAGGGTCCGGATGCTCGTGCCATCCAGGAGCACGTCGCCGCCGTGACGGAGCTGTCGGCCCGACAAGACCTCGAAGAGGCTGGTCTTGCCGGCCCCATTGGGGCCGGCAAGACCAACAACCTCTGCGGCGTCCACATCCAGCGAGACGGACTCGAGGATGCCTCGTCCCCCCAGTTCCAGGGAGATGTCAGAGCACGTCAGCAACGCCATCGATCACTACTGCCAGGGCTGCGGCTTGTACGGGGCCTCGGCGTCGCCTGTCGGTGCGATCACCGTATGGCGCCCGTCCTGCACCTGGTAGAAGTAGTGCGTCACGCCCGCTGCCGGATCGGAGACCTGGTCGGGGTACACAGGCGTCGCGCCTGTGGGGGCCGAGAAGTCCAGGTGCCCGGTGACGCCATCGGTCGGATTTGCCGCGATGAACGCGTTCACTGCCGCAAAGTCCGTCGGGTCGACGTTGGACCAGGCGTTGGCCAGCACGTGCACCATGTCGTAGCACCAGGCGGGGTAGACCATGCCCATCGTCTTGTCATCGACGCCGAACTTGGCCTGGTAGGCCTGCCGGAACGCCTTGTCCTCGGGCGAGGTGTTGCCCGTTCCGATGACCGTTCCCCAGACGAAGCCCTCGGCATCGGCACCGGCGATCTGCAGGTACTCCGGCTGCGACGGGCCGTACTGGAGGTAGACCAAGGATCCGGGCACCGGATCCTTCGCGAACTGCTTGGAGAACGACGCGAGCTCGGCACCGATCCAGTGATCGACCATGATCACGCCCGGAGCCGCGGCCTTGAGCTTCTGGATCACCGGCGACCAGTCCTTGGTTCCCGCCGTGATGTCGATGATGTCGCCCATCTGCCAGGCGCCACCCGAGCCCTCGACCGCTGCCACTGTGGCGTCCGCGATGTTCTTGTTGTACGCCGTGTCGCCGCGAACGATCGAGACCGTGTTGTTGGTGGGAGTCCAGCCGCCCGATGCCTTCAGCTCATCCAGGAAGGGAACGAGGCCCGAGCCGTAATAGGTCTCGGCCGGGTCCACGAAGTAGTTCCCGTACTTGGCCGGGTCGGCCTCGCGCATCTTCTGTGCATCGATGTTGGTATCGCCACTCATGTACGGCGCGCCGTAGGCGGCGGCCGCGTCCAGGGCCGGGGGCGGGATGATGACGAAGGGGCTGACGATCGCCTGGACGCCGTCGCCGGTGAGCTTCTGGAAGCCCGCGGTGATGCCCTCCGGCGACAGAATGTCGATGTCCGTCACGTCGAGCTCGATGGGCCGGCCATTGACACCGCCAGCGGCGTTGATCCCGTCCTGCGCGAGGATCGCACCATTCCAGCAGTCCTTGTGATCGGCGATGCCTGCCGGGCCCGACTGGGCGATCGGCATGCCGATGGTGATGGGATCCCCGGATGCAGTTGCCGGTGCCGATCCGTCACCCGCGGGCGCAGAAGCGGCCGGCGCTGCGCCGGATGCAGCCGCCTGGCTGGACGACGAGGAATCCGACCCGCCGCCGCACGCGGCAAGCAGGAGTCCCAGGGATGCCACGGCGGCGGCCGCGGCGGTGTTTCGGGAACGCTTCATCTGACCTCCACACGTGGACCCGCCCCCGGTTCGGCGACAGGTCCGCTGAGCCTGTCGGCTCGCGATCGGGAGGGGTATCCGTCAAATGACGGATTCCGGGGCCGCGTTCGTTACCGTTCGGTTACAACATGCGCGCATTTCCGCGAAGTGGGCCGAATCGCGCACCACGGCGTGCCGGAAGTGGCAGCATCCCGCCATGCTCGACGCCGATGTTCAGCAGGCCATGGCGACCGTCGGACGCGTGTCCGCGGTCGCCGCTGAGCATGGCACCCAGGAGGAGCTCGGCCACGAGATCCTCAGCGAGGTCCTCAAGCTCATCCCCTTCGAGGCCGCCGAGCTGACGACGTTCAATCCGCTCACCGGCGGCGTGGAGGAGATCGCGGCCGTCGGGTACGACGACGAGGTGCTCGAAGGCCTGCGGAGCCAGCGCTTCCTTGAGCTCATGGAGTCCCTGTCCCTCCCGGACACCGGGATCCCCATCCGCATGAAGGACCTCCCGGGGCGGCTCCTGGACAACTGGGCGGTCTCGGAGCTCCTGCTCCCTGCGGGTTACTCCGAGGGCATGACGATGGCGTTGCGGACGCCCGATGGCCGGTTCACCGGCGTGCTCAACCTGTCGACGACCAGCACGGAGCATCCGAGCGACATCGCCCGAGCCGCCATCGCCCAGCTCTGCTCGGCCCTCGGGAACCTGGCCGACCCCGCCCGTTCCGGCCGGTGGCTCGCGATGCTGCTCGGTGCCGGCTCGATGGCGGTCGGGCTCGATCGCGAGGGCCGGCCCATCCCACTGCCGGGGATGGCGACCCACCCCCTGCTCGGCGCGGACACGGATCTGGTCCAGACCGCGAAGTCCAGTGCCGGCAAGGGTGGCTGGAACTCATTCGTGTGGCCGGATGACGAGGACTGGTTCCGGGTCCGCGTGGTCCCGTGCGCGGGCGCAAGCCACATCTCCACGGTGGTCAGCCTCGACAACGTCGATCTCGGGCCACTGAGCCGCCGCGAGCTCGAGGTTCTCACCTTGGCGGCCGATGGCCTCTCGAACAGCGAGATCGGGGACGCGCTCGTGATCTCGAGCAGGACCGTGGGAAGCCACATCGAGCACGTGCTCGAGAAGTTGAGCGTGCCGAATCGCGCGGCGGCCGTCGCCCTCGCCATCCGCGAGGGCCTCATGCTCGGCCGGGTCGAGCGCCACGACCTCCCCTAGCGGAGCTGGGAACTGCTCGCCGTCAGCGGCTCAGCAGCCTCCCGTACCGATGCATCGTCCGGGACACCGCCTGCTCGACCACCCAATGCCTCAGCTCGATCATCGGCACGGTCGTCACCGGCGCGGTGTCCACGGCGATGCCTGACTCGAACGCCGCGGACAGCACGGACGCAGGAGCGGATGTCAGGAGCCGCAGCCGGACGTTCCCGTGTGAGCGGAGCCCCTCCAGCGTCGAGACCAGTTGGTCGTCGCTGACCTCGGCCTCCGGGCACACGACGACGCGCACGCCCGTCACCTCGCCGATCATCCGCAGCACCGAGACAGCCGGCTCGGGCTCCGCGGCGCATCGGACCACGACCGTGTCGAGGGGCCGGTACCTGAGGACGTTCGCCTCGCACCGCAACGCGCTCGGATCGTGCTCGGCCACGAAGTACTCCCGCCACGTGCTCGCGACCTCCCGCCTCGCGACCGCGGCATCCTCGAGCGGTGCGGCCCACTGCCCGTAGGAGTGGAGATGGCCGGGTCCGCCCGGCTTGCTCCCGGGACCGATGGAGGACTTCTTCCAGCCGCCGAAGGGCTGTCGCTGCACGATGGCGCCGGTGATGTGCCGATTCACGTACGCGTTGCCCACCTCCACCCGCTCCAGCCAGCGGTCGATCTCCTCCGGGTCGAGGGACTGGATGCCCCCCGTGAGCCCGTACTCCACCTGGTTCTGCCACTCGATCGCGGTGTCCAGATCGGGTGCGCGCAAGAGGCCCAGGACCGGCCCGAAGCACTCGTTCATGTGGAACCACGAGCCCGGACGCACGCCCGCTCGGATGCCGGGCGTCCACAGGTTCTCGGCGTCGTCCACGCAGACGGGCTCCAGCAGCCAGGACTCGCCCTCATCGAGCACGGTGAACGCACGCGCGAGCTTCGGCGCCGGCGCCTCCACCAGTGGTCCCATGATCGTCGCCACATCGGTCGCCACGCCGACCCGCAGGCTGCGGGCTGCGTCGGCCAGCCGCGCCTGGAATACCGGATCGTCGTAGATGGGAGCCTCGATGATGGCGAGGCTGGCCGCCGAGCACTTCTGGCCCGCATGCCCGAAGGCCGACTTGACCAGGTCCTTGATCGCCTGGTCGAGATCCGCGGCCTGCGTGATCACCATCGAGTTCTTCCCACTGGTCTCGGCCATGAGGCGCAGCTCGGGCTTCCAGCCCAGGAACATCGCGGCGGTGTCGTAGCTGCCGGTGAGCATCACGAGATCCACGTCGGGATGGGTGATCAGGCGCTGCCCGACCTCGTTGTCCGGCGTACAGGCCAATTGGATGAGCCCCTCGGGGAGCCCCGCGGACACGAGGTGGTCGACGAGCGCTGCGGCCACTCCCCGGGCCTGCGGGGCCGGCTTCAGGATGGCCGCGCTGCCGGCCGCGACCGCGTGCACGAGGCCGCTCGCCGGGATGGCGTACGGGAAGTTCCACGGGCCGGCGACGACGACCACACGATGCGGAGTCCAGGTGGCCCCTGCTGCCTCCAGCTGCTCATGGGCGAGCGTCAGGTGACCGGCGTACCGGGCGAAGTCGATCGCCTCGCTGACCTCCGGGTCACCCTCGCGAACCGTCTTGCCGACCTCCCTCGCCATCACGGCCAGGGTCTCCGCCCGTCGGGATTCCATGACGTCCGCCATGGCGGCCAGGACCCGTCGGCGTTCCTGCCACGACGTCGCCGACCACTCGCTCTGCGCCTTGAGGGCACGCTCGACGATCGCATCGACCTCGTCCGCCTCGTCGACGACGGCGGGCTGGGGAACGGGGACGGTCTCGAGGGCACGGACGATCCAGTCCCGGTTGACCGCGACGGTGAAGTCGGTGTCGATGCTGTTCGCGAACGAGCCGTCCGCCGGATGGACCACCAGGTCATGAGTCCGGTCCTGCACACGATTGGCGGCAGTAGAGACGGTCCCCCGTGCCGCCGCGGCCTCCCGGAACAGCCGTGCCTGCTCCTCCCACGCGGCGGACCCGGGAGTGATGTCGAACAGGGCGCGCAGGAAGTTCTCCGGCGCGGCATTCTCGTCGAGCCGCCGCGAGAGGTAGGCGATGGACGCCTCCCTGTCCGTCCGGGCGACGACCGGGGCGTACAGCAGAAGGTCACCGGCGTCGTCGCGCACCGCTCGCGCCTGCGGCGGTGCCATGCCCTCGAGCATCTCGATCTCGATGCGATCGCCGTCCGGCCGGGAGTCGCGCAGGGTGAGCGCCCAGCCGATCTCGAAGAGGTTGTGGCTGGCCACGCCGATGCGCACGGCGTCCGAATCGCCCAGCTCCAAGGCGCGATCGAGCATCCGCTTGTAGGAGGCGTCGACGTCCGCCTTGCTGCCGTAGGTCGCGAGCGGCCAGTCGTGCAGCTCGGCCTCGACGAGCTCGTTGGCCAGGTTGGCGCCCTTGACGAGGCGGATCTTGATGGGCGCGCCGCCGCGGCGCCGCCGGGCGTTCGCCCACTCGCACAGCACCTCGAGGGCAGCGTGCGACTCGGGGATGTAGGCCTGGAGCACGATCCCGGCAGACAGGTCCAGGAACTCCTCGTGGTCGAGGACCCGCATGAAGGCCGCAACGCTGAGGTCGAGGTCGCGGTGCTCCTCCATGTCGAGGTTGACGAACGTCCGCGGGACCGCCGCCATGGCCGACCGGTACAGCCGGATCAGCTGCGCCTCGATCCGATCGAGGGAGTCGTCCCACGCGAGCACGTCAAGATTGGCGCAGATGGCGGAGATCTTGACGCTGACGTAGTCGACATCCGGGCGACGGATGATCGCCTCCACGCGGCGCGCCCGCACCTCCGCCTCCCGGTCGCCCAGGATGGCCTCGCCCAGGACGTTGACGTTGAGCCGGAAGCCCTCGGCCTTGCGCCGCGCGAGGTACGCGGCGAAGGCCGGATCGTCCGCGGGAAGGATGACGCCCGAGGTGTCGCGATCGACGCGCCACGCCACCAGGCGCTGCGCGGCCGCCGGCGCCGCCGGCGCAGTCCGGCCCAGGAGGCGGAGGCCCGTGCGGTCGAAGGCGTCCAGCGACGCCGGGACCCCCGACTCCGTGAGCTCGTGGAGTCGACGTGCCGACCGACCGGCGTCGCGGATCCGCATGACCTGGTCGGTCAGGTCCAGCAGCAGCTCCCGTCCGCGATCGTCCGCGAGCAGTCGGGCCAGTCGCTTGGAACGTGCCGATTCGGACCTGCTGGGACTCGCCGCGGCCAGGATTCCGGCGGCTCGCTGCTCTGTCAGGTCGATCAGCGCTGTCTCGTCCATCGGGGTCATGGGTCGAGTGAACCCCGGTTCGGAGCCCCTGTCTTGTGCCATGCTGCCCCCATGTCGGTCGAATTAGTACAAAGCACGGCCGGCCGGCCCTTCGTGGACCTGGTCGACGGCGTTCCCCAGCTCATGGCCTCCCTCAAGGGCACCGATGGCCGGTATGCGTACGTGAACACGGGCTTCTCCCGACGCCTGGGCCTGCCGGCGCAGGCCATCATCGACCGAACCGTCCACGAGCTCTTCGCCCCGGATCTCGCCCAGTCGTACGCCCGTCAGGATGAATTGGTGCTAAGCACCGGACAGCCGCTGTCGGCGCACCTGGAGCTGATCGTCCGCTCCGACGGCACGCTCGGCTGGTACGTCACGTCGAAGTCGGTCCTCCGAGAGGGCACCGAGCCTATCGGGATAGCCGCCCTGTCCGTCGACCTCGAGTCGCAGTTCGCCAGCGCGCACGCCGGCATGGCATCCGCGATCAATGCCGTGCGGGCCGACGTCGGTCGCCCGTGGCGGGTCGCCCACCTGGCGGAGATCGCCGGGCTCTCGACCGTGCAGCTCGAGCGCCGCTGCAGGCGCACCCTCGGGGTCTCCCCGCGCAGCCTCATCCAGCGCCTGCGCATCGAGTACGCCGTGCAGCTCATCACGAGCACCGAGCTGTCCATCGGCGACATCGCCCACGAGTGCGGCTTCTACGATCAGAGCTCCTTCACGCGGCAGTTCCGCGCCGTGCTGGGCCTCACACCGGGTGCGTACCGAACGCGCCGGGGACGCTGAGTGTCCCGGACGCCGGTCAGGCGGTCGTGGCGGCCCGGATGGCGTCCACCGCGGCGGCCACGCGTAGCGAGTCACCTGCCGGCAGCACCCACCCCGCCTCGCCGCGGATCGCCGCGCTGACCTCGGCGAACATGATCTCGTAGGCGTCCACGGCCGGGAACGACTCGACATTCCCGCCCACGCGGAGTTCGCTCGCCTGCCGCCACGAGGTGAAGGCCTGGTCATCGTCGATGGCGAGCTCACCGTCCGAGCCCTGGATGCGCAGCCGCTGGGACTCCGGCATCGTGAACGAGGCCGCGAGGGCGGCACGGCGGCCCGGCCCCCACGACACGGTTGCCTTGGTCGTGAGATCGACGCCACTGTCCGCCATGTCGACGTGGGCTTCGAGGACCTGCATGCCGTCGACGTGCGGCAGGCAGGCCACGAGCGTGTGCAGCGGATACACGCCGATGTCGTAGAGGGCGCCCCCACCGTGCTCGGGCCGCATCCGGTAATTGCCCTCCGGCACTGAGGGGTAGGTGAAGGTCCCGAGGTAGGACTCCAGCTCGCCGAGGTCGCCCCGCGTGGCCAACTCGACGACCCGACGCATCCTCGGATGCCAGCGCGACCACGCCGCCTCGACGAGCAGCAGGCCGGCCGCCGTCGCCGCCGTGAACGCCGCGGCGGCCTCGCCGGCCGACAGGGTCATCGGCTTCTCGCAGAGAACGTGCTTGCCGGCCTCGAGGGAGGCAAGGATCCACGGCAGGTGGGCATCGTTCTGCAGGCAGACGTAGACGGCGTCGACGGCCGGATCCTCGAGAACCTGCTGGTACGAGTCGTACGCGCGCACCGGCTGCGTTGCCTCGGCCCGGGCGAGATCGCGGGCAGCGGTGGCCTGCAGGGTCGCGCCCTCAGCATGATGGATCGCCTGGGCGGTCGCCTGGTGGACCAGCCAGCCGGCGCCGAGCACCCCCCAGCGGACGGGGTTCACGGCAGCATGAAGGGCGTCACCGGGCTGCCGAGGGTGCGTGCCGACTCCTCCGCCGCCTCCATGATGGCGACGACGTTGCGGGACTGCCGGGCGGAGACCTGCATGGGCGACCCGTCGCGAAGGTGGGCGGCGAGCTCCCGGTGGAAGGTGTACGGCGCGACCTCGTCGAGCGTTACGGGCGTGCTCGAGCCATCGGGTGCGTAGACGCTGAGGCGGGCCGGCAAGTCGGCCACGGCGGGCTCCGCTGCCGGATCCCACTCCCCCACGATCGCACCGGTCGTGCCGAAGACGTGGAACTTCGGGCGACGCGCAGCGGCGAGGTCCGAGTTCGTGAACGTCGCCTGGGTGCCGTCGACGAAGGTGATGATCACCGTCGCGTGGTCGGCGTTGGTGACGTGCGTCCAGTGCCGCTTGTGGTTGACACCGGACACGTGGGCCACGGGCACGTCGAACACCGCGAGGATCTGGTCGATGTAGTGCGACCCCCAGTCGAAGATGGCCCCGCCCGAGACGTCGGCGTCGGAATGCCAGAAGTCGCAGGGACGCTGGTAGCCGCCGACGAAGCTGTCGTAGTGGAACACCTCGCCGATCGCGCCCTCCCCGATCAGGCGGCGCATCGTGACGAAGTCCGGGTCGAACCGTCGGTTCTGGTAGACGACCAGCGTCAGGTCCTTGTCGTCGGCCATCGCCATGATCTCGTCGCACTGCTCGGTCGTGAGAGCCATCGGCTTCTCGAGAACCACGTGGATGCCGCGCTCCAGCGCCGCCTTTGCCCAGTCATAGTGAGTGTTCGGCGGCGTCGAGACCACAACGACGTCGACGAGTCCCGAGTCGAGCATCTCGGTGGCGTCCGTGAAGGCCGCCAGATCAGGTGCGAGCTCGCGCGCGGCGGCCACCCGATCCGGGTTCACATCGCACACGGCCGTCAGCTCGAGCCCGTCCGTCGCCTGGACGGCGAGATTGTGCTCATGGCCGATTGCTCCATAGGCCAGCAGTCCCACGCGCATGGCTCGACGCTACCGGACCCGCGGCGAGGTGCGACCCGACCCCCGGAACCCGTCCCGGAAACCGGTCGCTGGCGGCCGGGAGCGGGCCGCTTGCACGATCCGAACAGGGCCCGAGCGTTCCCCGAGCGCAAAGCGCTTGTCCTGAGGGCCGGTCTCGACCATCGTCGACGCATGGCGACGAACGATCACCGGGAAGGCGCCCCGATGGGGCGGCGGGCATTCCTCATCGGCTCCCTCGGAGCGGCGCTGACCGTGACGGCGGCCGGCACGACCGGGCTCCTGGCGCGGTCCGCGTGGGCGGACGAGACGACGGTGCTCGATGCCATGGGCGACTACACCATCACCGATCGGAGCACCGGCTGCCAAGTCACGGTCACCGTCCGCAACGGGGTGCGGCGGATCCGGGCCAATGGGCTGCCCAACCATCGCACCGGCCAGTTCGCCAATGCGCACAACCCGAACACCATCTCGTCCCAGTCCTACGACTACCGCTTGCCCGCCCACCCCAAGCGGTCGAGCACTGTTACGCCGTACTCGCTGCCGCAGCCCTTCGGCATCGCCCTCAACGGCGTGATCTTCGACCCGCTCGCCGCCGAGTGGTTCAACCGGGATCCCTCGTCCGGCTGGACGGTCAACCCGCTCGGCGGCGCCATGGATCTCGGGCTCGACGCGAACGAGGCCCACGTCCAGCCCAATGGGGCCTACCACTACCACGGGATCCCGCAGGGGCTCGTGGCCCAGCTCTCCCACCGGAGGCACTCGCCGCTGATCGGCTGGGCGGGGGACGGCTTCCCGATCTACCTGGACCGCGGCCATCGCAAGGCGCGGAACGCTGCGAGCGGGATCACGCGGCTGCGCTCCTCCTATCGACTCAAGTCCGGCCCCCGTCCGGGGGGCCCCGGCGGCCGGTACAACGGGGACTACCTGGAGGACTACGAGTACGTGGCGGGGCTCGGCGACCTCGATGCGGCGAACGGCCGCTACCAGGTGACGCCGGAATACCCGCGGGGCACGTACGCCTACATCCTCACCGCTGCCTATCCGGTGATCCCGCACGCCTTCGCGGCCCCGGTCGCCACCTCGTTCGTGCGCGCTGGCGGGGCCGGTGGCGGGCGTCCCGGTGGCCCGCCGCCGCGGCCGCAGTGACGTCACGTGCGCATCTCCCGCGGCGCTATTCGCAGGCGACGCCGTCCTTGTCCCTGTCCAGTCCGGAGTTGAGTGCGTACAGCTCCGGCGTGGCGGCCTTTCGGATGGGCGCGGCCCCGGCTGCCCGGACCGCATCACAGTTCGGGTAGGACACGAGCGCGGTGGATGTCGAACCGGTCGCGGACCCGGTAGTCCCCGAGCCACCCCCTGGGACCTGCGGCGCAGGGTCCGGCAGGGTCCCGTCGCGCGGCACCCGCTGACCCGGGCAGGTGCCGAGGACGCGCGCGATCGCCGACTTCTCGGGCTTGGTCACCCACAGCCGGTACTTGGCCTTGACGGCCACCTGCCGAGCCACGTAGGAGCAGCGGTAGCGCTTGTTGCTGGGCAGCCACGTCGCCGCGTCGCCGTCGCCCTTCTGCCGGTTCGCAGAGGCCTGTACCGCGAGCAGGTTGAGCGGGTCGTTCGCGAGCGCGGTCCGCTCGCCGCGGGTGAGCTGCTGGGCGCCGGTGGCCCACGCATTACCCAGGGCGACGACGTGATCGATGTCGACGACGGACCTGCCCCGCACATAGGTCAGGGGCCGACCGGTGTAGGGGTCGGGGTAGAGAACGCCGGAGAGCACCTTGCAGCGGTTGGCCATCTGCCGCTCCACCAGGTCCCGCTTGAGGATGTCGGTGCGCGTGTCGCAGCCGTTGCGATCCACATCCGCCCACGCCTGCCCGAACTGGCTGCGGGCATAGCCGGTCATCGGGGCCCGACCCTTGACGGGGAGGGAGGAGAGCACCGTCGTGGCCGTCGGGGCGTCGGCACCGGACGCCGGCGGGGCCGCCACCCCCGCACCGGCGAGCAGGGCCGTCGTCGCGATGGCCGTTATCCACAGCCGCCGAATCACCCCTTGACAGTACCCCGGGGCCGTGCCCAGCCAGACTCAGACCGTCGGCAGCTCCTTCGCCAGGTCACCTCGATGGATCGTCCTCAGCTCGCTCCCGGACTCGCCGTTGAGGCGCCGGGACATCGACCAGGTGATCCGCTGCGCCTGAGTGACGGCCAATTCGGCCACCTCACCGGAGAAGGCCTTCCGGACGGACTGCACCCACAGGTCGAGCCATCGATCGAGATGAGCGGGCGTCAGTGGGGCTCTCTCGTGCAGGTCGACGTGCACCTGCAGGAGATTGCGCTTGTACGCCCCCGTGCGGAATAGCACGGTCATCCAGAAGTCCACCATGACGGGCAGGTGTGCCTCCAGGTCGAGGCGAGCCACATCGACGAAGATCGGGCCGAGAAGGTCGTCCGTGAAGCACTGACCGTAGAAGTCACGCAGGAGCCTCTCGATGTCGGCCGGTGCCTCGATGTCGCGCATCGACGAGGTCATCCCACCTTCTCCCAGCCCCGGCGCGGGGCCCGGTTCCCGGCATCGTGCGGGCCGCGGTCGCGGTAGACGACGTAGGGGCGGAAGACGTACCCGAAGGGCGCGCTGAACGCATGGACGAGCCTGGTGAACGGCCAGATCAGGAAGACGAGCATTCCGGCGACCGCATGCACCTGGAAGGACGGCAGCGACTCCGCCATCAGTTCAGGCTTCGGCTGCAGGAGGAAGAGGGAGCGGAACCACGGGCTCACCGTGTCGCGGTAGTTGTATCCGTCACCGACGATGCCGGAACCCACCAGCGTGGTGAGCAGACCGAGCAGTATGGCCGCCACCAGGAAGATGTACATGGTCTTGTCGTTCTTCGTGGTCGCCGCGAAGACCGGGCCGTTGGTCCGCCGACGGTAGATGAGCAGCGCGATACCGATGAGGGTGCAAGCACCTGCGGCGAGGCCGATCCCGACTGCCATGAGGTGGTACATGTCCTCACTGATGTTGGCCGCATCGGTCCACTTCTCCGGGATGAGCAGGCCGATCACGTGGCCGATCACCACCGCCAGGATCCCGACGTGGAAGAGGGGGCTGGCGATCCGGATCAGGCGCCCCTCGTAGATCTGGCTCGATCGCGTGGTCCAGCCGAATTTGTCGTAGCGGTACCGCCACACGAGCCCGGTCACGAACACCGCCATGGTCACGTAGGGCAGGACCACCCACAGGAGGATGTCCACCGTGGTCACCGACTCCGTCATCGCCGCGCTCCCGTCGGCTCGAGGCTCAGCAACTGCCCGAACGGCTCCAGGCCGACAGACTCGGCGGGGGGGCCCGCCGCCGCGAGTTCGGCCATGCGTTCCCGGATCTCGTCGGTCAGGTCAGGAAGCGTAGCGACCACGGCGTCGAGCACGTGCACGTAGGCCGAACCCATGCCCGCCAGCGCATCCCGCAGCAGGTGGATGGCCTCCTGGTGCTCGGCCAGGAGCGCCTCGCCCGTGATGGTGTCGCCAATGGCGGCGAATGCGAGCACGACGGCGAGGTGATCCGGCAGCTCCTCCGGACCTAGCCGGTATCCGGCATCGAGATAGGCCTGCTGGAACCTGAGGATCGCCTGCCCTCGATTGCGCGTGTCTCCGTCCGTCCAGTACGACAGGTACGGGCAGGCCTTGCGCTTCATGTCGAACACCAGCACATAGTGCTGCTGGATCTCGATGAGCGACGTGCCCGCGACATGCGCGAGGAACGCCTCGATCGGCTGCCTCGTGCCCGTGGGAAGGTCCGCACTCACCAGCGCGATGTCATCGAGCCGATCCAGGAGAGTCTCATCCGGGTAGGCGAGCAGCCAGGACGCGGCCAGTCGTGCTGCCGCGATACGCGAGTCAGTCATCGGTGCCTCCCAAACCATCCCAGTTGCGCAGGTTCACCCGGACCGCCTCGACCGGGATGATGACCTCGGTCGTCTGGCGCTCCTTCAACGCATGGAACGTCTCCACGGCGACGGGGACCGGGCGCCCCGAGACCTCGCCGAAGGGTCCTGACACGGGCCGGGTGCCGTCGGAGTAGTCGACGGCGCACGCCAGCTCCTCCAGGTCGCGGGCCGTCTCAGCATGCGCCTTCGGTATGACGTACCGCTCCTCGTACTTGGCGATCGCCAGAAGCCGGTACATGTCGTACAGGGTCTCCTCGCTCATCCCCACGGAGGCAGGGATCTCCGGGCGCGGCTCCCGTCCCAGGTTCACGTCGCGCATGTACGAGCGCATGGCCGCCAAGGTTCGCAGGGACGCCATCACCGGCTCGACGTCACCCGCGGTGAAGAGCTCAGCCAGGTACTCCACCGGGATGCGGAGGGCCTCGAGCGCACCGAACAGATTGCCGGCATCCTCGGCGTCATTGCCCGTGTCCCGGAGGGCGTCGACGACCGGGGACAGCGGCGGTACGTACCAGACCATCGGCATCGTCCGGTACTCCGGATGCAGGGGCAACGCCACCTTGTAGACCTTGGCCAGCTTGTAGACCGGTGACTTCCGAGCCGCCTCCAGCCAGTCCTCAGGGATCCCGTCCCGTCGGGCAGCCTCCTGGACGGCCGGATCCTCGGGGTCCAGGAGCAGGTCCAACTGAGCCTCCAGCAGGTCCTGTTCGTTCGGGGTCGCTGCGGCCTCGGTGACCTTGTCCGCGTCGTAGAGGAACAGACCCAGGTAGCGGAGTCGCCCCACGCAGGTCTCCGAGCACACAGTGGGCAGTCCCACCTCGATGCGCGGGTAGCACATCGTGCACTTCTCGGCCTTGCCCGTCTTGTGATTGAAGTACACCTTCTTGTAGGGGCAGCCGGTGACGCACATGCGCCAGCCTCGGCAGCGGTCCTGGTCCACGAGGACGATCCCGTCCTCGCTCCTCTTGTACATGGCACCCGATGGACAGGACGCGACGCACGCGGGGTTCAGGCAGTGCTCGCAGATCCGCGGCAGGTAGAACATGAAGGCCTGCTCGAACTCCGCCTTCACGCGGTCGGTGACCTCGCCCTTGATCTTGTTCAGGATCGGATCCTGCGGCATCAGCTCCGGACCGCCCGCGAGATCGTCGTCCCAGTTCGCCGACCACTCGATCTTCATGTTCTTGCCGGTGATGAGTGACTTGGGGCGCGCCACGGGCGTGTGGTCACCGAGCGGCGACGACAGCAGCATGTCGTACTCGTACGTCCACGGCTCGTAGTAGTCCTGGAGGGTCGGCAGGTTCGGGTTGCTGAAGATCTGCGCCAGCCTCTTCAGGCGGCCTCCCGACCGAAGCCGGAGCTTGCCTCTCTTGACGGTCCAGCCCCCCTGCCACTTCTCCTGGTCCTCGTAGGTGCGCGGGTAACCCTGGCCCGGCCGCGTCTCCACGTTGTTGAACCACACATACTCGACGCCTGCACGGTTGGTCCATGCCTGCTTGCAGGTCACCGAGCAGGTGTGGCAGCCGATGCACTTGTCCAGGTTCATCACCATTGCCATCTGGGCCATGACGCGCATCAGTACTCGACCTCCTGCGAACGGCGGCGGATTACGGTGATCTCGTCGCGTTGGTTTCCTGTCGGACCGAGGTAGTTGAAGGCGAACGACAGCTGTGCGTAGCCGCCGACGATGTGCGTCGGCTTGATCATCAGTCGGGTGAGCGAGTTGTGGATGCCACCCCGCAGGCCAGATGTCTCCGTCTTCGGCACGTCCACGGTGCGGTCCTTGGCGTGGTACATGTACACCGTGCCTGCCGGCATCCGGTGAGAGACGATCGCCCGCGCGACGATGACGCCGTTGCGGTTGTATGCCTCGATCCATTCGTTGTCCTTGACGCCGATGGCATCGGCGTCCTGTGGACTCATCCACACCTCGGGACCGCCTCGGGACAGCGAGAGCATGAACAGGTTGTCCTGGTACTCGGAATGGATCGACCACTTCGAGTGCGGCGTGAGGTAACGCACCGTGACCTCCCGGCCCGCTCCGCTGCGTTGGTCGCCGTCGATCCGCGCCAGGTTCAGCGGCGGACGGAAGGTCGGGAGGGTCTCGCCGATCTCCTGCATCCAGTCGTGGTCGAGGTAGAAGTGCTGCCGCCCCGTCAACGTGTGCCATGGCTTGAGGCGCTCCACGTTGATGCAGAAGGCCGTGTAGCGACGGCCGCCATGCTCGCTGCCCGACCACTCAGGACTGGTTATGACGGGGACGGGACGCGCCTGGGTGTCAGGAAAGGTGATCCGCTTGCCCTCCTCCTCGAGGGCGAGGTCGGCGAGCCGTTGACCCGTGCGGACCTCCATCGCCTCGAAGCCCTGGACAGCGAGACGACCATTGGTGGTCCCGGACAGGGCCAGGATTGTCTCGCACGCCGCGACGTCGGTGGCGAGTGACGGCCGCCCCGCGGCGGGTCCCTCCCCGATAACGCCGTTCTGGTGTGCCAGCCTGTCGACCTCGACGTCGGGCATGAACGGGACGCCCTTGGTGACCATGCCCGCCTTGGCGCTCAGCGGACCCAGCGCCGACATGCGTGCGCCCAGCGCCGTGTAGTCACGTTCGACAACAACGAATCTCGGCGCCGTGACACCGGGAACCAGGTCCACCTCCCCGGACTTCCAGTCGCGGACGACGCCACCGGGAACAGCCATCTCGTCTGGCGTGTCGTGCAGGAGCGGTATGGCGACGAGGTCCTTGCGGGTCTCGAGGTGGCCCGGAGCGAGCTCGGACACCTTGCGGCCGAGCGCCTGGAAGATGTCGTAGTCGCTGCGCGTCTCCCAGGGCGGGTCGATGGCTGGGGTGAAGGCGTGCACGTAGGGGTGCATGTCGGTCGTGGACAGGTCGTGCTTCTCGTACCACGTGGCCGCTGGAAGCAGGATGTCACCGAACAGTCCGGTGCTCGTCATGCGGAAGTCGATGCTGACGAGTAGGTCGAGCTTCCCCTCAGGGGCGTCGTCCCGCCAGGTGACGTCCTGCGGTCGTTGACCGTCCGGCACCTCCTCGGCCCGAACAGCATTACTCGTCCCCAGCAGGTGCCGCAGGAAGAACTCGTTGCCCTTGCTCGACGAGCCGAGGAGGTTCGCTCGCCAGACTGTGAGCACTCGCGGCCAGTTCCCCTCGGCATCGGGATCTTCGATAGCGAACCGCAATCGGCCATCGCGCAGTTCCTGCGCCACGTAGTCCGAAGGCTCCATCCCGGATGCGGCCGCCTCGTCGGCGAGTTCGAGCGGATTCCGGTCGAACTGCGGATAGGACGGCATCCAACCGGAGCGCGCCGACTGCGCCATGGTGTCGATCATGGAACGGCCCGTGAACCGACCCTCTCCCAACGGGGAGGCGAGCAGGTCCGCACCGAGTCGGTCGTAGCGCCACTGGTCCGTGTGGATGTACCAGAACCCGGTCCCGATCATCTGTCGCGGCGGGCGGACCCAATCGAGCCCGAAGGCGAGTTGAGCCCAGCCGGTCACAGGACGGCACTTCTCCTGGCCGACGTAGTGGGCCCATCCGCCGCCGTTGACACCCTGGGTGCCGCACAGGGTGACCAGGGCCAGGAAGGTGCGGTAGATGGTGTCCGAGTGGAACCAATGGTTCGTACCGGCGCCGAGGATGATCATCGATCGACCACCCGACTCCTCCGCGTTGCGCGCGAACTCACGACCGATCCGAGCGGCCTGCTCGGCCGGGACACCCGTGATCTCCTCCTGCCACGCGGGTGTGTAGGGCGCCGGGTCGTCGTAGTCCTCGGGCCAGTCACCGGGCAGCCCCCGCCGGCCCACGCCGTACTGGGCAAGGAGGAGGTCGAACACCGTGGTGACGAGGCGCTCTCCGTGGGTGGTGGTCAGCGGGGCCACGGGGACACCACGTCGATGCGCGCCACCTCCCTCGGACTCCGCCTGCCCGACATCGAACCGGGGCAGCAGGACTTCTGCCGTGCGCGTTCCCTCCGCGCCGAAGAGGGAGAGGGCAGGGTCGATGCCCTCGAGGTCGAGGTTCCACCGTCCCTTGCCCGCCTCACCAAAGCGGAACCCGAGGGAGCCGTTCGGCACATGCGGCCGCCCCGTCGCACTGTCGACGAGAACGGTCTTGAAGGCCGCCCCCTCTCCCGTGTCGCCGAGATCGGCCGCCGTGACGAACTTGTCCGGCACGTATGCGCCGTCACGCTCCTTCAAGGTGATGAGGAAGGGCAGGTCGCTGTAGGACTTGACGTAGTCGACGAAGCGGGGCACCTGCCGGTCGACGAAGAACTCCTTCAGGACGACGTGCCCCATGGCCATGGCGAGGGCGCCGTCGGTGCCGGGGTGCGGTGCCATCCACTCGTCGGCGAATTTTGTGTTGTCGGCGTAGTCGGGAGACACCGTGACGACCTTCGTCCCGCGGTACCGCGCCTCGGTCATGAAGTGCGCGTCCGGTGTGCGCGTGACGGGCACATTCGAGCCCCACATGATCAGGTAGGACGCGTTCCACCAGTCGGCCGACTCCGGTACATCGGTCTGGTCGCCGAAGACCTGGGGAGACGCGACCGGGAGATCGCAGTACCAGTCGTAGAAGGAGAGCATCGAGCCGCCCATCATGCTGATGAAGCGACCACCTGCAGCGTGCGAGGCCATCGACATGGCCGGGATCGGCGAGAAGCCGAAGATGCGATCGGGACCATGGACCTTGGCGGTGTGGACGTGGGCAGCGCCGATGATCTCGAGGACCTCGGGCCACGTGGAGCGGACGAGTCCGCCCTTGCCGCGCGCCCGCTGGTACGCGCGTCGGGTCGCAGGGTCACCCACCACGGTGGCCCACGCGTCGACCGGGTCAGAATGCTGCGCCTTGGCGGCGCGATAGGCCTCCAGAAGTACACCCCGGACGTACGGATAACGCACCCTGGTGGGCGAATACGTGTACCAGGAGAATGCCGCACCGCGTGGACAGCCGCGGGGCTCATACTCCGGGCTGTCCGGGCCGACGGTCGGGTAGTCGGTCTGCTGTGTCTCCCAGGTGATGATCCCGTCCTTGACGTAGACCTTCCAGGAGCAGGACCCCGTGCAGTTCACGCCGTGCGTGCTCCGCACGACCTTGTCGTGACTCCAGCGGTCACGGTAGAAGACATCGCCGTCCCGTCCACCGGTGCGCGTGACGGTCCGGAGGTCGTCCGAGACCTGTCCTGGCGTGAAGAACCTGGCGGCCTTGACGAGGAACTCGTCGGTCGCTGATCTGTCATCGGTGGCGGTCACGTGTCCTCTCCTTCCGGTGGGATGACGGTGCCCTTGGGGCCGATGCGGATCGTCCAGGCGGGTTGGAGGTCTGGTCGATTGAGATGTGCACGGCATAGTCCGGGTCGCGCCCACACGTCCATGGACTCCACCGTCACCGGCTGCCCCGTCTGCTCCAGCAGCCGGATGACCAGTGCCGTGTGGATGTCGCAGATCACCGGGTTCTCGTCCACCAGGTCGGCATACGGACAGTCGGTGAGATCGATCGCCACCCCGGCCCGGCAGACGTCGGCCGTGAACCCGAGGCGGTTGAGCGCATCAGCCGCCTCGGCAACCGCCTCGTCCGGGTCCGAGGCCTTCGGGAGCGTGGGCAAGGCGTCTGCCCACCGCTTCGCCGCCTGATCGGCAAGGGACGGCCGGTCGGCCCGCGCAAGCTGCGCGCTGAGGGCCTCGGCCAGGAACTGGACGGCGGAGGCGCTCGAGCCGCTGGCGCTGTACAGCCACTTCGGCCGACCCCGGCCGGCGGGCCCGGCGGGCTCACGCACGACGGAGCCGCTCGCGATCAGGACGTCTAGGTGGCCACGCACGGTGTTGGGGTGCAGGCCCGTCTGTTCGGCGATCTGCTCGACCGTCACGGGGACCTCGGAGGCCTGCAGGACGCCGCGAATGCGATCACGGCTCTCGGGGGCAGCGATGTCGGTCACGGGTCATTTCTACCACAGTCTGTTTATTTTTCCCGGTTGCACCCGGGAAAAATAAACAGACTGTGCTTTAATGCCGATCGTGACCAGTGAAACGTATGAGAAGGGGCGCGTGAGCGTCCTCGTGTGGTCCACCGTCGGCTTCACCATGATGTTCGCCGTCTGGCTGATGTTCGGAGTACTCGGCATCCCCATTCGTGACGAGTTCGGGCTCACCGATGTCCAGCTGTCGTGGATCACTGCGGTCGCCGTCCTGAACGGCGCCATCTGGCGGCTGCCGGCCGGGATCCTGGCCGATCGGTTCGGCGGCAAGCACGTGTTCATCGCGATGCTGGTGATCACGGCCATCCCCGCCTACCTGGTCGCGCACGCAACGTCGTACGAGGCCCTTCTGCTCTTCGCCTTCCTCGTCGGCTTCGCGGGCAATTCGTTCAGCGTGGGCATCGCCTGGGTCAGCGCCTGGTGGCCGCAGAACCGGCAGGGCATGGCACTCGGGGTGTTCGGTGCCGGAAACGTGGGGGCCTCGGCCACGAAGTTCATCGGCCCAGCACTCATCACGGCCGTGCCCGCGGCTGGCCTGCTCGGTGGCTTCATTCCCGGCGGCTGGCGATTCGTGCCCTTCCTCTACATGGTGATGCTGCTCGTGATGGCCGCCACGACCTGGCTGTTCACCCCGCATCGAGACATCAAGCCGGGCGGGGGCCGCTCCCTGCCGTCGCTCCTGCGACCCCTCAAGACGATGCGCGTGTGGCGATTCAGCCTCTATTACCTGGTCGTGTTCGGCGCCTACGTCGCCCTTGCCGCCTGGCTGCCCAAGTACTACGTGGACGTCTACGGGCTCCCGTTGCAGCAGGCCGCGCTCCTCACGGCGTTGTTCATCTTTCCCGCCTCGCTGCTGCGCCCCTTCGGGGGCATCGCGTCCGACCGGTTCGGCGCCCGGAAGGTCATGTACGCGACCTTCGTCACCATGCTGATCACGTCGGGCATCCTCATGATGCCGTATGGGCACATCGTCCTCAGCCGCGCTGACGGCGGCACGAGCGAGGTCCTGCCCTGGTCAGTGAGCGTCACAATGTTCACCGCCCTCGTCTTCCTGATGGGCTGCGCGATGGGCATCGGCAAGGCCGCCGTCTACAAGCACATTCCCGAGTACTTCCCCCACGACGTCGGAGCCGTGGGCGGCCTCGTGGGATCGCTCGGCGCCCTGGGCGGCTTCTTCCTCCCGCCGATGTTCGCCTACGCCGCGGCGTGGACGGGGATGCCCCAGGCCACCTTCCTCGTCATCTTCCTCGTCACCCTCACCGCTGCGCTGTGGATGCACGTCACCGTCGTGTCCATGCTGCACAAGGCGAGTCCGGACCTCAAGGACAAGTTCGAGCACGACCACGATGCCTCCGTGGAGGACGAGGCACCGTTCATCGATTCGCCAGACCTCACCACGACAGGAGCCCGGTCATGAGTACCACCACCCCGCACGTCCGTACTGGCAAGGACTGGCTCGCCGAGTGGGATCCCGAGGCCTCGTCGTGGGACTCGGGGCGAGCGTGGAAGACCCTCTGGGTCACCACCTTCGCCCTGACCCTTGCGTTCATCACGTGGTTCCTGGCATCGGCGCTGGCCCCCAAGCTGAACAGCATCGGCTTCGACCTCAGTGAGGCCCAGCTCTACTGGCTGATCGCCATGCCGGGGCTCGCGGGCGGCACGCTGCGGCTCATCTGGACCTTCCTCCCGCCGATCCTCGGGACCCGCAAGCTCGTGACGCTCACGACCGCGTTGTTCCTGGTGCCCCTCGTGGGCTGGGCGCTGGCCGTTCAGAACCCCTCGACTCCCTATGCCGTGCTGCTCCTCCTCGGGGCGCTCGCCGGCGTCGGGGGCGGCGCATTCTCAGGTTTCATGCCGAGTACGTCGTACTTCTTCCCGCGCGCGAAGCAGGGAACCGCGCTCGGCCTCCAGGCCGGCATCGGCAACTTCGGCGTGAGCATCGTCCAGTTCGTGACGCCGTGGATCATCGGCTTCGCCATCATCGGCGGGACCTCACAGATGCTCCCCAACAAGGAGACCGGCTCATCCAGGGAGGTCTGGTTCCAGAACGCCGGTTACGTGTGGGTGCCCTTCGTCGTGGTGGCCGTCATCCTGGCGTGGGTCCTCTTGCGCAGCGTCCCTGTGCAGGCACGAGGGATCCGTGAGCAGATGGACATCTTCGCCAACAAGCACACCTGGATCATGACGTACCTCTACGTGATCACGTTCGGAACGTTCTCAGGTCTCGCGGCCGGATTCGGCCTGCTCATCAACAACCTGTATGGCACCAAGGCCTTCGGGGAAGCGGGCATCGATCCCTTGAAGTACGCCTTCCTGGGTGCTCTCGTGGGCTCGCTCGCCCGGGTCATCTCCGGGCCCATCGCGGACCGGTTCGGAGGCGGTCGGCTCACGGTCGTCGCGACCGCGGGCATCGCGGTCGGATCCCTCTTCACCGCGTTCCAGCTGTCGCCGACATCCGCGGACCAGTTCCCCTCGTTCCTCATCGGCATGCTCGTCATCTTCTTCTTCGCCGGCGTGGGGAACGCAAGCACCTTCAAGCAGATGCCGATGATCTTCGAGAGGCGTCAGGCGGGCGGCGTGATCGGCTGGACGAGTGCGATCGCAGCCTATGGACCGTTCATCTTCGGTGTCATGCTCGCGATGATCTCCCCCGCGCTCTTCTTCATCCTCGGTGTCGCGTTCGCCGTGATCGCCACGGTCATCGCCTGGTGGTTCTACGCGCGCAAGGGGGCCGAGAAGCCCTGCTGACCGGCAGGGACCGGTCGACACCACACGGTCGGGAGTGGGGCGGGTCGGGCTCGAACCGACGACGACCAGATTATGAGTCCTTTTCGAGCCAATAAACCTGTTGCGGCTCAACAACTTTCGGCGATATTGTCATCATCGTGCCATTGGCGTGCCACTTGATGAGCCCAAGTGGGACGACGAGAGGACAGGTTTGCCGGCGTAGGAACAGGGGTATGACGTGGCTGTGAACAGGCCTCGCAAGAGCACCTTCGGAAACGTCCGGCAGCTTCCGTCGGGGCGCTACCAGGTGCGCTACACCGGCAGCGACGGACTTCAGCACACCGCGCCCCGCACGTACGCGACCAAGGCCGACGCCAACGCCTACCTCGCCACTGTCCAGTCCGATCTCGTGCGCGAAACCTGGAAGGCACCCGTCCACGCGCGCATCACCCTCGGCGAGTTCGGCCGTACCTGGATCGACCAGCGGCCCATCAAGGCGTCCACCCGCGAGCGCTACCGCTCCGCGTGGAACCTGCACATCGACCCGCGGATCGGCTCACTGGTGATCGGTGACGTCTCCCCCGCCGTTGTGCGCGAGTGGTACGCGGAGCTTGGCCAGCACCTCCGTGAGTCGCTGGCCGAGCGTGGCAGGAAGGCGGGCACCATCGACCAAGCCGGATCAGCGACCTTGGCCCATGCCTACCGCCTCCTCAAAGCGGTCATGAACACCGCCCTCGAGGACGAACTGATCCCCGGCAACCCCTGCCGAATCAAGGGAGCAAGCACCTACCGGCACGCCGAGCGGCCGACCTTGGGCATCGACGAGATCGAGGAGCTCGCGCAGCACGTCCCCGACCGCTACAAGGCCACGGTGTACCTCCTGGCCTGGGCCGGCATCCGACTCGGCGAGGCAGCCGAGCTGCGCCGCAAGGACCTCGACCTCAAGCACTCCCAGATCCGAGTCCAGCGCGCCGTTTACCCCATTGACGGCGAATACCTCGTCCAAACGCCCGGCGGTCTCAACTGGTTGTTGCACGCCACGATGGGCGGCAATGACGGGAGGCTTGGATGCCGGGTGCGCGGTTGACGGTCCATGACCGTGAGGTGATCGAGCGGGGCGTGCGTGCGGGATGGTCGGCCGGGCGGATCGCGG
>WGLX01000029.1 GCA_016125355.1 Actinomycetales bacterium | reverse complement strand
GACATCAGTGTCGGACAAGGGTGGCGTCCTGGCGGCCCAATCCCCCGGCCACGTCGCCATCCCGTCGGTCAGGGCCGACGGGAACCAACAAAGCCCCAGGTCACTGACCTGGGGCTGTCGTGCGCGAGGGGGGAGTTGAACCCCCACGCCCTTTCGGGCACACGGACCTGAACCGTGCGCGTCTGCCTATTCCGCCACTCGCGCGTGTAGCGGGAGAAGACTACAGGGGCCGCGAAAGCCGACTCCAGCGCGGGTGCCCCGGTGCGGGTCCCCCCTCGCGCAGACCCGGCAAGTTAGCATCGACTGATGCCGGCAGCACCGGTGTCGTGCTGCTGCCCGGATGCGGAGGACGCGTGGGACTGCTGGAACGGTTCGAGGACTCCCTCGACCGACTCGTCAACGGAGCCTTCGCGCGCGCCTTCAAGGCGGAGGTCCAGCCCGTCGAGATCGCGTCCGCGCTGCAACGCGAAGTGAACGACCGGGCCGCCGTCATCGACCGGGCTCGCACGGTCATCCCCAATGTCTTCCACGTCGAGCTGTCCGAGCACGACTACCGCCGGCTCGCGGTCTTCAAGGATGCCCTCCAGACAGAGCTGGCGACCCTGGTGCGTGACTACGGCGCCGAGCAGGGATACACCCTCCTCGGTCCGGTCGATGTCCTGCTCTCGCAGGACGACGAACTGGAGACCGGTATCTTCCGCGTTCGCAGCGAGGCCCGCGCCGAGGTGCGCGCGGAGGGCAGCCAGCAGGCGGCCGAGGTGGACACCCGGCAGCCGCGCCTCGAGGTCTCCGGGACCGCCTACCCCCTCGTCCGTGCCGTCAGTCGACTCGGCCGCGGCAGCGACACCGACATCCGCATCGAGGACCCCGGGGCATCCCGCAACCACTGCGAGATCGTCCTCGGCCAGCCCGTCCTCGTGCGCGACCTGAACTCCACCAACGGCACCTTCGTCAACGGACAGCGAGTGTCGCAGGGCGAGTTGAACGACGGCTCCACGATCACGATCGGCACGACGCACCTGGTCTTCCGGAGCGGCTGACCGTGTCCGAGCTCGCGCTCACCCTCGTGCGGCTGGGATTCCTCACGCTGCTGTGGACGTTCGTGCTCATCACGATCCTGGTCCTGAGGCGCGACCTTCGGCAGCCGGCTGAGGCGAAGCCGGCAGGTCGTCAGCGCCGCGCGGCCCGCGCCCCCAAGCCCCCCAAGCCGCCGAAGGTGGCGAAGCAGCAGAAGGTCAAGGGCAGCAAGCTCGTCGTGATCGAGGGGCCGCTGCAGGGCACGGTGATCCCCCTGGGCGACACCCAGATCACGATCGGTCGCGCGGACGACTCCACGCTCGTCATCGAGGACGACTACGCCTCCAGTCGGCACGCCCGCATCTACCCGGCGGAGGGCTCCTGGGTGGTCGAGGACCTGGGCTCGACCAACGGCACGTGGATCGACCGCACGCGCATCACCGCACCCACCGTCCTGCCCCTCGGCGCTCCCCTGCGGATCGGGCGCACGACCCTCCAGGTCCAGAAGTAGGTCGCCATGGCCCTGGAGCTCCGCTACGCCGCGCGATCCGATGTCGGACTGGTCCGCGAGGGCAACGAGGACTCCGGGTACGCCGGACCGGGACTGCTGCTGGTCGCCGACGGCATGGGCGGGCACGCTGCGGGAGAGCTCGCGAGCGCCATCGCTGTGGCCACGGTCGCCGACCTCGACGTGCACCCGCCCGCACCCACGGACGTCCTCGGCGCCCTGGCGGACTCCGTGACGGACGTCGGTGACGCCATCGCCGACGTGATCGACACCGACGAGGACCTCCGCGGCATGGGCACCACCATCACCGGCCTGTACTGGCTGGGGCAGCGCATCGCCATCGTCCACGTGGGCGACTCGCGGGCGTACCTCCTGCGCGAGGGCGAGCTCAGCCAGATCACGCACGACCACACGTACGTGCAGACCCTTGTCGACGCCGGCCGGATCACCGAGGAGGAGGCCACCGTCCACCCTCGGCGCTCACTCCTCATGCGCGCCCTCGACGGCATGACCCCCGTCGAAGCCGACCTGTCCGTCCGCGAGGCCCGCGCGGGCGACCGCTACATGCTCTGCACGGACGGTCTGTCCGGCGTCGTCAGCAGTGACGAGATCGCCTCCCTCCTCGGATCGGGCGAGCCCACCGGCACGGTCACGCGTCTCGTCGACCTGACCCTCGAACGGGGCGCCCCCGACAACGTGACCGTGGTGGTGGCCGACGTCGTGGAGGTGCCCGATGCGGCGCCGGAGGTCGTCGAGGTGCAGCGCACCTTCGAGCCGGTCGTCGTCGGCGCCGCCGGCGAGCCGCGGGTGCGCCTACGCCTGCCGAGCGTTCGCTTCCCGGACGACGCGCAGCCCGATCCCGACCGTCCGGAGGAACCGCCGCCTTTCGAGGGCGGCCCGCCCACGGCCCCCCAGCCGCTGATCGACGCCGACATCATCGTTCCGGCGTCCGGTCCGGAGAACGGGGTGGGCCCCGTGCGCACCCCCGAGGAGCGCTCCCGCCGCCGGCGGCTGTGGGCCACCGTCGCCGCCATCGCGGTCGGCGTCGTGATCGTCATCGCCGCCGCCTTCTCGATCGCCCTCTCATGGCTGAACTCGCAGTGGTACGTCGCCGTCAACGGGAGTGCGGGCACGGGGACCGTGGCCGTCTACCAGGGCATCCAGGCCACCTTGCTCGGCTATCCCCTGTCGTCGATGTGGTCCGACTCGGGGCTCCGGGTCGGGACGCTGCCCTTCTTCGACCAGGAACTCGTCAGCAAGGGCATCCCTGCCGCCGACGAGGCCGACGCGCAGCGCATCGTGTCCGAACTGACCTCGCGGGCTCAGGAGTGCACGAGCATCATCCCGCCTGCCGGATGCCCCGGGGCGCCGGCATGAGCGCCGCGCCCACCCTGAGCCCCGACACCTCGACCCCCGCGCGCAAGCAGCCGACGCGCCGGAACGTCGAGCTGGTGCTGCTCGTGTTCGCGTGGGCCATCGGGCTGCTCGGCACTCTCCAGATCAGCTGGGCCATCGGCGAGGATCCGTCGAGCAGCCTGTGGATCACGGCGGGCGTGGTCGGGTTCCTCGCACTCGTGATGCACGGGGTCACGCGATGGAAGGCCCCCTACGCCGATCCCTTCCTCCTGCCCGTCTCGACACTTCTCACGCTGCTAGGCCTCGTGATGATCTACCGACTCGACGTCGCAGCGGCCCGGCGGGCGGAACTGAACGGCAACCCGGCGCCCACGCCCGACGTGTTCTCCCAGCTCACCTGGTTCACCGTCGCTGTCATCCTCTTCGTGTCGGTGCTCGTGCTGCTGCGCGACCATCGGATCCTGCAGCGCTACACCTACACGCTCGGACTGGCCGGCCTCATCCTCCTGGTCCTGCCCCTCGCCCCCGTGATCGGCACCACCGTCAACGGGGCCACGTTGTGGATCCGGGTGTTCGGCTTCTCCTTCCAGCCCGCGGAGCTCGCCAAGATCCTCCTGACCATCTTCTTCGCGGGCTACCTGGTGGAGAAGCGGGACTCGCTGGCGCTGGTGCGCACGAAAGTACTGGGCATCGGCTTCCCCCGGGTCAAGGACCTCGGCCCGATCATCATCGCCTGGCTCGTCTCCCTGGCCGTCCTCATCTTCGAGCGCGACCTCGGCACGTCCCTGCTGTTCTTCGGCCTCTTCGTCTCGATGCTGTACATCGCCACGCAGCGTCGCTCGTGGCTGCTGCTCGGCGGCGTGCTGTTCGCGATCGGCGCCGTGCTGGCCTACTACGCCTTCGGGCACGTCAGGCTGCGGGTCACGGTCTGGCTCGACCCCTGGACGTACGCGGGAGACCAGGGCTACCAGATCGTGCAGTCGCTCTTCGGACTCGCGAACGGCGGCATCCTGGGCGCCGGGCTGGGCCAGGGATTCCCCAACCTAGTGCCCTTCGCCAATACCGACTTCATCGTGGCGGCCCTCGGCGAGGAGCTGGGCCTCACCGGGCTCATCGCGATCCTCCTGCTGTACGCGATCCTCGTCGAGCGCGGCCTGCGGACGGCCATCTCCGTGCGCGACTCCTTCGGCCAGCTCGTCGCGGCGGGCCTTTCCGTGACCATGGCGCTGCAGGTGTTCGTGATCATCGGCGGCGTGACGCGGCTCATCCCGCTCACCGGGCTCACCACGCCGTTCCTGTCCTACGGAGGCTCCTCGCTCATCGCCAACTGGATCCTCGTGGCGCTGCTCCTGCGGATCTCCGATCGCGCCCGCCGACCGGACCTCAGCGCCCCGTCACCGGATGATGCGGTGACCCAGGTGGTGCGTCGCGTATGAGTCGACCCATCCGGCGCCTGGCCCTCGTCTTCGGGCTGCTCCTGGTCGCACTTCTCGTCAACATCACGGTGATCCAGGTGGTGCTCGCGGGCGACTACCGGGATCGTCCCGGCAATCAGCGCATCCTGCTGGAGGAGTACGACCGCGAGCGCGGTCCCATCCTGGTGGGCCCCGATCCGGTCGCCCGCTCGAAGGAGACCGGCGACACCCTGCGCTACCTGCGCGTGTACTCCAACGGGCCGCTGTACGCGCCCGTCACCGGCTTCTACTCGCTCATCTACGGGGCCACCGGCCTCGAGCGCACCGAGAACCGCATCCTGACCGGCAAGTCGCCGCTGTTCGTGGTCGATCGTGCTGAGCAGCTGTTCGCCGGCCTCGAGCCGCGGGGCGGGGCGGTCAGCACGACGATCAATGCGCGCGCACAGCGTGCCGCGTTCACCGACCTCCGCGGCAAGAAGGGCGCGGTCGTCGCCATCGAGCCGTCGACGGGACGCATCCTGGCGAGCGTCCAGTCGCCGTCCTTCGACCCCAACAAGCTGAGCAGCCACGATCCGGCGGCGATCCGCGCGTACTACACCAGCCTGGAGTCCGATCCGGCGATGCCGCTGCTGAACCGTCCGATCGTGTCGCTGAACCCGCCGGGATCGACGTTCAAGGTGGTGACCGCGGCTGCAGCACTGGCCTCCGGGAAGTACACCCCCGACTCGATGCTCCCCGGCCCGCGGGCGTACCAGCTGCCGAACTCCACGCACAAGATCCGGAACTGGACCGGCCAGGCCTGCAGCTCCACCGGCCTGGTGAGCCTGCGGGACGCCCTGGCCGTCTCCTGCAACACGGCGTTCGCGTGGCTGGGGGACCAGCTGGGCGCTGATGCGCTGCGCGCACAGGCCGAGCTGATGGGCTTCGACAACTCCTTCCAGATCCCCTTGCGGGCGGCGACGTCGCGGTTCCCCGAGGATCCCGATCCCGCCCAGACCGCGATGTCCGCCATCGGCCAGTTCGACGTGCGGGCCACCGCCCTGCAGATGGCCATGGTGGCCGCGACCGTCGCCAACAACGGCAAGACGATGTCGCCCTACCTGGTGCAGGAGATCCGCGGCCCGGACCTCGGCATCCTCAAGACGACGGAGCCCACGCAGTTCGCGCAGGCGCTGGACCCCCTGTACGCGGCCCAACTGGCCGACATGATGGTCAACGTCGTCGACAACGGCACCGGGAGCAACGCCCGCATCTCCGGGGTCCGGGTGGCCGGCAAGACCGGCACGGCGCAGACCGGCAACGACAATCCGGCCGTCGCGTGGTTCATCGCCTTCGCCCCCGCACAGTCCCCCGAAGTGGCGGTGGCGGTGGTCGTCGAGGACGCCGGTGCCCCCGAGGTGAGCGGCAACCAGTTGGCCGCACCGATCGCCAAGGACGTCATTGAGGCCGTGCTGCGCTGACATGATCCGACCAACTGAGAGTATGGGCACATGACGACCGACCCCGGCGCCTCCCGCATGCTCGGTGACCGTTACCAGATCGGCGAGGTCATCGGCCGGGGCGGCATGGCCGAAGTCCACGAAGGACGCGACCTGCGCCTCGGCCGCCGCGTGGCCGTCAAGATCCTCCGCCCCGACCTGGCCAAGGATCCGACCTTCCAGGCCCGCTTCCGCCGGGAGGCGCAGTCGGCCGCAGCACTCAACCATCCGAACATCGTCGCGGTGTACGACACGGGCGAGGACGCCCTCACCTCCGCCGACGGCAACAGCGTCACCGTCCCGTACATCGTCATGGAGTTCGTGGACGGGATGACCCTGCGGCAGCTGCTGGCCAGTGGCCGCCGGCTGCTGCCCGAGCGCGCGCTGGAGATCACCTCCGGCATCCTGTCGGCCCTCGACTACGCCCATCGGCACGGCATCGTCCACCGGGACATCAAGCCCGCCAACGTCATGCTGACGCGCACGGGCGATGTGAAGGTCATGGACTTCGGCATCGCCCGGGCCGTCAACGACGCCGGTTCGACCATGACCGCCACGTCCGCCGTGATGGGCACCGCGCAGTACCTCTCCCCCGAGCAGGCGCGCGGCGAGGTCGTCGACGCCCGCAGCGATCTCTACAGCGCGGGCGTCCTGCTCTACGAGCTGCTGACCGGGCGTCCGCCGTTCACGGGTGAGTCACCGGTGTCCATCGCGTACCAGCACGTGAGCGAGATGCCGGTGCCCCCGTCCCAGGTGGACTCCGGTGTCTCGCCGGAGATCGACGCCGTCGTGCTGCACGCGCTCGCCAAGCGCACCGACGATCGGTACCAGACGGCCGCCGACTTCCGAGCCGACGTGGAGCGCGCCATCGCCGGCTCCCCGGTCACCGCCGCGGTGCCGATGGTCACGGCGGACAAGACGACGATGATGCCGCCGGTCCAGGCCGCTGGTGGCGTGTACGAACCCATGTACGACCTCGACCGGCCCCGGCGCAAGCGCAGCGTGGGGTTCTGGGCGCTGAGCATCGTGGGAATCGCGGCCGCGATCATCGGGGCGCTGCTAATCGGTCGGTTCGTCTTCGGAGACACGGCGGCCAAGCAGGTCCAGGTGCCCAATCTCGAGGGACTCACCATCGAGCAGGCGACCACGACGCTGCAGGACTACCAGCTCAAGCTCGGTGCGCAGACGCCGGAGACGTCCGATCGACCCGTGGGCACGGTGACCGCCCAGCAGCCCGCTGCCGGGGAGACGATCGAGCAGGGGCAGTCGGTCAACGTGACCGTCTCGTCCGGCCTCGAGCAGGTGACGGTGCCCCAGCTCATCGCACTGACCTCCGTGGAGGCGGCGCGGATCGCGCTGGAGGATGCAGGCCTGCAGCTCGGCGGGATCAAGGAGAGGAACTCCGCGCAGCCGGCGGGCTACGTCCTCGCGCAGGATCCCGAGGAGGGCACGCAGCTCGATGCCGGGTCATCGGTGGACATCACGGTGTCGTCCGGGCTGATCAAGGTGCCCGATGTCGTCGGCTCGTCGGAGGCGCAGGCGCGCAGTGATCTCGCGCAGCAGGGCTTCGACGTCCAGGTCGTCGACATCGAGGACGGCACGGTGCCCAGCGGCACCGTGCTCGCACAGTCGCCGAAGGGCGGGGAACTGCTTCCCCGGGGCTCGGTCGTGACGATCACGGTCTCGAATGCGCCGCCGCAACCGACGCCCACGCCGACGCCCACCCCGACCGACACCCCCACACCGGCGCCGGTGCCCAGCACCTTCGCCCCCTCCCCCTGACTCGTTTCTCCCGCGTAGTGGGAGAAACGACGCATAGCCGGGTCTGCGGGCACCCTTTGGCTCACTTGTCCCACAACGTGGGAGAAACGAGGCTCAGCCGACGACGGGGGCGAGCGTGGTGGCCCGCTGGCGGGCCTCCGGGTCGCCGCATTCGGCGAGCCAGTTGGCCAGCATGGCGTGACCGCCCTCGGTGAGCACCGACTCCGGATGGAACTGCACGCCCTCGACCGGCAGGTCGCGATGCCGGATGGCCATGATGACTCCGGTGTCCGTCGCGCCGGTCACCTCGAGCACCTCGGGCACGGTCTGCGGGTCGACGGCGAGGGAGTGGTACCGCGTCGCCGTGAACGGGGACGGCAACCCCGCCAGCACCCCGGTGTCCTCGTGCAGCACCTCGGACGTCTTGCCATGAAGCAGCTCCGGCGCGCGAGCCACCCGCGCACCGTAGGCCGCCGCGATCGCCTGGTGGCCGAGGCAGACGCCGAAGATCGGCACATCCCCGGCGCACTGGCGCACGATCTCCATGCAGATGCCCGCCTCCTCGGGGGTCCCCGGGCCGGGACTGAGCAGCACGCCGTCGTATGTCCGGGCCTCGTCCGGCGTGACCTCGTCGTTGCGCCGTACGTCCACCTCGGCACCGAGTTGCGCAAGGTACTGGACGAGGTTGAAGACGAAGGAGTCGTAGTTGTCGACGACGAGGATCCGGACCACGGCGTCATTCTCCCGGAGTCGCGTACTCCATGGCGATCGGCCCCTCGTAACCCGGAATGGTGACCGGGTTGTGGCGCTTCGCCTGGTAACCGAGGCCGACCGCCGCGGCCCAGTCCCGGTAGGCCGCGACGGTGGGATCGGCTCGCAGCGCCCCCCGCATCTTCTTCACCGGGCCGATCGCCGTGATGACGTACGGGGGTGAGTAGACGCGCCCCTGCAGCAGGAGCGTGTTGCCGACGCACTGGACCGAGCTCGTCGAGATCAGCCGCTGATCCATGACCTGGATGGCCTTCGCGCCCCCCTGCCACATCGCGTTGATGACCGCCTGCACGTCGGCCTGATGGACGATGACGTCGTCGGGCGTGAGCGTCTGCCACAGCGGGTCATCGGGCTCGCGCAGGGGGGCGTCGTCCAACGTCACGACGAGGGCGCGCCCGGTCACCTCGCTCGTGCCTGCCTTGCTCTGCAGGCTGCTGATGGCATTGCGCACCGCAATGGCCTCCGGGTCCCCGATGCGTCCCTCCGAGAGGTCGTCGACGCGCCGCTGCAGCGCGGATACCGAGGCGTCGAGATTGTCCACGCGCGTGGAGCGCTCCCGGACCAGGTCGCGCAGCTCCACGGCCCGTTCGGCACGCAGGTCCGTGCCCTGGCTCGTCGAGGCGGCGGCCGCGAACATCAGGCCGGCCAGCATGGCGACCAGCCCAGCCACGATCACGGCAGGGCCGGGTCGGGTGAGTGGCAGCTGCGGACGTCGCACGTCACAACGGTAACTGCAGAGCCCCCGGGCCGGGTGTGGCAGGCTTTGATGAGCAGAACCTCGAGAGGAGCACCGTGCCGGAGTCGAAGGGCCGCAAGAAGGCCGTCTACACGCCCCCGCCCACGACGAAGGGCGAGCGCAAGGTCGCGCGCATCGGTTCGCCCTCCTGGCTGGCCCCCACCATGGTCGCCCTGTTCGTCATCGGGCTCGCCTACATCGTCATCTTCTACATCGCCGGCAGCCAGATCCCGGTCATGCGGGATCTCAGCGCGCTGCTGAACGTCCTCATCGGCTTCGCCTTCATCGCCGGTGGGTTCGTGCTGGCCACCCGCTGGAAGTAGCACTTCGCATCCCGCATGTTTGACGGGGGAATCACACGGGTGTCATTCATCCCCAGCTGGGGATGAACCTGTGGATAACCGTCAGTCGACGCGCTCGAGGATCATGGCGTTCGCCATGCCGCCGCCCTCGCACATCGTCTGGAGGCCGTACCGGATGTCCTCCTGGCGCATGCGGTGCACCAGCGTCGTCAGCAGCCGCGCCCCCGAGGCCCCGAGCGGGTGCCCGAGCGCGATCGCGCCGCCCCGAGCGTTCGTGAGCAAGGGGTCTGCCCCCGTCTCGGCGTACCACGCTCCGAGCACCGAGGCGAAGGCCTCATTGACCTCGAAGGCGCCGATGTCGCCGATGTCGAGGCCGGACCGCCGCAGCACCTTCTCGGTGGCGGGGATCGGGCCGGTCAGCATGATGATCGGGTCCACCCCGGCCATGGCGACGCTGTGGATCCGCACGAGGGGGGTCAGTCCAAGCTCCTTGGCGCGCTCCGACGTGGTGATGAGGACGGCCGCGGAGCCGTCGGAGATCTGCGACGCGTTCCCGGCCGTCACTCGGCCACCCTCCATGAACGGGGTCGGCAGCCCGGCCAGGGTCTCGACCGTCGTATCGGGCCGCACTCCCTGGTCCCGCGTGACGACGCCCGCCGGCGTGGGCACGTCGATGGTCTCCTCGTCGAACAGGCCGTCCTCCCAGGCCTGTGCGGCACGCTGCTGGGAGGCGGCCGCGAGCTCATCGAGGTAGGTGCGGGAGAGGTTCCACTTCTCGGCGATCATCTCGGCACTGATGCCCTGATTGACGAGCCCGCCGGCGTACCGGTCCTTCATGCTCGTCGGGAACGGGCCCTCGCCGCCGACCATGTTGGAGAACATCGGCACCCGGGACATCGACTCCACGCCACCGGCGATCACCATGTCGTAGTGCCCGGCGATGACGCCCGCGGCTGCGAAGGTGGCCGCCTGCTGGCTGGAACCGCACTGGCGATCGATCGTGACCCCGGTGATCTCCTCCGGGAAGCCGGCCGACAGCACCGCATTGCGCGCGATGTTGGCGCTCTGCTCCCCGGACTGGGAGACACATCCCCAGATGACGTCGTCGACCTCCGACGGATCCACGCCGACCCGGCCGACCACCTCCCGCAGCACGAGTGCGGACAGGTCGGCGGGATGGACCTCGGAGAGCACGCCCTTGCCGGGCTTTCCGATCCCCACCGGGGTGCGAACAGCGGACACGATGACGGCGTCGTGAGTCATGCCCCCATTATGACCCCAGACCTCGGCGCATGCGCCCCGCGGTCCTGGGTCAGCCCAGGGTGATCTGCCCCAGCGGGACGAGCATGTCGTTGATCTGGGCCGTTCGCCAGGCCGCGAGCGCCGCCAGGACGAGGACGACCCCCAGCAGGCCGGCCACCTGGACGGCGGTTCGATGTCTCCGCGGCGCGAAGACCATGATCGCCGCCACCACGGCACCGGTCACGAGGCCGCCGAGATGCGCACGCCAGTCCACGCCGGGCGAGACGAACCCGATCACCACGTTGATGCCGAGCAGGACGAGCACCTGCGTGATGTCGTACCGCAGGCGCCGGCCCGCGACGACCAGGGCCCCCATGAGGCCGAAGATCGCGCCGCTGGCGCCCACGGAGACCGTGCGGAAATCGGAGAACGCATAGGACGCCACGCCCCCGCCGAGCGCGGCGAGCACGTACAGCGTCAGGTAGCGGCCGTGCCCAAGGATCCGCTCGAGCGTCGGACCGAGCGCGAACAGCACGTACATGTTGAACGCGAGGTGCAGCCAGGATCCATGGAGGAAGGCTGCGGTGACGAGACGCCACGACTCGCCCCCGATCGCGATGCCGACCGGCCACATGCCCCAGTCGCCGGCCACGGCATTGATGCCGACGGCCACCTGGAGGAGGAAGATCGCCGCATTGATGCCGATGAGCCCGTACGTGACGAGCGGACGATTGATCGGGGTGCCACCGGCAACGGTCGTCGGCTGCCGGGTTCGGGCCGCTGCCCCGGCCACGCACTCAGGGCACTGGAAGCCGACCGGGGCCGGGGTCATGCACTCATTGCAGATGGGCCGCTCGCAGCGAGCGCAGCGGATGCCCGTCGGCCGGTCCGGATGCCGATAGCACGAGGCCATGACCGGCTGGGCCGGCTTCGGAACAGGCTCGGACACGCGATTCGGGAAGCGGCGTGGGACTAGTCGCGCGCGATGTCGATCGAGGAGATGACCACGTCCGTGCGAGGCCGGTCGCCGGGTCCGGTCTCGGCGGCGGCGATGGCATCGACGACGTCGCGGGACTCCTGATCGGCGACTTCACCGAAGATGCTGTGCTTGAAGTTCAGCCACGTGGTCGGGGCCACGGTGATGAAGAACTGCGAGCCGTTGGTGTTGGGGCCCGCGTTGGCCATGGCCAGCAGGTAGGGCCGGTCGAAGCTCAGCTCCGGGTGGAACTCGTCCTCGAACCGGTAGCCCGGCCCTCCGGTGCCCGTGCCCAGCGGATCACCGCCCTGGATCATGAAGCCGGAGATGACCCTGTGGAAGATCGTCCCGTCGTACAGCGGGGCCGTCGACTTGGCGCGGACGCGCGGATCGGTCCACTCCTTGGTGCCCTCGGCAAGGCCGGTGAAGTTGCGCACAGTCTTGGGTGCCTGCAGGTCGAACAGGTTGATCCTGATGTCGCCGAGGTTGGTGTGGATGGTCGCGGTCGTCGTCATGGGGTCAACCTGCCGTTCGGGAGTGGGCCTGAGGGGGAGCGTGCGGACGTCGAGTGGAGGCTAGGGGACTCGAACCCCTGACTTCTGCCTTGCAAAGGCAGCGCTCTACCAGCTGAGCTAAGCCCCCCGGCGGGGTTGAGACGATGCGCTAGCGCAGGTCCGGCTCCGCGGTCACCTCGGACCAGAGGTCCTGCTCGGCCTTGCGAGCAGCGATCTGGCGGTACACGACGTAGCCGATCCCGGCGAGCAGGACGAGCACAAGCAGCTTCTTCATGGGAGTGAGCCTACCTCTGGTTCGGCGACGGGGGTCCCGGAGGCACCTCGGACGAGCATGCCGTCGTCGGCGAGCACCTGCAGCAGGCCGGGCACCAGCGTGGCGGCGAACGCGTGCGTGAGGTGGTTGTCGTCGGCGAAGGTCGGCAGGCCGTCGACCTCGGCCGGGCAGATGCCCCCGGGGCAGATCAGGTCGGCCAGCGAGACCGAGGTCACGTTCGGGTACGTGGACGCGAGCTGACGGTAGAGCGGGAGCACCGATTCCGTCCCCGGCATCTGCCAGGCCAGCTGATCGCAGGACGCGGGCGGGGCTCCCGTGCTCAGGCAGTCGATCATGGGCGTCCGGGTCAGCGGGTACGGCTCGACCAGGGCGATCTGCTTGGCCAGCGGGACCATCTGCGCAAGGGATGTCCGAACCCCGGCGGACATGACGCTCGCCCATCCCGGGTCTCCGGAGCGGAGCACCTGGCCGTTGATGACGAGGTGCCTGCTGAGCACCGACCTCGAGATGAGGATCACCAGGTCGGGTTGGTAGGTGCGGGCGGCCTCCAGGGCGGGCTTCCAGAGCTTGTCCTGGCAGTCGACGGGCTCGCCCGTCTGCCCGCTGAGGGCCGGCAGGTCCATCCAGGGACACCCGGACGAGGTGATCATGATGCCCGTGAAGCCGAGCCTGGAGGCGGCATCGAGGAAGCCCTCCCGCCACAGCTCCGCGTGCGAGTCCCCGATGAGCAGGACGGTGGACGGGCGTCCTCGGGCCTCGGCGGTGTGGAACCGTGACGCCGCGGGACCGGGATCCGTCGCGGCATCCGATGGCGCGGTCGTGTCGGCGGGTGCCTGGACGACATCGACGGTGGCCGTCGTGGCCGAACTGTCGTCGACCTGACCCGCCGACGCGATGGCCGCCATCTGCTGGACGCGCATCGGAGCCTGGACGACACCGAGCACGAGCGCACCGCAGGCGAGCGAGGCGGCCAGCCCGGTCGCGATGGCCACCTGTCGCTGCGGGCCGGTCCGCAGCGAGATCCGCCGCGTGCGGGCCTCCACGAGGCGTCCGGTCGCTGCCGACAGGCCGACAGTGACCGCCAGCACCAGCAGGACGCGCAGCGGCCAGACGAGGCCTGTCGTCCACGGCAGCGCCAGTGCCCCGAGGACGATCACGGGCCAGTGCCACAGGTACATCGCGTACGACCAGCCACCGATCCGCACCGCTGGCACGGACACGAGGGGGCGCAGGAGCCGGGATTCGGGACTCAGCTCGATGCCCGCCAGGAACCCCACGGTGGCGCCGACCCCGATCACCCCGACGAGCCAGGGGCTGAGGGCCTCCCCGGCGACCAGCACGAGCGCGAGGATCACCCCACTGGCTCCGATGGCACCGGCGCCCAACCGGGATCGCCGGGATCGCGAGGCTGATCGCGACGCTGGTGCCGTCCGCTCCCCGCGGCGGGCCAGCCATACGGCCAGGGCGGCACCCGCCAGCAGCTGGTAGACGCGGGCGAAGGTGTTGAAGTAGGCGCCCGTCGGGTTGGCGGCGTCCATCCACCACGAGAGCAGCAGCCCCCCGGCGGCGAGCGCCGTGAGTGCGGGGGCGAGGAGGCGGCGCCGCGCCGCCAGGAGTCCGAGCAATCCGACGAGAACGAGCGGCCAGGCGAGGTAGAACTGCTCCTCCACCCCCAGTGACCAGTAGTGCAGGACGGGGCTCGGGGCGTCCGACACGGCGAAGTAGTCCTGCGAGTGCGCCAGGAAGTACCAGTTCGACAGGTACACCGCCGCCCAGCCGAAGCCTGCTCGGTTGGCGAGCAGGTCGAGGGGATCGGCGAGGAGCCGGTAGGCGATCGCCGTGACGACGAGGACGAGGATGGCCGCCGGGAGCAGCCGGCGCATCCGGCGGGCGTAGAAGCCGATGAGGGAGATCCGCCCGGTGGCCCATCGCTCGCGTACGAGCAGCGTGGTGATCAGGTAGCCCGACAGCACGAAGAAGACGTCCACCCCGACATATCCGTTGGCCATCCCCGGCATTCCGGCGTGGAACAGGAGCACGAGGAGGACCGCCACCGCACGCAGCCCGTCGATCGGGACCCGATGCCGGAAGACGGGATCCGGCGCCACCGCCGAACCGTGGTCGACTGCCGAGACCTTGCCGGGGGCGGACATGACTCAGCGACGACGCAACAGGCCGCGCGCCCGGTGCAGGGCGCTCGTGCTCGGGCCGCTGTTCTGGGCGGCAGACTCCAGCACGCCGAGGAGGGCCGCGACCGCGGCGTCGATCGGGACATCGTCCGGAACCTCGGGCGCCGACTCGGGCCCGGCCAGACGCTCGGCGAGCACGTCGAGATCGCCGAGCACGTGGACCCCTGAGTCCCGGATGGCGGCCACGAAGCTGTCGGCCAGGTCAGCGGCCCGGTCGAGGGCCCACTGCGGCGTCTGGAGCCGGGCCTCGCTCGGATCCGCGGACCGACCCTCGACGAGGGACTTCTCCAGTCCGTCGTGAGCGGCGTTGCGGAAACGCGACCACCCCCCCGCATCCGCCACCGCCAGATTGAGTCGGCGGAAGAGCTCCGCCTCGGCTGCGGTGAAGGACCGGTTGGCCGAGGTTCCCTCGGACGGGGAGAGGAAGCCGGTCGGCAGACCGAGCAGCTGCTCGAACGAGCGGTAGATGCCATCGCGATCACGGTCGTCCACGACGACGACCGTGACGTGGTCGGCTCCCGCGGCGGCCGCCCAGCGGCGCACTACGAGGTCATGGCGATGCCGGCGCCAGAACGTGGTGCCCTTGGAGCCCTCCTCGTCCAGAAGGATGAAGCGCAGCCAGTCCTCGTACGGCGTGCGGAACCCGGACTTCAGGTTCTGCTGCCAGGCCGAGGGCAGGATCTTGGCAAGGTTGCGGAGGGTGACCACGACCCGCAGTCGATCCGGTCCCGCCTCCGCCACCATCCGCTGGCATGTCTCGTCATCGGCCTCGGCGAAGAACTCACTGGAGATCAGGGTGGTGCCGGGGAAGGCGTCCGCATCCTTGAGGGTGCGCTCCCAGAGCCCGCGCCGTGGCGGCCGCGCGCCGTCCGTCCGAAACCCCAGCGGCCTGCCCATGGCGGACGAGGCCACGGTTCGGTGGGCCATGAGGGTTCCCGGGTAGTCCACGCTGTGGGCGCGGAGGTCGCCCCGTCGGGCCGCCAGGGCGGACTGGACGGCGGTGGTGCCGGTCTTGTGCACGCCGATGTGGAGGGCCAGCGATCCGGGCGGCACGAGTCCGTGCACGGGTTCCGGCATGAGGGGATCGTACCGACATGACCTATCCTGCTTCGACGGTCCAAGTCCGGAGCAGGAACAGGAGAACTCGTGCGTCATGCCATGCCGCCCCGGCGGACCCGCGTGGTCGTCGCGGCAGTGGCCACCATCCTCACCCTGCTGATCGGCTCGATCCTCATCCGCGATCTGGGGGCTCCCTCGAACGCCCAGTCGTCCGCGGGCGGCTCCGGCGTCGTGGCCGCTGGCCCGTCGCCGAGCGGTCGTGCGCTGACCGACCTGCTGGGCCGTCCACTCGAGCCCGTCCCCCTCCCCACGCCGGAGCCGAGCGCGTCTGCCGACGTCACCCCGCCGCCCACCGGACAGGCGAAGAACGTCGTCATGCTCCTCGCCGACGATCTGGACTGGTACGCCTTCGAGCAGGTCCCTCGCCTCAAGGCGCTCAAGGACAAGGGCGTGACGCTGACCAACTACGTCGTCACCGACTCGCTGTGCTGCCCCTCACGAAGTTCGATCTACCGCAGCCAGTACGTCCACAACCACCGCGTCATCTCCAACGGCATCAAGACCGGCGGAGGCTGGGCCAAGTTCCACGACCTCGGCCATGAGAACGACTGCCTGCCCACCTGGCTGTCCTCGGCCGGCGTCCAGACCGCCCATGTCGGCAAGTACCTCAACGGGTTCCCGGGCAAGCGGGTCAGGATGCGCTCCTATGTGCCGCCGGGCTGGGACCACTTCACCACGCCCGTCAACGGGAACATCGTCTACACGGGCTACGGGTATCGCCTGTCCACCGACGGACAGCTGTCGTGGGGCGGGCCGACCTTCCTCAATGACGCGCTGACCGCGGATGCCACCTCGTGGCTTCAGCAGGCGCAGGCGCCGTTCTACCTCGAGCTCAACACCTACGTGCCGCATACCCCGGCTCCCTCGTCCGTCAAGAACCGAGGCACCCGGTACGGCACCGGAGCTCCGCAACCGCCGTCGTTCAACAGGACCGGCCTCGACCCGGCTCCGTGGCAGCAGGGCCTGAAGCCCCTGAGCATCCGGCAGATGGAGTCGTTGAACGGCCTGTGGAGCCGGCGCCTGGAGTCGGCGGAGACGTTCGCAGACTCGGTCGATGCCGTCCTCGCCACGTTGAAGGCGACCGGTCACGCGGACGACACGCTGGTGATCGTCACGTCCGACAACGGCTACCACGCAGGCGTGCACCGGATGCTCAGCGGCAAGCACTCCCCCTACCGGGAGGACACGGTGGTGCCGACCGTCCTCATCGGTCCGGGGATGAGGGCTGGGACAACGATCGATGCGCTGACCTCCACGATCGACCTCGGCCCGACGATTGCCGCCTACATGAACGCCCAGACGCCGGCCTTCGCCGACGGGCGCAACCTGCTCCCCCTCATCGAGGACCCCACGATCCCCTGGCGGACCGGTCTGCTCACCGAGTCGCTCTCGACGCCGAAGAAGGGCGACCCCGACTACGAGAAGACGACGATCCCCAAGTTCCACGCGCTGCGCACGCACGACTGGCTCTACGTCTCGTACGGCAAGTACGCCTCGCTCTACAACCTGGTGACCGACCCCTTCGAGATGAACAACGTCATCAAGGTCACCGACCCGACGACCGTGGCGAATCTCCGGGCACAGCTGCAGTCACTGGTGAAGTGCGCCGGGCCGACATGCCGGATCGCCGACATGCTGCCCTCGCCCAGCGCCCCCGGAACGCCGTCCCTCATTCAGCCTCCGCCGTTCGGGCAATGGCCCGCCCAGGCGGCCCCCGTCCTCACGCCGACCCCGGCGCCCACCCCACCTCCGACGCCCCCGGCTACCCCTGAGCCGTCGGCGAGCCCGGCATCATCACCCTCCTGATGACGGCCTCGGCTGCGTCGCCGCGGTCGAACACGCAGAACCGCGCGCGGAAGGCGTCCCGAAGGGTGCGGGATGACGCGTCCGCGTACCGGCCATCCCGCAGGATCTCGATGAGCTCGCCCTCGTTGCGAGCAACCCGGCCGGGCGGCTCGGCGAGCAGGTCGAAGTACACGCCGCGCGTCTCCCGGTAGGTCACCCAGTCGTCGGCGTAGATCACGATCGGTCGGTCGAGCAGCGCGTAGTCGAACATCACCGATGAGTAGTCGGTGAGCAGCACGTCCGCCGCCAGATAGCAGGTGAGGATGTCCGGCACCGACGAGCCGTCGATGACGCGGCCCTGCTTGATGAGGGAGCGCACCTGGTCACCCGCGGTCGCGGTGTGGTGGGCCCGGACGATGAGCACCACGTCATCCGGCAGCTGCTCGGTGACGCGGGCCACGTCGATGCGCACGGACACATCCCCCGGCGCCTCGCGGAAGGTGGGCGCGTACAGCACGGTGGTGACCCCGTCCGGGATCCCGAGCGTCGCCCGTGCTGCTGCCGTGTCCTCCGCCGATGCCCGCACGAGGGCGTCGTTGCGTGGATAGCCGTACTCGAGCCACTCGTATCGGCAGGGGTAGGCGTGCGACCACGTCTCGGTGGAGTACGGGTTCGAGCTGAGGGCGTAGTCCCAGCGGTCGGATCGGGTGAGGAGCTTCTCGAACTCGCTGAGCACCTGCTCGCGGGTATGCGCGACGACCCTGCCCTCGCTGCGCGTCGGCTCACGCACCGGATCCACGGCCACGCTGGCCGCCGAGGAGTCGAGGACGTCGAGCCCGACGAGCTTCAGGGGGGTGCCGTGCATCGTCTGGATGTGCACCTGTCCGGGTCGCTTGACGTAGGTGCCCGGGAAGTTGACGTTGTTCACGAAGTACTTGGCTCGCGCGAAGTAGGGCCAGCGCCGCCAGTGGGTCGGTCGCACCTGCTTCGTTCCGGGAGGCAGGGACTGCCCCTTCTCCTCGGAGATGACCCACACCGGGACGAGGTGCGGAGCCACCTCCGGGAGCCTTTCGAAGATGGCTCGGGGATTGCAGCCGTATCCGGTGCCCCAGTACTCCGAGAACACCACGAGGTTGTCGTCGATGGGCATCAGCCGAAGCAGCGGGTAGACCATCCGGCCCACCGCCCGGGCCTTGCGCACCGTCCTCCTGGTGGGCCAGTAGACCTTGCCGATGGCCCGCTTCGTGCGCCGGCGGGCCTTGTCGGTGCGCTGGTAGGCGACGAACGAGGAGTAGGTGCCGTCCCGGAGAAGGCGGCCCCGGATGGCGCTCGCCGTGTTCTCGCCCGGGATGTCATCACGCCAGTGCTTCCGGGCGGACTTCTTGGCCTCGTCGAAGAAGTGCTGGCGCTGGGCCTTCGCGATCCGGTCGGGCTTGCTGATGATCGTCACGTAGTGATTGACCATGATGTCGTAGACGTGCCGACGCAGCTCCGGGCTGACACCGTCGCGCTCGAACTGCTCGAAGACCTTGTCGTACTGCATGAAGACGTCGAAGTGCTTCGGGCTGGGGGTGCGCAGGATGCTCCCGGACTCCCGGCGCTGTCGGTAGTCGAGGACCACCCGGTTGAGCGTCACCGCGGTCTCCGCCTGGGTCAGGATGCGGTACGTGAACGGCACGTCCTCGTAGAAGCCCTCGCCGAAGTGTGCGTCGAGGCGCTCGATCAGGTCGCGTCGGTAGACCTTGTTGCAGGCGATGGGCAGCAGGTTGAACAACTTCTTGTGCTCGCGGGGCCTGAACGTGCCGGCGGACAGTGCGGCCAGCTGCTCGGCGCCCCAGCTCACGGCGACCCGGCCGTCCCACCATGTGCGCGCGTAGTTGTAGACGCACAGCTCCGGTCGGTCGTTCGTGAGGAGCCGGTCCGCGATGGCCGACAGCGATCCGGGCGTCAGGGTGTCGTCACCGTCGAGGAACAGGATGTAGTCGCCCGTCGATGCGGCCACCCCAGCATTGCGGGCACCGCCGAGCCCGGCATTCTCCGCGAGGTGCACGGGCCTGACGCGCGGGTCACGGGCGGCGAGCTCGTCGATGATGAGGCCGCTGTTGTCCGGTGAGCAGTCGTCGACGGCAACGACCTCGACGTCGTCGAAGTCCTGCTCGAGCACCGACATGATCGCGGCGCGGAGGTACGCCTGGACGTTGTACGCAGGGACCACCACGGAGAACAGCGCCACGGGGAGGAGCCTACCTATGGCCCGCTCCACGGCCTGTAGTCTCTTCCGGTGTCCACCACCGCACACTGCCTCAATCCCGTGCTCGTCGGCGGCACTGGCAGGAGTGGGTCGACCATCCTGGGCCGGCTACTCGGCCACCACCCCGATCTGTTCCTGACCCAGCCCGAGGAAGTCAGGTTCATCGCGAACGAGGGCGGCATGGCCACGACGCTGGCCACGGCGACCGCGTCCTGGCCCAAGCGCCTGCTCACCCGTCGCGAGGCCGAGCGCGCGGTCCGCAAGTGCAGTCACGCCTGGTTCAAGCGGCCCGGCGGAAGCGGCCTGCAGATGACGATCACCCGTGAGGAGATGCGCGCCTTCGGGGACCGCTACCTCGCGAACATCCGCAAGGACCCCGTGGCCGCTACTCAGGAGATGACCTACGACATCATGGCGAAGGTCACGGCCAAGGCCGAGGGTCGGCGCTGGGTGGACGGCACGCCGGCCAACGCCCGGCACACCGACCTCATCGAGCCGATCTATCCGGAGGCGCAGGTCATCGCGATCATCCGTGACGGCCGCGACGTGGCCGCCTCGTTCGTCGAGCAGACCTTCGGCCCCAACGAGATCTTCGAGGCGCTCGACATGTGGGCGAAGCGTTCGCTCCGCATGCACACCGCGGTCCAGAAGTGCCGCCCGGGCCGCATCCTCACGATCGACATGCTCGACCTCGTCAAGCACAAGCGCACCGAGTCGGTGCAGGCGATCTGCGACTTCCTCGGCATCCCGGTCGACCCGGGCATGGTGCAGTGGTACGACGAGAACGTGCTGGAATCCAAGTCGCACGCAGGCCGCTGGCGGGCCCAGTTCGACGAGTCGACGACCAAGCGCATCGATGCCCGCTATGCCAAGCTCGTCGCCGATCTCGAGCGTCAGGGAGTCCCGATCCCGCTCGAGGCCTAGTCGTCCTCAGACCGCTACTCCGACTGCCAGTCCTCGTCCTCGGACTCCTCCTCGCGAACCATGGCCTCCTCGGTCTCGTCGATCCGACGCAGCTTCAGCGCCTCCTCGACGGTCGTGTCGGCGATCACCCCGCCGTTGCCGAGCACCACGCCACGGGTGCAGAAGCGCCGCAGCATCACGTCGGTGCTCTCCACGAGGAAGGTCACGCCCTGGGCTCGCAGGCCGTCGAGGTAGTCCCAGCACTTCTCCTGGAAGTCCTCGTCGCCGACGACGAGGCTGCGCTGGATGGCGAACGCATGGGCGTATGTGGCCATCGTCATCGTCCACACGACGCGTCGCCGCATCAGCGGTGAGACCTGCTTGGCGTACGTGTCCAGGATCTTCTCGAGTCCGGCGAAGCCGACGATCCAATCGAGCCTCTCGCGCACCTGCTCAGGGGTGAGGCCGAGCAGGAGCGAGCCGACCCAGATGTTCTGGCGGACGGTGATCGAGTTGTTGAGCAGTCCCGATCGCGTCAGCATCGGGATCACGTGGTGCCTGCGCTCAACCGCTCCGCCGTCGGCGATCAGCGTTCCTGCGGCCAGCCGGAAGAACTCCAGCACGCCCGCGTCCTTGCTCCCGGGCACGATGGCCACGGCCTCTCCCGGGGCGACCGACAGGTTGAGCTTGTCGAAGATCGGCACCTCAACCCGCTTCGTGTCGCCGGCGAGGCGCCGGAGACGCTGGGCGGTCGATGCACCGCCACGGCGCCGCACGACGCTGATCGTCAGGTCGACGTCCGTGAACCGGATCTCGTCCGTGAGGTCGGGGGTCAGGTGGATGCGAGCCATCACGCGGCCTTGAGGATGCGATGCTCGACGCGTCGGAAGGTGACGAAGCCGATGACCATGAGGATGGCGATCACGGTGAAGGAGGTCGCGTAGGCCTTCCAGCCCTCGTGCTCGCCGGGCCACCAGCCCATGCGGTACAGCCCGAGCACGCCGACCAGCGGATTGATGTACGTCAGGGGACGGGCTCCCGCCGGGACGTTCGACAGCGAGTACAGCACCGGGGTGAGGTAGAACGCGGCACGGAGGACGATCCGGATGATGCGCGCGAGGTCCGGGATCATCGCGGACACCGAGGCGACGAGCAGCCCGACGCCCCACATCAACGCGAACTGGATGACCATGGCCACCGGATACAGCAGGATCCACGCCGTCGGGAAGGTCCAGGTGATCAGCATCGCCGCGACGACGAGTGGCAGGGAGAGCACGAAGTCCGCTGCCCGGGCCACCAGTACGCGGACCACGTTGAACTGCGTCGGCAGCTGGCTGACCGACAGGGTCCGGTTCTGTCCGATGAACACGCGCGTCGATGCGGAGATGCTGTTGACGAACCACCACCACGGAAGGATCGCCACGGTCAGGAACAGGTAGTAGGGCTGCAGGCCGAGCTTCTTGCCGCCGAGCAGGACCTCGAAGACGAACCACATCGTCACGCTCATGCCGAGGGGTTCGAGGATCGCCCAGACATAGCCGAGACGGAACTGGCGGTACTTGATGTGCAGGTCGCGCATGACCAGCATCCGCAGCACGGATCGGTACCGCCAAAGGAGCACCTCGGTAACATACGGCATCCCTCCCAGCGGGCGCCGACTCCGACTCCTCGGATCCGGGACCGGTGGCTCAGCCCGGATCGCCACGCAGGAGGAGCTCCCAGCGATCGAGGATCGGCTCCGCCCGGTAGGCCTCCATGTGCGTCCGCGCAGCGGCCCCCAGCAGGGCCCTCAGGGCCCGGTCCGAGAGCAGCCGATCCAGCTGGCGAGCAAGGTCCTCCGGCTCCCCCCGGACAGCGAGCAGCCCGGTCTGACCGTCGATGACCAGCTCACGCACGCCACTCGAGCAGTCGGCCGCCACGCAGGCGGTGCCGTGGGCCAGCGCCTCCATCAGGGACAGGGGAAGGCCCTCGACCAGGCTGGGGAGCGCCAGCACGGGCGCCTCCTGCAAGAGCGGGCGGGGGTCCGCGACGGGAGGATCGATCCGGATCCGCCACGGTCCCTGCGCGGCTGCTTCCCGGACGCGCTCCTCCTCCGGGCCCGAGCCGACGAAGCGCAGCGACCAGGCCGGGTGCCGGTCGGCGATCTCCTGCCATGCCCGCACGAGCACCATGGGAGCCTTCTCCGGCGACAGCCGGCCGAGCGCGAGCACCTCCCCTCCCTCCGCTCCGGCATCGACGACCCGCTCCGGCCAGAAGGCGAGGGGATTGGGCATGGCGACGGTCTGGGGCAGGCCGGACTCGCGCAGCGCCTCGGCATCCACCTCGGTCAGCGCCGTGACGACGTCGGCCTCGCGATAGGCCTCCACCAGGCGACCCAGCGGACCACCGGGCATGCTCGCCGCCTCGAACGAGGAGTGGTACTGGCCCACGACCCGCCAGGGTCCGCGGCTGACCCGGCTCAGATGCTCCATGCACCAGACCTGGGTGCTGATGACGGCGTCCGGCCGTTCGTCATCGAGGATCCGCGAGAGCCGCTCTACGGCGGACGTGGACGCCGCCTCGCGCTCCTCCCCCTGGTCGCGGGTGCCGAAGGGGGCATCCATGAGCGTGGTCGTGCGGTAGCCCTCGCCCCGGTAGTCGTGCGGCTCCCGAGCGGGCTCGATGCCGATCGCGTGGACGTCCCAGCCGCGGCGGGACAGACCACTGGCGAGGGTGTGCGCCACCCGCTGGGCGCCGCCGAGCTCGTCGACGGAGTTGGCCATGATCACCAGGGAGCCCGCCACCTCAGTCCCCCACCCGCGTCAACTGGTCCCAACCGCGCCGGAACGCCCCGCGAGGGTCGCCGTCCGCCGCAACAGATCCGAACGTCCGCAGGGCCTCCTCATCGTCCGGAAGGGGTCCGTCGCGGCGTGCCTCCACCGCCGAGACCAGCGTGGGCGCGTCCCCGGCGAGTGGCAGCCGGCCCGGCCAGTCGCGCACGAGCCCGGGGCCACGCGAGCGCCCGTCCCGGGGATCGGGTGCGTAGACGACCACCGCGTGGCCGGCGCTCGCCGCGCACACCAGCGGCCACCCGGTATCGGCCACCACGACATCGGCGGCCGCCACCAGCAGGGCCGGATGAGCGCTCTCCTGCACCTCCTCGACCCCCCAGCCCGGCAGGCCGGCCGCTACCGCGCCGAGTGGGAACGACCCGTGCCGCCGACTGTCGCTGAGGTGCCAGGCCAGAAGCCGCTGGTCGGGTGTCAGACCCAGGAGGCGGCGCGCCCGATCACGTTGCGTCACGATCTCGGCCAGTGCGGGCGCCAGGACCACAGGCGCGTCGAATCCCCAGGCGGAGACGGAGCGCTGTCGCGCCACCTCACTCGGCGCCAGCACGGCGTCCACGGGATGTCGGAGCCGGCGCCGCGACGCCGGCAGCAGCGGCCAGTCCACGACGTCGCTGCCCACGCGCTCGAGCGACGGATCCACGACACCGACAACCGCCGTCCGCGGCCCCCTCGCCAGGGCGATGCCCGAGGTCTCCGGATCCGTGACCCGCATGGTGATCCCGTCGGTGAGCCACCACCGCGACCGGGCCGCCAGCCAGCGGTGCCGGCCACTGCCCACCCGGACCCGAGTGGCCCACACGGGCGCGCTGACCCCGTCCTGGCAGGCCCACACCTGCCGGGTGCGGGGACGGGCCTGATGCAGCAGGTCGCTGGCCGCCAGCAGGGACAGCCCACAGGAGGCGCCGCCCTCGGCGAGGAACAGGACGCGATCGAATGCCGGGACCCAGGCGAGACGCCGTGCGAAACGGGCGGCGCGGTGCGAGATCCACCGGTCCAGTCGAGCGCGGAAGGTGCTCATCGTCTGCAGAGTAGGGCCTGCGTGGACGCGGCGGTGTGCCGGGCGCGCTGCCCGGCGGCGACGGACGGGAGGGGTGGGCCTAGGTGGACTTGAACCACCGACCTCTTCCTTATCAGGGAAGCGCTCTAACCAAACTGAGCTATAGGCCCGAACGACGGGAGAGACTACCTGACCGGCGCGCCGGGTCCGACACGGGTCCGGCTATGCCTCATCCGACAGGACGAGCTCGATGCCTCCGGTGAGGCCGACAGTGAGGTTGTACATGATCGTGAACAGGGTGGCCAGCAGGGACACCAGCACGATCTCGACGGATGCCACGACCACCGCGACCCCGAAGACACGCGAGAACTCCAGGTAGCTGAGCAGGTCGAACCCGGTCGTGGCGGTTCCGACGACCTCGTCGATCATCCGGGACACCGTGACGAAGACACCGGTGACGTCGAGCACCCACCAGAGGGCCGCGACCGCGACGACGATCACGATCCCGATGGCCAAGGCCAGCATGAACGCCGCCTTGGTCACCGACCAGGGATCGATGCGGGTGACGTAGAGCCGGGCCCGCTTCGCTCCGTGCGGCGCCTCAACTCCACTCACTCGCCCGCCTCAACCGCATCGCTCTCCGTCCCCGCAGCGTCGTCCTCGTCAGCCTCGCCCAATTCGTCCTCGTCGGCCTCGCCACTGCGCGCGACCGCGACCACCTGGTCGCCCTCCGCGAGGTTCATCAAGGTCACGCCCATGGTGTCACGGCCGGACGGCCGGACCTCCTCGACACGAGTGCGGATGACGACACCGTTCGATGCGATGGCGAAGATCTGGTCGCTCGCCTCGCAGACCATCGCGCCGACGAGCGACCCACGCTCCTCGACCAGCTTCATCGCACGGACACCGAAGATGCCTCTGCCCTTGGTGGCCCACTCACCGATCGGCGTGCGCTTGGCGTAGCCCCCATCGGTGATCGTGACCACGAAGGTGTCCGGCAGGGCGACGTCCATGGCAAGAAGCGAGTCCCCGTCCCGGAAACGCATGCCGATCACGCCGCTCGTGGCCCGTCCCATGGGGCGGAGCGTGTCGTCGCCTGCAGAGAACCGCACCGACATCCCCTTGCGCGACACCATGAGCAGGTCATCGGTGCTGGAGACCAGTCGGGCAGCGATCAGCTCGTCGTCCTCCGCGAGGTTGATGGCGATGATGCCCCCCTGCCGGTTGGAGTCGTACTCCGCCAGGCGGGTCTTCTTCACCATTCCACCTCGGGTGGCCAGCACGAGATGCTCGGCCGCTTCGTAGTCCCGGATGGCCAGCACCTGGGCGATGGTCTCGTCGGGCTGGAAGGCCAGCAGGTTGGCCACGTGCTGGCCCTTGCCATCGCGACCCGTGTCCGGGAGCTGGTAGGCCTTGGCCCGATAGACGCGCCCCTTGTCCGTGAAGAAGAGGATCCAGTGGTGCGTGGTGGTCACGAACAGGTGTTCCACCGCGTCGTCCTGTCGGAGCGTGGCACCGCGCACGCCCTTGCCACCCCGCCGCTGCTCGCGGTACAGGTCGGTCTTCGTGCGCTTCGCGTAGCCACCGGACGTGATCGTCACGACCACGTCCTCCTCCGCGATGAGATCCTCGTCGGTGACATCGCCGTCCCAGGCCACGAAGTCGGTGCGGCGATCGTCGCCGTACTTGTCCGTGATCTCGGTCAGCTCGGTCGACACGATGGCGCGCTGGCGCGCCTCATTCGCGAGGATGTCGTTGTAGTCAGCGATGCGGGTCATCAGCTCGTCGTACTCGTCGATGATCTTCTGACGCTCGAGAGCGGCGAGCCGGCGCAGCTGCATGTCGAGGATCGCGGTGGCCTGCAGCTCGTCGATCTCGAGCAGGGTCATCAGTCCTGCGCGGGCGTCCTCGACGGTGGCCGACGCCCGGATCAGGGCGATGACCTCGTCGAGGGCGTCGAGGGCCTTGAGGTACCCACGCAGGATGTGCGCGCGCTCCTCCGCCTTGCGCAGGCGGTAGCGGGTCCGTCGCTGGATGACCTCGATCTGGTGGGTGATCCAGTGGCGGACGAACTGCTCCAGGGTCAGGGTGCGCGGCACCCCGTCGACCAGTGCGAGCATGTTGGCACCGAAGGTGTCCTGCAGCTGCGTGTGCTTGAACAGGTTGTTGAGCACCACCTGCGCGACCGCATCGCGCTTGAGCTCGATGATCAGCCGCATGCCCGTGCGCGAGGACGAGTCGTCGCGCACGTCCGAGATTCCGGACAGCTTGCCGTCACCGACGAGCTCGGCGATGCGCAGCAGCAGGTTGTCGGGGTTGACCTGGTACGGCAGCTGGGTGACCACCAGGATCTGCCGGCCCCGCGCATCCTCGTCGACCTCGACGACGGCGCGCATAGTGATCGAGCCGCGACCGGTCCGGTACGCGTCCTCGATGCCCTTGCGTCCGACGATGAGCGCCCCGGTGGGGAAGTCCGGTCCCTTGATCCGCTCCATGAGCGCCGCCTGACGCTCCTCGCGGGACGCCTCCGGGTTCTCCAGCAGCCACAGGGCGCCCGCCGCCACCTCACGAAGGTTGTGCGGCGGGATGTTGGTGGCCATGCCGACGGCGATGCCCGACGAGCCGTTGACCAGCAGGTTCGGGAACCGGCTCGGGAGGACGAGCGGCTCGAGCGTGCGCCCGTCGTAGTTCGGGCCGAAGTCGACGGTGTCCTCGTCGATGTCACGGACCATCTCCATCGCCAGCGGCGCCATCCGGCACTCGGTGTAGCGCTGGGCGGCGGGCGGGTCGTTGCCCGGCGATCCGAAGTTGCCTTGCCCCTGCACCAACGGGTAGCGCAGCGACCACGGCTGCGCCAGCCGGACCAGCGCGTCGTAGATCGCGCTGTCGCCGTGCGGGTGGTAGCTGCCCATCACGTCGCCAACGACGCGGGCGCTCTTGGAGAAGTTGCGATCCGGCCGGTACCCGCCGTCATACATCGCGAACAGCACACGCCGGTGCACCGGCTTCAAGCCGTCGCGGACATCCGGCAGTGCGCGCGAGACGATGACGGACATGGAGTAGTCCAGGTAGGACCGCTGCATCTCCGTCTGCAGGTCGACCGGCTCGATCCGACCGTGCTGCACCTGCGCAGCGTCGGCGGCGTCGATCCCGATGTCGTCAGTCACGTGGGTCCTTCCGATCAGATGTCGAGGAAGCGGACGTCGCGGGCGTTCTGCTGGATGAAGTTCCGACGGGACTCCACGTCCTCGCCCATCAGCACGCTGAACAGCTCGTCGGCCTGGGCGGCGTCGTCGAGGGTCACCTGCAGCAGCACACGCCGCTCGGGATCCATCGTGGTCTCCCAGAGCTCGTCGGCGTTCATCTCACCGAGCCCCTTGTACCGCTGGACGGCCTCCTCCTTGGGCAGCTTGCGGCCCGCAGCCGTGCCGGCCTCGATGAGGGCGTCCCGCTCACGGTCGGAGTAGGCATACTCCGGCTCCTCGCGCGACCACTTGATCTTGTACAGGGGCGGCTGGGCCAGGTACACGTGACCACGCTCGACGAGTGGTCGCATGAACCGGAAGATCAGCGTCAGCAGCAGGGTGCGGATGTGCTGCCCGTCGACATCGGCATCCGCCATGAGGACGAGCTTGTGGTAGCGCAGCCGGTTGATGTCGAACTCGTCCTGCACGCCGGTGCCGAGCGCTGACACCAGTGCCTGCACCTCGTTGTTCTGCAGGACCTTGTCGATCCGGGCCTTCTCGACATTGAGGATCTTGCCGCGGATGGGGAGGATCGCCTGACGGCGGGGATCGCGCCCCTGCCGTGCGGAGCCGCCCGCGGAGTCGCCCTCGACGATGAAGACCTCGCACTCCTCCGGCTCGCGGCTCGAGCAGTCGATGAGCTTGCCGGGCATGCCGGCACCACCGAGCAGGCCCTTGCGATTGCGGGCGAGGTCGCGCGCCTTGCGGGCGGCGATCCGCGCAGAAGCGGCGTTCACGGACTTGCGGGCGATCTCCTTGCCCTCGGCCGGGTTCTTCTCGAACCATTCGCCGAGCTGGTCGTTGACGACCTTCTGCACGAAGGTCTTCATCTCGGTGTTGCCGAGCTTGGTCTTCGTCTGGCCCTCGAACTGCGGCTCGGTGATCTTCGCGCTGACGATGGCGGTCAGGCCCTCGCGAACGTCCTCGCCGCTGAGGTTGGCGTCCTTCTCCTTGAGGATGTTCCACTCACGCGCGAACTTGTTGACCAGCGAGGTGAGCGCCGCGCGGAAACCCTCCTCGTGCGTGCCGCCCTCGGTGGTGTTGATGGTGTTGGCGAAGGTGTACACCGACTCCGAGTAGGACGTGTTCCACTGCAACGCGATCTCCACGCTCATGTGGCGATCCTCGGTCTCGGCCTCGAAATCGATCACGGTCGGGTTGGCCACGCCCTTGCTGGCGTTGATGTGCCGTACGAAGTCCGCGATGCCACCCTCGTAGTGGTAGCTCACCCGATGCACGGCCTCCACGGTGCTGGCGTCGTCCTCCTCGTCGGCCACGACGGGCTCGCGCTCGTCGATCAGCTCGAGGGTCAGGCCCTTGTTGAGGAAGGCCATCTCCTGGAAGCGCCGCGACAGGGTCGTGAAGTCGTAGTGAGTCGTCTCGAAGATCTGGTCGTCGGCCCAGAAGGTGACGGTCGTCCCGGTGCGGTCAGTCTCCTCGCCGCGCTCGAGGGGGGCGGTGGGCACACCGTGCAGATAGGACTGGCGCCACACGTAGCCGTCGCGGCCCACCTCGACATCCAGCCGGGTCGCCAGGGCGTTGACCACGGAAACGCCGACACCGTGCAGACCACCGGACACCGAGTAGCCGCCACCACCGAACTTCCCTCCGGCGTGGAGCACCGTGAGCACCACCTCCACGGCGGGCTTCTTCTCCACCGGGTGCTCGTCGACCGGGATGCCGCGACCGTCATCGACGACCCGTACCCCGCCATCGGCGAGCAGGGTCACGACGATCGTCGAGGCGTAGCCGGCCATGGCCTCGTCCACGGAGTTGTCCACGACCTCGTAGACCAGGTGGTGCAGCCCGCGCTCGCCCGTGGACCCGATGTACATGCCGGGTCGCTTGCGGACGGCGTCGAGCCCTTCGAGAACGGTGATCGCGCTGGCGTCATACGACACGGCGGGCGGCCTCCTGTGGGTCAGCCAGACCCACTGCGGCGGGGCCCGGAAATCACCGTCAGTCTACCGGTTCGGGCCGACACGACCGGCTTCGGCACGGCCTTCTGGGGCCTCAACAGCCTTGTGACCCCCCTGGTACGTGGAGCCGTATTGACCTGCTCCTCCAGGCCCCTTGTGGCGCCCTCAGCGCCCGCTCACCCGTACGTATCACGCGGTCCTCGACCCTTGACCCGGCGGGTTCCGTGGCCCCAGGTGGGCGCCGCGGGCCCCAGGACCTCGATGCGGGAGACGACCCCCCGACCGATCCGCTCCTCGAGGGCCTGCTGCAGCTGCGGCAGGAGGAGCCGCACCTGCGTCGCCCACGTGGTCGACTCCGCCTGCAGGACGAGTCGACCCTCGTCGAAGGACAGCGGTTCGACGTGTGCGGCCAGGTCCGGTCCCACGATCTCCGGCCACTGCGCCATCACGGTCGCCACGGCCGTGCGATCGGTCCATCCCTGGTCCCGGAGCAGGCGATCGATGGCGTCGCCGACCAGCTCCGGGTCGGAGCCGGCCTGGGGGGACCGCCCGCGGGACCGCTTGGCCGACGCTGGCCGGGTCGACCGGGTGGCTCGTCGCAGGGCCTCGGCCGCCGGATCGCTTGTCGAACCCGTCGCTCCGGGGGCACTCGAACCAGTGCCGCCTGCGGACTCCTGCTCCTCTGTCATGCCGGGGTCACCGTGCCCCTGGTGACGAGGAAGCGGGCGCCAGCGAGGGTGGGCGGCACATCCTCGGGAACGGCGGCCGTGAGGAGAACCTGGGAGGCGGAGGCGATGCGCTCCCCGAGGCGTCGGCGGCGAAGGGCGTCCAGCTCGGCGAAGACGTCATCGAGGATGAGCACCGGTTCGTCGCCGTCCTCGGTGAGCACGTCGAAGGCAGCCAGTCGCAGCGCGAGGGCCAGCGACCAGGACTCTCCGTGCGAGGCATAGCCCTTGGCGGGATGCGGTCCGATGGTGAGCTCCAACTCGTCGCGGTGCGGGCCGACGAGGGTGATCCCCCTGTCCAGCTCGTCACGTCGTCGGGCGGCCACCGCGTCGAGCAGTCCCTGCCGCCAGGCGGTGCGATCGCCACCGAACTCCTCCGAACCGGGCACGGCGCTGGCGTACGCGACACGTACATCCGCGGAGCTCACGGCCTCGCCGCCGCCCGCGATCAACGCGTAGGCGGCCACCAGCCAGGGCTGCATGTCACGCACGAGCGCCACGCGCTCCGCGCAGAGTTCGCCGCCCACGGTGGCCAGTTGCTCGTCCCACACCTCGAGGGTGCGGCCGACCTCGACCGGGTCGATCCGACGGGCCTGCCCCGCCGACTTCAGGAGGGCGTTGCGCTGCTTCAGGATCCGGTCGTAGTCCGACTTCACTCCCTGCAGTCGCGGCGCACGCTGGATGATCAGCTCATCGAGGAACCTGCGTCGGTCGGAGGGATCACCCTTCACCAGGGACAGGTCCTCGGGCGCGAACACGACCGTGCGGAGGATGCCCAGTACGTCACGCGCGCGGGTGGCCGTGCCGCGGTTGATGCGTGCCCGGTTGCTTCGACCCGGATTGATCTCGAGCTCGATCAGGGCCTGCCTGTCGTGACGGACGATCTGCACGGAGATCACGGCACGTTCGGCACCGGCACGCACGAGCGGAGCGTCGCTGGAGACACGGTGGCTGCCCAAGGTGGAGGCATACCCGACGGCCTCGACGACGTTCGTCTTCCCCTGTCCGTTCGCCCCGACCAGCGTCGTGACACCAGGGGACAGCGTCAGCTCGGCATGCTCATAGGACCGGAAGTCCGTCAGGCGGAGGCCAGACACCCACACAAGGGTCAGCCGGTCAGGCGCACAGGCATCAGCAGGTAGCGGTAGTCCGTACCGGCATCGGCCTGCGTGGCGGCCGTGATGACGGCCGGACGCGTGGGCTGCGTGAAGGAGAAGCGGACCTCCTCGGCACCGGTCGCGGACAGGCCGTCCAACAGGTAGGCGGGGTTGAAGGCGATGTCGATGGGATCACCCTCGAGCGCAACCTCGATCACCTCGACGGCCTGGGCGTCATCGCCGGCTCCCGCCCGCAGTGTCAGTTCCGAACCTTCGAAGAGCAGCCGGACGGGCGTGTTCCGCTCGGCGACCAGGGCGACGCGCTTCACCGCGTCGGCAAGTGACGACGTCTCGACCGTTGCGACAGCGGACGATTCTGTGGGCAGCAGGGACCGGTACTTCGGGAACTCACCGTCGAGCAGCCGGGTCGTCGTGCGGCGGCCATGCCCCTCGAAGCCGACGAGGCCCTCCCCGGAACCGCCGGCGGCAAGGGCGATGATGACCTCGTCGACATCGGCCAGCGACTTCGCGGTATCGGCGAGGGTGCGGGCCGGCACGAGTGCGTGTGCGGACATGCTCGATGACTCGGGCGACCAGGCGAACTCCCGAACGGCCAGCCGGTAGCGATCCGTCGCTGCGAGCGTGATGCTGGCGCCCTCAAACTCCATCCGGATTCCCGTGAGCGTCGGCAGTGTGTCATCGCGGCCGGCAGCGACGGCCACCTGGCCGACGGCAGCCGCGAACAGGCTTCCGGAGACCGCTCCGGATGTCGTGGGCATCACCGGGAGCTGGGGATAGTCCTCGACGGGGAGGGTGGGCAGGGTGAAAGAGGATCGGCCGCAGGCGATGGCCAACCGGGTGCCCTCGGACTCGATGGTGACGGGAGCGGCGGGCAGGGAGCGCGCGATGTCGGCGAGGAGCCTGCCGGAGACCAGGCTCGTTCCGGTCTCGGCGACATCGGCTTCGATCTCGACGCGCCCGGAAACCTCGTAGTCGAAGCTGCTGAGGGTGACCGTGTCGGCGTCGGCGGTGATGACCAGGCCCGCCAGGACCGGGAGGGAGGGTCGGGAGGGGAGGGTTCGAGCCGCCCAGGCAACCGCGTCCGCAAGGACGTCGCGTTCGACCCGAATCTTCACGATCTCCTCCTGTCAGCCAGAGGCGTCAGTCTTACAGCATGTGAGGGGTTTGGCGCACCCAGGTCGGCCGCGGGGGGTGACGTCCCCGGTGGTGGTGGGTTTTCGGCCTTGAGCGTGGCGTAGTCCGCGACGTAGAGGGCCATCGTGCAAGGGTCAGTGAGTTCGGGCTAACGAGACTCACGAGAGGACACCTTGCACGATG
>WGLX01000045.1 GCA_016125355.1 Actinomycetales bacterium | reverse complement strand
ATGCGACAGCTCACCCAAGCCGACTGCGACGAGGTCGCCCTCAGCCTGAACACCCGCCCCCGACAGACCCTGGGATGGAAGACTCCCCGCGAGGCCCTCACCGAGGTCCTCCGTGCAACCGCCGCTTGAAACCGCCGCAGATTTGAGCCGGTTTCGCGGTCAGACTGCCGATTCGAACCGCTCGACGGACCCTCACATGGAGCGGGCGCCCCCCTCGGGTCTCGAGGAGGGCGCCCATCAGCCAGCGCACGTCCGGGTCTGGCCCGGACGAGAGGAGAGCGCTAGCTCGTGCAGTGGACGGACTCGGCGATCTGCTGCGGCGCGAAGACCGCCCCGTGAGCCGCCCGGCCCGCCTGGATCGCCTGACCCAGGGACAGATCGAGCGCAGCGACGCAGTCGCCGGCCTTCTTGCCCCACGCATTGCCGTGGTCCGCCGCATGCGCCACCCCTGCGCCCGCGCCGAACAGGAACACAGCGACCCCAGTAGTGGCCGCGATTCGCTTCAACATGACAACGTCCTAGTAGGTTGACCAACTATTGAAACGACCTTACGCCGGTGCGTCGAATCCCGCGTCTTGAGCGTCGAGCAAGCCCAGCGTGGCGAGCCGGGCCACGCGCGCCTGCGTCGCCTTCATGGACGGCGACTCATCGCCGAGCACCAGGCCCAAGCCGCCCAGGAGGGCCCCGACCGCGGGCCGGGTAAACGCAAGGGGCACGTCGGGCAGCCCCAGCATCCGCCGGTACTCCTCGGGCAGCGTCGAGAGCGCACCCGCGAAGAGCACGCCGTACGCCGGCCGGCCGGCCAAGGGGATGGGCGCATGCCGGACGAAGTCCGCCGTCCGGCGGGCGCTCTCGGAGCCGTCCAGCTGCGACGCGAACCCCCGGACCTGCTCCTTGAGCTCGGCCGCGGACCGGGGCAGGTCGGTCGCCCCGACCAGCTCCCCCGCTGTGGCCCACTCGCGCACGTACGCATCCTCGCCGCCGGGGATCGGCCCGCCCCACACCCGGTGTGCGGCAAGGAACGAGTCGGTGAAGGCCACGTGCACCCACCGCAGCAGGTCCGGATCGTTGGCCGAGTAGGCACGCTCGCCTTCGGCGCCCTCGTAGACGCCGGACACCTTGCGATGCATGCCCCGCACCCGGGCGCACTCACGGTCCGCCATCGCGCGATCGCCGAACGTGACCACGGTCAGCCACCGCGCCGTGCCGGCCAGCCGCCCCAGTGCGTCGGTCTCGTAGCGCGAATGCTGCATCACGCCTGCCAAGGCACCCGGGTGGAGCGCCTGCATCAGCAGCGCGCGGATGCCGCCGACGAGGGTGGTGAGCGAGCCGTGCACGGCCCAGGCCGCCGAGCCGGGACCGAAGTAGCCGACGTCGTCCCCCTCGGCGAGGCCGTGCACCCAGTCGGGCTGACCGGTGGGGTCACCGGAGACGACGTCACGGAAGCCGGCGGCGATGCGGTCCCGCACGGGTTCAAGCACGTTGATCACCGGAAGATCGTGCAACGGCCGATGACTCCCCGCATCTTCAGCCCTCGCGGGGCGGTTCAAATCCGCGTCTGACCGCGAAACCGGCTCAAATCTGCAGATTTGAGCCGGGAAGCGGTTCAACTCGGCGGCGGGGCGGGGCGGAGTCGGCGGGGGAAGCTGACGGCCCGCACCCAGGAGGAGGAGGTGGGTGCGGGCCGTCGACTGGGGGAAGGCCGGCGCGCGCCGAGCCCAGCGCGCGCCGGTCGTGGCGGTACGTCAGGGAGTGGCGGACTGCAGCGTCACCGAGTACTGAGCGCTCTGCCCGTTGCGCTCGGCGGTCACGTTGAGCGTGTCGCCGGGTGCGTACGAGCGGATGGTCACGACGAGCTCGGTCGGATCGGTGATCGCCTTGCCGTCGATCGCGGTGATGATGTCGCCCGCCTGCAGACCCGCCTGGGCGGCGCCGCTGCCGGCGGTCACGTCGGCGATCTGCGCGCCCGGACCGGTGTAGTTCATGTCGAGCTGCACGCCGATGACGGGGGTCACGGCCGATCCAGTCTTCATGATCTCGTCGGCGATCCGCTTGGCGGTGTCGATCGGGATGGCGAAGCCGAGGCCGATCGAGCCGGCCTGCCCGCCCGCACCCGCGCCGAGGCTGGCGATCGCCGAGTTCACGCCGATCACCTGGCCGTTGCCGTCGAGCAGCGGGCCACCGGAGTTGCCGGGGTTGATCGCCGCGTCGGTCTGGATCGCGTTGATGAACGCCGTCGTGCCCTCGCCGCCGGCCGTGACCGGACGGTTCAGCGCGCTGACGATGCCGGTGGTGACGGTGCCGCTGAGCCCGAGCGGGGACCCGACGGCGATGACGGAGTCACCCACCGCGAGATCGGCCGACGAGCCGAGCGGGACGGTCGCGAGGTTGGTGCCGTCGACCTTCACGACGGCGATGTCGTAGTCCGGGCTGGCGCCAATGAGGCGGCCCGGCTTGGTGGTGCCGTCCGAGAACTGCACGTCGATGGACCCGCCACCGGCGGCGACGCCGGCCACGTGGTTGTTCGTGATGATGTAGCCATCCTTGCTGATCACGAAGCCGGACCCGGTGCCCTGGCCCGCGCTGCCCGAGACGTTCAGCTGGACGACGGCCGGCTGGACGGCCGCGGCGATGTCGGCGATCGAGCCGGGCACCACGCTCGGCAGGGCCGGCACAGCGGCCCCAGCAGCGACGGTCGAGGCCGACGCCGGCAGGGTCTCGCGCGCGACGAGGTAGCCCACGCCGCCGCCGATGGTGCCGGCGGTGACGGCGATGAGCCCGGCCCCCGCGATGAGCCCGACCACGACACCCGCACCCGGTCCGCGCTTCTTCTTCAGCGGCGGCCGGTCCGCGCTCGAATCAAGCGGCGGGTACATCGCGTACGGCTGGGACTCCGGGTAGGAGATGGGTCCGGAGCCCTGGGTTGGAGTGGTCACTGGTCCTCCTCGTAAGGGACCGCCCCTATGGGCGGCCTCATGATTCTCTGCACGGTGAGACACCGGGGGAAGCCCCCGCGTTCCCTCCTGAACCGCCTCAGCGGAAGTCCTGACATTCCTCTTACACAGGGCGCGGTTGAATGGGTCCGTGCAGCTCACGACGGACCCCCGCGCGGCCGCTCGCGCCCTCGCGGAGGGCCACCTCGCGGCCCTGCCGACCGAGACCGTCTACGGTCTCGGGGCGCGCGCCGACCTGCCGCACGCCATCGCCCGCGTGTACGCCACGAAGGGCCGGCCCGCCGACCATCCCCTGATCGTCCACGTGCGCGACGCCGGGGCCGCCTCGGCGTGGACGACCGACGCCCCGCCCTACGCCCACGACCTCGCCCGCGCCGGCTGGCCGGGACCGATGACCCTCGTCCTCCCCCGCAGCCCACGCGCCGCCAACTTCGTCACCGGTGGGCAGGACACCGTGGCCGTGCGGGTGCCGTCGCACCCGCTGATGCGCGAGGTCCTCGACGTGCTGGCGGGACTGGTCGACGACCCCGACGTCGGCATCGCCGCGCCCAGCGCCAACCGCTTCGGCCATGTCAGCCCGACGACGGCCGCGCACGTAACCGCCGAACTCGGCAGCCTGCTCGCCGACGCGGACGTCGTCCTGGACGGCGGCGCGAGCAGCGTGGGCGTCGAGTCCACGATCGTGGACTGCACCGGGCCTCTACCGGTGCTGCTACGGCCGGGCCACGTCAGCGCCGACGACGTCCGGCGCATCACCCGCCTCGAGCTCGGCGCGTCGTCCGACGTGCGCGCGCCCGGCACGCTCGCCTCGCACTACGCCCCCCGGGCCGGCGTGCGGCTGGTCGCCTCCGACGGCCTCGAAGGCCTCGAGGGCGTGGACGGCTACGACGCGAGCATCGGCCTCTTAGCCCTGGACGACGTGCCGACCCCTCCGGGGCTGGTGCGCCTGAGCAGCCCGGCCACCGCCGACGAGTACGCCCGCGTGCTCTACGCCGCCCTGCGGGAGGCGGACGCCCTGCTCCTCGGCACCGTGCTGGCCGTGCCGCCGCCGCCCGAGGGCATCGGCGCGGCGGTCGTCGACCGCCTCACCCGCGCCGCCGCGGGTCGCTAGGACTCGAGCCAGGCGATCGCCGCGTCGCGGTCGCCGAAGATCCGCATGTTGACGCCGTTGTTCTTCTCGGCCATGCGGGCGACGTCGAGCTCGATGCGGGCCTGGTCGTTCTTGGGCCACAGCAGCGCGTGCTTGCCGTTGGCCACGGTGAACGCCCCGATCGCAGCCTCGACGAGGTTCAGGACGTCGATCGCGCCCGGGAGGCCGGTCGCCTCGAGGTAGTTGCCCAGCAGCAGCCGGATGCCCGACTCCTGGGCGAGCTCGGCGATCCGCTTCTCGACGACGCGGAGGTCAGCGGCCGAGACCTCGCCCGAGTGGACGACCTCGATGATCTGGTGCGCCGGCGCCAGGCTCTCAACGGTGGACGGCATGGCCAACCTCCTCCTACTTGGGGGCCATGCGGATGGCGGCATCCATGCGCACGACCTCTCCGTTCATGTATGCGTTCTCGGCGAGCGCCTCCGCCAGCTGGGCGAACTCGTCCGCCCGGCCGAGCCGCTTCGGGAACACCGTCGTCTGACCGAGCTGCTCCTTGAGCCCCGGCGGGGCGAGGTCGTAGATCGGGGTGTCGACGAGGCCGGGCGCGATGGTCAGCACGCGGATCCCGAGGGCGGCGAGGTCGCGCGCCAGAGGCAGCGTCATGCCCGCGATGCCACCCTTGCTGGCGCTGTAGGCGGTCTGGCCCACCTGGCCCTCGAAGGCGGCCACGGACGCAGTCATGATGATGACGCCGCGCTCGCCGTCCTCGCCGGGCTCGTTGCGGGACATCGCGGCCGACGCCTTGCTGACCACGTCGAACATGCCGATGAGGTTGACCTCGATGATGCGCCGCCAGCCGTCGATCGGTGCCGGGGCCCCCTCGCGGTCCACCGTGCGGGTGGCGTAGGGGATGCCGGCGCAGCCGACGAGGGTGTCGATGCGACCGAACCGGCCCACCACCTCATCGACCGCTAAGGCCACGCGGTCGGACTGGGTGACGTCGGTCGGGATGGCGAGCACGGTGTCGCCGAGCTCGGCGGCGAGGGCCGCGGCCCGCTCGGCGTTGGCGTCGAGGATGGCCACGCCCGACGCTCCTGCGGCCACGGCGCGACGCGCCACCGCCTCGCCGAGCCCCGACGCCCCACCCGTGACCATGACCACCGAATCCGCGAATCGCATGGTCCAATCCTGCCGCTCGGACGGCACCGGTGACGACCGGAACGTAGATTGGGCCGATGGCCGTGACCATGCGGCCGGCGACCCTGGCCGACGTGCCCATGCTCGCCGCCTGGGACGAGCAGCCGCACGTCATCGCGGCGACCGGCGACGACGACGTGCTCGACTGGCCGGCGGAGCTCGCTCGCATTCCGGCCTGGGCGTGGACGTGGATCGGGCTGGAGGACGGACGGCCGTTCGGCGTCGTCCAGGCGATCGACCCGCTGCTGGAGGAGACGCACTACTGGGGCGAGGTCGAGCCGGACCAGCGCGCCCTCGACATCTGGATCGGCGAGCCACCGACCTCGGGCGCGGGCTGGGCAGCCAGCTCATGGCGCTGGCGTTGGACTGGTGCTTCACGGACGCACGGGTCACCGCCGTCCTCATCGACCCCCTCGAGAGGAACGTGCGGGCCCGCGCGTTCTACGAGCGCCTCGGCTTCGTCGAGGTGGGACCGCGACGCTTCGGCAGCGACGACTGCGTCGTCTACCGGATCAGCCGCGAGGGGTGGCTCGCTCAGGCGTAGCCGAGCTCGTCGAGCCGGTCGTCGCTGATGCCGAAGTGATGGGCGACCTCGTGCACCACCGTGACGCGCACCTGCTCGACCACCTGCTCGCGGGTGCGGCACATGCGCAGGATCGGCACCCGGTAGATGTGGATGGTGTCCGGCAGCATGCCCGCGTACCACGTCGTCCGCTGCGTCAGCGGCACGCCGTGGTAGAGCCCGAGGAGGCGTCGGCCGTCGGGCGGGAAGTCCTCGACCAGCACGACGACGTTCTCCATGAGGTCGGCCAGCTGGGGCGGGATGGTGTCGAGGGCCTCACCCACGAGCTCCTCGAATTCGTCCCGGGTCACGTCGATCACCCACCCATCGTCACCCATGGGTCCCGGTTTCTCCACCTGCGGTCGTGTCCCCTATAGTTCTCCAGTCACCGACGGCAAGAGTCGACGGAGGCCCTGGGGTCCCCATCGTCTAGCGGCCTAGGACTCCGCCCTTTCAAGGCGGCAGCGCGGGTTCGAATCCCGTTGGGGACACGGTCTCAGCACCATCGAGGCCCCGTAGCGCAGTTGGTTAGCGCGCCGCCCTGTCACGGCGGAGGTCGCGGGTTCGAGTCCCGTCGGGGTCGCCAGCCAGGAGTCCCGCAGCATCCACCCGGATGTCGCGGGACTTTCTCGTCGGTGGTCGGTCTCGCGATCGGGGGTGCCGGTGACGCACGTGATGGCGCGCGGCTGGACGCCGGAGGCCGCCCGCGCTCAGTACCCCACCCACGACGTCATCGAGATCCGCGCCCGGACGGACACGGCCCTGGCCGGCCAGCGCGCGGCGGCGGGACTGAGGGTCGTGGCCGTCGGCGATCCCCGGACGGCCGACGAGCGACTGACGTGGCACCTCACCCAGGTCGAACTGAGCCGGCACGGCCCGGTGTTGCTGGCGGTCGCGATCAGTGAGACGAGTGCGCCCCCTGCAGCGCCGGTGGACGACGAGGCGGCCGCGCTGATCCGTCACCTGATGGTCGGCAACTCCCTGGGGGAGGCCGCTGCCCTCGAGCACATCTCGCGGCGCACGGCGGATCGGCGCGTCGCCGGCGCTCGCCGCGCTCTGGGCGTGGCCACCACCGCCGAACTCGTGGCCGCCTTCCGTCGCTTCGATGCGTCCCCGTCGCGTGAACGGGCCACCCTGGTCGGCCGGGCCGACGAGCTGGCCGCCCTGCGCGAGCACCTCGCCGGCGACGACTCGGTCCTCGTGCTCGGCGAGGCCGGCGTCGGAAAGACGGCGCTGCTTCGTGCCGCGCTGGCCGACGAGGCACGGACGCTGCGATGGGTCACCGGAAGCGAGCAGGAGCGTTGGCGGAGCCTGGGCGCCCTCCAGACAGAGTTCCCCGAGGTGCCGACAGGCGCTGACGTCGAACGGGCCGCCGAGGTCGTCGAAGCGCAGGTCGGCCCCGGCATCCTGGTCGTCGACGACGCGCACCTGCTCGACGCCGCAAGCCTCGACGTGCTCCAGGCCTTGGCATCGCGGGTCGCGGTCGTCGCCGCCGGACGAGCACCGCTTGCCGGGGTCGAGGGGGCCGATCTCACGCCCCTCTCCGACGCGTTTCCCGCCGTGCTGCGCCTGACCCCGCTCTCGGACGCGGACAGCGTGACCCTGGCCCGCCGCGCTGCACCGGCACTGTCCGAACCCGACCTCACCCGGGTCGTGACCGGGTCGGGGGGCATCCCGCTGCTCGTCGAGCTGCTGTCCCTCGATGGCCCCGATCAGGGCCCGGCCCGCATTGCCAACGCCATCCGCTCGCTGTCCGACACCGGACTGCGGTCGATCGCGCTGCTCTCCTTCGGCGAGGGCAGCCGGGCTCCCGACGACGGGGCCGACGAGCTCGTGGCCGCGGGCCTGGCGGTACGCGGAGCTGATGGGCGGGTGCGGATCCGGCACGGTCTGGTCGCGTCCGCCGTCGTGGCCGTCGCGACCGAAGACGTGGCCCGCGCGGCTCACCGGACGCTGGCGGCCGAGTCGGACGACCTCGCGGCGACCGCCTTCCACCTGGCGACTGCCGGCGACGGGGCGGGGGCCGCCGCTGCAGCGCTGCGCGCGGCAGAGCAGGCCGGCTCCCCCGCGGATCAGGGCCGGCTCCTCGAGCTGGCGGCCCGCATGGCCGAGCCGGGCGAGCGCGGGCAGCTGCTGCTCCGGGCCGCCGAGATGTTCAGCAGGGCCGGCCAGCCCGCCCGTGCCCTGGCGGCCCTCGAGGGCATCGACCCCGGCGAGCTCACGACGGCGGAGGAGGCCCGGCGCTCCCTGCTCACCGCGCGGTCGCAGTGGCACCTGGGCCAGGCAGATGACTGCATCATCACGGCACGATCCGGGCTCACCCTCGTGGCCGGGTCGGGAACACCGGGCGAAGCAGCACTGCTCGGCGAGATCGTCTCGCGCGAATGCATGGCCCTCGGGCCGCAGCCCGATCATGAGGACATGGTCGAGCGGGCCCTCGCCATCGACGGAGCAGCGCGCGGGCAGCTGCTCAACGCTGCGGGGATCCTGAGCTGGGTGCGCACCGCCGGTGGTGTCACCGAGTGGACCGCGGGCCGAGAGGCGGCCCTCCGCGAGGGCGACATCGACGCCTTCCTGCGCAACTCCAACAACGTCATCACCTGGCATGAGTCCAACGGGGACCAGGCCTACGCCCTCGCGCTGGCCAACGAGATGGTCGAGCGCGCGGGCGAGCTCGGTCTCGGTGAGTGGCAGGCCCAGTTCCGGGCGATGGCGGCCAACCTGCTCTTCTACCGAGCCCGGTTCGCCGAGGCCCTCGAGCTGGTCGAGCAGGTGGAGACGACCGCGATCGACACCCTGACCCGGGTTCAGACCAACGTCACCAAGGCGGCGTGCCTCATCGAGCTCGGGCTGCTGGACGCTGCACAGAGGGCCTTGCCCGCGCACCCGCCGGAGGCGGGCGGGCAGCCCGACGTGAACGACGCGATGCTGCACGCGTCGCTGCACCTCGCCGCCGGTCGACCGCAGATGAGCAAGCACATCGTCGACTCCGTCACGTCAGCGCTGGGGGACGACGTCGAGCACAGCAACATCGGCGCCTGGTCCCATCTGCTCGCCGTCCGCGCATGGGCGGAGTTCGACCTCGGTCTCGAGCCAACACCCGCAGGCCGCGTGAGCCAGACGCACCTGGACTCCCTGCTGAGCCGCGAGATCGACGCGCTCGGCGAGCTGACGCGGGACCCGAAGCGGGCGGTGGCGCTGCTCGACCAGTTGGCCACGGAGTACGAGCCACGGGCAGCGGGCTACGCGCTGCGCGCCCGGTTCGCTCACGCCGAGGCGCTGCGCCGCGCTGCGGATCCCGGCGTCGCGGACCACCTACTCGCGCTTGAGGAAGAGGTGGACGCGCTCGGTATGGCGCCCCTGGGGGCACGGGTGCGGCGGTCCCTCCGCCAGTGCGGGGTCGCCCGCTCCGCTCCCCGCGGGCGCGACTCGTCCGGGGTCCTCACCCGCCGGGAGCGCGAGGTCCTCACCCTCGTCGCGGGCGGCCAGACGTACGCCGAGATCGGGCGACGACTCGGCGTCGGCCGACCCACCGTCCGACGGATCGCCGAGAACGGCCGGGTCAAGCTGGGCGCCAAGGACCGCCTGGCGGCCATCGCCTCCCTCTAGGTCGGATCGCCCAAGTTGGCGCAGAAGGACGACGACAGCGGCCGACCGTCCCGGACACCATGGGGCGGCGGGCCCGGCACGGCCCGTGGTCTGGGAGGAGGCCCCATGGGCAGGATCCGGCGTCGCTTCGTCCGCGGCATCTGGCTCGCGTCGATCACCACGGCCGGCTTGCTGGCGACGTCGATGCCGGTGGCTCAGGCGGCCACCGAGCCGGTCTTCACGCCGAGCAGCGGGGAGACCATCACCCTCCCTGTCGACACCGCCGCGGACGCCTTCACGGTGACCACCGTCGACGCGGTCACCATCCACCTGAGCGGCCTGAGCAACTTCGCCTACGTGGACGCGCAGCCCTCGGCGCCGGCATGCCTGTCGGGGAGCCTTCCGTCGGATCCGGTGGATGTCACCGTCGCGGCCGATACCACCTGCACCATCAGGCTGAAGACCACCAGCACGCCCAGCCCGGGGGTCTCGGTGCAGGATTCCTTGACCGTCACGGCGGACTACGTCGCAGGCGGCACGGCCGGTCCCACAGTCGACTACACCGTCATCGCCACGACGCCCCCCACCAACGACAACCTGGCCGATGCCCAGGACCTGTCGGGACTGACGATCCCGGGCTACGCCGCCGGGGCGGGCGGCCAGCCGGCGACGACGGTCGGCGTCGACGGCACCGCCAACGGGGCCACGTGGGAGACCGGCGAGCCCCTTCCCTCCTGGTGCGATCCCGACTGCACCGGGCAGATCGGCGGATCCGTCTGGTACCGGTACACGAGCAGCGACTTCTCCGGGCGCCTCGGCTACCGGCTGGTGGATGCCTCCTCCGGGGACCCCGTCACCACAGGGCAGCTCGGCGTAGCCGCCTGGGCACTGCCCCAGGGGTCGACGTACCCGGACACCATGCCGGATCTCGCCAGCATCGTGACGGCCCCCGGCAACGAGTGGCCGCCGTCGAACCTCACGCACGTACGGATGCTCCCGGGCCACACGGTCTGGTTCCAGGTCTATTCGGTGATCGACCCCGGTACCGGCACCCCGTGGAACCAGCCCTTCCGCCTGGAGCTGTTCCAGGCGCCCAACGAGCAGGACACCATCGCCAACGCCTACGACCTCTCCTACTACGACGTGCCGTCGCAGGCGGGCTGGGGCAGCGAGGACGTCGGCGGTACCGGCACGGCGGGTGACGGCGACACCTACCACGTCACCGTCGACCGCGTCGGCCGGCCGGCGAACCTCTGGTACACCACCGTGCTCACCGCGGCCGGGCACGTGCAGTTCACCCTGAGCACCGAGCACCTCTACACCGGCGAGCCGTCGAGCATCCCCATCGGCCTGGCGCTCTTCCGCGCACCGTCGACGGCGACCGTGTCCACGCCGGCCGACCTCGTCCTCGTGACCTCCGCGACGAGCAGCGACCAGGCAGGGCAGCAGGTCGCCGCCATCTCGCGGGACCTCACGCCCGGGCGCTACTACTGGTCCGTGGAGCGGGGCAGCGGCGACGCGCCCGCCTTCTACTACGCGACGACTCGTTATGACCCGACGGTCGACCAGGCCCCGAGCGACACCACGTCGCCCGGCGGGAGTGGCCCGACGGGGTCGGTCGTCACGCCTCCGACCGGGTCGACGCCCGTCCCGGTCGAAACGCCCGTGGAGACTCCCCCGCCCTACCTACTCACGGTGACTCCGTCGACGTCGGGGTCGGTCATCTCGGGACAGCCCATCGTCTTCACCATCCGTGAGGACGGTCCCTACATCCCCTCCCCCCCGACGGTCGCCATCCACCTGAACGACAACGCGGTGCTGAGCACGGACCTTCCGCTCACGGAGGGATGCACCGCCACTGCCACGGTGGGCTCGGGCGCCGACGAGCGCATCACCGATCTCCTGTGCACGCTGCCCAGGTGGCAGAACATCTCCTGGGGAACCAGGCACGAGGCGAGCATCTGGCTGCGTGCTTCCGGTCCCGAGCTGTCGAGCGCCACCGCGACGGCTGAACTGGTCTCCCCGGCGTGCCCGAACGGCTGCACGGCATCGGCCAGCATCCTCATCGAGACCCCGCCGTGCACGATCCGCGGCACGGACGGGCCCGACGTGATCGACGGCACGGCCGGCAACGATGTGATCTGCGGCCTCGGGGGCGACGACGTCATCCGAGGCATGGGCGGCGACGACGTGATCATCGGGGGGACGGGCAACGACCGCCTCGCGGGTGATCGGGACAAAGCCGTCGGGGCGATCGGCGCCACCGGGAACAACGACATCATCCTCGGAGGAGAGGGCGACGACGTCATCCGCGGCGAGGAGGGCTCGGACTACATCGAGGGCGGACCTGGCAACGACACGATCGAGGGCGGCAAGAGCGCCAACATGGACGTCATCGACGGCGGGGCGGGCAACGACACCATCACCAGCGGCGCTGGCGACGATCGGGTCTGGGGCGGGCCCGGCAACGACACCATCGATGGCGGATCCGGCAATGATCGTCTCTTCGGCGGCGACGGTGCCGACACCGTCAAAGGTGCGGACGGACGCGACTGGATCGATGGTGAGGCGGGCAACGACGTGCTCAACGGCGAGAACCACGATGACACCATCTTCGGTGGGGAGGGGGCCGACACGATTGACGGCGGTGCCGGAGACGATCAGATCGACGGCGGCGCCGGAAACGATCAGATCGACGGCGGCGACTCGAAGGACGTGCTTGTCGGCGGCCCAGGAAGCGACCGCATCGATGGCGGACGGGGCAAGGACCAGATCGACGGCGGCCCCGGCAACGATCTCCTGCTCGGCGGGCCGGACAATGACCTGATCGTGGGTGGGATCGGCCGCGACACCCTGCGCGGCGACGCCGGCAACGACACGCTGCGAGCGGCTCCCGACGGACCCGCGCTGGACATCGTGGACGGCGGACCCGGCACGGACACGGCAACCGTGGACCGGCTGGACGTGGTGACGGCGGTGGAGAACAGCTCCCTCATCGGGGCCGGCGTTCCCGTTCTCTGACCGGCCCTAACCGCGAAGCGCCGGCAGCACCTCACGGGCGAACAGCCGCTCGGACGCCTCCGCCACGGCGGGGTCGGCGTCGCGGCCAGCGCCAACGATGACGACGTGGTCGAGGCCGAGGTCGATCAGCGTGCGGAGGCGCTCGATGCACTCGTCGGGCGTGCCGATGACGCAGAAGCGGTCGATGAAGTCGTCGGTGAGGTCGTGCGCCTGCGCGGCCGCAGCCGTCGCGTGGGCGGCGTCGTCGTAGTCGCGGGTCACCTGGGCGACGACGGCCGCATCCTCGGGCGACAGGACGCCCTCGGCGTCGCGTCGGAAGTGCGCGGTGATGCTGGCGTTGGCCCGCACGAGCTCGCGGAGGGCGGCCCGCCTGCCACCGACGGCCCCCACGATGAGGGCGCCCCCCGGCACGTCCGGCGACGCGGCCCGAACCTGCTCGATGCCCCAGGCGATCTGCTGCGGCTCGGCCCCGAGGGTCATCGTGACCATGTCGCCGAAGGTCGCGGCCGCTCGCAGGTTGCGTGGCCCCGAGCCGAAGACGTTCAGCGGCACCACCGGCACATCCGGGTCCGGCAGCCACTCGAGGCGGCTCGCCACGTCGCCGATGCGTACCTCGTCGCCGGCGAGGTAGCCGCGCACGCGGGTGAGCAGGGTCTCGAACTCGTCGAGGTGGGGCGACCGCTCCCCCACCAGGTGCAGGGCGGTGTCGCCGCGGGCCAGCCCGAGCAGCGCGCGCCCGCCCGACAGGTGCTGCAGCGTCGCGAACGTGGAGGCGACGACGGCGGGGTTGCGGGTGATGAGGTTGGTCACCGCGGTGCCGATGAGGATCCGCTCGGTGGCCCGCGCGGCGAGCGTCATCGCGACGGTGATGTCGGGCGTCAGGTTCTGGCTGTCCTGGAAGAGCAGCCCGTCCCAACCGTCGGCCTCGGCCTGGACGGCGACCCGCTCGACCTCGTCGGGGAAGGCGTAGGTGCGCAGCAGGAAGCGGGTCATGCGAGGCAGGCTAGCGACCGATCCGTGGCTGCGTCGGACGGCGTGAACGTCGTCAGCGGATGCCCGTGTCGCACGCGATGACGATCGGCGCCGGCCTCATTCCCGGCCGGGCGATGACGCGGACGGAGTCGCAGTGCATGCCGGCGTCGGCGGTCAGCTGCCAGATTCCGGAGGGCAAACGCAAGCGGAACCCGTCGTCTCCAGCCGTGGTCGCTAGCGTACGTCCCTGCGATGTCGCCGTGACGGTGGCCGGGGCTCCGTGCATGGTGCAGTCCTGGCCGACCTGCTCGACCGGGCAGGTGGGGCCGAGGTCGACGGACCCCGTGATGATCGTGTCGCGCGGATAGATCAAGACGGCGCCGTACTGGTTCCATGTGGCGGTAGCGCAGCCTTCGTTGCGCGCGAAGGACATGTCGACACGTCGACCGTCCCAGGTGCCCGTCACGCGCGCCCGCTCCGGGCCGGACCAGATCTGCGTGCACATGAGGTTGTTGGGCTTCACGACGAGGGCGTCGGGGATGCGGTCCAGCGTCCGGCACGCCCGGCGCGCGTTGGGGTGGCTGCCGCCCGTCGGATGGCACGTCAGCGCCCACGTGACGCGCTCCCCGGGGGTGGGCCGCACCGTGATGACGAGGCGGTCCGGGCTGCTGGCGGCCGACGCGCTCGGCGCGCCTGCCAGGGGGCTGACCGCGCAGGCGAGAGCGAGGAGAACGGTCATCATGAGCCTGCGCATGTCCGCCTCCGCTCGCGTCCGGCCCTGTCGGAGACAGCATCCCTCGATTCGCGTGCCCAGGACAGGGGTCCGACCGGTCGATTTCCTCTAGGGTCGCGACGTGGGCAAGGGACGGCTCGAGGCGTTTAGCGATGCCGTGATCGCGATCATCATGACGATCATGGTTCTGGAGCTGCGCCCGCCCGAGGGAACGGACTGGGCGGCCTTGCAGCCCCTCATCCCGGTGGCGCTGACGTATGCCCTGTCGTTCGTCTACCTCGGCATCTACTGGAACAACCACCACCACCTGCTCCAGGCGGCGACGCGCGTCAACGGCCCGGTCCTGTGGGCGAACCTCAACCTGCTGTTCTGGCTCTCGCTCTTCCCGTTCGCCACCGGGTGGATGGGCGACAACCACGCCGCCACCGTCCCGACGATCGCGTACGGGCTGGTGCTGCTGCTCGCGGCCTTCGCGTACTACATCCTCACGCGGACGATCATCCGCGCCGGCGGACCCGACTCGCGACTGGCCGAGGCCCTGGGGAGCGACCTCAAGGGGAAGGCGTCCCCGGTCATCTACGCGGTCGCCATCGGACTGGCGCTGGTGAACCCGGTGATCTCGGTCGTCCTCTACGTGCTCGTGGCCGCCATCTGGCTGGTGCCCGACCGGCGGATCGAGCGGCTCTTCTCTAGCGGATGACACGTCAGGGCGGTGGCCTAGCATGCGGAGGCTGGTGCCGGAGGCCGGACGACGACCTCGACAACGCCCAGGAATGAGGGATCCTGCATGGCCGAGGTACTGCTCTTCCACCATGCCCACGGGCTCACCGCGGGGGTGCTGGCCTTCGCCGATGACCTTCGGGCCGCCGGCCACACGGTGCACACCCCGGACCTGTTCGACGGCCGGGTGTTCGACATCCTCCCGGAAGGGATGGCCTACGTGGACGAACTAGGCCTCGGGGAGATCATCGAGCGCGGCACCCGGGGCGCAGCGGATCTGCCAGACGGGCTCTTGTACGCGGGGTTCTCTCTCGGCGTCCTGCCGGCTCAGCGGCTCGCCCAGACCCGGCCAGGAGCGCGGGGCGCCGTCCTGTGTGAGGCGTGCGTGCCGATCAGCGGAGACTGGGCGTTCGGGCCATGGCCCGAGGGCGTGCCGGTGCAGATCCACGGGAAGGACGCCGACCCGTTCTTCGTCGGCGAGGGCGACGTCAACGCGGCCCGGGAGATCGTCGAGACGGTGCCCGACGCAGAGCTGTTCCTCTACCCGGGCGACCAGCACTGCTTCGCCGACCGCTCGCTCCCCTCGTACGACGCCGACGCCGCCGCGCTGCTCACCGGGCGGATACTCGAGTTCCTGGTCAGGGTCTGACCGACTCACGGACGGCCGGCTCCGAGGCGGTTCCGCCCCCCAGCCACGGGCTAGGAGCCCAGTCGCTACTATTCGGGTGCCCGTAGGGCACGGCCAGGTAGCTCAGTTGGTACGAGCGTCCGACTGAAAATCGGAAGGTCGGCGGTTCGACCCCGCCCCTGGCCACCTCGAAACCCGTTGCAGCGCAACAACTCTCCAGAAGTCATTTCCCACTTACTGGAGAGACAATCAAGCTCCTGCCCTTTCTACTGCCCTTTCTTCTCGAGCGCACAAACGCACGGTCTGTGGACAGCCAGCGAGGTGTTTTACGCAGCCACGTCGCAGTTAGCGGCTCCGTCCGACTCTGGCTAACGTCCGGAGGTGTGTCCGGGCAACTGGGCCAGCCCAGCACTTCCGAGCTGCACGCAACCGCCAACCAAAGCGTCACTCCGCGCAGTTGGCAGTTGTGGGGCCTCGCACGCGGGGGACTTGGTGTCTCACCAACGGCCCACGGTGGCCGCGTTCTGTGCCACCGCGATTCGGTCAGCCGCCATTCGCTCTCTAGACACCCGTGGCTCAACATACGATGTCGCCTCTGAGGCCTGCGAGGGAGCGAATGTGTACGCGCCTACCACTGACTCCGCGCTGATGCAGTATCTCCGCGACCTGGGGAGAGACGATCTGTTTCACAAGGTCATTGACCTGAGGTCGCGAGTCGATTTGTATGTGCGTGGACTTGCGGCGACATTTGCCCACTACACGTCGCACGCCGTCGATCACGGGGACCAACTGGTCCGCGAGTTGTCCAACCTGCTGTTTGAAGATGCGACGGAACGGAGCTCGCCGGCAGCGAAACTGAGCGCCACAGAGGTCTACCTCCTCTTGCTCTCATGCTATTGCACGACGTCGGAATGGTCGTCAGCGAGGCGGAGAAGTACCGGCTTCTGGACTCACCCGAGTGGGCCGCCTTTGCAGAACGAGAATCGTCTGTTGCGGCCGACATTGTGAAGTTCGAGGAGGAACTGAGTGAGCCACCTGTGGGTGGAACAGGCGATCAACAGCTCTTCCTCGCAGGACTACAACAACGCTGGCTGCTTGCCGACTACTTCCGAACCATTCACGCGGAACGCGTTCGCATCGCGATAAGCGGTCCCCTCCATGTTCGAGAGAACTACCTACACGACGATTACGCAGCCGAAGAGACCGTGAGCGCAATATGCGCTGGTCACGCCCTCGTTCGCAGCGAACTCGGCCGAGACCGGACATACCCCACGCGGCGTGACATCTTCGGAGAACCAGTCGATGTCCGATTTCTCACCATTCTGCTTCGGATCGGGGACTTGCTCGATATGCGAGCGGAACGCGCCTGCTCTCTGCTTGAGGGCGCCGCATCACCGCTGCCCTCAAGCAGCCAAGCGCACTGGGATCAGTACAAACGAATCGTTGGTCGAGCGACTTCCCCGACCGAGATCTCGATCGTTGCGGCATGCGAGACGGCGGAGGAGCACAGGCTTCTGGCGAATTGGTGTCGCTGGCTTGTTGAGGAGGTTCGGGAGGCACCTCAGCTACTGACCACCAGCCTCCGACACGCCGATTGGAAGCCACCACGGGCATCGACAAGTGGGGGCGACAAGACGATCGCGATTGATCGATCTTCTAGCGCGACGTACCGGCCCGTCGATTGGCGTTTCGTTTTCGACGAAGCCGAAATCGTTCGGAGACTCGTCAGGGACGTGCATGGTGAGGGTCTCGGATTCCTTCGAGAGTTGATCCAGAACTCACTCGACGCGATACGAACACGTGCACTCGTGTCGCAGTCAGCTGACACTCGATTCACAAACCTCCTTCCACCGGAGTTCCGCGCCCAGTTCACGGTTGAGCTTCGCCTACACACCAAGGACGAATCGGTCTACCGGTTGGACGTGATCGACCAGGGGGTGGGTATGACTGAAGAGATCATTCAGAACTACTTCCTCCAGATCGGCCGATCCTGGTACTGAAGCGCCCCGGGTCTGATGGAGGCTCTCAATCCATGAAGGATGAGAGCTATGGCTGCACCGAGGAAGTACAACGACGAGCTGCGTGAGCGGGCCACGAGGATGGCCATCGAGCTGCGCCGTGATCCCGCCAGCAGGAGT
>WGLX01000042.1 GCA_016125355.1 Actinomycetales bacterium | reverse complement strand
GAGCACGGGGTGTGGCTGACGCCGCCCGAGAACGGCTCGTGCGAGATCACCGCCGTGCTGCCCCTCGCGCACGGAGTGGCCGTGATGGACGCCATCACCACGCTCGCGAAGGATTCGCGGTTCGAGACCGCGGACGGATGCATCACCGCCGGGCAGCGGAAGGTCGCCGCGCTGGTGACGCTGATGCTGGGCGACCCCGGCTCGGTAGCCACGATCACCGGACCGGTCACTGAGGCGAAGGTGCGGGCGTCCGTGAGCGTCCTCGTTCCCGTCGCGACCCTCACCGGCACCGACCCCGCGGCCGCGGGCGGGTCGATCGGCGGGGAGCCGGTCACCGCGGACACGATCCGCGACCTCCTCGCCGACGCGGACCCGTCCTCGACGCTGCGCAAGCTGGTCACCGACGCGGCCGGGTGCATCGTCGACGCGGGACGCGCCCGGTACGCGATCTCGGACCTCCAGCGCCACCTGCTCGCGCTGCGGGACGGCACCTGCCGGTTCCCCGGCTGCACCCGACCCGCCGAGAACTGCGAGATCGACCACGCCGTGCCGTACGACAGCGGTGGTGGCACGGATCTGGAGAACCTCGGACCGCTCTGCACGCATCACCATCAGGTGAAGACCCACGGCGGCTGGCACATCACCACCAGCCGACGATCGGGTGCCTGCACCTGGCGATCACCCCTCGGCCGCATCTACCACCACGAACCACCCGACCACATCCCAGCGGCGCCCGCCCTCGTCGGCCAACCGCCACCGTTCTAGCGAAGGTCGGCAGCTACACGTTGTGGCCCAGCATGCGCTGGAGTTCGCCCTCCTGCTCGGGCGAGGCCACGAACAGCAGCTCGTCGCCGGTGTCGAGCGGGTCGTCGGGGGACGGAGTGATGACTCGCGGCCCGCGGACGATGGCCACCAGGGCGGTGTCGATGGGCCAGCGCTGGTCGCCGACCCGCTGCCCGACCACGGGGCTGTCCGACGCGAGGGTGATCTCGACGAGGTTGGCGTCGCCCTGCCGGAAGGTGAACAGCCGCACGAGATCACCGACCGACACGGCCTCCTCGACGAGGGCCGAGAGCATCCGCGGCGTGGAGACTGCGACGTCGACTCCCCACGACTCGTTGAACATCCACTCGTTCTTGGGGTGGTTGACGCGGGCGACGACGCGCGGCACGCCGTACTCGGTCTTGGCCAGCAGGGACACGACGAGGTTGACCTTGTCGTCACCCGTAGCCGCCACGACGACCTGGCAGTGGGACAGCATCGCCTCGTCGAGGGACGAGACCTCGCAGGCGTCCGCCAGCAGGGTGTCGGCCCCCTCGACGACGCCCGGCCGGGCGAGCTCCGCGTCATTGTCGATGAGCAGGACCTGATGGCCGTTGGTGACGAGCTCGCGGGCGATGGAGCGGCCGACCTTGCCGGCACCGGCGATGGCGACGCGCATCAGCCCTCCTCGGGTCCGTGTTCGAAGATCCGCTCGACCCGGTCGCGGGCGCCATCTGTGCACAGGACGTGTACGAGGTCGCCGTCCTGCAGGACCGTGTCGGGCTGGGGCAGCATGGCGGTGCCGTACCGGGTGATGAACGCGATGCGTGCGCCGGACGTCTCCTCGAGCGCGGTAGCGCGCTTGCCCAGCCACGACTCCCCGAGGTGCACCTCGGCCAGCATGACCGTGCCGCTCGGGTCGCGGTACTCGACCTCCGCGCCGAGGGGGAGGATCCGCCGCAGGATCTGGCCGGTCGTCCACGCCACCGTGGCGACAGTCGGGATGCCCAGGCGCTGGTACACCTCGGCGCGGCGGGGGTCGTAGATGCGGGCGACGACCTGCTCGACGCCGTAGGTCTCCCGGGCCACGCGGGCGGCGAGGATGTTGCTGTTGTCGCCGCTGCTGACGGCGGCGAAGGCGTGCGCCCGGGCGATGCCGGCGTTCTCCAGGGTCTCCCGGTCGAAGCCGACGCCCGTCACGGTCTGGCCGGTGAAGTCCGGGCTGAGGCTTCGAAAGGCCTTGGGGTCCTGGTCGACGATGGCGACCGAGTGGCCCATCCGATCGAGCTCGTGGGCCAGCAGCGTTCCCACGCGACCGCAGCCGAGGATCACGATGTGCACGGTCGAACGCTACACGCCCCGAGGTGGGCCGGCAGCGCCTGTCGGCCGGGGTAGGCTCACGCATCGTGCCGGTATCGGACGTACTCAAGCGGGTCTTCGTCGGCCGTGCCCTCCACAGCGAGCGTCTCCAGGAGACGGAGCTGCCGAAGCGCATCGCGCTGCCCGTCTTCGCCAGTGACGCGCTCTCCTCCAACGCCTACGCGACGCAGGAGATCCTGCTCGTGCTCTCCCTCGGCGGCTTCGCCCTCTACTCCTACGGACCGTGGATCGCGCTGGGCGTCGCGATCGTCTACTTCACCGTCATCGCCTCGTACCGGCAGAACGTGCACGCCTACCCCAGCGGCGGCGGCGACTACGAGGTGGTCTCGACCAACCTGGGCCCCAACTGGGGTGTCTTCGTCGCCAGCGCGCTGCTGATCGACTACGTGCTCACCGTGGCGGTGTCGATCTCGGCCGCGGTGGCGAACCTGGGGTCGATCATCCCGTTCGTCGACAAGCACAACGTGTGGTTCGCCGTGGGCTTCATCATCCTCATCACGCTGCTGAACCTGCGCGGAGTCAAGGAGTCGGGAGCCTTCTTCGCCATCCCGGTGTACCTGTTCATCCTGTCGATCTTCATCATGATCGGCTGGTCGATGATCGAGATGTTCGTCATGGGGCAGACGCTCCTGGCCGAGAGCGCCGGCTGGGAGATCGTCGCGGAGAACACGTTCGCCGGTGCGGCGCTGGTGTTCCTCGTGGCGCGGGCGTTCTCGTCCGGCACGACGGCCCTCACCGGCATCGAGGCCGTCGCGAACGGCGTGCCGTCCTTCAAGAAGCCGAAGTCCAAGAACGCCGCGACCACGCTCCTCCTCCTGGGTGTCATCTCGATGACGATGTTCGCCGGCATCACCTGGCTCGCGCTGAAGACCCAGGTCAAGGTGGCCGAGTTCGATACTGACCTCATCGGGCTCCCCGCCGGCCAGCCGCAGAAGACCGTCATCGTCCAGATCGCCGACGCGGTCTTCCACCACACCCGCATCCCGACGTTGATCATCGCCATCGCGACGGCGACGATCCTCGCCCTGGCCGCCAACACCGCGTTCAATGGCTTCCCGGTCATGGGTTCCGTGCTGGCGAAGGACGGGTACCTGCCGCGCCAACTGCACACCCGCGGGGACCGGCTCGCTTTCAGCAACGGCATCCTCACGCTGGCCGGGCTCGCGGCACTGCTGGTGATCATCTACCAGGCGGACGTGAGCGGCCTGATCCAGCTGTACATCATCGGTGTGTTCGTCTCGTTCACGCTGAGCCAGATCGGCATGGTCCGGCACTGGAACCGGCACCTGCGGACCGAGGAGGACCAGAAGGAACGGCGCCGCATGGTGCGCTCGCGCCTGATCAACTCCTTCGGCCTGGTCATGACGGGAACCGTCCTGATCATCGTGCTCGTCACCAAGTTCACCAAGGGTGCGTGGATCGTCGTCGTGGCGATCCCGATCATCTACCTGCTCATGAAGGCCGTCCATCGGCACTATGAGACGGTCCGCAACGAGATGATGACGTTCGGCGACGTCAAGGTGACCCTCCCGGCGCGGGTCCACGTGATCGTCCTGGTGTCGAAGATCCACAAGCCGACGCTGCGTGCGCTCTCCTACGCCCGGGCCTCCCGACCCACGGTGCTGGAAGCCGTCACCGTGGACGTCGATCCGGAGGAGACGGCGACCCTGAGGCGGGAGTGGGAGCGGCAGGCGATCCCGGTGACCCTCAAGGTGCTGGCCTCGCCCTACCGCGAGATCACCCGGCCGGTGCTCGACTACGTGCAGTCGCTGCGCAAGGAGCATCCGCAGGATCTCGTCACGGTGTTCATCCCGGAGTACGTCGTCGGCCATTGGTGGGAGCAGCTGCTGCACAACCAGTCGGCACTTCGCCTCAAGAGCCGCCTGCTGTTCACTCCGGGCGTCATGGTGACGAGCGTTCCGTACCAGCTGACGTCGTCGGAGCAAGTGCTCGACCGGGAGCCGTAGCGTGGCCGCCGAGGGTCTCGTCGTCGGTGACGAGCGGGAGGTGCGCATCGGCACGATCGCGCACGGTGGTCACTTCATCGCGCATTCCGACGGTCGCACGCTCTTCGTCCGTCACGCCCTTCCGGGCGAGCTCGTGCGCGTCCGCGTCACCGAGGTGGCGCGCAAGATCGTGCGCGCCGACGCAATCGAGGTGCTGGAGGCGTCGCCGAACCGCGTTCCCGCGCCATGCCCCTGGGCTGGTCCCGGCCTGTGCGGTGGTTGCGACTTCCAGCACGTGTCGCTGCCGGCCCAGCGGGAGTTGAAGGAGCAGGTGCTCTCCGATGCGCTGCGACGCTTCGGGCGGCTCTCGGACGAGGAGCTGGCGGACTTCGACCTGGCGGTTCGCGAGCTGCCGGGTCATCCGGACGGGCTGGGCTGGCGCACCCGGATGACGTGGGCGACCGATTCGGCCGGTCGGGTCGGCCTGCGCAAGCACCGCAGCCACGATGTGGTCACCGCCGATCGCTGCCTGATCGCGGCGGAGGATGTGTCGGCTCCCGGGTCGGCGGCCGCTGGTCGCGTGGACCGGGAGGTCCGGGGCCGAGCGTGGCGCGTCGGTGGGGCGGACTTCTGGCAGGTGCACCCGGGGCTGCCCGAGGCCCTCGTGGATGCGGTCCTCGAGTTCGGCGTCCCCGCGGTGGGGGAGACCTGGTGGGACCTCTACTCGGGGGCCGGCCTGTTCGCGGCATTCCTTGGCGAGGCCGTGGGGGAGTCCGGGCGAGTATCGGCCGTCGAATCGTCGCCGGCCGGGGTCAAGGCGGCCCGGAGGGCCCTGCACGACCTGCCGCAGGTGGGACTCGAGGAGGGGGACGTCGCCCGTTGGCTGCGCACGGCTCCCGGGCACCCCGCGGGCGTCGTGCTCGACCCGCCGCGCTCCGGCGCGGGGTGCGAGGTTCTCGAATCAGTCACCGAACGGGCCCCGGACCGGCTCGTCTACGTGGCGTGCGACCCGGTGGCCCTCGGCCGAGATGTGGCGATCCTGGGTGGGAACGGCTACCGCCTGGCCAACGTCAGAGCCTTTGACGGTTTCCCCATGACTCATCACCTCGAGACGGTCGCGGAGTTTCGCAAGGATCTGTGAGTACTTCGAGAGGTTGGAGTGCCGGTTCTGGCCGCCATCACGGCTACACTGCAAACGGTATTTGTCGGGCAGAAGGGGCATTTCATGGGCATAGGGGGCCCGCGAGCCTGGCGACGCGGCGACGACGGTGCCGCGGCCGTCGAATTCGCCATCGTGGTGCCCGTTCTCCTCCTCCTGCTGCTCGGCATCCTGGAGTTCGCGTTCGTCATGCGTGACGCCCTCAGTGTGTCGTCGTCAGTCAAGGTTGGCGCACGAACTGCGAGCACCGCTGCCGGTGCGGGTCCAGCGGTCTGCCCCAACCCGCTCCCGCCGGGAGTTACCTCGTGCGCCGGAACCGATACTCCGCAGCTCGCCGTGTCGGCGGCGAACGCGATTCAGCGGGCTGGCACGGCCATGCCCCAAGATTCGATCGACGAGATCTGGATCTACCGCTCCAACAACGCGGGCTACCCTGCTGGGAGTTACTACCAGAGTGCCGCCGTCCCCAACCTGACGACCGGGGGCACGACGGACGCAGTCTTCGACAGCCCGACTCTGAATTGCGTGACTGCGTGCGTCCGGTATCGGTGGAACCAGGCCAAGAACCTGTTCGAATGGGTGGGAGGCAGCTGGGATTCGACAAGGATCAATGGCTGCATCGCCGATACCAGCGGCAACCCGCCTGACTCCGTGGGCGTCTACATGAAGGCAACGCACACCTTCATCACCGGTTTCTTCACCCCGACCTTGCCCCTGAAGGACCGCAACGTCATGGCGTTCGAGCCATTGCCGAGCGGCAGCTGCAAGCCGGGTCAGCATGCCTGAAGCGAAGGGAGGGGTATCGAGGATGAGAAGGGACGCCCACCGGCAAGAGCGGGGCGCTGTGGCCGTACTGACGGCGATTCTCGTCGTTGTGCTCTTGGTCCTAGCAGCGATCGCCGTGGACGTGGCCCGATGGTACGTCGAGGCGCAGCGAGTCCAGAATGTCGCCGATTCGGCTGCGCTTGCCGGAGTGGTGTCCATGCCGGATTTCGACAAGGCTGATGCGCGGGCGCTTCAGGTGGCGAGCGAGAATGGCTATCCGGTGTCGTCCAAAGTGACGGTGACCCCCTTGTCGATACCAGACCATCCCACTCAGCTGTCGGTGACGGTGTCCAGCACGATCCACAACTCCTTCGGAGCGATCTTCGGAAATCCAGAGAGCACGATCGTGCGATCGGCGACTGCGGATTACACGGGGGCGGCCCTCATGGGAAGTCCCTGCAACCTTCTTGGCAATGAGCCTCCCAGTACCGACGCCGCGGCACTGCCTACGGGCACGGTCCTGCCGGCAGTTCCCCCCGGCTACGCCACCTGCCTGACGTCTCAAGGCTTCTGGGTGAACATCGCCGGACCGGCGACAAACAAGCAGAACGGAGATCGCTACGCGACCCGAACCAACTGCAGCAACGACACGTACGGGTGCACCGGCGGAGTCAACGATGAGTACCCCGTCCCTGATCGAGACAATCCAGGGGCAACTGTTCCTTCAAAGGGGTACTACTTCAACGTACGGGTGAATGAGGACGCCGTAGGCCACGACATCACGCTGCAGCTCTACGACCCGGAGTTTGCGTACACGGGGGACTACTGCGAAGAGCTGTCGGGCGCAACCGCCGTATCGGTCAATGTGAACTACGTCTCCCGTACCTCGAACGTCGTCACGCTGACCACTGACCAGCCTCATGGATTCAGCGTCGGCGACAGCGTCGCGGTCAACGTCAGCGGCAACACCTATGACGGCACCTTCACCATCACGGCGGTACCAAGTCCGACGACTTTCCGATATACGAAGTCAGGCAGTAATTCAAGCGGAAGCACGTCCGGGACGGCCACGGTATCGAAGACCATCCAGGAGGCGGCCAACCCCTACGTCCCGGCGTCCAGCCCAGCCGACGTTCGATACGCAGCGGACACTCGAACCTCAGCGGATGCGAAGATCTACTGCCCAGGGGACCAGATTCTTAGCAATGGGAATCATCTGGTGACGTCCTTCGTGCTGCTCGAGCAGACCGACAGCGGGGATCCGGAGCTTGCCAACGTGCAGGCAGATGTGAACGGCGTTCAGTGCAGTCGGCAGTACGGAAGTCTGCGCGTCTCGCCCTCGAACCCAAGCAGTTCTGTTCCGACCTGGGCCGAATTGACCCAAAGCAGCGCGAGCTACAACCCTTCGCTGGCGTCGATGTTCCACCAGTGGGTCGACTTCTGTACCTTCCGGCCGACACGAAAAGGGGACTACTACCTGCAGGTGCGAACCAACGTTCCGCAGGTCGGCAATGCGATCGATGGCCAAGGTCTTGTCACGAACGGCCAGCAGAGCGGTGTCAACCGCATCGTTGATCCCACCACTTACGATGAGACGGGCAGTGGGCACAACCGATTCGCGATTAGGGCGTACGTCCCGGATGGGGACTCAGCCGCCGCTCAGGTTTCCGTGTCTGGATGGGAGCGGATGCCGATCTACGTCAATGCTCAGAACTCCACGGCGAACTTCAACCTCGTCCAAGTCCATCCGAACTCGGCTGGCAAGTTCTTCGAATTCCAGGCCTTCGACAACGGCGATGCCTCCTGCGGTGGGAGTGGATGCTGGGTTCAAGTCCTCCTCCCCCTCGACGCGGTCTCGAGCGAAGCCGGAGTGCCCCTCACCATGGGCACGTGTACTGGTACCCGCAAGACCGCCAGCACGACCGTTGATCAAGGCACTTTGACCGACTGTCGTGTCGAGATCTCCGGCAACCAGGGGGCACTCGAGACGATCCGGGTGAGTATTCCGACCAACTACTACTGCAATGAGACTTCTCCAGGCGGATGTTGGTACCGGGTGAGGCTGACCTATCCGGGCGCTGTGAGCGACACTACGACGTGGGACGCGCGCATTCAGGGCGACGTGGTTCGGCTGGTGAAGTAGGCGAGACGAGCCTGGCTGAGCCTGGTGGATACCAGCCCGATGCGCCGATGAGATATCTTGACGTCAAGATATCTTGCCTGTGACTGATGACGCCCTAACGCCAAGGAGACCGCTGGTGGCCAGCCTCGACAGCTTCGGATCGAAGGGGACCCTCAACGTCGGGTCCACCTCCTACGAGATCTTCCGCATCAACGCGGTGGAGGGGTCCGAGCGGCTGCCGTTCACCCACAAGGTGCTCCTCGAGAACCTCCTGCGTAACGAGGACGGCGCCAACGTCACCGAGGCGGCCATCGCCGCCCTCGGCCAGTGGGATGCCTCGGCCGAGCCGAGCCAGGAGATCCAGTTCACCCCGGCGCGCGTCGTCATGCAGGACTTCACCGGAGTCCCCGTGGTCGTCGACCTCGCCACGATGCGCGAGGCCGTGAAGGACCTCGGCGGCGACCCGGCCAAGATCGAGCCGCTGGCCCCGTCCGAGCTCGTCATCGACCACTCCGTCATCGCCGACTTCTTCGGCACGCCGGACGCCGAGGAGAAGAACGAGGAACTCGAGTACGAGCGCAACCGGGAGCGCTACCAGTTCCTCCGCTGGGGCCAGGGCGCCTTCGAGGAGTTCAAGGTCGTCCCGCCCGGCCAGGGCATCGTCCACCAGGTCAACATCGAGGCCCTCGCCCGCGTGGTGATGGCCCGTGGCGGCCAGGCCTACCCCGACACCGTCGTGGGCACCGACTCGCACACGACCATGGTCAACGGCCTCGGCGTGCTCGGCTGGGGCGTTGGCGGCATCGAGGCCGAGGCCGCGATGCTCGGCCAGCCCGTCTCGATGCTCATCCCGCGGGTTGTCGGCTTCAAGCTGACGGGTGAGCTGCCTGCGGGCGCCACCGCCACCGACCTCGTCCTGACGATCACCGAGATGCTTCGCAAGCATGGCGTCGTCGGCAAGTTCGTCGAGTTCTACGGCGACGGCGTGGGCCACGTGCCGCTCGCCAACCGCGCCACCATCGGCAACATGAGCCCCGAGTACGGCTCCACGGCGGCGATCTTCCCGATCGACGAGGTCACCGTCGACTACCTGCGCCTCACCGGCCGCAGCGAGGAGCAGATCGCCCTCGTCGAGGCCTATGCCAAGGAGCAGGGCCTCTGGCACGACCCCGCACACGAGCCGACCTACTCCGAGTACCTCGAGCTCGACGTGGCCACCGTCGTGCCCTCGCTGGCCGGCCCCAAGCGTCCGCAGGACCGCGTCCTGCTTTCCGACGCCAAGGCTTCCTTCGAGGAGGCCCTGGGCAGCTACACGAAGGAGCCGGCTGCGGCCGTCGAGACGACGATCGACGGCACGCCGGTCGAGATCGGCCACGGCGCCGTCGCCATCGCTGCCATCACCTCGTGCACCAACACGTCCAACCCCTACGTGATGATGGGCGCCGGCCTGCTGGCCAAGAAGGCCGTGGAGAAGGGCCTCTCCCGCAAGCCGTGGGTCAAGACCACCTTGGGGCCGGGCTCCCGCGTGGTCACCGACTACTACGAGAAGGCCGGCCTGCTGCCCTACCTCGAGAAGCTCGGCTTCAACGTCGTCGGCTACGGATGCACGATCTGCATCGGCAACTCCGGACCCCTGATCCCTGAGGTGAGCACCGCGGTCAACGATGCGGATCTCGCCGTCGTCTCCGTACTCTCCGGCAACCGCAACTTCGAGGGGCGCATCAACCCCGACGTGAAGATGAACTACCTCGCCTCGCCGCCCCTGGTCGTGGCCTATGCCCTCGCCGGCACCATGGACATCGATCTCATGAACGACCCGCTGGGCTTCGACGAGGCCGGCAACGGCGTCTACCTCGCCGACATCTGGCCGTCGCTTGCCGAGATCCAGGAGGTCATCGACTCCGCGGTGAACTCGGACATGTTCAAGGCCCGCAACAGCGATGTCTTCACCGGCGACGAGCGCTGGCAGGCGCTGCCCACCCCGAGTGGCGACACCTTCGCCTGGGACAGCCAGAGCACCTATGTGCGCAAGCCCCCGTACTTCGATGGCATGGGCAAGGAGCCGGAAGACGTGCAGGACATCACCGGCGCCCGCGTGCTGCTGAAGCTCGGCGACTCCGTCACCACCGACCACATCTCGCCGGCGGGCTCGATCAAGCCGGACAGCCCCGCGGGCCTGTACCTGCAGGAGCACGGCGTCGAGAAGAAGGACTTCAACTCGTACGGCTCGCGCCGTGGCAACCACGAGGTGATGATCCGCGGCACCTTCGCCAACATCCGGCTGAAGAACCTCATGCTGCACGACGTCGAGGGCGGCTTCACCGTCGACTTCACGACGCCCGACGACATGATCGTGCCGGTCTACGACGCGGCCATGGCCTACGCCGCCCACCACACCCCGCTGGTGATCCTGGCGGGCAAGGAGTACGGCTCCGGCTCCAGCCGCGACTGGGCCGCCAAGGGCACCGCGCTCCTGGGCGTACGGGCCGTCATCGCCGAGTCGTACGAGCGCATCCACCGCTCGAACCTCATCGGCATGGGCGTCCTGCCGCTGCAGTTCCAGCCCGGCATGAACGCGGAGGCGCTCGGCATCCAGGGCGACGAGGTGTTCACCATCCACGGCATCACGGCGCTCAACGAGGGCGTCACGCCGCGCGAGGTGGAGGTCGAGGCGGTGGCCGCCGACGGCCGCACCGTCGAGTTCACCGCCCTCGTCCGCATCGACACGCCCGGCGAGGCGGACTACTACCGCCACGGCGGCATCCTCCAGTACGTCCTGCGCTCGCTCCTCTAGAGGGGGCGAGCGTGGCGGGGCAGGCACCGGCCGGCTGGCCGCGTGACCTGCCGCCGCCCGGGACGGAGGAGTTCGACGAGCGGGTGTGCGGCTGGCTGCTCGACCGCGGGCCGGCGGACCTCAGGCTCTCTCCCGTGCGATCCATGCCGTTGGCCCTCGCCAGGTTCGTCGCGCATTACGTCGACGCAGCACTGGACGGCATGCGCAGCGCCTATGCCAGCGCGCGCACCGAGCTGGGGGAGTGGCTGCCCCCCGACCAGATCGCGGTTGCCCAGACCGCGCTCGAGGCCGAGGGCGCCCGCCTGGTCCAGGCCCAACGGGAGGTGGGCCTCGTGGAGGACGCGCTGCGGCGCGGTGTGGGAGCCAGATCGACCGCCGAACGGTGAAACCACCACACATCGCCTAAACTCCTCGGGTGGCCCTGCTCGACGGTATTCGCGACCCCCGCGACGTTCGCGCCCTCCCACCCGAGCAGCTTCCCGAGCTCGCCAGTGAGATCCGCCGCTTCCTCGTGGAGAAGGTCTCCGCCACGGGCGGGCACCTCGGGCCCAACCTCGGCGTCGTCGAGCTGACCATCGCCCTGCACCGGGTGTTCCGGTCACCGGACGACATCATCATCTGGGACACCGGCCACCAGGCCTACGTGCACAAGATCCTCACCGGCCGAGCCGCGGGCTTCGACCGTCTCCGCCAGCGCGAGGGCCTGTCCGGGTATCCGAGCCGTACCGAGAGCGCGCACGACGTCGTCGAGAACTCCCACGCCTCCACGGCACTGTCCTACGCCGATGGCCTCGCCAAGGCCTGGGAGAGACGCGGTCTGCTCGACCAGCACCACGTGGTGGCCGTGATCGGCGACGGCGCCCTGACCGGAGGCATGGCCTGGGAGGCGCTCAACAACATCGCCGACTCCGAGCGGCCGCTCGTCATCGTCGTCAACGACAACGCGCGGTCCTACTCGCCCACGATCGGCGGCCTGGCCCACCACCTGTCGACGCTGCGCACCACGCACGGCTACGAGCGCTTCATGAGCTGGGGCAAGCGCGTGCTCCATCGCACCCCGGTGGTCGGCGATCCCATCTACGGCGCCCTGCACGGCATGAAGAAGGGCGTCAAGGACATGGTCGCCCCGCAGGGCCTGTTCGAGGATCTCGGTCTGAAGTACATCGGTCCCATCGACGGACACGACGAGACCGAGCTCGAGTTCGCCCTCAACCGCGCCAAGGACTTCAAGGGCCCGGTCATCGTGCACGCCATCACGCACAAGGGCTACGGCTACGCCCCGGCCGAGCAGGACGAGGCGGACCGGTTCCACGGTGTCGGCGTCATCGATCCCGACACCGGGAAGCCCGTCAACGCCGGTGGCCCCACCTGGACGGGAGCCTTCTCCGACGAGCTCGTGCGCATCGGCGAGGACCGGCCCGACGTGGTCGCGATCACCGCGGCGATGCTCGGCCCCACCGGGCTCGATCGCTTCGCCCAGCGGTTCCCCGACCGCACCTTCGACGTCGGCATCGCCGAGCAGCACGCGGTCACCAGCGCCGCGGGCATGGCCTACGGCGGCCTGCACCCGGTCGTCGCCCTGTACGCCACGTTCCTCAACCGGGCCTTCGACCAGGTGCTCATGGACGTCGCCCTGCACAAGGCCGGTGTGACCTTCGTGCTCGATCGCGCCGGCATCACCGGTGACGACGGCGCCAGCCACAACGGCATGTGGGACATGTCGATGCTGCAGGTCGTCCCGGGCCTGCGCATCGCCGCACCCCGCGACGAGAGCACCCTCCGTACGGCACTGCGGGAGGCCGTGGCGGTCGACGACGCGCCGACGGTCGTGCGGTTCCCCAAGGGCTCCCTCGGCCCCAGCATCCCTGCTGTGCGGTCCCAGGAGGGCTACGACGTCCTGTGCGAGTGCGACGGAGCCGACGTGCTCATCGTCTCGGTGGGCGCGTTCGCGGGCATGTGCATCGACGTCGCCGAGCGGCTGCGCGCCCAGGGGATCGGCGTGCTGGCGGTCGACCCGCGGTGGGTCAAGCCCGTGCACCCGTCCATCGTCGAGCTCGCTGGCAGGTCCCGGCTCGTGGTGGTCGTCGAGGACGGCGTGGTCACCGGGGGAGTGGGCGCTGCGGTCAGCGAGGCGATGCGCGAGGCCGGGCTCACCGTGCCCACGCGCACGATCGGCGTGCCCGATCGGTTCCTCAGCCACGGCAAGCGGGCCGAGGTGCTCGTGGAGTGCGGGCTCACCGCGCAGGACATCTCCCGCGGCATCGTCGAGGCGATGGCCCGGATGGGCAACGGCTCCGAGGGCGCCGAGGCATCGAGCGGTCAGGCGCTCGACAGCCAGTCCACCACCTGAGTCGCGTCCCAGCCGTCCGGGTGACGGGACAGGAGAGTGCGCGCTGAACCCAGGTCCGATCCCAGGGTGACGATCGGCAGCTCCCGGTAGCCGTCCTTGCGGGTCTGCCCGAGTCCGACGGTTGCCGTCAGCCCGTTGCAGATGCAGGCGCGGCCAACCGTGTCCGCCTCGGCGCCGGACTTCTTCGTGTACATCGTGACCGGCTCGGAGGGGCACCGGTAGCCGACTTGGCCGTCCGGTCGCAGGTACGGCTGCCGCAGGAAGCCGAGATCGCACAGACGCTCCCGGCCCGCCGTGGCGTCCTGATCGGACATCGTTCCCGGTAGCTGGGCCACCTTGAAGGGGAAGCCGGTGGGGGAGGCCAGAGGATCCGTGCGCACCCGTAGCGTCTCGTCGCGGATCCCGTCGAGCAGGGCCCCACGCACCTCGTCGGTGATCCCGGAGTCCGTCGACAGGGCGAAGAGCGTGCCGACCTGCACCCCGCGGGCACCGGCGGCGAGAGCGGCCTGCACGGCCTCGGGCGAGCCGGATGCCCCCGCGACCCAGAAGGGCAGGCCAAGGTCGGCGATCCGCTGCAGGTCCGGCTCGTCGCGGGGGCCGAACACCAGCTCGCCATCCTCGATGACGGGCTTGCGCGCGGGCGCATTGTGCCCGCCTGCCGGCGGTGCCTCGACGACGAAGCCGTCCGGTCGGATCTGCTCGTCGCGAGCCAGGAACGCGGCCAGCACGTGTGCGGAGACGATGGCCAGGAAGACCGGACGGATGAGCAGCGGCAGGTCGTCGCCGAGCAGCCCGGCGGGGTCAAGGTCGAGGGTGACGGACCCGGACGGGGCGCCCTCCACGTCGATGGGGAAGGCGACGGGCGAGCCCGCGGCCAGCAGGTCGAGCGTGCGAGGGATCTCCCGCGGCACGCCGGCTCCCATGAGCACGACGTCGACGCCGGCGATCATGGCGCCGAGCAGCGTGGCCGGGGTGGACAGCTGGATCTTCTCCAGGCAGTTGATGCCGACGAGGCCCTCGTGCCCCTCCTTGGCGAGCCACACCTCGACGAAGGAGCCGAGCACGACGAGCTCGACCGACCGCCGCTGGGGAGCCGCGGTGAGGCGGGGCACGGGGGCGTAGGGCATCCCCTCGGGGCGCCCGCCCTCGATGAAGTACCGGTCCAGGACCCGCTGGGCCATCTCCGGGGCGGGGAAGGCGGCGAGAGCCCGACGGACGTCGCCGGCGCGGTCGCCATCCTGCAGTCGGCGGGCCAGCACGAGGTCGAGGGCGACCCCCGACACCACGCCCAACTGGCCGGTCTGGGAGACCGCGCGGGCCAGGCGCCACGAGGACACAGCGGCCCCCATGCCGCCCTGGATGATGACCGGCAGCTGATCGGCCGTGAGCACGATAGACCTCCGCGGGACGTAACCTACGTGTGCGTAAGTTACGGTAGCGTAAGGTTCAGGCCGGATCGGTGGCCAAAGGTCCCGACTTCCGCCGGACGGTCAGGCCGGGACGGACGCCACCCCCTGCGCGAGGAACCGGGCGCCGGTCACCCGCTCGGCAGACCCGCTGCGGTCGAGGTACGGGCTGATGCCGCCGAGCCACATCGGCCACGCGGCGCCCATGACCATGCACAGGTCGATGTCCTGCACCTCGGCCACGACCCCCTCGTCGAGCATCCTGCGGATCTCGTCCGAGAGCGCATCGGCGACCCGCTGCTGGATCTGCTCGGCGGTGAGCACGGTGTCTTCCTGCTCGAGCAGGGCGGCCACCTCGGGGTCGAGCACCGGCTTGCCGTTCTCCGGGGTCATGAGCAGCGTGGTGCGGCCGGCCGTCACGATCCGGCGCAGGTTCTCCGAGACGTAGTAGCGGTCGGGGAACACGTCGTGCATCGACTCGGACACGTGCAGGGCCACCGCCGGCCCCACGAGCTCGAGGAGCGCGAACTGGCTCATCGGCATGCCGAGGCTGTCCATGGCATGGTCCATGACGTCAGCCGGCGTCCCCTCGTCGAGCGCGCGGAACACCTCGCCCATCGAGCGGATGAGCAGCCGGTTCACCACGAAGGCCGGCGCGTCCTTGACGAGCACGCAGGTCTTCTTGAGGGACTTGCCCACGGCGAACGCGGTCGCGAGGGTGGCGTCGTCGGTCTTCTCCGCCCGGGCGATCTCGAGCAGCGGCATGGCCGCGACCGGGTTGAAGAAGTGGAAGCCCACGACCCGCTCCGGGTGCTGGAGCCGCTCGGCCATCGCCGAGACGGAGAGCGACGAGGTGTTCGTCGCGAGCACGCAGGTGTCGGAGACGATCGCCTCGAGGTCCGCGAACACCTGGCGCTTGACGTCGAGGTTCTCGAACACCGCCTCGATGACGAACTCCGCGTCGGCGAAGACGCCGGTATCCGTAGAGCCGGTGATCAGCGCGGACAGGCGGTTGGCCTTGTCCTGGCTGAGCCGACCCTTGGCGACCTGCTTCTCCAGCTCGCCGCGCACGAAGGCCAGGCCCTTGTCCACGCGCTCCTGGTCGAGGTCGGTCATGACAACGGGCACCTGCAGGCGCTTGGCGAACAGCAGGGCCAGTTGGGAGGCCATGAGGCCCGCGCCGACCACGCCCACCTTGGTGACCGGGCGGGCGAGCGACTTATCGGGCACTCCGACGGGGCGCTTGGCCCGCTTCTGGATGAGGTCGAAGGCGTACAGGTTGGCCCGCAGCTCGTCGCCCATGACGAGGTCGGCGAGAGCGTCGTCCTCGGCGTCGAAGCCCTCGGAACGGGTGGCGGTGCGGGCCGCGCGCACGAGGTCGACGGCACGGTAGGGCGCCGGTGAGGCCCCGTGGATCCTGTCGTCGAGCATCGCCACGGCGAAGTCGCAGATCCCGTCCCACGACTCACGGTCGATCTCGGGGCGGTCGACGGCGACGCTGCCGGCGAGCACGCCGGCCGCCCAGCGGACCGACTGCTCGAGGAAGTCGGCCGACTCGAAGACGGCATCGACAACCCCCAGGCGCAGTGCGTCCTTCGGCGACAGCTGCTTGTTGCGCTGCAGGGGGTTGGCCACGATCACCTCGAGGGCGTTCGCGGGCCCGATGAGGTTCGGCAGCAGCCAGGCCCCGCCCCAGCCGGGGATGAGGCCCAGGAACACCTCAGGCAGCGACATCGCCGCGGCCGCCGACGACATCGTGCGGTACGTGCAGTGCAGGGCCAGCTCGGTGCCACCGCCCATGGCCGCGCCGTTGACGAAGGCGAAAGTGGGGACGGACAGCTCGCCGAACCGGCGGAACACGTCGTGCCCGCGCTTGCCGAACTCGTGGATCACGGCGCGGTCCTTGACCAGCCCGATGGCCGAGAGGTCGGCGCCCACCGCGAAGATGAACGGCTTTCCGGTCACGCCGACGGCCGCGATGTCCGTCATGGCGGCGACGTCGTCGAGGGCCTCCTCGATGGACTGCAGACCCGCTGGTCCGAAGGTCGTGGGACGCGTGTGGTCACGGTCGTTGTCGATCGTGATGAGCGCCATGCGGCCAGCGCCCTCCGGCATGTCGATCACGCGCACGCGGGCGTGGGTGACGACCTCGTCGGGGTTCATGGTCACGTCCGTCATCAGTTGCTCCCTGCGTGGTTCAGGTTCTCCCAGATCACCGTTCCGCCCATGCCCAGGCCGATGCACATCGTGGTGATGCCATACCGGGCCTCGGGATTGCGGGCGAAGTCCGCGGCGAGGTAGTTCATGAGGCGGATGCCGCTGGAGGCCAGCGGGTGCCCGACGGCGATCGCCCCGCCCATCGGGTTGACCCGCGGGTCGTCGTCGGCGATTCCGAAGTGGTCGAGGAAGGCCAGCACCTGCACGGCGAAGGCCTCGTTGATCTCGAACAGGTCGATGTCCTCGATCGACATCCCTGCGCGCGTGAGGGCCTTCTCGGTGCTGGGCACCGGTCCGACGCCCATGACCTCCGGCTCGACGCCCGCGAAGGCGAAGCCGACCATGCGCATCTTCTTCTGCAGGCCCAGCTCGTCGGCGAGCGCCTCGGAGGCGAGGATCGCCCCGGTCGCGCCGTCGTTGAGGCCGGAGGAGTTGCCGGCCGTCACTCGGCCGTGCGGGCGGAACGGCGTCTTCAGGCTGGCCAGTCCTTCCAGGGTGGTCCCCGGTCGCATGACCTCGTCCTGGGTGAGCATGCCCCAGCCGAGCTCACTCGACCGCGCGGCCACGGGGACGAGGTCGGGCTGGATCCACCCCTGCTCGTACGCGTGGGCGGTCTTCTGCTGCGATCCCAGGGCGAACGCGTCCGCGCGTGCCTTGGTCAGGTGCGGGAAGCGGTCGTGCAGGTTCTCGGCCGTGGCGCCCATGCTGAGGGCCTCGATGTCGACGAGGCGCTCGGACAGGAATCGCGGATTCGGGTCGACGCCCTCGCCCATGGGGTGCCGCGACATGCTCTCGACGCCGCCGGCGAGGGCCACGTCGTACTGCCCCGCCATGATGGCCGCGGAGACCGTGGTGACGGCCGTCATGGCGCCCGCGCACATCCGGTCGATGGAGTACCCCGGGACCGAGTTCGGGATGCCGGAGAGCAGCGAGGCCGTGCGCCCGATGGTCAGGCCCTGGTCGCCGATCTGCGTCGTGGCCGCAACCGCGACGTCGTCGATCCGCTCCGGAGGCAGTCCCGGATTGCGGCGCAGCAGTTCGCGGAAGACCTTGACGACAAGGTCGTCCGCGCGGGTCTCGGCGAGTGCGCTGCCCGCCTTCCCGAACGGGGTGCGCACCCCATCGACGAATACGACTTCAGCAGGTGTCCGGCCCACGTTCGGCTCCCATGGCTGTGTGCACGCCGCCCGGCCGGACGGCTGCGGCCATATTACCGACGAGTAACTACGTTGGCTACTCGCCAGTAACCTGCGTGTCCGGGGTCGTCGACGACCTGCCCTCGTCGGCGGTGAGTGCGGCGCACAGGGCGTCGACGGTCGCCTCGATCTGCCAGGGCCGCACGCCGAGCTCGCTCAGGAAGGCCGTGACGGCCTCCTGGTCGGCCGGCTCCGGCGGCGCCCAGCACAGCCGGCGCACGGAGTCCGGGGCGATGAGGTTCTCCACCGGCATCTCCTGGCCGGCGGCCAGCTCCGCGAGGATGGCGCGTGCCGCGGAGAGCCGGGCATGGGCCGCCGGGTCCTTCTCGGCCCACGACCTCGCCGGAGGAGGCCCGACGGGAGGCGTGGCCGACCGTGGCAGGTCGGCGTCCGGCAGGGCACGGGCCTCCGCGATCGCGCCCCACCACGCGCGCAGGTACCGGTGGGCTCCGCGGCCGTGGAAGTCCTTCAGGTCCGCCAGCTCCGCCATGCTGGCAAGGGGGGTGAGGGCCGCGGCCACGATCGACGAGTCGGGGAGGAGCCGCCCCACGGCGAGGTCCTTCTCGCGGGCGATGTCGTCGCGGGCCTGCCACAGGGCGCGCACGACCGCGAGGTCCCGCGGCTTGCGCACCCGGTGGATCCCCGAGGTCCGTCGCCACTCGTCCCCGCCCTTCTCCCGGGGGGCGAAGGACAGCAGGGCGTGGAACTCCTCACGGGCCAGTCGGTCCTTGCCCGACTCCTCGAGCGCCGCGGCGAGCGCATCGCGCAGTTCGACGAGCACCTCCACGTCGAGGGCCGCGTAGCGCAGCTGCGCGTGGCTGAGCGGCCGAGCCGACCAGTCCGTGGCTCCGTGCCCCTTCTCCAGGATGAAGCCGAGCTCGCCTTCGACCAAGGCCGCCAGCGAGACCCGCTCCCGACCGAGCAGCCGACCGGCGAGCTCGGTGTCGAACAGCGCCGAGGGGCGCAGTCCGACCTCGGCGAGGCAGGCGAGGTCCTGGGTGGCCGCGTGCAGGATCCACTCGACGCCCTCGGTCGCCTCCTGGATGACGCTGAGATCCGGCAGGCTGATCGGGTCGATCAGTGCGGTGCCCGCCCCCTCTCGGCGCATCTGGACCAGGTACGCGCGATGGCTGTAGCGGTAGCCCGAGGCGCGTTCGGCGTCGAGGGCGAGGGGACCGGACCCGGCGGCGAGCGCCTCGGCGTAGGCAGCCAGCTCGGACGGGTCCACGATCACGTCGGGAACCCCATCGCGGGGTTCGAGGACGACCGGTTCCGTCACGGGCGACCCCGCCGCCGACGCACGTCGACCTGTGCCACGCCTCGTGGGACGGGAGGAAGGCCGGCCGCCTGGGCCAGCAGGTCCAGCCACGCCTCGACATGGCCAGCGAGGTCGTCGAGCGGCTCACCCGTGGTCGGATCCTCGCGCGGCGTCCATGACGCCCGGATCTCCACGAAGCCGTCCGCAGGACGCTCCAGCATGGTGCCGAAGGACCGGCCGGCCGTGCGGGTCACGGTCCCGCCCAGCTGGGTGGGGTGACAGCCGTTGGCCTCGAGAGCCTCCGTGACCCAGGTCCACGCCACGTCATGCAGGAGGGGATCGTCGGTCGACTCGGACTCGAGCAGCCCGCGCACGAACACCACGACGCGGAAGGACCCGTTCCACTCCTCGACGCCATCGGGGTCGTGGAGGAGCACCAGCCGACCCGAGGCCTCCTCGGAGTCGGGGTCGGACATCTCGGCCGTCAGCGCCATGGCCGAGGGCGCCAGCCGCTGCGGCGCCGGAGCCTCGTCGAGGACGAACTCCGGCCGCGGGCGCACCGACTTGACGCGTTCGAGCGCGCGCTCGAACGCATCCGTGCCGGTGACGATCGACCTCACCCGGTCAGGCTAAGTCGTCCGGCACGGTCGGCGGAGCCGACGCGCCGCGTGATCAGGGCCTGGCCGCCCCTAGGGTGTGCGCGTGTACGCGGCGCTCGCCCTCCTCTCCAGCCTCATGTGGGGCACCGCCGATTTCCTCGGGGGCAGCGTGAGCAGGCGGCTGCCGGCGCTCGCGGTCTACGGGATCTCGCAGGTGGCGGGGTTCGTCGTGCTCGTGGCCGTGGCCACCGGGACTGGGGCGTGGTCGACTGATCCCGGCTACTGGCCGTGGGCCATCGCCTCGAGCGTGCTGGGGCTGGTCGGCATGGTGGCGTTCTACTCCGCACTGGCGATCGGCCCGATGGGCATCGTGTCGCCCCTGGTCTCCCTCTCCGTGGTGGTCCCCGTCGCCGTCGCGCTGCTGGGCGGGGAGCTGCCCTCCTCGCTGCAGGTGCTCGGCATCCTGGCCGCCACCATCGGGATCCTGCTGGCGAGCGGCCCGGAGCTGTCCGGCGCCGAGAGCGCCCGGCCGCTGGCCTTCGCGGGCGTGGCCGCCTTGGCCTTCGGCGGCATGTTCGTCTTCATGGCGCGGGGGAGCGAGGTCTCGGCGCTCATGACGATGACCGGGATGCGTGTCACGAGCGTGGTGATGTTCATCCCGATCGCCATGATCGCCCGGTCGTTCGGGGGCGCCACGCGTCGCGACCTGCTTCCTCTGGCGGCCGTGGGCGTGCTCGACGCCACGGCGAACGTTTTGTACGGCGTGGCGACGACCATCGGGCTGCTGTCCACCACCGCCGTGCTGGGTTCGCTGTATCCGGTCGTGACGGCCGTGCTCGCTGCGGCCCTGCTGCATGAGCGGCTGCGGCCGGTGCAGTACGCGGGCGTCGCGGTGGCCCTGGCCGGCGTGCTGATGATCAGTGCGACGGCGTGAACTCCATCGAGATGGAGTTGATGCAGTAGCGCTGGTCGGTCGGGGTGCCGTAGCCCTCGCCCTCGAACACGTGGCCGAGGTGACCGCCGCACGAGGCGCACCGCACCTCGGTGCGAGCCATGCCCAGGCTGGTGTCGGTCAGGTACAGGACGCGGTCCTCGGCGAGGGGGGCGAAGAAGCTCGGCCAGCCGCAATGCGAGTCGAACTTCGTCTCGCTGCGGAACAGCTCCGCGCCGCAGGCCCGGCACCGGTACACGCCCTCCGTCTTCATGTCGGTGTACTCACCGGTGTACGGGCGCTCGGTGCCCGCCTCCCGGAGGACGTGGTACTCCTCGGGGGAGAGCTGCGACCGCCACTCCGCCTCGGACTTGGCGACGTCGAAACGGGATCCATCCGGCCGCTGGGGGCCGTCCTGTGCCGGGGTGCTGTGGGACATAGGACGACTCTAGGTCGGGATCAGGCTTCCTGCACCGTGCGGACGCTGATCAGCGCCCCGAAGCCGATGAGGCCGAGGCCGCTGAGGGCGTCGGTCCAGCGCAGGGCCGTGGCCCCCATGCGCCCGCCGAGCGCAGCTGCGACACCCGCCAGCGTCAGGTGCAGGAGCAGGGAGCCCAGTCCGATCCCGAGCACGAAGGCCAGTGCCGAGGCTGGCGTGCCTGCGACGTCTGCCACCGCCGCGCCCGAGAAGACCGCCCCCCAGGTGAGGATGGTGAGCGGGTTGGACGCCGTCGCGATCAGTCCCGTCCGCAGCGCCTTCCGTGGCTCGACCACCTCGCCCTCGTCCTCGGCTCCCGCCCTGATGCGCCATGCGTCGCGGAGGGTTCGCGCACCCAGGAACACCAGCACGCCGCCGCCGAGGAGGCCCAGGCCGATGCGCAGTGGGGCGAACTGGAGGAGGGCCGCGGCCCCGAGGGCCCCGAGCAGTGAGTAGACGAGGTCGACGGACGACGCCGCAACCCCGATGGCCGCTCCCGGACGGAACCCGTAGCGGGCGCTGGTGCGCACGCACAGCAGCCAAATCGGACCGACCTGGGCCGCGGCGAGCACGCCGATGCCGAGTCCGGAGAGCAGGGCGCCGAGCATGCGGCGAGTATGACGCACGATGGCCGGTATCGGCGGCTAGGGTCGGGACGTGAGCGACATGCTGGACACCCGTGGATCGTGGCTCGCCGACGACGAGCTCGCGTCGGCGCGCCAGCGGCTGCCGATCGTCTACGTCGATGCGGTTCCGGTGCGCACCGATGACCGGGGCCAGGTCACCCTCATCGGGCTGCTCCTGCGGGCGATGCCGGACGGCAGCATCTCCCGGGCCGTCGTGTCCGGCCGGGTTCTCTACGGGGAGCGCGTGCGCGATGCGCTGCTGCGCCACCTGGAGAAGGACCTCGGCACCATGGCGTTGCCGCGGGTCGGGCCCTCCCCGCAGCCGTTCACCGTGGTCGAGTACTTCCCCAGCCCCGAGGTGACCGGGTTCCACGACCCCCGCCAGCATGCGGTGGCGCTGGCCTTCGTCGTGCCCCTGGACGGCGACTGCGCGCCCTCGCAGGAGGCCCTGGACTTGGTGTGGGTCACCCCGGCCGAGGCATCCTCCCCGGAGTTCCAGGCGGAGATGTCGGGTGGGCAGGGTCGGCTCGTGCGGATGGCATTGGCGCACTGCGGGCTACTCCCGTAGCCCGCGCATAGGTGCGCGTCAGCCTGCTGCCTTCTCCGCGGCGGCGGGCCCCAGCGGTCGCGGGCGGCCAAGCAGATAGCCCTGCCCGTACACCACGCCGAGCTCGAGCAGCCGGTCGCGCTCTGCCTCCGTCTCGATGCCCTCGGCGACCACGCGGATGCCGACCTCCTGGGCGAAGTGCACGAGCATGCCCGCCAACGCTGCCCGGCTGGGGTCCGCGTCCACGCCGCGCGTGATGCCGATGTCCAGCTTGATGATGTGCGGCTCGAGGTCGAGGATGTGGCGAAGGCTGGCGAAGCCGGCGCCCGTGTCATCGATGGCGATGCGGAGGCCGCGGTCCACGTAGGGTCGGAGGGCCGCGCGCAGGGCGGCGTAGTCCGCAACGGGCACGTGCTCGGTGAGCTCCACGATGATGCGCGACCACGGGACGTCCTCACCGAGCGCCCCGAGTCCGCCGGCAAGGACCGTCGACGGGGAGAGATTGATTGACATGCGGGCGCCATCGCTCAAGTGGGGCAGATGGCCGAGCGCCTTGGTCGCCGCTGCCAGCTCAAGGTCACCCACCTGGCCGGACTCGAGCGCGGCGGCGAACCAGGCCCCTGCGTTGTTCAGCACACCGGACGGGAAACGCGCCAACGCCTCGATGCTGAGCGTGTCGCCCGATCGCATGTCGATGACCGGCTGTCCGACGATGGTGAAAGTCCCAGCCTTGATCGTGTCGTCGATGAGCGTGCGGACGCGGTCCGGGTCCACCCCGGACGCGGACAGGTCGGGTTCGAAGAGGTCGAGCCGGCTGCGCAGCCAAGCGCGGCTGCGGCGCAGCTCGACGTAGGCCGCGCGCGACCGCAGGAGGTTGCGGGAACGGAGCACGAGCTCGGCCGCATTGAACGGTTTCGTGACGAAATCGTGGGCACCGAGTCCGAGCGCGCGCTCGGTGCTCGCCTTGGAGTCATCCGCCGTGACCACGATGACGGGCAGGAACACGCCCACGGACCGACGGGCGAGGAGGTCCAGAACGGCGAAGCCGTCCATCTTCGGCATCATGAGGTCGAGGATGACCAGGTCGGGATCGAAGGCGTCGATAATCCGTTCGAAGGTCAGGGGGTCCTGGATCTCGCGGACCTCGCGCAGCCCGGCGCGTAGCAGCAGGCTGCGGACCAGCCGGGTGTTCGCCGGGTTGTCGTCGACCACGAGGACCCGGTTCTCAGAAAGGCCCGCGAGGGCCTCCTCGATGACGCTCACGGTGCCGCCTCCTCGCGGGTGGACTCATCGACGCTCTCGAGGACCTCGGCCACGTCGACCGGCTTGGTCAGGAAGCCCGTGGCGCCCATGGACAGGGCCTGACGCCGCACCTCGGGAGACGCATCCGCGGTGAGGACGAAGATGGGCAGGGCCGTTGTCGCCGGATCGGATCGGAGCTCGCGCAGGATCTCCGCCCCGCCGAGGTCCGGAAGGTGGAGATCGAGGAAGAGCACGTCGTACTCGCCCTCGCGGGCCAGCGACAGTCCCTCGATGCCTGTCATGCTGACGGTGAGCTCCGCCTCCGGGCGCTGGCGCATGATCTGGCGCATGAGGGTCGCATTGGCGGGGTTGTCCTCCACGTAGAGGACACGCGGGGGCCGGAGCGACGGGGAGTGCGGGGATGGAACGACATCCGTGTCGTTGAGGTGCTCGCGCTCGGCGGGCGCCAGCACCAGGGAGAAGGCCGATCCCTCTCCCACGTTGCTCTCGACCTCCACGGCACCGCCCATGGCGCTCAACAGGCCCTGGACCAGGGTGAGGCCGATGCCCGTGCCCTCGATGCCGGAGCTCTCGGCGCCGAGTCGGTCGAAGGGCTCGAAGAGGCGCGGCATCAGCTCCGGAGCGATGCCCATGCCCGTGTCCGTGACGGTGAGATGCACCATCCCGTCGTTCCCGGTCCTCGCCGATACGCTGACCGTTCCGCCCGGACGGTTGTACTTCACAGCATTGGTGAGCAGGTTGATGAGGGCCTGGATGAGCCGTTGCCGGTCTGCGAGCGCATGGAGGGTGGTGGCGGTTCCACGCGAACCGTCGAGGGTCACGCCGGTCGCGGCAGTCATGGGTCGCACCAGGTCGAGGGCCTCGCCGACGACGTCCTTGATCGCCACCGACTCCATCGACAGCGACATCCGACCCGCCTCGATGCGGGAGATGTCGAGGATCTCGTTGACGAGATCGAGCAGGTGACGACCCCCGGTCTGGATCTGGTCCACGGCCTCGAGCTGCTCGTCCGTCAAGGGGTCGAGCGCGAGGAGCTGGGCGAATCCGATCACGGCGTTCAACGGAGTGCGCAGCTCGTGGCTCATCCGGGACAGGAACGCGGTCTTCGCGTGGCTGGCCTGCATGGCGTCGTTGCGTGCGGCCTCGTAGCGCTGAGCGAGTTCCCGCGCGTCCCGCTCGGACCGCGTCAGGGCCTCGCGGTACTCGATCACGGCTTGTGCGTCGCGCCAGGCACTCACGACGTACTGCATCCGCCCGTTCGCGTCGAACACGGCCCGGGTGCGGCGGTCGATCCAGTGCGTGCCGCCGTCCGGCCGCTTCAGGCGGACGTACCCGGTGACCACCTCACCCCGACGCAGCGCAGCCACCTTCTCGTCGAAGTCGACCATGTCCTCGTCACTGAGCCAGTCGGTCGTCCGTATGCCGACGACGCCATCTGGCGGAATCCCGAGCAGATCCTGCGTCGAGCCGAAGGCCCATTCGATGACCCCGTCGGGGGAGTAGCGGGTGACCACGTCGGACGCGTTCTCGGCGACGAACCGGTAGCGCGCCTGCACCTCGGCCAGGGCCTCCTCCGCCAGAACCTCCTCATGGATGTCGCGAAGGCTGCCGATCCGGCCGATCAGGAGACCATCGGCCCCGAAGACCGGCCGGGCGCTCACCTCGCTCCACCGGATGTCGCCATCGGCCCGCACGAAGCGCGCGCGGTAGGTCACGTTCCTGCCCGTCTCCGCCAACCGATGGGCCGACTCCACCCGGCTGACGTCCTCCGGTACGAACACGGTCGCGATCGGCCGGCCGATCAGGTCGTCAGGCTCGACCCCGAGGAACTCCCGTGCCGATGGTGAGGCCCACCGGATGACCGCGTCCGGGTCCTTCTCGAAGACGACGTCGGACGCGTTCTCGGCGAGCAGTCGGTACCGGGCCTCGGACCGCCGAGCCTGCTCCTCGGCGGCGACGCGGGCGCTCACGTCGCGCATGATGCCCACGGCGCCGCGCAGCCCATCGGGGTTCACGTAGCTGCTGAGGGAGACCTCGATCCACAGGTAGGTGCCATCGGCCTTGCGGAACCGCATCACGCCGCTGCCCTCACCGCCGTCGTAGACGCGCTCGCGCAGGCCGTACGCCTCCTTCATGTCGTCGGGGTGCCAGAGATGGATCGTGGAGGTGCCCACGAGGTCGGCCGGCCGCCAACCGGTCACCGACTCGAGGTTCGGCGAGATCCACTCCAGGATGCCCTCGACAGACTGGAAGACGATGTCGGCGGCGTTCTCGACGAGCATCCGGTAGCGCTGCTCGCTGACGGCCACGGCGTCCCGAGCGTCGCGCTCGGCGTTCAGCAGTGCCCGCTCCCGGGAGATGTCGTCGAAGACCCACACGCGGCTGCCCGGCACCATCGAGGGGATCGGCGCAATGCTGACGCGCACGGAGCGAGGTTCGTCCTCGAAATTGCACACCCAGGTGGCGTGGGCGCTGGAATTCTCGATCAGGGTCGCGGAGGGGGTCTCGTCAACGTCCCCGTGGAGGGCCCGTTCCCGCAGCGCGCGAAGGGCCCCGGACAACTCGGTGGCCGAGACGGCGCCGGCGGGCAGGCCCAGCAGTCCGCCGGCGGCACGGTTGATCTCGCCCGGGCCGCCGCTGCCATCGACCAGCACCACCGCCTGGGACATGGCCCCGAGCAGCGCCCGCAGCCGCGCGTTCGAGAGCTCGTACTGGCGCTGCGTGTCCAGCAACGGGGCGAGTGCCGCGAAAGTGGCGAAGGTTCCCGAGGAGGTGAGGGCGGTTTCGTCCTCGGGAGGCCGCGACTGCGCCCAGGCCACCAGGAGGGCAAGGCGGCCCTCCGCCAACGGGGCGATGAGGACTCCGCGCAGCTCGCTCGGCAGGCTCAGGCGCATCGCGGTCGAGGTGTACCTGCCGAACCGTGAGGGATCCGTTATCAACTGGGCATCGTCGATCTCCGGCAGGTTCGGCCACGGGTCACCCTCCGCGATCGTGGGAACGGTGGCGTCCGAGACGCACGCGCTGCCCGGTGTGTCACGTCGGATGAGGACCGCCCCGTCGGCATGGAGTTCGCGTACCAGGATTTCCAGTGCCGGATGGCTGGGCGCCCTCACGGCGTACCTCCTGCACCGACCGTCCGGATCGCGTCCAGCACGGTCTGCGGATCGACCACATGCGGGAAGTGACCAACCTGCGGGAGCTCGCGGAGCTCCGCGTTGGGGAGTGCCTGCTCCAGCCAACGGGCAGTCGCGAGCGGCACAGCGGGGTCGTCGTGGCTCTGCAGCAGCAGGGCCGGAGTGGTTACCCGCGACATGTGGGATCGGAAATCGCTCGTGAAGGCGGCCTTCATGACAGTGTAGGCCACTTCCGGGCTGTACTCCTGCAGCGTCCGGGTGAATTCGAGTGCCAGTTCCTGGCGGTCGCTGTTCTTCATGACGTGCGGCGCGAAGCCCGTCGACCAGAGGGCGTAGTCCGAGTCGATGGCGTCCAGCAGGCCGTCAATGGCAGCCTCCGTGAAGCCCCCCACATAGCCCGTTGACGGGTCGTCCACATATCGCGGGCTCGCGCAGATGAGCACCAGTTGGGAGAACTGGCCCGGGTCCACGGCCGCGACCAGTGCACCGGCAGTGCCGGACATCGAGTGTCCGACATAGGTCGCACCCCGCAGGTCCAGTTCTGCCATGATCGCTGCCAGGTCGTCCGCGAAGCCCAGGATGCTGGAGTGCCGACGGGCATCGAAGACGGTGGGGTCGCAGTCGCCCGACCCGGCGAGATCGAAGGTGACCACGGTGTGATCGTCAGCCAGCGCCTCGGCAATGGGATCCCATTGCCGCTGGGTCCCGCCCAGGCCGTGGGCGAGCACGTACACGCGCTCCCCGTGCCCGCGGACGCGGGTAGCATGCCGCTCGCCGGCCCTCATCGGAGAGCCTCCCCTCCCAGCCGATGACGTGACCCATGACACGCTACGCCGTCTCGCGGCAAGTAGCCAGCATGGTCGTTAGCGCGGATCGGCGTCAGCCCACCCACGGCGGGAACTGCGGTTCCCGCTTCTCCAGTCGTGCGGTAAGTGCCTCGAGCAGGTCAGGGCGGTCGAATGCGGCGCGCATCTCGTTGAGGGACGAGTCGACGGCCGCGTCGAGAGTCTGGGTGTCGGCCTCGAGCAGCTGGCGCTTCATGGCGGCCATCGCCGACGGCGAGGAGCTCTGCGCCACGCCGCGTGCCCACGCACGGGCCGCCTCGAGGGCGTCGCCGTGCACGGACTGGACCAGCCCTAGGGCCAGTGCCTCCTGGGCGTCGATCGTGCGACCGGTGAGCAGCAGGTCGGTGGCGGCCGGCAGGCCGATCAGGCGGGGGAGCAGCCACGCCACCCCGTACTCCGCCACGAGACCGAGCCGGACGAAGGAGGTCGAGAGGGAGGCGGTGCTGGACGCGAAGCGGGCGTCGGCCGCGATGGCGAGGACGAACCCGATGCCCGCGCAGGGCCCGTTGATCGCCGTGGCGACCGGGGTCCGCAGGCGCAGGGCCACCGTGGGCAGGGAGTCGACGGACTGCCCGTCGAGGTACTGGTCGAGGGCATCGCGACCCTCGGCGAGGATCGACAGGTCGGCGCCCGCGCAGAACCCGCGGCCGGCACCCGTGACGACGATCGCCCGTACGTCGGGGTCGTCGTCGGCGGTCCGGAGCAGCTCGGCATAGCGCTCGCCCATGCCGGGCACGATCGCGTTGAGGCGGTCAGGCCGGTTCAGCGTGATCGTGGCCACCGCGCCGTCGACCTCGTAGGTGACGGTCGACTTGATGGAAGGCTCGTCCGGGTCGGTCACGTTCCTGCCGGCTCGTCGTAGGGATCGATCCCGAGCAGGGTCTCGTCCTCGGGCGTGAGGTCGCGGGGACGACTGTCGAACTGGTCGAACTGCGGGTCAGCGCGCTCGGAGTCGTTCTCGTCGCCGTAGTAGGCGTTGTCGTCAGGATCGTCGAAGTCGACGACGTGCATGGCGGCCGTCTCCGCCGGCACCCACGGGGTCGGATTGAGCCCCCCGGCATGCATCGGGTCGTCGCTGGAGTCCTCGGCGTCCTCCATGGCGAGCACGCTCTCGACATCCTCGAGCGGGTAGGGGAGGTCATCGTCGCTGCCCTCGCCACCACCGCCGTTGAGCGCGTTGTGAACGGCCTCGGCCTCCATGATCATCGAGAGACGTTCGGCCTGGTCGGCGGCGTCACCGGGTTCATCGGTGCCCAACGCCGTCTCCCTAGCCACGCGGGCTGGCGCGGCGGCCCCCGCCACCTTCTCGTTCATCGCGTCCACCTCCTCGACTCCATTCCGTCACCATAAACCTGCCGCGGCTGCTACGCCCCACGTTGCACGGGACGTAAGTACTTGACATTCGCGTGTGTCAGGCTGTGCCCCATGGTCAGCACCCCGCTCACGGACGAGCAGCTGCAGCAGGACCTCGAGCCGATCGTCGCCCGAGAGCTCGATCGTCACCTGTCGATGGCGAAGGACTGGTACCCGCACGAGTACGTGCCGTGGAGCCTGGGGGAGGACTTCGAGGGTCCTCTCGACGGTCGTGCCTGGGAGGAGTCCGACCAGAAGTTCACCGACGCGGCACGGACCAGCTTCATCATCAACCTCCTGACCGAGGACAACCTGCCCAGCTACCACACCGAGATCGCCACGAACGTCAGCCAGAGCGGCGCCTACGCGGAGTGGCTGGGCCGGTGGACCGCGGAGGAGGGGCGACACAGCATCGCGATCCGCGACTACCTCACGGTGACCCGTGCGGTCGACCCCCGGGCGCTCGAGGATGCGCGCATGCGGCACATGCAGGAGGGGTTCCATGCGATCAACCCGGGGTTCCTCGCCGGACTGACCTACGTCTCGTTCCAGGAGCTGGCGACCCGCATCTCGCACCGGAACACCGGCAACGCGTCGGGCGACCCGCTCGCTGAGCAGCTCATGGCCCGCATCGCGCTCGACGAGAACCTGCACATGCTCTTCTACCGCAACGTCATCGAGGCGGCCTTCGACATCGCCCCGGACCAGTCGATGGTGGCCGTGCTCGGCTCGGTCCGGGACTTCGCGATGCCCGGTCACGGGATCGAGGGCTTCGGGCGCAAGGCCGTGGAGATCGCCGTCGCAGGCATCTACGACCTGCGGCAGCATCGTGACGAGGTGGTCATGCCCGTGCTCCGCAAGTGGCGCGTCTTCGAGCGCGACGACTTCGGGCCCGAGGGCGAGCAGGCTCGTGACGAGGTCGCCGCGCTCATGTCAGACATGGACACGCAGGCGTCGCGCTTCGAGGAGAAGCGCGACGCCCTCAAGGCCCGGCTGGCCGGTCGCGGCTAACGATCCAGTCGGCTACGGCCTCACCGAGCACGGAGAGCGGCACCGCACCGATGCCGAGCACGAGGTCGTGGAAGTCCCGGATGTCGAAGTCGTCACCCATCTCGGCTTCGGCGCGGGCACGGAGCGCTTCGATCTCCAGCCGGCCGGTCATGTAGCTCAGTGCCTGGCCGGGCATCGCGATGTAGCGGTCGATCTCCGCCTCGACGGCGATCCTCGGCAGGGCGGTGTTCTGCAGCATGAACTGGACGGCCCGGTCGCGGGACCAGCCGAAGGCGTGCAGCCCGGTGTCGATGACCAGCCGGGAGGACCGGAACGCGTCCGCCGACAGCATGCCCATGCGCTGCAGCTCCGAGGAGTACAGGCCCATCTGGTCGGCCAGCCGCTCCGAGTACAGGCCCCAGCCCTCGGCGTACGCGTTGAACAGCGTCATGCGACGCAGCATCGGCAGCCCCTGTTGTTCCAGGGCGAGTGACAGCTGGAAGTGATGGCCGGGAACCGCCTCGTGGAAGGCGATCGCCTCGAGCTCGTAGGAGGTCCGCTCCTCGGGTCGGAGGACGTTGGCGTAGTACGTGCCCGGGCGGGAGCCGTCCACTGCCGGGGGCAGGTAGTAGGCCGGTGCCGAGCCCTCGGCCTCGAGATCGGGGATGGGCGCGACCGCGCACACTGCCTCCGGCATGCGACCGAACCACGCACCGGCCGCATTCTCCGCACGGCGCACGGCCGTCTCCGCCGCGGACAGGATCGCGTCGGCTGACTCCCAGCGCAGGTCGGGGTCCTCCTGGAGCCGGATGAAGATCTCGCGGGGCTCGCGGATTCCGAAGAGCTCGCCACCGAGCTCGGCGAACTCCGCATGGATGCGCGTCAGCTGGTCGAGGCCGACCTGGTGCAGCTCCTCGGGCGTCCTCTGCGTGGTGGTGTGCACGCGGACCAGACGCTCGTAGCGCCGCCGGCCGCCCGGGAGGTAGATCAGCCCCGGCTGCTCGTCGGGGCGGGCGGTGGGTAGCACCTGCTCGAGCAGGACCTGCCGGTGCGCGGCGAAGGCCGGCTTGACCCCCGTGTCCACGACGCGCTGCATGTCCTCGCGCCAACGGTCGACACCGGGCCACTCGCCCTGCGGCTCGAGGGCCAGCGGGCACGGATCGGCGGACAGGAGGGCGGAGATCTGCTCGGTCGCATTGGTCACGAGCCGCCTCACCGGAACCAGGTCCACGGCGCGACCGGCCGCGAGGCGCTCCTCGGCCTGGGCGAGGTAGCGGGGGACCTCGGACAGTCGACTCAGGTAGGCCGCGCCCTGCTCGGCGTCGGTCACCACGATCATCGGCAGGTAGGCGATCAGGATGGCGGACGGTGCGACCGGGAAGCTGGCGACCGTGAACTCGAGGGCATCGGCCGCCTGAACCTCGTCGCCGTACTCGGTCAGGGCGACGATGACCGCCCGGGTCGCTCGGTCCTGTGGGTCGAGCGCAGCAGGGTCGAGGGCCTCCGCAGCCCTCCTGATCTCCGCGCGGTCGGCGGCCAGGTGCGCATCGTGCTCACGGGACAGGTCGGCCAGCGCTCCGTCGTACTCCCGGAAGCCGTACAGCGTCGCCTCGATGGGCTCGGCCGCCATGATGTGGTGCAGCATGCGGTCGGCCAAGGCGTCGAGCACGTCAGTCGGCTGAGGCTCCGTCGTCATGTCAGGAACGTAAGGCATGGCGGGTGATCCGCACCTCGGAACCGATGCGCTCGGCAGCCTCCACGAGCCGGGACCGCCCCTCATCCGTTCGCGGCAGCGGACGCCCGCGCGTCACCTGGGACTTCGACAGCTTCCGCCCCGAGGCGTCGGTCAGCAGCGGGTGGTGGACGAAGCGGGTACGGGTGAAGTCCGCAAGGCCCATGCCTTGCGCCAGGAAGAGTTGCGCGGCCGTCGAGTCCAGCAGGTCGAGCCCGCGGACGACGTCTGTCACTCCGTGATGGTGGTCCTCGATCACGCTGGCCAGGTGATAGGCGGGCAGGTCGTCGCGGCGCCAGACCACGAAGTCGCCCATCGCGCTCGCGAGATCCACCGTCGTGCCTGCGACCTCGACCTCGGTCCCGATCGGGACGTGAAGCCGCAGCGCCGTGCGGTCCCTTTCGTAGTCGAGACGCGCAGACCGGCAGCCGCCCGGGCATCCCCCCGTCGGCACCCGGCCCGAGAGCGCGCGCCGCGAGCACGTGCAGGCGTACACGTCGAGGCCGTCCTCGCGGGCTCGGTCGAGTGCCTGCCGGTAGCGATCGGTCCGCCGTGCGGAGCCGAAGCGCCGCCCGAAGTCGTCGGGATCCCGCGGTCCGAGCTGCCAGTCGATGCCCAGCCATGCGAGGACGGAGAAGATGTCGTCGATGTACTCGGCCCGCGACCGGGTGGCGTCCATGTCGTCGATCCGAAGGATCAGGCTCCCGCCCGCGCCCTGTGCGAGCCACGCGACGAGCAGGGCGTTGACGGCATTCCCCTCGTGCAGGAAGCCACTGGGCGTCGGGGCGAAGCGGGTGATCATCCGCGCCGGGCCCGGGCCTTCGCGGCCTGAGCTGAGGTCGGGACATAGGGAAGGTCGCCGAGGTCGATGAGCGCCTGTGTGACGGCCTCCGTGAGCTCGCCTGCTGACAAGGACTCCGCGTCCAGGGGCAGGGCCTCCGAGAACCTGAGGTCGACGGGTATCCGACCGCGACGCGGGGTGCCGTACGCCACCGTCATCGCATGCACCGGTACCCCGGGATTCGCCGCGATGATCGGGACCAGCACGCGGCGATGCAGGCGGTGCAGCGTCCGTCGATCGGGGGATCGCGTCCCCTCGGGGTAGATGCCGATCTTGCGACCCTCGCCGAGCACCGCATTCGACATCCGGAGGGCCCAGCGGGTCGACTCCTCGTCCCCGCGACGCAGGGGGATCTGCCCGACCATGCGCAGGAACACCCCCGAGGCCCCCCGATAGGCCTCGATCTTGGTGAAGAACACCAGGCGCCACGGGTTGGCCAGACCGACGAGGACGGGATCCATCATCGACAGGTGGTTCCCGACGAGGATCGACGGTCCGGGTGCCACCTGCGTGCGTCCGGTCACGGTCACCCGGAACCTCAACCGGAGCACCTGGGCCAGGGGGAAGAGCAGCCAGTAGACCGGGCCGCGCCCGGGACGGCCGACGCGGACCCCGTCGTGGATGCGGCGTCCCTCCTCGATGAGGTCGGAGAAGCCCGGGTCGCGCGTCACGGGGCCATCATGTCAACTGACGAGCGCTTCGCCGGAGTTCCCGTCCCCTACGCTGCGGGCGTGGTCGCGGTGGAGAGGAAGCGGGTGCTCGGGCTGCTGGGCATCGTGCTCGCGACCGCGATGGCCCCCGGCCTGGTGTTCACGGCCCTGGGCATGCCGGATGGCGCCACGCTGGCGGCGTTCGGAGCGCTGACGGGGTTGCTCGGGACGATGGCGGCCGGAGCGCGAACGGCGCTGGCACTGGTGGGCGCGCTGGCGGTCGTGTCCGCCCTGGCGGTCCCCATCGCGCACAGCCCCTGGGCAGCGGCGATCGTCCTGGCGGCATTCTCGGCCGCGATTGCGCTCACGTCGACGCGGGGCGTCGCGAGTGCACTGATGCTCGCGCCGATCTCACTGGCGTTCACCCTGACAGAGCCGCCCCTGGCCGACGTGGCCGATCCCGGACGGGCACTGCTCATCGCCGCCGCGACCGCCCTCTCCGGGGCGTTCGCGGTGCTGGTCGCGCATCTCCTCATCCCCGTGCGCCTGCCGGCGGGTGATCGGGCGAGTCGACCGCGCGCGGTGATGTATGCCGCAACGGTCGGGGTCGTCGTCGGCTTTGCCTCGTGGGTGGTCTTCGAGCAGTCTCTAGGCCACACCGGCGCCTGGCTGATCATGACGATCCTGATCGTCATGCAGCCCTATCTGCAGGACGGCTGGGAGCTCGCGGTACAGCGCGCCGCGGGCACGGTGGCAGGGTTCGTCATCGCGATGGCCTTCGTGGTCGTCAGCGGGTTCCCCCTCATCATGTACGTCGCGGGTGGCGCCTTCATGTTCGCCGCCCTCGCTGTGAAGTTCCGGAAACGCCCCTACTGGCAGTTCGCCGCCCTGGTCACCCCGTCGGTCGTCCTGCTCGAGGGGGCGTCGGGGTCGCTGGCCGAGACCGCGTGGCAGCGCCTGCTGGCCACGCTCATCGGCGCTACGGTGGCCGTGGTCGTCATCCTGCTCCTGCGTCCCCTGTACCGGAGGTCCGCGGCGACCTACGGCGTTGATCACTGGTGAGTCGAGGAGGAAGCATGACGGTGACGGTGCGGGTGCAGCAGCCCGCGGATGCGGACCGGGTCGGCATCGTGCTTCGCGCTGCCTTCTCGGAGGAGCCGCAGGTCGAGGGGCTGGAGCGCGCGCTCGCGAGCCGGAACGACAGTCGGGGCTTCGTCGCAACGGACGACGGGCAGATCGTGGGTCATGTCCGGATCACCCGCGGCTGGGTGGATGCGCCCCGAGCCCTGGTGCGGGTGTCGGTCCTCAGCCCTCTGTCCGTGCTGCCCGAGCGCCAGCGTCAGGGCGTCGGCCGCCTGCTGCTTGAGCACGCCATCCGCGCAGCCGACGACTCCGGCGACCCGCTCATCCTCCTGGAGGGTGACCCCGGCTACTACGGCCGGCTCGGCTGGCGGTCCGCGAGTGAGTTCGGCATCACCCCGCCCTCCGATCGCATCCCGGTCGCGGCATGCCAGGGGGTCGCCCTGACGTCGTACGAGCCGTGGATGCGCGGCCAGCTCATCTACGCCGACACCTTCTGGGAGCACGACTGCGTCGGCCTGCGGGCCGACGTCGAGGAACAGGCGACCGATCCGGCGATCACCGCACCCGAAGGCGGATGATCCGGTCGTCTCCCGGTCGCGGATCGCCGCGGCCGTCGGTGTTGTTGGTCATGAGCCAGAGGGTCCCGTCGGGGGCCACGGCCACGGTGCGCAGCCGGCCGAGGGCGCCGAGAGCGACCGCTCGCGGCTTCGCGGCGGTCTCCCCGGACAACGGCACGCGGTAGAGCGTGCGCCCGCGCAGCGTGGCGACGTACGCGGTGCGCCCGAGGATGGCGACACCGCTGGGCGACGCGATCGACGTGGGCGACCACGTGGCCGCGGGATCGGCATACGCCGAATCGTTGGCGGGGCCCTCGTGGAGCGGCCAGCCGTAGTTGGCCCCCGGTCGGATGAGGTTCAGCTCATCCACGTCCTTCGCCCCGAACTCGGTGGCCCACAGGCGGCCCTGTCCGTCGAGGGCGAGTCCCTGCACATTGCGGTGCCCGAGGGAGTAGACGGGGGAGCCCCGGAAGGGGTTGCCCGGAGCCGGCCGGCCGGCCCACGTCAGCCGCAGGATCTTCCCGGCGAGGCTGGTGGGGTCCTGGGCCCGCTCGCCGACACCGGCATCCCCCGTGGAGACGAACAGCGTCCTCCCCTCGATCAGGAGGCCACCGCCGTTGTGGATCGGGCTCTTGGGGATGCCCGTGAGGATCGGCCGCTGGCTCCCCAGCCTTCGGCCGTCCCATCCGATCCGCACGACGCGGTTGTCCGTGGCCGTCGTCAGGTACGCGAACAGGAAGCTCGGGTGCGGGCCCGGTGGGAGGGCGATCCCGAGGAGGCCTCCCTCCCCGGCGGCAGCGACGCCGCGGACCCGCCCGACCACCGAGGCCCGTCCACCGCTGGCGGGCACCCGCAGGATCCTCCCGGAGTCGCGCTCGCCGACGAGGGCGGAGCCATCGGGCAGGAAGGCCAGCCCCCACGGCGCCTCCAGCCCGGTGGTCACGGTTCCGGCACGGGAGACTCGCAACGGCTCGGCCGCGTCCGCGCATGAGGGAATCGTGAGCGCGAGCGCAGCAAGCAGGGAGATCAGCGGGAGGAGCAACGGGCGTCGCATCGTCACGGAGGCCTCCTGGGGTCGTTGGGAGCCACCCTCCTTACGACTGTAAGGCCAGCGCTGCGGTAAGGCACCATGGCGACGTGGAAACAGCCCTGCCCCTGGCGTTCACGGCCTCCTGGGCCTCGGGGATCAACCCATACCTGCTCGTGCTGCTCCTGGGCTTTGCGGGGCGGCTCACCGACTGGGACATTCCCGTGGCGTTCGAGCGGACCGACGTGCTCATCGTGTTCGCGGTCCTCGCCGTGCTCGACGCCGTCGCGGACAAGATCATGTGGCTCGACAGCGGCTGGGACGCCGTGAACACCGTGATCCGGCCGGTGGCTGGCGCGGTGGTGGCGACCCTCATCGCCGCGCCGACGGTCGATCTACCTACAGCGGCCATCGCCGCGGGAGGAGGGGCCATCGCCCTGGTCACCCACCTGGCCAAGGCCACGACCCGCCTTGCAGTCAACACGTCACCCGAGCCGGCGAGCAATGTGGTGGTGTCCGTGATCGAGGACGTCCTCGTCGCGTTCACGGTCGCCCTGGCGCTGGTATGGCCGTGGCTGGCCGCCGCGCTCGCCCTCGCGTTCCTCGTGGCGGGCAGCGCTGTAGCCCTGCTGTTTCTTCGGCTCGCCCGACGGGCACTCCGCACGCGACGACGCGCGAAGGCTGCCCACGCACCGGCAGAATGACCGGATGGCCGCAGCCACCGAGCCCTGGTTCACGCTGTCCGGTGCCGAGGTCGTCACCGCCCTCGGCAGCCACCCCGAGGAGGGACTCAGCTCCGCGGAGGTAGCCGAAGCCCGGTCCCGCTTCGGGGAGAACGTCCTCCCATCCCGGCCGCCCGAGTCCGTCTGGACGATCGCCGCGCGCCAGTGGTCCGACCCGATGAACATCATGCTCACCATCGTGGCGGCCATCTCCGTGGTGATCGGCCAGATCGAGACGGCCGTCCTCGTGGCTCTCCTGGTGCTCCTGAACGTCTTCCTCGGCTCCCGACAGGAGGTGAAGGCGCGCGAGAGCGCACGCGCCCTGTCGTCCCTGCACACGCCGTCGGCCCGAGTCCTGCGCAACGGGTCGGTGACCGAGGTCTCGGCGGTCGAGCTCGTGCCCGGGGACATCGTGATGGTCGAGGCGGGGGACCTGGTTCCCGCAGACGGCCGCATCCTTGTCTCCGCGTCCTTGGAGGTCGCGGAGAGCGCGCTGACCGGGGAGAGCGCACCCGTCGAGAAGGGCGCCCAGCCCATCGCCGATCCGGATGCCGCCCTGGGTGACCGCTCGAGCATGCTCTTCCAGAACACGTCGGTGACCCGAGGCACCGCGACCTTCGTGGTGACGGCCACCGGCAGCGCCACCGAGATGGGCAAGGTCGCCGGCCTGCTCAACGCGGTCCAGCAGGTGCGCTCCCCGCTGCAGAAGGAGATGCGGCAGCTCACCTTCCGGCTGATGTTCGTGGCCTGGACGGCGGTCGCCATCATCGTGGCCTTCGGACTCGCGCGCGGCATGGACGGCAGCACGCTAGCGCTGCTGGCGATCACAACCGCGATCGCGGCCATCCCCTCGGGCCTGCCCACCTTCCTCACAGCGATGCTGTCCTACGGGGCGCAGCGCCTGGCACACGCCAAGGCCGTGGTGAAGAACCTCAACGATGTCGAGACGCTCGGCGCGACCAGCGCCATCAACAGCGACAAGACCGGCACGCTGACCATGGACATGATGACCGCCACGAGGATGTTCGCCTACCTCGAGTGGTTCGCCATCGAGGGCGACAGCTACAGCAAGAAGGGGGCGATCCTCAAGGGCGCAGGACACCGCACGCCCGACTTCGAGGCCCTGGGCTATGGCCTGACGCTGTGCAGCGACGCGACCGTCAGCGATGACGGCGAGGTCGTGGGTGACCCGACGGAGGCCGCGCTCGTCGTCCTCGCCGCGAAGATGGGCGTGGACGCGGGGGTCTCCCGTCGGGAGCTGCCGCGCCTCGCCGAGGTGCCCTTCGACTCGGCCTACAAGTTCATGGCCACCTTCCACGTCACCGAGTACCAGGGGGAGGAGCGGCTGGTCGAGCTGGTCAAGGGCGCTCCGGACGTGGTGCTCGAGCGCTGCACCTCGGCCCTCGGCGAGGACGGTGAGCAGGTGCCGATCGACGAGGTGCGGGAGCAGATCGCGTCGGCCAACGTCGAGCTGGCCGAGCAGGGGCTCCGCGTGCTCTCCTTCGCGATCCGGCTCCTGCGCCCGGACCAGCTGGCCGAGGTGCAGGCGGATCCGATGGCGCACGTGGGCGAGCTCACCTTCGTGTCGCTCGTGGGCATCATCGATCCGTTGCGTCCTTCGGCCAAGGAGGCGGTGCGTATCGCCCAGCAGGCGGGGATCGCCGTGCGCATGATCACCGGTGACCACGCGGTCACGGCGCAGGCGATCGGAGGCGACCTCGGGCTCGGTCCTGGGGTGATCACGGGTCCGCAGTTCCAGAGGCTCTCGGACGAGGAACTCCTCGACCGGCTTCCCGAGCTCCACGTCTTCGGGCGGGTGGCTCCCGAGGACAAGCTGCGCCTGGTCACCGTGATGCAGGAGCGGGGAGACGTCGTCGCGATGACGGGAGACGCCGTCAACGATGCCGCCGCCCTGAAGAAAGCGGACGTCGGCGTGGCCATGGGCAGCGGCAGCGAGGTGTCGAAGCGATCGGCCAAGATGATCCTGACCGACGACAACTTCGCCACGCTCGTACATGCGGTGGAGCTCGGTCGTGACATCTACGGGAAGATCACGGCGCAGATCCGCTACGTCATGGCCGGGCTCTTCGGACTGCTGGCCATGATGCTGCTGGCCAGCATCTTCAACATCAACCATGGCGCCGTCCTGAGCCCGGTCCAGTTGCTGTTCGTGTCCTTCCTGATCGGCATCTTCCCCGCGCTGGGCATCAGCACCGACTCCGTGGAGCCCGGGATCATGGACGTGCCGCCGCGCGACCCGTCGGTGCCGATCTTCAACCGGCGCACCGCGCCGCGCTGGCTGGTGTACGGGCTCGTGCAGGCCCTCGTGTCGCTCGCACCCTTCCTGTGGGTAGGCGAACTGGGCGTCGCGACAGCGCAGAGCATGACGTTCTCGGTGCTGGCGATCAGCACCGTGCTGATGGCCATCTCATTGCGAAGGAACCTCGTCCCGGGTTGGGAGGGTCCGTACCTGCCCTACCTGCTCTACATGCTGGCGCCGGTCGTGCTGACCGTCCTGGCGGTGCAGACCGAGCTGTTCCAGCGGATGCTCGACACGACGTCGCTGACCGGGTCACAGTGGCTGGCCGTGGTGGGCTTGGCGCTTGGGGTGCCGATCGTCATCGAGGCCGTCAAGGGCGTGCAGCGGGCTACTGGTCGTCGCTGACACCTGCCCGGAGGGCGGACAGCTCCCGTCGCACCACGGTGAGCTCCTCGTGCAGCCCGTCCATCTTGGCGATCAGTTCCTGCATGTCCGAGGCCTGCTCGCCCTCCAGCCGTGCGATGAAGCCCGATGCCAGCGTGCCGGAGACGACGCCGAGCAGGCCGATGCCGACGAGCATCATTCCCACCGCCACGACCTCACCCTGTCCGGTGACGGGGAAGGTGTCGCCGTACCCGACCGTCGACATCGTGACGAAGGACCACCAGATGGCGTCCCCGAAGTTCTGGATCGTGGCGCCGGGGGCCCCTCGTTCGGCATCGAGGACGGCCAGCGCGCCCACGAAGGCGAGGAAGGCGACGGCCAGGACGATGGCGGCCGCGGTGCGGCCGCCGGCCAGCCGTGCCCCCCGCCGGACCAGCCACTGGCCCGCCGTGATGACTCGGAGGACCCGCAGGCTCCGGAAGGCCGGGACGATGACGGCGAGCACGTCGATCGGATGGCGGAGGAGATAGGCCCACCGCCGGGGTGCCAGGTACACGCGGACACCGAGATCCACGGCGAAGGCCGCCCAGATCACCAGGCTCACGACGGTGAGGGTCCGTGATGTGGCCGCGGGCATCGGGTAGATCAGGACCTGGGCGGAGTAGATCCCCAGGTAGACGAGGGCCAGCACCACCATCAGGACGGAGGTGCGGTCCTCGTAGGACTCCAGACGCGCGATTCGTTCGGTTTCAGGTGTACTCATGATCCCCTGCTCGTTCGACACGTCCGTCGAACCTAGCCGGATCCATCGAATCCGGGGGGCGACTGGGTCGGCACTACCGGGCGGCAGCGCTCCAGCGGAGGCCCCAGTCACGCGGGAACAGCACCGGCCGGGGCCGCGGTCCCGCTGCGGGGACGGTCACCGGCAGGCGCCCGGCGGTGATGCCTCCGACGAGGGCGGTGGCAACCGCCTGGAGGTTGGTCGCGGTGAACCCATATGTCGTGACCACGGCGGCCGCGCCCGACGCCCAGGCCGCGTCGTAGGGGCCGTCGATGGGCACCACGACCACCGGGACCCCGGTCCCGATGAGAGCGGGCAGCAAGGCCTTCTGCCCGCTGTCGCCGAACACGTCGTAGGTCTGCAGGACCACCAGGGACGCGGACCGCGCTGACGCGACGGCCTTGTCGATGGTGTCGGTGGTCGCACCGAAGCCGGTGACCATGGTGGTGGTGGTGAAGCCCAGCGTGTCGAGCGCATCGGCGAGCTGGGGAACCGTCGAGGCGACCGGACCGGCCACGAGGATCAGCCCGCGCGGCCTCAGCGGGACGCGTGCGTCGCGCGGGCTGATGAGTGTGGCCGATTCGTTGGCGATGCGGCTCATGACCGCGAGATGGTCGGGTGCTCCCACGGTCCCCGCGATCATGGCCAGCGACCCCCGCCACGGACCATCCAGCATGCCGGCCTTGGCCTTGAGCTCGAGAATGCGACGCACGGATCGGTCGATCCGCTCTCGGGTGAGCCGACCGTCCTGCACCGCCTGCCTGACCGCAGCGACAGCAGAGGGCAGGTTGACCGGCATGAGGAGCATGTCGTTGCCGGCGCGGAGCGCCTCCACGACGACCCGGGCCGGGGGGATCGCGTCGAGGGCCGCGGCCTGCAGGGTGTCGGTGATGACGGCGCCCCGGAACCCGAGTTCGTTGCGCAGGATCCCGGTGACCACCTTGTACGACAGGCTGGTGGGTCGATTCGAGCCGACCAGCCGCGGCGCCTGGAGATGTGCGGTCAGGACGGCCTCCGCACCCGCGTCGATGCCGGCCGCGAACGCCGGGAGGTCGCGGCGCCGGAACTGCTCGGCCGTCTGGCTCGACTTGGCGATGGCCACATCGCTGTTGGACAGCGTGCTGCCGAGCCCGGGGAAGTGCTTGAGGGTGGACGCCACCCCGCCGGCTCGCTGCCCGAGGACGGCCTGGCGGACGTAGGCGGGGACGACGGAGGGATCGTCCCCGAAGCTGCGCGCTCCGTCCGCCTGGTTGTACGGCTGCGTGTTGACGTCCGAGACGGGAGCGAGGTTCCAGTTGATGCCGAGGGTCCGCATCTCCTGGGCCATGATCCGGCCGGCCGCGTAGGCATTGGCCGGATCTCCCGTCGCCCCCACGGCCATGTTCCCGGGAGACAGGCTGGCAGGCGCGTTCAGCCGCCACACCGTTCCACCCTCCTGGTCGACGGACAGCGACAGCGGCACCTTCGCGCCGGACGAGGTCGCCGCGGACTGGAGGGCGGCGGAGAGCTGGGCGACCTGCTGGGGCGAGACGACGTTCGCGCCGAAGTAGATGACGCCGCCCACGTGATAACGGCGGATGGCCTCGGCGATGGTGGCGGTCCCGATCTCGGCCTCGTTCGCCGTGGCGTTCGCCGACGTGGCATGGGTTGCGGTGGTGCCGTTGAAGGACACGACGAACAGCTGCCCGATCTTCTCGTCCAACGTCATGCGGGCGAGGAGGCCGTCAATCCGGTCACGCTGCGCGCTGCTCAACTCCGTGTTCACCACGGAACGTGGGGTACCTCGCCCGCCGTTCTCCATGGCCGTGGCCGTCCCGGCGACGGGCGCCAGGGCGACGAGCAGGACGACCGCGAGCAGCGTGCGAGCCATCCTCTTGCCGCGGCTCGCACGTTCCCACCGAGGGCGCTCCGCCGCCGCGGGTGTCATGCCCCGACCCTAGCGGCGCTTGTCGACAAGCACCGGGAGTCGCGGATTGATCCTGCCGCGCCGAGAGTTTGATGGACGGACCGGAGCGTTTCTCGCACGCTAGTTGATCGCCACGGTGAAGGACGTGTCGTACCGCGGCGCCGGGGCACCGATCCGGCTCTGGGGAGGAGCCGTGATGGGCACCGGGCCTGCCTGCACCTGCACGACGCCAGAGACAGCGGTCGTTCCGTCCAGGCCACCGCCCGACACGGTCAGCGCCATCGTCAGGCGGGGCCCGGCGAGGACGTCAGAGACGACGACGGTCAGCTCGGGATCGGCCACCGTGATCGTGAAGATCCCCTGCCCGGTCCCCAGCCCGTCGACCGCGAACGTCTCGGTCCACTCCTCATTCTCCGGGGTCTCGTCGACTTCAGCGGCGAGGGTGGAGAGCTGCGCGCGGAGCGACTCGTAACTGACGGAGCCTGCGCTCACGAGATGCCACTTTCCGTCGTTGTACTTGTAGGGCGCGCGCCGCCAGCAGCGGTCCGGTCGAACGCACTTGACCTGAGACACCAGTCCCTCGCTGGACGCCGTGGACAGGAGGGAGCCATCGGGGTTGACCACGTTGACGTACCACCAGTCGGCGAAGTGGTCGGCGTACTCCACCGTCACCGTGGTGTCCGGTGCATAGAGACCCGATTCTTCCAGCGCCTGGGAGAACGCGGCGTTGTACTCATCGACGCTCACGGGCCCGGCGGCAGCCGGGCCGGGAAGCATCATCGCTCCGGCGACACACGCGCCTATCGCGAAGGAGAAGAGGGTCCGAATCGGCAGTCTCATGACGACCACCCCCGTTCATCTCCAGTGTCCTCGCGGGGGTAGCGGCGAGTCCACGCGAGCGGGTGCCTGGCTCGGCGCCTGTTCGCGGGCGTCCGCTTCTGTCAGGATCGCCCTGTGACAGGGACCTTCGAGACTGAGTCGCTGGGGCGGCAGTTCGGTGAAGCAGTGGCCACCAAGGACCACGCTGCCATCCTCGCCCTCTTGCACCCGGATCTCGACTTTCGTGCCATGACACCCGGTCTGGTCTGGGAGGCGGACAGCCCGGACGATGTCGTGGACGCGCTGGAGCAGTGGTTCGAGGACGGTGACGAGATCGTGGCGTTGGAGATGCTGGAGACCGACTCCTTCTCCGACTGCGCACGGGTCGGGTACCGGCTGCGGGTCCGCAACGAGGACGGGCTCCACCTCGTCGAGCAGCAGGCGTTCGTCCGGGAGAGCGAGGGCCGGATCGGCTGGCTGCGGATCATGTGCGCCGGCTACCGGCCCTTCGACCACTAGCGTGCGTGCATGAAGCGCCCGGGAAGGCGCGTGGCCGTGCTCCTGGCCACCGCATCCCTGGTCCTCACGGCCTGCACCGGTGGCTCGGAAGCGCCACCGTCACCATCCACGGCCCCCACGCCGGTCGCGACCTCCTATGCCCCGTCCGCCGCATTGACGCAGTACGCGGGCCTGCTCAATCCGCGCGGGCAGCTGTCCCTCACGGATGCGGAACGCATCTTCGCCGGCTACGTGGTCCCGCTCCCGGGTGTCGACGCGCTGACCCTGACATCTCCCGTCCCGGCGGACCTGGCAACCACCGCAGTCAGGAGACTGCTCGGATCGTTTGACTCGCTGCCTCCGGCGGAGCGAAAGGCCGTGCGGTCAGCCCTTCAGTCGGCGGCGCCGGAGGCTGTCATCCCGCCGTCAGGTGCGTCGACCACCAGTCCGGCCCTCTTCCGCAGCGCGGGACTCATCGCGCCCGCGGACCTGCCGACCCTCTCCGACCTGCAGGCGGAGGTCGCCACCATCCGTGACGATCTCGAGCAGCTGAGCGGTCATCGGATGCGGCTGCCGATCAGGATCGCGATCGTGCCGGATCGCATCACGGGCGGCGACGCTCTGACGTTCGCCGGCGGGGACCCCGCCCGGCCGAGCAGCTGCCGGATCCAGTACCCGGAGGGGCTGTTCATCGGCGCCTACGGGCGGAACCCCGACGGCACAGTCGACGAGTCCTCGATCGTCAGCACCATCGCCCATGAGGTGTGGCACTGCTTCCAGCTCGATGCGCGGACCGATGCCTTCGACACGGCGCCAGACTGGCTGATCGAGGGGCAGGCCGAGTGGGTGGGGGAGGAGTATGCCGGCGGGACCTCGTCGGCCGCGCCGTCGTGGAACACCTGGCTGATCGCGGTCGACACCTCGCTGTACCGGCGGTCCTACGACGCCATCGGGCTCTACGCCCTGGCCGCGGCCCGGGGCGCCAACCCCTGGCAGGCAATGCTGACGATGGTCGGCCAAGGCGGCACTCGGGCGGTCGAGACCCTCTTCAGCGCGCCGGCTGCGCAGGATGTGGTCGCCGACGCCGAGTCCCTCGTGCGCAACTCCTCCATCTCGGGGGAGTGGGAGTCGCTGGGGCCGGGCATCACGGGCGCCCGAGGAGCAACCGAGTTCTCGATCCCGGCAGGGGGCACGGCTGACCGGACCCTGCCCGTGGCCCCGTTCGCCACGTTCCCCTTGGACCTGGCCGTTCCCGACAGCGACGTCCTCACGATCTCCCTGCACGGCGGACCCGGGGCGGTCGGGTTCGTGGACGGGCCGAGCGTCACGCTCGACGACGGCGGCAGCGTCACCTACTGCATCCGGGACGGCGGGTGCACCTGCCCGGATGGCGCGAATCCCGGTGGCGGCGACCCCCTGCCACAGCTCGACAGCACTGTGGGTGCTGCAGCCATCGGGTCCCTGAGGTCCGCTCGCCTGACCGTGACTGCCGGGACGGTCACCCTCGACGACGCCTGCCGGGCGCTGGTGGGGACGTGGCACGCGGACCTCGGGGATCTCATCGCCTCGGCCGCCGTCGCCGCCACCCTTCCTCGATCGGTCTCCTGCTCGGGTCCGGTGACCCTGACCTTCAACGCGGACGGCACCTTCGCCGAACGCGGCGCTGGGTCCTGCACAGTGCGCGGCCGCACGTTCGACGAGGGCTGGCAGGCGACCGGCACGTACACAGACGACGGCCAGGCCGTGACGATCACCGGGGCACGGTGCTCGGGCACCCTTCTCATCTGCCTGCAGGACGGCACGCTGCCCTACACGATCGTCGGACCCACTCTGCGGCTTCAGCAGGAGGCCAGCGGCGGGACCGTCACCAAGACGTACACGCGGGGTTAGGTCACCGCCCGCGGCACCGTCCCCCTTCGATCGGGCTTCGCGGCCTTCGGCGCTCTACCGTTGTGCTGGCGCCGCCGTTACGAGGGGCGGCGGGATGGGCGCCGACTACGAGGAGGGATCCACCGCATGTCTGCGCTCACTCTGGACACACCTGGCGATGCCATGGTCGACCTCGCTCCGGACATCTACCGTCAGCGGCTCGTGGTCGAGGGCGTCCCCGTCGCACCGATCAGCGACGACCAGATCCGTCGATACCTCTCCGAGCTGTCCGACGTGCTGGGCATGGTGACGCTGCTGACCCCGGTGACACACCGGTCGGACCAGTTCGGCTGGGCGGGCTGGATCCACTGGGAGACCTCTGGGGCGCACTTCTACGGCTGGGAGGAGCCGCGGCTGTTCTTCAGCGCGGACATCTACACGTGCAAGCCGTTCTCCGCGGAGTCGGCGGTCGCGTTCACCCGCAACTTCTTCGGCGCGACCCGCATCGCCTACCGGGAGTTCTAGTTCCCACGAGTTCCACGTCTCGCTGGTCTACCTGATGCGCGGGGTCAACCGGGGCCAGTTCTCGCAAACGTCCACACAGGACTTCTTCGTGCTCAACGGGATCCTCGTCCTGCGTCTCGTCGATGCGGTCCTGGGTGCGCTGGCGATTCAGGCGGGACGGCGGGCCGCGTGGTGGCCCACGCTCATCTCGCTCGCCGGCCTGGGTCTCTGGGGCTACGCCGTCTTCACGGGGTGGCAGGGAACCGTCTGGTCGCCCTTCTAGCGAGGACTGTCGGGTCGGCGGCCGGAAGACCCTGTCCAGCGCGGTGCGGCGGTGGCACCGTGGGGGCGTGGCATCGGCCCGGTCAGTCTGCGCGGCCACGGCAGTTGCCCTCGCCGTGACCGGATGCTCGACACCCGCGACCGACTCGGACGCGGTGGCCGGCTCTTCCTCGCGTCCCGTCGCCGTGTCCGCGGAGTACCTGCCCGGCCTCCGCGCTGACCTGCGGGTGCCCGATACCGCAGGTCCGGCCCCGCTGGTCGTGCTGGTTCCGGGCGGGGGCTGGCAGTCGGCAGACCCGACGGGTCTCATCCCCCTCGCCGAGGAGCTGACTGCCTCGGGGTCGACGACGGTCACGATGACGTACAGCACGACGTCCATGGGCGCCGAGTACCCGGTGCCGGTGGACGATGCCGCGTGCGCGGCGCGGTGGGCGGCGCAGCAGGCCGCGGCCGCAGGGCATGCGCCAGAACATGTCGTCGTCCTCGGGCACTCGGCCGGAGGCCATCTCGCGTCATTGGTGGCGTTGTCGGGAGACCGGTTCGGCAGCGAGTGCCCGGCCCCGCCCGTGCGGGTGGACGGCGTGGTGGGCCTGGCAGGCGCGTACGACGTGCGCGCCCTCGGGCACACCCTTGACCCGTTCTTCGGCGCCTCGTCCAGCCAGGCGCCCGAGCGCTGGGACGACGGGGATCCGATGCGCTGGGCCACCAGCCCATCCGGCATGGCGGCAACTCTTCGGGTGCTGCTGATCCACGGAGACGCGGACACGACCGTGCCGCTGCAGCAGACTCGCGATTTCGCGGCCGCACTGACCGACGCCGGTGCCGATGTGGAGGTCGAGGTCGTCCCTGGGCAGACGCACCAGACGATCTACGCGGCCGACGTCGCAGCCCCGCTTGTCGAGGCCTGGCTCGACAGCTGGCACTGAACGGGGACTTCCCCCGAGGCGCGCCCAGTGTCACACTCGCCGGATACCGGGCGCGGCACCCGGTCCCCTTCGAGAGGGGGAGCAATGGCAACGATGTTCCACGACGGCTCGCGTGACCTGCAGGACCGTTTCGACACGAGGCGGATCGCCGATCGGATCGAGAGCCTCCTCGTCCACGACCGGATCAACCCGGACGAGGCGCACTTCATCCAGTCCCTCGACATGTTCTTCCTCGCCACCGCCGATGAGCAGGGGCGTCCCAACTGCTCCTACAAGGGCGGCGCGCGTGGATTCGTGCGCGTGGTCGACGAGCGCACCCTGGCGTTTCCGAACTACAACGGCAACGGCATGTACTTGTCGGCGGGGAACCTGATGGCTAACCCGCATGTCGGCATGCTGTTCATCGACTTCGAGCACGCTGACCGCATGCGCGTTAACGGGGAGGCGAGCATCGAGGACGGCGACCCCCTGCTCGAGGAGTACCCGGAGGCGCAGTTCATCGTCCGCGTGGCCGTACGCGAGGTGTTCCCGAACTGCCCGCGCTACATCCATCGGATGACGCGCGTCGAGGATTCGCCGTTCGTCCCGCGGGCTGGCTGCGAGACTCCGGTGCCGTCGTGGAAGCGCATGGAATGGTCGAGGGACGCCTTGGCTGCTGATGACCCCGCCAACGATCCCGGGGCCACGGTCATCTGATCACGCCGGGCCGACGGAACGGCCCCTGACTGCGTGTCCGCTGCCAGGGGCCGTTTCCCTACCGTGTCCGAGGGGGGACTTGAACCCCCATGCCCCTAAGGGCACTAGCACCTCAAGCTAGCGCGTCTGCCAATTCCGCCACCCGGACGAGTGCCCGCAAAGCATACCTGCCCCGTGCGGTTGCCCTGCGCCGGGTGGCCCGGCGAGGCAGGATGGACTCATGACGTTCGCACCCCTGGATGCACTGCCCGATGCCGAGGCGGAAGTGGTCGCGCTGACGCAGGACCTGATCCGGATCGACACCAGCAACTGGGGTGACTCCCCGGAGACGGTGGGGGAGGCCGAGGCGGCCGACTACTGCGCGCAGCGACTGCGCGAGGTGGGGCTTGATCCTGAGGTGATCGTCACGACGAGCGACACCCGTCGGGCCGTCCACGTGCGTATCCCAGGATCCGACCCGGATGCGGCCGCACTGCTGCTCCACGGTCACATCGACGTCGTACCGGCGATGGCCGCCGACTGGTCGCATGATCCCTTCGGCGGCGAGGAGGACGCCGGCTTCATCTGGGGTCGGGGCGCCGTGGACATGAAGGACATGGACGCGATGATCCTCGCGCTCGTGCGGGATTGGGCTCGTTCGGGAGTCCGTCCGAGGCGGGACATCGAGGTGCTCTTCCTGCCGGACGAGGAATCGGGCAGCATCCATGGGTCGCACTGGCTCGTGGACCATCGGCCGGACATCTTCACCGGCGTCTCCGAGGCCATCGGCGAGGTAGGCGGCTTCTCCATCACGGTGCGGGACGACCTGCGCCTCTACCCGATCCAGACGGCCGAGAAGGGCATCCGGTGGATCCGCCTGCGCGCCCGCGACCGGGCGGGCCACGGCTCGATGATCCATCGCGACAACGCGGTGACCGCCCTGTGCGAGGCGGCCGCGAAGGTGGGCCGCTACCAGTGGCCGGTACGCCGCACCAAGACCGTCGACCGGTTCCTGGACGAGCTGTCCGACGCCTACGGTCTGGACCTGGGCGCGGGGGAGCTGGACATCGTGCTCAAGCGCCTCGGGACGTTGGGGTTCCTGGTCGGCGCCACGATGCAGAACACCGCGAACCCCACAATGCTCTCCGCCGGCTATAAGCACAACGTCATCCCCGGGGAGGCCACCGCCAGCATCGACGGCCGAGTCCTGCCCGGGTACGAGCATGAGTTCGAGGAGACCATCCGCGAGATCGTCGGCGAGGGCATCGAGATCGAGGAGGTCAACAGCGACATCGCCCTCGAGGCGCCGTTCGACACCGCCACCGTGGACCTGATGGCCTCCGCGCTGCGCGCCGAGGATCCCGGTGCCCGACCGGTGCCCTACATGATCTCCGGCGGCACCGACGCGAAGGCCTTCGCGCGCATCGGCATCGAGTGCTACGGCTTCAGCCCCCTGCAGATGCCCGCGGACCTCGACTACTGGCGGCTGTTCCACGGGGTCGACGAGCGGGTGCCCGTGGACGGCCTGACGTTCGGCGTGCGGGTGCTCAACCGGTTCCTGCTGTCCTGCTGACGGGGCCGGGCAGGGCCATCCGACCCTTGAAGGGCGGCGGGTCGGTGGCTGGTCGTACCGGTTCGGGTACGAGGTCCGGTGGCCGCGTGTCGGGTGGTTCGTGGTGGTAGATGCGGCCGAGGGGTGATTGCCAGGTGCAGTGCCCGGTGCGGTGGGTGGTTGTGATGTGCCAGCCGCCGTGGGTCTTCAGCTGGTGGTGATGCTTGCACAGGGGTCCGAGGTTCTCCAGGTCAGTGCGTCCGCCGGAGTCGTAGGGCCGGGCGTGGTCGATCTCGCAGTTCTCGGCGGGTCGGGTGCAGCCGGGGAACCGGCAGGTGCCGTCCCGCAGCGCGAGCAGGTGGCGCTGGAGGTCCGAGATCGCGTACCGGGCGCGTCCCG
>WGLX01000032.1 GCA_016125355.1 Actinomycetales bacterium | reverse complement strand
TGACCTCCGCAACGGTACCCGCCATTGACTTGGCTGATGTCGGGGGCGGGTGGTCGGGCCCCTCTGGGATGATCGACGCCGTGAAGCGCTACGAGCAGATCGCCGACCGCCTGTTCCGCCGTATGGGCCTCCAGGTGGCTCGGGTCTCCTCCCTTCAGGAGCGATTCCCGGTCGAGACATCGGAGGATGACAAGGCGGTCATCCGGTCGCTCCGCCCCTACACGATGACCTCCCCGGAGCGCCTCTGGTCGCTGCTCAATGCCGTGCGCTACGTCGTGGGCGAGGGGATCCCCGGTGACCTCGTCGAGTGCGGCGTGTGGCGGGGCGGCAGCGTCATGGCGATGGCCGGGGAGCTCGCCCGGCTCGGGGTGGAGGATCGGCGCCTCTGGCTCTACGACACCTTCGAGGGCATGACGGCGCCCACCGCGGACGACGTGGAGGAGGGCACCGGTCGCACAGCGGCAGACATGCTGGCCGAGACGCCGGTCGAGGACGGCAACAACGTGTGGTGCGTGGCCGGGCGCGCCGACGTCGAGGCGAACGTGCGGAGCACGGGCTACCCGTTCGAGCAGTTCGAGTTCGTGGAGGGCGACGTCGCGAAGACGCTTCCGGAACGTGCCCCCCAACAGGTGGCCATGCTGCGCCTCGACACGGACTGGTACGAGTCGACGAAGATCGGACTCGAACTGCTGTACCCGCGCCTGGCGGTGGGAGGCGTCTGCATCCTCGACGACTACGGACACTGGCTGGGTGCCCGCAAGGCCGTCGACGACTACTTCGCCGAGCGCGGCCGGCGGCCGTACATGCACCCGATCGACTTCTCCGGCCGCGTCTTCATCAAGACCAGCTGATGACCTGGCTGAGCGTGGCCACCGTCGTCCGGGACGATCCCGACGGCATCGCCCGCACGCTCGCCTCGCTGCAGGAGCAGGATCTCGACGGCGTCCAGTGGGTCGTCGTCGACAGCTCGGCTGATCGCGCCCAGATCCCGGAGGGCGTCGATGGGCTGAAGGACTCGCTCACCCTCGACTACGTGCATGAGGAACCTCGAGGGATCTACGCCGCCATGAACACCGCGCTCTCGGCCAGTGCGGGTGACTACGTGTACTACCTCAACGCCGGCGACACGCTCTTCGACGCCAGGGTGCTGCATCGGGTGCGGACGGCTCTCGCGGACTCCCCGGGCTGGGCGTTCGGCCCGGTCGCGATCGAGGAGCGGAACGGCAGCACTGTGATCACCCCACCCTGGGACTACGGCGCGGAGCGCGCGGTGGCGTTCAGCCGGGGCCACTTCCCGCCGCACCAGGGCACCTTCGTGGCTACGCGTCTGCTCAGGGCCATCGGCGGCTTCGACACCACCTACCGGGTCGCCGCGGACTACGCGGCCTTCCTGCGGCTGTCGCTCGAGGCGGATCCGACGGTGCTGCCCTTTGTGGTGGCCACCTTCCGGGAGGGCGGCACCTCGACGGAGCAATGGCAGGAGTCCTTCCGCGACTTCCATCGCGCTCGCCGCGAGATCCTCCAGCCCCAGGGCGCTGCCGCCCTGCGCGAGCGGTGGGAGACGGCGCGGCACTACGCGCTTGTCTACGCCCACCGGGAGCTGCGACCGCGGCTATCGTGGCGTCAGCGGCCGACCACCTGAGGCCGCCCGACCTCGAAGCGAGTCATGGACCGGATCGCGCTGCTGCTGAAGTCGTACGCACACGACCTCGCCTACGCCCAGCGGCTTGTCGCGTCCTTGCACGCCCACAACCCCGAGGGCCTCACGATGCACTGCGTCGTCCCGACGTCCGACGTCCGCCAATTCTTGTCCTTGGCCGCAGAGGACGTTCGCGTGCACGCCGAGGAGGACCTCGTCGGCCAGCACCTGGTGGCCGCCCCCATCGGCGAACTGCGCACCGGATACGTGAACCAGGAGATCGTCAAGCTCACCTTCTGGGAGACCGGGCTCGCTGCCAACTACTTCTGCATCGACTCCGACGCCGTGCTGCTCAGGGATATCGGCGCCGACGACTTCATGCGCGACGACCACACGCCCTACACGGTCCTGGTGGAGGACAACGACCTGAAGGCGGAGCCCGCCTACTTCCGTGCGCACTGGGAGGGCCGGGAGGCATCGATCAGGCGCATCATGAACAAGGTGGGTCTCGACGATCCGGTCATGCGCACCAGCCACGGCCATCAGGTGTTCAGCGCGAGGGTCCTCAAGTCGTTCCGGGACGACTTCCTGGTTCCTCAGGGATGGACCTACGCCGATGCGCTGGCCGTCAGTCCCTATGAGTTCAGCTGGTACGCGATGTGGTTGCAGAAGTCCAGGGTCATCGACATCCATCAGCGTGAACCACTGGTCAAGGTGTTCCACAACGAGGACGAGCACCTGGCCGCCATCCTGCTGGGAATCACGGATGCCGACCTCGCCCGCGGGTATCTCGGGGTGGTGGTGAACTCCAACTACTCGCGGGCCCTCGGTGTCGTCGACCACGGAGATGACAAGCCGTCCGCGCTCGCCCCGTACTTGTCCTACGGGGAGGTGGGCCGGCTGCTGGCTGCCAAGGCGCGCGACACCTGGCACCGCCGCTCGGGCCGCTGACGTCCGGCCACGACTGCCCGGCTACGACTGCCCGGCTAGGACTGCCCGGCTAGGACTGCAGGGTGGCCCGGTAGACGCCCGCCGTCTCCAGGGCCGACTTCTGCCAGGTGAACAGGGCCGCTCGCTCGATCCCTGCCTGGCGGTGGTCGTCCCTGAGCTTCTCGTCGCCGAGCAGCTTCTCCATGGTCACGGCGAGCTCCTCGGCGTTGCCCGGCTCGAAGTAGGCGGCCGCGGTGCCGCCGACCTCAGGCAGCGAGGTCCCGCGGGCGAGCACGGTCGGCGTGCCGCAGGCCATGGCCTCCAGCGCAGGCAGGCCGAACCCCTCGAATCGCGACGGGAAGACGCAGAGGAGGGCATTGCTGTAGGCGGCCGGCATCAGCCGATCAGCGAGGGAGACCTGGATCGTCCGGGCCGCGATGCCGAGCCGATCGAGCAGGCGCCGTTCCTCGGAGGAGAACGGCCCGCCACCGACGAAGAGCAGCACGATGTCGCGCTCGTGCCGGGCCGCCTGGGCGAAGGCGCGCATCAGCACGTCCGCGTCCTTGTACTGGCTCCGGTTCCCGACGAACAGGATGTAGCGCGCGGGAAGCTCAGGATGCGGATCGCGATCGGGACGGAACATCGGGTCGACCCCGTGGTGGACGACGCTGATCGGCGCCTCGATCGGTCCGTAGACCTCCAGGAGGTCGCTTCTCGTCGCCTCGGACACGCAGATCACGTGGTCGGCATTGCTCACGTAGCGCTTCTTGAGGGTGAGGAAGTCCAGCCGCCTCCGGGTCTTCGGCATGAGCTCGGGGATCATGTCGTGGACGGTGACGACCCGCTTCGCACCGGGGTAGGCGGCGAGACCGTGCGGCAGGTAGAAGGTGTTGTGCACGATGTCGTTGCCGGGACGCGGCTGTATGCGGGTGATGTACCGCAGGAGCGACCGATACTCGTGCCCGGCGTCGCGTACCGCCATGCGGGTGCGCACGAGCTCGTCATCGAGGATGTAGCGGTTGATGACGGGGGCGTTGAGGGGCAGGAGCTCCACGTCGAGGCCCGGATCGGCATAGAACTGCTTGGCCAGCTCCGCGAACATCCGCGAGATCCCGCCGTAGGCCTGGAGAGCGAAGATCTGCTCGTCAAAGGCCACCTTCACGCCGTCAGTGTAGGGGGCTCAGATTCCACGGCGGCCCGTCGCACCGCTCGGCCCCGTGGGCGTTCCTACAATGACGGAGCCCCGTCCACGACGAGAGTCCTCCATGGTGTCAGCCATCCGGCAGTACAGGGCGTCCGCACTGGGCGCCCTGCTGGCGATCGTCGGCTGGCTGTTCCTGACAGTGACAGGGGTGTCGCCTCTGACAGCGCTACTCCTCGTACTCATCGTCGGCATCCAGTCCTGGGCCGGTGCGGTCCTGTGGCGGGTGGCTCGGCTGGGACATTCGGACCCCCTCGAGCTCGTGGGCATGGGCATGGCGGTCGGAACGGTGGCGGCGCTCCTTTCGGGTGTCGTCGTCAAGGTCGTCACGGGCACGAACCTCGGCTGGGTACTGCCCGCCTTGGCAGCCGCCATCGTGATGATCGTGCGCATCCGCCGTGGTTCCGACGGGGTCAGCGAGCGCGTGCCCATGACGTGGGCGGCCATCAGTGGAGCGGCCGCCGCCCTCGTCCTCAGTCTTGCCTCACTCGTTCCGAACCTCCTGAGCTACCCGGTGACCTGGACGGGGACGTGGGGCCGCTACCACCCCGACATGCTCTTCTTCGAGTCCCTGTCGACGTCCATGGCGCAGATCGGGCCCCTCGATTCGATCTACACCCCGGACGCGCTCATCCGGTACCACTGGCTGGTCTACGCGTGGGCCGGCCAGGTTTCCGGTGCCGCAGGCGCCGATCACTTCGTGGTGCTCGTCCGGGTACTGCCCTTCGTGGCGGTGGTCGGTGCTGGCCTGATCGCCGTGTCGTGGGTCGGGCGTCTCACGCGTGCGGTGTGGGCGCCTGCCCTGGCGGTCGTCCTCCTCGTGGCGGGCGGGTATGTCGGTGCGACGTACGGGGCCATCTTCAACTTCGACTCGCCCTCGCAGTCCATGACCTCCATGTGGCTCCTCGCGTTCGCCCTCGCGGTCGTCCTGACGGCGTCCGACGGCGGACGGCCTCTCAGGGCTCGGTGGCTCCTGCTCTCGGCGGTAGCGCTCCTCGCGTTCGGACTGGCCGGAGGGAAGATCAGCTCCGGTGCCGTCGCCTTGGGTGCTGTGATCTGGCTGGCGGCCGTGGGCAGCCTCGCTCGACGCGCCTGGACGCGGGCCGCGTGGGCCTCGGCCACGGTCACTGCTGTGGCCTTCGCGCTGGCCTACCTCCTGGTGGTCTCGGGTTCGGCGGATCCCGGGGGCCTGAAGATCTTCAACCTGATCGATCGAGCCTCCAGCGTCCAGGGCCTGAACCCGCTGCCGGGCAGCATCGGCGTGGTCCTCGGCACCGCGTTGCTGCTGCTCGCCATCGCGGCGCGGTGGGTGGGCCTGCTCTGGCTCGTGGGCGATCGACAGACCCGCTGGTCGGTGGACGCCCAGCTGGGCGTCGGTCTCGCCCTCGCAGCGGCAGCCACCGTCGTGCTGATCAGTGGCGGGCTCAACGACACCTGGTTCGCGCTCGCCGCCTCGGCACCGCTCGCCGTGCTCTCCGCGGCGGGGGCCGGCCAGGCGTGGCTGACCCTTCCCGAGCGTCGCTGGGGGGCCCTTGCTGTCAGCGTCGCGGTGGCCCTGGTGGCCTTCGGAGTGGTGTCCGCTCTGTGGCTTACGGGGGCCTCCGGAGGCAACGTCTGGGTCTCGACCTGGCGCTGGCTGGGTCCCGTTGCCGGGGTGCTTGTTGCCGCCATCGGCGGGGGAGCGGCCGTGTGGCTCGTCAGCCGACGGGCACCGCGGTCCCTTGCCGTCGGCGCGCTCCTGTCCGTGGTGGTGTTGGCCGCAGGAATGCGCATCCTCGGGGTCGGCAGTGGCCAGGTGGGCGTTCAGCCCGGGCTCAGCTCCGGGTCGTTCTCGCCCATCGTCTCGTTCGCGGACTCCCTGGATCGCACCATCGTGACGGAGTGGAGCGACCAGGACGTCGAGGCGGCCACCTGGCTGGCCGACAACGCTGCCGCGGGCGATCTCATCGCCACGAACGTGACGTTCAGCCCCCTCGTCCCCGCTCTCACCGGTATGCGCACGCTCGCCTCCGGCGTCCTGTATCAGGCCCCCTACGGTCGGCCGGCGGACCTGCCGACCCTCCTTGAGCGCGAGCGTTCCAGCTGGGACTTCGTGGACGGTCCCTCACGCGAGACGACGGCGCCGCTGTGCTCTGCGGGCGTCCGATGGGTCTGGGTGGACCCGACGCGCACCTCCGTTCGCGACTGGGAGCCGTTCGCCTCGGTCGCGTTCGCCAACCGAAGCGTGTCCGTCCTTCGGCTCCACTGCGCGTGACGCGGTCGTCTAGGGTCGGGCCATGCACTTCCTGGTGACGGGGCATACGGGCTTCAAGGGTGCCTGGCTGACCCTGATGCTCCAGGAGCGCGGCCACGATGTGTCCGGCATCGCCCTCGATCCGGAGCCCGGCTCCCTCTTCGATCGGGCCCGGTTGAGCGGCTCGATGGCGCACGACATCCGCTGCGACATCCGCGACGGCGAGACGACCCGTGCTGCCGTTCGCGACATCGCGCCGGACGTGGTCATCCACATGGCGGCGCAGCCGCTGGTCCGCGCCTCCTACCTGCAGCCGCGATGGACTGTCGAGACCAACGTGATGGGCACCATGTCGGTCTTGGAGGCCATTGCGGAGACATCGAGCGTGGCTGCGGCCGTCATGGTCACGACGGACAAGGTGTACCGCAACGTCGATCGCGCGGCTGGCTACGTCGAGGACGACGCCCTCGGTGGCCACGATCCCTACAGTGCCAGCAAGGCGATGGCCGACATCCTCGTCTCGTCCTGGACGGCGAGCTTCCCGGGGTGCCCCACTGCGGTGGCCAGGGCGGGGAACGTGATCGGCGGCGGCGACGTCAGTGGCGACCGGCTGATGCCGGATCTCATCCGTGCGTTCTCCGCAGGAGAGCCCGCGAGCATCCGCTACCCGGATGCCGTCCGACCGTGGCAGCACGTGCTGGACTGCCTCGACGGCTACCTGCTGCTGGTCGACGCGCTCCTCTCCGGTGGCGGCCAGGGTGCGTGGAACTTCGGGCCTGATCCCGAGTCCTTCCGCACCGTGGCCGATGCGGCCGACCTGGCTGCCCGAGCGTGGAGCGAGGGTGCCTCCTGGCAGGCCGACCGGGGCGAGCACCCTCACGAGGCCGCCCTCCTCACCCTCGACGCGACGCGCGCACGCACCGAGCTGGGTTGGCGAGATGCCCTCGACTTTCAGGACGCGGTGCGATGGACCGTCGACTGGGCGAGGCACGTCGACGCCGGTGCGGATGCCCGTGCGATCACGGTGGACCAGATCAGACGACACGGGAACATGCGCGGCGTGCCGGATAGGGTCGAGCGGTGAAGGCGGTCCTGCTGGCGGGCGGACTGGGAACCCGCATGCGCGAGGAGACGGAGTTCCGGCCCAAGCCCATGGTCGAGATCGGCGGCCAGCCGATCCTCTGGCACATCATGCGCAACCTCGCCCACTTCGGGATCACCGACTTCATCATCGCCTCGGGCTACAAGAGCGAGGTGATCGATGCCTACTTCCGCGATCACCAGCACTGGACCGAGATCGACTGCGATGTCGCCGACGCCATCGCCTTCCGCGGCTCGGGTGACGAGGAGGACTGGCGGGTGACGATCGCCTTCACCGGGGACACCACGGCGACCGGGGGTCGAGTGGCGCGCGTGCGCCCGCTCCTGGAGGACGACACGTTCTTCGTCACCTACGGCGACGGTCTCGCGGACGTCGACATCGACCGCCTGCGCGACGCCCACCGATCCGCAGGGTCGCTGGCCACGCTGACGGCCGTCCAGCCGACCAGTCGATTCGGTCTCATGGACATCGAGCCGGATGGTCGCGTGACCCACTTCCGTGAGAAGCCGAAGATGAAGGACTGGGTCAGCATCGGGTACTTCCTCTTCGAGCCGCCCGTCCTGGACTATCTCGTCGCCGAGGGCGGCCTGGAGGAGGAGGGCCTCACGCGACTGGCCGCTGACGGCCAGCTGAATGCGTTTCGCCATGAGGGCTTCTGGCAGCCGATGGACACCTACCGCGAGTACAAGATCCTCGAGGACCTGTGGGATTCCGGCGACGCGCCGTGGCGGATGTGGTGACGGCATGAAAGTGACCTGGACCGAGCTGAGCGTCCCGGGGCTGCTGCTCTCGGGAGGCGCGTCCGTGCACGACGAGCGGGGCGCCTTCACCAAGGTGCTGTCCGGCGACGATCCCGCACTGGGCACCTTCTCCGGCAACGAGCTCTACTGGACTCGATCTGCCCGGGGCGTCGTTCGGGGACTGCACTTCCAGCTGCCCCCGGAGGCCACCCGCAAGCTCGTCTACGTCGTGCACGGAGCCATCCGCGACTTCATCGTCGACCTCCGGGTGGGCTCGCCGATGGAGCGGCAGCTCGTCGAGATCCGGCTCGATCCGAGCGTCGGCGGCCTGCTGGTGCCCGCGGGGTGCGCTCACGCCTACGAGGCCCTCGAGGACGAGACCATCGTCTGCTACGCCCAGGACGTCCCCTTCGGGGATCCGCTCTCCTACGCGGGAATCCGGGCCGACTCGGCCGGGATCGTGCCCGTGGCGATCGAGCCCATCGTCATGCCGCGAGACCTCGAGTTCCCGACGCTGGGCGAGTTCGAGTCGCCGTTCACCTTCGGCTAGGGCTCGACGGTCTCGCGGTAGCGCCAGTCCTCCTGGGCGAGCTCGCCGCGGCGGGTCAGGACGCGCAGGTAGTCCCGCCCCAGCTTCAGAGCAGCCCGAGCCGTCGGCCCGGCGGCGGACGGGTGACGTGAGATGTAGTTGACCAGCCAGGCGACCATGTGCGCATCGTCCTTGCGGGCGACCGCGGCGTAGGTGGTTCGGTCGGACCCCTTGCTCGTGTAGGTGATCATCACCGGAGAGGGCAGCTCCTCGACGAAGCGATTGCCGGGCGCCGCAGCGGTGGCCATCTCGATGCGCATGCCGCCGGGCTTGCTGATCGGAAAGTCCCGCAGCGCCTGGAAGCTGGCCAGCTGCGTGACGCATCCGCTCATGTTGATGTAGGTCGGCTGCTCCAGCTGCTGCGCGATCCACTCGGCCACGGTCAATCGCAAGGGGCCGTCCACCGGGAAGCTCGTCCATGACTCGACGGGTGCGTCGGCCGGCCCGTCGTACATCTCGCCGAGGGGGTCGTATCGCATTCCCCAGGGACCCAGGTAGATCGTCTGGGGGGTGAGTGGCCAGTTCCCCGCCTCGTCCACGAGTGCCGCCAGTCCCCGCGGCCGCAGCTGATCGTCATGGGCCATCCAGAGCACCCAGTCGTGGGGCTGCTCGCCGGTCTGCTCCAGGTGGCCGAGCCAGAAGTACTGGTGGGCCATCCACGGCAGCTCCGAGCCGGTCTGGATGATCTCGGCCTTCGAACCTGTCTCCGCGACCCACTCGCGGGCGAGGTCGACGTCGGGGGACGCGAGCGGACCGTTGAGGCTGATCACGATGCGACGGAAGTAGCTCTCCGACCTGGCGATCGACTCGAGGGCCCTCCGGAACTTCGCCCCGCCACGGTAGACCGGCATGACGAGCACGGGCTGGGTCGGACGCGGCACCGTGAGAAGGTACCAAGGTGCGGATCGTCCTGGCGGGTGCCCTCGGCGAGGTGGGCCGATCGGTCGGCAGCGCGCTCGAGCAGCTCGGGCACGAGGTCGTGCCGGTGAGCAGCCGTGCGCCGGCCCTCGAGAGGCCCGGAGTGGTGGGCCTCGACGACGCCTGTGCGCTCGTGGCCGGTGGCGGGATCGATGGCGTGGTCAACGCCTCCGGCCGCGGTGACCGGCGCGTCGTGGAGCGAACCGGTCACGCTGTGGCGGGCAGGCTCGCTGAGGCGGCTTCCGCGAGCGGAACGCCGTCGCTCCTGCTCTCCACCACGCGCGTGCTCGAAGGCCATGGCAGCGACGCCGATGAGGCAGCCGATCCGGAGCCCCGCACTCCCTACGCCCAGGCGAACGCCGACAACGAGGCCAGGTGGCAGGACTCCGGTGGCAGTTCGATCGTCCGGATCGTCAACTACCTGTGCCTGCCGTCGGCAGCGGACTCACCTCAGGCGGGCCTCCTGCCCTGGTCGCTGGTCTCCGAGGCCCTGGACGAGCAGCGCATCACGGTTCGCGCCACCCCTTCGACGGAGAAGGAGTTCGTCGACGCGGCAGATGTGGCGAGCGCGGTCGAGCTTGTCCTGGCGGCCGCAGATCGTCCGGCGGTATGTGCGACGGTGCCGGGGGTGATCTTCACGATGCGCGATCTGGCCGAGCGCGCGGCCGCCGCTGTCACGGCGGTGGCCGGGCATGAGGTCGCGGTCACCTTCGGTGCCGAGGCATCCACCCGGCCGGTCGTGCAGGAGGGATGGCTGGCAGCCCACGGCTGGTCCGCTCGACTCTCACCTGAGCGGCTCGCGGGAGCGATCCGCGCGTGGGTCGAGACTCAGGACGCCAAGGCCCGCGCGTAGACCTCGAGGTACTGCTGGACGACTACGCGACCGGACCAGGTGGTCAGGGCACGCGCACGGGCCGCCTGACCCCAGCGGTCGTCCCCGCGGGCGTCCTCGACCGCCTGGCGCAGACCCTCGGCGAGGGACTCCACGTCCCCCTCGGGGGCGAGGAAGCCGGTCTGGTGATGCTCGACGATGTCGGGCAGTCCCCCGATCGCGAAGGCGGCGACGGCCCGTCCGCATGTATGCGCCTCCATGGCCGTGAGCGGCATGTTGTCCTCCCGGCTCGGCACGGCAAGGACGTCGGCTGCGGCGTAGACCTGCTGCAGGGCGGCATCGCCGCGCACGGGGCCAAGCCAGCGGATGGGCGTGCCGGTGGGCGAGGCGTAGCCCTCGTCAGTGGGGCCGGCGACGACCAGCTGCAGGTCGGGATGGGCCGCGCGAACCGCAGGCAGCGCCTGCTCCAGGAGGTCGAAGCCCTTGCGGTGGTCATGGATGCCGGCCGAGGCGAGGAAGACGATGGTCGGGTGATCCTCAGGCACGCTCAGTGACCGGCGGGCCTCGGCCCTGTCGGTGGGCGCGAATGCGTCGGCGTCCACGACGTGGGGGATCCGGGTGATCGGCCAGTCGGCCATCAGCGCACTGGACTGTGCCGCCGTGGTCAGCCACGTGCTCGCCGGCACCACATGGCTGGGACGCCACAGTCGGCGCTTGCGCTGCCACGCGTCCCGGTCCAGGTCCACGCCACTCTCGTCGGCCGGCCGGTTCTCGCGCGTATAGCCCGTCCGCCACCGGGCATCGGGCGAGTCGACGCCGTAGTGCTCGGTCCCGCAGAAGGCCCACATGTCGTACAGGCTCCAGACGACGGGCTTGTCGATCCTGGCGATCTGCTCGATGGTCAGGAAGCCATCGGTCACCCAGTGCAGGTCCACGACATCGGCGTCGGTGGCGTTGATGTCGCGTGCGCTGAGGCTGCCGAAGCGCCCGGGCGAGCGCCACGTGGTGACAGGGGACCGCTGCAGCCGCCACAGGCGTCGGTCGAGCTCACTGGCCATCCGGAAGCGCAATCCGGAGGCGGTGCGCAGGCTGGAGGGGACACCCTCCGCGGACATGGCCCGATCGAGGGCACTGGCCGCTCGCGCCGCGCCGCCGTTGCTGGCGTAGGTGCTTAGATGGAGCACGGTGGGCGGCACGTGCCCACGGTAATGGGTGTGCGGCAGCGTCCGACGGACAGCGCCGACGGTGAGTTCGGAGGTGCGGTGGACGCCCTGTTCCTGGTGGCCTACCTCGCGCTCCCGCTCTTCACCCTGTGGTGGTCGCGAAGTGTCGCCTGGACCGTCATCGCCGTCGTCTCCTCGGTGAGCCTGGCGGGCGCCCTCGTCAGCTTCGTCATCGATCACGTGTTCCTGTGGACGCGGCCCCAGCTGCAGTGGGTCCTCCTGGTCGCCCTGCTGGTGCCTGCGGCCGTGGCCGTGCTGCGACGTCCCCAGCCGGACGCCCCGAGGCGCTACCAGGCCCTCGCCCTCCTGGTGCCCGTGGTGGTCCTGGCCGTCTTCTTCGCGGTCGTGACGACGTGGTGGACGGACGTGCCCGCATACACCACGCCCGTCAGCTTCCTCATGGGTCACTCGCTCGCCGAGGACAACGCCAAGTGGCTCGACTTCACCTCCGTCCTCGCCGCCGGCGGGCCCATGGACCAGTACGTCCCAATGGGTGGGCCGCTCCAACTGTTCCTCGTCTTCGTCGCCACGGCCATGGGCACCCTGTCGCGGATCACGCTCGGCGGGTACAACGAGGTCTTCGTGGCGGCCAACTCGGTCGTCTACGGGCAGTACCTGATGGTCGTCCTCGCCCCGCTCGGGCTCGCCCCGCTGATCGGGGGGACGCTGCGGCGCCCGGTACCCGGCGGCGGCAAGGCGGTTCGCATCCCGTGGCCGCTGATCTGGCTGGGGGCCCTGGTCCTCGTCATCACGAACCTGATGCTGACCGCCTACGGGCACCTCACCCTGCAGTTCACCATCCTCATCTGCGCCCTCTGGGTGACGACCTTCCTGGTGTGGAGCCGCATCCCGAAGGCCTTGCTCCTCACGTCCATGTCCGTGGCCGTCGGGATGACGGTCTGGCTGCCGATGAATGCGATCGCCGGCGTCCTCCTGGTCGGGTGGCTCGCATGGACGGTGTGGCGCCTCATCCAGGATGGCGTGTCGCGTAGCGGCCTGGTGGACCTCGCCGTGGTCCTTCTCGTGATCGTCGCCATCTGGGAGCCGATGCGGTCGTCGCTCGCCTTCGTGCTGGCGTCCACGCCATCGGCCGCGGGGCTCGTCGGTGGCATGGGGGGAGGCGTCCACGCCGGCGTCGTCGCGCTGGCGGCGTTGCCGGCCATCGGCCCGATCTTCGCGGGCCTCACGGATTCGACGCTCTTCGCAGCAGGAGGCGGAACCGAGCAGACGACCGCCATCCAGGCGGCGCTGGCCGCCGTGGGGACGATCGGTGCCTCCGTGGTCGTCTCGCGACAGCGCGTGGGCCGCGGTCGGGCGTATGCCCGGTTCATTCCCGTGCTGCTGCTGGCGGGCTTCGCCGTCGCCCTGAACGGCATGGACCAGTGGGCCACCGGAAGCGCCCCCCACTACGGCTCCTACAAGTTCACCTTCATGGTCACCGTCGTGCTGATGGCCACGATGCTGCCGGTCGGCTTGCTGCTGCTGGATCCCGCCGTCAGCGGCATGAGCCTGACGCGCTGGGTCGCACTGGGCGCCGTCGTCTTCCTGCTCACCGTCGACTCGCTGCTGGTGCGCTCGATCGCCGCTGCGCGGCCGACCCAGTGGTCACCGCCGATCCCGTTCGACAACCCGCGCAGCTACTGGTGGCCCGCGGACGTCAATGGCACCGGCACTCAGACGATCGCGGGCAACCCGGTCGCCTGCGTCTACCTGCCGCAGGGTGCCAAGGCCCCCTCCGCGATCCTCGACTCCCAGCTGTCGGATCCGCAGCGGGTGTACTCCTGCACCCGGCTGCTGGCGGGACTGTCCGGGGAGGACGGCGGCGCCCAACCCATCGTCGACTGGCTGCGGCGGGAGTGGCTCACGAACACGCGGGCCTGGGATGCCGTCCACGGGTATCTCGAAGACATGCCTGCCGAAGTGCTCGACAAGCCGGTGATCCTCCTCGACGACGGCTCCAACGTCATCGGCTTGGGGACCATGCGGAGCCTGATCGACCGCTACCCCGCGGATGCCTGGGGCACGCCCCAGTAGCCGTCAGCCGACCAGTGCGTCCTGCTGGAGCCGGCTCAGGATGTCGAAGTAGACGTTCTTCATGCCAGCGGCCAGGGGCGTGATGGCTCGCAGCGGAGCCGTGGGGATGAGGCGGAGATCCAGCGACTGGGCAGTCGCACTGGGGTGGCTGCCCAACGCCACGGGCACACGGCGCTTGGCGACGAGGCTCATGGTCCTGATCAGCTGGGCAACCGTCGCCGGCTGGCCGGACGCGATGATGCGCACGGACGCCCCGGGCGCTGTCGGATCCTCCGTAGCCGCGAGGACTTCGCGCGCGGCATCGTCCACGTACAGGTAGTCGCGGATCGTCTCCAGCGGCACGAAGATGTTGATGGGCTGCTGTGTGGCAGCCGAGAGCGCGAGTCGTGAGATCAGCCCCTGCAGCTTGTCCAGGTTCTGCCCCGGCCCGTAGAGGTTGCTGAGCCTGCCCACCACGACCGGGATGACGCCCGCGAGGACGTCGATCGCCAGATCCTCCTGTGCCAGTTTCAGCTCGCCGTAGGCACTTAGGGGCGCTGGCCCGGTCTCCGCGCCGAAGGGCGGTGGGGAAGCGCCTGCGTAGACGCCTCCGGCGGAGGAGGCCAGGAAGAAGGCACCGGGTCCGGAGGGAAGTGCACTGCGCAAGCCGGTGACGAGTCCGCGCAGGGGTTCCACCTCGGCCATGGCCTCCTCGGGGGGTGTGGACGTGGTGGCAGCACCCGCCGCCCATACGATGCGCCACGCGTCCCCGCTGGCCGCAGCCTCAAGGCCACGGGCCTGCTCGTGGAGAACCCGTCGGGCGGCCTCCACATCCGACCATGGGATCGGGCCGGGCAGGTACTGGCGCGGAGTCCGTCGCGAGACGGCGCTGCCGAGCAGGCCGCCGCGGCCGATCACCCAGGTGATCACGGAGCGGCGTCGTCCCGGACGGCGGGTGGGAAGGTAGCTGCAGGATCGCGCACGACCACGTAGAGCGGACGGCCGAGGGACATGTTCGTCGCTGCCCCGATGTACTGGGCGATGATGCCCAGGCTCATCATCACGGCGCCGCCCACGACCATGAGCGCGATGAACATCGAGGCCCAGCCGCTCACCGGTAGGTCGCCCACGATGCGCTCGTAGACGATCCAGATCGCCGCCAGGGCACCGAGGATCACGAAGGCAACGCCCACGAAGGTCACGAAGAACAGGGGCTTGGTGCCCGACGACACGACCAGTCGGCCGAAGTGACCGAAGAGCCGGCCGTAGTTGTAGCCGCCCTTGGGGCGGCCTTCCTCGCGCATCGTGACCGGGCAGGTGGCCACGTCCGCGACGACCCATGACAGGGCCACGTCGAGGTACACCCCTGTGCCGGTGTAGGCAGCGACGCTGCGACCGACCTCGCCGAGGACGAGCCGGTAGGAGTTGAACTCCTCGAACTTCTGGTCGGCCAGGAACTTCACGAAGAACCACTTCGCCAGCTTCGAGCCGGTGTTGCGCACGAAACCGTGAGGCGGAGGGTTCGTGGGACTCGCGTAGACCAATTGGGCCTGGCGCTCGTAGGCCGTGTCGAGCATGGCACCGATGAACCCCGGGTCCATCTGGCCGTCCTCGTCGAGCGTGACGATCCATTCGCCGCCGGACGAGGTCATGCCGGCGAGGGTCGCGGCATGCTGGCCGTAGTTGCGGCTGAGCCACACCGGACGCACCCAGTCGTACTGCTCGGAGAGCTGGCGGATGACCTGGTCGCTGCCGCCCGGGCCTCGATCCCACACGAGCAGGACCTCGTCCACGCGGAAGGAGCGGCCCTGCGGGCTGGTCGTCGGCCCGTGGAAGGCGGCCAGCTCGGCGAGGAGATCGGGCAGCGTCGCGCGGCCGTTGTAGACGGGGATGACGACACTGACGCTCAGGGGCGCACGGCCGGCCTGGGGGGCGTCGGTCATGCGGGCAGTCTAGGGCGAACGCCGGAGCAGGGGGCGCAGCGTGGTGTCGTCGGAGCGTGCTTGTTCGATGCCCGCGAGCATCGAGGGCAGCGGCCGCCCCACGGTGGACTCGAACTTCATGACATCCAAGGAGATGTCTCCCTGGCGCGGCGGCTCGATGTCCGACGTCGACGGTGAGATGAGCTCGGCATCGAGTCCGAACTCCCGCGCGACGGCCACCCCGAACTCGTACTTGGTCATGGCGTCGGGCGACGTCACATGGAACAGGCCCGTTGCCTGCGTGGCGGCGAGGTCCCAGATGCCCCGGGCCAGCGCCTGCGCGTATGCGCTGGACGTCGTGAAGTCGGTGAAGCCCCGAACCTGCTGGCCTTGTGACAGGGCGTTGACGAAGAACTCCAGGATCGAGCGCCGGCCAGTCGGGCTCCAGCCGAAGAAGTTCGTGCGGATGACCGTGGCGTCGGTCTCCCTCAGGACGAGCTGTTCAGCCTCGAGCTTGGTG
>WGLX01000043.1 GCA_016125355.1 Actinomycetales bacterium | reverse complement strand
GGGGCACGTCCCCAGCCCGCACTCGGGGACCACCGAGATGGCGATGACCAGAAGGTCGAGGAGGACCCACACGATGGCGGTCAAGGCCAGCATGCGCAGCCAGCGGCGTTCGCGGAGGATGCCACCGTCGTTCGCGGCGAACGGTGCTGCCCACAGGAGCATCACCGCGCAGCCCACGATCGCGATGGCGAACGTCACGAAGGCCCAGGTGTACAGGTGCCAGCCCGCGAAGGCGGGGCCGTAGCCGGGATCCCTCGGATCGGCGATGTGCAGGAGGATCTGTCGCGTGCTGGCGGCACCACCCACGACGGCGGCCAGGATGCTCAACGCGTAGTGGGCGGGACGCATGCCCCAGAGCAGGTTCAGCAGCGGCCCGATCGCGAGGCCGATCATGGCGGAACGCTGGATGAGGCAGAGCGGACAGGGCTGTTCTCCGACGCCGAACTGCAGGTGGAGGGATCCGGCCAGCACGCCGATCAGCGCGAAGAGCGCCAGGACGTTGATGATGCGGGCGATGCGCGTCTCGCGCTGTTCGGCACTCACGAGGGTCCTAGAAGTTGAGCGGGATGTCGGAGGACATGTGCAGCTTCAGCAGCACCGCCGTCCACGCCAGGGTGACCAGCGTGAGCGGGATAGTCCATCGCTGCCGGAGGAAGGCGCCGACGAACACGGCGATCCAGAGGACGAACATCGACAGCATCATGCGTGGACGCTAGCGCTCTGCATGCGGATCGCGTGCGGATGACTCGCTGCCATGGCCGTCGTAATCTGAGGCTGTCGATCGGCGAGCGAGGGAGGCCGCCATGCAGGCGAAGGTCGGGGACCGCATCGTGGTCCACGGAACCCACGTCAGTGACCCCGAGCGGGATGGGGAGATCCTTGAGGTGCACGGCCCGGACGGCGGACCGCCCTACCTCGTGCGGTGGTCGGACACCGGTCACGAGTCGCTGTACTTCCCGGGGCCCGGTGCCGTGGTGGGCGAAGCGAGCTGACGGGGTTGCCGGGCTGGGAGCCAGGGGGGCCGCTCAGCGGCCGGACGTGTTGATGACGACCGCGATGGAGATGGCGGAGAACGCGAGCACGACGACGGCCATCGCGATGGCGAACACGATGTAGCGCCGGTTGTGCCGAGCGCGGTCGTGATGGTCGAGTTCCCTGTTCACGCGGGCAGGCTAGCGCCGATCCGGGCTCGATATCGACTCGGGACTTTCGTCCGTCACGCGCACCGTGCGGGTGGGGTACGGTGACCGGAACCATATACCTCCGGGGGTATCAGTGTCTCGCACCGTCATCATGGGCGCCGGCGTCGCCGGCCACACCGCGGCCTTGCACCTGCGACGGATGATCGGCCGGGAGCATGACGTCGTCGTCATCGCGCCGAACTCGACATGGAACTGGATCCCGTCCAACATCTGGGTCGGCGTCGGGCAGATGGACACCGCGCAGGTGACCTTCCCGCTGGCGCCTGTCTATCGGCGCAAGGGCGTGGAGTTCCATCAGGCGCTCGCCACCGAACTGCATCCCGAGGGCAGCGCCGACCTTCCCAGGCCACATGTCACCGTCCGCTACACCGATCCCGCTCGGCAAGGTGAGGTCGGCCGGATCGAGTACGACTACCTCATCAACGCGACCGGCCCGAAGCTCAACTTCGCCGCGACACCGGGGTTGGGCCCGGAGGGCAACAGCTGGTCCGTGTGCACGGCCGGACATGCCGAGGAGGCGAACAGAGCGCTGCAGGAGGTCATCGGCAGGCTGAAGCGCGGTGAGCGGCAGACACTGCTGATCGGCATGGGCAACGGCACCTGCACGTGCCAGGGCGCCGCCTTCGAGTACACGTTCAACGTCGAGCACGAGCTCCGGCGCGAGGGCGTGCGCGACAACGCCGACGTCATCTACATCACGAACGAGTCCTCGCTCGGGGATTTCGGCATGGACGGCATGAACTTCGGGCACAAGGGCCAGGTCGTCTCCAGTCAGGCTTTCACCGAGTCGATCTTCCGCGAGCGTGGCGTCAAGGCCATCATGTCCGCGGCGGTCGAGCGTGTCGATGAGGGCAAGGTCGCCTACGAGCAGGTGGACGGGACCCAGGGCGAGCAGGCCTTCGACTTCGCCATGCTGCTGCCGCCGTTCCGCGGAGTCGACCTCGCCGCCTTCGACCGGGACGGCAACGACATCACCGCGGAGGTGTTCGCGCCCAACGGGTTCATGAAGGTGGACGCCGACTACACGCCGAAGCCGTACGAGGAATGGAAGGCCAGTGACTGGCCCAAGACGTATCAGTCGGTGAAGTACGACAACGTGTGGGCGGCCGGCATCGCGTTCGCGCCGCCACACGCGATGTCACAGCCGCGCACGTCGCCCAACGGCACGGTGATCGCCCCGGCTCCTCCCCGCACGGGAATGCCCTCGGGAGTCATCGGTCGCGCGGTCGCGCAGACCATCGCGGAGCGCATCAAGCATGGAGCTCAGGGCAAGGTGCACACCGCATCGATGGCGGAGATGGGCGCTGCCTGCATCGCCGCCGCGGGCAAGGGATGGCGCAAGGGCACGGCGGCGGCGATGACGGTGTTCCCGATCATCCCCGACAAGGACAAGTACGGCGCTTCAGGTCGGGACACCAAGGAGACCTACGGCGAGATCGGGCTGAGCGCGCACTGGATGAAGGTCCTGCTCCACTACCTGTTCCTCTACAAGGCCAAGGCGCGGCCCTTCTGGTACCTGATCCCGGAGTAGGAGATCACCATGACCAATCTGTCGACCTTCCCGGACGCTCCGGTGCCGAGCGCGTCGGAGCTCCGGGCGCGCACGAACGTGCTCGTGCAGCTCTGGCGGTTCGTCGTGCTGAACGTCAAGTTGATCACGATGGTGACCAAGGGGCACCACTGAGCTCCTCGCTTCCGCCCTGGTCTGCTGTCCTTGCCGTGGTGGCACACCCCGACGACGAGTCCTTCGCCCTCGGGGCGGTCCTCGATGCCTTCGCGAGATCCGGGGCCGAGGTGTCCGTGCTGTGCCTCACCCGCGGCGAGGCGTCCACCCTTCACGGGGTCTCAGGAGAATTGGGGGAGATCCGGGAGGCCGAACTGGCCGCAGCTGCGGCGGAACTGGGCATCACCTCGGTCCGCCTCCGTGACTACCCCGATGGTGGCCTGGACCGCGTGGAGCACGGACGTCTCGAGGGAGAGGTGCATTCCGCGGTGACGGAGGCGAACCCTGATGGCCTGCTCGTCTTCGACCCGGATGGGGTCACCGGGCACGGGGATCACCGATGCGCCACCGCGGTGGCACTCCGGGTGGGGGAGGGCGTCGCCCTGCCCGTGCTCGCGTGGACCCTTCCCACCAGAGTCGCCGCGACCCTGCGCGAGGAGTTCGACATCCCCTTCGCGGGCCACAGCGACGGCGAGATCGACATCGTGCTCCCGGTGGACCGGACGGCCCAACGCAGGGCGGTGGACTGCCACCCCAGCCAGGCCGTCCCGGGCAGCGCCCTGTGGCGTCGACTGGAGCTGCTCGGAGACCACGAGCACCTGCGCTGGCTGCTCGCCTCACCCGCCTAGCGGCGGATCTTGGGTACTCTGTCGGACACTGTTTCGAGGGAGGTCCCGGTGCCCGGTAACCCCCTGAGGCGCGCCCTGGCGCCAGAGGTGGACCCGCACGCGGCCTCCTTCCTCGGCCGCGGTTTCGCCGGAATGGCCGGCCCGGTCTGGTCCATGGCGGCGGTGAACCTCGCCTTGGCGGCAGCGGTGGGGCTGGCGGCGGTCACCCTGGCCGCCGGAGGGACCTGGCAGACGCTGCGACTGTCGATGAGCGCTGTGTGGGTCCTGCTGTCCATGGTTCTCGTCGTCGCCAAGGACCGGGTGCCGGGTTGGTACCTCCACGTGAATCTCGACGTCACCACGGTGTTCCTCTGTCTCGGAGCCGCCACCGCCGCGAGTCCCGTGCGATCGGCGGCCTTGCTCTTCTTCCTCCTGCTGCCGGCCCTCTACGCCGCGACCTGGTTCCCGCGCAGCCAGATGGCGGGCCATCTGCTGGTGCTGGTCGTGGCGTCAGGAGGAGCGATACTCAGCACCCCCGTGGATCGGGACCGGGCGGGCCTGTTTGTGACCCTGATGCTGGTCACCATCCTCTCGGCGTACTTCGTGAATGCACTCGTATCGAACCTCAATCACGCCGCGGTCATCGATCCCTTGACCGGCCTGCTCAACCGGGCGGGTCTCCGCCTCGCGACCGAGACGCAGGGCAGCCACAACATGCACGTCAACATCGTCGCGGCGATCGACCTCGACGGCCTCAAGGTCCTGAACGACACCGAGGGGCACGCCGCGGGCGATCGCATCCTCGCCGAGACCGGCGCTGTCCTGCGCGCGCACCTGCGCCCCAGCGACATCGTGGCGCGGGTCGGAGGCGACGAGTTCGTCGTCGTGCTTCGCCGGACCGAGCCCCTGCAGGCGGAGGCGGTGCTGCACCGCATCGTGGAGCACTTGCCCCTCACGGCGTCTGTGGGATGGGTCGAATGGCATCCGGGCTCTCCCCTGGAGGAGTCGCTCCAGGCGGCAGATCGGTTGATGTACGAGCAGAAGGAGCGCAGGAGGCGGGGATAGGGTCGGTGTACCGAACCGACGGGAGGACCCATGGAGTACACCCACCTCGGCCGCACCGGACTCACCGTGAGTCGGATCTGCCTCGGGACGATGAACTTCGGTCCCGTCACGGGACGCGAGGACTCCTACGCGATCATGGACCACGCCCACGATCGCGGGATCAACTTCTTCGACACCGCCAACGTGTACGGCTGGGGGGAGAACAAGGGCCTCACCGAGACGATCCTCGGGGAGTGGTTCGCCCAAGGCGGCGGACGCCGTGAGCGGACCGTCCTTGCCACCAAGCTCTACGGGGACATGGGGGACTGGCCCAACGACGGCAAGCTCTCGGCCCTGAACATCCGGCGCGCGTGCGATGCGTCTCTTCGTCGCATGCAGACGGACTACATCGACCTGTACCAGATGCACCACATCGACCGGGCGACTCCTTGGGATGAGATCTGGGAGGCGATGGAGTACCTGAAGATGCAGGGCAAGATCCTCTACGTCGGCTCCTCGAACTTCGCCGGCTGGCACCTTGCCCAGGGGCAGGAGGCTGCCAACCGTCGTGGCGTGCTCGGGCTGGTGAGCGAGCAGTCCATCTACAACCTCGTGGAGCGGACCGTCGAGCTCGAGGTGCTGCCGGCGGCCCAGGCCTACGGCATCGGAGTGATCCCGTGGTCGCCGCTGCACGGCGGGCTGCTGGGCGGGATCCTCAAGAAGCAGGCCGCGGGGGACGTGCAGCGCAGTGGCAGCGGACGCGCGGCGGACACCCTCGAGCAGCACCGGGGCGCTATCGAGCAGTGGGAGGCCTTCTGCGACGAGCGCGGCGAAGCGCCCGGCGACGTCGCGCTGGCGTGGCTGCTGCACCAGCCCGCGGTGACGGCGCCGATCGTCGGGCCGCGCACCATGGGCCAGTTCGACAGCGCCCTCAGGGCGCTCGAGGTCAGCCTCGACGAGGCGGCGCTGGGCCGACTCGACGAGATCTTCCCGGGACCGGGCGGCACCGCACCTGAGGCGTACGCCTGGTAGCGCGCCTCACGAGGCGTGCAGGACCGCTGCCCCGCTGAAGGCGCCTGCGGCCAGGTCGGCCAGCGCCCGATCGGCGTCATCCATGGCGTAGGGCACGGTGGTGGCCCGGACACCCAACCGGGGTGCGAGGCGCATGAGCTCCTCGCCGTCCTGGCGCGTGTTGGCCGTGACGCTGCGCAGGCGCCGCTCGTAGAAGAGCTCGTCCTCGTAGACGAGGGCGGGGATGTCGGAGAGCCAGATCCCGGCGGTCGCCAGCGTGCCGCCCCGGTCGAGCGAGCGCAGGGCGACGGGGACCAGGTCGCCGGCGGGGGCGAACAGGATCGCGCCATCGAGGAGTGCGGGGGGCTCGTCGTGGCTGCCTCCCGCCGATGCGCAGCCGAGTTCGAGGGCTAGCCTCCTGTTGTCCTCACCCCGGGTGAGGACGTGCACCTCGAGTCCTTGCGCCAGCGCGATCTGCGCGGTGAGGTGGGCCGATCCGCCAAAGCCGTAGATGCCCAGCCGGCCACCCGCGGGGACGTCGGCGAGCTTCAGGGCCCGGTACCCGATGATGCCTGCGCAGAGGAGGGGGGCGGCTTGGTCGTCGTCGAGCCCGTCCGGGAGCTCGTAGGCGAATGCGGCATCCGCCACGCAGTAGTCCGCGTAGCCGCCGTCGACGTCCCAGCCCGTGAACGTGGGCGCTAGGCAGAGGTTCTCCCGCCCGGACCGGCAGTAGCGGCAGGTGCCATCGGTGCCGCCCAGCCAGGCGACGCCGACCCGCTGCCCCCGTTGGAACCGCGTCACGCCGGGGCCGACCTGGTCGACGATGCCCACGACCTCATGGCCGGGAACCACGCCGTGTCGGCGCGGCGTGAGGTCTCCCTCGGCGAGGTGGAGATCCGTTCGGCAGACGCCGCAGGTGGTGACCTTGACCCGTACCTGGCCAGCGTCGGGCGCGGGTGCATCGCGCTCGACCCGGGCGAGGGGTTCGGTCCCGATGGGCCCCGGCTGGTTGACGATCCAGGCACGCATGACTCCAGAGTGGCATGCGCCCGGCGCCATGGCTCGGTGTGCGCCCGATCGGGGGAACCCTCATGATGGTCCGGTGACCGTCCGGGCCCTGACCGACCTGTTCGCCCGGGGTGCCGTGGCGGTCCTCACCGGAGCGGGGATCTCGACGGACTCCGGCATCCCCGACTACCGGGGCGCGACGGGTGCCCAGCGTCGAAGTGCGCCCATGACCCACCAGGAGTTCCTCCGGGATCCGCAGGCCCGTCAGCGCTACTGGGCGCGCAGCCACGTCGGCTGGCGGACGATCTCCGACGCCCGGCCGAACGCCTCGCACCTGGCCCTCGCCGCACTCGAGCGCGCGGGCCTCGTGAGCGGGGTCGTCACCCAGAACGTCGACGGCCTGCACCAGGCGGCCGGCTCCCAGCGGGTCATCGACCTGCACGGTCGACTGGACCGGGTGGTCTGCCTGGAGTGCGGCGACCTGACGCAACGGGCCGAGGTGGATGCCAGGCTCCGGTCGGCGAATGTCGAGTGGCGGTCGGTCGTTCTGGCCCACCAGGCGGATGGTGACGCGGATCTGCCGGCCGACGCGGTGGCGTCCTTCGTCATGGTGGACTGCCGACTCTGCGGCGGTCCCCTGAAGCCGGATGTCGTGTACTTCGGCGACAACGTGCCGCGACCGCGCGTGCAGGACGCGGAGCGGCTGGTCGACGCCGCCCGGTCCCTGGTGGTGCTGGGCTCGTCGTTGCACGTGTTCTCCGGGCGCCGGTTCGTCGTTCGCGCTGGTGAGCGGGGCATCCCCGTCGCCATCGTCAACCTCGGTCCAACCCGCTGCGATGCCGCGGCAGACGTGCGCCTGGACGAGCCGCTCGCCGACGTCATGGGCGGGGTGCTGGGATTGCTGGCCCCCGAGTCCGCACGCTCGGGCCTCGCCACGAGCGGGTAGGAGGTCCGGGATCGCCGGCCCTCGTCGGGATAGTGTCGAACGACCGACCCCGAGGAGTTCTGCATGAGGCGTTCCACCACGATCATCGGCGCTGCCGCCATGGCCTCCCTGATGATGGCGCCCATCCCGGCCATGGCGGACGACCCGCCTCCGGCGATGGGCAACCCGTCGGCCTGGTCCTTCACCCCGGTCACCCAGGCCAACATCGATGCAGCGGTCGCGGCTCTACCGGGAATCGTGGCGGATGTCCGGGCGCGCACGGGAGTGCCCGGAATCGCGGTGGCGGTCGTCCACGATGGCCAGGTCGTGATGACCCAGGGCTTCGGGGAGCGGTACGCGGGATCCGGGCTGCCGGTGGACGCCGACACGGTGTTCCAGATGGCCAGCGTCTCGAAGCCGGTCGGCGCGACCGTCGTCTCGCGAGCGATCGCCAAGGGGATCGCCTCCTGGAACGATCCGATCACCGACTACCTGCCCTGGTTCGCCCTCGAGAGCCCCTACGTCAGCAGCCACGTGACTATCGGCGACATGTACGCGCATCGCAGTGGCCTGCCCGGCCATGCCGGTGACGACCTCGAGGACATCGGCTTCGGCCGTGCGGAGATCCTCAAGCGGCTGCGCTACCTGCCCCTGCGGTCGTTCCGGGATACCTACGCGTACACGAACTTCGGCCTCACGGCGGCCGGTGAGGCCGTGGCCACGGCGGCCGGCACGACGTGGGCGGATCTGGCCGACACCCTGCTCTTCCAGCCGGCCGGCATGACCCGCTCCAGCTTCCGCTTCGGCGACTACCTCGCGAGGCAGAACAAGGCCCTGACCAATCAGCAGGTGGATGGCGTCTGGCGGCCGGGGGAGACACGCAACCCGCAGGCCCAGTCGCCCGCCGGCGGGCTCAGCTCGACGGCGAACGACATGGCGCGGTGGCTCATGCTGCAGCTGGGCAACGGCACGCTCGACGGACAGGAGCTCATTCCTGCCGACATCCTTCAGATCATGCGGCAGCCGCACAGCGTGAGCGGTCCGGCCACCCAGCCGGATGCGCGCTCGGGCTTCTACGGCTACGGGATCGGGACCGGCGTGGACAGCACCGGGCATGTGGTCTGGAGCCATAGCGGGGCGTTCTTCCTGGGCGCCGGCACGGTGGTGAACCTCCTGCCCGCTGCGGACCTCGGCATCGCGGTCCTCGGCAACGGCACGCCGACGGGCCAGGTGGAGGCGATCGCCGCGAGCTTCATGGACATCGCCACGACCGGTCGGGTCCAGCGCGACTGGCTCACTGGCTACGAGTCCGTCCTCAGCCCGCAGTTCACGGACCAGAGCGTGCTCGCAGGGAAGCAGCCGCCTGTCGGCGCGCGTCCGGCTGCCCCGCTCTCCGCGTACACGGGGGGCTACCGCAACGACTACGTCGGGACGGCGGACGTCATCCGGCGTCGCGACGGCCTGGCGCTCGTCCTCGGCCCGGCGGGTCGTCGCACCGCCTTCCCGCTCACCGCCTGGGGAGGGGACCTCTTCTCCTACCAGCCGACCGGCGAGAACGCCTTGGGCCCCTCCGCCGTGCGGTTTGATCGCAAGGCCGGCACGGTCACGATCGAACAGCTGAACGAGTACGGCCAGGGGGTGCTCACGCGGACCGGCTGACCCGGCCTTCGGCCTCAGCAGGCTTGGAGCCGCTGGGGGTGGCACGCTGATCAGGTACGTCGTGGTGTGGAAAGGACGTGAAGCACATGATCACCATGATCACTGATCTCCCCTCCGGGATCGTCGGCTTCGAGGCCACGGGCACGGTCCAGGCAAGCGACTATCGCGAGGTCCTCGAGCCCGCCATCGAGGCCGCCGTCAAGGAGCACGGTCGAGTGCGACTGCTGTACCTGCTCGGCGAGGGGTTCGACGGCTACACCGGTGCGGCCATGTGGGAGGACGCTCTCGTCGGCACCCGCGACTGGAGCAGGTGGGAGCGGATCGCGGTCGTGAGCGACAAGGACTGGGTGCACGCCACCGTGGGCGCCTTCGCCTGGATGGTGCCGAGTCGGATCCGCACGTTTCCTGTTTCGCGGAAGACCGATGCGATCGCCTGGCTCGAGGCTGAGTGAGCGACGACGTCGCGCAGCTTGCGCAGCGCCTCCGACTGGGCCCGAGTGAGCTGACCCGCGGCATCGGGGGACCGTGGTCGGTGGCGAGGCGGGTCGAGGAGCGCGAGATGGAGCGTCCCGGCACCCTGCTGGTCGGTCGCGCCGGCCCGTCCGTGGCGTTGCTCGTCAGCGATGATGTCGACCCCGTGGTCGTCGTGGGCCGGGCCGTGGGGGAGTGGCACGGTCTCGCCACGCTGGAATGGTCGGTCGACCACGTGGTCGTCGAGCTGCAGACGCCTCCTCGCGAGGCGGCGGCCGGCGAGGTCGATGCCTTCCTCGTGCGTCTCGCGGACGCCGTTGATGCGGCCTTTGATGCGGCGCGAGCGTCGTTGGTGCTGTGCCGGTACTGCGGCGGTCTCTTCGCACCCGAGTACGTCGTCTACGAGGATTGCTGCCAGGCCTGCGGGTCCGCGGTGTACGGCATCGTCTACTGACATACTCGACGGATGTCGATCCTTGATCTCTTCCGTGTCGATGACCGTGTCGCCGTCGTGACGGGCTCCGGCCGAGGCATCGGCCGCGGCATCGCCATCGCGCTCGCGGAGGCCGGCGCCGACGTGGTCGTGACGAGCCGGCGCGCCGAGGACGTGCACGAGGTGGCCGAGCAGGTGCGGGCGCGCGGGCGGAGGGCCCTCGAGGTGTCGGGTGACCTCAAGGAAGCGGGCATGCCTAAGCGCATCGCAGAGGCGACCATTGCGGAGTTCGGGCACCTCGACATCTGGGTCAACAACGCGGGCGGCACCGACGATGCGCATGTGAAGCCGATGACGCAGGTCACCGACGACGAGCTCCGGGACATGTTCGAGCTCAACATGGTCGCCGCGGCTGCCGGGTCGCGGGAGGCGGCCCTGCGGATGACGCGCGGGGGAGCGATCGTCAATGTGTCGTCAGGTGCCGGCATGAGGGCGGCTCCGAACACCGCGGCGTATGCCGCCTCGAAGGCGGCACTGCTCAACCTGACGCAGACCATGGCGGCCGAGCTCGCGTCGCAGGGCATCCGCGTCAACGCGATCTCACCGGGCATGGTGCCGACGGACTCGTTCTACCGGGTCCTGCAGTTCTCCGAGGCGGACCTCGAGGCACTGGCGCGCACCGTGCCACTGGGCCGGATGGGCACGCCGGAGGACATGGCCGCCGCCGTCCTGTACTTCGCCTCGCCCGCATCGGGCTGGGTGACCGGGCAGAACATCCTCATCGGCGGTGGCCGCGACGGCGGCAAGTCCGTCGAGCACCGCTGAATCCCACGGAAGGCGTCACAACGCGGCCTCGTATGTGACGCGGAGCGTGGGATTCAGCGGTAGAGACGGTCCAGCACCGAGATGACGCCCACGCCGGGGCCGCCGTCGGTGACGTGATCGGCAATGGCCTTGATGTCCGGCCGGGCGTGCGGCATGGCCACGGAGTAGCCGGCCCACCGCAGCATCTCGATGTCGTTCATGGCATCCCCGATGGCCAGCACGTCGTCGGCACCGACGCCGAGCCGTGCGCACAGCTTCTGCAGCCCGGTGGCCTTGGTGACGCCCTTGATGCCGAGGTCCAGCCACGCCACGTCAGTGACCCCGAAGGCGATCGAGTGCATGTCGAGGTGGGCGACGAGGGCGCCGAGGTCCCGGTCGAGGTGGTCCTCGCTGCGGACGATCACCCGGACGACCGGGTCACGGGTCAGCTCGGCATAGGGGACCTCGCGCACGTCCAGGCTGACGCCACGGTCCACGAAGTGACGCGTGCTGAGGAACACGCCGTCGTCACGCTCCACCGCGAAGGTGGCGTCAGGGAAGAGCTCCGTGAGCTCGGCGAGGAGTTCGCCCGCGTCGAAGGTGTCGGCCTCGATGACGGACTCCGGGTCGACCGTGACGATCATCGCCCCATTGCTCACCACCGCGAACTCGTGCATGCCGGCATCGCGCGCGACGTACGCCGTGGTGGACAGGGAACGTCCCGTCGCGGCGACGACGATTGCGCCATGGGTCTGAACGCGCTCGATCGCCTGTGCCACGCCCTCCGGCACATCGCCGCTCGGCGGGACCAGGGTGCCGTCGAGGTCGACCGCGATGATGCGGGGTCGCAGCCCGTCGGGAAGGCTCACGACGCAGCCGCATGCGCGCCGGCCCGGCGCCCGAAGATGCTGCCCGCCGCCAGGCTCATCCCGCTTGCGTACTCGTCACCGTCCTGCGCCAGGTGGTTGGTGCACGCCCCGGCCGCATAGAGGCCCGGCACCGTGGTGCCGTCGGGATGCAGGGCACGACCGTCCTCGTCGGTGACCAGACCGCCGAGGGACATCCAGTGGTAGTCGGAACGCGGGATGGAGATGTCGAACACCGCATACGGCGCCTTCAGCTCCTTGAGCCAGTCCGGGTGCTTGTGGAACTCGGCATCCTCGCCTGCGGCGACGTCGGCGTTGTAGCGATCGAGGGTGGACACCAGCGAGCCGGCGGGCACGCTGAGGGCCGCCTCCATCTCGTCGACGGTCTCGTAGGCGTCCAGGAAGGTGTGCGAGCCGTGCTTGGGGTAGCCGAAGATCTCCTCGTCGACGATGAGGAAGGCCCTCGCCCCGGGCTGGCGGGCGATGGTGTGTGCCATGCGGCCGTGATACGCGTCCTCGGGCATGAAGCGACGGCCTTCCGCATTCACGACGATGCCCTTGATGAGGTCCTCGGGCGGGTAGATCGACGCGGTTGCGACGAGGCCGGCCATGCCCCGCTCGGCCACCCCGACGGTGCGGCCGAGCAGCAGCCCCGCGCCGTCGTTCGTCGGCTCGCCGAGGGGCTTGCCGTACTCGGAGAACAGCGGCATGTGCTCGGCGGTGATGTCCGCGTTGAGGTTGAAGCTGCCGGCCGCGAGCACGACGCCCTTGCGTGCCTGCACGAACGAGTCGCGGCCGTCCCGGCGCATCTTCACGCCGACCACCCGTCCCTCGGCATCCTGGACGAGACCGATCACGTTGGCCTCGTAGATGACCGGGACCTGCTCGGCCTCGATGGCCCCCAGGACCGCCCGCATGGCGACGTTGCCCCCGCTGACGTCCCCGTCCCCGGAGACCTGATGGCCGCGGGGTGCCGGAGCCGCCTGGTCCCGGAACGGCCAGACCTTCTCGTTGCCCGTCGTGAGCAGCCCCTCGCCCGTTCGGGTGTAGACGGCCTTGTGCGTGTAGGCCTCGCGATTGAACGGGACGCCGAGGGACTCGAGCCAGTCGAACTGCTCGACGCTGCTCTCGCAGAAGACCCGGAGCTTGGCGTCCTCGTCGGTCGTCGTCACGGAGCGGAGGAACGCATACATGTTCTCGGGGGAGTCCTCGTAGCCGCATGCCGTCTGCACGTCGGTGCCCCCACCGAGGTAGAACTGCCCCTGGCTGAGCGCGCTCGCGCCACCGCCGGCTCCCGCCCGCTCGAGGACGAGCACGTCGGCGCCGGCCCGCTGCGCCTCGAGGGCCGCGCAGGCGCCGGCGATGCCGAGTCCGATGACCACGACGTCGGCCGTCTGCGCCCATTCCGTCACGTCAGCGGCGGGGAAGGGGCCCTCGACAGTCGGCATGGCACTCCTTGGTCGTCAGATATGTGGACGTCATGCTATCTGCCGATGGCCCTCCCCGGGGGCCTTCGTGCCACCCGGCCGGGTCCTAGGCTGCCGTGCAGGACCCCCATCCCCCTCCCCGGAGAAGCGATGACCGAGCGACCCCTCACGATTCTGTTCATGCCGGAGTCGGCCTACGGCCCTACGAATCAGTGCGTCGGCATCGGCAAGGTCCTGCTCGACCGGGGTCACCGGGTCGTCTTCGCGGCGGAGGCGTCCTGGAAGGGGAAGCTCGCGCCCCTCGGGTTCGAGGAGGACCTGGTCGACCTCGCTCCGCCTGCCGACGATGCTGACGAGCAGGACGCTGGCCAGTTCTGGAAGGACTTCATACGCGAGACGGCCCCCGAGTTCCGCAAGCCCACCGTCGAGCAGCTGGACACCTTCATGAAGCCGACGTGGCAGGCGCTCATCGACGGCGCCGTCTACTGCGAGCCCCAGCTGCGCGACATCATCGCGCGCGTGCAGCCCGACGTGATCGTCGAGGACAACGTCGTGTGCTTCCCGGCCCTCATGACCGCGGACGCACCCTTCGTCCGCATCGTGTCGTGCAATCCGCTCGAGGTGAAGGGCGCCGATGTGCCGCCGCCGTACTCGGGACTTCCGAGCGACGACCGCAGTGAGTGGCCCGCGTTCATCGCGGAGTACGACCGCACCCATCGGCCCATGTGGGAGGCGTTCAACACCTGGGTCGTGGAGCAGGGGGCACCTCCGCTCCCAGACCTCGAGTTCATCCACGAGTCGCAGGCCGCCAACTTGTACGTGTTCCCGGCGGAGGTCGACTACACCGACCGACGACCGCTCGGACCCACCTGGCATCGGATGGACTCGAGCGTCCGCGAGACCGATGACGACTACCAGCTGCCCGAGGAGCTGCGGGATCGACCCGAGGACAGCGCGCTCATCTACCTGTCCCTCGGCAGCCTCGGCAGTGCCGACGTCGAGCTGATGCGGCGGCTCATCGACGTGCTGGGCCGCACCCCGCATCGCTACATCGTGAGCATGGGTCCGCAGGCCAGCGAGCTGACGCTCGCGGAGAACATGGTGGGTGCCGAGTTCCTGCCGCAGACGAAGGTGATCCCGCAGGTCGACCTCGTCATCACGCATGGCGGCAACAACACGACGACGGAGGCCCTGCACTTCGGCAAGCCGATGATCGTGCTGCCGCTCTTCTGGGACCAGTACGACAATGCGCAGCGCATCGACGAGCTCGGTCTGGGCGCCCGCCTGTCGACGTATGCCTTCACGGACGAGGAGATGCTGGGACCGATCGACCGCCTTCTCGGCGATAGCGACCTGCGCGACCGGCTGGCGCGGATGGGAGCCGACATCCGGTCCCGCGAGGGGATGCGTCGCGGTGCCGACGTCATCGAGGCCGTTGGCCGCACGCACGTCGGGGACGCGTGACGCAGCTCGACCGCCTCCTCGCCAATGCTCCGGCTGAGGCGCTGCTGCCGACCCTGCGGGCCGGGGAGGCCTCCCGTGTCGTGCGACCGCTTGGCGTCGTGGAGGTGCGCGATCTGGGGGAGGGACCGCATGGCTCGCTGCGACACCTGCTCGTGGAGGATGCGCGCGGCGTGAGGTACGGGGTTCCCGCCGTGGTGACGGAGGAGCGGGTGCGCCGCGCGGGACCCGGTGACGGTGCCGCAGCCGCGCTCGTCCCCGGCGGATCATCTGGCGAGGAGCGCGCCGTCCCGGTGGACCAGACCAACGAGCTCGTCGTCGTGGGCGATGACCGCGTCGTGAAGTGGTACCTGCATCCGTCCGCCGACGACACGGTCGCCCTGCAGCGGCAGGACCTGCTCGCCGCCGCGGGGTTCACGGGCACGCCCGCCGTCGTGGACCGGATCGTCGCGGACGACGGAAGCCTGCTGGCGCTGGTGACCGAGTTCCTACCCTCGGCCCAGGACGGTTGGGAGTGGCTGGTCGAGGATGTGCGGGCCATGGCGCGCGGGGAGTCCGCGGACGTCGTCGACCCGGTGCGGGCGCTCGGCGAGCTGGTGGCCCGCATGCACGTGGCGTTCGCGCAGGCTGGGGTCGTGCGCGCGTCGTCGGACGACGTCCGCGGCTGGCTCGAGTCCGCCCTGGCCGATGCGGACGGCGCGGAGCTCGACCCGGACACCGACACTCGCGTGCGAGCGCGACTGGCGCCCCTCGGTGAGGCGACAGGCACGTCCCTCATCCCGATCCACGGTGACCTGCACGTGGGGCAGGTGCTGCGCGGCCCGGGCCACCGCTACTACGTCATCGACTTCGATGGGAATCCGCTCCAGCCGCTTGACGTCAGGAGCGCACCCGCTCCTGCGGCTCGCGACGTGGCCGGCATGCTGGCCTCCCTCGATCACGCGGCGCGGGTGGTCATCCATCGCACCGCGGACCTGACGGAGGACGGCCGGAGCCGGGTCCTCGCGTGGATCCCGCGAGCCCAGCGAGTCTTCCTCACCGAGTACGTGCGGATCCTGGAGTCAGCATCGCTGCGCGACCTGCTCGACGACGCGCTCCTCGTGCCATTCATGGTGGACCAGGAGTGCCGTGAGTACATCTACGCCGCCCAGTACCTGACCCACTGGCGCTACGTCCCCGACGCGGCGCTGCCTGCCTTGCTGTCGAAGGAGTCGTTGTGAACCCGGAGCTCTTCCTGGCGGACCTGGAGCGCACGCCCGAGTCGCTCGCTGGGCTGGGTGCTCGTGCGCGGGAGCGCGAGCCGTGGGCCGGGGTCCCGGTCAGCCCCTCGGCGTCGATCGTGCTCCTCGGCATGGGCTCCTCGCACTATGCGAATCTCGTGGCCGCCGCGCGGCTTCGAGCGCGCGGTATCCGGGCGGTCGCCGAACTGGCAAGCAGTGATCTGCTGCCCGAGCCGCCGTCCGGGGAGGGGATCGTCGTCGCGGTGTCGGCCGGCGGCGGGTCCACCGAGACCCTGTCCGCGTTGGAGCGGTATGCCGGGCGCCTGCCGACCGTCGCGCTGACGAACGTCGCCGGGTCGGCCGTGACGCAGCTCGCGGACGTCACCGTGCACATGGAGGCGGGGGAGGAGGCAGGGGGTGTCGCCTGCCGGTCCTTCCAGCACACGCTGGCGATGCACCTGCTGCTGGAGGATGCCCTTCTCGACCAGGAGCTCGCACCGGGACTACTGGACCGAGCGGCGACCGCGTGCGCCGACCTCCTGGAACGACGTGGCGAGTGGCTGCCGCCGCTGGCGGAGCTTGCGCTCGGCCCCGACGGCACGCACCTCGTGGCCCCCGCGCGGCGGTTGAGCAGTGCCCAGCAGGGCGCCCTCATGCTGCGGGAGGGTCCGCGGCTGATGGCCACCGGCTGCGAGACCGGCGACTGGAGCCACGTCGATGTCTACCTGACCAAGACGACGGACTACCGCATGCTGCTGTTCACCGGGTCGCGATGGGAGCCGGAGCTTCTGCGCTGGGTGGCGGAGCGGGGCAGCCGGATGGGCTGCGTGGGACCGGGTGTGCCGGGGGCCGAGGTCGTGGTGGACTTCCGCCACTCGGCCGACGACGGCGTGCGTCTGCTGGCCGAGGTGCTGGTGCCCAGCCTCCTGGCGGCTGACGCCTGGCTCAAGTCCGCACCCACCCCCCCGAGTTGAACCGCTTCCCGGTTCAAATCGTCACTTCGCGGTCGCAATGTCCGCTTTGTGAAGAATTTGAACCGGGAAGCGGTTCAACTCGGAGGTTAGGGGGATCAGGTGAGAGAGGCCTCGTAGATGCTCTGGATGGTGGCGTCGAGCGTCGCGTCGAACTCCGGCTCGCTCTGCTGAGCGCTGAGGCCCTCGGTGAGTGCCCGCGAGAAGGAGGCGACCACGCCGTGGTTGCGACGCAGCAGCGCATCGGCCTCGGCGCGCGAGTAGCCGCCGGACAGCGCGACGACGCGCAGCACCCGGGGGTCCGCCACGAGATCGGCGTAGAAGTCGTCGGTGCTCGGCAGGGTCAGCTTCAGCATGATCTGCTGGCCGTCCTCGAGAGAGTCGAGTGCCTCGTCGAACGCCGCCTTCAGCAGGATCTCCGCGTCCTGCTTCTCCGGACTGTGGATGTCGACCTCGGGCTCGATGATGGGGACGAGTCCCGCTGCGAGGATCTGCCGGCCGATCTCGAACTGCTGGTCGACCACGGCGGCGATGCCCATGGGGTTCGCCAGCTTGATGACCGAGCGCATCTTGGTGCCGAAGACACCGTGGTCCAGCGCACGCGCGAGCAGCTCGTCGAGTCCGGGCATCGGCTTCATGACCTGGACGCCGTCAGCCTCCTCGGCGAGGCCCTTGTCGACCTTGAGGAAGGGCACGACGTTCTTCTGGGTCCACAGGTATTCCGCCGTCCCCATCCCCTCGACCTGCCGATCCATCGTCATCTCGAACAGGATCGCGCCGATGATGCGGTCGCCGTTGAACGACGGGCTGGTGATGATGCGGGTGCGCATCTGGTGGATCAGGTCGAACATCTGCTCGTCGCCGGAGTACTCGGACTCCTCGATGCCGTAGAGGCGCAGCGCCTTGGGCGTGCTCCCACCGCTCTGGTCGAGGGCTGCGATGAAGCCCTTCCCGCTCGCCATCTTCTGGAGCATCTCGGCGTTCATGACGACCCTTCCTGGTGACTCGTCCCCGGGACGGGTTCCCGCGGATCCACGGCCTCTCCCACCGTACTCGCGCACCGGTCCCGCTCGCGAGCCGGAACAGGCCGCTCCGGGGTATCGGGGTCACGCCTCCCGGCGGCGGTACAGGTCCTCGTCCGCCCGCTTGATGAGCGCGTCGAGCTCGGTGCCGGCCTGTCCCGAGGCGCCGATGTGCAGGGCCCCCGGCCAGATGCCCTCGAGCCCGGCGAGGTCGAGCCCCTGACGGATCCGGCGCTCCAGGTCCTCGATGTCGGGTCGGTCCCCCAGCCCGACGATCACGATCTCGTCGCCACCCCATCGGATCACGAGGTCGCCGGCCCGACTGGCCCTGCGCACCGCGTCCGCAGTGCGCTGCAGCACGACGTCCCCCGCATGGTGTCCATGCTGGTCGTTGACCTGCTTCAGGCCGCCGACGTCGACGAAGACGGCGTGGAGCGGCCGGTCACTGCGCTCGGCGACGGCGACGAGCAGGGGAGCGGACTCACGGAATCCATGTCGGTTCAGCAGGCCGGTGAGCGCGTCCGTGGTCGCCATCTCCTCGACGGCGAGGGAGGCGCGCGCGGCGCTGAGGGATGAGGCGCGGCGCGCGGCCATCAGGCCGGCGGACGCGCCGAGGGCCGTCAGGTAGACGATCGACCAGCTGTCGGCCCGCGCCTGAAGCGTCGTGAAGAACGTGGTGATCGCCAGCCCCGCCATGACCACGGTGGCCACGAGAAAGGGCCGCCAGAACAGGGTCAGGGAGCCTGCGGCGGAGGCGAGGATGACCAGGACGCCGACGCCCGCGGCAGCGGGATCGACGCGGTACTGGTAGGTGAGGGCCCAGGTGCTCACGACCACCGCCAGCGACCACAGCCACGGAGCGGCACCGGGTGGCAGAACGCGCCGCCACACCACCAGCGCGACGGCGGCATAGACACCGCCTTGGATGCCGTCGGACAGCACGTAGCCGAGGGACAGCTCCGTGCCTGACGCGACCGTGAGCAGGTCGAAGACGGCGATGATGACGACGAAGATGAACGCGGCGATCGGGATCTCGCGATGGCACCAGTCGAGAAGCACCTCTCGACGTCGTGCCTGAAGCCCCTCGTCCACCCAGCCGCCCCAATCCCCCCGAACGTACGCACCGACACCCTATGCTGTCGCCCCCTTCGACGCGGGATCGAGCGGTAGCGTTCCGGCGAGGAGGAGCCGATGAGCACTGCTGCTGAGGCGAGCGACCCGGACGATGCCGCCGCGCCTTCGGGCATGGGTCGGGTCCTGGGCCTGGCACTGCTCGTGGGCATCGTGGCCGCGGCGGCCGGCACCGTGTTCGTCGAGGTCATTCACGTGGGCGAGGGATGGCTCTACGAGGACATCCCCGCCGCCCTGGGGCTCGACCGGGCGCCGTGGTGGTGGGCGTCGATCGTCCTGCTGGCCGGTGCCACCGTCGTCGCCCTCGCCCGCCGGCTGACCGGTGCGACGGGGGAGGGGCCGCTCACCGGATTCCACTTCGACGATCCGCTGCGCATCGTGCCGTCCGTGCTGCTCGCCGCGCTCGGGACGCTGTGCTTCGGCTTCGTGCTGGGACCCGAGGCCCCGCTCATCGTGGCGGGCACGACGGTGGGCGCACTCCTCACCCGGGGAGCAGATGTCCGGACGCGGCAGGCCGCCATGGTCCTGGGCGGTGTCGCCGCGATCGGGTCGATCTTCGGCAACCCGTTCGTCACCGGCTTCCTCATCCTGGAGTTCGCCGCCTTCGGCCTGATCCCCGCCATGCTGATCCCTGCGGTCCTCACCGCTCTCGGCGCGGGCTACCTGACGCAGGTCGGCATCGGCAAGCTTCCGGGCTTCGGGCTCCATCCCCTGTCGGTGCCCGGCGTTCCGGCGTACGACACCATCCAGCCCGTCGACCTGCTCGTCGCCGTGGTGGTGTCGATCGTCATCGCCCTGGTCATCGTCATCGTGCGCGAAGCCGCCGTGGCGATCGACCGGGTACGTGAGCGGCGCCCGCTTCTCGTGCTGTACGCGGCCGCGCTGGTGACCATCGTCATGCTCTTCATCGCCGAGGTGATCGTCGGCCTCGATCCGCACATGATCCTGTTCAGTGGCCAGGCCGCCATGGGAGATCTCGTCGCGGAGACATCGGTCGGCCTCGTGGTGGTCATCGTGGTCACGAAGGCGGTGGCCTACGCCGTTGCGCTGGGAGGCGGCTACCGGGGCGGCCCGATCTTCCCGGCGACCTACCTCGGGGTGGGCGTCGCGGTCCTCGCCGCACTCGCCCTCACCTCGGTGTCCGTGTCACCGCTCGCCGCGGCCGCCATCGCGGCGGCGTCCGCGGCCATGATCAAGGCTCCGGGCACGTCGGCCCTCCTCGGCGCCCTGCTCATCGGCGGCAGCGGTGCTGCGATCGCGCCGTTCGCCATCTTCGGCGCGATCATCGGCCTCGTCATCCGGGTGGCCGCCGATCGGCGTCTGGGCGTAACCTCCGTGCCCGCGACGACCCCGACGGAGCCCGCGCCAGCCGGCGGTCCGCAGTAGCCCCACCGCTCGCGCCTTCCCGGGCCGACGGTGCGTAGTGTGAGTCCATGACTGAGGGACCGCAGCAAGCGCAGCCCACGACCGTGGTCGGCTACCCGCAGGCCGCACCCCCGCCGACGGCCACGGCGAACCCGGGCATGGCCAGCCTGCGCTCACAGGTCCGGCTGGTGCGCTACCTCGTCATCGCCTGTCTCGCCGTGCTCGTCCTGCTGACGGCCACGCTGGGGGTGGCCCTGTCCACGACTCGGTCCCAGCTCGACGACCTCTCGGCGCAGGTCTCTGCGCTCGGCCAGCAGCCGGCGGCACAGCCGCAAGCCGCGCAGCCCCAGGAGTCCCTGCCGCAGGAGTCCGCGCCTGCGCAGCCGCAGACAGCCGGGGTGGCTCAGCTCCCTGCCGCGCCCGACCTGCCGCAGGGCACGGTGATCCCGACCGGCGCGGACACCGGCGGTGCGATGCTGCTCGGCGACCCCGCGGCGGCGAACGTGGTGGAGGTCTACGTCGACTTCCAGTGCCCGTTCTGCCAGCGATGGGAATCCCAGATCGGCTCGGCGCTCGTGGACCGCGCTCTGCAGCCGGGCTCGGACCTCCTCGTCAAGCAGTACGACCTGGCCTTCCTGGGCGAGACGAGCCAGAGCCTCTCCCCGGCCGGCGCCTCAGCGCGCGCGGCCAATGCGGCAGCCTGCGTGCTGGAGGCGGACGGACCTGAGACGTTCGCGGCCTTCAGCCGCCTGCTGTTCCAGACAGCGGACCCGAGCGAACCACCGGGCCAGTTCCCGACGAAGCAGCTCGTGGATCTCGCGCAGCAGGCGGGTGCGTCGGACACGGTCGGCGCCTGCATCAAGGACGAGACGCATGTGCCGTTCGTCGCTGCCACGACGCTGACGGGCTTCAGCCGCGGTGTGGGCGGTACGCCCACGGTCGTGCTCAACGGCCGCACCGTCGAGAACCCATTCACCGACGCCGAGCTGCTCGCCCTGGGTGGTCAGTCATGAGGGCCCGGATCGCCGCCGCCGGCCTCGCGGTCGTGATGGTCGCACTGCTCAGCGCCTGCTCGCCCAGCACGGTGGTGAACCAGTCGCCCGACGCCGCGCGCACGGTCAGCGTGTCAGCGACCGGCCAGGCGGACGCCAAGCCTGACGCCGCGCATGCGAGCCTGACGGTCGAGGTCACCGATCCCTCGTCCGCGCAGAAGGCCCAGTCGGACGCGGCCGTCGCGACGACCGCCGTGCTCGACGCGCTCACCGCGGCAGGCGTGGCCGATGCGGACGTCGCCACTCAAGGTGTCTCCGTCTCCCCGCAGTACAACTACACCGACGCGGGGCAGCAACTCGTCGGCTACCGCGCGTCCCAGACGATCGACGTCACGCTGCGGGACCTCACCACGGCGGGATCGACTCTCGACTCCGTGGTCGCCGCGGGCGGGAACGCCGTCCGCGTGGACTCGTTCAGCACCTTCGTCGTCGATCCGACCAAGGCCGCGCAGGCGGCGCGGGCCCAGGCGGTGCAGATCGCCCAGGCCCAGGCCGCGCAGTACGCGCAACTGCTCGGGTTCACCCTCGGCGAGGTCATGACGGTCTCGGAATCGACCTCGACGGTCGGGCCCCCTCCCATCGCCTACTCCGAGGATGCGGCGGCGACGGCCAACAAGGTCCCGACGCCGATCGAGGCCGGGACCACGCAGATCAGCGTCACCCTCAACATCTCCTGGAGCATCTCGTAGCCGTCGTCGGTGCCGTGGGGCCGGATGGCAGGATGCCGGCGTGACCGGTCCCTACGCCACGCTCGTTATCGCGGTGTCCCTGCTGCTCGCGGCCTGGGCACTCGTGCAGCTGCTCGTCAACCGTCCTCCGGGTCCCCCCCTGTGGTTCGCCCTGGGATTCCTCGAGCTCCTGCTGCTGGTGTTCCTCGTCGGCGGGATCGTGCAGATGTTCGGATCCGACCGGGACTTCGCCCGCGTCGAGTTCGTCCTGTACCTCCTCGGCCTGGTGGCCCTGGTCCCCCTCGCCTCGTGGTGGGTCCGTGACGAGAAGTCGCGAGCTGCCGCGGGAGTGCTGCTGGTCGTCCTGCTCGTGGTTCCTGTGATGATCGTGCGCGTCCAGCAGGTGTGGGCGGGCCCGAATGGCTGAACGCGAGCCTCGGCCGACGGGGCGCGGCTTCGGGAGGGTACTGGTCGTGGTCTACGCGATCTTCGCCCTCGCCGCCACCTCTCGGTCGGTCTACCAGATCGCCGCGAAGTTCGATGAGGCGCCGATCGCCTATGTGCTGTCCGCGGTCGCCGCGGTGATCTACATCGTGGCGACCGTCGCGCTCGCTCGCGGCGACCGGACATCACGTCGCGTGGCCACCGTGGCGATCACCATCGAGCTCGTCGGCGTGGTGTCCGTCGGCCTGCTGAGCCTCCTCGTCCCATCTGACTTCCCTGCCGCGTCTGTGTGGTCCGGCTTCGGCAGCGGCTACGGGTTCATCCCCCTGGTCCTGCCCATCGTCGGACTCTGGTGGCTGCGTCGTACCGCCTGAGAGCGCCGGGGTTCTAGTAGGAAGGGACCGTGGAGACCCGCTGGCTGGCCCGGATCATCGGCGTGGTCATCGCGCTGGCATCGATCGGTGCCGCCGTCCTCCTGTGGATCACGGTCGGCGCCGACCAGCCGATCGACCCGTTCCCCCCGGCACGCGAGGCGGTCTTCCTCGGCTGGGACATCCTCTACGCCCAGGTGCGCCCGTCGCCTCGGATCTTCTGGGCGGCAGCGGCCATCGCCCTCCTCGCGGCCGCGGCCGTTGCGGTCACGGAGCGGGTGGCCAGCCGCCGCCTGCGCCGCTCCAGCGACGTCCGCGAGACGCCGCTGTCGCCGGTCGTCCAGATGGAATGCACCCGCTACTACGCGGGTCCGGTGACGGTGACCGTCCTAATCCCTGCCCACGACGAGGAGGTGATCCTGCCGGAGACGCTGCCTGCGCTGCTCGCGCAGTCACGGCCGCCGGACCGCGTGGTCGTGGTGGCCGACAACTGCACGGACGGGACTGTCCAGGTCGCGCACGCCTTCGGCGTGGAGGTCTTCCAGACGCGGGACAACCACGAGAAGAAGGCGGGTGCCCTGAACCAGGTGCTGACCCACCTGCTGCCGGGGCTGGGGGACAACGACGTCGTCATGGTGATGGATGCCGATACGACCTTGGACCAGGGGTTCATTGCTGCTGCTGTCGAGCGCTTCGAGTCGGACCGGGCGTTGATGGCGGTCGGCGGCATCTTCTACGGCGAGCAGGGACACGGCCTGCTCGGGCAGTTCCAGCGCAATGAGTACATCCGGTACTCGCGGACCATCAGGCGACGCCGAGGCCGCGTCTTCGTCCTGACCGGCACCTCATCGATGTTCCGCCCCGCGGCCCTGGCTGCCGTCGCGCAGGCGCGGGGCGTCCACATCCCGGGCCGTCCGGGCGATGTCTACGACACACAGGCCCTGACCGAGGACAACGAGCTCACGATCGCCCTGAAGTCACTGGGCGCGATCATGGTCTCTCCGCCGCAGTGCACGGTCGTGACCGAGCTGATGCCCACGTGGCGGGCCCTGTGGAAGCAGCGGATGAGGTGGCAGCGGGGTGCGGTCGAGAACATCGGTGCGTATGGCCTGACCCCTGCGACGGCCCGCTACTGGGGTCAGCAGATCGGCATCGGCTACGGCACGATCGCCCTCTACGCGTTCATGCTCATGATGCTGCTGATGGTGCTCGCCGTGGACACCTGGGTCTGGTTCCCCTTCTGGCTGGCGATCGGATCGGTGTTCGTCCTCGAACGGGTCGTCACGGTCTGGAAGGCCGGGCCATGGCCGCGTGTCCTCGCCGCGCTGCTGTTTCCCGAGCTCGTGTACGACATGTTCCTCAGCGCGGTCTTCGTCGTCGGGCTGGGGGAGATCACCCTCGGTCGCCGCGCGCGGTGGGGGCACGTACGCCGAAGTCCTGCCGAGGAGGGGGCCCGATGATCGCGGTACCGGCCGGAATCCTCCTTCCCGAGACGTTCCTCCAGTCCGAGTTCTTCCAGGTCCTCGCCACCTTCGTGGCGATCAACACCCTCATGTACGTGACGCTGGCGATCGCCAAGATGCTGCCGCGCGTCTACATGACGGACGTGTTCCGCGGCCGCAACCGGCGCAAGGAGGCGCGCGGGATCCTGCCGCCCTCCCCGTAGGCGGCGCCGCTGGCGACGCTGGCCGCGCAACAGCGGCCCAGCCTGTGGTGCACTGGTTCGTAGTGGCTGGGGAGATGCCATGAGCGCAGTGGAACGAGACGACCGCCAGAGCCGTGAACGTCATTGGCAGGAAGCGCGTGACCGTCTCGACGGCCTGCCCGCCGGAGGCCTGAACATCGCCTACGAGGCGGTCGACCGGCACGTGGTCCACGGGGACGGCGACACGCTGGCCTTCCGGTTCCTGGGCGAGGACGGCCCACCCGAGGACATCACGTACCGGCAGCTCAGTGAGCGCACGAGCAGGTTCGCCAACCTCTTGGCCGATCTCGCCGTTCCCGCGGGGTCGCTCGTGTTCACGCTGAGCGGTCGCAACCCCGACCTGTACGTCGCCATGCTCGGCGCGTTGAAGGCGTGCTGCGGCGTCTCGCCGCTGTTCTCTGCGTTCGGCCCGGAGCCCGTGCGGCAGCGGATGGCCGCCGGCCACGGCCGGGTGCTCGTGACGACGGCGAGCGCCTACCGGCAGAAGGTGGCACCCGTACGTGACCAGCTCCCCGACCTCGAGCATGTCCTGGTCATCGGCGCCGGCGCGGACACCCTCGACGCACCGGGTGTGCACGACCTCGCAGCCCTGATGGAGCGCTCCAGCAAGGACTACGAGATCCCGCGAACCGATCCGGAGGACATCGCGTTCGTCCACTTCACCAGCGGGACGACAGGGATGCCCAAGGGGGCCGTTCACGTGCACGCGGCCTGCGTCGCCCACAGCGCGACGGGGCGGTCCGTGCTCGATCTCCAGCGCGGGGACATCTACTGGTGCACGGCCGATCCCGGCTGGGTGACGGGCACGTCCTACGGGCTGGTGGCGCCGCTGACGTGCGGCGTCACGTGCATCGTGGACGAGGCCGAGTTCGATGCGGTGCGCTGGTACGGCATCCTCGAGGACGAGCACGTGTCGGTCTGGTACACCGCGCCCACCGCGTTGCGCATGCTCATGAAGGCAGGCCCCGCAGCCCACGAGGGGAGCGACCTCGGTGGGGTGCGGCACGTGTGCAGCGTCGGAGAGCCCCTCAATCCCGAGGTGGTCCTCTGGGGTCAGCGCGAGCTCGGCCTGGACATCCACGACACCTGGTGGCAGACCGAGACCGGGGCGATCATGATCGCCAACGTGCCGGGGCTTCAGATCCGCCCCGGTTCCATGGGCCGGCCGGTGGCGGGTATCGAGATCGCCCTCATGCAGCGCGACGCCGGCGGGGAGCGGCTCCGCGACGCCGAGGGCCGTCTTGTCCCGGTCGCCGGGTTCGGCGACGAGGGTGAGATCGCGATCCGCACCCCCTGGCCGTCCCTGATGCGCGCCTACCTCGGCGCCCCGGATCGCTACGCGTCGTGCTTCGCCGACGGGTGGTACCTCTCGGGCGACCTCGCTCGCCGGGACGAGGACGGGTACGTCTGGTTCGTGGGCCGAGGCGACGATGTCATCAAGAGCGCCGGCCACCTCATCGGGCCTTTCGAGGTCGAGAGCGTGCTCATGGAGCATCCCGCGGTTGCCGAGGCTGGCGTCATCGGCGTGCCGGATCCGACGGTCGGCGAGCTCGTCAAGGCGTTCGTCGAGCTGAAGGGCGGCTTCGCGCCCTCGGAGGACCTGCGGCGTGATCTCATCGCCCTGGGGCGCCGTCGGCTCGGTGCCGCGGTGGCCCCGCGGAGCATCGAGTTCGCCGCGCACCTCCCGCTGACGCAGAGCGGGAAGATCATGAGGCGGGTCCTCAAGGCCCGGGAACTGGGCCTGCTGGAAGGCGACCTCTCGACCCTCGGCAGCACGCCATGACCGGGGCACTGCTCGCCCAGTACCGAGAGATGCTGCGCATCCGACGCTTCGAGGAGCGCTGCGCGGAACTCTATTCGGCGGAGCGCATCCGTGGCTTCGTGCACCTGTACATCGGTGAGGAGGCGGTGGCCGTCGGCGTCATCGGGCAGCTGGTCCAGGACGACGCGATGGTCACCACCTACCGCGATCATGGACACGCCCTCGCCCGGGGCATGGACATGGCCGCTGTGATGTCGGAGATGTTCGGACGCGTTGAGGGGGTCAGCCGCGGCCGCGGTGGATCGATGCACCTGTTCAGCGCCGAGCACCGCTTCTACGGAGGCAACGGCATCGTGGGCGGCGGGCTGCCCCTTGCGGTCGGGCTCGGCCTTGCCGATCACCTCCAAGGACGCGAGCGGGTCACGGCCTGCTTCTTCGGCGAGGGGGCGATGGCCGAGGGGGAGTTCCACGAGTCGATCAACCTTGCGGCCCTGTGGCAGTTGCCGGTGCTCTTCGTGTGCGAGAACAACCTCTATGCCATGGGCACCGCGCTGGCGCGGTCCGAATCGGAGACCGACCTCGCGCTCAAGGCCGCGGCCTACGAGGTCCCGGCCTGGTCGTGCGACGGGATGGACGTGGAGGCGGTCTCGCACGCCGCGCAGCGTGCCGTCGCCCTGGTACGCGATTCCGGCGGACCGGTGTTCCTGGAGGCGCGTACCTACCGCTTCCGCGCACACTCGATGTACGACCCCGATCGCTATCGCGACAAGGCGGAGATCGAGCTGTGGCGAACCCGTGATCCGCTCCGTATCGCGGCCGATCGGCTGCTGGACCGCGGCGAGGCGACCGACGAGGACCTACGGGACATCGACACCGAGGTGACCGAGGAGGTGGACGCGTCGGTGGCGGCCGCGGAGGCGGCGGCCTGGGAGGACGTCGACCACCTGACCCGGTTCGTCATGAGTGAGGGGGTGCCGACGTGACTGCGCCCACGTCCGTGAGGCCCACCACCTACCGTGAGGCGATCCGCGAGGCGATGAGGGAGGCCATGCGGCGCGATGACCGCGTGTTCCTCATGGGTGAGGACGTGGGCCGCTACGGCGGCGGCTTCGGCGTCAGCCTCGGGCTGCTGGAGGAGTTCGGCGAGGACCGGGTCCGTGACACCCCGCTCTCGGAGTCCGGCTTCGTCGGCGCGGGCATCGGTGCGGCGCTCGGCGGGATGCGTCCGATCGTCGAGATCATGACGGTCAACTTCTCCCTGCTGGCGCTGGACCAGATCCTGAACACGGCCGCCACCTTGCTCCACATGAGCGGCGGCCAGTTCAACGTCCCGCTCGTCATCCGTATGACGACGGGCGGCGGACGGCAACTGGCCGCCCAGCATTCGCACTCCCTCGAGGGCTACTACGCGCACATCCCGGGTCTTCGGGTACTCGCCCCGGCAACCATCGAGGATGCCTACGGCATGCTCGAGCCCGCACTCGCGGACCCCGACCCCGTCGTGATCTTCGAACATGGGTCGCTCTACAACGAGAAGGGCACGCTGCCCGATCCCCCCACCGCCGTTCCCCTGGAGGGCGCCGCAGTGCGGCGTGCCGGCACCGACGTGACGCTCGTGACCTCCGGTGGCTGTCTGGGGCGCTGCCTGGACGCGGCAGATGATCTTGCGGGCAGCGGCATCTCCGCCGAGGTGATCGACCTGCGGTCCCTCCGCCCGATCGACGACGACACCGTCGGCGCGTCGGTGAGCAGGACGCATCGCGCGATCGTGGTCGATGAGGGCTGGCGGAGCGTGGGGATGTCCGCGGAGGTCGCCGCGCGCATCGCCGAGCGCTGCTTCTACGACCTCGACGCCCCGGTGGGCCGGGTGGCGGCTGTCGAGGTGCCGATCCCGTATCCCCGTCACCTCGAGGCGGCGGCCCTGCCCAGTGCCGAGCGCATCGCGGCGGCGGCCCGGAAGGCGGTGCTGGGCGATGGGTGAGTTCCGCATGCCCTCACTGGGGGCCGACATGACCGAGGGAACACTCCTGGAATGGCTCGTGCGGCCGGGCGACGTCGTACACCGCGGCGACGTGGTGGCCGTTGTCGACACGTCCAAGTCGGCGATCGATGTGGAGGTGTTCCAGGACGGCCGGGTGGAAAGGCTCCTCGTCGAGCCTGGCACGACGGTCCCCGTCGGCCAGCCGCTGGCGCTCCTCTCGGATGAGGGGGCTGCGGGATCGACGGCCCCACCAGCACCTGTCCCCGTGGCCGCCTCTGCACCCGTGCCCGAGCCTCACGAGGCCCATATCGCTGCATCCCCCTTCGCCCGCCGGCGGGCGGTCGAACTCGGCGTGGACCTCTCCTCGGTGTCGGGCCATGGCGGCGTGATCTCCGTCGCGGACGTCGAGCGAGCCGCCGCAGGCCGGGAGGAGAGCGCCACGGTCGCGCCGGTCAGCAGTCCCGCGCCGGTCAGCAGTCCCGCGCCGGAGGCGAGCTCCCATGCCCGGGCGATGAGAGAGGCCATCGCGGCCCTCATGGCACGGTCCAAGAAGGAGATCCCGCACTACTACCTGACCCTGGACATCGATCTGCACACCTCCTTGGGGTGGCTCACCAGCAGGAATGCCGGCCTGCCGGTGGACGCACGGGTGGTCCCGGCAGCGCTGTTGCTCAAGGCGGTGGCGGTGGCCGCCGCCGAGTTCCCCGAGATGAACGGTCACGTCGTGGACGGGGCCTACCGCCCCGCCGACCGCGTCAACCTCGGCGTCGCCGTCGCTCTGCGCGGCGGCGGCCTCATGGCACCCGCGCTCGTCGATGCGGACCGACTCGACCTGGATGCACTGATGACGGCCATGAAGGACCTCGTGGCCCGTGCACGCGGCGGGCGCCTGCGGTCATCCGAGATGTCGGACGGCACCCTCACGGTCACCAACCTCGGCGAGCAGGGAGCGCAGTCCGTGCATGGCGTCATCTACCCGCCCCAGGTCGCCCTGGTCGGGTTCGGTCGGATCGCGGAGCGGCCCGTCGCCCTCGAGGGTCTCCTGGGCGTGCACCCGGTCACGACGGCAACGCTGGCCGCCGACCACCGCGTGAGTGACGGCCACCGCGGAGGGCTGTTCCTTGCCCGCATCGCCGAGCTGTTGGACGAACCCGAGAACCTCGTGGGAGGAAGGCCATGAACGCACAGGACAGCCACGATCTCGTCCTCCGTGTGATCGCCCAGATCGCACCGGACGTCGATGTCGGCAGTCTCGACGAGGACAGGGATATGCGACGGGAGCTGGATCTCGACTCCCTCGACTTCCAGACGCTCGTGGAGCGCATCGCCGAGGAGACCGGAGTGCAGATCCCCGAGACGGACTACCCGCAGGTGCGCAGCCTCCGGGGTATGGCCGAGTACGTCGCTGCCGCAGGGACACCATCCGCGTGAACGCGTAGGGTCGCCACCATGGATGAGCTCGAGCTCGACGTGCACAGTGCCCTGAGCATCCCCGATGACGAAGCGCTGCAGGACGTCGTGCGCCAGCTCTTCCCCGCGCTGTTCGGCTTCGAGCTGCACCCGGTCGAGAACGGCACCCTGGCGGCGGCGACGGACCTCGGGCACCTGTTCGTCGGCGTCCTCAGCGACTTCGTCATCAGCCTCGAACTTCGACTCGAGGGCACGTACCGGATCACTCAGGAACTGCTCGAGTACCTGAATGAGGAGAACGCCGGTTCCGCCTTCCTCATCTTCTCCGCCCTCGACGGGCACGTGTGGATCTCGGCGAGCGTGGACGGTCGCCCGCTCGTGCCGGCACACCTGGGGCGCATCGTCACCTACATGTTCCAGGCAGCCCCCACGGTGCTGGCCGAGATCGCACCGGACCCGGCGGACGTCTCCGATTCTTGACCGAAATGACCGGTCGGCGCGCCCCGATCGGAAGGGGTGAGGCGCCATAATCGAAGCGCGACGGGGGTTTGGGGGTGAGGGATGTCCTGGTGGCTGTGGGTGCTCATCACGCTGCTCGCGTTCGCCCTCGGCATGGCCAGCATCCTGTACTTCCAGAAGACCCACCCGCCGGATCGCCGCAAGGGTGGTGACCGGCGCAAGACGGACCGGCGGGTCGCCCAGCACGCGTTGCCACCCGGCATGGCCGATCGGCGCACGGCGGATCGTCGCAGCGGGGTCGACCGTCGCAAGGGCAAGCCGCTGTGGCAGTTGGCCACCGTCGTCGTCTCCGCGGTGTTCCTGTCCATCGTCGGGGTGGTCGCCTACGCCGAGTCGCAGGTCGCCTCGATCTTCGTCGGGGCTGATCCGGACCTGATCAACAGCGGGTGGGCCGCCTGCGACACGCCCATCACCTGGAGCACGGATACCTCGAGACTGTCGGCCGCAGACGCCAAGATCGCGGTGGACCAGCTCACCTCGGACCTGCAGAAGTGGGGGGAGGTCTCCGGGCTCACCTTCCAGTACGTGGGGGAGGTGCCGGTCATCTACGACGACACGAACTATGTCGTCACCAGCGACGTGCATCCCTCCGAGCGGCACCTCTACCTGGCATTCCTCAAGGATTCGGACTCGACCCTGCTCGACACGCGGACCGTCGGCTTCGCCTCGCCGACGAAGGTGTGGCGGGACTCGAAGGAGATCACCGAGGGCAGCGTCGTGCTCAGCATCGACTACGTGAAGAAGATCAACGCCAAGAAGCAGAGTGCGCTGTACCTGCATGAGATCGGTCATGCGCTCGGGCTCGGTCACGGGACGAGCAAGGACAACGTCATGTACTACCTCGTCGATCAGAACAACACGCTCAGCCCCGGTGACATCGAGGGGATCCGCAACCTGATCAAGGCCTGCAAGACCGGCGCCTAGCAGCGGTCGGAACGCGGGTCGGGGCTAGTCGTCCCAGCCCTTGGCGTCCTCGTCCTCGCTCACGGAGGTGTTGAAGAACTTCACTCCGAGGGCGATGGCCCCGATGGCGAGAAGTGCGATCACGGCGATGGTGATGAACGGGCCCACGTGTCCTCCTCGGATGTGGCGGTCATGCTAGCGGGAGAATCCGCCGCGGCACGGAGCGGCGCTAGGGGTTGACGCTCAGGCCGCCGTCGAGGATGAGCGACTGCCCGGTCATGAAGGACGACGCATCACCGGCGAGGAACAGGGCGCCCTCGGCGATCTCCTGCGGACGGCCCCACCGCTTCATGGGCACCCGATCGAGCAGGCTGTGCTCCAGTCCCTCGTCGTCCCGGAGGAAGTCGGTGAGGTCGGTGGCGATCCAGCCGGGGACGAGCGCGTTGGCGCGCACGCCGGTCGTGCCGAGCTCGATGGCGAGGCTCTGGGTCAGCGAGATCACTGCTGCCTTGGCCGCCCCGTAGTGGGACATCAGGGGCGACCCCCGGAGCCCGGTCACGGAGGACACGTTGATGATGGAGCCGCTCGCCTGCTCCGTCATCGTCGGCAGGACCGCCTGGATCATCCGTACCGTGGAGTCCAGGTTGAGCCGCATGGTCTTCTCCCATCCTGAGAAGCGCATGTCGGCGAGGGGCACCATGAACGAGTTGCCGCCCGCATTGTTGACGAGCACGTCGATGCGCCCGAACTCCGACAGCGCTCGCGCCGCGACATCGGCCGGTGTCTCGGGAAGGCCCAGGTCGGCCGCGACGGCCACGGCCCGGCCCCCGCTGCGGCTGACCTGCTCGAACACGTCATCCAGCGTCGACTGCGTCCTTGCCACGAGCACCACATCGGCCCCGGCGTCGGCGAACAGCAGTGCGATGGCCCTTCCGATCCCGCGTGATGCTCCGGTGACGATCGCCGTCCTGCCCTCGAGTGCTCGCGTCGTGGCCATAACCGGTGAGGGTAGCCCCCTGCTCACGTAGGCGGGGACACGTAAGGTGGATCAAGGTCATGGGGTGCGAGCACAGGGGTGAGGAGGCGGGTGTGTCGACGGAACCGGACCCGTTCGACAGCGTCGAGTTCGATGAGGAGTTCGTCTCCGGCGGCGTGAGGGAGCCGACGGCGGAGGAGCGAGCCGCGCGCCTGCGTCGGATCGCCGCGGCCAACGATCGCCTCCGCGCCGAAGGCGAGATCTCCGATGGGTCCGGGAAGCCGCGGTTCCACGCGATGCGCCGGTCGGCACCGTGGATCGCGGTCGGCGCCATCGTGGGCATCACGATCATCGTGGTCGTTCTCATCGCCCGGTAGTCGGCCGCGTCGACGCGACATGCCGTAAGCGCTTGCATGCGGGCGTTACTCATGTCACACACCCTCGGGGGGTCCGAGCCCCTATCCCTGTGACCGACGTCACGCCCAAAACGGGCATTTCGTACCCCTTGGTCGACGGTGAGTCCCCGTATCTCGTCAACCGACTGGCCGAAGGGCATTGCGATTCATAGACTTTTCCGCCGGATGGCAGTCACAGGACTGTCCGGCGAAGTACCCCTTCGCGATGTCCCCGGAGGTGCCGCTCCGGGGAGCCGTGCGACCAGCATCGCCGGGCCGTGGGATTCGGCCTGGTCGTCGCACGACTGGCGAGCACGGCGAGGCGGACATGAGTCCTCGTCGAGCGCGGAGCTGCATCGCGTCCACGCGTGCGATCCCGCGGGATCGCACGCCGGAGCAAGAGGATGTATGTCCGCTAGCACGACCGAGCGACGCGCTCGACTCGGCGGCCTCCTGGCCGTCGCCTTGCTCGTCGCCACCTCCGCAGGGTCGGCCACGGTCACCTCGGCCAGCGCGGCGCCGGATCCGGCGCAGGCCAGCCACGCGGAGCCCGTCTCCCCAGCCCGGCTGATGCGCGCCGAGGACCCTGCCTCCTGGCGTGATGCTGCGGTCACCGTGTCCGCGGCGACCGTGCAGCGTCGACCGAGTCGCGCGGCCGCGCGTCAGGCCCTCGCCGTCCAGCAGGCCGCCTTCACGAGGTTCACCACGTCCTCCAAGGCGACGCGGGACATGCGCGGCGTCGAGAAGAGCCTCTATCGCGGCAGGTACTACAACGCGTCGTCGGAGACGAAGCGCCTGTGCATCGTCAAGCGCGAGAGCGAGGCGCACTACGACGTCGTGAACCCGAGTCACCGCTACTTCGGCGCCTACCAGGTCTCCCGCGCCCTGGCGAAGGGCGCGACGTGGATGATGCTGAAAGAGCACAAGAAGCTCATGGGCGCATCCGCTGCGAAGAAGGTCCTGAGCCGGCTCCGGGGCAAGCCGATGAACACCTGGCCGCGCTATTGGCAGGACGCCGCCTTCCATACGATCATGAACTACCGCGGCACGCTGTCCGGTGCATCGCACTGGGCGGGCGGCCGCTGGCACTGCTGAGGCGCCGCCTCAGGTCAGCCGGAGCCGCTGTCGGGCCTCCCGGCGCGCGATGCGCACGAAGCGCTCCGTCGCAGGCGAGAGCGTCGCGTCCGCGGGCACGGCGACGATGATGGTCCGTGGATCGAGCGGGGGATCGAGCTTCTTGATGATCACGTCCCGGTCGGACGTGTCGACGGCGAGAAGTGGCATGACCGCGGGCCCGAGGCCGACGCGGACCATCGCCTGCATGGCGCCGTTGTCATTGGTACGGAACGCGTAGCGGGCCCTGATGCCCTGAGCGCGAAGTCCCGAATCAATGGGGTCGGTGGCCGTTCCCGACGGATGCTGGCCCACTAGGGCGACGCCGCTCAGGGCCACCGTGGGCACCGTCTTCCCGGGGTACTGCTCGGCCAGTTCGGAGCCCGGGGACACGAGTAGGACGAAGGGGTCGACGCCCACGTCGATCATGCGCAGCCTGCTGTCGTGGTGCGGACCGGCCAGGAAGGTCACGTCGATGTCTGCCTGCATCAGCAGGTCCGCGAGCTCATCGTTGAAATCGTGCTCGACGAGGCTCACGGCGATGTCCGGCGCCTCCTCAAGCAGGGCGCGGATCAGCTTGGGCAGCAGTTGGACGGAGACGCTCTCGTACGTGCCGATGCGTAGGCGCCCCGAGGTTCCGGAGGCGAGGTCGTTGAGGTCCTCCTCAGCGAGCTCGAGCTGACTGAAGATGACCTCCGCGTGCCCCAGGAGGATCCGCCCGGCCGGCGTGAGCGTGGCGGGCCGAGGGCCGCCGGGGCGGTCGAAGACTGCCTGGCCGAGAGCGCGCTCGAGACTGGCGATCTGCTGGCTGATGGCCGCCTGGGAGTAGCCGAGCACATCGGCGGCGCCGAGGAACGACCCTTCGATGGCCACCTCGCGGAGGGCACGAAGGTGACGCAGGTCGACGTCCTCGAGCGACATGGCTCGACCCTAGCAAAAGATAAGAGCTCATGATGTTAAACATCAATTTGCATCGCTTTTCTTTATGACAGAGAGTCCCTACCATCATGCATGGAAAGGAGAGGCCATGACCGCCAAGGCCCAGGTGACCAACATGAACATGTCAGTGCTCGATGCAGAGGTGGCAACCCGAGGGATCGACGCCGATCCGGTGACCCTGCTGCTCCTTGCGCACGCGGCGCGCGACCTCGGTTTCGACGAGGTCCTGATCGATGTCATGGTCGACGAAGCCGAGCCGGAGGTGGCTCGCATCCGCGCCTACTCCCGTGTGTCCTCCGCCGTCTCCATGCGGCTGTCCCGCGAGCTCGCGGATCCGAGCAAGGTGCTTCAGGCCGCCTGACCAACGACGTACATACTCAGGGCCCGCCTCCTTCATGGAGGCGGGCCCTGACGTATGACGGAGCAGCTACGCACTCGCCTTGGTGGTGCGTCCCGCGAGATTCAGCAGGGCGACGCCCACGAGGATGAACACGATGCCGACGCCGACGGCCATGGCAGCGACGCCGAAGGCGACGACCGAGGTGAACAGCGACGCGCGCAGGAATGATGCGTTCATTGCCGTCGCGCGCAGCGGGTCCTCACGATCGAGCTCGGCGTAGGTCTTGCCGCCGGTCGCCTCATTCGCGTGGTGAGCGATGATGTCTGCCTGGCAGTAGGCCTGGAAGGGACCGGTGACGTCCTGACCAGCCATGCAGGATGCATCCTCCGCCACGACGATCTTCTCGTTGGCGAGCGTGCTGCTAACGGTTCCGTAAGTCACTGCACCGGCGATCACCATGATCGCACCGACAACCATCACGACGATGCTGATCCACTTGGCCGAGCCGGCGCCCGAGTTACTGGACATGTAGAGGGCCTCCAAATACGGCCAACCTTTGGCCGTCACCGATACTCAACCGCATGTTTCGCGAAATGTCTGCGCGCACACGGGCTTTTGAGTCCTCCGGCCGGGAATGGGTGACTTTGGTCAGAGAGGCCCCGGTCCTTCGGCCTGCATCGGGGCACTCTTCGGAGTGACACTTGCCACATGGATCGCACGGAATTTGACGAGCGGCTCCTCTCTCTGCGGGAGACCAGGGTCCGCCTTCCCGAACTCGTGCGGAATCGCCACGCCGCGCGGCGGCGTCGGCCGATCGCCGGGCATGGCGGCCGCCTCCTGCTGATCGAGTCGGACGACGCAGCCCGAGGATGGCTCGGCGGCCCCGGTGACCACGAGACGCTGGTCGACCGAGGCGACCTGCTCTGGGACCTTGCGAGTGCCCTGGCCAGGAGCGGCGTCGACGGCATCATCGCCACGTCCGATGTGCTGGACGACCTGCTGATCCTCGAGGCACTGGAGGATCGGCTCGCCATTGGCACCATGTCCGCGGGAGCCCTGGCGGGAGCGTCGACGCCGGCGGACAGCGGGTGGACCGGCTTCGATGCCGACGTGCTCGCCGCAAGTCACCTCGATGGGGGGCGGATGCGCCTGGTCATCGATCCCCAGGAGGCGGGCACCACGCAAGCCCTGGCGGCTGCCGGTAGAGCCATGACGGATTTGTCCGGGCACTCCCTGCTGGCCATCGTCGAACCCTCCTGGGCGCTGCGTCGTGCGGATGGGGCGGACGTGGATACGTCAGTGCACGGCATGGCGCGCGCCCTGGGCATCGCCGCGGGACTGGGCGGTCGTTCTGCCTACACGTGGCTGGTGCTGCCGGCCCTGCCGTCCGTGGCCGACGTGCTGCCTACGACAACCTTGCCGATGCTCATCCGCCTGTCTGACACGGCGGTCCCCGACGAGCAGGACACCTGGGTCCGTCTGCTCGGTCTCGCGGGGGTGCGTGGGCTGGTCGTGCCCGCCGTGCGTCTGCGGGACGCCGGCGCGGGCGTACTGGAGCGAGCGCTCGACGTGGTGGCAGAGGCGACGACGGGGGCGTGGGCGTCAGCGCCCTAGGCGCGCATCCCCGTCTTCAGTTCGCGCAGGCAGCCGACGACGAACTGATGGTCCTCGACCTGGGGGAGCCCGGACACATAGCAGCCGCCGACGATCCCGACCCCGGCCGCGACGATCGGCATGCCGCCGCCGTGGGCCGCATACTCGAGTTCGCTCAACCCGGTGGACTCGTTGAAGTCCGTGCCGCGCTCCTCGTAGCGAACGCGGGTTGCCAGCGTCGAGCGGTGGAAGCGCTCCACCGTGCGCCGCTTCCTCTCGATCCACTCGTCCGAATCCGGAAGGGAACCCGGCAGCGCCGCGCGGTACGCGACCCGGCCGGTGTGGACCACCTGGATCACCACCGCGAGCTCCTGGGAGATGGCCCGGTCCGTGGCGAGCAGGCCGAGCGCCACGGCCTCGGCCAGCCCGAACCGCGGGAGCTCCACCTCGGCCTGCTCAGCGGCAAGTGCCTCGGACGTGTAGCCACCGGTTGTCGTGGTCATGATTCCTCCCAAGCCTGTCCACGGACCCTAGCGCGGACCGCAGTTCCTACACTCGAGCCATGGTCACGATCGACCTGAACGCGGACGTCGGCGAGGAGTGCGGTGACGACGCTGCCCTGTTCGCCCTCGTCACGTCGGCGAACGTGGCCGCCGGCGGGCATGCCGGTGGCGGCGAGGTGCTCGCTGCGACCGTCGCGCTGGCCGTCCGTCATGGCGTGGCCGTGGGCGCCCATCCCTCGTATCCCGATCGGCCGGCATTCGGTCGGATCTCCCGCATGGACGACCATGGGCACGACGGGATCCGCCGGTTCGTGGCTGATCAGGTGCGCGCGGTGGCCCGCGAATGCAAGCGGCATGGCGTGCCACTGACGCATGTGAAGGCGCATGGCGCGCTCTATGCGGATGCGGCTGCCGATCCGCTCGTGGCAGAAGCATTCCTCGCGGGCGTCGCGGATGCCATGACGCGCACGCTGGAAGCCGCGTCCGGACCGGGCACCGGTGAGGAGACCCAGGTCGCCATCGTGGGTCCGGCGGGGTCGCGCCTCGCCGAGGTCTCCGTGCGGCGCGGCCACGCCTTCATCGCCGAGGTGTTCGCCGATCGCGCCTACACGCGCGAGGGCACGCTGGTGCCGCGGTCGGAGCCCGGGGCCGTCATCCATGATGCGCAGGCCGTGGCCCGTCGGGCGGCCCGCATGGTCCTCGAGGGACGGGTGGAGGCGATCGATGGCACCGTGCTCGAGATCGTCGGCGCCACCGTATGCCTGCACGGCGACACACCGGGTGCCGTCGAGATCGCGAAGCAGGTGCGCGAGGAGCTGACGGCGAACGGCGTCGTGGTCAGGTGTCCGACGACCATTGGAGCCCCGCCCCAGGAAGCAGCCTTCCGGGTGTCGTGGTTCGGTGACAGCGCCGTGGTGGTCGACGTTGTGGACCTTGCTGTCCGGATGGGCCTGGCCGCCCACCTCGCCGACGCGCTTCCGGGCAGGGAGGTCCGGCTCGGGATGGCATCCGTCCTCGTCGGTGGCGACACGCCCGACGCCGCCCTGCTCGAGCGGGTGCGCGAGCTCGTGGCCACGGGCCCTGCCGGCGACCGCGATGCGCCTGGGGTGCGACGGCTCGTGACCCTCCGGGTGGCCTATGACGGCGCCGACCTCGCCGATGCTGCGCGAATGCTCGACTGCTCGGCCGCCCAACTCACCAGCGCGCATCAGCGCCAGCACTGGCAGGTCGCGATGATGGGGTTCGCGCCGGGGTTCGGCTATCTCCAGCCCGAGGGCGACCTCGAGTTGCCGTGGGACGAGCTGCCGCGGCGGGCAAGTCCACGGACCCGGGTCCCCGCGGGCAGCGTGGCCGTGGCTGCCGGCATGAGCGCCGTGTACCCCGCCGCGATGCCGGGTGGCTGGCAGCTCATCGGCACCTGCCCGGAACCGTTGTTCGACCCCGAGGCTGTCGGGTCCCCGAGCCGGCTGCGCGCGGGGGACATCGTCCGCTTCGAGCGGGCTGACGGGTGACGAGCCCACTGGCGGTCGTTCGATCGCCCGGCCTGAGCACCGTCCAAGACGGGGGACGGGCCGGGTTGGGTGCGGTGGGTGTGCCGCGCTCGGGTGCCCTCCACACGGAGCGCTACCTGGTGGCGACGGCCCTGATCTCGGGGGTACCGGACCCTCGGATCCCAGCTGTCGAACTCTTGGAGGGAACCCTGGAGCTCGAGGTCGTCCGGGATGTGGCGGTGGCCGTGGTCGGTCCGGCGGACGTAGCCGTCGACGGCCAGCCGATGGCGGGCGGCGCGACCGTCATGGCGGCTGCCGGCAGCCGCTGGTCGGTGTCGTGGCGTGGCCCAGGGCCGTCCTACGTCGCGGTGTCCGGATGGGCCCCTTCGACCGTGCTGGGGTCCGCGGCCACGGATACCTTCTCCCGGCTGGGTGGTGCCGTCCTCGCGACCGGCTACGTCCTCGTCGGCGATCAGCATCCGGACTGGGACACCCGGATCGGGGCCTTCCACCGTGCGCTGCCCCGCGAGTCAGGGCCGATCCGCATCGTGGACGTCGGAGACCCGCGCATCGATGCGTTCACCGGCGTCGGCTGGACGGTGCAGGCGACCTCCCGATCGGGAGTGCGATTGATGCCCGGCTCCCTCGTGGGGGCGGGGACCATCGCGAGCAACCCCACGCTCCCCGGGGCGATCCAGCTGACCCCGTCGGGAGAGCCGATCATCTTGGGACCCGACGGCGGCATCACAGGGGGCTACCCGGTGATCGGCGTCGTGACGACGGTCGATCGTGATCGGCTGAGCGCGGTGTCTCCGGGGGACGAGGTGGCCTTCCGCGTCGTCACGGTCGAGGAGGCCGCGGCCGCCCACGCTCGCAGGCAGGCGCGGCTGCGGTCCAGCATGGCGCACGTCGACACCCTGGCGTGAGGTCTGCGTCTCCGCAGCGGCAACGGCGCGCGCTGGAGGGCTAGGCCGGGGGAGCGGAGGGTGTCTCGTTGGCGTCGGTGTCCTGCGGTGCCGCCTCCTCGGGAGCGGTCTCCTCGGGTGCCGTCTCCTCGGGAGCGGTCTCCTCGGGTGCCGTCTCCTCGGGAGCGGTCTCCTCGGGTGCCGTCTCCTCGGGAGCGGTCTCCTCGGGAGCGGTCTCCTCGGGTGCCGTCT
>WGLX01000012.1 GCA_016125355.1 Actinomycetales bacterium | reverse complement strand
TCGTCTTCACATCCGCAGCGGAACAGCTGCCTCCGTTGAACCCCGGAACGGGCTTGCCGGTCTTGGCGTTCCAGCCGCACTGGGCGAGCACTGTCACGGTTCCGTAGCCATTGTCGAACGAGCTGACCTTTCCGAAGAAGGTGAACCCGGCGTCCGCGCAACCGGGGTTCTCGGAGATGTAGAAGCTCGGCGCATCCTTGACGGCCGTCGCGTCGCTGTAGAGCGCACTGACCACGTACTCGCGCTTGCCGCACGACTCGATCATGATGTCCGTGGTCGGATGAAGGCCGATCCCCAGCGTGCGCGTCGGCTCCCACACGGTCTGCGCGCGGGAGATCTGCGTCGGGACGTCCTTCCAGACGTGCACGCCACCGTCGTCGGTAGCCGCGTGAGCGACGCTGGGGGCGAGGGCCAGGGCAAAGGACACGGTCAGGGCAGCAGCGACGCGCGCACGGATTCGGGTCATGCGGTCATGCTAGGGCGCCACCGGACCCGACGAGCGCTGCGCGGCGTCGGTTCCTAGGCTGCCGTCATGGATGCGGCCGACCTCATCGCTCGGTTCCGGCTCACCGTCCTCCCGGTCGAGGGCACCTACTTCGTGCGCACGTACACCAGCAGCATCGCTGCCCACGACGGCACGGCGGCCGGGTCGGCGATCATCGGCCTGTTCGCCGATGCGCCGCGCAGCCGCTCCCTCTTCCACCGCGTCGCGTGCGATGAGATGTGGCACTTCTACGCGGGCAGCCCGTTCCGGCTGATCACCCTCGCGCCGGGGGGCGCCTCGAAATCCGTCGTGCTCGGGCCGGACCTCACGGCGGGCCACGAGGTCCAGTACCTCGTCCCCTCGGGCACCTGGCAGGCCGCCGAGCTCCTGCCCGGTGGCGATTGGGCCCTGTTCGGGTGCACCGTCACCCCCGAGTTCCGCCCGGAGCACTTCGAGTCCGGCTACGCCGAGGACCTCCTGCCATCCTGGCCCGACCGCGCGGGGGACATCCGCCGCCTCGCGGTCCCACCCTCGGAGCCGGCGGGGCTGACCGACCTGCTGCCGCCCGGATCGTGATGCGCATGTGGCCGTTCCGACGTCGCCCCCGCGTCCAGCCCAGCGGGTGCCTTCGCATCGGTGCCCCGCGCCCGGACCCGGACGCCTATGGCGTCTGGACCGTCGGCGAGTCGCGCAATCCGGAGACCTTCGCCGCGCTGTGGGGCTCCGCGTCCGACGTCGAGGTCCACGAGGCCGTCCTGCGGAGGTGGGCGACGCTCGTCCCGATCCACGATCCCCCGTTCGGCGTGGCCGAGGTCGCCGTCGAGTTCGACGGGCGCCGGGCCGCCTATCTCAGGCCCCCGCACCTGGGGGAGATCGCGAGACGGATCGAGGCCGCAGGTACCGCGACGGCGGAGGTGCCGGCCCTGATCGAGCGCAGCCCGGCGGGCGCCACGGTGCGGTTGCTCATCGACCCCTGAGTGCAAGGCCTACGACGATCGGTTCACGTCGGGCCATCCACCTGCTCACCAGGAGCCGCCGCCACCGCCGGAGAAGCCCCCTCCGCCCGAGCCGCTGCTCGGTGCGGTCATGGCGCTCGTCATCGACGTGGTGCCGGTGGTCATGAGGTCGTTCATCGCCCACATGCCACCCACGTAGTACCCGTAGGAGTGCAGCTGCTCCGGCGTGAGGTCGGGGAAGGCACCCAGCCAGGCGTTCTCCAGGCCGAACACCACGGCATACGGAAGCATCGTGGCGAAGATGGCCTCGGGCGCCAGGCCGCTGCGCTGCGCGAACTCGCGGCGAGCCGCGGCCGGGTCCGTCCCCAGCACCTTCTCGAATCCGGCCACCTTGGCCAGGAAGAGGGCGGACTGCTGCGTCTCCTTGCGCGGCGTGATGATGCGCGCTGCCACGAAGCCGATCAGCGCACCCACGCCCAGCGTGATGACGATCGCCCCGATGAAGGCACCGGCGAAGAACAGGGATGCGAATCCGCCCAGGAGAAGGACGCCGGCCACCAGGCCCAGCCAGTTCCACCGCTGGTCCGGCGCATCCCCGACCGGGTTGCGTCGACCCGCACGCTCCTGTTCGGTGACCAGGGAGCGGAAGTCCGTCGCCCACAGGGTGGCCAGTTCCTTGTCGTAGCCCTCCAGCGTGCCGCTCGTGCCGTTCTTGAGGATGACGCCCACCAGCGACTGCTCCCACGGGCGCATCGGCGTCGTGCCGGTGCCCACCCAGTCGATCGCCAGGTGGCTGTCCTCGTTGCGCACGTTGATCCACCGGCGAGCAGCCAGGTCGAGCAGCGTGGCCAGCAGCACGGTCGAGTCGGAGGCATCGCGGCTGCCGTGCCACGCGGCGGCCATCTCGGCGGGCGGCAGCCCGTCCGGCGGCGAGTACTGCGCCGGCGCTCCGGGGATCGGCGCGCCGGCGTCCTCGCGACGCCTGCGGACGGCCATCACGATCGGGACGATGACGATCAGCAGGGCCGGGAGGAGCGCACCTGCCACGCCGAGCAATGGGCTGGGCGGAGCCTTGGTGATGTTCTCGGTCGGCGCCCGGCTGAAGGCCGACGCCGGCCACACGATGGAGCCGGTGAGCGCGTCCCCCGGGCGCAGCGATACCGGGCCCAGGCTGACCGCGTTCTTCGCGGACGCCGCCGTGCACTGATCGGTGCCGCCGAAGGACCCGTAGAAGCACTTCGCTGCGATCGCCTCCGCCGGCCCGATCACGGCCGCGTGGGCCCGCTGGATCGGCACCTCCCACCCGGTTCCGACGAAGTCCCAGTAGAGCTCGACGTCGCCCGCCGCCAGCCCTGCGGGCGCCTTCGGGTCCGTGGCATCCTGCTGCGTGATGACCCGCAGCCCGTCCTGGACCGTGTACCTGACCACGTAGTCATGCGGTCCGGTGATGGTCACATCCGGGTCGCCGATCTTCAGGTTGAGGTAGGGGCCGTTGTCGGACGTCGCGTACTGGACCGGCGCGCCGTCCATCGTGACCGAGTCGATGGAGACCTGGTAGTTGCGCCGGTCTCCCGCGGAGGTCTCGTCATAGACCGGGATGTCGCGGAAGATGCCGTGCCGGTAGGCCGACTCGAAGTCGTATCGGATGGTCTCGGTGACGGTGAAGGAGGTGTCGGTGTTGACGGTCGTCTGGACCTCGAAGTCCTGGATCGTCTCCGCGGAAGCGGGCACCGCCAGCGCCACGGCGGTGACGCCCGCGACCGCGATGGCACCTGCTGCGGCGGCCAGCCGGCCCCAGCGGGAGGACATCAGAAGTCGACGGTGGGAGCCGCTCGACGCCCGGTGTCGGGCTCGGAGTACATCTCCCGCTCCCTGACGTTGGCCCAGCCGGCGAACCACATCGACGGGATCGTGGTGACGGCGGTGTTCAGCGTGACCACCGAGTCGTTGTAGTACTGCCGCGCGAACTGCAGCTCGCCTTCGACCTGCGTCAATTGACCCTGCAGGTCCTTGAAGTTCGACGTTGCGGTCAGCTGGGGGTAGGCCTCAGCCACCGCGAACAGTCGACCGAGGGCCTGCGTCAGCTCGCCGTCGGCTGCCGCCGTCTCGGCCACGGTCGTGGCACCGGCCTGCTTGGCGCGGGCATCCGTCACCGACTCGAGGGTTCCGCGCTCGAAGTCGGCGGCGCCCTTGACCGTCTCCACGAGGTTCGGGATGAGATCGGCTCGCTTGGTGAGCAGCGTGTCGATGCCAGCCCAGGCGCCCTGCGCCGTGATGTCCAGCCGACGCAGCCTGTTGAACTGCGACACCGCCACGATCGCGAGCAGCACGATGACGGCGACGATGACGATGAGGACCCAGATCACGAAATCTTCCTTCCCACGTCCGGCTTCGAGCCTATCGGGAATCGGCCCCGCGTCGTGGGGCGTGGCGATTCGTGCCTGATCGGAATCGGACATCTCCTGCCTTATCGTCGTGATGACGAGCGGAGGTCCGGATGCGGCAGCACGCGCGTCGGGGGCACGAAGCCCCCGATCCGGCGCAGCAGCCCCCACCTGTCGTGCCCACGCGCCGCCGGCGTCACCCCCTGCTGTTCGCCATCGGAGCCCTGATCGTCCTCGCGGTCGTCGGATCGGCTGCCTGGGCGGCCTGGAGCCTGTACTCGGATGCGTCCTGGCGGTCCGATGCCCGAGCGGCGTCGGACGCGGTGGTGCTCACCCTCCGCTCCCACAGCGTCCTGACCGGGCTGCCTCCGCAGGCCGTCGACGCCGTGGCCTCCGATCCCGGTCCGGGGCAGGTCGCCATCGCCGACCTGCCCTACGGCTCCCGGATTCCTGCCGACGTCGACCGCTTCCGGCTGTCCGCCCAGGGGGCGCTTTCCGTGCTCACGGCATCGCAGGCGCTCTGCGCGGGGGTGACCCTGGACATGCAGGGTGTGGGGAGCAAGCCATCCGGGAGCTTCAGCTGCGGTGATCCCCTGCCGCCCACGACGCCGGTCGGGCTCTCGGCCACCCCGCGTGACGAGAGTGTCGTCCTCAACTGGTCGCTGCCGAACACCCCTGTCGAGGACTACGCGGTCTCCTTGTCGGCGAACGGCGGCGAGACCTGGTCGGTCGTCTCCGATGGGGCCTCCGCCGACACGCAGGCCGTCGTCACCGCGCTGACGAACGGCCGGGAGTACCTGTTCACGGTCACGGCGGTCAACCTCATCGGGGAGTCCTCCCCGGCCCGGGCTCGGGCCACTCCGTTCAGCAAGCCGGGTCCCCCGGCGAACGTGCAGGCACGCGGCGGCGCGTCGGCGGTCGTCACCTGGCAGCCCCCCGCCCAGGACGGCGGCCGTCCGATCACGGGGTACCTCGTCACCGGGACGCCCTCGGGGTCGTGTCGCGTCCCCGCGGATGAGACGCGCTGCGAGCTGACCGACCTCCCGGGCTCCCGCGGCTACACCTTCATCGTGCGCGCCATCAACGAGGCTGGGCTCGGCGAGCCGAACGAGCCCGAGGCCGGACCGGTGTCCGTCTACTCCCCGCCCGGCCCGCCCGTCGCCATCCTGACGTCCCCCGGCGACCACGTCGTCCTCCTCACGTGGACGCCACCGCTGCGCGACGGCAACACCCCCATCACCGACTACCGGGTGCAGTACCGGGAGGTGGGGTCCGACGAGTGGCAGACCCTCGCGAGGGCACCGTCCACCGACACCGCCGCAGCCGTGCCGGGGCTCGTCAACGGCACGACGTACCAGTTCCGGGTCATCGCGGTGAACGCCGCCGGCGACTCGCCGTCCCCCGTGCAGATGCCCACCGAGACCCCCGCGACCGTCCCCGACGCCGTCACTAACATCACCCGGGAGGTCGGCGACACTGTCGTCACGCTCAGCTGGCAGGCACCGCAGGACGACGGCTCCGCAGTGGTCACCGATTACGCCATCCAGTACCGCACCGGCACGGGCGAGTGGACCGACCTCGAGGATGAGCCGAGCGTCGGCCTATCGCGTGAGGTGTCCGGTCTCGTCAACGGCACGCCGTATTCCTTCCGGATCGCGGCGGTCAACCGGATCGGCACCGGGGCTTGGTCGGAGCCGGTGAGCGGTCGCCCGATCGGGCCGCCCGGGCCGGTCGTCAAACCCGAGTCGGTCGGCTCCCGCACCGCCATCGAGCTGTCGTGGCAACCACCGGAGAACGATGGCGGCAGACCCCTGACCGGCTATCGGGTCGACTACCGCCTTTCTGCCGACACGGACTGGATCCTGTCCGCGCGCGTCCCACCGGACACCACGACGTGGACCGTCGAGGGCCTCACACCCGCGGAGTCCTACGACTTCCGCATCCAGGCGATCAACAGCATCGGCCCCGGACCGGCCAACGAGCAGAAGTCGGAGGAGCCGACGCTGGCCGGAGTCATCGCGGATGAAACGCCGCCAGCGCCGGAGGGCCTCACGGCCGCTCCCGCGGACCGCCAGGTGACGCTCACATGGCAGGCCTCCCCCGCCGGCCGGAAGTCGCCCATCACCGCCTACACGGTCACCGGCAAGCCCAGCGGTGAGTGTGTCACCACCGGGCTCTCGTGCGTGATCACCGGGCTCACGAACGGCGTCACCTACACCTTCCGCGTCCACGCGGAGAACGCGAACATCGTGGGCAAGCCCTCGAAACCGGTCCGCGCCGTGCCCATGGTCTTCAACGCCGCGACCGGCGGCACCGTGACCACCTACGAGCGCGACGGCCGCACCTACCGCGTGCACACCTTCACCCAGGGCGGCCTGTTCACCGTGACGTCGGCCGACCAGCCGTTCAGCGTGCTCGTGGTGGGCGGTGGCGGCGGCAGCGCCCAGGCACCCGGCAGCCCGCTCTATGCCGGCGGAGGAGGCGGGGTCATCGAGGCGCGCACCATCAGGCTCCCGGTGGGTGGCCTGAATGTCGCCGTCGGTGCGGGAGGGCCGCCTGGTCTTCCCGGCGGGGTCTCGACCCTGGACGCCGTCGGCACGGCCCCCGCCGGGCCACCCGGTGCCGCCACGCTCGACGCCTTCTCCGCGCCCGTCGTCTCCGACATCACCGGCAAGAAGCGGGTGTATGGAAAGCCAGGTGGAGCGACCAGCGGACAGGGCAAGGACGGGCGCGGCCAGGGTGGCGGCGGTCCGGCGCTGAGCCGAGGCGGCAATGGCATCGTGATCATCAGCTACGAGGTGGCGCCAACGGCCGCCCCCTAGGAGCGCTCACCGCCACTCGACCCGCATCGTCGTCTCGACGGAGAACGGGTCGTCGCCGCGCTGGGCGGCCAACACGCCCGCGCCGTCGGGCGCACCGGTGTACAGCGGCATCCCCGGCGACACCCATCGGTGCCAGGCCTCCGCAAAGGCGTCAACCAGTTCGCGTCGGGCGCCCAGGACGCTGGGCACGGCATGCCACACGACCGTCGCCTCGATGGGCCGCCGCCACAGCATGCGCCACGCCAGCCGCCGTGCCTCCCGTTTCGTCGTGGATGGCGGGATGACGTACCGAGGGACCACGTAGCGCGGCGACGCCAGGGGCATCAGCACCTCGTCCAACGCGTCGGCGAAGGCCTGGGAGCTGGCCTCACCGACGCCCTCCAGCCAGATGCGGTAGCTGCCACCGGTCGTGGGCGCGATGCGGACCTGGGTGGCGCCCGCGATGTCCCAGCCCGTGGCTGCGAGACCATCGGCGACCGCGGCCGCGAACGCCGAGAGGGTGCCGGCCTGGGCCGCTGCCTCGACCTCGTCGGGCGACCCGCCGAGCCACTGCCTCAGCGCGACATCGCGCCGGGAGCGCAGGTGGACCCGCCCGTCGCCGGCCGGCGTCAGAACGCTGGAGATGGGGTGACCCCCTGCCACGGAACCGACCTCGATCCCGAGTGTTCGCGCGGCACGCACCCTGATCTCCGCGATCGGCGCGTCCTCGTACGGCTGGCCGATGCGCCAGAGGGCACGGGTCTGGTCGTGGTCTCGCGCATCCGCGACGGCATCGGCATTGATTCCTGCACGCTCCTCGGCAGACGGCGGCGCATACGGTGCGAGATCCGGGTTCACGTGGGCGACGCCATCGGTGATCAGACCGTCGTCGGTGACGGCATAGAAGCCAGCGTGCTTGCGGACGAACCGGTGGTAATCGCGGTCTCCGAGGGGATGACCGTCCGCCACGCACACCACCGTCCACGTGTGGGCCACTTTCAGCGGGTCCTCGGGGTCGGTCCGCAGGGCGCGGCCACGTGTCTGCGTGACCGACACGGCCGTGGTGGCGGTGGTGAGGTCGACAAGGACATTCACCCGGCGCGCATCCCAACCCTCCCCCAGCAGCCCACGGGTGCCGATCAGCACCTGTCCTTCGCCGCTCTCGAACCAGCGGGTGAGCAGGGGCACCCAGCGCTTGGCGTTCCACCCGCCCTCGAGGACCGCGATCCCATCACGCTCGGCCACCTCGATCTGCAGAGCGGGGTCCGCTGCCTGCAGCCAAGCGGCCAGATCGCGCGCATGGTCCCGATGACACGCGACCGTCCGGCCGGTGACCAGGACCGGTCGCAGCATGCGGGTCACCGGGTCCGCCATCAGTCGGCGCAGCACCCCGCGGGCAGAGCCCTCCTCCGGCGCAATGACCCCCACGAGGCCTTCGGGCACCTGGGCACCCGCGGTCTCGAAGTCGCACAGGACCAGCAGGCGCAGTCGGTCACCTCGCACCTGCGACTCGAGATCGGCGATGCCCACGGCGGCCACCGCCTTTGCCGCCGAGCGGGCGACGACCCGGTCAACCGGGCTCGTGGCACGCACGAGCCCCCGTTTGGTCAGCCGCAGGCCGACGCCCGGCAAGGCGACCCGCAGGCGTTCGAGCACCTCGAGGTCGCGCGGATCCGTCGAGGGAATGAGGGCACCACGCACGAAGTCGTCGATGAGCAGGCTCCAGTCGTCGCCGTCCAAGGGGGCGCGGTGCTGCTCCCGAGGGCTCGCACCGACGGGCAGGGACAGCAACCCCGCATGCGAGGCGCGAAGGACGGCATCGGCCAGGTCGGGTTGCTCCCTCACGAGTTGCGGCCACGACAGGCTCGGCACTCCGCGTGGACCGCGCTCGGCGGAGCCGCGCCGCACGAAACGCTCGTCCAGCCAGTCGAGGAATCCCATGCTGGTGAGGCCCGGCGTCATGAGATCGCTGCGGAGCTGTGCGAATCTCAGCGCCGTCGATTGCAGGTACTCGGCCTCCCCCGCCGTCGGCTCGGTGAAGCTGACGAGTTCCCGGAACGGAGCGAGGTGACCGTCCCGCACGAAGCCCGGAATGGTGGCGACGTAGACGATGTCGCCGAACAGCCTCTCGACAAGGGTGGCCTCATCCGCGGACAGCACCTCGGGCGGCGTCGCTGTGAGCGCCAGCACTCGTGCCTGCGGCAGCAGGTCGAGGACCTCCGCGAGCAGTTCGCCCCAGACGTCGAGCAGGTGGTGGCACTCGTCGAGGACCAGCGTGACAGGACCCAGGCCGACCAGCCGCCGCACCAGAGCCTGGGCGTTGGGATGCAGGCGGTCGAGGTGCCGCTCCTCGAGGGCGCCCACGTCCGCGTCGACGGCCTCCTCGACGTCGTCCTCGTCCGCGAAGACGGCGAGTGCTTGGTACGTGAGCACGGTGACCCGGGCCCGGAGGTCACGGGAGTCCGACGCGGTGTGACCCAGGCGCAGCGCCTGCTCGATCCACTGGCCCTGCACCGCCGTGTTGGGCACGAACACGACCGCCGGGTCGTCGAAGCGCTCGATCGCCTCGAGCCCCACGCGCGTCTTGCCACCGCCCGGCGGAAGCACGACCCACGCGGCATGCCGTCCGACCCGCCAGGCCGCGTCGACGGCCGCGAGCGCCTCGGCCTGCTGGCGCCGCAGCGGCGGCCGGACCTCCGAGGTCATGGAGGTCAGCCTGCCGCTCGGTCGGGCCGCCACGCGAACCGGCCGTCGGACCAGATCACCCGACGTGGCCGCCCGCGCCGCACGTTCTGCACCAGGTGGGGCACCAGCACCGTCACGCAGGATCCACGCGCCGCGCGCACCGAGGGATAGGACACGACCCCGACGCCCGCGGCACGGGTGGCGCGGGCGAACTCCTGCGACTGGGCGTACGAGTCGGGGTCGAGGAGGCGCGCGTCGGCGCGACCGTCGAGAACCACGGCCTGGGCATTCACATCGCAGCGATAGGGCGTGAAGGACAGCGTGGCGACCTCGATGCCAGCATCGGTCAGGAACCCCCGACGATGATGCTCCACCTCGGCCCGCGCGACCGCATCGGACTCGCCCGCGTACCACGCGCCGAAGCCCTCGTCGTTGAAGCGGCCACCGCCGCGGCCGATGCCCGCTGGGTAGGCAAACGCTGCATTGATCACGTGTGCCAGCGGGACCCCCGCCACGAGGATGTTGCGTGGGAACTCCGGGAGGTCTCCGCGTTCGGCGCCCGCGCGCCCACTCGTCAGCTGAACGAGGTCGACGAGGTCAGCGACCGCCTCGGGCTCCTCCCCGACGAGTCGCCCCAGCGCGTGTGGCACGTCGTGGCCGTCGTCGTAGCGGCTGTCGACGAGGCGAACCGTGTCTCGCAGGTTGAGGTGCTGGCGCCTCATTGGCCACCGCGAACCGCGTCCAGATGCCGGCGAACCCGGTCCATCGCCGGGATCCCGCCCCGGAGGATCAGGTCCAGCGGCGTCCGCCCGGCGAACAGCGGGCCGGAGTTCGGCAGCGTCATCCATCGATCGGCGTTGTCGTCATCGAGGATCACGTGCAGGGCACGGTAGATGCCGAGCAGGTATGAGGCACGCGTGAGACCGTCCACCCCGACGTCGTCCGGAGGGGACTTCTTCCACCGCCGCCAGGTGCTCAAGGACACGCTGCCCATGAGGTCCGCGGCCTGCTGGTCCGTCAGGCCCCACTCAGCCGAGAGGACCACGACCGCGGGAACCGCTGCCGCGGTGAGCCGATGGCGCGTCGAGACGTCACGCAGGTCGAGGTCGCGCTTCGGCGCCAGGTCGGGCCAGGCCACCGCATCGCGCGTCGCGGCACGTCCCATGACCAAGCCTCCTATCTGATAGTTCCTAAACACTCATATGATACCTCTCCCCCTGACCATCCACCTCGTATCCTGTGCCGATGACGGCCTCCGAGGACCCCCGCGTCCGTGTGGACGCCTGGACGTGGGCGGTGCGCGTGTACCCGACCCGCTCCGCGGCCGGCACCGCCTGTCGCGGCGGCCACGTCCGTGTCAACGGCGCCCGGGTGAAGCCGGCCCACCCGATCCGCCTCGGCGACACCGTGCGGGCTCTGACACCGGGCGGCGAGCGGGTGCTCGTGGTCACGGGCCTGATCAGCAAGCGCGTGAGCGCGTCGGTCGCGGCGCAGAACTACGAGGAGCACTCACCACCTCCGCCGCCACGCGAGGAGCGTCCGGCGCAGGTCGTCCGCGAGCGCGGTGCCGGCCGGCCGACCAAGCGCGACCGACGCCGCATCGAGAGGCTGCGCGGGCGCTAGGCATCGCTCGTCGCGAGCCTGGCGACCGGCCGTCGTCCTACGATCGGACCATGGCCGATCAGACACCGCCTCCATCAGGCAGCCCCCCGCCGCCCTACCCCGGCGCGACCCCCGCGTCCCCGGGGCCCTACGGACCCACACCCCAGAACGGCCTCGGCACGGCTGCCCTGGTCATGGGCATCCTGCAGTTCTTCTGCCTCGGGCCGATCGGATCCATCCTCGCCATCGTCTTCGGCGCCATCGGGCGCAAGAAGGCCAAGGACGGTCTCGCCACCAACGGCGGCGTGGCCACGGCCGGCTTCTGGCTGGGCATCGCGGGGTTCGCCCTGTCCGTCATCGGCGGGATCATCATCACCGTCGGCATCGTGCTCGGCGTGAATGCCGCGTCGGATGCCCTCGATCCGGTCAACAACCAGCGGACCGGCCTCGCCGATGGCTCCTACGTCATGGACCCGAGTTCGTGGCTGCACATCAATGACCGCTGCTCCTTCGGCGGTACGCCGACCAACGTGAGCACCGGCGAGGTCGCCTCATCGAGCGTCACCGTTGTGGGCGCCGGCTCGGCGCAGTGTGGCATCGACAATCCGAGCAGCGTCACGTTCGATGTCATCGGCGGTGTCGCGGACATCACCGAGGTGCGGTAGCGGAGCACCGCTGACCGTGACGCTCCAGCAGGGACGCAGCGGGTTCGCCTGGGGGCGGCTGCCGTTGCCGGCCACGCACGTCACCGGTATCGGCGACGTGGCTGTTCGCCCGGTGGCCAGCTTCGCCTCCGGCCTCGCGAGCGGGCAGGATCCGTACCCCTACCCCGGTGTGCGGCCGAACGGCTCCTTCGTCGTGATGGGTGACGACGTCCTCCCGGTGCACTCCGAGCACGGTGACTGGCTGATCACCTCGGACGCCGACGGCCGCACCCCGCTGTCGACCTGGCTCGCCCGCCGGGAGCAGGCCGCCACCGAGGAACGCACAGCCGTCCTCGCCTACGGATCGAATCTCAATCCCGATCAGATCGGGGTGTTCGCCGGCGGGCGAGCCGTCGTGGTGCTGCGCGTCCTCACGGTCGGACTGGCGGCGACGTTCTGCACCACCAAGCGCCACGACGGCCAGTACCCCGCAGGCCTCATGGGCGCGGAGCCGGATCGGGTCGAGGTGCACGGGATGCTCCTTCTCGACGAGGGCCAGTTCGCGGGCGTGGAGGCGAAGGAGGGAGGCGGCGTCCGGTACCAGCTGTCGCGGGTGTCCGGGATCTCTGCGCCTGTCGCGGCCGTCCTCGACGACGGTCGCGCCATCGTCGACGACATCCCTGCCTACGTGCAGATGGCAGCCCGGCCGCTGGCCCTCGTCGACGGCGTGCCCGCGCATCTGAGCCACTGGGCACAGAAGGACTTCGCGATGACCGGCAAGACCAGCACTCATGAGCACGGATTAGCCGTCGAACCGGCCCGTAGGGCACCGGATCATCAGGCGAAGGCGCTACCGCTGTTCGTCTACGGCACGTTGCGACCGGGCGAGTACCGATGGCCGGCGCTCCGGGACATGGTGGAACGGTCCGAGGAGGCGTCCGTCGTGGGCCGGGTGTTCGACACCGGGCGCGGCTACCCGGCACTCTCGTTGGCCGGCGCCGACGAGGTTCCGGGCGTGCTGCTCCACCTCGCGCCCGACGCCGCGGTGCGGGCCATGCGGGAGGCGGACTCCATCGAGGGCCACCCGCACCTCTACATGCGCACTCTCGTGCGCCTCAACGACCGCCGGCTCGCCTGGACGTATGTGTGGGCCGCGGAGCTGAGGAGGGCCGACTAGACCACGCCCCGCGCTGCAGCCCAACGTGCCAGCTCGCGCCGATCCGAGAGCTGCAGCTTGCGCAGCACCGCCGACACGTGGGTCTCCACCGTCTTGATCGAGAGGACCAGCTCGCTGGCCACTTCGCGGTACGTATAGCCGCGGGCAATCAGGCGCATGACCTCGAGCTCGCGCGGGGTGAGGCGGTCGAGCTCGTCGTCACGCTCCGCCGGTGCCCCCGAGAATGCATCGAGCACGAAGCCCGCCAGGCGCGGCGAGAACACGGCGTCTCCCTCGGCGATGCGCCGAACGGCATCGAGCAGGTCCTCGCCGCTGATCGCCTTGGTGACATATCCGCGGGCTCCCCCGCGCACCGTCGCGACGACGTCCTCGGGAGCGTCGCTGACCGACAGTGCCAGGAACCGCGTGCCGGGCACCGCGTTCAGGCAGGCGTCGAGCACTGCCCGTGCATCCCCACCGGGCAGGTGCACGTCGAGGAGCACGACATCGGGGTGCGTCGAGGTGATGACGGAGACGGCCGCTGGGACGTCGGCGGCCTCCCCGACAATGTCGAATGCGTCGCCGAGCTCGGCGCGCACGCCGGCACGGACCATCGCGTGATCGTCCACCAGCACGACGCGCAGGCGGTCGCTCATGACGCCCCCTCGCTCGCGCGCGCCATACGCAGGTGCACCTCGGTCCCAGCCGTCGGCGTGGTGCGGAAGGTCGCCGACCCGCCGTTGCGCTCCATGCGCCCGATGATGCTCTCCCGCACCCCGTGACGGTCCTCCGGGATCTGCTCGAGGTCGAAGCCGTCACCGCGGTCGCGGACGAAGACCTCCGCCAGGTCCTCGCGGCACTCGGCATAGACGGAGATCTGGCCTCCACCGTGCTTGGCCGCGTTGACCATGGCCTCCCGCGACGCGGCCACCGTCGCGCCCAGGCCCGCGTCCAGCAGGCAGTCGCCGACCGTCACCACCTCGATGGTGGTGTCGTAGGACGTCTCCACCTCCGTGGCCTCGCGCTGGATTGCCGCGGCGAAGGAGCGCTCCGGGTCGCCCGTGGGCGCGTACAGCCACGAGCGAAGGGCGCGCTCCTCCGTCCGTGCCAGGCGGTTGACCTCCGCCGGGTCGTCGGCGTTGCGCTGGATGAGCGTCAGCGTCTGCAGCACCGAGTCGTGCACGTGCGCGGCGATCTCGGCGCGCTCCTCGGAGCGGATGAGCGCGCGCCGCTGCTCGGACTGCGCGCGGTAGGCGCGGTACACCCACGGGAAGGCCACGACGGCCACCCCGGCGAGCAGCAGCATCGCGATGGCCAGCCCCTGCAGTGCCTCGAGCGGATTCGTCCGGCTCGCCAGCAGGGCGATCAACGCGAGCACCACGAGCGCGATGCCGATGAGGATCCGCCACCGCCCCGCCGTCGCTGCCGTGCCCGCCGTACGGCGGGCGGCCTGCCCGGCCGCGTCCGCCCACGCGTCACGCTGCTCGTCGTCGGTCTGCCGCCACACCAGCGCCGCCCCGAACACGGCCACGATCAACGGCACGATCGTGCCGCCGAACAGGTTCACGCCGACGGCCGTGAGCAGCAGCCCGAGCCCCACGGCGAGGGCGGCCAGCGCCAACAGCCGCAGCGTGTCCGCCGACCGCGCGGAGGCCGCCTGCGGATCGGCGGGATCCACGTCGAGGGGCAGCACGGCCCAGAAGACGGCATAGAGCACGAGGCCGATGCCTGCGAAGGCCAGGACGATGAAGGCGGCCCGCACGACCCAGAGCGGCAGCCGGAGGTTCCCGGCCAGCCCGGCGGCCACGCCCGCCACCACCCGGCCGTGGACCGGGCGCGACGCGCGCACAGGGGCGTAGGCGGTGCTCACGTCGCCATCATCTCGTCTGCACACCCGGTCGGGCATCAGGGACAGACCCTGAACCACCCCTGACCCTCCTCGTTTCCATACGCCAGCGTCACAAACCGCTCGCGGTGTGACGCTGGCGTATGGAAAGGTCACGGGTGGAGGTGGTGGACGTGGCCACGACGAAGAAGCAGGCAGCCGACAACGGCCTCAGCGCCGAGGAGAAGGCGGCGATGAAGGAGGCCCTCGCCGAGCGCCGCAAGCGCAGCAAGGGCAAGACCACTCCGGAGGAGGACCTCGCCGAGGTGCTCGCCAAGATCGCCGCGATGAACGACGCCGACCGCGCGGTCGCCGAGGCGGTCCACGAGCTCGTCCTGAAGGCCGCCCCCGAGCTGGCTCCTCGCACCTGGTACGGCATGCCGGCCTATGCCAAGGACGGCAAGGTCGTCTGCTTCTTCCAGGACGGCGGCAAGTTCAAGGCCCGCTACAACACGCTCGGCTTCCAGGACGCCGCCGCACTCGACGACGGCGCGATGTGGGCGACGTCCTTCGCCATCACCAAGGTCACCCCGGCGGTCGCCAAGCAGATCACCGCCCTGGTGAAGAAGGCCGTCTCCTAGGCCCTCACCCGCCGACTGCTACGTGAATCGTCACAACGGGCAGGGTTTGCGACGAATGGCGTAGCAGTCGGCGTCAGAGGCGGCCGGTCAGGTAGTGCGAGACCACCGGTCCGACCGACGCCACCAGATCGGCCGAGGACGCGCGCCTGAGCCGGGGCAGTCCGACGACGTACCGGCCGACGATCAGCCCCGCCATCTGCGCGGCGACCAGTTCGGCGCGCCAGTCGCGCCTGTCGTCGTCGAGAGCGAGGTCGCGCAACACCGGGAGCAGCCCGCGGGTGAGCATCTCGCGCAGCGTCTCCGCTGCGCCCTCGTGGGTCAGGGCGCTGCCGATCATCCCGCGCAGTCGCTCCTGCATCTCGGGTCGATCCCACACACCGAGCACCCGCCGCACCAGCTCCGGGCCGATCGCTCGGGGATCGTCGGGCAGCCCGGACATCACCTGGCGCGGGTCCACCGGCATCTGCACCGCCGCGTCGAACAAGGCGTCCTTCGTGCCGAAGTAGTGGTGCACCAGGGCCGGATCGACATTGGCCTGGGCGGCGATCGCGCGGATGGTCGTCCGGGCGTAGCCGCGCTCAGCGAACAGCTCCCGTGCCGCCGCCAGGATCTGGTCCGCCGTGTCATTGCTGCCCGGCCGACGTCCGCGCGGCTTCGCCGTCACCGTGACGTCGCCGCGGAGCGAGCGAGCACCGTCATGCGCTCCTCCAACGTCGCGGGCACCGCGCGCACCTCCGGATCGACGCCGGCCATCTCAAGCGCTCGGCGGATCGCATCGGGATCGCCGTCGGCCACGCGCACCGATCGGCCGGCAAGGGTGACGGCCTCCCCCGCCGCCTCGAGAGCGGCAAAGGCGCCCGCCCAGTCATCGCACACCACCTCGACGGCCGTCGTGTCGCCGATGACGTCCTGCTCACTGCCCGAGCCGACCAAGCGCGAATCCGACATGAGGAGCAGGCGGTCGCACTGCTGGGCCTCCTGCATGTAGTGGGTCGTGACGAGCACGCCGACCCCCTGCGCGGCCTGGGCATGCACCGTGTCCCACAGTTCGGCCCGGGCCAGCGCCTCCACCCCGGACGTCGGCTCGTCGAGCATCAGGAGCGGCGGATCGTGCTGAAGCGCGCACGTGAAGGCGAGCCGACGCTGGGCGCCGAGCGGGATGGCCCCCACCAGCGCATCGGCGTACGCGGCCAGCTCCACGGGGACCTTCGCGGGCGGAACCCCGTAGGCGCCAGCCATGAAGGCGAGGTTCTCGGTGACGGTGAGGTCGGCGTAGAGACCGAGGCCCTGCGGCACGTAGCCGACCTTCGCGCGGGTCTCACGGTCGGGCACGCCGCCCATCAGGCGGGTGTCTCCTTCGGTCGGTGCGAGCAGGCCGAGCAGCAGCCGCATGAGCGTCGTCTTGCCTGCGCCGTTGGCGCCGAGCAGTCCGACGACCTCACCCGGATTCACCTCCATGCTCACACCGTCAACAGCCGTGAAGTGGCCGAAGCGCCGGGTGACGTCGAAGGCCGCGACGAGTGGACCGCTCATGACGCCACCTCCTGGCCCGAGGCGAGCGACGACGCGACCACCGTGTCCTCCATGTCAGGAACGATGACCTCGCCGGCATCGGGGCGCTCGCCCGGCGGCCACCACTCGTGGAACCGGCGACCCCGGCGCCATGCGAACTGCGGCCGGATCGGTGTGTCGATGACGGTCACCGTGCCAGGTGCCGCCGCCAGCACCTCGTCCGGAGTGCCGGCCAGCAGCGTGCGGCCCCGGTGCAGCACGAGCAGGTTCGCCGCGCGCTCGGCCTCGTCGAGGTAGGTCGTCGACATGAGAACGGCGGTGCCGGACGCGGCGGCCTCCGAGATCAGCCGCCACAGCTCCACGCGACTGACCGGGTCGACGCCCGTGCTGGGCTCGTCGAGCACCAGCAGCGTGGGCCCGTGCAGGCTGGCCATCACGAAGCCCAGCTTTCGGCGCATCCCGCCGGAGAGGTCGCGCGCCACCCGATCGCGTACGTCCGAGAGGGCGGCGCGCTCGAGCAGCCGGTCCCCTCGGGAGGTCAGGGTGGCCGCGTCAAGGCCGTAGACGGAGCCCACGAAGCCGACGTTCTCCTGCACGGTGAGGTCCTTCCAGCTTCCCGAGGACGCGGGCAGGTAGCCGACCTCAGCCTCCGGCGGGGCGACCACCGAGCCCGCCGCCAGGACGATCTCGCCCACCAGTGCCCGCAGCAGCGTGGTCTTCCCGGCGCCGTCACCACCCACCACCATGGTCACCTGCCCGGCGGGCACGGAGAGCGTCACGTCGTCCAGCGCGGTCACGTCACCGAACCGCGCGGTGGCGTCGAACACCCCGAAGACATCGGCCATCAGGCGGAGACCTCCTCCTTGTCGGCGCGCTGCATGCGGCGGCGCCCGGGGGCGAGGTTGCGGCGGTACCGGAGGATGGCGCCGGTGAAGACGATCACGGCCATGACGGCGAGCACGAGGAAGGCCGGCCACAGCGTGTCGATGCCGGCGCCGCGCAGCATGATGCCCTGCGAGATGATCGTGAAGTAGGTGAGCGGCAGGAGATAGCTGATCCACCGCACGGCCCACGGGATCGCTTCGAGCGGGAAGATCATGCCGCTCAGCAGGATCTGCGGCAGCAGGAAGAAGAAGGCCGTCTGGATGGCCTGCCCCGCGGTCTGCGAGATCGTCGAGATGAAGACGCCGAGCCCGAGGACCACGAACAGGAACTCCGCCGCCGCCACGGCGAACAGCCACGGGCTGCCGTTGAAGGGCACACCGAAGAGCCACATGCCGAGCAAGGTCACGATGGCCATGTCGATGGCGGCGAGGATGAAGTAGGGGGTGATCTTCCCCAGGATCACGGCCGATGGCTTGATCGGCATGACGGCGAGCTGCTCGAGCGTCCCCGTCTCGCGCTCGCGCACCATGCCGATGCTGGTGATGATCGTCCCGATGAAGGTCAGGATGAGCCCGATGATCGCCGGGACCATGACCCACGCGGTGTCGAGATCGGGGTTGTAGAGCACCTGGACGGTGACCTTGTCACCGAACTTGTTGAGGATGCTCACCGCGGACTGCGCCGTGAAGAGGGACGACCCGTCCACGAGGGCGAGCGCCGGCAGGCTGTCCGCCACGATGCCGACGTCGACCTCGTTGTCCTGGATCATCGACTCCACGTCGGCCTGCGTGTCCGTTGTGGAGATGACGGTCACGTCGAAGACGTCGGGCAGCTGCGCCGCGACCGCCTCGGCCTGGGCGCCCACCACCGCGGTGCGGATGGACGTGACATTGAAGTTGGCCGCGTAGCCGAAGATGATCAGCAGCATGATCGGCATCACGACGAGCATGGCCAGCGTACGCCGGTCCCGACGCAGCTCCCGGAACTCCTTGAGGATCATCGCGCGCATGCCTCGACGCTAGCCCCGTGGCAGCAGAAGTCAACCGTTGTTGAATTCTTCCACTCACGTCGAACGGCCCGCTGGCGGCCGATATCCAGCTGGACAGGGGCGCCAACGGGCCGTTCGACGAGGCGTGAGGTCAGGCGGACGGCTGGTCCGTCGCGCTCGATCCCCCACTACCGGCCGGACCACCATGACCACCCGGACCGCCCGGACCACCCGGACCGCCGGGACCCATCGGTCCGGAGTCCTCGCCGGTGATGGCGAACGCGTCATCGACATAGACCGTCGCGTGCGAGCCGTCGGCCTTCGTGATGTGCGCCTCGTACACGCCCTGGCCGTCGGCGTCGGTCTCCATGCGGTCGATCGTCGCGTCCGGGTACGTCGCCTCGACGGCTGCCTGCACCTTGGCCGCCGTGTCGCCCGACAGCGGCGACTCATCGGAGCGCTGGCCACCCGGCCCACCGGGCATCCCCGGTCCGCCCGGACCACCCGGACCACCCGGGCCGCCGGTGAACTCGTCGGTGATCGCGAAGCTGGCGTCGAGCAGGATCAGCGCGTGGGTGCCGTCGGCCTTCGTGACGTGCGCCTCGTACACGCCCTGGCCGTCGGCGTCGGTCTCCATGCGGTCGATCGTCGCGTCCGGGTAGGCCGCCTCGACGGCCGCCTGCACCTTGGCCGCCGTGTCGCCCGTAAGCGCCTCCTCCATCGGACGACTCGCCGGTGGCGCGACCTGCGTGGACGAGCTGCTGCTCGGCGCCGGCGTGGTGTCGGCGGCGTTGGCGGATGTGGTGCCGAGGAGCGCCACCACGGCCGCTGCCGCCGCGACGGCCGTTCCCGCGACGATGCCGGCCCTGGCCTTCTTGGTGATGTTCATCGTTCTTCCTCTCGTGGAGCGGTACCTGACGAGGGAGACACTGCGGGGTCCGTTTTCGCGGACGATGGGGTCGGCGTCAGGGCCAGGTAAGAGACCGAACGCTTACAAACGCGGAGATCGGCATCAGGGACGCAATTCAGGGTTGAATCAGGGTGCATCCCCGATGTGCCGAGGGTGCCCTCGGGAGGACCGTGGAGGCATGACAACGAACACCGAATACACCCAGCCGGGCACCCCGCCCCCGCCGCCGTCGAGCTACCGTCCGCCGCTGCGCCGCAGTCGGCAGGATCGGGTCATCGCCGGCGTCGCGGGCGGCTTCGCCCGCTGGCTGGGCATCGATCCCGTCATCGTCCGCGTCATCCTCGTGGTGCTGGCCGTCTTCGGCGGCAGCGGACTGCTCCTGTACGTCCTGGGCTGGCTGTTCATCCCCGAGGACGACGCACCGCAGAGCGAGGCCGAGCGCTTCATCGCCCGCTCGCAGCGCCCGGGCAGCACGACCCGCACCGTGCTGATCGTGGTGGCGATCGTGGTCGGCGTGATCATCTTCTCCGGCATCGTCGGCTCGACCTTCGGCAACTGGGGCGGCTTCGGCTCGTTCCTGCTGCTCCTCGCGGTGGGCGCACTCGTGCTGTACCTGGCCACGCGCCCGGCGACGGCGATGCCGGCCTTCGCGCCGATGGCCCCCGGAGAGCCGGCGCCCCAGGCCTCGACCGGCGATCAGCGCCTGCAGTCGACGGCCGAGGCGGGTACCACGTCGGCGCCCCCCGCGCCGCCGGCTCCGCCCACGGCCTACGCGTACGGGGGTTCCGGGTACTACCCCGGCTACACGCCCACGGCGACGACGCCGGTCCCGCCGCCCGCGCCGCGGCCCCGCAGCTACCTCGGGCTGGCCACTCTCAGCCTGGCCGTCGTGGTCACCGGCCTCCTCGTCTCCCTCGAGGTGCTGGGCGTGGTGGACCTCGCACCGGTCGTCATCCCCGGCGTCGCCCTGCTCATCCTCGGGGCGGGCATCCTGGTGGGCGCCTGGATCGGTCGGGCTCGCTGGCTGCTCTGGTTCGCCATCCCGACGCTCTTCGTCACGATGATCGCCTCGTACGTGCCGGCGAACTTCGACGGCACCTTCCGGCCCAACATCCAGGCGGGCATCGGGGAGCAGTTCGAGAACCCGACGAGTGTGCTCGCCGCCAGCAAGCCCTACGAGCTGGGCATCGGCTCGCTGCGCATCGACCTGACCGACCTGAACATCCCCGCGGGCGTCACGACGGTCCCCGTCGATGCGACCGTGGGTCTCGGCGAGCTGATCGTCACCGTCCCCGATGACGTCCGCGTCATCGTGAACGCCGACACCCAACTCGGCGAGCTGCGGATCGACGGGGTCTCCCGGTCCAACGACCCGAGCCCGTCGTTCGAGGGCGTCCTGCCCGGAGGGCCGACAGACGGCCCAGTGCTCGATCTCACCCTGCACACCAACGTCGGAGCCGTGGAGGTGTCCCGTGCGTAAGCATTCCCTTGATGTGTTCTCGCTCCTGTCCGGCCTGCTCGTGGTCGCCTTCGCGGTGGCCTATCTCGCAGGCGCCATCACGGACTACCGGCTGGACGGCCGGCTGGCCTTCCCCCTCCTGCTCGTCGGGCTCGGGGTGGCCGGACTGGTCGGGGCGCTGGTCGCCCAGCGCCGCTCGGACCGGGAGCTGGATTCCGGTTCGACGGAGTAGCCCGGAAGGAAGACGACCCCCGTCCCATGTGGGCGGGGGTCGTCTCGTCGTGTCGGGCTAGAGCACAGACTCCGCATGCGGTGGCGGCACGGACATGTCCATGGCGTGGACCTCGGCCACCGTCCTGGCGAACCACTGGTCGAAGGGATCCTGCGATTCGGCCATGTTCTTCATGTATGTGTCTCCGCCCGGTCCGTCGTGAAGCACGATGACCACGTAGCTGCCATCGGGATTCTGCTGGAGCCACGCACTGTGTCGCGTGATGCCGTGCCGATCGTTCGAGGCCTGGAACTCGTCTGAGCGTGGGCCTTTGAGCTCGAGCATCCAGGAACGCCAGGCGTCCAGGTTCTCTGCGGGTAGGGGCGCTGCCATTGCTGTCATGTCGGGTCCTCTGATCGAAGGTGTTCGGACCCCCCAGAGCGAACCCTCCGCCTGAGCGCCCGGCTGGTCAAGAGCCGGCTCCTGCGATCAGCCCTTGTCTGCGTCCTTCTCCTCGGCCTCGATCTCCTTGGCGGCCGCCTTGATGTCCTCGGCGACGACCTTGTCGACCGCGTGCTCGACGATCCGGTTGGCCTTCTCGAGGGCCTTGCGGATCTCCACCGCCTGCGGGTCCGAGACGAGGGCGATGATGCCCGAATGGCCCGGCGCCAGCGCGTCCTGCAGCTCGTCGGCGATCTCGCTCTTGTGGTGCAGCTCGCGGGCCTTGCCGATGGCCGCTCCGCCTGCCCCCAGAACGGCGGCACTGGCGAGGATCGACGGCGGGAAGATCACGCCGAGGACGACGCCCCCGACAACGCCCCAGCCGAGACCTCGGCGGGTGCTGTGGTCGGTGGTCTTCTGGACCTCGATCGTGCCATCCTCGTCGCGCTTGACGACGATGACACTCTCGATGGCCAACGTCCGTCCGTCCTCCGCGGACTTGAGCAGCTCGTAGGCCTCCCAGGCGATGTCGGTGTCGTCGAAGTCGGCCACGATGAGGGCATAGGCCCCGTCGCTGACCGCGAACACGTCCGCGCTCAGGCTGTCGTCGGTGCCACTGGTGGTTTCCTCGGTCATGATCACTCCTGCTGTGACGTCGTGGATGCGATGCAGCGCAACAGTAGGCCTAGGGTCGGCGTCATGGCGCGCTACCTCGATGTCCATCCGGTGAACCCTCAGCCACGGCTGATCGCCCAGGCAGCCGAGCTCGTCCGCGACGACGGAGTGGTCGCCTACCCCACCGACTGCGCCTACGCCCTCGGCTGGCGGATCGGCAGTCACGACGCCCTGGAGCGCGTCCGTGCCCTGCGCGCGCTCGATGAGGGGCACCACTTCACACTGGCCTGTCACGACCTCTCGCAGGCCAGTCAGTTCGGCTACCTGAGCAACGCGAGCTTCCGGGCCGTGCGGGCCTGCGTCCCTGGCCCGTACACGTTCATCCTCCCGGCCACCCGCGACGTGCCCCGCAGGCTGCAGCATCCGAAGAAGTCGACGGTCGGGATCCGCATCCCGGACAACGCTGTGGCTCAGGCGCTGATCGCGGCTCTGGGCGAGCCGCTGGTCACCACCACCTTGCGCATCGCAGGGGATGAGGAGCCACCGCTCTTCGGATGGGACATCAAGGAGCGCCTCGACCAGTCCATTGATGCGGTGCTCGATGCTGGGGAAGGCAGCGCCGACTACACGACGGTCATCGACCTGTCGGGTCCCGACCCGGAGGTCATCCGCCACGGCGCGGGGGACGCCAGCCGCTTCGAGTAGCGCTGACGCCCTGACGCGTTCCGCCTCACGATCCACTCACAGCCTGCCGCCCTGGCTCACGCAACCCTCACATCGCCGAATTCGCCACCTAGGTTGGCAACGAACCGGCAAGGAACCGAGGTGAGGACGACGTGAGCGACCAGCCAGGCTCGACCATCCCCCCGACCCCACCCCGTCGGCAGTGGGGAGCCGAGAAGCCTCGGCCGCCTCTGCCAGCGATCGGCAGGCCGGCCAGCAATGCGGCCACCTGGATGGGCGGCCTGGCCATCGCCGCCACCATCCTCCTGTGGCTGGCCTACCTCCGCCGGACCGTCATCTCCGAGATCGTGGACCACGGCATCCCGGGCAGCGGGTTCCTGGCCCAGATGGTCGCCTACGTCGTCGTGATGACGCTCCTCACCTTCAGCGCCCTGATGTTCCTGGTGGCTCGACAGGGGGCGATGTACCGCTCGCGGTCACATCACCGGGTGCCACGCGCCGAGATCGACGCCCACTTTGGTGTCGAGCAGAACTCCATGACGGTCCTGATCCCGTCCTACAAGGAGGATCCGGACGTCGTCCGCTCGACGATGCTCTCGGCGGCACTTCAGGAGTTCCCTGACCTCTCGGTCGTCCTGCTCATCGACGACCCCCAGGACCCGGCCGACCAGCTGGCCGCCGAGAACCTGACGGCGTGCCGGGCCCTGCCCCAGCAGATCAACGATCTGCTTCGCGAACCCCGCCAGCGGTTCACCGGGACACGGGAGCGGCTCCAGGCCCAGATGGAGGGCTCGGAGGCGACGACTCCGGACCAGGTCCGCGCGCTGGCCCTCGACTTCGTCTGGGCGGCCGACTGGCTCGACTTCCAGTCCGCGAGCTACTCGCGGAGCACCACCACCGAGGAATTCGTCGCTCAGGAGATCCTCGGCTCGCTGGCCAACGACACCAGGGAGACTGCCGCGGCCCTGTTCGCGGCCCTCGACGCCCAGGCGGTGATCCCGATGGCGCGGCTGGTCCAGTTGAGCACCCGCCTGGTCTGGATGTTCACGGCAAGGCTCAGCTCCTTCGAACGCAAGTCGTTCGCCCACCTCAGCCACGAGGCCAACAAGGCGATGAACCTGAATGCCTATCTCGGCCTCATGGGCGGCTCCTACAAGATCGTCGACACGCGGCTCGGCAGGGTCCTCCGTGAGAACGTGGCCGATCCGGATCTCGTCATCCCTCGCACGGAGTACGTGCTCACCCTCGACGCGGACAGCGTCCTGCTGCGGGAGTACTGCCTGCGACTCGTGTACCACCTCGAGCTGCCCGGCAACGAGGGCATCGCCGTCATCCAGACGCCGTACTCCGCGTTCCGGGGAGCCCCGACCCGCCTGGAGCGCATCGCGGGCGCGACGACCGACCAGCAGTTCATCCTGCATCAGGGCATGACGTACTTCGGGGCCACCTTCTGGGTCGGCGCCAACGCCGTGATCCGCTTCGCGGCGCTGGAGGACATCGAGGAAGTGAGCTTCGAGGACGGCGTCCCCGTCAAGAGGTACGTCCAGGACCGCACCGTCATCGAGGACACGGAGTCCAGCATCGACCTCATCGACCGCGGCTGGACGCTGTACAACTACCCCGAGCGCCTGAGCTACAGCGCGACCCCACCGGATTACGGGTCGCTGGCCGTGCAGCGGGCCCGCTGGGCGAACGGCGGCCTGCTGATCCTGCCCAAGCTCCTCCGCTACGCGCGCCACATGCGCAAGGAGGGACACCGCGTCCGACGGACCTCGGTGATGCTCCGCTTCAACTACATGGCGTCCATCGCGTGGGCGAGCTTCGGACTGCTCTTCCTGCTGGCTTTCCCGTTCGACAGCCGCCTCCTGAGTCCGATCATCATCGGCGCAGCGCTCCCATATTTCCTGGCGATTAGCTACGACCTGCATCGCATGGGCTACAAGCGCACCGATGTCTTCCGGGTGTACGCCTTCAACCTGATCCTGCTGCCCGTCAACCTCTCGGGCACGCTCAAGTCGCTCCAGCAGGCGGCGACCAAGTCCAAGATCCCGTTCGCCCGAACACCGAAGGTGAAGGACCGCACGGCGGCCCCAGCACTGATGATCCTGTTCGCGTACCTGATCGCCGTGTACTCGTTCATCACGCTCGCCAATGACATCCGCAACGAGAACTGGTGGAACGGCGCCTTCGCGGCCTTCAACGGGGTGCTGACCCTCTACGCCATCGTCGCCTTCATCGGCGTCCGCAACTCGATCGTCGATGTCTGGCTGGGGATGCGGCACTGGATCCGTGTCCCGGCGACGCCCGCGTCGGGTGCCCCGTCAGAGCCGGACTCGGGATCGAACCCCGCGTCGGTCGACTGGGAGGCGGTCCTCTACTACGGCCCGGGCGTGAGCACGTCGGGACGTACGGCCCGTGGACAGGGCGCCCCGGTCACCAATCGCCCGCCTCGGCGCGGCGACACTCGCTCCCGCGTCCGAACGGAGTCGCCATCATGACCGAGACCAGCCCCTCTGCAGCCGTCACGACCCGCCCGGGCACACGCATCTCCCCCGTGCGGCTTGGCGTCGTCGTCCTCGCCGCGGTCCTCACGGTGGGTGGCCTCGTCGCCGTGGCACGGCCCATCGTCTCCCCGCCCCCACCGCCGGACCCGACCGGATTCGCTGCCTACGTCGACGTGACGGCCACCCCGAGCTACCCGTTCGAGACCCCCGACTCCCGGGCCGACCAGAACGTCATCCTGTCCTTCATCGTCGCGTCGCCGACGGACGCGTGCTCGCCATCATGGGGCGGCTACTACGGTCTGGACCAGGCCGCCTCAGCCCTGGAGCTGGACCGGCGGATCGCCCAGCTGCGCAGTGTGGGCGGCTCCGCCAGCGTGTCGTTCGGTGGACAGGCGAACACGGAGCTGGCGACCGGATGCACGGACCAGGGCGCCTTGACCGACGCCTATCGGCAGGTGATCGACCGGTACGAGCTGACCAGTGTCGACCTGGACATCGAGGGGTCCGATCTCGCCGACCCCGCGGGCGCCACTCGACGCGCCAGGTCCATGGCCGCCCTCCAGTCGGAGGCCCGCGAGGCCGGGCGGACCTTGGATATCTGGCTGACGCTGCCCGTCACCACGTCAGGACTGACGCCGGAGGGACAAGCTCAACTGACCGCCATGCTCGCCGCCGGTGTCGACCTGACCGGGGTCAACGGCATGACCATGGATTTCGGATCCGCCGATGCGAGCAGTCACATGGGGCGGGCCGTCGAGGATGCCACCCTCGCGCTCCAGGCCCAGGCTTTCGCGGCGTTCAAGGATGCCGGCCGGACGCTGTCCACCGTCGACAGCTGGAACCGCATCGGGATCACGCCGATGATCGGGCAGAACGATGTGCCGGGCGAGGTGTTCACCATCGAAGACGCCCAGCAGGTCAATCGGTTCGCCCGCGAGCACGGCGTCGGACGCATCTCCCTGTGGTCCGCCAACCGGGACAGCACCTGCCAACGCCCGCTGCCCACGGTGACCACGGTCGTCCAGGACAACTGCTCGGGCATCGACCAGGCCGGGATGTCGTTCGCGAGCGTGCTGGCCGACGACACTGTTCCGGCGATCCCGGCTGCGCCTGCTCCCCCGACCACGACGCCGCAGCCGGTGGCCGGCAACGACGGGCCGGAGATCGTGGACGACCCGGCGACCAGCCCCTATCCGATCTGGGATGCCCTCGGGACCTACCCCGCGGGCAGCAAGGTGGTCTGGAAGCACAACGTCTATCAGGCGAAGTGGTGGAGCAGCGGCGCTGACCCGACCATCCCCTACGCGTCGGAGTACGACAATCCGTGGCTGCTCCTGGGGCCGGTCATGCCGGGCGACACCCCGGCACCGCTCCCGACGGTCCCCGCGGGCACGTACCCCGACTGGAATCCGGCGAAGGCCTATGTCGCCGGCCAGCGGGTGCAGCTCGATGGTGTCGCCTACGAGGCGAAGTGGTGGTCCCAGGACCAGCGACCGAGCCAGCCGGTCGCGGGAGGCTCGCCCTGGGTGCTGGTGTACCCGGGCCAGTGAGGTCGGCAGTGCCAGGCGGACCTGCTACCAACGCCAACGCGACGGCAATGCTCGCCTGACCTGGCCCGAACACGTCGGCCCTACGGTCCGGGGATGACCTCCACGTGGGCGGCGTCACCGGACCGTGCAGCACATCGATGGGCGCACTGGACGCTGGGCGTCGTCGCGGCCTCCGCGGCCGTCGTCTACGTCATCGCCGCCGCCGACCCGAACCTGCACAACTACTACACGCCCGCCGTCGTCAGCATGTCCGAGAGCTGGCACAACTTCCTGTACGGCGCATACGACACCTCGGGGTGGGCGGGAGTGGACAAGATCCCCGGGTCGCTGTGGCCGCAGGCGGTGAGCGTCGCCCTCTTCGGAGCCCACGCCTGGAGCGTCCTTCTGCCCGAGGTCGTTGCGACCGTCGCGACCGTGGTCATGCTGTACCTAGCTGCCGCGCGCTGGCGCGGACGCGTCGCCGGCCTGGTCGCCGCCTTGGTCTACGCCACGATGCCGCTCGCCGCCGCCCTGGCGAAGTCCAATGTGCCCGAGGTGTGGTTCGCACTCGCGTTGGCGATCGCCGCGTACCTCATGGTGCGGGCTGCGCAGTCGGGATCGTTCTGGTGGCTGCTGGGCACGGGATTGGCGGTCAGCGCCGCCTTCCAGGTCAAGATGCTCGAGGCATGGATGGTCTATCCAGCGATCGCGCTGGCGTATCTGATCGCCGCTCCGCGCTCCCTCGGCACAAGGGTCTGGCACACAGTGGTGGCCGGCCTGATCAGCATCGCAGCCAGCCTTTGGTGGATTGCCCTCGTCACGCTCACGCCGGCGGCGAGCCGACCCTGGGTGGGCGGGACCACGGACAACAGCCCGTGGTCGATGGTGTTCGGGTACAACGGATTCGGCCGGGTCACCGGGAGCCAGGGCTCCTTCGTCGCCAGTTTCGCCGGCGATGCCGGACTGTCCCGCCTTGTCGGTCCGCAGGTGTCCGTCGACGTGGCGTGGCTGCTGCCGCTCGCGACGATCGCCGTCGTGCTGGGCGTGACGCTGTCGATCGCGCGGGTGCGCGACCAGCGACGGGAACCCGCGGCCCGGGCCGCCTCCCTGTCACAGCTCGGGGGCTATGTCTTCTTCGGCGTGTGGCTCGTCGTCGTTGCCGGCGTGATGGCGTTCAGTGCCGGGATCCACACCTTCTACTTGCTGGCCTTCGCACCCGCCATCGCGGCGCTGGTCGGCGGCTTGGTGCAGGAGGGCTGGGACGTCCTCGGCTCGTGGACGGCGCGCATCACGGCGAGCCTGCTCGTGGTCGGGCAGGCGGCATGGACCGGGTGGCTGGTGGCCCGCGCGGATACCCATTCGTGGCTGATCGTCGCCGTCCCGGCCATCGCCCTCGTGGCCATCGTCCTGCTGCTCCTCGGATGGCGTGCGGGTCTCGTCCTCGCGACCCTCGGCATCGTGCTCGCTCCGGCCACCTGGGCGATCGGCTCCATCAGCGTGGGCAATGCGATCAACCCCAGCGCGAGCAGTGAGCAGGCCATGGGTGGGCCCGCCATGCGTGGTCCGGACGGCGCCGCTGGTGGTCCCCCAGCGGCGATGCAGGGCGCCCCCGCCATGCCCGGAGCTGCCGACGGCGGGCCGCCAGGGGGCGCGCCCACCGGTGGCCCGATGGATGGGTCCAGCACGGCAGCCGGTTTCGATGACGCGTCCGCTCAGGCGCTGCGTGACTGGCTGATGGCACACTCCCCGGGCACTGAGTACCTCGTGGCGGCCGACAGCACGACCGCGGGGCAGCTTGCCCTGGTGGAGGCCCCCGGGGTCCTCACCCTCGGCGGTGGATTCAACGGCAGTGACCCGACGCCGACCGCGGAGCAGCTGTCGACACTGGTCACCTCCGGCGAGTTGCGCTACATCGTCGTGGGTCGCACCGGCGGGGGCGGCCCCAACGGCGGCGCAGCCGACACCACGGCGGTGGCCGCGGCGCGGACGGCCTGGATCAGCGAGAACTGCTCCGTCGTCAACGACGGCCCGACCACGACCGGCACCCTCTACGACTGCGCCCCCGCCGACTGACTCGTTTGTCCCACGTAGTGGGACAAACGAGTCATAGACACCACTTTTCGCTCGCTTGTCCCGCGTCGTGGGAGAAACGAGCCGGTGGGTCAGGCGGCGAGGATGCGGTCGATCTGGCCCATGGCCAGGGTCAGTCCCTGCTCCATGCCCATCTGGAGCATCTGCTCCATCGCCTCCAGCGAGGGGAAGGCGGTCAGCATCGTCATGACGACGCCACCGTCCACGCGGTCGGCCAGGGTGACTCGCATGGTGACACTCGGCATGCCCGCGGCAGCATTCGATGGCTCGTCGCCGAACCCGTCCTGCACCACCAGCCGCCGCGGCGGCTCCACCTCCAGCACCTTCCACCACCCGCGATGCACCTCGCCCTCGGGGCCGGTCATGTAGTACGTCACGACGCCATCGGGCTCCAGCTCGTGCCGCTCGAAGGTGGCCGGGAATGTCGGCGGTCCCCACCAGCGCTCGAGCTGTCGCGGGTCGGCCCACAGCTGCCAGGCGCGATCCACGCTCACGTCGTACTCCGCGGTGACCGTCATGGTCAGCGCCTCGAGATCCTTCGCCACACTCGTCACGCTCATCTGCCGTTCCCTTCCATCTCCGTCATGAGCACGTCACCCATGCGGTCGAATCGTTCGCGCCACAGTCGCTCGTACTCCGCGAGCAGCGCCTCGGCGCGCCGCAGCGCCTCGACACGGCCGACCACCCTCTGCTCGCGTCCCTGCCGCCGCTTGACCACCAGGCCGGCTCCCTCCAGCACGCCCACGTGCTTCTGCACGGCGGTCATGCTCATCGGGTAGTGACGGGCGAGGTCGGAGATCGAGTGCTCACCGTCGAGCACTCGCCGCACGATGTCCCGGCGCGTGGCATCGGCCAGCGCATGGAACACCCGATCCACGTCGGCGTCGCTCAGGGCTCGCGGGCGCCTCGACTGATCTACAACCATTTGGTTGTATTTAAGCACGTGTCCGAGCGGACCGACAAGATGCTGCGATGGACTGCGACTTCACCGCCCCGCTATGGCGCTGGCACGGCGACGGCGCCTGGTTCTTCCTCACCGTTCCGGAGGACCTCTCGGACGAGCTCGAGGACGCGCACGGGGGTCACCGGGGCTTCGGCTCCATCCGGGTCGAGGTGACGGTCGGCACGACGACGTGGCGGACGTCGGTGTTCCCCAGCAGCCAGCAGGGCGCGTTCATCCTCCCCGTGAAGAAGCAGGTGCGACAGCGTGAGGGCCTCGACGAGGGAGACCTCGTCAACGTGCACGTCGTGGCGTACGACTGAGCCCCCCTCACCGGAGCAGGATCGGTGAGGGGGCTCGTCGGGGTGGACTAGCGGTGCCGTCCGCCGTGGTACTTCAGGGCACCCAGGCCGTGGAAGCCGCCCTTGTCGAGGCCATGGCCACGCCCGCCGGGATTGACGAGGAACGACGGGATGTCCGCCTCGGAACCGAAGATGCCGACGAGGGCCGCGGTGTAGGCCGCCTTTGCGGCATCGACCGCCGTCTTCAGGTCCGCCTTCGCCTTGTCGAGCGTCGCCTGGTTCGCGCCCAGGGCGGCCTTGATCGCCGCCTCGAGTTCGTCGTGGGCCTTCTTGAGCGCGTCGCGGGCGGCCGCCTTGTCTGCGTCCGTCGAGATCGTGGACGCGTACACGGACCTCAGATTCGCGCGGGCCGAATCGACGGCGGGCTTCGCCGCGACGACGCTCGCGTCGTTCCGGATCGCGTCCCTGATCGGGGCCACCACCACCCGGTAGCTCGACATGGCGCCCCGTAGTGCCTGGCGGTAGGCGGCGCGGGCCGCTTGCACTGCCGCCACCTGGTCCGACGTCAGCGTCGACAACGAGCTCGAGTGCTGGCCCCGCTGGTGCCCCTGGCCGTTGCCGTTGTCATGGGCGGCGGCCACGCCGGCCGGAACGACGAGCAGGCCGAGGGCGGCGACCGTGGCCGCGGACATGCGGACGAGATTCTTCACTGGGCTCCTCCTGGGTCGGTGCCCCTAGCGTGGCCCCGGGAGGCCCGCAAGGGCAACCGACCGCAGCAAAATCCGGGTAAGGGACGGTTCGTGATGGAGGTCAGGCCATGAAGCCTCCGCGCCTGTGCTCGAAGACCAGGTGGGTCTCGGCGTGCGCGACGCTGGGGTCGGAGGTCAGGGAATCGAGGGCGAAGTCACGTAGCGCCTCCGTGGTCGCGACGGCCACATGGACGAGGAAGTCGTCGCCTCCGGAGACGTGGAACACCTGGATGACCTCCGGCAGGTCGGAGACCCGTCGCGCGAAGCCCAGGACGTGGTCGGCGTCGTGGGTACGCAGTCGCAGGGCGATGATCGCCTGTACCGGCTGCCCGACCCGCGCTGGATCCACGTCCGCATGGAAGCCGCGGATGATGCCGCGTTCCCGCAGCAGCCGCACCCGTGCGAGGGCCGTCGAGGCGGCGATCCCGACGCGCTCGGCGAGGGAGTTGTTGGGGCGCCGCCCGTCGCGCACCAGTTCACGAACCAGGGCCCGATCGACCGCGTCGAGGGGCTGCACGTTGTTCGACATCCGACTCCTCCACGGCCGACGACCCGCATGATCAGCTGACCTTTGGCCCTCAAAGGAAGAATATTCGGCCAAACAGTCAATAGACGGGATTTTACGCGACAGTATGCCCATGGTGACGATGCCCAACCCCGAATCCCTCGCCAGCCTCGCGGTGCATGCCGGTCGCGAGGACCTCGCCGATCTCGGCGTGCACACCATGCCCATCGACCTGTCCACCACGAATCCGCTGCCCACCATCGAGGCCGGACGCGATGCGTACGACAACTTCGCCGCGGGCCACCCGCGGACCGACGGCATGACCTCGGTCTACCGGCGCGCATGGAACCCGACGGTCGCCCGGTTCGAGGAGGCCCTCGCCGCACTCGAGACCTTCCAGCCGGAGCGGCCACCCGTCCACGCGGAGGCGGTCGCCTTCGCCAGCGGGATGGCGGCCATCACGGCCGTGATCCTCAGCCGGGTGGCCGCGGGCCGCCCGCACGTCGTCGCCGTCCGTCCCCTGTACGGCGGCACCGACGCCCTCCTCGCCTCCGGACTGCTCGGCAGCGAAGTCTCGTTCGTCGAGCCGCACGCGGTGGCCGACGCCATCACGGACCGAACGGGATTGATCGTCCTCGAGACGCCCAGCAACCCCACCCTCGAGCTGCGCGACATCGCGGACATCGTGCGGCAGGCCGGCGACGTCCCGGTCATGGTCGACAACACGTTCGCCACCCCGGTCCTGCAACGACCCCTGCTGCTCGGGGCAGGCTTCGTCGTGCACAGCGCCACCAAGTACATCGGCGGACACGGCGACGCGATGGGGGGCGTCGTCGTCACCTCACCGGAGCACGCCACCGAACTGCGGCCGATCCGGACCGTGACCGGGGGCGTACTCGATCCGTGGTCGGCGTACCTGCTCCATCGCGGACTGGCGACCCTGCCCTTGCGCGTGCACGCCCAGCAGGCGACCGCGAGCCAGCTCGCCGCCTGGCTGAGGGAACAGCCGGCCGTGGAACGGGTCTTCTACCCCGGCCTTCCGGGCAGCGACCCGGAGGGATTGCTGGGCCGGCAGATGGCCGGTCCCGGCGCGATGGTGGGCTTCGAGCTCGCCGGCGGATTCGGCAGTGCCGAACGCGTGTGCGGGGCGCTGCGCCTGATCACCCATGCGGTGTCGCTGGGCGGAGTGGAGTCGCTCATCGAGCACCCCGCCGCCCTGACCCACAGGGTTGTGGCGGAGGAGGCGCAGCCCGGCGCCGGCGTCCTCCGCGTGTCGGTCGGGCTGGAGTCGGTGGACGACCTCATCACCGACCTCGGCAAGGCCCTGGCCCACGCGTGATCCCCGCCGCTCATACGCGAGCACTCTCCGCTCAAATGTCTTGACATAATGCCAATGTGTCAATCCTCGCCTATCCTCCTGCCATGGCCGTTGATCTCGTACTCGACCGCCGCAGCCCGGTGCCGCTGTACTGGCAGCTGTCCCAGGAGCTCGAGCGCGCGATCACGTCCGGGGCGCTGAAGCCCGGGGACAAGATCGAGACCGAGATCGAGATCGCCGAGAGGTACGGCTTGAGCCGACCGACGGTGCGACAGGCGATCCAGGAGCTCGTCAGCAAGGGCCTGCTCGTGCGGCGCCGCGGGGTCGGCACCCAGGTGGTGCACTCCCAGGTACGGCGCCAGGTGGAGCTCACCAGCCTCTACGACGACCTGAGCCGCGGCAACCACCGCCCACGTACGACTGTCGAGCGTCTGGCCACGGCCGGCGCCGAAGCCACCGTCGCCATGGCACTCAACCTGCGCGAGGGCGACGAGGTGCTGTACCTCGAGCGGGTGAGATTCGACGGTGACGAGCCGCTCGCCCACATGCAGAACTGGCTGCCGGTGGACCTCCTCGACACCACGGCCGAGGAGCTCGAGGCGAACGGCCTCTACGAGCTGCTGCGTCGCGTGGGCGTGCAGATGCGAGTGGCCAACCAGCGCATCGGCGCGAAGGCGGCCACGGCCCGGGAGGCTCGCCTCCTCGGCGTGAGCAAGGGCGCCCCGCTGCTCACGATGGAGCGCACGGCGTTCGACGTCACCGGGCGCGCTGTCGAGTACGCCACGCACTCCTACCGCGCCGACTCGTACGCCTTCGAGACGACGCTCGTCGAGCGCTGAGCCGCAGCGGCTCCCCCCACCAGCGCGAGTGGCGGGTTGTGCGGGCCGCGCCCGCGCGTCGGCCCGCACAACCCGCCACTCGGCGGAGGCGTTGCCCCTACTTGTCGGGATTCGGCAGCAGCACGTCGCGGACGAATGCCTCGAGCTCGTTGTTCGCGGTAAGGAACTGCCGCAGGGTGCGGACCGTGGCGCCGTACGACGAGAACTCCTCCTGCGTCAGGCCATCCTCGTCGTACGCCTTGCGGAACTCCGCGAAGTTGTCGTACAGGTCCTCGACGATCCGCGGATCGACGGGATCGTCCAGGCGATGCGTCGGCTCGATCCTGCTGGCATTGAACCGCTTCTGCCATCCGAACGGAGGCGAGATCACCACGTTGCCGCCGATGAACTCGCTCCAGTGCATGTGGTTGCGGAAGGCCGCGGACAGCAGGCGCGTGCGGTAGCCCCGCTCCTGGTAGATCCGGTACGCGCGCTTGAACACCGCGACGCCGGCCCACTCCATGATCCCGGGATCGACGGTGATCTGCTCCTTCTCGGCAGAGACCTTCACCCAGTCGTCCGTTCGGCCGACCATGATCGTGCAGACGGGGCCCATGTGACTGACGTCCAGCCCCTCGGCCTCCCGGCGGCGCAGGCCGCGCTCGACGGCCTCCGCCACGGCAAGTGCCTGCGGCACCGTGAACGACACCGTGGCGTTGATGCTGACCCCCCGGTACGTGGCCTCCTCGAACGCGTCGACCCCGGCCGCCGTGACCGGGATCTTCACGATCATGTTGGGCGCGAGCGTGCTGAACTCGACCGCCTGCTCGACCAGCTTCTCCGTGTCGCGCCAGTGGCGCGGATCGGTCTGGATCGACAGCCGGCCGTTGACGCCGTCATACCGCTCGAACGCCGGCATCAGAAGCCGCGCAGCCTCGATCGACAGCCGCTTGACCATCGCCCAGCCGATCTCATCCTCCGTGGCCGTGGGGTGCTCGGCCGCGTACTCCGTGATGCGGTCTGCCCAGGTCGCCCGGTCCGCCTTGAGGGCGGCCAGGGCGATGACCGGGTTGCACGTGGCGCCGACCGCTCCCCAGGAGATCGCGGCGGCGAGCTCCTGGGGGTCGGCGGAGTCGTTCCACAGGCAGGTCGGAGTCGTCTGCGTCATGCGCAGCAGCGGGGACTCCACGGCCGTCGTCGTCATCGTGGCTCCTAGGACTGGGTGGGGAAGCCGAGGTTGATGCCGCCGTGGCTCGGGTCGAGCCAGCGGCTGGTGATGACCTTCCCGCGGGTGAAGAAGTGCACGCCCTCGATTCCGTGCGCGTGCGTGTCGCCGAACAGCGAGTTCTTCCAGCCACCGAAGGAGTAGTAGGCCATCGGGACGGGAATCGGCACGTTCACGCCGATCATGCCGACCTCGATCTCATTCTGGAACCGGCGCGCGGCGCCGCCGTCGTTGGTGAAGATCGCGGTGCCGTTGCCGTACGGGTGGTCATTGATGAGCTGCACGCCCGCCTCGAACGAGGGCACCCGCACGACCGAGAGCACCGGCCCGAAGATCTCGTCGGCGTAGATGGTCATGTCGGTGGTGACGTTGTCGAACAGCGTCGGGAGCAGCCAGAAGCCCTCAGGGTCGCCGTCGACGTCACCGGTGCGACCGTCCACGACCAGCGTCGCTCCCGCGGCCTCGCCGGCGTCGACGTAGGACTTCACCTTGTCGCGGTGCACGCCGGTGACCAGCGGACCCATGTCGCAGGCGCGGCGGCCGTCGCCCACCTTCAGCGAGGGCATGCGCTCGGCGATCTTCGCCACCAGCTCGTCGCCGATCGGATCGACGGCCAGCACGACGGAGATCGCCATGCAGCGCTCGCCCGCAGAGCCGAAGCCCGCGTTGACGGCCTGGTCGGCAGCGAGGTCGAGGTCGGCGTCCGGCAGGACGAGCATGTGGTTCTTGGCGCCGCCCAGGGCCTGGACGCGCTTGCCGTTCCTGGTGCCGGTCTCGTAGATGTAGCGGGCGATCGGGGTGGACCCGACGAACGAGATGCTCTTCACATCCGGGTTCTCGAGCAGGCCGTCGACGGCCTCCTTGTCACCGTGGACGACGTTGAACACGCCGTCCGGCAGGCCCGCCTGCTTCCACAGCTCGGCCAGGTACATGCTCGCCGACGGATCCTTCTCACTCGGCTTGAGCACGACGGTGTTGCCGGCGGCCACGGCGACCGGGAAGAACCACATGGGCACCATCGCCGGGAAGTTGAACGGCGAGATGATGCCGACGACGCCGAGCGGCTGGCGGATCGAGTACACGTCGACGCCGGTCGAGACCCCTTCGGAGAATCCGCCCTTGAGCAGGTGCGGGATCCCGCAGGCGAACTCGACGACCTCGAGGCCGCGGGTGACCTCACCCAACGCGTCGGACAGCACCTTGCCGTGCTCCTCCGTGATGAGCTCGGCGACCTTCTCCTTGTTGGCGTTCAGGAGCTCGCGGAAGGCGAACAGAACCTGCGCGCGCCGGGTCAGCGAGGTGTCGCGCCAGCCGGGGAAGGCGGCCTTGGCCGCCGCGACGGCGTCGTCGAGGGTGGCACGGGAGGCGAAGTCGACCGACTTGGTCACCTTGCCCGTCGCAGGGTCGTAGACGTCGCCGGAACGCTCGGCCGTGCCTTCCCAGAGCCGGCCGTTGATCCAGTGGGTGACTCGTGCGGTCATGATCGCTTCCTTCGAATGGTGTGAGGTGCTGCTGTGATGGATGTCGTGAGGAACTGCCTCGTCGGGTTGGCTATCGCCGCCATAGGGAGCGCTGATGGGACAGGCCCTCGAGGAGGCGCTCCCGTGCCTCATCGACGGTCTCGCGGTCGCTGACCTCGGGAACCCCGGTCTGCCAGAACGAGCCTCCCTCGCTCCACTGGTGCACCGCGACGTCGATGGCGATGACGTGGACGCCGGGCTGGCCGTGCGTCTCGCGGAGCACCGTCTCCAGCTCGGCGAGCCCGGTCGCCCGCCGGCCGCCCGCGCCCATAGCGGTGGCGATGGCGGCGAAGTCGATCGCCGGCGGGGTGGGATGGTCGTCATCGGCGAGCATGGTCTTGAACGAGGCTGCACCGTTGTTCAACTGCAGGCGCTCGATCACGTTGAAGCCTCCGTTGTCGCACACGAGCAGGGTCATGCTCGTGCCGGTCAGGACACCGCTGTAGATGTCCATGGGCAGCATCATGAAGGAGCCGTCGCCGAGCAGGCCGTACACAGTGGAGCCTGGGTGGGTGGTGCCACGCTCCATGGCGGCGCCCCACGTGCCCGACAGCTCGTAGCCCATGCACGAGAAGCCGTACTCGCAGTCGAAGGTGGCGACCGCCCTGCTCCGCCAGTTCATGACGATCTCGCCGGCCAGACCGCCGGAGGAGACGACGACGTAGTCCTCCGGCGTGGCCACCTCGTTGACGACGCCGATCACCTGGGCATAGGTGGGCCGATCCGTGTCGGTCTCCGCCTGGCGGGCGTCGAGGGTGGCGCGCTGCCGTTCCATGGACTCCCGGGCCCGTGCCAGCCAGGCCTCCGGCGCCGTCCAGTCCGACAGGCCCTCGGCCAGATCGGCCAGGGCGGCACGGGCATCGCCGATGACCGGGAGCGCGCCCCGCTTGAGCGCGTCAAAGCGGCCGACGTTGAGGCTGATGACCTGGACGTCGGGGTTCTTGAAGACGGTGGCGGACTCCGTGGTGAAGTCCTGCAGTCGGGTTCCGACCGCCAGGACGGCGTCCGGCTCCCACGCGACGCTCTGACCGGCCTGCTCGCCAAAGACACCGATCGGGCCAGCGAGGTTCGGGTCGTCGTGGGTGAGCGAGGACTTCCCGGCGACCGTCTCCATGACCGGGATGCCGAAGCGGTGGGCGAACTCGGTCAGCTCGCGCTCCGCGAGGGAGTAGTGAACGCCGCCCCCCGCCACGATCAGCGGCTGCTGGGCGGACATCAGGACCTCGACGGCGGCAGCGATCTCCTCCGGGTCGGGGCGCGGGCGGCGGATCCGGTGCACGATCGGCTCGAAGAAGGACTCGGGGAAGTCGTACGCCTGGCCCTGGACGTCCTGCGGCAGGGCGAGGGTCACCGGACCGCAGTCAGCCGGGTCGAGGAGGACGCCGATCGCCTGCGGCAGGCTGCTCAGCACCTGCTCGGGTCGCACGATCCGATCCCAGTACCGACTGAGCGGCCGCAGGGCGTCGTTAGCCGTCACGCTCGGAGCGCCGAACTGCTCGATCTGCTGGAGCACCGGGTCCGGGAGCCGCGATTGGAAGGTGTCGCCCAGCAGCAGGAGCAGCGGCAGCCGGTTGGCCATCGCGACGCCGGCCGCGGTGACGGTGTTGAGGGCGCCCGGGCCGATGGACGTCGTGACGGCCATGACCTGGCGCCGTCGAGCGGCCTTCGCGTACGCCACCGCGGCGAGGGCCATCCCCTGCTCGTTCTGACCGCGGATGGTGCGGATCTCGCCTTGGTGTCGCTCCAGGGCCTCGCCGAGTCCGAGGGCGTTCCCGTGCCCGAAGATGGCGAACACCCCGGGCACCAGGGGGACAATCTCCCCCGTACGGTCATCCTCGATCCGCTGGGCGATGAGGTAGCGGACGATCGCCTCCGACGTCGTCAGCCGGACCGTGCCCATGCCTGCCGCCTCTCCGCTGAATGCTCGGACCAGCCTATCAGCGACGCCGCATTAGTCAATATGTCATGACAAACTAGTCGCGACTTCACCTCCCTTGGGGAGGGACACTGGGAGCGAGGGTGCAGGAGGTGGCTCATGACTGATCGGCCGTACATCGTGGTCGGAGCGGACGGGTCTGACCTCAGCGTCGATGCGGTGCGCTGGGCTGTCGAACACGCTCGTCGGATCGGCGCGGAGGTGCGAGTGGTGACGGCCTTCGACATACCCTGGACCATCCTCGTCGTGCCGACCTACACGGACGAGGACTACGCACGCGACGCCCGGGAGATGCTGGACGCGACCGTGTCGCGCGCCCTGCCTGAAGGCACGGACGTGCCCCTGGTCACCGAACTGCTCCAGGCGCGACCGGCACTCGCCTTGGCGACCGCGGCGGCCGGTGCGGAACTCCTCGTGGTCGGCAGCCAGGGCCGCGGGGAACTGCCGGGCATGCACCTCGGCAGCGTGGCCACGTACTGCGTCCACCACGCACCCTGCCCGGTCGTGGTCGTCCGGCGGACGGTCGACCTGCCGTAGCCTCGCAGCGCGCGGATCGAGCGATGCGTCAGTCGAGGACGCGGTGCACCTTGTGCTGGGCAGCCTGGGCCACCGGCCGGATCACCATGCGGTCGATGTTGACGTGCGAGGGACGGGTCGCCACCCAGGCGACCGCATCCGCCACGTCATGGGCCACCAGGGGTTCGGCGACACCGGCGTAGACCGACGCGGCCCGGTCGGCATCACCGCCGAAACGGTTGACCGCGAACTCGTCGGTCCGCACCATTCCCGGGGCGATCTCGCAGACGCGGATCGGCTCCCCGTTGAGCTCCAGCCGCAACGTGCCGGCGATGGACGTCTCCGCGTGCTTGGCGGCCACATAGCTCCCCCCGCCCTCGTACACGCCGTGGCCCGCCGTCGAGCTCATCACCACGATGAGGCCGTCCTGGCTGGCCCGCAGGCGCGGCAGGAGGGCCTTGACCGTCCGCACGGTGCCCAGGACGTTGACCTCGTAGCTGCGCGTCCACGAGTCCAGGTCCGCGTCGGCAATCGGGGCCCCATCGAACGCGCCACCCGCGTTGGCGACGAGCACGGTCACCCGCCGTCCCGCGAGGTGCTCGGCGAGCATGTCGACGCTGTCCTGATCGGTGACATCCAGCGCCCAGGCCTCGATCCCGGGGGCCTCGGCAGCGAGCGTCTCGAGCCGGTCGACGCGTCGGGCGCACGCGAGGACCGAATAGCCCTCCTTCGCCAGGGCGCGAGCCGTCGCCGCGCCGATGCCGCTGCTCGCCCCGGTCACCACCGCCCAGCCACGATCCGTGCCCGCCGTATCTGTCGCCATCACTGCACCTCCGTCGGTCGCCACTTCATGCTGCAGCCCATGGACGCCCGGCCGAGGCCGGCGATCACGCCGCCCGCGTCCGCCGCATCCAGCGCCATCTCCAGGTACTTCCCGTCAACGGGCCAGTCCTGCTGAGGGCGCGCATCGTCCATCGCCCCGCGATACACCAGTCGGCCCCCCGCGTCGAAGACGAAGAAGTCAGGTGTGCAGACGGCCCCGAACGTGCGCGCCACCTCCTGGGTCGCGTCGACCAGGTACGGGAAGGTCCAGTCCGCTCGCGCGACCTGCTCGCGCATCCCGTCCGGACCGTCCTGCGGGTAGGCGCCGACGTCATTGCTGGAGATCGCGACCCACGCGGCCTCCGAGCGACGCTTCGCCACGGCGCCGAGGCCGCTCTCCACCCACTGGACATAGGGGCAGTGATTGCAGGCGAAGACCACGACGAGCGGTCGTCCCGCCGCGAGATCGACCAGCCGGATGATCCGGCCCTCGAGGTCCGGAAGACTCACGTCGGGCAGTCGATCGATCACCGTCACCGTGGACTCAACGGGCACGATCCCCTCCCTTCACCGAGACGACGGTATCCCGGAGAGCCCGCGTCGACGCCACGCGCTCCCCCATGACTCCCGCTCCGGGCCGTGCCACACTCGAAGAGGCCGCTGGCACGGGGCCGCGGCACGTCAGGGAGACGGTCATGAGGGTTCGCGACAAGGTCTGGGTGGTCACCGGAGGCGCAAGCGGCATCGGGCAGCAGATGGTTCTCCAGCTCCTCGATCGCGGGGGCCGGGTAGCGGCCGTCGATCGCGACCCGGCGGGCTTGGACGAGACGACCACCATCGCCCGAGCGGGCGAGCGCCTGTCGACGCACGTCGTCGACATCACGGACCGGGCAGCCACCGAAGCGCTCGTCGCTGACGTGATGGCCGCCCACGGAGCCGTGGACGCCCTGATCAACAACGCCGGGATCATCCAGCCGTTCGACAACTTCGTGGACCTCGACTACGCCGACATCGACCGTGTCCTGCAGGTGAACCTCATGGGCACGGTCCACATGCTCAAGTCCTTCCTGCCGGTGCTTCTGCAGCGGCCCGAGGCGCACGTGGCCAACGTCTCCAGCATGGGCGGTTTCTTCCCCTTCCCGCAGCAGACGATGTACGGCGCCACGAAGGCCGGCGTGAAGCTCCTGACGGAGGGGCTCTACGCCGAGCTGCTCGACACCCCGGTGCGGGTGTCCGTGATCATGCCGGGCCCCGTCGAGACAGCCATCGGTGCGAACTCGGGCGTCGTCGAGCCGGTCGCCGCCGAGGGCGGCAGCAGGATGCCGATGATGTCGGCCTCGGACGCGGCCCGCGATGCCCTCGACGGGATCGAGGCCGACCGCCTGCACATCTACCTCGGGCCGATCGCCCGCCTGTCCAACTATGCGATCCGCATCGCGCCCCGGCGGGCGATCGTCTTCGTGCGCAACCAGATGGTCAAGATGATGGCATCGAACCAGGCGGGAGAGCCGGCTCGCTCAGGGTGAGAGTTGGAACGTCGCCTGCGTGGCGCCCGCGGCGTCCCGCAGCGTGAGCGTCGTGCCCTCGATGACGTATGCGGTCGAGGCCGCCAGCGCGGCGAAGTACTGCTGCTCCATCGTCATGACCTCGTCGGGGCAGGCCTTCTTGGTGGCCGCCACCGGACCGATGGCGATCTCACCGGAACCACTCGTGTAGGTCGCGGAATAGGTGTTGCAGCCACCCGAGCCGGTCAGCGTGCCGTCGTCGCCGAACACCGCCGTCACCCCTGAGGTCGCCGCGGTCGAGACCACCGCCTCGTTGCCGTTGTTGATGCCGGTGGCCTGCCACGACGTGCCGGCCAGGTCGGCGATCCCGGGGGCGTACGTCAGCAGGGCGGATCCCGACCCATCCTTGAGGATGAGGTCGCCGTCAGCCGTGAAGGACGTCACGTTCGGGAGGGCGGCGACGACAGCGGACTCCTGAGCGGCCACATCGTCCGGGCACCCCATCAGGGTCATCGGGCCGAGCGTGATCGTGAGGTTCGCACCGTCCTGGGTGTAGGCGCCCGAGAAGCGATTGCACCCTGTCGACCCCGCGATCGTCCCATCGCTCCCGAAGGTGAGCGGGGCACCGTCGGATCCCGGTACGGCGGCCGTGTTCGCGCCCGCCGCCGAAGCGTAGGAGCTGAGCGTCCACGTACTGCCGGCCAGGCTCGTGGTCGACGCCACATCACCCCCGGCCGAGGAATCACTGCCACTCGAGCACGCGGCGAGCACCATGACGCCCGTCAGCCCTGCCGCGAGCAGCCCTGCCGCCCGCACCCGTCCTCGCGTCACGCTCGATCCCTTCGTCGATGATCCGTCCATGTATAGACGATCGCCTTGCACGTCCGGTTCCCTGAGGGCGCCGGACTGCGACCGGGCGGGCACCGTGGACACCGTACGCTGAACGGCCATGACCGCCGACCCGTTCTCGGACGCGCGACGGGCGCTCGAGGCGGGCGACCCGCCGCAGGCCATCGACCTGATCTGGAAGGCGATTAGGCCGGCAACGGTCGCCCAGGACATCCCGGTGATCGAGCAGGCCGAAGGACTCGCCCGGGGAATCGCCGCCGTCACCGAGGGCCGGACGCGGAAGGAGGCGAACCAGCTGGCCGACTACTGCGCCGCCTGCCTCGTCGCGCCGGAGGACGCGGGGGCGTCCGTGTGGGCCTTCTCACGCTGGTTCCGGCGAGGATCGACGCCCAGGGACGCGGTGAAGATGTGCCCGGACTGCGCTGAGCGGATCCGCGCGGAGGCCCGAGTCTGCCGCTACTGCGGCTACCGCTACCCGGACGAGGTGCGGTGAGCGCAGGGCCCCCTACGATCGAGCACCGAACCCCTCCGCCAGCGACCCCAGCATCCCGACCGACCAGGAGACGACATGACTGACAACGCCGAGACCGTGACCGAGCCGAAGGTCGGGGTGCTCGGCGGAACAGGCGACCAGGGCCGCGGCCTCGCCGTGCGCCTGGCGCGCTCGGGGCTGGAGGTGCGCGTCGGGTCACGGTCGGCCGAGCGCGCCGAGGCGGCGGCGGCAGAGCTCGGCCACGGGATCAGCGGCATGGCCAACGCCGAGTGCGCGGCCCAGTCCGACGTGGTCATCGCGGCCATCCCGTGGGACGGCCATCGCGAACTCCTCGAGTCGCTGCGCCATGAGCTGGCGGGGAAGATCGTGATCGACTGCGTCAACCCCCTCGGCTTCGACAAGCAGGGTGCGTTCGCCCTGCGGGTCGAGGAGGGCTCGGCCGCCGAGCAGGCGGCGGCGGTGCTCCCGGATTCCACCGTCGTCGGCGCCTTCCACAATGTCTCTGCCCAGCTGCTCCTCGATCTCTCGCTGGAGAGCGTCGACACGGACGTGCTCGTCCTGGGCGACGTCCGCGAGGCGACCGACGCCGTGCAGGCTCTCGTCGATCGCATCCCGGGAATGCGGGGCATCTACGGCGGGCGCCTGCGCAACTGCGCCCAGGTCGAGGCGCTCACGGCCAACCTGATCTCGATGAACCGGCGGTACAAGGCGCACGCGGGCATCCGCGTGACGGACGTCTAGGGACGATCGGGGCCGGTCGGTCTCAGGAACCTCTCAGTCGCACCGGACTAGCGTCACGGGAACGCGATCACGCGGCACACTGGGTCGGGAGGCAGCCGAATGCGGATCCTGGTCGTCGACGACGAGGTGAATCTCGCCGCGGCCATCCAGAGGGGCCTGCAGGCCGAGGGCTTCTCCGTGGACGTCGTGCACGACGGCGACGACGGGCTGTGGGCGGCCACCGAGCAGGCGTACGACGTGATCGTCCTCGACCTCATGCTCCCCAAGCTCAACGGCTACAAGGTCGTCGAGCGGCTCCGCCAGCGCGGGGTCTGGACCCCGGTCCTGATGCTCACCGCCAAGGACGGCGAGTACGACCAGGCGGACGCTCTCGACCTCGGCGCTGACGACTACCTCACGAAGCCGTTCAGCTTCGTCGTCCTGGTGGCCCGCATCCGGGCGCTGCTGCGCAGGATCGTCACGGAGCGGCCCACCGTCCTGACGGTGGGCGACCTGGAGCTCGATCCGGTGACCCACCGGGTCACCCGCGCCGGCCGGTCGATCGAGCTCACCCCGCGGGAGTTCACCCTCCTGGAGTACCTCATGCGCAATCCCGGCCGGGTCCTGTCGAAGTCGGAGCTCCTCGACCACGTCTGGGACCCGACCTTCGAGGGCCCGTTGAACGTGGTCGAGGTCTACGTCGGCTATCTCCGCAAGAAGGTGGACGCGCCCTTCGACGTGCAGTCGATCGCGACGGTGCGCGGCTTCGGCTACCGGCTCGATGCCGTCGGCGATCCGTCGACGGACAGCGTCAGCACGACCTGAGCGCCTCCGAGGTCGCTCTCTCCGATCTCGACCGAACCGCCGTGCGCTCGGGTGATCTCACGCACGATCGCCAGCCCGAGCCCGGACCCGCCGTCCGAACGGGAACGGTGGTCGTCGAGGCGGACGAAGCGGTCGAACACCTGCTCCCGCTGGTCGGGTGGGATGCCGGGACCGTCGTCCTCCACGGTGACCTCGACACCACTCCCGCGGGCGTGGACGCTCACGCGCACGGTCTGCGCAGCGAAGCGCGCGGCGTTGTCCACGAGGTTTCGCAGGGCGCGGGCAAGGCCGTCGGGATCACCATGGACGCGCGCGGCCTCGACGTCGATGTCGACGGTCAGGGCGGTCTGGGCACGCAGGCGCGCCACCTCGGCCAGGACGAGATCGTCGATGTCCACGTCCGTGCCGCGCAGCGTGGTGGGGCCCTCATCACTCCTCGCCAGGATCAGCAGGTCCCGCACGAGGAGGGTCATCCGGTCCACCTCATCACTGAGCACGCGCGTCGCGTCCGCGGCTGCAGCCCCGTCCGCAGCAGCAGCGACGTCCAAGGTGGCCCGCATCGAGGCCAGCGGGCTCTTCAGCTCATGACTCGCATCGGCGATGAAGCGCCTCTGCTGCGACATCGACCGGTCCAGGCGGTCGAGCATGTGGTTCATCGTCACCGCCAGCCGCTCGACCTCGTCCTTCGCCTCCGGTACCGGGACGCGCTCGCTCAGGTCGGCCGCAGTGATGTCCTCGACACGCCCTCGGATCCGGTCGACGCTCTCCAGCGACCTCCCGACGGCGACCCACGTGATCAGTCCCACGGCCAGCAGGAGCAGCGGGGCCGCGATGGCCAGCGCCAACGTCACCGTCTGCAGGACGCGTTGGACGGGCACCCAGGACTGGGCCGCCAACACCGTGACCGGCCCATCCGGCAGGCTCGCCTGCCGCGCCGCGACCAGGTAAGGATCGTTGTCGACGAAGGGAAGCGGCACTCGATCGGTGGAGGGTCCGGCCGTTGCCGCACCGGGCCCGAGGATCGCCTTCTCTCCCCTGATGCTCGGCGAGGAGACGATCACCGTGCCCGAGGCATCGACCACCTGGACGATCGTCGCGTCGCCAGGGCTGGCTCCGGCCGTGGCGGTCGCGGCGCCGACATCGTTCGAGGCGATCTGCGCTGCGATGTCCTGGGCCCGCTGGCTGACCGCCTGCGAGATGGAATTGGTGAGGGCGGCGTTGAGAACGATGACCAATCCCACCGAACCGGCGACGAGCGCGGCGGCCACGACGGCCACCGCGGCGATCGTCGACCGTGCGCGGATCCCGCGGCGGCGCCACCACTGCGCGGGCGACCACGCGCCTGCGGAACCCGCACCTCCCATGCGCCCGAGCATAGGAGCGGGTTCTGAGAGACCCCTGAGAGGACGTGCCCCACGGCAGGGCTCAGTCCCCTCTCAGCCGTTCTCAGCGGCCTCTTGGGAGCGGGCCCGCAGGGTGGGCCGCGAGCGGTTGCACCAGCAACTGCCGACCAGCGAAAGGAACACCATGCGAATCACCAGCAGGAAGACCCTGGCCGCGGCTGCAGCAGGCACGATGCTCGCGGTCATCGGCGGCACCGGCATCGCGATGGCGGCCGGTCCGGCCGATCAGGGCACCCCCTCGACCTCCGTGTCCGACGCCGCGACCTCGGGCGGCACCTCGACGGCGATGGACACCTCGGGAGCCGCGGAGAGCGCGACCGAGGGCGTCGACGACGGGGCCGACCAGGGCCCCGACGCCAACCCGAACGAGCCGGGCCACCAGGACGCGACGGGCGCCGACGACGCCACGGAGGGTCCGGAGAGTTCGGCGGACGAGGCCCAGTAAGGCGTGCTGCGTCACTTGTTGAGGTCAAGTGCGTCGAAGAACCTCAACAAGTGACGCAGCATCGGGGGATGTCGACGCATCCGTTGTCTGCGCGCGGCGGGTACTGACCTCAGTACTCGCCCTTGATGACGAAGAACGAGCCGCGGATGGTCCCGGCCAGCTTCGACTTCTGCCGGGCGAACTTGAACCGCGCGGCGAGTTCCTCCGGCACGTCCATGCCATCCGACAGCTTGAACCCCACGGCGCGCTTGCCGGCATCGGCGAGCGTGTACATGACGTTGATGGACAGCCCGCTCTCGTAGAAGACATACGCCATCCGGATGCCATCGACCTCGAACTCTGTCGCCTCCAGCGCCGGCGAGGCGATGGTGAGATCGCGCTCCTCCGACAGGATCTCGCTGACCCACGCCACCGTGGCCTCCGCCTCGCCCGCGGGGACGACGGTGAACGTGTGGTCGTACTTGTTCTTGAAGTAGCGCGCCTCGTTGGCCCGCAGTCCCGCCAGGGCGTCCGCGACCGGCGAGGACTCCAATCCGATGGTGGAGACGTTCAGGAAGTCGACTTCGTAGGGCATGGGAATCCTCACTCCGGGACGGCTGGAAGGTGGTCGGATCAGGCCTGCTCGATGCGCAGGAAGTTGCCCGCGGGGTCGCGCACCGCAGCGTCGCGGACTCCCCAGGGCTGGTCGAGCGGCTCCTGGAGCACCTCGACGCCCGGCGCGGCACAGATGCGCTCGAACGCGCTGTCGAGATCGTCGAACCGCAGGTGGATCGGGCGCATCTCCCCTTTGGCAAGGAGGGCCGCCACGGCATCGCCATCCTCCTGCGACCGGCCGGCGTGCGGCTCGGAGAGCACGATCGCCAGGCCGGGCTGCGTGGGCGAGCCCAAGGTGATCCACCGGAAGCCGCCGTTCGCCACCTCGTTGAGGACGGTCAGCCCGATCGCGTCGCGGTAGAACGCCAGGGCGGCGTCGGGGTCATCGACGAGGATGTGGACGGTGCTCACGGAGACGCTCATGGTCGGACTCTAGGCGAGCCCTGGCGACCCGGGCTTCTCCGAAACTGCTCGACTCAGCCGGTGGCTCGCGACCGGCGAGGACGAGTCACCACCATGGCGTGGCAGGGAGCCATCCCCTGCAGGTCCTCGTGATCCCGGGACCGGTAGGACGAGGGCGTCTCCCCCACGATCTCGGTGAACGACGCCGAGAACGACCCGAGGCTCGAGCAGCCGACAGCGAAGCAGACGTCCGTCACGGTCATGTCGCCACGACGCAGGAGCGCCTGCGCCCGCTCGATCCGCCGCGTCATCAGGTAGGAGTAGGGAGTCTCCCCGTAGACGGCACGGAATCGCCGGCTGAAGTGGGCGGGCGACATGTACGCCGTGGTCGCCAGCGCAGCAACGTCGAGGGGCTGTGCGTACTCACGGTCCATGCGGTCGCGGGCGCGCCGGAGGCGACGCAGCTCGTCGAGGTCGACGCTCACGGCGCCATTGTGCCCGCACCATCCCGTTCCAGGTGCCGCTTGGCGTGCGCGATGGCCTCCGGGGTCGTTGCGAACACGTGCCCCGCATGGGCCAGCTCCCCGTAGACGCCGAGGGTCTCGAAGATGCCCTCGTGCTCGCTCTTGATGCCCGAGAGCAGCACAGTGATACCCCGCCCCTCAAGGGTCTTGACGGTGTCCCCGAGCACGGTGGCGCCGGTCGCGTCGATCGCATTGATGCGGGAGAGCCGGAGGATGACGACGCGGACGTCGCTGACCTCGGCGACCTCCAGCAGGAACCGGTGCGCGGCGCCGAAGAACAGCGGACCGTCCAGCCGGAAGGCGACGACATGCTGGTCCAGCAGGGCCTGCTCGGCCTCCGAGTGGTCGGTGGTGTCCAGGGGAAGCTCGGCGACCCGGGCCGACTTCGACATCTGGTTGAGGGCGTAGAGCCCGGCGAGCACCAGTCCGACCGTGACCGCGACGACGAGGTCGAAGACGATCGTCGCGAGTGCGGTGGCCACGAGGACGACGGCGTCTCCACGGGTGGCGCGCAGCAGCGAGCGAAGGTTCGAGACCTCCACCATCTGGACGACCGTGGCGAACAGCACCCCCGCAAGCGCCGCCATCGGGATGTAGGCCACCCACTGGGCAGCCGCGAGCACCACGACGAGGAGGGCCAGGGACTGCGTGATGGCCGCGAGCCGGGAGCTGGCACCGGTTCGCACGTTGACCGCAGTGCGGGCGATGGCGGCGGTGGCGGGCACGCCACCGAACAGGGAGGCGGCGATGTTGGCCATCCCCTGGCCGAACAGCTCGCGGTTGGAGTCGTGTCGCTCACCGACGCTCATCCCATCGGCCACTGTTGCGGACAGCAGGCTCTCGAGGGCCGCCAGGGCGGCGACGGCGAAGGCCGGCACCACGAGGGCGGACAGGTGCGTCCACGGGATCGGCGGCACGGACGGCAGCGGCAGGGTGCTCGGCAGCGTGCCGATCGTCGCGACGGAGAGCCCGAGCGCCGTGGACGCGATCGTCGCGACGATCAGCGCGGGCAGTGACACCGGCAGGCCCGGACGGAACCGCACGGCCAGCAGGATCGCGGCGGCGACGAAGAGGGCGAGGGCGATCGACGGCCAGTCCGGCGCGGCGATGAATCCGGTCAGGGCGTGCCACGCGGACACCGCCACCTTCCCCTCGCTGGCGGGCTGGCCGAGGGCTGCGGGGACCTGCTGGAGACCGATGATGACCGCGATCCCGAGCGTGAAGCCCTCGACGACCGGCAGCGGCACGTACTGCATGAAGCGTCCGGCGCCGGCCAGGGCGAGTCCGATCAGGATGATGCCCGCGAACAGCCCGATCACGAGGACGCCGGAGATGCCGAACTGCGCGACGATCGGCAGGAGGACGACGGTCATGGCGCCCGTCGGGCCCGACACCTGCAGGTTGCTGCCGCCGAAGATGGCGGCCACGATGCCCGCGACGATGGCGGTGACAAGGCCGGCCCCTGCCCCGAGGCCGGACGCCGCTCCGAAGGCGAGCGCCAAGGGGAGGGCGACGAAGGCGACGGTGATCCCCGCGATCACATCGCGCTTGGGGTTCCGGCGCATGACCACGTAGTCGTGCGCGGTCGGCAGGAGCGCACGGACCCCGGCCCAGGCCGCCTGCGGCCACGAGGGGGTCGCGCCCGCCGGCGCGGTTCCGGGACCGGTCACGACTCTGAGGTCGCGGGAGCGCCCAGCTCGGCGCTCAGCGTCGCCTGGTCGTCGATGACCGCCTGAAGGATCACCCGGGCGGCCATCAGCAGGTCACGGACCTCGGGCACCGCCACGGAGTAGATGACCTGGCCATCGCGTCGCGACTGGGTCACCAGGCCCGTGCGCCGGAGGGCGGCCAGCTGATGGGAGAGGTTGCTGGGCTCGATCTCGATCTGCTCGAGGAGCTCGTGGACGGCGTGATCACGCTCGGACAGCAGTTCCAGCACCCGGATCCTGGCCGGGTGGCCCAGCGTGCGGAAGAACTCCGCCTTCGCTTCATACAGGGGACGGGTCATGCGATCGACTCCACCCACAAATTATAACATGAACATTTGTTCAAGTCAACATGGATTCATCTCATCCTGTGCACCCCTCGTGCACCCTCCGTGAGCCGTTCGAGAGGCGTCTCCGTCACGGTTGTCCCATGCGAATCGACGTGAACGCCAAGGACGACCGGGGTGCGACCGCCATCGAGTACGCCCTCATCATCGCCGGCGTGGCGATGGCCCTCATCGTGGCCGTCACCCTGCTCGGCGGGAACATCGCCCAGGCCTTCACCGGCGCCGGCAACGCGCTGAGCGGCCAGGCTGCGGACCAGGGCACCAACTCCGGTCAGGCACCCACCGACACGCCGAGCCCGTCGGACAGCCCGGCCGCCCCGACTCCGTACGCCGGCCAGACGCCGAGCAGCTCCTACTCGCAGAATCTCGGCAACGGCGGCAGCTTCACGCTCCCGTCGATCCCGGGCGTCACCTACTCGATCATCCGCTGCTCGAACAGCGTCAGTGACGGCTGCGACCGCGACAAGACCTCCTTCAACGGGCAGACGTTCCGCGTGGACCCGGAGTGGAGCAAGGAGCACCGCGCCGCGACGTTCACCGTCTCCTGGCTCGTGCCCGCCACGGCCACGACGGACGCGGGTACCGGAACCTTCTCGGTGACCCTGCGCTAGCCGAACGGCCTCCGGGCAGCGGCCCGCGGGCTAGCCTGCCCCCATGAGCCGGGTCTTCAGCATGAGCGTCGCCTCCGTCTATCCCCACTATGTGGCGAAGGTGGAGAAGAAGGGACGCACCGTCGCCGAGCTCGACGAGGTCATCCGGTGGCTGACCGGGTACAGCGAGAAGCAGCTGCGCACCCGCCTCGATGACGAGACCACCTTCGAGGAGTTCTTCGCCCAGGCTCACCTGAACCCGAACGCCGCGCTGATCACCGGATCGGTGTGCGGGGTGCGCGTGCAGGACATCGAGGATCCCCTCATGCAGAAGATCCGCTACCTCGACAAGCTCGTCGACGAACTGGCCAAGGGGCGGCCGATGGAGAAGATCCTGCGGCGCTGACGCCGGACGCCCATTCCCCCATTGACGGCGTCTCCGAAGGGGCGGAGCATCCTCCCGAGCCCTTCCGGGCCCGAGAGGAGGGGCGATGAGCACCGATCCCGGAACCCGTGACCCCAGCGGGGTCACGGTCGAGCTGCTCGCCACGGTGGACCTCGGCAGCGAGATCGACGGCATGGACGGCTGGCAGCTCCGCATGCGCAAGGTGACGATCGAGCCCGGCGGGGTCTTCGGACCCCTCCACGACCACCGGGATCGACCCGGGACCGTCTACGTCCTCGAGGGGACCATCACCGACCACCGGGACGGAGTCGAGACCGACTACGGCCCCGGTCCGGGCTGGCCGGAGGACCGCAGCACCCTGCACTGGCTGGAGAACCGGGGCAGCATCGCGGCGGTGGAGATCTCGGTGGACGTGGTCAGGGTCGCCCCCTGACCACTCCCTCCTCGACGGCTGCCCGCGCCACGACGTCGGACACGGTGGCAGCGAGGCGGGGATCGAACGGATCGGGAACGATCCGGTCTGCGGCGAGGTCGGTGCCGACCAGGCCGGCTATGGCGGCGGCGGCCGCCAGCTTCATTCCCTCGGTGATCCGCGTGGCGCCAGCGTCCAGGGCCCCGCGGAAGATCCCAGGGAAGGCCAGGACATTGTTGATCTGATTCGGGAAGTCACTGCGCCCCGTGGCCACGACGGCGGCACCCGCGGCATGCGCGTCGTCGGGGTGGATCTCCGGGATCGGGTTGGCTAGGGCGAAGACGATCGGATCCGGTGCCATGCTCCCCACGGCCGCCGGGTCGATCGAGCCACCCGAGACACCGATCAGGACGTCAGCGCCTCGAAGGGCTGAGGCGATGTCGCCGGTCTCGCGAGCGGCGTTCGTGCGGTCGGCGAGCTCGCGCTTGATCGCGTTCAGTCCGTCGCGATCGGGGTGCAGGGCACCGCCCCGGTCGCAGACCACGAGGTCACCGACTCCGGCGGCCAGCAGCATGTCCGCGATGGCCACACCGGCCGCGCCGGCGCCCGAGATGACCACCCTCATGCTCGGGATCGTGCGTCCGGTCAGCCTCGCCGCGTTGCGCAGTGCGGCGGTCACGACCACGGCCGTGCCGTGCTGATCGTCGTGAAAGACCGGGATGTCGAGCCGTTCTTGCAGGCGGCGCTCGATCTCGAAGCACCGCGGGGCGGAGATGTCCTCGAGGTTGATGCCTCCGTACGCGGGGGCGATCAGGGCCACCGCCTCGACGATGGCGTCGACGTCCTTCGTGTCCAGGCAGATCGGCACGCAGTCGATGCCCCCGAACTCCTTGAACAGCAAGGACTTGCCCTCCATCACCGGAAGGGCGGCCACCGGGCCGATGTCGCCGAGGCCCAGCACCGCGCTGCCGTCGGTGACGATGAGGATGGCGTTCGATCGCCAGGTCAGCGACCACCCGAGCGAGGGGTCGTCCGCGATCGCCTGCGAGACCCGGCCGACACCGGGTGTATAGGCGAGCGCCAATCCGGCGTTGTCCCGCACGCGGACCGTGGGGCGCATCTCGATCTTGCCGCGATGGTGCAGCGGGAAGGCGGGGTCATCGCCGTAGGGAGTGTCGATGGGGAGGGGCTCATAGCCGACAGGTGAGGACAGATGGTCAACATTCATGGGAGAACCTCGGAGCACGGGGACGGGGGACGGAGCGCGTCCATCAGGCCGGTGGGCCCGGGACGGCGGCTCGACGGGGATCGCCCGTGACTCGACCATGATGCCACGAGTTCGCCGCTGCGCCACCCCATCGGGCTGGTTCTGCCCCAGGGCGGGCAGCGGGATGGGACGCTGGCGGACACCTGCCGACCGACTCCTGGGGTGACTTCGTGGATGGCTTCGACCTGACGTCGACCGATCGGCTGCTGGCCACGACACGCACCGTGCGCAGGAGGCTCGACCTCGACGCACCCGTCGAGCTGGCCGAGATCAGGGACTGCCTGCGCCTGGCCACCCAGGCGCCCAACGTCAACAACAGCCAGGCGTGGCGCTGGGTTGTGGTCACGGACCCCGGCCTCCGGGAACGGATCGCGACCTACTACGCGCGCGCCTACGAGGATCGGTCGGCGGCTCTCCGGGCGCAGACCGCCCCGGACGACGAGCCGGGCCAGCGCCTGATCGCATCGACCGATGTCCTCGCCGACAACCTCGCGCGCGTCCCCGTGCTGGTGATCCCCTGTGCGCTCGAGCGTCTCACTCCCGATATGCCCATCCGGAAGGCGGCCAATCTCTACGGCGGCATCCTCCCCGCAGTCTGGAGCCTCCAGCTGGCGCTGCGCACGCGCGGATACGGCTCCGCGTTCACGACCCTCCACCTGCACTACGAGCGCGAGGTCGCGAGCCTGCTGGGCATCCCCGACGACACCACGCAGGTAGCCCTCATCCCCGTGGCCCGTTACTCGGGAGAGACCTTCCGACCCGCCCCCCGGCTCCCCATTGAGGAGGTCGCCTGCGTGAATCACTGGGCCACCCCGTTCACCGACTGACGGGTGCCGGCGCTCAGCCGCGCCGAGGGTCCCGGCGGATCCTCGACTGGCCCTCCTTCATCATCGCGATCCACCGGCGCCGCTGCTCTGCCATGAGGCGGGCGTCGCCGCGCCGGGCCAGCCAGGCGAGTTCTCGCTGGAGGGCGCGCCAGCTGGCGAGCCGGGCGGCGACGTGCTCGTCGGCCTCGGCAGCAGCGAGGACCGCGCAGCCCGGCTCGTGCTCGTGGGCGCAGTCGCTGAATCGGCACTCGCGGGCGAGCGCATCGATGTCGGCGAAGGTCTCGCTGAGGGCGTCCTCATCCGCCCACGGCGCGAACTCGCGCATTCCGGGGGTGTCCAGGAGCAGGCCGATCCCGGGCAGCGGGACGAGATGCCGCGACGTCGTGGTGTGCCGGCCCTTCCCGTCAGCGCGCACCTCCTGCGTGGCCAGCACCTCCGTCCCCACGAGGGCGTTCACCAGCGTGCTCTTGCCCACGCCGGACGGCCCGATCAGGACCACGGTGACGCCGGCGCCGAGGACCTCCCGCAGCCGATGCAACCCCTCCCCCGTGGCGGAGGACACGCTCACGACCTCGACGCCCAGGCAGACCGCGTCGAGTTCCGCGGGCGGCCCGTCGACCGCGAGGTCGGCCTTGGTCAGGACGACGACAGGGGTCGCACCGCTCGACCAGACCGCCGTCAGTTCGCGCTCGACCCGGCGAGGATTGACGGCGTCCACCGGCGCGCAGATGGCGACCACGTCCACGTTGGCGGCGATCACCTGGGCGACCGAGCGGCCGCCCGCCTCCGCACGGGCGAGCTCGCTGCGCCGCGGCAGCACGCCTTCAATCAGGGCATCCGCATCGTTCTCACCACTGACGAGCACCCAGTCGCCCGTGACCGGCGACGGTGACAGCGAGCGGGACCTCGCCCGCAGCACGAGCTCGCTCCGACCATCATGGCCGTGCCAGACCCCTCGCCCCTGCTGGGTGATCCGGGCCGCCCGCACGCCCTCGGGGATCGGCGGCGAGTCGTAGCCCGTCCAGCCGAGGTCGGCCAGCGACGTCGCCGAGCGCAGCGCCGCGTCGTCGCGCTCGTCGTGACGTGGATCCTCGCCGCGTGCATCCGCGCCGCCTGAGTCGTCCACGCCCACCTCGCCTCCTCCCGGCACCCAGCTGAGGCAGCGTAGCCCGCGACCTCGGGTCGCCGCCCTTTTCCCGAGTGCGCTCCGGTCGAGCGCCCGCGTGGCTACAGTGAACTGTCCTGGCGTGCCGGTACGGGAACCGCGTTGCGCTCCTCAACCACTTCCGGGAGGCCATTGTGGCTGCGCGCATCACCTCGTCGTTCGGTCGGGACTCCAGTGCTCGCGAGGTGACTGCGGGGCACGACCTCACGGGCGTGACGGCCGTCGTGACCGGGGGCGCCTCGGGGATCGGCGTCGAGACGGTGCGAGCCCTGGCGGAGGCCGGCGCCGACGTGGTGATCGCAGGAAGGAGCCGGGAGCAGGCGCGCAGCGTCATCGCAGATGTGGATCGAACAGCACCGGGGCGTACGTCCTTCGAGATGCTGGACCTGTCGGACCTCGCCTCCGTCCGGGGCTTCGCAGCGCGCAGAGCCGGTCAGCCTGTCCACGTCCTCATCAACAACGCCGGCGTCATGGCCTGCCCTCAGTCACAGACCAAGGACGGGCTGGAGATGCAGATCGGGACCAACCACTTCGGGCACTTCCTGCTGTCGAGGCTGCTGGCCCCCGCGTTGGAGGCGGGCGCGCAGTCAAGCGGGCGTCCCTCGCGGGTGGTGGCCCTGTCGTCCATCGGGCACGTGCGTTCGGACATCCGATGGGAGGACATCCACTTCCAGGGCGGGGACTACGACAAGTGGACGGCCTACGGCCAGTCCAAGACCGCCAACGCACTCTTCGCTGTCGGGTTCACCCAGCAGCACCGGGAGCGAGGGGTCCTCGCGAACGCGGTGATGCCGGGCGGCATCCTCACCCCCCTCCAGCGCCACCTGCCCATCGAGGAGCAGCGAGCCATGGGCTGGCTCGACGAGAACGACCAGGCGGTGGCCGGATTCAAGAACACCGAGCAGGGTGCGAGCACCAGCGTGTGGGCCGCTGTCGGTGACGAGCTGGAGGGAATCGGCGGCCTCTACCTCGAGGACTGCGCGGAGGCCGTCCCGTGGTCGCCGGAGAACCCGCGCGTCGGCGTGCGGTCCTACGCCCTGGATCCCGCCAGCGCTGAGCGGCTGTGGGCGCTATCGGTCGACACCGTGGCCGCCTAGCGGAACCCCTACGCCGGCTCGGTGACGGTCCACGTGATGCCGAGCAGTTCCTCGCTGAGGGCCCACAGACGGGCGGCGGCGGCCTCATCCCGGGCGGGATCGGTGGGCGTGCACTCCCCCACCGGTCCGCGGATCTCGCCGAAGCCCGTGGGCCCGTAGTACGCACCCGGACGGGCCTCGTCTCCCGCGACGGCGAGCACCTCGGAGAGTGAGCCCTGCTCGGGGCGCATGGCCAGCACGTTGGCGACCTGGAAGACCACCCGCATGATGCCGGTCGGACCGGTCGTCTGCAGGTTGGTCGCGGTGTATCCCGGATGGCAGCACACCACAGAGACCTCGGAACCCGCCGCCCTCAGGCGTCGGTCGAGTTCCAGGCCGTACAGCAGGTTGGCCAACTTGCTCTGCGCGTAGGCCTTGGAGGCCGAGTAGTTCCGGCTGAACATCGGGTCGTCGAAGTTGATCCCCGGCGACTGCCGATGAGCGATCGAGCTGACGGGAACCACGCGCCCGTTCCGGGCGCTCACGAGGTCGAACACCAGGTGGTTGAGGAGGAAGTGCCCGAGGTGGTTGGTGCCGAACTGCAGCTCGAAACCATCCGCGGTCTGCTGCTGCGGGGGTGTCATGATTCCTGCGTTGTTGACGACCCCGTCGAGCCCGTCGGTGGCCGCGTGCACGGAGTCGCCCGCCCTCCGGATCGAGTCCGTGCTGGCGAGGTCCAGTTCGATCAGATGGAGGTCACCGTCCCCCGGCACCTGCCGCAGGGCCGCGATCGCCTGCTCCCCCTTCGTGGTCGAGCGGCAGGCCAGCAGCACGTCCGCGTTCGCGCGGCGCAGGTGCTGTGCCGCGGCGAAGCCGACGCCGGAGTTCGCCCCGGTGATGAGGTACCGCCGTCCGGTCAGGTCGCCCAGCTGCTCGATCCGCCAGTCCTTGACCCGTGCATCCGTCATTGGGAGCTCCTTCACGTGGTTGTGGTCAGGCCGCGCCAGAGGACGTCGAAGGCGACCCCGGCTTGGCGGTCGTCGAGTCCGGCGGACACGGCGGCGTCGAGATGGTCGACGGTCAGCGCCCCGAGGTAGTCCAGCGGAAGGCCGACGAGCAGGCCCGCCTCCTGGGCCTCGACCAGCAGACCTGTCGCCGCGCTCGTGATCTCGTAGCCCGCCGCGACGGCCTCCCCGCTGACCAGGTCGGAGTCATGCAGCAGGTTGCTGACGGCGTGCGCCTCGGGGTTGGCGCGTGCCCACGCCAGCCACCGGTCCCAGACCTGGCGCATGCGGGCCTTCAGCGGCTCGTCAGGGTCGAGCGCGCCGACGGCGTCGGCCAGGTCCGTCTTGATGGAGAGGTACAGCGCGTCGATGAGCGCCTGCTTCGTGGGGAACTGGTTGAACAGGGTGCCGTTCGACACCCCCGCAGCGGCTGCCACCTTGGCGGTGGAGGCGCCGACGCCGTCGGTGTAGATGACCGTGAGCGCGGCCGCGAGGATGTCGGCGGGCTCATGCTTCAGCGGCCTGATCATGGCAGCACCGTATCAGGTTTTGGAGTGAGTAGTCACTCTAAAACCTGATACGCGTGCATTCCGGCGCCCGGCGGCCCTAGCCGAGCCGCGACATCAGCATCTTCTTCCCCTGGCCGCCGGCCTTCTGGTCGCTCTCCTGAACCCGGCGGAACCACCGCTCGAGCTCCTCATCACCGTCCTTCTGCGCGTCCTGGATGTACTCCTCGGGCATCCAGACGTTGTGCAGTGAGGAGCGCCACGTTGAGCAGGTCGTCGTTCTTGTCGCGAACGGCAGTCTCAGGCATATCAGACTTCCTTCCCTGGCGGGCCCGCGGCTCAGGCCCATGACCTGTGACTACCCAGGAATCGAGCTCGCATACATGACCGGGTGCCGACCGAGCGTCGACGCCACATATTCGTGTCAATTACTATTGACACGAATTGTGCCTTGGTGTGCACTGGTGCCGCTATGGAGACGACACGCAGCTACACGATGACGGCGCGGGCACGCGCCGTCGAGGAGACCCGCAGCAGGATCATCGAGTCCTGCGTCTCGATGTATGGGGAGCGCCCGGTCCCTGAGGTCGGACTCGATGACATTGCGGCCCGGGCGGAGGTCAGCGTGCAGACGGTCCTGCGGCACTTCGGCAGCAGGTCCGGGCTCGAGGAGGCGGCCTTCGAACGCGCGCGCGACGCCGTGCTGGAGGAGCGTCGCGCACCGGTCGGCGACGTGGATGCCGCCGTTCGCGTGATCGTCGACCACTACGAGCTTCGCGGGGACTCGTCGTTGCTGATGCTCGCCCAGGAGGGTCATCAGCCGCTGATGGCGCGCGTCACCACCGAGGGCAAGTCCATGCACCGCGCCTGGGTGCAGGAGGTCTTCGCCCCGTACCTCACCGCGGCCGCCGACCACGAGGAGCTGGCCAACCTCCTCGTCGTCGCGACCGATGTCTACACCTGGAAGCTGCTCCGACGCGACCGCCGGATGGGCCGCGATCGCACCGAGCGCCAGATGCGCCACCTCGTCCAGCGCGTGCTGGGCGTGCCCATGACCTGACTCGACGGCCGGAAGGAGCCACCCGTGGCTGAGATCCTGTTCGTGACGTGGGACGGCGGAGGCAACCTGCCTCCGGCCCTGGGCATCGCCAAGGAGCTGAAGGCACGCGGGCACGCCGTCCGCTTCGCAGGCCATCGGCGCCAGCGCGCCGCGCTGGAGGCCGCGGGCGTCGACATGGTGCCGACGCCCCGCGCCCGTGACTTCTCCGGCATCGAGGCCAACTCCGTCCCGTCGACCATCGCCATGTTCGGGGACCGCGAGCTCGGCAGCGACGTGCTGGCCGCGCTTGCCGAACTCCCCGCCGACGTCGTCGTGGTCGACTGCCTGCTGTTCGGCGTCATGGACCAGCTTCGGCGGGCGGGTGTCCGCTACGTCGTCCTCGAGCACCTCTACGACGCCTACCTCACGGGCGGCTGGATGAAGGGGCCGATGGGGATGGCCATGCGGATGAAGAGACTGCACCCCCGCCGCGCCCTCGAGAGTGCCCGCCTCCGCCTGGTCACGGCCCTGCCGTCACTCGATCCCGCCAGCGGACGACCCGGACTGACGTACGTCGGACCGGTTGCGCCGTTCTCGCCGCCGGTGGACTCGGAGCCGATGGTGCTGGTCAGCCTGAGCACGTTCCACTTCGCGGGGATGACCCGATGCCTGCAGGCGATCATGGACGCGTGCGCGGATCTCGATGCGCGCGTGGTCGTCACCACCGGACCGGTGGTCGACCCGGACGAGCTGCGCGCCCCGGCCAACGCGGAGGTGCACCGCTTCGTGCCGCACGCGGAACTCATGCCGCGAGCGTCCCTCGTGGTCGGCCACGGCGGGCATGGCACGACCATGCAGGCACTGGCCCACGACCTGCACCTCGTCCTGATGCCCATGCACCCCCTGCTCGACCAGCCCCTGGTGGCCCGAACCGTCGCGGCCACCGGCGCGGGTCGCGTCGTCGGCAAGAAGGCGAGTGCCGACGACCTCCGACCCGTCATCCGGCAGCTGCTGGCCGACGGTCCGCATCGCGAGGCGGCCGCACGGCTCGGAGCCGAGATCCGGGCCATGCCGGGCGCCAGTCGTGGGGCCGATCGCATCGAGGCATTGCTGTCTGACGGCGAGATCCAGCCGACTCCCTCCGCGCTGCGGCCATGACCGTTGATTGACGCGCTGATCGAGGCGTGTCTAGCGTGAGTGGCTGAAGCCGTTCGCCGCCGAGCGTCGTGCCCTGTGCGACACCCGGGTGGCGTCGATCGGAGGGCATGACATGTCAGCCCCGCATCGTGAAGCGCAGGGATCAGCCGCAGCACCGCTCACCGCCGCGAGGGACGGGGGCGCGGCCGCAGACGTCCTGCAGATCCTCGAGACCGCCGTGGGCGGCCACCTTCCCCTGCGCCTGGAGTGCTGGGACGGCTCTTCCGCCGGCGAAGCCACGGCCCCGGCCTGCATCGTGTTCCGGTCGCCGCGAGCACTGCGCCGCCTCCTGTGGTCCCCCAACGAGCTGGGCCTCGTCCGGGGCTACGTGTCGGGCGACATCGACTTCGACGGTGACATCTTCGCCATCCTCAACCTGCCGGACGTGATCGACCAGGTGGCCCACCATTCGGCGATCGGCCTTGGCTGGCGAGAGCGATGGGGGGCGGTTCGCGCCGCCTCTCGCCTCGGGGCGCTGGGACTGCCACCGGAGCCGCCCGCTGAGGAGGTGCGTCGGCGCCGAGGGGTTCTGCACAGCAAGGCGCGCGACGCCGCGTCGGTGTCGCACCACTACGACGTCGGCAACGACTTCTACCGACTGGTTCTCGGCCCCACGATGGTCTACTCGTGCGCCTACTGGGCGCAACCGCCATCGGCCACCTTCTCCGTCGACGACGCACAACGGGCCAAGCTCGACCTCATCTGCCGCAAGCTGGGCCTGAAGCCCGGCATGCGGATGCTCGACGTCGGCTGCGGCTGGGGGTCACTGGCTATCCATGCCGCGGAGCACTACGGAGCGCACGTCGTCGGCATCACGGTCAGCGCCGAGCAGGCCGACCTCGCGCGCCAGCGCGTCGATGCCGCGGGAGTCGGCGACGTCGTCGAAATCCGGCTGCAGGACTATCGCGAGGTCGTGGGCGGCCCGTTCGACGTGATCTCCAGCGTGGGGATGGCCGAGCACGTTGGCCAGTCACGCATGCAGGAGTACGTCGAGATCCTCTTCGACGCCCTTCGGCCCGGTGGTCGGCTGCTCAACCACGCCATCGCCTCCGTGCGGGCCCTGCCGCCGCCGGCGAAGGGCAGGCCGGGGTTCATCGACAGCTACATCTTCCCGGACGGCGAGGTGCTCCCCCTCTCGTCGACCCTGGACGCCATGGAGCATGTCGGGTTCGAGGTGCGCGACGTCGAGGCCCTTCGCGAGCACTACGCGCTCACGCTGCGCGCGTGGACGGCGAACCTGCAGCGCGAGTGGCCGGCAGCCGTGGCGAGCGTCGGGGAGGCGCGCGCCCGCACGTGGCTGCTCTACCTGGCCGCCTGCGTCCTGGCCTTCGAACGGGGACACCTGACCATCCACCAGGTGCTCGCCGTGCGACAGGGCGACGGTGGCGCGAGCAGGCTGCCCCTGACCCGAGGCGCGTGGCTGCAGGAGGGATAAGGCCGCCGTGGACCTACGCGCCCCCTCGCTCGAGCTGCTGGACGGGTACCTCGACGCCGTCCGCCGTGGCTGGATGGGCGACCGCGTGTTGTTCGGTTCCGCGGAGAACCTCCTGGCCATGGCGGACCGCGACCGCGGGGCGGTGCTCTCCCGCCTGGCGGACCGCTCGCGCTCCGGCATCCGGTTCCTCGCCGACGGCACGACCGCGTCGGCACTGCCGGCGATCTTCCGGTGGATGTGGGACGGGGAGTTCGCGGGCAGCATCGACCTTCGCTGGCCCGCACCGGGAGAGGCGCTCCCCGAGGACGTGCCCGGACACATCGGATTCGGGACGGTGGAGTGGCGACGAGGCCGCGGCTACGCCACTAGGGCGCTGGCGCTGATGCTGCACCTGGCGCGGGAACAGGGGTTGAGCGAGGTGCTGATCGTCACCGACGTGGACAACGACGCGTCGCAGCGCGTCGTGGAACGCAATGGCGGGGTCCGGGGCAAGTCGGTGACCCTCCCTCAGCGCATCGGCGGCGGGCGCGCGTACCGCTGGCGCATCCCGCTCGGCTGATGATCGACCGACCGGAGCTTGACCGATTCCATGATGAAGGTCATGCGGAACTGCGGGCGCTCCGCCCAGCAGTACCTGGATCGGCGAGGTCTCCCGCGCCCTGCGGTCGACTACCGCCAGGTCGCGGAGTTCAAGCACCGCGCCAAGGAACTCGGCATCGACTGACCGGCACACCGGCCGGCGACTCACTGGTCCGAGGACTACGACGGGGGCGTGTCGGTCAGGTCCGGCGCCGCGATGACCCGTCCGACTCCGGTGAGGTGCTGGACGTCCCACGGCTCGTCCACCGAGCTGAGGACGACGCCCGCCCCGGGATTGGCCGCGTTGACCATCTGCCCATTGCCGACGTAGATGGTGACGTGATGGACGCCGCTTCCCAGGTAGAACAGCAGGTCGCCAGGCTGGATGTCGCCGAGCGAGATGTGCTGCGTCTGGTCGAACTGGCTGTAGCTCAGGTGCGCAAGGCTCACGCCCGCCGCGGCCCAGGCCGCCATGGTCAGGCCCGAGCAGTCGAACGCATCGGGGCCGGCCGCCCCGGCGACGTACCGGTCGCCGACCTTCGACAGGGCGTACTGGACGGCAACGGCCGCTGCACCCGCGGGGGCGACCTCCTGCGGTGCCGGGGCGCCAGCAGCGGAGCCGGCTGGCGACGGGGCCGACGGGGTGGGGCCGTCGGAGTCGGCGACGTAGCCGATCAGCTCCACGCGGACGTGCGCGTCCACCGTGGCGGCAAGCTCGAGGTCGCCCGTCGGCGCGGTCGGCACCAACGCGATCGTCGAGGTCTTCTGTCCGGGCAGGATCGGCGCGACCGCGCTCGACGTCGCGTCGGTCGGGGCGACCTGGATGCCGCCGGCGGCCGCGGCCCTGCGCGTCGTGATCCGCAGCAGGGCGGCGACGAGCTTCTTCCGGCCCGGAGTTCCGTAGCGGTGCGCCAGGCGCACGCTCTGGGTCGCGCCCGCAGCCCAGGCGCCGTGACTCACGGCCACGGCGGGGCGACCCTTCGCCGTGGCGGGGATCGCACCCACGTCATACCCCAGCAGGTTGACCTTGACGTCGACGGCCGAGCGCTTGGCGGCCTTGACGAACATCTGCCCGCCCGCGACCGGCACCAACTGGATCGTCGACCTGCTGCCCTGGGCCGGGAAGCGGAGCTTGGCGATCGCGCCGCCGGTCGGGCCGCTTCGAACCGTGATCCGGCCCCGCGCGGTCACATCGTGGGCGGTCAGCAGGACCAGGGCGCGATGCGCCGTGTCCGGCAGGCCCGTCAGGGCCAGCCCGCGCTTCTCCCCCGCCTGGATCGGTCCGTCACCCGCCGTCGAGTCGTACGCCACCGCCGTGCCCACGGACTGGAAGGTCGACGCGTGCGACGGCGAACTCGAGGCCGCGCGCGGTGCCTGCTGCCCCGGTTCCGCCTGTGCCGCCGGAGCGACAAGGGCCACACCCGAGGCGATGACGGCGACGGCGACGGCCGCCGACGCGGCCCTGGCTCGAGCGGGCCGGCACCGGACGCGGACCCCTGGACGCCGGAACACGCGCGGACCCTGTCACAGAAGTGACCAGTGTGACCAGTGTTACGAAGGAACCACAATAGTGTAATTCCCGTTGCCCCGCTTGAAGTCTCGACCTGCACTTGACCTCTACCGCAATCCTGCCGGTGGTCCCCCATCACACCCCGACTTCCGCGCACCCCCCGACATCATGGCTCAGCCTTGCGAAGGGTCGCTCGCCTTGAGTGCCGCCTGGGTGCGGTCGGTGACCTGAAGCTTGTCGAGGACCCGGGAGACATAGTTCTGCACGGTCTTGAGGCTCAGGCCGAGCTCCCTGGCGATCTGGGCGTTGCTCGCTCCGACTTTGATCCGGTTGAGGACCTGGCGTTCCCGGTCGGTCAGCCCGTCGGCTGGGCCGGGCGCGGAGCCTCTCGAGCTGTGCTCGAGGACGCGGGTTGCGATTCCCGGCCCAAACACCGCGCCCCCGTCGGCGACCGCGCGGATCGCGGACACGATCTGATCTCCGGTCGCGTCCTTCAGGACGTACCCACGTGCCCCCGACCGAAGGGCCGCCATGACGGTGTCGTCGTCATCGACCATCGTGATCACGAGCACAACAGGTGGGTCCGTTCCCGTGGCGAGTTGCGCGGTCACCTCGACACCGGACATCGAGGGCAGGTTGAGGTCCATGAGAACGACGTCGATGTCGCTCAGCCGTGAGGCGAGTTCGAGAGCCTCAGGTCCGTCGCTTGCGATCCCAACCACGACGATGTCCGGGTGGGTTTCCAAGAGCGCCGCAAGGCCCGCGGCGAAGATGGGGTGGTCTTCGACGATGAGAACGCGTACTGGCTTCGAGGTCATACGCGGAAGGCTCGTCGCGAGGCGAATGAGGCTGTGGGAAGCTCGGCGACGATCGTGGTCCCGGCGCCGGGGACGATGTTGAGGCAGCCGCGAAGCTCCTCCGCGCGTTCCCTCATGGTCTGCAACCCGTTTCCGGAGTTGCCGTCGGGTTTGAGGGTGCGCTTGCCGTCGTCCTCAACGGTGATGCGTAGCCGGTCGTCGACGACTTCGAGCGTGATGGTGCACGTTGACGCGTCGGCGTGCCGGACGACGTTGGTTGCCGCTTCGCTCACGATGCGATACGCAGCCACTTCGACGGCGGCTGGGAGCTCGGGGAGCCGAGTGGCGTGCAGCGTCATCGTCACGGGCGACCCAGCGAGAAGTCGGTCCAGGGTCTGGCGGAGCGCGCCAAGCAGGCCCAACTCGTCGAGCGCCGGCGGCCTGAGCCCTTCGACGACGCGACGGACCTCGGTGATCGTGTTTCGCAGATCGACTTGGACTGCGGTCACGTCAGCCTCGACGGGCATATGCCGTTGGGCCTTCTCCGCTATGACGTCGAGGCGCAGCACATGGCCCGCCAGAGCAGGCCCGAGCCCATCGTGAAGGTCTCGGCGCAGTCTGCGCCGCTCTTCCTCGCGGACCAGGACCGCCGCCTCGAGTGCGCGCTGGAGATCCTTGGTGAGCTCACGGCCGTGCAGCACGCCTGCGATGTGGCCGGCGAGGTCGTCGATCAGCTGCTTGTCGCGGTGGCGAAGCGGGCCATGGGGAACATGGAACATGAGCGTCCCGACCGCCTGTCCGTACGCGGACAGCGGAAGTTGCATGCGGGGTTCCGGCGTCTGGGCTGCCCCGGCGATGACGGAGCCATCCGGGGAGACGATCGCGGCGTCCTCGAGCCCGAGGCTGTCGAGCTCGGCGATGACATCGCCGAGGAGCAGGTCAACGTCGGTGGTGGCTTCAAGTCGCTGACCGAGGGTGGCGAGGACATCGTAAGGCTGGTCCCAGCGCCCGTAGGTGATCCTGTTGGCCCCTCGCTGGAGAGCGTCCCGTAAGGGCGCAAATGTGACGGCCACTGCGGCGGCCGCCAGCCAGGGCAGCCACGGGGCGCCCTGTTCGTTGAAGCGACTGCCGACGCCCACGATCACCGTGGCGTAAAGACCGACGACGATCGCGGAGATCGTCAACCAGACGAGGAACCGGTTCGCCGCGGTCTGAAGGTCGTAGGCATCGGCAGCAAGGACAACGAACCCGATCACGAAGGGCAGCGGGATCGCAGCGGCTGAGAGGAGCCAGCCTCCGACGCCTGTTGTGAGGACAACCGGCACGGCCAGAATCGGCAGGCACGCCGCAGCCGCGAACGCCAGAAGTTGCTGCCGCTCCAAGAAGCCGCCTGTTCGCCAGCGGCCCCCCTGAGCGATGATCGATCACACGACGGTGACGCCCCCGAGGCCGACAGCGAACAACGATAGGAGACCCGAGACCGGCTGGAGGCCACTCGGCAGTCCGATCGGGTTCTCCCAAGGCCCGAGACCGAGGACATTGGCGTCGGAAGCCGTCACGACTCCGAGGGTCGACGCGGCGACGGTGCCCAGAAGCGCCTTCGGAAGCCAGGACCAGCGCGGGTCCGGGACCTGCCCATCCGGGAAGAACATCACGACGCCGATCGTCACCGCGATCCAGCCCGCGCCCCCCAACGCGGAGCCGGACACGGCGAGCAGGGACGTGCCGTCGATCGTGCCGGGTGCCTCGATGATACCGCGGTGGGCGAGATCGACGGCCCCGTTCCCGACTGCCCACAGGCTGCCGCCCACGAGCATCAGCCAGCCGACCCGGTTGCGCGGCCGGGCTGCGGACACGATGGCTCCGACCAGGACGAACGCCCCCGACACGGCTCCGCTGAGCGCCGCCGACAGAAGTGACTGGCCGCCAACAGTCGCGACCCACAGCGACGCCGCGATGCCGGCGGTGGCGGCAGCGGCGCAACCCGCTACCGCCACGCCGGTCATCGCTGTCTCCGGCGGCGCGCGCACCACTTCATGATGCCCGGACTACGCGCCCGCCGCAGGCATCATCGAAGACTCCCCGGACGAGTCACCGGCCGTGTCCTGCCGGGACGCCGCTGCGTGGCGCAGGCAGGACACAGCCAGGCAGACGAACCACAACGTCCACAGCAGCGTCACGGTATCCACGAAACCCGCACCGGCGCCGACAACCGAGATGACTGAGGTGACTCCGACGACCGCCCCGAAGTAGCCGACCCAACGGGGTAGGGCGCCCGACTCGAGGATCGCCGCTCCGGCGGCCGCCGTGAAGACGCCGAGTGCCGCGGTCGCGAGGAAGATCCCAAACCAATGCGTGTGGTCGAGTGAGGTGACGGTCTCCACAGACGCGCCGTGGTGGCCGTCGTACAGGGCTGCTCCCAGGTCGGCCATCGCGGAGAATGTCACAGCAACGAACACGGCGGCCGAAGCCGTCATCGCGCCCGTCAGCCAGCCGGACAGGTCCGTGGCAGATCGGAGGAGCCGAGCCAGCAGCGTCGCAACGAGGAGGAGGAGGAGGTAGCTGATCATGGTGAGGTATCCGCCCGTGAGCCCCTTGGCCAGAGACGACGTGACATGGTCAGCAGTGACGGTGGTCGCGTCCGCGTCCAGCGGGGCCACCTGCTGGAGACCAAAGCTGCCGAACATCACGACGATGTGGGCTAGGGCTAGGACGCCCGCGACACGCCAAAGGCGGCTCGACTTGCGGGCGTGGGCAGTCGGGATGTGAACGGTCGGGTTCATGCCGTGTTCCCTTCAATGACGACGAGACCTACGCCGTCACTCTGCGTCTTGCTGTTTCCCACCGGCCAGAGCAGGTTTCCCTCAGCACCCGGGAAGTTCTCCCAACGCGACGGGACGGTGCCAGCCGGTGGGCCGGCGCGTAGCTTCACGGGTGAGCGGCAGAAGCAGGTCGAGCAATCGTGGCGGACCCATCATTCGCTGCACGACGCGCCGCCACCGGTTGACACGAGCCCTGGCTCGGCACGGCAATGCCCTCCTCACGTCGACCGCTGACACGCCCCTCCGCCAACGCCGATAGACAGAACTAGGCAGCTCGCCTGGTGGACTCCCTGAGTCGGGCGAGCGTCGCGTCGGGCACGATCGCGGGGACGACAGTGCCGGGTGATCGAAGGATCGCGCGGAGCAGGTGCGTCGTGCTGATCTCGCGGGAGTGGTCGACAATGGCCTCACGCAGAGCGAGCTCCAGGGCCTTCTTAGCCGCTGGGGTCAGGCGGGCGGACCTGCCCAGGATCCGCTCGGTGATGCCGCCGCTGCGCTTCAGTGCGGGCTCCGCATCCGTCCACGCCTCGGGGCCGAAGACCTTGTCCACGTTGTCGCGGATCCGTTCGATGTCGATCCCGATCGCCCGAAGCGCCTGAGCGTCGCTCTCCGGGCTGCCGGGGCCGGCGGCGAGCGCCTGCTCCAGTGAGGATTCGGTGAGCCCTTCAGAGAGTAGGTGCGGCTCCCCGGCGCTGGCGAGGCCGATCAGCAGGTGTTCGCACCCGATCTGCCGGTCACCGCGTCGCTGCCGGACGTCATACGCTCGCGTCACCGTGGATCGAGCCTCGCTGCTGAAGCGTTCGAACATGGCTCATTCCTCTCTTCGCTGATGCTTCTGATGCGCGGCCTGCTTGCTGACGCCGAGAACCGCCGCGATCTCGGCCCAGCTCCAGCCGGCCTCTCGTGCGTGATCGACGTGGACATTCTCGAGTCGCTCGGCGAGCCGGTGCAGGGCAGCCACGGCGGCCAGCCCGACGGCGGGATCGGTGGCGGTCAAGTCATCCTCGTCCATGCCGTCAAGATACGTTGACAAGATGGACGCGTCAAGATGTGTTGACGATCCAGTCAGGCGAGTGCCACCGCGTAGCCTTCGGGGGTGACGTCGAGTCGCGCACCTTCATCGCGCCCTGGTTGTCGGGTCATCGCGCGCGCACGCATGGCTCAGATGATCACATCGGGAATGCGGCTGCGCGGTTTCATCACCGCGTCCCACGCGCTCCCCACCATCGCCGTCACGTCCGTGATGACGGTGTTCGCGTGGAGCATCGGCTGGCGCGGTGCATCCCTGGCGCTGGTGGCCCTGGCCATCCTCGTGGGCCAGTTGTCCGTGGGGTGGAGCAATGACGCCTTCGACGCATCGAACGATGCCCGTGCCGAGAGGAGTGAGAAGCCGACCGTGGCTGGCGTCGTCTCGTCGCGTGCGCTCTGGGCAGCGGCGTGGGCGGCGTTGCTCGTGTCGAGCGTGCTGAGCTGGGTTGTCGCCGGCTTCACGGGGGGTTCCATCCACGTCTTCGCGCTCTCGATGGCCTGGCTCTACAACGTGGCCCTGTCCCGCACCGTGTGGTCCTGGCTCCCCTATGCGCTCGCCTTCGGAGCCATGCCCCTCTTCCTGCACATGGGACTGGACGGAACCACAGGACCCTGGTGGATGGTTGCCGCCTTCGCGCTGGTCGCGGTCAGCGGTCACCTGGCGAACGCGATGAGGGACCTGGAGTCCGATCGATCGCACGGGGTGGATGGCCTCGTGGTACGGCTCGGCGCCCGTTGGTCCACCCTCCTGTGCTGGGTCCTGCTGGGCGTCGCCACCGGCATCCTCGTGGCCGTGGCGACCGCGAACGCGGCCCCGTGGACGGCAGGACTCCTCGTCGTCGGCTTCCTGGCGGCGGTGCTGCTCGGCTCTCGGTCAGCGCGCCCGTCGGCGATGTTCCTCGCGCTTGTCGGGGTCGCTGTGCTCGATGTCGTGGCGCTCACGCTGTCGCCGGCTATGTAGCGCCGGCAGCTCAGTACGCCAGGCCGTCCACGATGCGGACGAAGGCCATGGGCAGCGCTCGCGCTGCGGGGACGACGACGGAGCGCAACCTGCGCTGGGATGCCGTCCAGAGGAGCGCATTGGTCAGCCAACGGTAGGACCGCGTGATGCCGCGCCAGTCAGCCTCGTAGCGGCCGGGCAGACCGGCCCGGATGGCGGCCGCGGCAGCCTCGGCCTCGGCGAAGCCGACTCGCAGCCCCTCACCCGTGAGTGCGTCCACATATCCGGCGGCGTCGCCGACCAGCAGTGCCCGGCCGGCCGTTCGCGCGGTCACACGCTGTCGCAGAGGCCCGGCACCGCGGGGCGTACTGGCGCTTGGGGCGCCGTCCAGCCGGCCGGCCAGCTCGGGGACCATGCTGATCGCTGCGTGGAGATCGAGGGGAGCGGTGCCCAGCACGGCCACACCGACGAGATCCTCATCGACCGGCGTGACGTAGAGCTCGGCATCGCTCAGCCAATACACCTCGACCATGTCCGTCCACGGACGGACCGAGAAGTGCTGCCTGACCCCGTACCGCTTCGATCCACGACTCGCCGAGGCCAGGCCGAGACTGCTGCGAACCTGCGAGTGCAGGCCGTCCGCGCCGATGAGGTAGCGCGCGCGGATGCCTGCCGCCTCGATCGACTCGTCGTCATGCGCGATCGCGTCGACGCGGTCGGCGACGAACCGCACACCCAGCTCGCTCGCCCGCTGGCGCAAGGCGCCGTGCAGTTCCGTCCGCCGCACCCCGCGCCCTGGCGTCCGGGAGAATCGGGCCTCCGCCACATTCTCGCCGGCGATGTACCTGATGCCGTGGAAGGGCAGGCCGCGGGGGCTGACGCCGATGCGCGCAAGACTCTCCAGAGCGCCGGGCATCAGCCCTTCGCCGCACGCCTTGTCGATGGCTCCCTGGCGTGGTTCGACGACGACGGTCTCGAGGCCGCTGAGGCCCGCGTTGATCGCCGCGGGCAGCGTGGCGAGTGCCTCGTTCTCGACACGAAGTCGCGTCATGAGCAGAGGGATGTTGAGCACGGTGAACACCACTGCGGTGACCCAGGCGAAGCCGACCATCGGCAGCGCGATCCCCTCGATCACCACGGCGACATAGTTGGGGTGGGCGAGCCACCGGTAGGGGCCGCTCGTCACCTTCGGCATTCCCGGGACGATGACCACCAAGGTGTTCCAGCGATGGCCCAAGGTGATGATGCACCACCAGCGCAAGGCCTGCGAGCCGATCACCAGGGCCAGCATCGCCCACGACAGGACAGGTACCAGTGGACGCTGCCAGACCCAGACCTCGATCAGCGAGCCGGCGAGCAGGAACACGTGCAACGCGACCATGAACGGGTAGTGGGAGTGCCCGTACTCGATCCCGCCGTGCGCCTCGCTCCACCGGAGGTTGCGCTTGGATACGAGGAGTTCGACGATGCGCTCCACGGCCACGAGCGCGATGAGAACGGTGAATGCTACGAACCCGGCCACGCCGTCACCACCTCAGCAGCACGAGTTCCGCGCAGAACCCCGGGCCCATGGCCATCAGCATTCCTGGAGTCCCGGCCACCGGCGGCTCCACGCCGCGGCCCGCGAGGGTGTCGCCGAGTACGTGCAGCACAGACGCGGACGACAGGTTGCCGATCGCAGCCAGGGATCGCCACGTGACGTCCAGCTGACCGTCATGCAGGTCGAGAGACGACTCCATCGCCTGCAGGACCTTCGGGCCGCCGGGGTGGCTCACCCACGTGGCGATATCGCTGGTCGTCAGCGCGTGATCGTCGAGGAACGCGGCCACGTCACCGCCGAGATTGTCCATGATCAGATCGGGCACACCAGGAGAGAGGACGATCCGGAAGCCACTGCCGCCGATGTCCCAGCCCATCGTCCGCTCGGTGTCGGGATACATCCTGCTGCGCGACGCCAGGACTTCGGGACCGCGAATACCCAGCTGCCGGGCACGGTCCTCCCCTACCATCACGACGGCGGCTGCCCCGTCTCCGAACAGGCCGCTGGCCACGATGTTCGCCATGGAGGTGTCGTTCTTCTGCACCGTCAGGGAGCACAGCTCGAGGCACAGGAGCAGCACCACGTCGGCGGGGTGACCGACCAGGTAGTCATGCACCCGAGCGACACCCGCGGCCCCCGCCACACACCCCAGCCCGAACACGGGCAGCCGCTTCACATCGGGCCGCAGCCCCAGGCGGGGGACCAACCGTGCCTCGACGGAGGGCACCGCGATCCCGGTGACCGTCGTCATCATGACCATGTCCACGTCGCTGGCCACCAGTCCCGCGGCCTCCAGAGCCCCCGCGGCAGCCGCCTCAACCAGGTCGAGGCCGACCCGGATGAAGGCATCGTTGGCCTCACCGAAGCCCGTCACCTGGTCGTACTCGTCGAGCGGCAGCGCCAGGTACCGATGCTCGACACCGGTCGCAGCATGGATGCGCTTGATCACCTCCCTGCTGCCGCCATCGGGAGCGACGACGGCCGCAAACGCGTCTGTGACCTCGTGCTGGGGGTACCCGAACGGACCCAGCACCCCGTCGACCCCGGCAATGACGCTCATCTTCGTTGACCGGTGAAGGCCATCCCCTCACTGGACGGTAGGCAGGGCGGGCGGAGTCGTTCGTCGGAGTGGTGCCGCGCGGCGCGACCCCATCAGGCTTGGCCCCGCCTCAGGCGTGCGCAATGGGGCTGGAACCGACGGCTCGCGATGATCGAGCCGGGTGGCAGCCCACCGCTCAGGTGGGGAACGGGCCCGGCCCGAGGGCGATGTCGTCGACGAAGGCGTCGTGGTCGCGCCATCCCGTCTGCGGAGCCACCAGGGTCGCCCACATCTCGTCCAGCTGCGTGACGATTCGAGCGCGTACCTCACGGGTTGCGCCAGGCGCCCGCACCTTGGCCCGGCTGCCGATCGCCGGCAATGACATCGAGTGCCGGAAGCCGTCGAAGAACACGCTGTCGTCGAACTTGTCGCCGTGCCGGTTCATCTCGGCTGACTCGACTCCTCGACGATGAGGTCGCACAGGTGGGGATCCGCGTTCACGCCCATGAACCGGGCGACACGTCGGAGCGTCCCTGCCAGATCGATTCGCCTGTGCTCGTCCGGAACGGGACATGAAGGCTGCTATCGACATCAGCCTTCTCGGCCACGAGGGCTTCCTCGAATACGCGCAGGGGTGCGGGGCCGTGCTTGCCCGCGCTCACGCCCGCGCCGCCGATGCCAGCACCATCGCGGGGTATCTGGGCGATGGGCCGCAGTTCGACGAGGCCCTGGCGGGCTTTGCCATCGCGTACTCACGGATCAACGAAGGGGACCACGATGCGCTCGTCGAGAGGGCGGCACTCACCGAGTGACCATCTTGTCCGCCCCTCCGTCAGTGGCGGGGGAACGCGGGGGTGCCGCGACCATCGTGTTGCGTGCTCCGCATGATTCCCTCACATAACGACGTTTCTGCACCCCCTTCTGCACCCCCGTAGTGGTGCAGCCCTGCACCCACGCCGCCCAGATTCGCGTTCACGCGGCGGTGCCCGACCAGGGCTTGATCTTCTTCAACACAGGGGCGAGCGCCCGCTGGGCGACTTCGATGTCGTAGGCGGCCTGGGCGCGCAGCCAGTACCCGTCGGAGAGGCCGAAAAACCGGCACAGACGCAAGTCCGTGTCGGCCGTCACGGAGCGCTTGCCGCTGACGATGTCGCCGATGCGCGGCGCCGGGACACCGATCTCCTTGGCCAGCCGGTAACGGGTCAAGCCCATGGGAACCATGAACTCCTCCCACAGCAGCTCGCCCGGGGTCACGGGGTCCAGCAGCACGGGACTCTTGGCCATCTCCGCCCTCCTTCTAGTGGTAGTCCACGATCTCGACGTCCGCCGGGCCTGCTGGCATCCATCGGAAGCAGACACGCCATTGGTCGTTGATGCGGATGCTCATCTGGCCTTTCCGATCACCCTTCAGTGCTTCCAGTCGGTTACCGGGCGGCACCTTCAGGTCATCCAGGCGGCCAGCGACCTCCAACTGCCTCAGTTTGCGTCGCGCAATTGACTCGAACGCTGCGAACCGGCGCACCCGCTGACCCGACGCCAGCCGCTCGGTGTCCCGATCGGCGAACGAGACGATCACGACCCGATAATAACGTCACTCGTTACTATCGGCAATGCTGCGCTCGCCTGACGCACATTGCGCGAGCATCGCCCCCGGCAACGGGACCCTGGGGGGGCCGCATAGGCGTCCAGGTCTGCGGTCCGGATCCGCAGGGGCGGGTCAAAATGGGTCAGACCCCCTCTGAGAGGGGGTCTGACCGCTTGGTTGGTAGCGGGGGCAGGATTTGAACCTGCGACCTCTGGACGCCATCAGGGGCATCGCGAGGACTACGTTGTCGGGCCGGAAGCTACCGATTCACGCGGTGTGGTGAGGGATTCGCCCTCGCTTCCGGTCTCAGGATACCCGTTGGGTGCGGAGCGGAACGGACCCAATGTGGACAGTAAATGGCCACAGGTCCAATCCCCCGCTTGTCGACTGGTTCGCGCCAGAGGAGCCTTCGCTCCGGTCTGCGGCGACCTAGACTCAGCACTGTGAGCCGGAGCTTGATCCAGCGTGTGCATAATCCCCGCAACCGCGAGTGTGGCTGCGACGCCGGCTGCTGGGTGCCGCCGTACGGCGGTTGGTCGCGTCGTCAAGTGGTGGTTCCCGGCCAGGCTCTTCAGTTGAGTCCCGCATAGTGGTGTAGCGCGGTCGCCGAGGTCGTCCCTGGCGTGGACGCAGGTGCGGCCACCGCGTGATCCTTTCGAGCGAACCTTCCACAGCACTCTCGATCGGAGTCATCACGATGACCGCACCTCATATTGTCGACCCTGCCGGCCTGCTCGGAGAAGCACTGGCCGAGGCGTCCCCGGATCTGATGCGCAGCCTGCTGCAGACGATGATCAACGCCCTGCTGTGCGCCGACGCCGACGCCGTCGTGGGCGCCGAGTGGGGACGCCCGAGTCCGGGTCGGACCGCGCAGCGCAATGGTTACCGCCACCGCGACCTGGACACCCGGGTCGGCACGATCGACGTCGCGGTGCCGAAGCTGCGCAAGGGCACCTACTTCCCCGAGTGGCTGCTCGAGCGCCGCAAGCGGGCGGAGTCGGCGTTGATCACCGTGGTCGCCGACTGCTACCTGGCCGGGGTCTCCACCCGCCGGATGGACAAGCTGGTCAAGCAGCTGGGGATCGACTCGCTGTCCAAGTCCCAGGTCTCGCGGATGGCCGGCGAGCTCGACGCGATCGTCGAGGACTTCCGCCACCGCCCGCTCGGCGACGCCGGCCCGTTCACGTTCGTCACCGCCGACGCGCTGACCATGAAGGTCCGCGAAGGCGGCCGGGTCATCAACGCCGTCGTGCTGCTCGCCACCGGTGTCAACGGTGACGGGCACCGTGAGGTCCTCGGCATGCGGGTGGCCACCGCCGAGACCGGGTCGGCGTGGAACGAGTTCTTCGCCGACCTGGTCGCCCGCGGCCTGGCCGGAGTGCGCTTGGTGACTTCGGACGCTCACGCCGGCCTGCGAGAGGCTATCGCCGCGAACCTGCCCGGCGCGTCCTGGCAACGCTGCCGCACCCACTACGCGTTCAACCTGATGGGCGTCACCCCCAAGTCCATGTGGCCGGCGGTCAAGGCGATGCTGCACAGCGTCTACGACCAGCCCGACGCGGCGGCGGTCGCCGCTCAGTTCGACCGGCTGCTGGACTATGTCGCCGAGAAGCTGCCCGCCGTCGCCGAACACCTCGACCGCGCCCGCGCTGACCTGCTGGCCTTCACCAGCTTCCCCAAGGAGATCTGGACCCAGATCTGGTCCAACAACCCCACCGAGCGGCTGAACAAGGAGATCCGGCGCCGCACCGACGCCGTCGGGATCTTCCCCACCCGCGACGCGATCGTCCGGCTCGTCGGAGCCGTCCTGGCCGAGCAGACCGACGAATGGGCTGAAGGGCGCCGCTACCTCGGCCTGGACGTCCTGGCCCGCTCCCGCATGAACCTCATGCCCACCACCGAACCCCAGATCGGAGCCGACGACCTACCCGCACTCACCGCCTGAACACCAAGAAGGAGAACGCAGCGCTACACCACTACCTGGGACTTGACCGGCTCTTCGGATTGCGTCACCAGAGCGAGGCGACGGGGCAGTGGAAGCGCGACCAAGACTCAACTGGATAGGCTGGAACGCAAGCGCCGGTTGGCTTCGTAGGGGATGCGGGGTTGCCCACGATGTCCTTCGAACCGGCGAGCAGGCGGCCGGACGGACGTCGATCCCGCATCACGTCTCGGGCGCGATGATGTGACAGATCTTCGAGTCCGTGCAGTCCGCTGGATCGAGGCGGTGACTGCGGCTGATGAGGCCTTCGAGATCCCTTTCCAGGGCGGCGAGTTCGTCTTGCCGGGTCCTGATGTCGTTCAGCTTGGTCATGAGCAGCGAGTGGACGTGGGCGCATGGGACGGCGCCCTCGCGGCGCTGGTCGAGGATGCTGGACAGCTCGACCAGGGTCAGCCCAGCTGACTGTCCGCTGCGGATGAACGCGAGCTGAGCGAGGACCGAGGCGTCGTAGTCCCGGTATCCGTTGGGACCCCGTGGTGGCTGGGGAAGCAGGCCGCGCCGCTCGTAGAAGCGGATGGTCTGCGCCGCTACGCCCGCCGCCTCGGCAGCCTCTCCGATGCGCATGTTGAGACTCTACGCCTTGACCTTGCACCATGGATCAAGGTTTAGCGTGACGGCCATGGACATCACGCTGCTCTACTTCCAGGACTGCCCGAACTGGAAGGTCGCGGACGAACGACTCCGCGTCGTTGCGTCGGAGCGCGGCGACGTCCGCTTGACCCGCTACCTCGTCGAGACTCCGGCGGAGGCCAAGCGCACCGGCTTCCACGGCTCACCGAGCATCCAGGTCGACGGCGTGGACGTCTTCGCCGAGCCTGACTCCGAGGTCGGCCTGGCCTGCCGCCGCTACCGCACGCCGGACGGATTCCAAGGCGCGCCGACCCTCGAGCAGCTGCGGGCGGTCCTTGCGAATGCGTGACCGCATGACGACCATCGGCCCGATCACGGCACTGGCTGGCGCCATCGGTCTTTGTTGCGGCCTGCCGGTCCTGTTCTCGCTCGGGATCGCCGGGGCCATCGCCGGCTGGTCCCTGCAGAGCTGGGTGCTGATCGGGCTCGGGCTCGTGCTCGCCGCTGCCGGGTGGGCACGGTGGGCACGAGACCGGCGAGGCGGACGTCCGATCCATCGCCCGAGACCGACCGCGCACGCGGACGCCTCGTCAGCACAGAACCCTGACAGCCCCACCGACGGGACAGCCAAGGAGAACAACCTATGAGCAAGCACTTCGACCTGATCGTGATCGGCGCCGGCATGGCCGGGGTCGCCGCCGCAAACAAGTGCGCAGCACAAGGATGGGAAGTGGCCATCGTCGACTCGCTCCCCTACGGCGGCACGTGCGCCTTGCGGGGCTGCGATCCCAAGAAGATCCTGCGACGCGGCGCCGAGATCATCGACAGTGCCCGCCTGCTGAGCGGCAAGGGCATCGACAGCGACGGGTTGTCGATCAACTGGGCGGACCTGATGAAGCACAAGCACGGCTTCACTGACCCGGTCCCCCAGAGCATGGAGGACGGCCTGACCCACAGCGGCGTCACCACCCTGCACGGCCGGGCGAAGTTCACCGGCCCTCGACAGCTCGAGATCGACGCCACCGCCTACGACGCCGAACGCTTCCTGGTCGCCACCGGTGCGCGACCCCGTCCCCTGGACTTCCCCGGCCACCAGCACCTGATCGACAGCACCGACTTCCTGGATCTCGAGGAACTGCCTTCTCGGATCCTGTTCGTCGGGGGCGGCTTCATCTCTTTCGAGTTCGCCCACATCGCCGCGCGCGCCGGTAGCGCGGCAATCATCATCGACCGCGGCGAGCGGCCGTTGAAGGGCTTCGACCCCGACCTCGTCGAGCTCCTTGTCGATCACGGCCGGGAAGTCGGCATCGACCTGCGCCGACACACCAGCATTCTGAATGTGCACCAGTCCGACAGTGGATACCAGGTCACACTGCAGCATGACGGCGCCCAGGAGACCATCGAGACCGACCTCGTCGTCCACGGCGCCGGACGGGTCGCGGACCTTGCAGACCTCGATCTCGATGCCGCCGGAGTCGAATGGGGCGAGCACGGCATCCACGTCGCAGAACACCTCCAAAGCACGACCAACTCCGCTGTCTGGGCCGCCGGAGACTCAGCCGACACCCGAGGGATGGCGCTCACCCCGGTCGCCGTGTCGGAGGCCAAGGTCGCCTCCTCCAACATGATCAAGGGCACCACCACGGCTCCGGACTACGCCGGTGTGCCCACCGCGGTGTTCACCATCCCTGAACTCTCTCGCGTCGGCATGCTGGAGTCCGAAGCCCGCAAGGAAGGCATCGACCTCGCGGTCCGCTACTCCGACACCAGCGGCTGGTACTCCAACTACCGGATCGGGGCAACCACCGCGGCGGCGAAGATCCTCATCGACCAGTCCACCGACCAGGTCGTCGGCGCGCATCTCCTGGGACACGAATACGGCGAGTTGATCAACACCCTCGGCCTGGCCATCAAGGTCGGCCTCACCACCCGTCAGCTGAAGTCTGCGACAGCCGCCTACCCCACTGTGGGGTCCGACCTGGGCTCCATGCTCTGAAACCACGTCCGGTGTCCACCGGCCCTTGTTCAGAGTGTCACTCAGGTGACAGTTACGAATGCGGGCGGGTCGTCGCGTCGTTGAGCGATTTGTCCGTACAAGATCCGAGTTCGCAGGAGGACCCTCATGCCCCGCATTCCCGTCCACACCCTCGACAGCGCCCCCGAGAACAGCCGGGACCAACTCAAGGCACTGGAGGCGAAGTTCGGCAAGGTCTTGAACATCCACGGTGAGATGGCGCACTCGCCGGTGGTGCTCCAGTCCTACGTCGCGCTGCAGTCGGTCATCGCCGACTACAGCTCCTACGACGCCCGCACCCGTGAGGCCATCGCGCTCGCGGTCGGCAACATCGACGACTGCTCCTACTGCCAGGCCGCGCACACCGGCGGCGGCAAGGCGGCCGGGCTGTCCGAGGACGAGATGATCGACATCCGCCGCGGCACGGTGGAGTTCGATGCCAAGCTCGCTGCGCTGCTCTCGCTCGCTCGCGAGTACACCCGAGACGTCGGCAACGTCGCTGAAGCAACCTGGCAGGCGGCGCTCGACGCCGGCTGGACCGACGAGCAGCTCACCGAGCTGTCCGTGCACGTCACGCTGAACCTGTTGACCAACTACTTCAACCACTTCGTGCAGACCGAACTCGACATCACTGCCGCCCCGGGGATCTGAGGTCATTCTCGGGCCAGCCGCGCATGGTCTGAGGCGCGGTCGGCCCGGCCTCCTTCAACCAGACCAGGCGGTCAGCCGGCGAGCTTGACGGCCAGCTCGGTCAGCGACCCGACCTGGAGGTCGGGAGCCCTGAAGTAGTCCGGGTAGGGGCCACCTGTTCGGTTGATCCACGCGGTGGCGAGTCCCGCGCGTGCGGCGCCGTCGATGTCCCAGGGGTGGACGGCGACCAACATGGCGTCCATGGGATCCACTCCGCATTGCTCGAGCGCGTAGGCGTACGCGTCCGCGGCGGGTTTCCACGCGCCGGCTTGTTCAACCGAGAGGAGGGCGTCGAAGTGGTCGCGGATGCCGGCTCGGTCGAACAATCCTGCGGCGACCGACGCGGCACCGTTGCTCAGGGTGACCAGCCGGATTCCCAGGGCGCTCAGGGCGCGGATCCCGTCCGGGACATCGGCGTGGACGCCGAGGCCGGCGAAGCCGGCCATGATGTGCTCGACCGCTTCTTCGGTACCGCGATTCAATGCGATCCCGTGCAGGCTGATTCGGAGGGCCTCGGCCGCGAGCCGCGCGAACGGCTCGCTGGCGTTGACGGCGGTCAGGGCGAAGCCGTCGCGCAGAAGCCCAGCGAACCACGTCTTGGCCAGGTCCGTGGGGGCCCCGACGTCCTCGAATCGCTGACCCATGGGCGACATGTCCGAGAGCGTCTCGTTGACGTCGAAGACCAGGAGTGCCGGGCGGCGGGGGCCGTCGGGGCTCACCGGATGGTCGGTGCTGGCTAGCGATTGGTCGGTGCTTTGCGTCGTCATCACTTCACCGTAGCCACGGACTCGCTGCGGTTCACACGCTGGCTGGAGGCACCTCGAGGATCGCCTTCAACCGGGCCAAGTCCTTGGTGGTGGCACGCCTCATCGCGCGTTCGAGCACGGGCGCGGCCATTCGGGAGAACCCGGACGGATTGCCGCGGTTGCGCAACGTCATCCGGGTCTGCCCAGCTCCGGCCGGATCCCAGCTGTAGGTCGTCTCCATCGGAAAGGGCCCGTCGGTAGTGCGCATGACGAGTCGTCGTTCCGGCTCGAGCTCGACCACCTCGTAGGTGTAGGCGAGCCGTCGACCCAGAAACTGGGCGACGAAGTCCAACCGGGAGCCGACCGCAACCGGTGGCGGCGTCTGCCAGTCGACGGACCGGATGTTGGCGTACCACCTCGGTGCGTTGGCCGGGTCACCCGCGAGCGATGCCACTCGTTCGGGCGCACTGTCGATGACCGTCTCCACGCGTACGTCCACAGGCATGCGTTCATCCTCCCCCAATGCCGATCCACGATCGGCGTCGAGCGTCTCCCGGGATTTCCGGTTGGAACTCCGCGGCCTTGCGTAAGCGCGCTCACAGAACGCCGACCAGACCTGGCGGAGGATCGGGGGTATGCGCTGGATCATCGCTGCCCTCGTCGTGGCACTGCTCACGCTGGCCGGCTGCGGCACCACGACCGCGAGCGACTCTCGCGCCACTGGTGGGGAGCCGATCGGCACCGGGAAGACCGCCGACTACGACTTCTCCGGGACGACCCTGTCGGGGACGGCGTTCAATGGCAGCTCGCTGGAAGGCGAGCCGGCGGTGCTGTGGTTCTGGGCTCCCTGGTGCCCGACGTGCCGCGCCCAGAGCGTGAACGTATCCGCGCTGGCGCAGAAGTATCAGGGGAAGGTGGCTGTGGTGGGTGTGGGTGGCTTGGACTCGGGACCCGCGATCGAAGACCTGGCGGGAAGGATTCCTTCCGTCACGCACCTGGTGGATCCGGACGGTGAGATCTGGCGGCACTTCGGGGTGACTGCGCAGAGCACCTTCACGGTGATCTCGGCCGACGGCGAGATCGTATCCGAGGGTTACCTGGAAGACGCCCAGCTGAACGCGCTGGTCGCGCAGCTGGCCGGCTGACCGGCATGGATGCCGGATCGATCGGGCTCGCGCTCGGCGCGGGCATGCTGGCGGCGGTCAACCCCTGCGGCTTCGCCCTGTTGCCGGCGTACCTGTCGTTGTTCGTGCTGGATCATCGGGAGCTTCCCCGCCAGGTGGCCGTGGCGCGCGCGGCCCGCGCCACCCTCGCCCTGACAACCGGCTTCGCCGGCGTGTTCTTGGCCTTCGGTCTGGCGGTCGCGCCGGTCGCCGCGTCGGTGCAGGGCTACCTGCCCGCGTTCACGGTCCTGTTCGGAGTCGTGCTGGCCGTCGCCGGGCTCTGGGTGGCACTGGGTCGCCGACTGCCCACGATCCCGGTCCGACGTCGCCGCAGCGCCCGGGTTCAGCCGCCCACCGCGAGCTGGGCCTCGATGACCGGCTTCGGAGCCAGCTACGCCATCGCATCCATGGGATGCACGATCGCGCCGTTCCTCGCCGTGGTGGTGACATCGTTCAGGTCTGGATCTACGGCACAGGGGTTGGTCCTGTTCCTCGTCTACGCCGGCGGAATGGGCCTCGTCGTCGGGGCCGCGGCCGTCGCCACCGCGCTGGCGCGAGGCGGGCTGATCACCCGGATGCGCTCCCTCGGAGGAGCTCTGCCACGGATCGGCGGCCTGGTCCTGTTGCTGGCCGGTGCATACGTCGCCTGGTACGGCGCCTGGGAGCTCCGGGTGCTGCACGCGGGCGCGGGCACGGATCCGCTGGTCATCGCCGCAGAATCACTCCAGCGGTGGCTTGCCGCCCGCGTGCAAGGAATCGGAGCCGTGGGCTTCGGCGTTGCCCTGGCTGCACTGGCGCTCATCGCCCTCCGGCGTCCACGCCGCCGCGCGCTCTCAGCCCCGGCGGCCGAGCCCGTCCCGCAAGCTCCCCAACGACTCGAGGAGAAGTCATGAGAATGCAGGCCGTCTTCAACGAAACCGTCATCGCGGACAGCGCCGACACCGTGGTCGTCGAAGGCAACCACTACCTCCTGCCCGACTCCCTGCTCTCGGAGTACCTGCGGCCCAGCCGCACCCGAACGCTGTGCCCGTGGAAGGGGTTGGCCCCCTACTACGACGTCGAGGTCGACGGCGTGGCCAGTCGGAAAGCAGCCTGGTACTACCCCCGTCCATCGTTCCTGGCCCGCCGGATCAAGGGCCGGGCCGCCTTCGGGAATGGTGTCGAGATCCGCTCCGTCCACGACGACGACACACGCCCACTGCCCGAGGGGCCGCGGCGATGACGACGGCGGCGGGAGAGCTCGACGTGACCGTCTACTGGCGGCCAGGCTGCGGCTTCTGCCACGTCCTGCGTCACGAACTCGATCGCGCGGGGGTCGAACGCGCCGAGGTGAACATCTGGGAGGACCCGGCGGCTGCCGCGCTGGTCCGGTCCGTGGCCCGGGGCAACGAGACGGTGCCGACCGTGGTCGTCGGCAACCACGCCATGGTCAACCCGTCGGCCAGAGAGGTGCTCGCCGCAGTGGGCGTCCCCGACGCAGACGGATCAGCGCCGAAGCGTGCACCGGTGACGCTGGGGCGGCTCACTCGTGCCGGATGGAGCCTCGCCGCAGCCGCCGGGTGGCTGGTCCTTGCACTGACGCACCCGACCACCACCTACCATCTCGCCCCACTCCTCACCGCCGTTGCCTGGCCGCTGGCCGCGGCACGCAACCGCGACCGCCCTCTTCGAGGCGGGGCTGCGCTGCACGCCGCGATCGGAAGCGCACTGCTCGCCATTGGCGTCCTCGGCATCCTGGCTCTCGCAGGGGCGCTCGACGGCCCCGCGTTGATCGGATCGACGGCGGCCGAGGAGTCATTGATCATGATCGCCGCGGGAACTCTGATCGGCCTGGGTCTCCTTCGGCATGACAGAGAGTGACGTGCCGTCGTGCGGCGGGCTGGGGAACGAGCGCAGCAGCGTCGCCGACCTCGGCTAGGTCCTGCGCGAGTACACACGCGGCGCCGCATCTGGACGCAGCGAGCGGCGGATCTCCAAACCCGTGCATGTCGGCGCTGTTCGACGATGCGCCGTTCATGAAACGGGTCGACCCCACCATCGTGACTCATCAGATCAGTTCACCCAGCGGTCGGGCTCGTTGCTCGACCGAGGGCGTAGGCGGCGTTGATGAGCCCGATGTGGGTGAATGCCTGTGGGAAGTTGCCGAGCAGCTCAACGGTGGTGGTGTCGATCTCTTCGGCGAGCAAGCCGACGTCGTTGGCGAAGCCGATGAGGCGTTCGAAGAGCGTGCGGGCCCGGTCCAGTTCGCCGATCTCGGCCAGGCACTGGACGAGCCAGAACGAGCAGATGGCAAAGGTGCCTTCGCCGCCTTCGAGGCCGTCGGGGGCCAGGTAGCGGTAGACGAAGCCGCGGCCGTCGCTCAATCGGGTGGCGATGGCCTCGACGGTCGCGCGCATGCGCGGGTCGGTAGCGGGCAAGAACCCGGTCAGCTGGAGCATCAAGTTTGATGCGTCGAGCTCGTCGGAGCCGAAGGACTGGGTGAATGCGCCGGCTCGCTCGCTCCAGGCCTCGGCTTCGATGGCGTCTCGGATCTGGTCGCGGGTGGCGGCCCAGGCCGGGACTCGGTCCGCGGCATTGAGCATGTCAGCCAGGGCGACGGCTCGGTCGAGCGCTACCCAGCACATCAGCTTGGAGTAGACGAAGTGGCGCGGTGCGCCGCGGATCTCCCAGATCCCCTGGTCCGGGTCGGTCCACCTCGTGGCGGCGGTGTCGGCGACGTCGACCAGGAACTGCGCGGTGACAGGGTCGAAGCGGCCGACCTGATCGGCCAGCAGCGAGGCGGCGCTGAGCAGCTCGCCATAGACGTCGATCTGGACCTGGTCCCAGGCTCCGTTGCCGATGCGCACCGGCGTGCTGTCTCGGTGACCGGCCAGGTGGGCCAGTTCGTGTTCGGGCACCAGACGTTCACCACCGACGCCGTAGAGGATCTGCAGGTCCTTGCCTGCCAGGACTCGGCCGCCGGCCGCTGTCGCGATGAAGGTGAAGAACTCAGCGGCTTCGTGCGGACAGGCGGCCACCCACAACGCCTCGAGGGTCAGGCTGGCGTCGCGCACCCAGCAGAACCGGTAGTCCCAGTTGCGTTCGCCGCCGATGCTCTCCGGCAGTGAGGTGGTCGGCGCGGCTACCACTGCGCCCGAGGGGGCGTAGGTGAGGGCTTGGAGGACCCGGCCGCTGTGCCGGATCAGTTCGGCGTACGGACCGTCATAGGTCTGGTGCAGGGCAGACCAGGACCGCCAGGCGGAGATTGTGGCATCCAGCATGGTGGCCATCTGCGCTCCGGTCAGCAGGGCAGGCTGTGCGCCCCACGGTGCGGCGACCCGCAGGGCAAGGTGCAACACCTGTCCGGCTTCGACGCGGACCGTGGCGCGAGCGTCACTGCCGCACGCGGACAGCGGGATCTCGCTCGAGACGGCGTATGTGTAGGGCCCGCCGCGGGTGCGCACACCGCCGGGTTCGGCCACCAGCACCGGTTCGGTCAGGCCGTATCCCGCGCGCGGCGCGAGGTCCACGCTCACCTCGACGGCACCGGTGAGGCCCTCGATGCGGCGCACGATGACGTGCGGTGAACTGTGCCCGATGTGATGTTCGCCCTCGTTCGGGCCGAACGCCAACGCGTCGGTCAGGGCCACCGACCCGGCATCGGTGTGGAACTCGGTGCGCAGCACCATGCTCTCCGGCAGGTACCGGCGCTGGACCTGCGCGGGCGCGTCCGGGCCGATCCGCCAGTGGCCGGCGTCTGGGTCGAGGATCCGGGCGAACAGCGCCGGAGCGTCGAACCGCGGCATGCAGGCCCAGTCGATCGACCCGTCGCGACCAACCAGTGCCGAGCCCTGGCAGTCCGACAGCAGCGCATAGTCACTGATCGGGCCCGTCACGGCGTCATTGTCTCGTCAAGGCGGCCGAGGGCGAGGAAGAGCGTCGAGAAGCCGCTGAGTGCCAGCACGAACCTCTGGCCCTCGTCGATGTCGCTCACGTCATCATCGAGAGCTGGAGCGCAGCCTTCTCGACGACGTCGAGGTCGGGGTAGTCGCCGATCCGTGTGCCGATGTGCTGCCAGCAGACGTTGCCGTAGCGGTCCAGGATGACCACGCCGGGCGCCTGGACGGTGTCCCGGGTGATCTTCTGCGGCCGGAAGCCGTGGCGCAGGGACCGTGCGTATGCGGCGGCGCCCTTCGGGTTGAGCATCCGGATACCCAGGGGCTTGGCGGCGCCGACCGCATCACGGAATTTCTGGCCGGGGTCGAGGTAGAGCGGCATCGTGATGCCACGCTCGTCGCGCAGCCATTGGGCCTGGTAGTCGGCCGACCCGCCGATTGCGGTCACGGCGATGTCGTGCTCGCCCAGATGCGGTGCGGCGTCGCTGAGGGTGGTGAGCCACTCCTGACACGGGAGGCATCCGAAGTAGCGCACCAGCTGGACGACGGTGAGGCGGTGGTCGAGGACGGCGGAAAGTGTCGTCGGTTCGCCGTCCGGGGTGAGCAGCGCGAGGTCGGTCGGGACGGTCTTGATGTCGGTCGGCACAGTCGTGGTCTCTCGGTCGTGGGCTGGTGGGTCAGAGCCGGCTGTCGGCGGCTTCGGGCGCGGTGGCGGTCGAGGTTCCAGAGACCGGCTCGACCTGGATGCCCTGCCAGAACGCGACCCGGCCCTTGATCCGGCGGGCGAGGAAGGTCGGGTGTGGGTAGTACCAGGCGGCGTTGCGGTTGGTGACGCCGTCGACCGTGATCGAGTAGTAGGACGCGAGGCCCTTCCAGGGGCAGAGGGTGTGCATCCGGGTCGGCTCGACGTACTTCATCCGTAGCGAGTCGGCGGGGAAGTAGCGGTTGCCTTCCACGACGACGGTGTCGGCGCTCTGCGCCAGTACGACGCCTTGCCAGACGGCCTGGTATTCCATGGAATCTCCTCGGTTGCGATCTTCATCGACCGTATGGCTTCGGTCGGAGGAGAACCGTGAGCGCGCTTACGTTCGGGCTCGGCACAGTCCTCGAAGTGGTTGGTCAGGATGATTAGGCGAACGTGCCGAGCCAGGTGGTCAGGGCGTAGAGGGCGGCGTAGGTGAGGACGGCGACGCCGAGGCTCATCGTCAGCTTCGGCCACACCCGGCGTGCACCGGCGAGCGCGCATTGGTTGCGCCGTTTGAGCGACCAGGCGACCAGGCCACCCAGGACGAGCAGACCGGCGAGCCGGAAGAACCAGGCATAGCCGTCGTAGAGGGTGTTGGCCCACGCGTAGGCCGTACCGGCGCCGACCACACCGACCATGGCGAGCACGGTGGGTCCCACGCAGCACAGGATGCCGGTCAGACCGGCCAGCATGCCGATGCGCACCGACGGGAGCTGCGAGGCGGGCTCCGATGAGGGGTCGAGGCTGTCGCGCTCGCCAGCCTGCGAGGAGCTGGTGGAGGTGCTCATGGTGACACTCTCTGCGGGATCGCGGCGCGGTTGTGTAAGCGCGGACACGTAGTGGGCACGTCGTCGTGGTGCGGCTCTCATGCGCCGTCCACCTCAGGCACGGTGGTCGCGACGCGGAGCTGTCCGGTCAGGGTGCGGTGCACCGGGCACCGGTCGGCGATCTGGGTCAACCGATCGCGCTGCTCCTCGTCGAGGGCACCGCTGAGCCGAACCTCCCGGTCGATGTGCTCCATGGCGCAGGGCTGGCCGTTCGGGTCGGAGCAGTCCTCCGAGTGGCTGCGCCGGTGGCTCAGCCGTACGGACACGTGCTCCAGCGGATATCCCTTGCGGTCGGCGTACATCCGGATGGTCATGGTGGTGCAGGCTCCGAGGGCCGAGAGCAGCAGGTCGTAGGGGGTCGGCCCGGTGTCGTCGCCTACTCCCACGGGCTCGTCGGCGGTCCAGACGTGTCGCCCGGCTTGGATGCTCTGGGCGAGCCGTCCGCGGCCTGACTCCTCGACCAGAACGCTGCCCCCGGGCGCTGGCGGAGCTGTCGGCGTGGGGAGGTCGGGGAGGTAGCGCGCTGACCAGGCGGCGAGGACGTCGGCGGCGTACTCGGCGTCGGCGCGGCGGGTCAGGAGGTGGTCGGCGCCATCGAGGGTGACGAAGCTCTTGGGGTGACGGGCGGCGTCGTAGATGCGGCGGGCGTTGTCGATGCCGACCTGTTCGTCGGTGGGTGAGTGCAGCACCAGCAGCGCTCGGTCCAGGTTCTTCAGGGTCGCGTCGAGGTGGTGCCTGTCGGCGTCCCGGAGCAGTTGGGCCCCCACGGTGAAGGTGCGCCCGGCGAGGGTCACCTCGGCGCGGCCGTTCTGGCGCAGGCGGTCCTGGGCCTCCTCGGGGAACAGATGCCGGATGTGGCCAGGGTCGAAGGGGGCACCGATGGTGGCGACCGCGGTCACGCTGGGCAGCATGGTGGCCGCGGCGAGCACCGCCGCGCCACCGAGGCTGTGTCCGATCAACAGTCGCGGGGGTTGATGGGTCGAGCCCAGCGCGGCGGCGGCCGCGACCAAGTCCTCGACGTTGGAGGCGAAGCTGGTGTTGGCGAAGTCGCCGTCGCTGGAGCCCAGGCCGGTGAAGTCGAATCGCAGGACCCCGAAACCCTTTTCGACGAGACGCCGGCTGATCCGCGAGGCCGCCACGACGTCCTTGGAGCAGGTGAAGCAGTGGGCGAACAGCGCGTAGGCACGGGGCCGGTCCTGGGGGAGGTCCAGCCGGCCGGCCAACTGGTCGCCGCAGGAACCGGTGAAGGTGAACCGCTCGGTCCTGCTCACCGCCGCAGTACCTCCTCGAGCTGGCGGACCGACGGCGCACCCTCCAGGCCTCGCTCGGTGGCGTAGAGCCGGCAGGCCACGGTGGTGCCGTCGGCGACGGGGAACGGGTCCGTCCCGTCCACAAGGATCGTCGGCGACCCGTGAAAGCCCTCGACCGTGGCGGCGTGACTGGACAGGACCCGGACCTGGGGGCCGTCGATGACCATGCTGGCGCCCAGGTTGCGGGCTGCAGCGGTGACCCGGTCGAGGGCGAGGTCACGGTTGGGACAGTCATCCAGCACCATGATGGTGATGTCGCGGTGGGTGGACATCGGGTCACCGTCCTCGCGTGAACAGACGGCGCAGGGTGCCGACGGAGCCCTGCTCGCCCGTGTCGGCGGGGTCAGTGGTGGTGACGCGGACGCCGCCCCAGAAGGCGAGGTGACCCTTAATATCACGGGCGGCCGGCTTGGGGCTCTGGTACTGCCAGGCCGCTGCTCGGTTGGTCTCGCCGTCGACGGTGATGTCGTAGTAGCTGGCCATGCCCTTCCAGGGGCACGTGGTCTGCCGGTTGTTGGGGGACAGCAGGTCCCAGTCGATCGAGTCGGGCGGGAAGTAGTGGTTGCCCTCGACGACCACGGTGTCCTCGCTCTGGGCGATCACCGTGCCGTTCCAGATGGCGTAGGTCATGGCTGGGTTCTCCTTGATGTCGATGCGGTCGCGGGTTGGTTGCTGCTGGTGTTCTCCTTGAGAACGCCTGGCACGGCAGGCGGCGGCCCGGACTGTCTGCGTGCTGACACATTCCGGTGGTGCGGATGGTCGCCGAAGAGCGAGCTCGGAGACGGCGTCCGCGGCTGGGAGAGCCAGGCACGGGTGTGCTGGTAGGAGCGGCTGATCAGGTCTTCTGCCTGGCTGAAGTCGGTCGGGGCGATGGCGATCGGACACAGCGGCGGCACCACTCGCAGGTCGACCTTGTCGGCATAGTGCTCGACGTCCAGGCTGAGGCGTTGGTGGATCACGAGAGCCGCCGCGTGCAGGGCGAGCCCCAGTGCCGAGCGTGGCGGCGTCTCGAGCGCGCAGGAGTAGCCGGTGGCCAGGACCCACACGATGTCGGCGCCGAGGTCGACGGCGTGCGAGATCGGGGTGTTGTTGACGACCCCGCCGTCGATGTGGGCGCGTCCGTCGATGGTGACCGGTGGCAGTACCCCGGGGATAGCGGCGGAGGCGAGGATCGCCTCTGCCGCGGCGCCGTGGGAGAGGAGCACCCCCGCGCCGGAAAGGAGGTCGGTGGCCACGACGTGGAACGGCACCGGGGCGTCCTGCAGGTTCTCGAAGCGCAAGTGGTCGGCCAGGAGTCGGCGGAGCCCGCTGTTGGCGACCAGATGGTCGCTGCGGGCGGCGAAGCCGAGCAGCCCGCGCAGCGGGTGGGCGGGGAACACGTCGGATCGGCGCAGCGTGCGCCACACCGTCGCCAGCTCCTGCAGGGGTGCGTCCGCAGCGACCCAGGCGCCGTTGAGGGCTCCCACCGAGGCGCCGATGACCAGGTCGGGTCGTTCCCCGGCTTCCGCTAGAGCGGTCAGCATCCCGACCTGCGTCGCTCCGAGGTTGGCGCCGCCGGAGAGCACGAACGCGGTGGTCATCGCTCAGTCCCGGCCGAGGTCGCGCAAGGCGTCCTCGATGCCGCGGTGGAAGGTCGGGTAGGCGTAGATCATCGAGCGCAGCTGTGCGACGGGGACCTGTGCGTGAACGGCCACGGCCAGGGCGCCGAGCACTTCACCACCGTGCGGACCGACGGAGGTGGCGCCGACGAGGACTCCGCGGTCGGCGTCCTCGACGAGCTTGATGAGCCCTTCGTTGCCGACCTTGTGGATCCAGCCCCGGGCCGAGGACGGCACCTGGCTGGACCCGGCCCTGATGCTGAGGCCGGCCGCGCGGGCCTGGTCCTCGGTCAGACCGACGGACCCGACCTCGGGGTCGGCGAAGGTGACCCGCGGAACCGCGTGGTAGCTGGCAGCGGGCCCATCCTGGCCGAGGATGTCGCGGACCACGATGTCGGCCTGGTACATCGCGACGTGGGTGAACGCGCCGTGCCCGGTGAGGTCACCGACGGCCCACAGGCCCTCCGCGACCCGAAGGCGGTCGTCGGTCTCCACGGCGCTCGCGGCGGTGGGCACGCTGTAGGCGTCCACGCCCAGGTCGCTCAGGACCGCGCGTCGGCCGGTCGCCACCAGGACGTGCTCGGCGACCACCGTGCCGCCCCCACCGCCACCGCCACCGAGAGCCACGGTGAACGTCGTGCCGTCGTGGTCGACCCGCTCGATGGAGGTTGCGGTGCGGACGTCGATGCCCTCCTCGGCGAGCACCTCAGCCAGGAGCTGGCCGGCCTCCGGCTCTTCGCCGGGCAGCAACCGATCGGCTGCCTCGACGATCGTCACGGTGGTGCCGAAGCGGGAGAAGACCTGGGCGAACTCCACGCCGATCGCCCCGCCGCCGATCACCACCAGTGACGCCGGCGGCTGTTCGACCTGAACAGCGTCGCGGTTGGTCCAGTAGGGCCCGTCGGCGAGGCCGGGGATCGGCGGGACCGACGGCACGGTCCCGCTGGCCAGGACGATGCCACGCCGGGCAGTGAACACCCGGTCCCCCACGGTGACCTCGCCGCGCCCGGTGATCCTCCCCCGACCGCGGACGAAGGTTCCGCCCTTGCCGACGAACCGGTCGACGGCCACCTGGTCGTCCCAGGTGTCGGTCGCCTCCGAGCGGATCCGGCCCGCGACGAGGCCCCAGTCCGCCTCGATGCTCGCCCGTCCCGCGACCGTCTCGGCACGGCGTACGTCGGCGACCAGTCCGGCCGCGCGCACCATCATCTTGGTCGGCACGCATCCCCAGTAGGGGCATTCGCCGCCGACGAGCCCGGCTTCCACACCCACCACGCTCAGGCCGGCTTCGGCGAGCCGGCCGGCGACCTCCTCACCACCGACCCCGAGTCCGATGACCACCACGTCGACCTGTTCGGTCATGTTCCTGCTCCTTCTCGTCCATCTCGCCCGCGTCGGGCTCTTGGTTCCGCACCCGGTCGGGCGGGGTGCTGGACGAAACCGTCGTGATGGCCCGGCGCGTCCGTAGAGTGTCAGCGTGGTGACACAGTTCCTGCCGAGGCGAGGTCCCGACCCCGCCGCGGTCCGCGGCGCGGCGTGGGTTGCTCGCTGCGTCGGCCGGGGTGAGACCGTTCCGCTGGGGCCTGAGGACCTGGCTGCCCTCGCGGGGTCGCTGCAGGCTCGGTCCCTGCAGGCCGGCCAGGTGTTGTTCGCGGCCGGAACCGGACCGGCCGGGGTCTGGCTGGTCAGGTCCGGGCAGGTGGAGCTCTCGGTCGGGTCCGGTCGGCGGCGGGCAGTGCTGGCGGTGCTCGGCGAGGGTGATGTCGATGGCGACATCCAGCTGCTGTTGCGGATGCCTCCGCCCTACACCGCGCGGGCGGTCGACCGGGTCGAGTGCCTGTTCCTGTCCCCCGAGGAGTTCGATCGACTGATCACTGCTCGCGGCCAGCTCGCCCGGCGGTGGCTGACCAGCGTCGCGGCCCGCCTGGCCTCCAGCCAGAGCCGGCTGGTGGGGCTTCTGGGTGGCACCTTGACGGCCCAGACCGCCCGGCTGCTGCTCGACGAGGCCGACCGCGACGGCCGCATCGCGTTGTCGCAGGCCACGATCGCGGCCATGCTCGGGGCACGACGACCGAGTGTGAACAAGGTGCTCGGGGAACTCGCGCACGCCGGGCTGATCGAAGTGTCCTACCGCAGCATCCGGGTCGTGGACCGCAACCGCCTCGGCACGGTGACCTGAACCGGGCGGCTGCCTCGAGCCCGCGTTCACTGGCGTACCCGGCTGCGCGCGAGCAGACCGAGGCTGGAGACGACGTAGGGGATCAGGTAGTTCGCAGCTACCCGAACCCACGTGCCGGTGTCGAGCTGGCCTCCGAGAATGCGCCCGCCGAGGTTGACCACGGTCAGCAGTGTTCCTACGACCAGAGCGATCTGGGCAGCGGGGGCGAAGGTGGCGCCGGTCGCGATCAGTCGACCCGCGTGCCACCAGGTGCGCCAGGCCAGATCAGGTGTCTCTGAGGCAGCGCCGACCGCTGGCTCATCGGCTCGTCGGAGCCTCACCACCGGCCCACGGGCGAACAGGACGGGCACCTCCACGCCGAGCCCGGCGTACAGGCGCCTCGGAACCGAGATGTCGGCCAGGTAGAGCTCCCCGGTCTCAGGTGCGGTGAGGAGCCCGTGCTTGGGAAGCGCGAGCGTCATCGTCGCCGTCGCGTGAACCGAAGCAGGGTCGGCGATGCCGGTGTCCAGGTCCAACCCGGAGGGTGCGTCGAGGGCCAATACGGGTGCGGCGAGGCTGTTCACCCAGCCGGCCAGCTCCGCGACCCGGCCCCGAAGCGGGCCGGTGAGCCCGTAGCCGACAAGGGCATCGACGACCAGGTCACCGGGTCCGGGGTCCTCGGCGAGGGTGACGCCGCACGCGGTCGCCGCCTGCAGCTGGGCCTGCAGCAACGACCCCGGCGCGACCGTCCCGGCCACGACGACCTCGACCCGCAGGCCGTGGTTGGCCAGATGACGGGCAGCCACCAGTCCCCCGCCGCCGTTGTTGCCGGCCCCGGCCAGGACCGACACCGAGCCAGGGGCGAAGCGTGCCTGGGCGAGCTCGGCCAGACTGCGTCCGGCGTTCTCCATCATCTGCGCCAGGGCGATCCCGAACCTGCTGATCATCAGCTCATCGACGCGGCGCATCTGCGTGACGCTGATCGCGGGGACCCGGTCGGCCGGCAGCGACCGGAAGGGTTCGCTCGCGCCGATGCCGGTGGTCATGGTCGAAGACTGCAGGTGAGTCGGCCGGCAAACTGTAAGCGCGCACACCGAACGACGCATGGGTGCCGACCTAGCGTGGGCGTCATGACGATCCCTCAGACTGGCCCGGTGACCGGCCAGCAGCCACGCGAGCGCGACGAGGTGTTCCTCGAGCTCACCAAGTCCATCTGCCCGGTCTGCAAACGCACCGTCGACGCCGAGGTCAACGCCAGGGACAACCAGGTGTTCCTGCGCAAGCGGTGCCCCGAGCATGGCGAGTTCGAGGCACGGGTCTACGGCGACGCCGAGATGTACGTCGACATCCAGCGGTTCAACAAACCCGGCACCCGGCCGCTGCGCACCCAGACCGAGGTTAAGGACGGCTGCCCGTCGGACTGCGGCCTGTGCCCGGAGCACAAGCAACACGCCTGCCTGGGGATCATCGAGGTGAACACCGGCTGCAACCTGGACTGCCCGATCTGCTTCGCCGACTCCGGAAGCCCGCGCGCCAACGGCCCCGACGGCTACTCGATCACCCTCGACCAGTGCGCCACCATGCTGGATGCGTTCGTCGCGGCCGAGGGCGAGCCGGAGGTGGTGATGTTCTCGGGTGGTGAACCCACCATCCACCCCGACATCCTGGCGATGATCGACCTGGCCCAGCAGCGACCGATCAACGCGGTCAACCTGAACACCAACGGCATCCGGCTGGCCACCGACAAGCGGTTCGTGGCCGAGCTGGGCCGCCGCAACCGGCCCGGCCGGCGGGTGAACGTCTACCTGCAGTTCGACGGGCTGGAGGCCGAGACGCATCTGGCCGTGCGTGGCCGTGACCTGCGCGAGACCAAGCACAAGGCGCTGGACAACTGTGCCGAGGCCGGCCTGACCGTCACCCTGGTCGCGGCGATCGAGAAGGATCTCAACGAGCACGAGATCGGACCCATCGTCCGATACGGCCTTGGCCATCCGGCGGTGCGCTCGGTCGCGTTCCAGCCGGTCACCCATTCGGGACGCCACGTGGCGTTCGACCCGCTGAGCCGTTTGACCAACTCCGACGTGCTGCACGCCATCGCCGACCAGCTCCCCCAGTGGTTCACGACCAAGGACTTCTTCCCGGTGCCGTGCTGTGCCCCGGCCTGCCGGTCCATCACCTATCTGCTCACCCAGGGCCACCCCGACGACCCGGACTTCGGGCTGGTGCCGATCCCGCGGCTGCTCCAGGTCGAGGACTACCTCGACTACGTCGCCAACCGGGTGATCCCCGACTACGAGATCCGCGAGGCGCTGGAGAAGCTGTGGAGCGCCTCGGCGTTCGTCGGCACCGAGACCAACGACAGCCGCCTCACCAAGCTCTCCACCCAGGTCGCCGAGGCGCTCGACTGCGCCGACGCCTGCGGCGTCAACCTCCCCGAAGCACTGGCCGGGATCACCGACAATGCGTTCATGATCGTGGTCCAGGACTTCCTCGACCCCTACACCCTCAACGTGCGCCAGCTGATGAAGTGCTGCGTGGAGGAGATCACCCCCGACGGCCGGCTGATCCCGTTCTGCGCCTACAACTCCGTCGGCTACCGCGAGCAGGTCCGCGCCGAGCAGTCAGGGGTACCGGTCGCCGACGTGGTGCCCAATGCCCTCCCGCTGCAACCCCAGCTGACGACGACCCCGTACGGCAGCAAGCAGGCTCCCCGATGAGTGCGCACATGGACGCCCAGACTCTCAAGGCTTGCTGTGCCGCCGGCTACTCCTCCGACCTGGTCTCCCTGCTGCTCGGAGACAGCTACCACCCGGGCGGGCTCACCCTGACTCGGCAGCTGTTCGACCGCGTTGGGCTCACAGCCGGGCAGCGCCTGGTCGACGTGGCCTCGGGGAGAGGCACCAGCGCCCTGCTCGCGGCCCGTGAGTACGGCGCCCGCGTCGACGGCATCGACCTGTCGGCGGCCAACGTCGCCCTCGCCACCGGGGCCGCGGCATCCGCGGGCCTGACCGACCGTGCCGACTTCCACCTGGGCGACGCCGAGAACGTCCCGCTCCCCGAGAAGTGCGCGGACGTGGTGCTCTGCGAGTGCGCGTTGTGCACCTTCCCCGACAAGCCGACCGCGATCGCGGAGATGGCCCGCCTCTTGGTCCCCGGAGGCAGGCTCGGCCTCACCGACGTTGCCGCCGACCGCGAGCGGCTCCCCGAGGAGCTGACCGGGCTCACCGCCTGGATCGCCTGCGTCGCCGACGCCCGCCCGATGACCGAGTACGCCGACCTGGCCACCACCGCTGGGCTGCGGGTGCTGACCACGGAACCTCACACCGACGCGCTGAGCCGGATGATCGACCAGATCGAGGCCCGGCTCGAGCTGCTCCGGATGACCGCCAGACCTCGCCTGGAGGCACTCGGCGTGGATTTCGCGAAAGCGGGCCCGGTGCTCGGTGCCGCTCGCGCCGCCGTACGTGACGGTGCGCTCGACTACGTGCTGCTCGTCGCGGAGAAGCCATGCGAGTGAGCCGCCTTCTCACCGGCGCAGGCCTCCTCGTCGGGGCCGGCGCCGCCGGCTACGTCGGCCTGGTGACCGGTCGCCTCAGCCTCGACCTCGGGATAGGGCGGCGAACCCGCCCGCTGGGCCCGCTGGTCGTCGACATCGCCGCACCCCGCGACGTCGTCTACGCCGCGGCGACCGCGCCGTACGCCGTACGCCGGCCCCGGGCCATGGCTGAGAAGGTGCAGATCCTGGAACGTGGCGAGGGGATGGTCCTGGCCGCGCACCGCACACCGGTCGGTGGCGGGCTGGTCGCGGTGACCGTCGAGACGGTCACCTTCACCCCGCCCGAACGCATCGGCTTCCGGCTGGTGCGCGGGCCGGTGCCGTACGTCGCGGAGACATTCGAGCTCGAGGAGACCCCGAGCGGGACCCGGCTGACCTACACCGGCGAGCTCGGCACCGACCTCGGCGCGCTCGGCGAGCGGTGGGGTGACGTCGTCGCACGCAGCTGGGTCGCCACGGTGCAAGGGTCCCTGGAGGCGATCCGCGTCGAGAGCGAACGACGATCCGCGGGCAAGCCGGCGTCGCGTCGATGATCCGCGTCTCGTGCTGAGACACCTCGCCGCCGGTGTCGGTCCGGGTTCGAGCCGGGCAGCCACCGACGACCTGCTGCGCGACCTTGCCGCCGGACGTTGGCGCCCGGCCGCGTGGGCGCGGTTCCTCGTCGCAGCCTGCCGACGCTCGGTCGACCAGGCCCGCCTACATCCACGCGCCTTGGCCGAGGTGACCGCGCTTCATGGCCTGCTCCTCGCGGTGGCCCCGCCTTCGGGTCGGCGCTGGGTCTCGACCAGCTGGCTGTTGGCGAGCACTCACCTGGGCCTCCTGGAAGTTCGCTCCCATCTCGGCCCCGCCGACCTCCTGACCCTGGCCCGCGGCAACCTCCCCGCGGTCGTCAGTGCCCGGCACCCGTGGCTGGCAAGCCTCGCTATAGCCACCGACTTCGTCGACGGGAGGCTCGCCAGGCGCACCGGCACGACCACTCCGTTCGGCGCCTACGCCGACGTCTTCGCCGACGCCGCCTTCTGGATCTGGTTCACCACCAACCGCGAGAACCGCCGCGCCCTCAGGGTCACGGCTGCCGCGACCTGGCTCGTGCCCGTCGGCGTGGTCACGGCAGTCAGCATCGGAAGGGGCCGGATGGTCGACGCTCCTCGTCCTCGCTGGGTCCGGCCAGCTGCCACCCTGCAGGTGCTCCTCGCCGTCCGCGCGCTGTCGCGAGCACAGCGACGGCGCATCTGACCCTTCGCCCGACCGCTACTAGTCAGTGCGTGCGTTCGCGGAGCGCGTGGCCACCGAACGCGGCTCACCCGTCTTCGGAGATACCTGTCGCTGTGTAAGCGCGCTCACCGACCGCGAGACCCCACGGCGGAAGCATTCAGCGTGTCAGCCACGAGATCGATCAACCGATCCGACCTCGCCCAGTACGAACAAGGAGATCCTCATGACCCGCACGACCACGCCCAGCAGTGTCGGGCACAGCAGTCTTGGTCGGGCTGTCCTCATCGGAGCCGTCGCCGGGGTGATCGCCTCACTGGTGATGGCGATGTACGCGATGATCGCCGCCTACGCCAAGGACACGGGCTTCTTCACCCCGCTGTACCACATCGCCTCCCTGGTCACGAACGACGCGAACATGATGAAGTCGATGAAGGCCGACCAGATGAACGGCGACGCGTTCACGTTCCTGTTCGGTCCCGCCGTCCTCGGCGCGATGATCCACATGATGACCGGCGCGATGTACGGCGCCGTGTTCGGCGTGATCGCCTCCCGGCTGCGTCTGGGACTGGCCGCGCTGGCCGGCGTCGGGATGGTCTACGGGTTCCTCGTCTTCGTGATGAGCGCCTACATCGGTCTGCCGCTGGCGGCAGCGATCTTCAACAGCGGCGACCCGATCAAGAACATGGCCGAGATGGCTGGCTGGGGCACCTTCATCATCGAGCACCTGATGTACGGCGTGGCCCTGGGCGCACTCACCGCCGTCGGACTCGCCCGGTCCTCGACCGCCCTGCCCGCCCGGGCCACGGTCGCCCAGAACTGATCCCACCGCCGATGCCACCTCCGAGAGCGGGTCGGGTGGCCACCCCCAGCCACCTGGCCCGCCAACCCGACCCGCTTCTTCGAGAAGGCTGAGACGATGGCAACCGAACCACCCAGCTGCCTGACCATCACCGACCCCGAGAACCTGGCCGGGGGCGCCCGTCCCTGGTCCCCGGGACGCAGAGAGGAAGACGTGGACATCGAGCGCGCCAGATCTGCCCCGGACAAGCTGTGGTGCATGTCCGAGGTCGACATCTTCTGCGACCTCGACGACGCCGAGATGGACGCGATGGCGCAGGCAGCGCCGATGAAGACCTACGCCTCCGGTGATCTCGTCTACACGCCGCACCAACCGCTGGAGACGCTCTTCATCCTCAAGAAGGGCCGAATCCGGATCTTCCGGGTCTCCCCAGACGGCCGCGCCCTGACGACTGCGATCATCGAGCCCGGCACCATCTTCGGGGAGATGGTGATCGTCGGCCAGCAGATGCACGACAGCTTCGCAGAGGCCCTCGACGACGTCGTCGTCTGCGTGATGACCAAGGGTGACGTACGCCGACTCCTCCTCGGCGACCCCCGGATCTCGGCACGGATCTCCGAGACCCTGGGCCGCCGCATCGGAGAGCTGGAGCAGAAGTTCTCCGACGCGGTGTTCAAGTCCGTGCCCGAACGAATCGCCGGCGCCCTGGTCACCCTGGCAGCCGCCTCCTCCGGGCGCCCCATCGGCCGGGGTGTCCAGGTCAAGCTCACCCATGAGCAGCTCGCCGCGCTGGCCGCGACCTCGCGCGAGACCACCACCAAGATCCTCGGTGAGCTGGCCGACCGGGGGCTCATCACCCTGGGCCGCGGCCGCATCACCGTGCTGGATCAGGAGCGCCTTCAGCAGCTCGCCGGATGATCACACCGACGGCCTGCAGTCAGAGGTTGCCCAGGTCGAGCCGACGTGCCTCTGCCGCTGCGCGTTCGGAGGCGCGAGCCCTGGTGTAGCGGACGAGCATGTCGGTGCGGGTCCAGCCGGCAATGGCCATGAGACCGGACTCGGAGCCCCCGGCGGCGAGCCAGCGATGGGCGGCGGTGTGCCGGAGCCGGTGCGGCCGGAAGCCCTGGACGCCAGCGCGCTGAGCTCGGCGTCGTAGGCCGCGGTAGAGCCCGTCCCGGCCGAACCGCTTGGTGCCCTGCCCGAGCCAGAGGTCGCTGGTGTGGGCGAGCGGATGGCTCTCGCGTTCGGCGAGGTAGGCGAGCATGGCCTCGGTGGTGGCTTGCCCGATCGGGATCACCCGGCGTCGCCCGCCTTTGCCGCGGCGGATCGTGATCAGCCGACCGAGTGGGTCGAGGTCGTCGAGCTGAAGGTCGATGAGCTCGCCGGAGCGGATGGCTGTCTCGAACATGAGCCGGATGATGGCCTCGTCGCGACGGTGATGCAGCGGCTCCGCAGTCCCCTGAGCCACCGCGCAGGTGGCGAGGAGGGCGCGGAGCTCATCGTCGGTGAGCGGCTCCACCAACGGCAGTTCGACGCGGGGTGCCTTGACCCCGGGGAACGGGTCGGTGCGAATCTCGCCGCCGGCGCTGAGCCAGGACGCGAACCGGCGGACCGCGAGCTGGCGGATGCGGGCGGTGCCGGGTGCGGCACCGGCGTCCAGCAGGCCGGCGATCCAGGAGTTGAGCGCGGCGCGGCTCATCGGGAGGTGGTTGCGGTCGGCACACCAGCGCAGATAGCGGGTGGCGCCGTCGGTATAGATCGCGACGGTGCCGGGTGCCTTGTTCTCGGCACGAAGGGCGGTCTGCCAGGCGGCGATGCGGTCGAGGGCATGGGCGGCGGTCATGGCGGTCAGATGGGTCATGTCGGACCCGCATAGCCAGCCGCTGTCCGGCGCGGTTGTGGGGCTGCTCGCGGTGTAGGTCAGCCGGTGCTGCCGCACGGCAGGCTGTCCGGGAAACCCGTCACTAAGTGGACCCGGCTCGAATCCTCGCTGGTCATACAAGACTCAAACCTGCTGTCACCGACCTGCGTCCACCACGACGTCCACTGGGGAGCCCGGCTACCGGCGACTGCGCTGAGTTCGATGGTGACGGGAAGCCCGAACCGACTGCCCGCTGCGTTGGCGCGATCGACCTCCGCCGCCAGCCGATCTGACGGTGGATCGCCGCCAGCCCGGATCGACACCCATCTGTCTTCGGGTAGCGTGGCGGCGTGAGCGGGACTCGCGTGATCCGGCGTTCGACGCGGCTGCCTGCCTATAACCGCTGTGATGACGAGGACCAAGCGAGCTGAGCAATGACGGCGCTGTGCGCCGCCACATCAGCCACCTGACCATCGTCTGGACTTGACCCGATCTGATGGACACCTGATGGTGAGCCGCAGGCTCGCTGAAGGGAGTCCGTTATGGGCCGTCCGTCGAAGTATCCGGCGGAGTTCCAGACCGAGGCCGTCCGACTGGTCCTGACGACCGACAAGCCGATGGCGCAGGTCGCCCGAGACCTCGGCATCAACTACAAGACGCTCGGGGCGTGGGTCCGCAAGGCACGTGAGCAGCAGACCCTTGAGGCGTTGCCGGGCGCGTTGAGCGAGCACGAGCGAGCCGAGCTCAAGCGGCTGCGCAAGGAGGTCGCGGACCTGAAGGTCGAACGCGAGATCCTGCGCAAGGCAGCCGCCTATTTCGCCAAGGAGACGACCCGGTGAGCCGCTTCCGCTTCGTCTCCGAACACCACGACTCCTACGGGGTCAAGCGGCTGTGCTCTGTGCTGGGGGTCTCGCGGTCGGGCTACTACGCGTGGACCCAGCGCCGGCCGTCGCTTCACGCTCAGCGTGACGGCGAGCTGGCAGCCGTGGTGGCCGAGGTGCACGCCCGTTCCCGGCGCACCTACGGGGCACCGCGAGTGCACGCCGAGCTGACCCGGCTCGGCCACCGCACCGCCAGGAAGCGAGTCGCCCGGTTGATGCGCGAGCACGGGCTCGTCGGTGCGCACTCGCGCAGGAAGTGGCGCACCGGCAAGCCCAACACCGCGTGGGCTCCGGACCTGGTCGAGCGGGACTTCAACCCCGCCCGCCGCGACCGGCTCTGGGCCGCGGACGTCACCCAGTTCCGCACCGAGGAGGGCTGGCTGCACTTCGCCGGCGTCATCGACCTGTACTCCCGGCGCGTCATCGGGTGGGCGATGGGCACCAGCCCGGACGCCGACCTGGTCATCGACGCCCTGGTGATGGCGTTCGAGCGCCGCCGGCCTGACCAGCGGGTGATCCACCACGCCGACCGCGGCGCCGCCTACACCTCCTTGGCCTTCGGTCAACACCTCGAACGACTCGGCATCGCCGCGTCCTTCGGGTCCACCGGCGACGCGTTCGACAACGCCGCAGTCGAGTCGACGTGGTCGGTCCTCAAGCGGGAGCTGGCCTGGATCCACGGCCAGAAGACCTGGCGCACTCGGGATCTGCTGCGCTCGGCGATCTTCGACTACATCGAGGGCTTCTACAACACCACCCGCATCAAAGCCCGGCTCGGATACCGTTCACCCGCACAGTTCGAACAAGAGGCGATCGCCTAAAACACCGTGTCCACCGGACCGGGTCAAGTCCAGTCCCGTCTAACCGGAGTCACAGCCATGCCCGCACGTCTGTCGTATCGCCCTGTCCTTCTCGTTCTCGCTGCCACCGCGTGCTGGGGAGGTGGCACCGTCTTGAGCAAGCAGGTCCTGGACCGCGGCGTCGCACCGCTCACCCTCCTGGTGATCGAGCTGTCCGCAAGCTGCCTACTCCTTCTGGGCCTCATGGTCGTGTTGCACAGGGATTGGAGTCGAGGGCCTGCTCTGCTCAAGTTGGCCGTGCTCGGGGTGCTGAACCCGGGTCTCGCCTATGCCCTCGGGCTGCTCGGGCTGGTCACGGTCAGCGCCAGCATGTCGGTGCTGCTGTGGGGCACCGAGCCGGTGCTGATCCTGCTGCTCGCAATGCTTGTGCTGCGCGAGCGAGTCGCTGGCGCGACCGCCATCGCTATGGTCGTGGCGCTCGTGGGCGTGCTGCTGGTGATCTATCGACCAGGGGTGACCGGCGACATCACCGGCGTTGCTCTGACCGTGGCCGCTGTGACCGCTTGTGCCTGCTACACAGTGCTCACCCGCCGGCTTCTACTGAATGACGGCTCCCTCCTTGTCGCGTTCGTCCAGCAGGGGGCAGCGCTCATATTCGCCGTGGTCATCGCAGGAGGGTCCTCCGTGCTTGGCGTCGCCGATCTCGGCTTTCCCACTGATGCCATCACATGGCTGTTGGCGGTCTCGTCCGGAGCGATCTACTACGGCTTCGCGTTCTGGTTTTATGTCAGTGGTCTGCGCGGGATTCCGGCGTCGACCGCGGGCGCCTTCTTGCCGATGATCCCGGTCTTCGGCCTTGCCGCCGCCTACCTGGCTGGGGAACGGCTCCTTGACCGCCAATGGCTCGGCGCTGCGCTGGTGATCCTCGCCGCCTCGGCCGTAGCTGTTCACCACCTCAGCCGGGCTTCGTCCGGTCACGAGGAAGGTAGCCGCACCAGCCGAACCATCCAGCCTTAACGCAACCGGACCGTGGAGGCGTGGTGAGGTCCTGGGCGAACGAACTGCCCGAGCGCCGCCGTCCTGGCCCGCGCCCGGCAGCCGGCCGCAGGGGATATGCAGTCGCACATGCCGTAGGTCCAATCTTGGCTATGCCGGAGCAACCTGATCCAAGAGGTCAGTGACCCGGTCGCCAACGTGATCGCGAAGGGGACGGATCGCCGATGCCTCCCAGCCCTGCGGGTTCGGAAGATCCCAGGTCTCGTAGACGACTCCGTCGATTCGAGGCAGATCGAGTCCTGGCTTCATCGAGATCACCACAGTGGCCGTCCGGATGAGCTCTTCGGTGACCTTCGTCGGGACGTGTGCGGAGTCGTCGATGCCGATCTCGGCGAGGCTGGCGATGGTTGCAGCGCTCGCGCTCGGGGCTGGGTCGATCCCTGCGGAGAGCACGACGGCTCGGTCGCCGGCCCGCTGCCGGGCGAGTGCGGCGCCGAGGGCGGACCGGCCGGCGTTGTGGGTGCAGACGAAGAGCAGCGTCGGCTTGGTCATCAGGTGTCCTTGTTGAGGGTGGCGCGCTCGGCGTCGAGCTGATGCTTCTTGACCCATGTCTGGGTCGCCATCTGGACGGCATCCCAGGGCGAACCCAGCGGCGGGGTGTAGGAGAGGTCGAGCTCGGTCATCCCGGTCACGGTCATCTGGTGGAAGAGCGCGGTGGCGTAGGTGTCGACTCGCTTGGAGATCTCCGCACCTCGGGTGCCGATGAGCTGGGCACCGAGCAGTCGGCCGGTGTCGGCGTCGCCGGTGATGCGGATCGAGATCGGCGTCGCGCCCGGGTAGTAGGCCTTGTGGTCGTCCGGGGATGCGGTCGCGCTGAGGGGGGTGAAGCCGGCGGCGACGGCCTCGTGGTCACGAAGACCGGTCCGGGCAGCGACGAGGTCGAAGACCTTGACGACCTGGGTGCCGAGCGATCCGGCGTACCTCACCGACCTGCCGAGCGCATTCTCTCCGGCGACCCGACCTTGCTTGTGGGCGGTGGTGCCCAGGGGCAGGTAGGTCGTGCCGAGGAGGCGGTGGTGGGTGACGACGCAGTCACCGGCGGCCCACACGTGCGGGAGCCCGGTGGCCATGGTCTCGTCGACCAGCACCGCACCCCGGGGGCCGGTCTGGGCGCCTGCTCGGACGAGGAGGTCGGTGTCGGGTCGGACCCCGACGACGATCAGGACCAGGTCGACGTCCCAGGCCAGTCCTTCCCCGTCGGTGGTGTTGCCCTCGACGTGGAGTCCGGTGTCGGTCTTGGTGATACGGGTGACGGTGGCGTTGGTGTGGACGTCGACGCCGTTCTTGGCCAGCTCGTCGTGGACCAGGGCGCCCAGCTCGACCTCGACGGTCGGGAGCACCTCGGGCAGCATCTCGACCTGGGTGACCTCGATCCCGCGCATGGTGAGGCCCTCGGCCATCTCGAGTCCGACGTAGCCGGCGCCGACGATGAGCGCGCGCTTGGGCTGGATCCGGTCCAGGGACTCAGTCAGGGCGAAGGTGTCGCCCATCGAGTGCAGCAGGTGCACCCCGTCCTTCGGGCCTAGTGCGTCGAGGCCTTCGATGGCCGGGCGGACCGGGACTGCTCCGGTGCCGACGATGAGCTCGTCGTACTCGATGACGTCGTCGCTGCCGTCGGGGTTGCGAACGGAGAGTCGTTGTCCGGTGACGTCGATGGAAGAGGCCCAGGTGTCCAGGCGCAGCCGCATGCCCGTCGCTTCGAGGTCGGCGTGGGTGCGGTGGGCGAGGTTGCGCCAGTGCGTGACCTCACCGGAGATGTAGTACGGGATGCCGCAGATGGAGAAGTTCGGGTAGGCGTCGGCGACGACGACGGTCACATCGACCGACGGGTCGAGCTCCCGCGCCCGCAGGGCCGCGGAGATGCCGGCATCGCTGCCGCCGATGGCGACGAGTTTCATGATGGTTCCTTCGCTGTCAGATCCGGTCGGGGACCGGGTGTGGGACGACGACGTCATCGGCCTTGGTGCCCGCGTCGGGATACAGGGCAAGGATGAGTCCGAGACCGACAACGAGGCCGATGAGCTGCATGGCGATGAAGGCGGGCGCGGAAGCAGGTGCGATGCCGGCGAAGGTGTCGGAGAAGATCCGGCCGATGGTGACCGCCGGGTTGGCGAATGAGGTGGAGCTGGTGAACCAGTAGGCCGCACCGATGTAGGCGCCGACCGCGGGCGCGGCGAAGGCGCCGCGGTCGCTGCGGACCAGCGCGAAGATGAGCGCCACCAGGACCGCGGTTGCCACGATCTCGGCGACCAGGTGGCCGCTGGTGACCCGATGCTTGGTGGAGATCGCGGTGTGGACGTCGAACATGACGTTGGCCAGCACTGCACCGGCGATCCCTCCGGTCACCTGGGCAAGGGTGTAGGCCGCGACGTCGGGAAGTGTGAGGCCGTGTTCCGAGCGTCGGCCGAGGAACCAGTCCGCCAGAGAGACCACGGGGTTGAAGTGCGCACCTGAGACGGGTCCGAACAGCAGGATGAGGGTCGCGAGTCCGAACACGGTGGCTGTCGAATTCTCCAGGAGCTGGATGCCGGTGTCATCGGGTGAGAGCTGTTGGGCCGCGATGCCGGAGCCGACGACGACGGCGACCAGGAGGCCGGTGCCGAGGAACTCTGCGAGGAGTCGTCGGGCGAGCGAGGAAGTCACCTCGACATCTTGACCTTTCATAGATGTCTCAGTCAAACTTGAGTCAATGAACCTTGAGTCTGATGAGTCGGTGGCTCGACGCGCCGCGGTCTACGCCGCGTTGGGCGATCCGGCGCGTCTGCGGATCGTTGACATCCTCACGACCGGCGATGCGGCCCCCTCGGAGCTGGCCGAGGCTCTGGGGATGCCTTCGAACCTGCTGGCGCACCACCTCAAGGTCCTTCGTGAGGTGGGCCTGGTGTCGAGTCACCGATCCCAGGGAGACGGGCGGCGCCAGTACCTGCACCTGCGTGAGCCCGCCCTCGTTGCCGCCGCGCGGCCGGTGCCCTCGCCATCGCGGGTCGTGTTCGTGTGCACCGCGAACTCGGCGCGTTCGCACCTGGCCGCGGCCCTGTGGCGGCGCGCCAGTGACGTCCCTTCGACCTCGGCGGGCACGCATCCGGCTGACCGGATCGATCCGGGTGCGATCGAGGTGGCCGGCCGGCACGACCTGCCACTGCCCCGGCTTCGTCCGCGCGCTCTCGCGAACGTGCTCGGCGAGGGCGACCTGGTGATCACGGTCTGCGACTTGGCGCACGAGGAGCTGGGCGTGCCTCACGAGTTGCACTGGTCGATCCCCGACCCCGTGCGCGCTGGCACCGACGCGGCGTTCGACGCCGCCTATGACGAGATCGAAGGTCGCGTCCGCGCCCTCGCCCCTCGCCTCGCATCCTGACCCGCACTTCTCTCACTGGAGGCTCGACGATGAGCTCTAACCCGACCATCACCCTTGATCAGCAACTCGCCCTCAAACGGTCCGCCACACGACTGGCCGAGGAGTTCTCGACCGTCTTCAACACCGAGACGATCGAGCGGTTCCTGAACTCATCGTTCGACGAGTTCGCCGACAAGTCGACGGTCAGCAACTTCCTGCCGCTGCTGGCCGAGCGGTTCGCCCGCCAGCGACTGCAGGCCCTCTGCCGGGTCGAAGGACACGTCTCCGACGGCAAGCCGGTCGTGCTGTTCCTGTGTGTGCACAACGCCGGCCGCTCCCAGATGGCCCTCGGCTTCTTCACCCACCATGCCGGCGACCAGGCGATCGCCTGGTCGGGCGGCTCCGAACCCGGTGCCGAGATCAGCCAGGTCGCCGTCGCCGCCATGGCCGAGAAGGGCATCGACATCTCCGGGGAGTTCCCCAAACCGTGGACCGACGAGGTCGTCCAAGCCGCCGACGCGGTCATCACCATGGGTTGCGGCGACGCCTGCCCGATCTTCCCCGGCAAGAAGTACGAGGAGTGGGTGCTCGAAGACCCAGCCGGGCAGGACATCGCCTCGGTCCGACCCATCCGCGACGAGATCGAGCAGCGGGTCCTGAACCTGTTGGAGGAGCTCGGCGTCCCCCAGCCCACCCATCGGTAGCCCCTACGAGGACGCGAACAACGTCGCTGTGGATGGTGCGCCAACCATGATTGAAGCGCTGCAGATCGGCGTGCTCCTGCTGATCTCGATTGCCTGTGTGGTTGCGATTGGCCTCGTCTGGCGAGACGACCACAAGTGGCTGTAGCACCGAGGGTGCGATCCACAACCCCCTTGACCCATGAACAGTGACTGCTGTTGAAACCAACATTTGCTGGTGCTAAGTTCGGGGCATGGCGACTCGAACGCGCACGACCCCAGCTGACCGAGCCCGACAGATCGCTCCGGTTCTGAAGGCCCTCTCGGACGAGAACAGGCTGATGATCCTGCTCGCGGTCGCCGACCGGGAGTCGACGGTGACCGAACTCGTCGCGACCACGGGCCTGGGACAGACCCTGGTGAGCCATCACCTCAAGAGCCTGCGGGAGAACGGCCTGGTCGTCGCCACCCCGGTCGGGCGCTCCAACGTCTACGCCCTGTGCTGCGATGCGATCGCCGAACCGATCGCCCTGCTGTCCACCCTCGCCGGCACCACCGACTGCCCCACCAACTGAGGAACCGACCGTGACGACCCACGAAGCAGACAAGATCCGCAGCGCCGTCCAGGAGCGGTACGCGGAGGCAGCACGGAACGTCTCCTCCTGCTGCGGGCCGGCCGCCTACACCGACGCGGCCCCCTTCGGGCAGTCCCAGTACGACGATGCCGCGCGCGATCTGCTGCCCCAGGAAGCGATCACAGCTTCGCTGGGCTGCGGCAACCCGACCCTGCTCGCTGCTCTCCAGCCGGGCGACGTCGTGCTCGACCTCGGCTCCGGAGGAGGCATCGACGTGCTGCTCTCCGCACGCCGCGTCGCCCCGGACGGCAAGGCCTACGGGCTGGACATGACACCGGAGATGCTCGTCCTCGCCAACGCCAACAAGGCGAAGGCCGGGGTCGAGAACGTCGAGTTCCTGCTCGGGAGCATCGAGGACATCCCGCTCCCCGACGACTCAGTTGACGTGATCATCTCCAACTGTGTGGTCAACCTGTCGGTCGACAAGGCCCAGGTCTTCCGCGAAGCGTTCCGAGTCCTGCGTCCCGGCGGACGGCTCGCCATCTCCGACGTGATCCTTTCCCGGCCGCTGAGCCCGGACCTCACCCAGGTGATGGCCCTGTGGACCGGCTGCATCGCCGGTGCCCTCGTCGAGGCGGACGCCGTCGCGCTGATGCAGGCTGCCGGCTTCGAGCGTGTCGACATCGAACCCACGAACGTCTTCGGGCGCAGAGAGCTCGAAGGACTGGCCGCCGGCCTGCGGCCCCCGGACCTGCCCGCGAGCGCCGACCTCGACACGCTGATCGCGGACTTCGACGGCGTCATCCGTAACGCCTCCCTGCGGGCGACCAAACCCCTCATGCAGCGCACCGGCAGCCCCACGACCGAATCTGAGGAGACCCGCATGCCCAGCGTCCACGTCTACGAACCCGCCCTGTGCTGCAACACCGGGGTCTGCGGGGAGGACGTCGACCAACGCCTCGTCGAGTTGACCGCCGACCTCAACCACCTCACCGCCCAGGGAGCCGACATCGCGCGGCACAACCTGGCCAACGATCCCCTCGCCTTCGCCTCGCAGGACGCGGTGCGCTCGTTCCTGGAGGTCGCGGGCTCCGAAGGTCTGCCGCTGACCACCGTCGACGGGGTCACCGTCCTGACCGGCGCCTACCCCACGCGTGACCAGCTGCTCCGCTACACCGGCCTGACCGCTCCGACGCCCACTCTCATGCAGACGCCGGTCGCCGTCCCGGCCGGAGCCACCGAGCTCGCGCTCGCAGAGGACAGCGGCTGCGGCCCGACCGGGTGCTGCTGATCATGCGATTCCTCGACAACCCGCCGCCGTTCCTGTTCTTCACCGGCAAGGGCGGGGTCGGCAAGACCTCGATCGCCTGCGCCACCGCCGTCACCCTGGCCGAGCACGGCAAACGGGTCCTGCTGATCAGCACCGACCCGGCCTCCAATTTGGGCCAGGTCTTCGACCTCGCGATCGGGAACACCATCACCCGCATCGACGCCGTTCCCGGTCTCTCGGCACTGGAGATCGACCCGGAGCAGGCCGCCGAGGCCTACCGGGAACGGATCGTCGGCCCGGTGCGTGGGCTGCTGCCCGACAAGGAACTGGCCGCGATCACCGAACAGCTCTCCGGGTCTTGCACCACCGAGATCGCCTCGTTCAACGAGTTCACGTCCTTCCTGGCCGACCCAGCCCTCTACGGCGGCTACGACCACGTCATCTTCGACACCGCCCCCACCGGCCACACCGTTCGGCTGCTCCAGCTCCCCGGCTCCTGGACCGACTTCCTCCAGGCCGGCAAGGGCGACGCCTCCTGCCTGGGGCCGCTGGCCGGGCTGGACAAGCAACGCTCGACCTATGCCGCAGCCGTCGAGGCGCTCAAGGACCCGGTTCGCACCCGACTGGTCCTCGTGGCCCGCGCCCAGACCTCCTCTCTGACCGAGATCGACCGGACCCAGCACGAGCTCGGCGAGATCGGCATCCACGCCACGCACGTGGTCATCAACGGCGTGCTGCCCCCCGAGGCCGGGCACGAGGCACTCGCGACCGCCGTGCGCAGCCGCGAGACCGCAGCACTCGAGACGATGCCGGCCGGCGTAGCGGGACTGACCCGAGACGTGATCGCGCTGCGGCCGACCAACATGGTGGGTCTGCCTGCGCTGCGGTCCCTGGTGAGCGAGACGGCACCCGAACTGCCGGACGGTTCCGAGGCCCCGGAGGCGACCCTGCCGGGGTCGCTGGCGGCGCTGGTCGATGAGATCGAGACCGACCAGCACGGCCTGGTGCTCTGCATGGGCAAGGGCGGGGTCGGCAAGACCACCATCGCCTCCGCGATCGCCGTCGAGCTCGCCCACCGCGGCCACCCAGTCCACCTGACCACAACCGATCCCGCGGCCCACCTGGAGCAGACCCTGCACAGCGCCGTGGCAGGCCTGCGGGTCTCGCGCATCGACCCGGTCGAGGCGACGCGGGAGTACCGCGACCGGGTGATGGCCACCAAGGGCAAGAGCCTCGACGAGGCCGGCAGACGCAACCTCGCTGAGGACCTGCTCTCCCCTTGTACCGAGGAAGTCGCGGTCTTCCAGCAGTTCTCCAAGGCCGTGCACGAGTCACGCCACGAGTTCGTGGTCATCGACACCGCACCCACCGGCCACACCCTGCTCCTCCTCGACGCAGCGGGTTCCTACCACCGCGACGTGGTGCGCCAGATGGGCGACGCCCTGTCCTACACCACCCCGTTGATGCGGCTGCAGGACCCCAGCCAGACCAAGGTCCTGCTCATCACTCTGGCCGAGCCGACCCCGGTCGCCGAAGCAGAGATCCTCCAGCAGGACCTGGAACGCGCGGGCATCCATCCGTGGGCCTGGGTCATCAACTACTCGCTCCTCGCCGCACACCCCGAATCACCGTTCCTCAGGGTCCGCGCCGACAACGAGGCCACCCAAGTCGCTCGAGTCGAGTCGTTGACCGATCGGGCGGCCATCGTGCCCCTGATGGCACACGAGACTGTCGGCGAAGAGCGCCTGAGCTCCGTCGCCCGAGGCACCACGGTTTCAGCAGTGGGCGCACTCGCCTAGTCTCACCGCAATCGTCCGGTGAGACTGGACCTACGTTCTCGGGCCCGACACGCGTCAGGGGGTGGCCGATGCTCGAGGTAGAGGCCACTGTTGATGAGTTGAACGTCGCCGAGCGCGTCGGCGCGGTCGTGGCCACCAACGTCTGCGCTTCCAGCCATGACCCGGTCTCGAGAACTCACAGGTTGCCCAGATCGAGCCGACGGGCTTCGTCGGCCGCGCGGTCCGAAGCTCGGGCGCGGGTGTAGCGGACCAGCATGTCGGTGCGGGTCCACCCGGCGATCGCCATCAACCCGGACTCCGAGCCGCCGGCGGCGAGCCAGCGGTGCGCGGCAGTGTGCCGCAGCCGATGCGGTCGGAAGCCCTGGACGCCGGCGCGGAGGGCACGGCGTCTTAGGCCGCGGTAGAGCCCTTCCCGGCCGAAGCGCTTGGTTCCGTGCCCGAGCCAGAGTTCGGGGGTGTGAGCGAGCGGATGGCGTTCGCGGTCGGCGAGGTAGGCGAGGATGGCCTCGGTGGTCGCTTGCCCGATCGGGATCACCCGGCCTCGTCCGCCTTTGCCGCGGCAAATCGTGACCAGCCGACCGAGTGGCTCGACGTCGTCGAGCTGGAGGTTGATGAGTTCGCCGGAGCGGATGGCGGTCTCAAACATGAGCCGGATGATGGCCTCGTCGCGGCGGTGGTGCAGCGCATCCTCAGCTCCCTCCGCCACGGCACATGTAGCGAGGAGGGCGCGGAGCTCGGCGTCGGTGAGCGGCTCGACCAGCGGTGGCTCGACGTGGGGTGCCTTGACCCCGGGGAACGGATCAGCGTGGATCTCACCGCCGGCGGTGAGCCAGCACGCGAACCGGCGGACGGCGAGCTGCCGGATGCGGGCAGTGCCGGGCGCTCCGCCTGCGTCGAGCAAGCCGGCGATCCAGGAGTTGAGCGCGGCCCGACTCATCGGGAGATGGTTGCGCTCGGCGCACCAGGTCAGGTAGCGGGTGGCGCCGTCGAGGTAGATCGCGACGGTGCCGGGCGCCTTGTTCTCAGCGCGTAGGGCGATCCGCCAGTCGGCGGGCCGGTCGAGTGCGTGGGCGGCGGTCATCGTGGTCATGTTCGTCATGCCCGGACTGCACAGCCAGCCGCGGTCGAGGGCCGGCACGGGAATGCGGGGGCTGAAGCTCAGCCGCGGCGGCTGTCCGGGAAACCCGTCCCAAAGTGGACATGTGATCAAGTCCCACAAACCTTTCAGGCGCGGAACCCGTAGGTTCCGCGCCTGAAATTCGTAGCGGGGGCAGGATTTGAACCTGCGACCTCTGGGTTATGAGCCCAGCGAGCTACCGAACTGCTCCACCCCGCGTCGCCTTGCCCCGCAAGGATACGTGGCCCGTCCGGTCAAGCCAAATCCGGGGTCGGCGCCGCCAGCTCATCCTCTGCGGGGTCGACCGGCTCCGACAAGGCCCATGCGCTTCGGTACAGCAGGGCGCGCGTCGTGATGAGCCACGCGATGACCAGGCCTGCGAGCAGCCAGCCGACCGCTGCGCCCAGGAACCCTCGCAGGAAGAACTGCATCATCCCCAGCGCCATGATGCCGACGAGAACCAGGACAACCACGACGACGCCCGTCACCAACCAGCGCCAGATCCGCCTGCCGATCGTCTGGAAGTTGACCTTCAGCGGCTGCGGGCGCCCGTCGAGCACGGCCAGCAGCAGGAAGGCCGTCAGGCCCACGAGGAGCAGCGCCACCGCCAGATGGATCGCGAGCCCGGCCACGACGATGATGAGGAGCCCAAGCGCCCACACCAGGAACGGAAGGAGCCGCGGCCGGAGGGTGAGCATCGCCCGACGCCAGCCCACTCTCCCGAACGGCACCTCGAGCGCGGCCGCGGCGATCGTCCCGTAGGACAGGACGAAGGCGACGGCGCTGACCACAGCGGCCACGACCAGCAGCCACTCCGATGCGGGCGTCGTCGCGAGCGGGACGAGAGCACCCTGAAGGAGGGCGTTGACGATCACGACGGGCAGGATCACCGACCACGCCCGCCACATCCGGACGAGCGCGGAGCCGAGCGCCGTGACGCGATAGGTCTTCACTTCGTCGCCCTCGCCGCCTCGTCGAGTACGGACTGGACGTCACCGTCGTAGAGGACCTGATCCCCGACCTTGACGATCATGGTGTGCGGCGTCGAGCCGACATCCGCCCGGACGGTGATGGCCGTGCCGTCGGTGAGGGTGCCCGTGCAGGAGACCGCGTCTCCCGCCTGCGTGCAGACGGGCGCCTCGAGGATGCCCACCTTCGCGGCCAGCAGGACATCGACGGACGCGAACCGGACACCCGCTAGGGCATCCCCGCCGACGGGTGCCAGCGCCGCCACCTGGGACGCACAGCTGGAGAGCCCGCCCGCGAGCAGGACCGCCGACGTGACCACCAGCGCCGCGCGCACACCGATCGGGAGTCGCCTGGTCATGAACTGGGCCACCCCGCCTCCCAGGCCATCAGCCGTGCGCGGTCCTGGGCGTGGGCGGCCTCCACGGCCGCGTCCGTGAACCGCGAGAGATCGAACGGCGCGGGGAGCAGCAGCTCGCAGTTGCGATCCACGACCGATCCGACGCGAAGACTCGGGTTCTCCACCCAGTCGTTGGCGGCGAACTGCCGGCTCAGGCTGGCCAGGCCCACGGGGCTGAGGTCGCCGTTCCACTCCACCGGTGACGCGTGGTCGAGAACCGTCGTGAACAGGCTGAGCGTGCCGTCGCGGTTGTCGACGACCTCGATCACCTGCTGCTGCTGGGGGAAGTCGATGCAGGAGGCGGTCGTGATCTCCCAGAAGCCGCCGGTTCCGTCCGGGGTTCGGTGCGGCGTGATGGTGTTGATATGGGTGTGGCCGTTGGCCCACGCGATCACGTTGGGGTGCTCGAGCAGCATCCCCACGAACTCCTCGGCGTGCACGAACCGCTGGGGGGCTGTGGCGAGCGCCGCCTCGTTCTCCAGGGTGAACGAGTTGTGATGGCTGAAGATCATCACGAGCTTGCCGTCCGACTCGGCCTGCGCCAGCCCCGCCTTGAGCCACTCGAACTGGTCCTCGGGCACGGCGCCATCGGGACCGGCGACCTGGTTGCAGGTGTCGAGGCCGAAGCCGCGCACGAACGGCCCGATGTCCGCACTCCAGTAGGTGCGCCCGGTGTCCAGGTTGGCCTGGGTGAATCCGTGCCCCACCGGACCGGGATTCGGCGAGGTCTGGAAGTGGGCCCGCATGAAGTCGAGCTGGTCGAGCATGCGCCGCACCGGATCGGCCGTGACCTGCTTCGTCCCCAGGTGCACGCCGACACTCGACGTCAGGCTCTGGACGAGACGGCCCAGCGCCGACGTCTGCGACGACCAGCCGGCGACGAAGTCGACGCCCTGCGCCATCCAGTCCCAGTACTTGCGGTCACCGACGGCCAGCTCACGAACGGAGTCGGGCACCGTCAGCGTGCCCAGCCATGTGGTGTCGTGGTTGCCGTAGACGCCGTACCACGGCACCGGCAGCCCGGGGCTCTTCAGCTCCTGCATGATGGCGGCGTCGAGCAGCCCGGGCACGGCGGGGAAGCCGTAGATCCCGAACCAGTCGGCTACTGGGTCCTCGGGGTGGTACGCGTAGTACGCCTCGCTCCACACCTGGACGCCCTCGTACACACCGACGGCCCCCGAGTTGGGCGTGAACGGCACGCCGTCGAGCACATCGATGTACCAGCGCGTCTCGTGGTTGCTCAGCATGTCCGCGGAGTCGCCCGTGACGAAGGCGGCGGCCATGGGGGCTCCGGTGACCTGCGAGATGCGGACGTCGCCGATGGCCTGCACCATGGCCGCGGCAACGTGCGTGGTCATCGTCTCGTGCGGATGGAAGGCGCTGGCCCACGCCGAATGGTCCTGGGCGATCATCGGCTCCAGCCGGGCCGGGCTCTGCGCGTCCATCAGGTGCATGTCGGACAGGTGGGCCAGGTACAGCAGCGACCGGCGGCGATCCACGCGTCGCGGGTCCGGGATCTGGCCGATCACGTCGAGGCGCGGGTAGTGCGGCTCCCCCTCGCGCGGGACGAGGGTGCGGTAGCTCCGGTTGACCTCCGGGCCGATGGCGATAGCGCCCTGCAGGGTGCTGAACCCCTGGCCGGGAGCGGCGGGCGCGGCGAGCACCGCTCCCAGGGCATCGGCCGGGATGGCCCACGCGGCGCTGAGCCCGGCCACCGCACCGAGGAACCCTCGCCTGCTGAGACCTGGCATGCGGCGATCTTGCCATTCGCCGCCGGGTGGGTGCGGGTCGAGGTGGAGACGGCGTGTCGTCGCCGTGATCAGTGGTCGGCGACCCCGCGCCGCAGTCGCTTGGTCTCTCCGCGGGCCTTCTTGGCCTTGATGCGCCGATCGACGGAGGCGCGACTCGGCTTGGTGGGGCGACGCGTGCGCGGTGGCGGCGCGATCGCCTCACGCAGGAGCTCGACCAAGCGGCGTTCGGCGGCCCGCCGGTTCTGCAGCTGTGACCGGCTGTCCGACGCGGTGATGGTCACGCGGCCGTCCTGCAGACGGGACTCGAGCCGGCGCAGAGCGCGTGGCCTGAGGTGGTCGGGGATGGCCGGGCTCGCCGCCACGTCGAACGTCAGCTGCACGCGGGTGTCCGTCGTGTTGACGCCCTGCCCGCCGGGCCCGCCGGCCCGGGAGAATCGCCACTGCAGCTCGTGCGCGGGGATGACGATCCCGCGGCCCACGATCAGCGCGTCCTCCACGCCACCAGCATGGCGCACGGGCTGTTCGTCAGAGGGCGTCGGACCCGTGCTCACCCGTCCGGACGCGGACGATCCGCTCGACGGCCGTGACCCAGACCTTGCCATCGCCGATCTTCCCGGTGCGCGCCGCCGTGACGATCGCCTCGACCACACGCTCGACGTCCTCGTCCTCGACCACGGCCTCGATGCGCACCTTGGGCACGAGGTCGACCGTGTACTCCGCACCCCGGTAGACCTCGACGTGCCCGCGCTGGCGCCCGTACCCGGAGGCCTCCGACACGGTCATGCCTTCGACGCCCAGGTCGCGCAGTGTCGTCTTGACCTCCTCGAGCCGGAACGGCTTGATGATCGCGGTGACCAGTTTCATCAGAACTCCTCCTCGCGTCGCGAGCGCAGGCCACTGAGCGGATGAGCGCCTCCGAGCACCCCGGCACCGGACACGCCCGCCATGTCGTAGGCACTCTCGGCGTGCAGCGTGGTGTCGAGCCCGGCGATCTCGTCATCGGGATCGACGCGGAAGCCCATGGTCCGGTGGATGACGACGGCGATCACCCACGTCGCCGCGAACGCGAAGGCAGCCGTCGCCATGATCGCGATGATCTGCTTGCCGAGCAGGCCCAGGCCGCCGCCGAAGAACAGTCCGTCGGCCCCCGCCGGGTTGGCGATCGTCGCGGCGAGCAGCCCGATGCCGAGCATGCCGACCACACCGCCGACGCCGTGCACGCCCACCACGTCGAGGGAGTCATCGAAGCCGAGGCGGTACTTCATGCCGACCGCCCAGGCGCAGATGACGCCAGCAGCGATGCCGATGGCGAGGGCTCCCAGCGGCGTCACGAAGCCGCAGGCCGGCGTGATGGCCACCAGGCCCGCCACCGCTCCCGAGGCGACGCCCAGGGTCGTCGCCTTCCCGTCCTTCAGGCGCTCGTAGAGGATCCAGGACAGCGCCGCACCCGCACCGGCGATCTGCGTGTTGATGAGGGCCGTGGCCGCCAGTCCCGTCGCGGCGAGCGCCGAACCGGCATTGAAGCCGAGCCAGCCGAACCACAGCAGGCCTGCGCCGAGCAGCACGAACGGGAGGCTGTGCGGGCGCATCGGATCGCGTCGGAACCCGAGACGGCGGCCGAGCACCAGCGCGAGGGCCAGCGCCGACGCGCCCGAGTTGATCTCCACGACCGTTCCCCCGGCGAAGTCGAGCGCGCCGAGCCGGTCGCCGATCCAGCCACCGGAGCCGTCCTGGAATGCGAAGGCCCAGTGCGCGATCGGCGCGTACACCACGAGGCTCCAGACGACCGCGAACACCAGCCAGGCACCGAACTTGGTTCGGTCGGCGATCGCGCCGGAGAGCAGCGCCGTCGTGACCACGGCGAACGTGAGCTGGAACATCACGAAGGCCAGCATCGGGATCCGGTGCCCCTCCGCGCCGACCGTCTGGTCGAGAGCGTCGACCAGACCGATGTCGCGCAGGCTGCCCATGACGCCGCCGAACAGCCCGGTGGTGCTCTCCCCGAAGGCGATCGTGTACCCGAACGTGATCCAGGTGATCGTCACCACCCCCAGCGCGGCGAAGCTCATCATGATCATGTTGAGTGCACTCTTCGCGCGCACCATGCCGCCGTAGAAGAGCGCGAGGCCGGGGGTCATGAGCAGCACGAGGGCTGCGGAGACCATGACCCAGGCGGTGTCGGCGGCGTTGATCTGGTCCATAGGTGGCGGATCCTTGGGGTGCGGGGATGCTTTCGGGGCGCGGGCAACCTGCGCATCATGCCGGATGCCCAGCTGTCTCCAGCCGGTAGGCCGCGCGCGGGACTAGGTTCGGACCGTGAGCGCGGATTCCACGACCCCCGGACTGCACTGGTCGATCAAGCGCAGCTTCGTGCTGTACGTCGCCCGCATCGCCGACGGCGAGATCCTCGGCAGCCCCGGCCTGGCCATGGCGGATGCGGCGACCTTCGTCTGGGCGCCCGCTGCGCCGTCACCGGCGTCGGACGTCGACGACGACGCGATCCGGATGGCGTTCACCGGTGCGGTCCTCTTCGGCGCGCACGGGGGCGCCCTGTCGTTCCGGGTGGCCGACCCGCAGATCGAGATCCGCCCCGACCGATCCGTGCTCTCCGTCACCGGCGAGTCGGGTGCCGCGATCCCGTTCGTCACCTTCGCCGCGACCTCGGACACCGCTCAGGCCGGCCCGACCGTCTGGCACGGAGCCGATGTCCGGCTGACCGAGGAGGCCCTGCCGTTGTTCGCCGGCTACTACGGGGCCGGCGAGTCCTTCGACGACCTGTCGATCGTCGAGTCGTCCGAGCCCTGATCAGCTACCTCGATCACGATGACCCCGTCCTCGAGGAGGCGGTCGCCGGGGCTCGGGGTTGGGATCACCCGCTCATGCTGCTGCTCGAGCTCCTCCCGCGCCCGCGCGGCCGCCGGGTTGACGAAGGCCTCGAAGGCCCCCATGCCCGCCGAGAGCGCGGCCCCAGCGCTCCCGGCACCGGCCGACAGGCCGATGAAGATGCCCGTGCGGGGCTCCTCACCGTCCGCGGGGTCTCGCTCGTCCACGCGTCCAGTATGCGCCGGGCGCACCGGCAGCGGCGACCGCTGCGGGATACGGGTCAGACTCGGCGGGCGAGCACCCAGACGAAACTCTGGGTACCGCCAGTCGGCGTCATGTGCTCCTCCCGGATCGACTCCACGGCCTCGAATCCCTCGCCCATCGACGCGGCCAGCCCCTCAGCGCTGTACCGGTGCACGGGAAGGCCGGAGCACATCTCGGGACCGTCCTCGGCGAACGTGGCGACGATGACGTGGCCGCCGTGCGGGACGCTCGCCCGAACCAGGTCCCAGTAGTGCCGCTGCTCGTCCGGGTCCGTGAGGAAGTGGTATGCGGCCCGGTCATGCCACACGTCGAAGGTGCGGTCCGGCTGCCACTCGCGGACGTCCGAGACCACCCAGTGCACCGGCGCGAGGCCGACCCGGTCACGCGCGACGTTCAGCGCGTGCTGGCTGAGGTCGACCACAGTGATGTCGTGGTAGCCGCGCAGGAGCAGGTGGTCGACGAGGCGCCCCGCGCCACCGCCGATGTCGACGACCCCCGCGCGGACGTCGCTCACCTTGTCGATGAGCATCAGCGAGATGTCGGGGCTCTCCTGGTACCAGGAGACCTTCGTATCCCCGATGTCCGCGTACCGGCCATCCCAGTACTCGGCGGTCATGCCGCCGTGCCCTCCGCCTGGGTCGCCTCGGGCGTCGGCGTCGGCAGGGTCTGACCACCCGACAGCGTGTTCTCGGCCACCGCGATGGCATCGAGAGCAGCCTTGAGGTCCTCCTGCGCCTGCCCGTACGCCACCCAGTCCCCGCGCGCCAGGGCCTGCTGACCGGCGTCGTACGCGGCCTGGGCCGCGGCGATCGCGATGGCCAGATCCTGGGAGGGATCTCCCGTGGTCGCCGGTGCCGACGGGGAAGGCGTCGGGGTGGGCGTCGGCGTGCCCGTGCCCTGGTCCGGGACGTTCTGGCCCGGTGTGCCCTCGGCGGTCGAGTCCGGGCTGCTGCCGAGCACCTTGGCGAGTGCGACGTCGAGCGTGTTCTCCATCGCCACGTTCTGGCCGTAGCCGACCAGGACCTTTCGCAGCAGCGGATAGCCGTCGGTCGTGGCCCGGATGAAGACCGGTTCCACGTAGAGCAGGCCGCCGTTGAACGGCAGGCTGAGCAGGTTGCCGAGGTCGACCTCGGAGCCGCCGCGTCTGAGCAGGCTCAGCTGGCTCGACACGGACGGATCCGACTCGAAGAGGTTCTGCACCTGCTGCGGCCCGGGGATCGTGGTGTTGCTCGGCAGCTGGAGGACCTCCATGCGGCCATAGTTCTCCCCCGGTTCGGAGTTGACGGCCATGAACGCGGCCAAGGTCTGGCGGCGTTGTGGCGCGAACGTCGTCGTCAGGGAGAAGGCCGGCTTCGAGGTGCCGGGCATCTGCAGCGTCAGGTAGTACGGCGGCTGGAACACCTGGGCCGGGCTCACGGTCGGATCGTTGGGCACGATCCACACGTCGGACGCGTTGTAGAACGTCGTCGGGTCCGTGACGTGGTACCGGCTGAGGATCGCGCGCTGGATCTTGAACAGGTCCTGCGGGTAGCGGACATGCTGCATGACCTCGTTCGGCATCTCGCTCAGCGGCTGCACGATGCCGGGGAAGGCCTTCATCCACGTCTGCAGGACCGGATCCTTCGCATCCCAGGCGTACAGGGTCACCGTGCCGTCATAGGCGTCGACGACGGCCTTCACCGAGTTGCGCACGTAGTTCGCCTGGTCGCGTGGAAGCAGCGAGCTCGGCAGGGAGCGGGTGCTCACCGAGTCGCTGGTGGCCTCGCTGATGCTGACCCGCGAGCTGTACGGGTACTCGTTCGACAGCGTGTAGCCATCGACGATCCACTTGATGCGTCCGTCGGCCACGATCGGGTACGGGTCCTGATCGAGGGTGAGCCACGGCGCGATCTTCTCGACGCGCGTGAGCGGATCGCGGTCGTACAGGATGCGCGACTCGGGATTCACCAGGTCGGACAGCAGGATGTTCACGTCCTGGAACTTGGTGGCGAACAGCACGCGGCCGAACAGGCTGCCCATCGGGACCCCGCCCTTGCCGGTGTACGTGTTGGTCGTCTGCCCCGTCGGGCTGTTGTCGTCCGGATAGTCGAGCTCGACCGGCGGGGTGCCCTCAGGGGCGCCGACGATGCTGTACTGCGGGGAGAACTCACCGAAGTACACCCGCGGCTGCTCGACCTTGAGCTGACCGGTCGAGGGGATGTCGCTCTCGAAGAAGTCAGGCTGGCCATTGGTGAGCGCGGTGTTGTCGTACGCGGCCACGACGCCGAAGCCGTGCGTGTACACGGTGCGATCGTTGGTCCAGTTGCGCTGCCCGTCCGGGATACCGGCCAGGTTGATCTCGCGGACGGCGATGACGGTGCCCCGGCGCCCGGTCTCGAGGTCGTAGCGGTCGATGTCGAGTTTGGAGTTGAAGGAGTAGTAGCCGCGGATCTGCTGCAGCTGGTTGAACGTGGGTGACACCACGGCCGGGTCGAGCAGGCGGATCGCATTCAGGGTGCCGGCGCTGGCGTTGAGGACCTCTGCGGTGGGTGGGCTGACCGTGCCCGGGTAGTCCTTCACCTCGGAGTCGGCGATGTCGTAGGCGGCGCGCGTGGCATTGATGTTGCGCTCGAGGTACGGCTGCTCGCGGACCAGCTCGCTCGGCCGGACCTGGAACTGCTGGACGATCATCGGGTAGATCGTCCCCACGACGAGGCTGGTCACGATCAGCAGTCCCGCGCCGATCACGGGGATGGCCCAGTGCCGCCGGAACGCATTGATGAAGAACAGCACCGACACCAGGACGGACACGGCCGTGAGGATGTTCAGAGCGGGGAGGACGGCGTAGACGTCGGTGTACTTCAGGCCGGTGAAGCCCGCCACGAGCTGCTGGCTCTGGGTGTCGAGCGCGAACCGGTCGAACCAGTACGACACCGCCTTGAGCAGGATGAACAGCCCGATCAGCACGCTCAGCTGGGCCTGGGCGGCCGCGGAGGCCCGGTCCCCCTTGGGCTGCAGCCGCAGACCCCCGTAGAGGTACTGGATCACGATGACGGCGACGATGGAGATGAGGATCACCGCGAAGCCGAAGCTGATGAGGAACCGCACGAACGGCAGCGTGAACGTGAAGAACGACAGGTCCATCCCGAACTGGGGATCGTTGATCCCGAAGGGGGTGGCGTTGCGCCACAGCAGGTAGGTGCCCCACTCCCCCGCGGCCGTCAGGCCGGCGACGAAGCCCACCGCGATGGCGGCGAGGATGGTGAAACGTCGCCGGTAGGGCTCGACGGCCACCCGGTAGCGCTCCAGGCTGGCCTGCTCGGGCGTCATCCCCCGGAAGGTGGGCCGGGTGCGCCAGGCGATCCACATCGACAGGCCGACGGCGACGCCCATGACCACGCCGAACACGAGGAACATGACGACCCGGGTGGCGATCGAGGTGGTGAAGACCGAGGTCTTGCCGATGGAGTCGTACCAGAGCCAGTCGGTGTAGTAGCCCGTGAAGATGACGAAGGCACCCACCAGCAGGGCGAGCACGATGATCGTCGGAAGCAGCACGCCGCGGCGCCGACGAGGCTCCTCCGTGACCGTCCCCGGGCCCTCTCCCGGCCCGCCCATGCCCGGCATGTCGAAACTCATCTCACCAACCTACGACAGCAGGCCCCGGGGCGCCTCAGGCGGCATCCGCCGGGCACGAGGGAACGCTCTCCCCACTCGTGTACGCATGGATCGCGTCGACCGCATCGTTGAGCGTCTTCACCGGCGTGACGGTCAGCCCATCCGGGATATGGCCGGCCACCTCACCGCAGTGCGAGGCCGGCATGAGGAACAGCGTGGCCCCGGCGTCACGGGCCCCGACGAGCTTCTGCCGGATGCCTCCGATCGGACCCACGGTGCCGTCCGGCTCGATGGTTCCGGTGCCGGCGATGTGCTGCCCGCCGGTCAGGTTGTCCGGGGTGAGCTTGTCCACGATGCCCACCGCGAACATCAGGCCGGCACTGGGCCCGCCCACATCCTGGAGGGTGAAGTCGATCGGGAAGTCGGCGGAGTACAGCTCGCCGACGCCGATGCCGAGGTACGGAGTCCCCGGTGAGTCGGGATTGTCGGCCGTCGTGACGCTGACCTTCTTGTCCTGGCCCTCGCGTCGCAGGGTGATCTCGAGCGTCGTGCCGACCGGCTGGTTCCGGACGGCATCGACGACCTGCTGGGCCGAGGTGATGGTCGTGCCGTCCACCGAAACGATCTGGTCCTTGGCCTCGATCACCCCGTCCGCCGGCGTGTCCGGGTAGATGGCGTTGGCCACCACCTGCGTGGTCACCGGCTTGCCGAGGTACCTCATGGCGGCGGCGACGGCATTCGACTGCGAGGTGTCGAACATGATGGCCTGCGCCTTGGCGACGTCCTCACTGGAGACGTCGTCCGGGAAGAGCAGTTCCTGCGGGACGACGGCATCGCTGGGGTTGAGCCACGACCCGATCGCATCGACGAAGGTGAGCCCGCCGCGCGGGCCGCCAGACTCGTACACGGTGGTCATGTCCAAGGACCCGGTCGTCGGGTAGGTCTGCGTGCCGCTGATGGCGATCACGTCCGACCCGCCGTCCTGGCCGATGACGTTGAACGTGGGACCCGGTGACAGCTTCACGAACGGCACCGGGAGCAGGAAGGCCGCCACCAGGAGGGCCGTCGTGGTCACACCGCTGATGATGAGCATCCAGCCGCGTCGACCCGGGCGGTGCCGGCGGGCCGGGCTCGGCTCAGTGTCGACGGCGGCCTCGATCGGACGCTGCTCGGGAGTCGGCTGCTCGGGAGTCGGCTGCTCGGGAGTCGGCTGCTCGGGGGTCGTCATGGCCGGCCGCCGTCGCCGGCATCCCGGATCTCCGGCTCGTCCGGCCGGATGACACGGGTGTTGGAGGGCATGGGGCGTTCCATGGCCTCCTGCATGCGACGTAGCCGTTCCATGGAGTCCTCCGTGTTCGTGGGCTTGGCGGGCCGACTGCGCAGCATGACGAAGAGGACTGCCAGCACGGTGGCCCCAATGGGAATCAGCCACCAGGCCAACGCAGACACGACGCGCTCCTCATCGTTCAGCCGCGACGGTCGGACGGGCCGTTCCGCGCGGAGGTTCCTGACAAGGGTAAGGGTTCGGTAAGGGTGCGAACGACCATCTGGACACGTCGCGGCGCCGGGGGCAGGCTTCCCAAAGAGACGGACCCCCGGGGGCTCTCCGTCGAGTTCGCCTTCCCCTTGCGAACCGGCGTGTTATCCCGGGGGTCCAACGCGAGGAAACTAGGGACTGCGCAGCACCGCCGTCAACGCGAATGGCGAAGTCGTTCACCAACCCTGTGGACACCCTGTGAACAGCCTGTTGAGGCACTCGCGTGTCGCTGTGGACGAGCCGTGTGCACAACTGGGGAAAAGCATGGGGAAAGCACGGGAAAACCGCCTCTGAGCAGGCGAAATGTTGTCCGCACCCTGTGGAGGGAAATTAATTTGCCCCGGCCACCGGCTGTTTGCCTGTCCGTCACCTTGCGCCGAGGGCGGCGTCGACCAGCGCCCGCACCGACGGATCGAGCGGATCGGGCAGTGCGTCGACGGGGAACCACTGCAGATCATCGGATTCCTCGCTCATGACCGCCTTCGCGTCGGCCGGCACGAGGGCGAGGAACTGCACGTCGAGGTGCTCCGACATGCGGCCGCCGCACGGGACCGGATGACGGTCCAGGCGCAGCGGTGCCGCCGAGATCGTCACGTCCTCGATACCGCTCTCCTCGCGGGTCTCCCGCAGCGCGGCCGCCCGGATCGACGCATCGCCGTCCTCGTTGTGTCCGCCGAGCTGCAGCCATCGCCCCACCTTGGGGTGCAGGGTCAGCAGGACCCGCGTGCGGTGCTCGTCCATCACGAGGGCGCTCGAGGTGAGGTGGCCAATGGCGCACGAACGCGACATGGCGTCGGGGTGCTCGCGAAGGAACTCAAGGTACTGATCCCGCAGCACGCGTTGCTGCGGCTCGTCATGCGTCCAGTGCCGGAGCACGTCGAAGGCGTCCGCATGCAGCTGGGCGAGTGGGGTCACTCCTCGTCGAGCCCGAGGTCGATCTCGTTGGCGCTGCTCTCGATGAAGCCCAACGGGTCGGCCAGATCGTCCGGTCCGGGCAGCAGGTCCGGGTGCGCCCAGAGGGCGTCACGAGCATCCGCTCCCCGACCGGCTCGCACCACGGCGAACAAGGTGGCCGCCTCGCGCGCGAGCCGCGGGCGCAATTCCATGCCGACGAGCGTGGCGAAGGTCTTCTCGGCCGGTCCACCGGCCGCACGGCGGCGGCGGATCGTCTCCCGCAGTGCCACCGCCGAGGGCAGCCGCTCCGAGACGGCCTGGTCGACGACATCGTCCACCCAGCCCTCGACCAGGGCGAGCAGCGTCTCGAGCCGCGCGATGGCGGCGCGCTGCTCGTCGGTGTCCTCGGGCTGCAGCAGGCCGCTGCCGAGCAGCTCCTGGAACGCGGCGGGGTCGCTCATGTCGACACCGTTCAGGGCCTCCTGCAGTTGGCCGGGGTCGATGCGCACGCCCCGGGCGTACTCCTCGACGGCGCCGATGATCCGCGGGCGCAGCCAGGGCACATGCGCGAACAGCCGCTGGTGAGCCGACTCGCGCAGGCTGAGGTAGAGCCGCACATCCTCCACCGGCACCCCGAGGCCATCGCCGAAGGCAGCCACGTTGCGCGGGATGAGTGCGGGCCGGCCGTCCGTCGTGAGCGGGATCCCGATATCGGAGCTGCTGACGACATCGGAGGCCAGGGCGGCCAGCGCCTGGCCGAGCTGCATGCTGAATGCGGCGGTGCCGAGCTGCTGCATCATGCCCATCATCGGCCCCATCATCTGGGCCATCTCCGGGGGAATGCCCTCCGGGAACATCCCGCGCAGCGCCTCCGGCAGGTTGTCGCTGAGCGCGGCGGGGTCCACGCTCTGGCCCGCCATGGTCTGGCCGACCACCTGCTGCATGTGCTCGGCAATGGGCTGGACGACCTGCCGCCATACCGGCAGCGTCTCCTCGAGCCACTCCGACCGACTCCACGCCGCCGGGGCCTTGGCGGTGGCCGGGAAGCTGACGGCGCCGTCGAGCCACACGTCGGCGAGCTGGACCGCGTCGGCCACCGCGCGACGCTCGGCATCCGACACCGAGGGGTCGCCCGCCTGCGCGAGCGTCTTGCGAGCGATGTCGGTGACCATCGACCAGTTCACCGGGCCGCCGGCGTCGGGGCCGCCCTGCCCGGCCTGCATCATCGCGCCGAGCTGCTGGAGGGCCGCGCCGAGTGCGTTCATATCGAAGCCACCGGCACCGAACGGGCCCGTCGCGCCACCGCCCGGGGTGCCGTCGTCAGGCCCGCCGTCGCCCATACCGAAGCCGAAGGGGAAGCTCATGCCTCCACGGTATACGGCAAAGCCCGGTCGGCCCACCGGCTGCAGCCGACGTTCGCCCCGGGCCGAACCCCGCAGCCTCGCGCCGTAGACGCCAGCGAGGGGCGACCGGGTGGTCGCCCCTCGCCGTGCGCTCGTGGCGCGTGAGTGCAGGTGGCCCGCGCTGCGGGCCGGGTCTTAGGCCTTGCCCAGGATGCGGGTCACCTTGGTGCCGCACACCGGGCAGATGCCCTTGGCGAAGCGTCGGCCATTGGTCTCCTCGACGTGGCCTTCGAACGCCCGCTTCTCCTTGCACTTCACGCAGTAAGCCTCGCCGCTGTAGGTCTCGGCCATCGGGCCCTCCTGTTTCGTCAGTACCGCGTGGCCGCGGTCGGCGGCTGGCGCCGCCATGCGTGATCGGCTACACCCTAAGGCAGGGGCCAGCACATTCCCGCACACGCGGCGCCCCGGATGACGTCATGTCTCGCCAACCCTGTGGATAATGGAGCACAAAAGGGATATTCCACGCAAAACTACGCACGCAGGCGGTAGCAGGACGTCATCGGCAGGCCCGCATCCCAGTCAGCCCGGGACGGGAGCGAGGCGACCCGGTCGGTCCCGCACAGGTCCTTGGCCCGCTTCCGCAGCTCGACCCGGCCCGGGTACTCGTCGTAGAAGGCCTTCCAGATCACCCACGAGGTCACCAGCCAGCTCGGCCTGCTGGCGCAGCGCACCGTCACCGATGGCCGCAGGGCGCCGCGACCGTTCGAGGCGTCCGAGCAGTGGCGCAGCGCGGAGCGCTCCCGTCGGGACAGGTCCTTGATGCTCGTCGTCAGCGGGATCGCGATCGGGTCATCGACGCCCTGGTAGCTGAGCGCCACGCCGCCACACACGTAGGTGCCCGGCGCCTGCCGGACGGCAAAGCTCCAGGGCACCACGCGCAAGGGGCTCCGGACGATTCCGGAGAGGGGCAGGTTGACGCCGAGGGCCGACCACAGCTCCGGGGCCCCGCACTGCCCCCGGGCGAAGTCGAAGGCGTTCGCGTCCTGCGGCAACGGACCCACCTCCGTGACCTCGAAGTTGTGGCGCTCGGTGCAGGGCACCGCCGAGACGTCGGGCCACCAGCCGCGTTCCGTGAGGACGTCCTGATCGAGGAGGTAGCACTCCCCCACCTGCGGGCCGACGGACGCAGCCGACGCGGGAGCTCCCCACGGCACCAGCGCCGCGAGAACGACCCCCACGGCGACGAGCCGTCCACGGTTCCGCGTCAACGGCGTCCTCCTCCCCGTCCAGCCCACCGATCATGTCGGCCCCTCGCCGACACCACAAGGGAAATGCGGGCATGATTCCCCGATGACCTCCGTTCCCGACATCGACAGCGCCCGCCTCATCGAGGACCTGTCCGCCCTGCTCGCCATCCCGTCGGTGAGCGGCACGCCTGCGGAGGTCGAGGCCCAGGACTGGCTCGCCGAGCGCTGGAGTGCTGAGGGCTTCGAGGTCGACCGATGGGACATCGATCTCGACAGGCTGACCGCGGACCCCGAGTTCCCGGGAATGGAGGTCGACCGCGACCACGCCGTGGGAGTCACGGCGACGCTGAAGGGCGACGGCAACGGCCCCACCCTCCTGCTCGACGGCCACACGGACGTCGTTCCGCCGGGCGACCTCGACGCCTGGAGCGGCGACCCCTTCGTGCCCCGCCGCATGTCGCGGAACGGCGCCGACGTCCTCGTGGCGCGCGGGGCCAGCGACATGAAGGCCGGGGTTGCGGCGATGTGGGCAGCCACCCGGGCCATTGCGGAGGCCGGGATCACCCTGCGGGGCGACGTCATCCTCGCACCCGTCAGCGGGGAGGAGGACGGTGGTCTCGGCACGTTCGCTCTCCTCCGGCACGGTGTCACGGCCGCCATGTGCATCGTCCCGGAGCCCACAAGCCTCGGCATGGTTCCGGGCAATGGCGGCGCCCTCACCTTCCGCCTCACCGTTCCGGGCCTGGCGGCGCACGCGTCGATGCGGATGAGCGGGGTGAGCGCGATCGAGCGCTTCATCCCCCTCTACCACGCACTCGAGGAGCTCGAGGCGCGCCGCAATCGGGACGTCGATCCGATCATGGAGCGGTGGCCGATCGCCTACCCGCTGAGCATCGGCACCGTCCATGCCGGCGACTGGGCCTCCACCGTGCCCGACGTTCTCGTCGCCGAGGGCCGGCTCGGGGTCGCCATCGGCGAGGAGGTCGAGGACGCGCGGGCCGAGCTCGAGGCCACGGTCGCGGCGACCTGCGCTGCCGACCCCTGGCTCCGCGATCATCCCGCCCGGGTCACGTGGTGGGGTGGCCAGTTCGCGTCCGGCCGCGTGGACCCGAAGCACCCGATCAGCAGCATCGTCGCCGAGGTGCATGAGGAGGTCTCCGGCCAGCCCCTGGACGTGTATGGAGGTCCGTACGGGTCCGACCTGCGCCTGCTCACGCGCATCGGCGGGATCCCCACGGTGCACTACGGGCCGGGCACGCCCGAGGCGGCGCACACCCCGGACGAGTACGTCCGCGTCGACGAGGTGATCCAGAGCGCCCAGGCCCTCGCGCGGCTCATCCTCCGCATCTGCGGCTAGCCACGCCCACCGGCACACCTCGTTGAGTGGTTCCCGTTCAGGCCTGCGCCGTGGAGCCGTCGGGGCGGAGGATGCCGACGGAGCCGGTGCGCCGGGAGTCGCCGACCGCGTCGACGGTCCCATCCGGCGCCACCTCGACGGCATGCACCCCGCCGAAGAACAGGTTGGCCGCCGACCACGTCTCCACACCTGACCAGCCCCGGGCACGTGCGACCTCCGCCATGCGTTCACGGTCCTCGACGGACCAGCCCGGCTCTGCGTGCACCGGCCCGGTCTCGGAGGCATGCACGCGCGCGGCACCCACGGCATCCGCCAGGGGCAGGCCCTGGTCGATGAGCCGCAGAAGGACCGACAGCACCGCGGAACGGATGCGCTCGCTGCCGCCGGTACCCAGCGCGATGCGGCCGCCCTCTGTGGTGCGGACGAGGGTCGGAGCCATCATCGAGCCCATCCGCTCGCCCGGACGCAGGGCGTGGCCGTCGGCGGGCCGCAGGTCCTCCTCGCCGAGCATGTTGTTGAGGGCGACCCCCCAGTGCGGCACCACGGTCCCCGAGCCCGAGCCGTTCGACAGCGTGAGCGCGGCAAGCCGGCCGTCACCGTCGAGGACGGACAGGTGCGTCGTGCCGGTCTTCACCGTGCCGCGCCGCCGCTGCGCGGTCGTCGCCGATACGAGCGCGTCGACGGCGGCGCCCGGGTCGAAGCGACCGGGGGTGACCGCGATCAGCGCCAGCGCCGCCAGCACGATCGAACCGCCGACCGACGGCGAGGGGTTGGTCCAGACCTGCGCGCCCGAGCGGCTGGCATGCAGCGGTTCGCGAACCATGGGCCGGTAGGCCGACAGGTCCGCGGACGTGAGCAGGCCACCCTCCACGGCGGCGGCAAGCAGGGGCTCGGCGAACGCCGGGCTGGCAATGCCCCGGACCGCACCGGAGGCCACGGCATCGAGCAGTCCACCGTAGGCATCGTTGCGATAGCGCCCGGTGCGCTCCACCTCGGCGAAGATCGCGCGGCTGTCCTCCGTGAGGTTCAGCAGGTCGGTCACCAGGTGGAGGAACACCCGCTGGCCAGTTGAGATCTCGGCACCCGAACGCGCGAGGCGGGCCGCCGGCGCGACGATCTCCTCCCTGTCGAGTCGGCCCCAGCGTTCGTGCGCCTGCAGCAGGCCGTCGAGGCACCCTGGCACGGCCACGGTTCCCCAGCCGCCGTGGAACACCTGCTCGCTGTTGCCCGCCGCCGTCCCCGTGCGCGCGAAGTCGACGATGACGGTGCGCACGTCCGGAACGGCATCGCCGACAAGGCCCTGGCCGGGCACGTCGACGAAGAAGTCCAGGGCCTGCGGCGGATCCTCGGGTCCGCCGACCAGCACGAACCCGCCACCCCCGAGGCTGGCGAGCACGGGCTCGGACACGACGGCGGCCATCGCTCCCGCGACGGCCGCATCGACGGCGCTCCCGCCCCGCGCGAGCACCTCCAGCGCGGCGGCCACGACCTCACGAGAACCGGCGGCCACCGCCGCAGAACCGGGCGGGCCCTGGAGCCGCACGGGCGTGGCGGGGGCACTCATGCCCGGCACGGTAGTCCGTCCCCTAGCGCAGGACCGCTGTGGACCGCCACTCGTCGTCCACACCGCAGGCCCGGCAGCGTGCGTCCATGACGACCGCCATCCCGGAGAGCCAGGATCCCGGGCCTCCGTCGACAGACACCGATCTCGGCGCATTGACCGGGTTCCGCCGCCCGCGGCTGCGCCCCGATGTCCCGATCCTCTGGCGCGACCAGACGACCATCCAGCTCGGCGACGACGTTCGCGTCGACCGTATCGACAGGAGTCATGTCGCCTGGCTCACCTCCCTCGACGGCCTGGCGACGAGCGCCGACGTCCTGGCGTCCCTCACGATCCCGGAAGCCGACGCGGCCCGGCTGATCCGCGCCGCCCTCGCCGCGGGGGCGCTCGACGACGCTGCTCGCATGCCGGCCGCCCACCGATGGCTCGCCCCGACCGAACGCGATCGGGCGGCGGCCCGATTCGGCGCGACCCTTGCGACGCATCGGGAACTCGGACTCGCCATGGAGATCACCGACGCCCGCGACCGTGCCCGCGCGGCCGTGGTGGGGGACGGCGAGCTGGCCGCCGCCATGGAGCAGGCACTCGGCCGAGCAGGGCTCACCGTCGATGCGACTCGGCCGCAGGTGATCGTGCTCGCCGACGCTCCCCATCCCGACGTGCCCGCCTTGATGGACCACCTCGGGCTCAGCGATCCCCATCTGCACGTGGGCGTCTACGGCAGGAGTGCCGTCGTCGGGCCCCTGGTCGTGCCGGGCCGGACCGGCTGCCTCCGCTGCACGCACCTGCACCGACGCGACGCGGATCCCGCATGGCCGCTCCTTGCCGTTCAGTGGGCCCAGGCTGTCGCGTCGCTGCGACCGGCCCCCACAGATCCGCTCCTGGCCGGCCTGGCCGCCACGCACGCGGCACTTCTCCTGCGCACGTGGATCGACCTGCCCGAGGCACCCGACGCGTGGGCGGACCACGCTCTCGAGATCACCCTGCCCTGCGGCGAGGTGGTCCGCCGGGAGCGGCCACCGCACCCGCTGTGCGGTTGCCGATGGCTCGAGTGACCACTCCCGTCGCGGGTCTGGTCCACGGGGGGCAAGATGGTCCCGTGCCCGAGATCCCCAAGAACGCGATCACGCGCAGCGTGAAGATCGCCGCCCTGCCGGCCGCGCATGCCGGTCGCGCCGCGTGGGGACTCGGCAAGCGCATCGGCGGCAAGCCCGCCGAGATCGTCACTGCCGAGATGCAGGCCCGCACCGCCGAGCAGATGTTCAAGGTGCTCGGAGAGCTCAAGGGCGGTGCCATGAAGATGGGCCAGGCCATGAGCGTGTTCGAGGCCGCCATGCCCGAGGAGTTCGCCGGGCCCTACCGCGAGGCGCTGACGAAGCTCCAGGAAGCCGCGCCGCCCATGCCGACGGAGTCGATCCACAAGATCCTCCGCGAGGAGCTCGGCGATGACTGGCGCGAACGCTTCCAGGAGTTCAACGACACGCCCGCGGCGGCAGCCTCCATCGGCCAGGTCCACAAGGCCGTGTGGCGGGATGGTCGGGTCGTTGCCGTCAAGGTGCAGTACCCGGGTGCGGACAAGGCCTTCATCAGCGACCTCAACCAGATGACACGGATGGGCAAGCTGTTCGCCTCCTGGGTCCCGGGCATGGACATCAAGCCGCTGCTCGAGGAGCTCAAGGCTCGCGCCATCGAGGAGCTCGACTACCTGCGCGAGTCCCGGAATCAGCGCGCCTTCGCCGCGGCCTACGAGGGTGACCCCGAGTACGTCATCCCGCACGTGCTCGCTGCCGCTCCGCATGTGCTCGTTTCGGAGTGGGTCGATGGCCGGCCGCTCTCCTCGATCATCGCCACCGGCACGCCCGAGGAACGGGACGCCGCGGGCACGCTCTACATGCGCTTCCTGCTGTCCGGGCCGACGCGTGCCGGCCTCCTGCACGCCGACCCGCATCCGGGCAACTTCCGGATCACGCCCGACGGGAAGTTCTGCGTGCTGGACTTCGGCGCCGTCTCCGAACTGCCCGACGGCATGCCACCGGCGATGGGACGCCTGCTGCGCATCGCGATGTCGGGCGAGGCCGACACGGTCGCCGAAGGCCTGCGCCAGGAGGGCTTCATCCGGCCGAACGTCGAGGTCGATCCCGAGCAGGTGCTGCGTTACCTCGGGCCTTTCGTCGAGCCAGCCACGTTCGAGGTGTTCCACTTCACGCGCGCCTGGCTGCGGGGCGTATTCGCACGGCTGAATGACGTGCGCGACCCGGACTTCACGATGGCCCTGAAGCTGAACCTGCCGCCCACCTACGCGCTCATCCACCGCGTCTGGCTCGGTGGCATCGGCGTGCTCTGCCAGCTGGACGCCCACGTTCCCATCCGCGGGGAGCTCGAGCGCTGGATGCCGGAGTTCGCCCAGGACTAGCCGTCCATCGCATCGGCAACATCGGATGACGCAGCGTCGGCGGAGGTCGCCCCCAGAGCCGCGTCCCGGGTCGTCCACTCGGTTCTCGTGACGAGGTCACTGAGAGAGCGACGATCCCTCCGGGAGAGCGAGACGACCCACTCCAGGACGAGCACCGGCGCGAGGTACACGACGCCGAGAAGGGCGAACGGCAGCCAGCGGATCGCCCAGCGGATCCCGAGAGCCCACCATGGCGCCGGACCACCATGAGCTTCTGCTCGCGCCCGCACCAGGGCGATCTGCACGGCGGCCTCGCCTGGGCCGGCGCGGTCCTTCCGGAGTGACGGGATCAGCACGAAGAGGACGAACGACACGACGATGGTGATGGCCGTGACCTCGGTGGTATCGAGGGTGTCGGTCTCCGTGAGTCGTCGCCACAGCACCTGCGCCAGCAGCGCCGGGATGAGGAACACCATGAGGTCCAGGGCAACGGCGAGGATCCGTCGGCGCCGAGTCGGCGGCTCGAGATCGGCCTCGCGGACCGGTCGAGGATCGGGCAGCACATAGCGCAGCCCGAATCCGATGAACCAGCCGATGATCCCGCCCAGGGTGTTGGTGATCAGGTCATCGACGTCGGCCAGTCGGTAGGGGCATGGCGCAAGGCCCCAGATCGCGGTGCCCTGCGTGGCCTCGATGGCCAGCGACACTCCGGCGGCAGCCAGGAAGGCGGTCAGCAGGCCGCGCCGGTAGCGGTAGGCCACGAAGACGCCCAAGGGGACGAAGAAGATGACGTTGAAGAAGACCTGCAGGAACACGCCCGAGGTGAGGGTCGCGCTCAGTCCGTGCGCGCTGTAGTAGGCGGAGACGTCGTCGAGGGAGTTCAGCGGCGTCAGGGTGACGTAGCTCCCGAGGCGCCGCGTGGCGCAGTACTCGTCGATGAAGTCCGGCAGCGGGAAGAGCGTGAACGCCACGAGCGACGTCGCGTACAGGACGATCGCGGCAGACACGATCGCCGGCCAGCCGCGAAACCGGCCGAAGCGCCGGTACTGCACCTGCACCCAGGGGGCGACGAGCAGGATGGTGAGGAGGAGGAATAACGCGATCGAGTACCCGAGACTGATGGCCCACGTGCGCACCACGTCAACCTAGCCGGGCCCCTCCGCACGATCACGATCGTCGTACGCGCGCGTCAGCTCCTCCGCCAGCGCATGGCATCCCATGGCGCCGGTGTCCACCGCGAGGAAGTCCGCGGCCGCCACGAAAGCACCACGAAAGGCGAACTCGAGCGCCATGCGGCCCACGGGGGTAGTGCATTCCGGATTGAAACCCCTGCCGCTCGGCATCGCTCCCCCGCGACCAAGGATCAGGGCCTCACCCACGCGGGGGACGCGCTTGGCTACGAATACGACGCCACCAGATCGAGCACGTGCTCGCCGTAGTCGGCCAGCTTCCGAGGCCCGATGCCCGGGATTCCGGCGAGGGCCTCCTCGTCCCGGGGCTCCTGCTCGGCGATGGCGAGCAGCGTGACGTCGGTGAACACGAAGTAGGCGGGAACCTCCTGCGAGCGCGCGGTCTGGAGACGCCATTCGCGCAGTGCGTCCAGGAGATCGACATTGACCTCGGCCGGGCAGCCCTCGCAACGCCCCAGCGTGCGTTCGCGGGCCGTGACCAGGCTCTTCCGGCAGATTCGGCACGTGGCCGGCCCCTTCTGCCGACGCTCCCCCCGTGCCCGACCCGAGCCACGGCGCACGAAGCCGCGTGCCTCTCCGGGAGACGGCCGGGCGACTCCGACGGCCTCCTCGATGAACCGGCTGAGGGATCGGGTCTGACGGCCCCCGGGCTGGCGGCTGCGGGCCCAGGACAGGTGCAGTCGGTCGGCCGCACGGGTGATAGCGACGTAGGCGAGGCGGCGCTCCTCCTCGACCTGGTCGTCGGTCTCCGCATGCTGCAGGGGCAGCAGGCCCTCGCTGCATCCGACGACGAAGACCACCGGCCACTCGAGGCCCTTGGCGGCGTGGATCGACGCGAGCGTGACGCCATCGGCAACAGGTGCGTGCTGCAGCTCTGCGCGGGAGTCGAGCTCGGCGACGAAGGCCGTGAGGGAGTCGTCGAGCTTCGTGGCCAACTCCTCCGCCAGGGTGACCAGCGCCACGAGGGACTCCCACCTCTCGCGGACGGCGCCCGACGTGCGCGGGGCCTCCGGGGTCCACCCCATGGCGCTCAGCACCGCTCGCACCTCGTCCGGGAGCGGGCCAGCCGCTCCGGCTCGTGCCGCGCCGCGCAGGCGGGTGACGGCCTCGCGCACCTCGGCCCGGTCGAAGAAGCGCTCGGTGCCCTTGAGGATGACGGGCACGCCAGCCTCGGCGAACGCCTCCTCGATCTCGGCGGACTGGGCATTGATGCGGAAGAGGACCGCGATCTCGCGCGCAGGAACGCCGCTGTCGAGGTACTCACGGGCCCGTCGGGCCACCTGCGCCGCCTCGTCGACGTCGTCGTCGTAGGCATCGATCGTCGGCTCCGGCGCCGCCTCGCGCTGCGAGCGCAGCACGAGGTCCGTCGCCGCGCTCGGACCGGCACCGATGACTCGATTGGCGAGATCGACGATCTGCGGCGTGCTGCGGTAGCAGCGCACCAGCCGCACCTCGGTGGCGTCGGGGTACCGCTGCCGGAAGCCCGTGAGGTAGGCGGGCGTGGCACCTGTGAACGAGTAGATCGTCTGGTTGGCATCGCCGACCACGCAGACGTCATCGCGATCCCCGAGCCAGACATCGAGCAGCCGTTGCTGCAACGGGTTGACGTCCTGGTACTCGTCGACCGTGAACCACCGGTAGGCAGAGCGCACCTCATCGGCGATGTCGGGCCGATTGTCGAGGGCACCGACCGTGACGAGCAGGACGTCCTCGAAGTCGATCAGCCCGCGGGTGGACTTGGCGTCCTCGTAGGCCAGGCGCACCTGCTCCACCGCGGGAGCGTCCGCCGCCAGGCTGCGTCCCAGGGCGGCGGCGCGCGCGCCGATGGCCTCGCCCTCGAGGAGGTTGACCTTGGCCCACTCCAGGTCCGAGGCCAGGTCCCGCACGGTGGCCGAGTCCGTAGGGAGACGGCAGCGGGAGGCCGCCTCGGCCACCAGCCGCGCCTTGCTGGGCAGGACGTCGGGGAACTCGCCGCCGCTCAGCCGCGGCCAGAAGTAGCGGAGCTGCCGGAGGGCAGCGGCGTGGAAGGTGCGCACCTGGACACCGTCGACGCCCAGGCCGCGAAGGCGACCCCGCATCTCGCCGGCGGCCCGCGTGGTGAACGTCACGGCCAGGGTGCGGCGCGGGTCGTGCTGCCCGGCGGAGACGCCATGGGCGATGCGGTGGGTGATCGCGCGCGTCTTGCCGGTTCCGGCGCCGGCCAGGATGACAACGGGCCCATGCAGGGCCTCGGCAGCGGCGCGCTGCTCGTCGTCCAGCCCGGCGAGGGCGTCGATCGGCATGCGTCGGATGGTGTCACAGCACTCTGACGACCCCGTCTTGCGGCCCAGCGAGGGCTCGCTAGCGTGTGGCGGTGTGAGCGACTCGACCCTGACGATGTACACGACGGCGTGGTGCGGCTACTGCCAGCGGCTGAAGGCGCAGTTGACCCGTGAGGGCATTCCGTACTTCGAGGTGGACATCGAGAACGACGTCGATGCGGCCAACCTCGTCGAAGAGGTCAACCACGGCAACCAGACGGTGCCGACCGTGCACTACCCGGACGGCACGTTCGCGACGAATCCGTCGATCGGGCAGGTGAAGGCGCACCTCGGCCTGGGCTGAGGAGTGAGCGCAGCGAGCCCCGCAAGACCAGGCCCGACAAGACGCCTGGGCTGAGGAGTGAGCGCAGCGAGCCCCGCAAGACCAGGCCCGACAAGACGCCTGGGCTGAGGAGTGAGCGCAGCGAGCGGTCTTCGCGCTGCAACGGCCCCCTCAACGTCAGTACCGTCGTCGGGCATGGGGGGATGCGCCCCGCCGCCTAGCCTCGGAGGAGCCATGAAACGCCTGATCGCGTCCACCGTTGTTCTATCCGCCGGCCTGTTCCTGTCGGCCTGCTCGTCGTCGATCAACGTGGGCGACCTCGAACAGCAGGTGCAGCAGGGACTCGCCGACCAGCTCGGCGGCGACTGGACGGTCTCCTGCCCCGACAGCATGGAGGTCCAGGCGGGCCTGACCACCAACTGCATGGCCACGGATGCGGGCGGCAAGACCGTCGACGTGAACATCACCCAGACCGACAACCAGGGCAACGTAGCGTGGGAGGTCCCCTCCACGAACATCGATGTCGCCAAGCTCCAGGACACCGTCGGCAGCCAGATCTCCGAGCAGGTCGGGGGCGACTGGACCGTGACCTGTCCCCAGGACATCCCGCTACAGAAGGGCCTGACGACCAACTGCGAGGCCACGAGCGCCGACGGACAGTCCGTGATGGTCAACATCACCCAGACCGACGACCAGGGCAACGTGAGCTGGGAGACTGCCTAGCGCTTGAGTCCCAGCGGCCGCGACCAGTCACCGGGAAGCGGCCCGCCGTACCAGCGCTCGATGAGGCGCCGCGCGATCGAGATGTCCGGAGGCAGCCGGACCTCACCGGCCTCGCAGGCCGCGACCAGGTCAGCACGCGTGAACCACCGCGCTTCCGCTATCTCGTCACCGTCCACCTCGATGGTGTCCGGGTCGGCCGTCCACGCGTGGTAGCCGAGCATGATGGATGCCGGGAACGGCCAGGGCTGGCTGCCGAGGTAGTGGATGTCGTTCGGCCCCTCCCCGACCACGATGCCGGACTCCTCGTGCACCTCGCGTCGCAGCGCCGCCTCGGCGGACTCGCCGGCCTCCACGAAGCCCGCCAGCGTGGAGTACCAGCCGGGTGCCCATCGACCCTGCCGTCCAAGGAGTGCGCGGTCCTCGGGATCGCGCACCAGGACGATCACCGCAGGGTCCGTGCGCGGGAAGTGCGGAGTCCCGTCCTCCGGGCACCGGCGCGACCACCCCGCCTCCGCCTGCTCCGTCAGCGCACCGCAGCGCGGACACCGGGTGTGGGCGCGCAGCCAGTTGTCCAAGGCCACGGCCGTGACGACCAGCCCGGCATCGCGTGCATCGAGCAGAGCGCCTACCTCGCGGAGCTCGGCCCACCCCTCCCCCGTCCGCTCTGTCACGAACTCCGCGAAGTAGGCGATGTCCTCGCCGTCGACCCCCAGGAAGGTCAGGTCCCCGTCGACATCGGGAGCGGGCACCCAGGCCAGACGCGGCTGCTCCGACCCTGCCGCGAGAAGTGCGCCGCCTGCGTGGACGCGCAGGACACGCGACCGCGGATCGCTCCGTCGCTCCTCGAGCCACGCCGTGTCGGTGCGACGCACCGCCTGGCGGTCGACGACACCGCGGGAAAGCATGAGATCGGACAGGAGGGAACGATCGGAGTCCACGGTCAGCGAGCCTAACCCCGCCTTCGTCGGTCCGCGTGACACGATGGCCGGACCTGCTTCCTCGCCCCGGGACCACACGTGAACGTCTTCATCCGTCAGCTGACCGGCATCCGGTTCATCGCGGCCGCGTGGGTGCTGCTCTACCACCTCCAGGGTCCCCTGAACCAGCTCCACCTGCTCATCCCGGTCGTCTCCGACGTCCTACGGGTCGGTCGGCTCGGGGTCGACCTCTTCTTCGCGCTCTCCGGCTTCATCCTCACCCATACCTATCTCCGCCGGCTCGGACCAAGCCTCCGGGTGCGCGGCACGGTGGACTTCTGGTGGCTGCGCCTGGCACGCATCTACCCCGTGCACATCGTCATGCTGTTCGTGGCGGGCGCCGCGGTCGTCGCCCAGGCCAAGGTGACCGGGGCCGACCTCAACCGCGACTGGCTCAACCCGATCGACTTCATCAAGAACCTGCTGCTCATCCAGGAGTGGGGACCGGACCCGCAACGCGGCTGGAACTTCGTGGCGTGGTCGCTGTCCATGGAGTGGCTCGCCTACCTGATCTTCCCGCTGCTCGTGCTGCTGCTGTGGGTGCTGCACCGCCGGATCGCGACGTGGGCGCTGGTGATCCTGCTGGCACTGGCCATGTCACCGTTGCTGTACTACGGCCTGTCGACGTCCGATCCGTACTACACCAACCACTGGGGTTCGAGCTACCGCATCCTCACCGAGTTCACGGCGGGGGCCATCACCTACCTCATCGTCGTCCGGATCCTTCCGGGCGACACGATGAAGGAACCTGCCACGCCGCGGGTCGAGCGGATCGCCTCGATCGCCGCCGTGGTGCTGCCGCTGCTGGTCGTCGCGGGCGCGGTCTTCCTCGGCACGTGGGGGCCGGCGCAGCCGCCGATGCCGAACGTGCTCGACGGCGACGTCGAGCCGCTGCCGCCGTACTACCACCTGCTGCTCGTGCCTCTGCTCGTGCTGTGGATCGGGTCCCTGGCCCTGTCCCGCCGGGGCCTGGCGCGCTTCCTGTCCACGAAGACCCTGGTCCTCGGCGGCTTCATCTCGTACTCGCTGTACATGACGCACCTGGTCTGGTTCGGCCTGTGGCGCGCCGGTCTGCGCGCAGCGGGGATCGACTCGGGGGCGCTCTACGCGATCGCGGTGCTGGTGCTCGTCGCTGGAGCACTGTTCTTCGCCTGGCTGATGTGGCGATTCGTCGAGGAGCCGGCGCGCGAGTTCATGCGTGGGCTCGTGGGCGTGCGCAGGACGCCGACGGAGGAGGCGGGCGAGGCGCGAGCGGAGGCTGAGCAGGCCGGCGACAGCGCGGATCCCGTGGATGTCACGACCAGCCCGGACGACCCGTTCGACGCACAGGAGCGGGACCCCGACAGCTCCCGTTGAGCGGCCCGGCAGGGCGAGGTCAGGAGTTAAGAGCGAGCAGCCGGGCCACGTGCTCCTCCGTATCCGGACGCCGGAGCTCGTCACCGGCCACGATGTAGAAGGCGGCCGCGACCCGATCCAGCGGCACGCCGACCCGCTGGGACCAGGCCAACCGGTAGATGGCCAGCTGCATGGGATCCAGGTGCCGCCCGCTCCCGGTCTTCCAGTCGACGATGTCGAAATCGACGCCCGGCTCCTCCGCAGAGAAGACGGCATCGATCCGCCCGGCCACGACCCGCCCGGCGACGACCAGCGAGAACGGCACCTCCACGCCCACGGGCGAGCGCCCGGCGAACCGGCCACGGTCGAAGGCCGCCTTCAGCTCCAGAAGTGCCGCGTCCGAGCCGATGTCCTCGTCGGCCGCGCCGGGCAGGTCCTCCGGCTCGAGCAGCGACTGCTGGCCGAACCGGGTCTCCACCCAGGCATGGAACTCGGTACCCCGCCGCGCCGCCGGGGCCGGGGGCCGGGGCATGGGCCGCGCGATGTCCCGCGCCAGCTGCTCCTGGTCGCGCTCGCTGCCGAGTGCCCGCATCAGCAGGCTCGCCGAGACCGACTCCGGCAGCCGTACCTCGTGCTGCGTCATCGTGCGCGCCCGCGCCTCCTCGAGGAGTGCTGCGGTCAGCGTGTCCCACTCCTCGACGAGGGCCCGTTCGGCGACGGTGATGCCCGCGGGCAGATCGGGGGCGACGCCCGGCAGGGACTGCTGGACGGCCGCGATCTCGCGGACATCGCGGGCCACGGCGAGCAGGCGATCGCGATGGCTCGGATCGGGAGCGGCCGGCCAGGCCACCGGGGCGGCGGCGGCCGCCCCCTGCGGGTTGGTCGCGTCGTCGTCAGGTTCGGGGGCCCACGCGACCACCGTGCCCGCTCCGTCCTCGCACGCCGCGCGCACGGCCTCGAGGAAGGGGGACGGCCCGCGACGGGTGGCCTGCCGCGGCCCCCACCAGTGCCCGGACACCACCAGCCCACGCTCCGCCCTCGTGAAGGCGACGTAGGCCAGGCGCTGGTCGTCGAGGTCGGCCAAGGCCTTCAGGATCTCGCGGTACTCCCGGATGTGCTTGTCGCGCGGCGTCTCTCCGTCGACAGGGAAGGAGCCGAGATCATCGGTGCAGTCGTCGCGGAGCCGCCACGGGACGACGCCGGGGCTGCTCGGCCACTGGGACCTCCCCCTGCCTCCCGGGAAGGCGTCCTTGGACACGAACGGCACGAACACGTAGGGGAACTCCAGGCCCTTTGCCTTGTGGACCGTCAGGAGCCGGACCGCGTCGGCGGGGCTCGCCGCCTCGAAGTCGAGGTCGACGTCGAAGCGCTCGGCATCCCGGAGGAAGGACAGGAAGGCGCCGAGGGTCTGCCGGCCATCCAGATCGGCGAACTCCGCGGCCAGGTCGATGAACGCGTGGAGGGCGTGCTGCTGAAGGTCGGCGAGCTCCGGACGGCCTAGCGCTGCCTCGACCTCGAGCCCGGACACCCGCAGCACACGGAGCAGCAGCTCGGTCAGCGGCTCCCCGACGTGAGCGCGCAGCGACCGCAGCTCCGCCGCGAACTCGGCGAAGCGCATCAGGGCCTCGGGCGAGTAGGCGGACGGGTCTCCGGGGTCCTCCACGGCCTCGGACAGCGACACGAGCTCGACCGCGTCGGTACCCGCGACGGCATCGTCGAGTGCTGCGCCGATCTCCTCCTGCTCGGAGCGCCGCCGGCTGCCGGCGAGCTCGGCCGCCCGCGTACCGAGGGCCGCGAGGTCCCGGGGACCGATCCGCCAACGGGGCCCGGCGGCGAGCCGCACGAACGCCGGGTTGGCCGACGGGTCATGGATGACCTCGAGCATGCTGCGCAGGTCGAGCACGGCCGGCTGCGCCAGCAGGCCCGCAGCACCGACGAGCTGGGTGGGCACCCCGCGCGAGCGGAGGGCGCCGTCGACGGCGGCAAGGTCGGCGCTCGTGGCGGCCAGCACCGCGATGTCGCCCCAGGTCACCGCACGGCCCTCACGAGGGCCGTGCGTCGCGACGACCTGCTCGACCAGCCAGTCGAGCTCCTGCGCGTAGGTCTCCCAGAGGGCGCAGGCCACCGCCCCCGAGCCCTTCCCGTTGTCACCTGCCGCGAGCGGCTGCACCCCGCTGTGCACCGCGCGGAGGGTGGCCGAGGTTCGGTTGGCCACCTCGAGGATCGCCGGTCCGGAGCGTCGATTCTGCGACAGCGTGAACCGCGCGACCACGGCACGATCCCCCGCCGGGAAGTGCTCGGGGAAGCTCTCGATGTTGTCCACGCTCGCCCCGCGCCAGCCGTAGATCGCCTGGCAGGGATCACCGACGGCCGTGACCGGATGCCCGGACCCGAAGATCCGCTGGAGGAGGAGTCGCTGGGCGATCGAGGTGTCCTGGTACTCATCGAGCAGGACGACGGAGTACCGGGCACGCAGGTCTGCGGCGACGTCGGGAAAGGCCTCGACGATGTCACCCGCCAGCCGGATCTGGTCGGCGAAGTCGAGAACACCGCGCACGGCCTTCTCGGCGCGCCACTCGGCGACGAGATCCGCCAGGACAGCACGTGCCCGTGACGTGGCCACCATGGTCTGGCCGATCTTCTGCAGCGAGTCGTAGCCGTCCAGGACGTGTAGCAGGTCGTCGTCGAACTCCCGGAGCCGCTGCGGTGGCACCGCCAGCTCAGTGAGCTCATCATCGAGGTGCAGCAGCGCGGACGTGAGGTCCTCGGGTCGCTTCCCGAGCTCGGCGAGCGGCAGCGCGGTGCGGCAGACGACGCGGTAGGCCAGTTGCCGCCGGCTTGCCTCACTCAGCACCACGGCATCGGGCTCCCGGCCGAGGCGGATGCCGTGCTCGGCCAGGATGCGTGCCGAGAACGCGTGGTACGTCAGCACCTGGGGGTCGCCCCAGGGCTCGCCGTCCGGGTCACCATCTGCGAGGACCCCCGCGCTGACGAGCGCCCCGACCGACCTACGCATCGACGAGAGCAGTTGAGCCGCGGCCTTGGTCGTGAACGTGAGCCCGAGCACCTCGTCCGGGAGCACCAGGCCGCTGCCCACCAGCCAGGCGACGCGCGCCGCCATCGACGTGGTCTTTCCCGAGCCGGCTCCGGCCACGATGACGGCCGGGGCGAGCTCGCTGGAGACCGGAGCCCACTGCTCGTCGGTGAGAGTCAGGCCCAAGGCAGCATCGAGGCGGTCGCGGGTCAGCGGGGGCCGAGCATCGTCGCGGGTCACGGCAGCACCTCCTGGCTCTGGGCGGGGCAACTGGTGACGAACGGACAGTGCCGGCACTGCCCGCCCACCCGCGCGGGGAAGTCCTCGGAGCGGACGATGGCGGCCGCCTCCCCCAGCTTCACCTCGACCCACGTGGGCCGGTCATCGCCCAGCGGGTCCTGGAACTGCGTGAGCGGGTCATCGCTGGCAGCGCCCGCGGGGATGCGGAGCTGGACGAGCGCGGCACCCCCGACGGGCACCGGGGACCCGGGCTCATCATCCGGGGGCTCCGCCTGGGACAGGCCGCCCTCCCGGATGATGAGCTGGTACACGCCCAGCTGCCCGTGCTCCGGCACCTCCGCGCTGGGCACCTTGGACTTCATGTTCTTCAGGTCGATGGGCACCAGGCGCCCCTCGGCATCAGCCTCGACGCGGTCGATGTATCCGCTCAGGGCCACCTGGTCGAGCCCGCCCCCGGGCGTCGGGACCACGACATCCGCCCGCACGCGGGCCTCGGTGGACACCAGCACGCGGTCGGCGCGTTCGTGATAGCCGAGGAACCGGGCGAGCGCCTCGTGGGCTGCCGCGCGTTCCGTCTGGGACTGCCAGCGCGCCTCGAATCTCAGCGCCGACCACACGCGGTCGACCTCGGCGTCCATGGCGGTCAGCTCGGCGGGCACCTGCCCCTTGGCGACGAAGTCCGCAATGGCATGCACGACACTGCCGAAGCCCGTGGCCGGACCGCGCGGCGTCTCCGCCCGCACCTCGTGGTCGAGGAACCACCGCAGCGGACAGGTCAGCAGTCCATCGAGCCCACTCCCGGACAGCGCCACCGGACGCTCCGGGTCCCGCACCGCGCGCGCCCCGGGCGTGCCCTCGGGCACTCCCCACCAGCGGTCCGGGTCGGCGAGCGGCACGAGGGGGCGGCCGTCGTCGCCCTGCTCGACGGCGAGCACAGCCAAGCGGGTGATGGCTGCCGACCGCAGGGCCGCGCTGACTCCCGGGTCAGCGGCCGTACGCCGCAGCTCGGCGACCAGGCCGTCCAGGGAGATCGTGCGGCGGGGGCGGACAGACTGCGGCGGGTCATCCCCGAGACCCAGCGCCAGTCGCACGTCGTCGAGGAAGCGGCTCGGTCGCTCCCCGCCGTCGGCCCGCTCGTCGATGGCCGTCAGGTGCAGGCGCCGACGGGCGCGCGTGCACGCGACGTAGAACAGGCGCCGCTCCTCCTCGAGCAGGTCCGCGGATCGCGGACCGCTCCCGACGCCCTCCGCGGACAGCTCCTCCGCCCGCAGGGTCGAGCCGCGGGCTCGCAGGTCGGGCCAGACACCCTCCTCGGCGCCGACGATCCACACCTCGTCCCATTCCAGGCCCTTGGCACGGTGTGCCGTGAGGATCCGCACCGCGTCGGCACGCGCCCCACGCTCGGCTACCGCCTCGGCGGGCAACTGCTGGTCGGCGAGGGCATCGAGGAACATCCGGACGCCCAGGAAGCCCGGGTAGCGTCCCGCGAGGCGCTCGGCCGTGTCGAAGAGGGCCATGACGGCATCGAGGTCGTGATCGGCCGAGCGGGATCCCCGCAGGGCGGCCTCGCGCAACCGCTCCGGCCACCCATGCGGAGCGATCCCTCCCGACCAGAGGGTCCACAGGACCTGTTCCGGCGCCGCGCCGGCCGTGATGGCGTCATGGACCTCCCGAAGCAGGCGCGTGAGCCGCTCGCAGGCAGCGACGACCGGGAGGAGCGGATCGGACTCCTCGATCGCCGGCAGGATCGCCGGCTCCCCCGTCAGCGCACCCAGCACGAAGGAGCGCACCAGCACGTCGGACCCTGGCGTGGCGAAGCCCTCCTCGTGGTGCTCGGCTCGCAGGGCCCGACCAAGCCGCCGCAGGTCCATGGACGACAACCGAACGAGCGGGCCGGTGAGCACGTCGATCACCTGCGCGGCGCTGGCGGCCCCTGGATGCGCCGCCAGCGCCAGGGCGGCAAGGAGCGCCGCCACCGCCGGCTCGGCACGCAGCGGCACCTCATCGGCGGCCACCACGACCGGCACCCCCGCCACGGCCAGTGCCCGCTGCACAACGGGGATCTGGTTGCCGCTGCGGACGAGGACGGCCAGCTCATGCCAGGGCACGTCGCGCTCGACGTGGGCCTGCCGCAGGTCCCGGGCGAGGTGTGCGGCCTGAACTCCCCGGTCGCTGAACAGCCTCACCGTCACGAGGTCGTCGGTGTCGGGATCCGCAGGCGGCGGGCAGCTCGGCGAGCGGTGGGCGAGCATGACCTCGCTGGCCAGCCCGGAGGGCAGCCGGGTCCCCAGAGCGGCCACCGCCGCGGCGCGGATCCGAGGGCCGAACCTCCGGGTGTGCTCGAGCACGACGACAGGGGCCGGCTCCCCCGCGGGCGTGCGGAAGGTCTCCGGGAAGCGCAGCAGGCCGCCGACGTCGGCGCCGCGGAAGGCGTAGATGGACTGGTCGGGGTCGCCGACGGCCACCACCGACGTCTGCGGGCCCACGAGCGCGCGGAGCAGGAGGACCTGCAGGGGGTCGGTGTCCTGGAACTCGTCGACGTAGACGGCCCGGTACTGCGCGCGCAACTGCTGCGTGACCTGTGGCTCATGGGCGCGGAGGACCGCGCGCAGCATGAGCTCGCCGTAGTCGATGACGTTCTCGAGCAGCATGACGTCCTGCTCCTGGCGCGCGAGCTGGCCGACCGCGACCCACGCCGGCCGCCCGGATCGCCGCCCGATGCGCGCCAGGTCGTCCCCCTCGAGGCCCAGTTCGCGGGCTCGCGACAGGACGGCGCGGACCTCGTTGGCCAGCCCGAGGGTGGGGAGGGCGCCGACCAGCTCGTCGGGCCACTCGATCGTTCCGTCGGAGACCGCCCCGCGGAGCAGTTCCCGGATGCGGACGTCCTCCTCCGCGCCCGACATCAGCCGCGGCGGGTGCAGGTACTCCTCGGGGGTGGCGGTGAGCCTGAGCAGGGCGTAGGCGAACGAGTGGAAGGTGGAGACCGTCGGCAGCAGGCCCCCGCCGAGTCGGGCGGTGACCCGGTCGCGGAGCTCGAGCGCCGCTTTGCGCCCGAAGGTCAGCGCCAGCACCGACTCGGGGCCGACGGGATCATCCGCATCCTGGAGGCGGTCGGCGATGGCCTCGACGATCGTCGTGGTCTTGCCGGTGCCTGGGCCGGCCAGCACGAGCAGGGGACCGGAACGATGCGCGACGACCGACCGCTGCTGTGCATCGAGGTCGGGCGGGGCGGACGGCGGCGCGGCGGAGAGATCGAGGTGCCACGTCATGGCCCATGAGTATCACCCGGGTCCGACACCTTGGGGACCGAGTCTGGAACGATGCAGGCGTGGCAGCCGGACAGTGGACCCCGCCTGAGGCCGCGTCCGGGGATCTGGCGGCCGGTCCCATCATCATCGAGGACCGCAAGGCGCCTCGCCGCGTGCGCCGACCCCTCGACCTGGCCCGGTTCGTGCTCGCCCTGTCGATCACCGCGGCATCCGTGCTCGTCGCCTGGTTCGCCACGAGCACCGCGGCCGGCCTCGACTCCGATCTCTCCGAGGGCGTCTCCCGGCTGCCCTCGTTCGTCGTCCTTGCCCTGAACGTCGTCGGCGGCATCGGCGTGCTCGGCCTGCCCATCGCCATCAGCGTCGCCATGGTGGTCCGCCGCCGCGTCCGCCAGCTCCTCGACTCCCTCATCGCGCTTCTCCTCGCGGTCGTGGTCCTCACCGCGATCTCCGTGGCGATCTCCACCTGGGGCAGCAGCCAGCTGCTCGTCGCGCTGGCCGGCTCGACGAGCACCAGCAGCGCCTCCACCACGCCGATCCTCGGCGGGCTCATCGCCTTCGTGACCGTCGCGCGGTCCATGGGCCGGCGTCCCTGGAACGTCCTCACCGTGGTCGTGCTGGGCTCCCTCATCATCGTGACCCTCCTCAGCGGTGGCATCGCGCTGGCGGGCGTCGGGGTCTCCGTCTCCCTCGGCTGGGCCATCGGCCTCATGACGCGCTACGTCGCCGGCACGCCCACGACTCGGCCGACGGGCATCGAAGTTGCCGCCGCGCTGGATCGCGGCGGCTTCCCCGTCACGATGCTGCAGGGCACCGAGTCGACCTCACGGGGGCGCCGCTACGTGGCGACCACCCGCACCGGCGCCCTCCTCCAGGTGACCGTCCTGGACCGCGACCTGGAGGGTGCCGGCCTGGCCAACGCCATCTGGACGAGCCTGCGCCTGCGCGACGACAGCACCGCCGGAGCCTTTGACATGCGGCGGTCGTTGGATCAGGCGGCCCTGCTGGCCTACGCCGCCGAGGTGGCCGGCGCGCCGCAGCCGCGGCTGCTGCTGGCGTCGGAGGCGGGGCCGGACTCCGTCCTGCTCGCGTACGAGCACATCGGCGGCACTCGATTCTCCGACCTCACCGACCTCACCGACGAGGACCTGGCCCAGGCCTGGCGAGCGGTCCGCACGCTGCACGAGCACCAGATGTCGCACCGTGCCCTTTCGGCGGCGCACCTTCTGCGCGACGACGAGGGCAGGGTGTGGCTCATCGGCGGCGAGAACGGCCGCATCGCCGCCAGCGATGTGGCCGAGCGCATCGACATCGCGGAGCTCCTGACCACCCTGGCCCTGCTCACCGACGTGAACCGGGCCGTCGACACCGGGCGCACCGTCCTCGGCATCGCGGGCCTGGCCAAGGCCCTTCCGGCGCTTCAGCCCGTGGCGCTCTCCACTCCGACGCGCCGGGCGATCCGCAAGAACAAGTCGATCCTCATCGGGCTCCGGGACGCGCTCGCGGAGATCCGTCCCGGTGCGGAGTCCGAGTCCATCAAGTTCGAGCGCGTCAGGCCGCGCACGCTCGTGATGATCATCGTCGGCACCATCGCCGGCTACGTGCTGCTTTCGCAGCTGGCGCAGGTCGACCTCATCGGCCTGCTGCGAACCGCCGACTGGCGGTGGATGGTCGCTGCGGTCGTCTTCAGCCTCATCACCTACATCGGATCGGCCTGGAGCCTGTCCGGCTTCGTGCCCGAACGGCTGCCGCTCCATCGCGTGGTGATGGCGCAGGTGGCCGGTGACTTCGCCACGCTCGTGTCCCCGCCCACCCTGGGTGCCATCGCGATCAACGTGCGCTTCCTCCAGAAGGCGGGGCTACATCCCGCCCTGGCGGCCGCAAGCGTGGGCGTCGCCCAGGTGATGGCGTTCGTGTTCCACATCCTGCTGCTGCTGGGCTTCGGCATCGCGGCCGGAACCCAGGCCGACCTGACCTTCGACCCGCCACGAGCGCTCGTCGTGGCGGTGATCGCCACGGCCATCCTCATCCTGGGGCTGCTGGCCATCCCGGCCGTGCGACGGCTCATCGCCAAGCGCGTCGGCCCCCTGCTGAAGGAGGTCGTCCCCCGCCTGATCACCGTGGCCCAGCGGCCCATGAAGCTGCTCGAGGGGATCGGCGGCATCCTCCTGCTCAACCTGGCGTACATCGGCGTGCTGTTCGCCTGCGTCGCCGCGTTCGGCGGGAGCCTGAACATCGCGGTCGTGGCGGTCGTCTACCTGGCCGGCGCCACGATCGGGCAGGCCGCGCCGACACCGGGTGGCTTGGGTGCCGTCGAGGCGGCGCTCGCGGCCGGGCTCACGGCCGCGGGCTTGGACGCGGGCATCGCCGTGTCCGCCGTGCTGCTCTACCGACTCGTCACCTTCTGGATCCCGACGGTGCCGGGCTACTGGGCGTTCAACTGGCTGACGCGCAAGGGCGCTCTGTAGTCCCCTCAAGAGCGGGTCCCCGGCCATGAAGGAGGCCCCGCCTCTCGGCGGGGCCTCGCTGTGGTCATGCCCTTCCCGGCTGTCGACCCTCCTCCCTTCGTCAGCGGGTCGGGATCTTGATGAGGCGGACGGTCGACGCCGCGAGTGCGGTCGCACCGAGGGCGAGCAGTGCGAGCACGTACGGCGGTGTCGACGGGACGGACGAGCCGTCGCCCGCCGGGACCGTCGCCGGGACCGTCGCCTTCGCCGGCTTCGCAGGCACAGTAGCCGCCTCAGGCAGCACCACCGACTCAGGAGCGTCCGTCACGGTGGCGGGCTCGACCACTGTCACCGGGACCACATCCTCGGGCGCGGCCACGCCGGTGTTGCAGTCATACCCCTCCCACTGCACTCCGTCGATGTTCGGGCAGTAGTCGGTGACGGGCGTGCTGCCACCTGGGGTCCCCTGAGCCGAGTCATCGGTGGGCAGAACCGTCAGGGTGCGCACGCAGAGCTCGTTCTCGACATCCAGCGTCCACGAAGGATCCGCACCGGTCGGACACGTCAGCACGGCTTCCTGCTGTGGCTCCTCCTGCTCGAGGACCTGAGTGGGCCGCGAGCAGAGCGGAATCGGGTTGCTGCACCGGTTGCCGTGGTTCTCCTCGACGAGGGTCCAGCCGTCATCGCAGGTGTATGGCGCGGTGGCGGTGGCATCCTCGGTGACCAACTGCTCGGGGACCCAGTCCTTGCCGCACTTCCAGACGCCGTCCGTGTCCTGGAACAGCGTCCACACATCCGGGTTCATGCAGCGAGGTCCCTGGGCGCTGTGGTACGAACGATTGACGTGCTCGTAGTGTCCGGGAACCGTCATCGAGCAGGTCGTACCATCAAGCGTCCAACCGGTCTCACAGACATACGTGGGGGTCGACGCGGTGTACTCCGCAGGTCCATCCACATAGCGGTCACATGTCGCCGTCTCCCCGTCGCCGACCAGCGTGTAGCCGGCGTCGCACGAGTATTCCGTCACCGACGTGGCCGGGGTGGTCTCGACCGCCTCGCAGACGGATCCGTTGAGGGTGTACCCATCAGGACACACCAGTGCGGCGCTGGCGGGACTGGCCAACGCCAGTACCCCGAAGACCATCGCCACAACCGCGAGCAGGGTCGGCACGATGGCCGACCACGATCCTCTCTTCTTCCTCGTCCAGGCAACTGTTGTCATCTCTCTCGCCCCCTTCGGCGCCCTTGCAACTTCAGCGTGCGCCCCCCGGGGACTCGTTGATGCCCAGCGGGCCGTCATGCGCGATCAGGGTCCGAACATGGATAGCAGTGATCGGTCACCGTCGGCCACGGGGGACCTTCGGCACTGCTCGCGCCATCGGGATCGGCGCATACTGACGAGGAGGGCCGCGCATGAGTGCGGCCCTCCTCGCATGCCGGGGACCGCCCCCGTAAGCAATCGGTAACCCTGCGATCGAGCCGGACCACGTCCGGCGCCCTACCGTCGACGGATCGAACGGAGGCACCATGCGTCGCACCCTCTCCACCGTCACAGCCCTGGCCCTGGCAGGCAGCCTCATCATCATCGGCTCCGGCCCGGCCGCCGGAGAGCCCGATACCCGGTACCGGACCTGCCGTCAGCTGTGGACGGTCGACCCGAACGGCGTGGCAGCCAACCCTCGCGCCGTGCGGGCGGCCATCAGGCAGGGCTACCGCAAGCCCCTGCTGTGCCCGGTCGCCTACGCGGCGAACCGACGACTCGACAGGGACCGGGACGGCGTCGCCTGCGAGCGTCGGCCCTAGCGCACGTCAGCCCGTGGACCCCCCCGGACGAGCCCGCTTGTCGGCGTACATGAGGGCATCCGCGCGACGGCACGCATCGGACAGACTCTCGCCCCGGTCCCAGGGCGTGACGCCCACGGTCCAGGGGATCCGATTGACCGACCGCATTCGGGCCACCAGCTCCTCTGCCTCGTTCGCGGACGCACCGGGCAGGACGATGAGGAACTCATCGCCGCCGATGCGGGCCACGAGGTCGCTCCGGCGGAGGACACCACCCCAGTCCCGGACCAGCTGCACGAGGCGCTCATCGCCCGCCGCGTGGCCGAACTCGTCGTTGTAGGCCTTGAAGCCGTCGAGGTCGACCTCGACGATGGTGGTCTCCCATCCCTGCCGGGCGGCCAGGTCGTGGGCGAGCCGGGCAGCCGAATCCAGGCCGCGCCGGTTGAGCGCGCCGGTGAGCTGGTCGTGCCGTGCCTGGTCGCGGAGAGAGTTCACGAGGCTGGCCACCACCAACGTGACCAGGGTGATGACGACGACGACGAAGGCGGCGTATCCGGGGGTGTCGAGGAGCGGGTTGACCATGGCGCCCGCCAGGTAGAGCGCGAGACCGAGCGCCAGGATCGTCCACACCGCGCGGAGCCGAAGCCACAAGGCGCCGATCAGCTCGAGGATCAGCAGGTAGAACGCGGCCATCAGTTGACCCTGCCCGCCCGCCGCCACGCTGAGCACGAGAGCGAGGACGACCTCGGCGATGACGATGAGCGTCAGGAGGGCGACCTCGTTGCGCCGCAGGACCCCCACGAGTACCGACACCAAGGCGAGACAGGCCGTCGTCATGGCCAGCGCCGCCAGCCGGCCGGTGTCCGTGCCGGGCAGCGGAGGGCGCACCACGTTCAGGAGCAACTGGGCGGTCGCCAAGACGAACCACGCCGCGAGGACGGCGAACGGTCTCGAAGGATGCCGTCGCGAGAATGCCCGCATCACGCCAACCCGCCCCCTCCGGCCGTTCCCTACAGGGTAGGGCGGCACGCGGGTCTCGCGATGGGACTTTGGGCCTGCGCTTCCGGTCAGTAGGCGGGCTTGTGCGGCTCGATCTGGTGCACCCACGCGACGATCCCGCCGCCCACGTGGATCGCGTCCGAGAAGCCGGCGCCCTTCACGACGGCCAAAGCCTCCGCCGAACGGCCACCCACCTTGCAGTGCAGCACGATCTGCTTGTCGGCCGGCAGCCTCTCGAGTGCGGACCCGTCGAGGAACTCGCCCTTGGGGATGAGGATCGCACCGTCGATGCTGACGATCTCGAACTCGTTCGGCTCGCGCACGTCGATGAGCACGAAGTCGATCTCGCCGGCCTCGCGCGCATCCAGCATCTCCTTGAGCTGGACGACCGAGATCGTCGAATCCCTGGCGGCTTCCGCGGCCTCCTCCGAGATCGTGCCGCAGAACGCCTCGTAGTCGATGAGCTCGGTCACCGTGGGGTGCTCCCCGCAGACGGCGCAGTTGGGGTCCTTGCGGATGCGGACCTGCCGGTAGCTCATCTCCAGCGCGTCGTAGATCATGAGCCTGCCCAGCAGGGACTCCCCGATCCCGGTGAGGAGCTTGATGGCCTCCGTCACCTGGATGGACCCGATCGAGGCGCAGAGCACCCCGAGGACGCCACCCTCAGCACAGGACGGAACCATGCCCGGCGGCGGCGGCTCCGGGTACAGGCACCGGTAGCACGGGCCGTGCTCGGCCCAGAACACGCTCGCCTGTCCGTCGAACCGGTAGATGGACCCCCACACGTAGGGCTTCCCCAGCAGCACGCACGCGTCGTTCACGAGGTACCGCGTTGCGAAGTTGTCCGTGCCGTCAACGATCAGGTCGTACTGGCGGAACAGGTCCATCACGTTGGACGAGTCGAGGCGCTCGTCGTGCAGGTTCACCTGCACGTGGGGATTGATCTCGAGCACCGCATCGCGCGCGCTCTCTGCCTTCGGCCGTCCGACATCGCTCTGACCGTGGATGATCTGCCGCTGGAGGTTGCTCTCGTCCACGACATCGAACTCGACGATGCCGAGCGTGCCCACCCCGGCAGCCGCGAGGTACATGAGCGCGGGGCTGCCGAGACCGCCGGCGCCCACGCACAGCACTCTGGCGTTCTTGAGCCGCTTCTGTCCGGCCATGCCGACGTCGGGGATGATCAGGTGTCGGCTGTAGCGACGGACCTCATCGAGGGTCAGCTCGTCGGCAGGTTCGACCAGTGGGGGCAGACTCACGGGCTCTCCAGGGACGGAACGGCGAATGCCGACAATGTGCCATGATCCCCGTCCGACGTCACGGCTCCCCCAGCACCTGCAATGACTTCGCAGCAGGGCCGGGGATCAGCCGCGCTGGATGCGATCAGCCGTGCTCGTCCGAGCCGCCGCCCTGCGCGATCAGGTTGCGCATCGCGCGCAGCGTGACCGACAGGGTCGCCAGGTCGGGTTCCTCGACGTTCGCGATCTCCACGAGCGTGGTCCGAGCCCGCGACACGCCCTCGGGGTGCTCGCTCTCCCACGCCGCGAGGCGCTCCTCCGGTGGCATGTCCGGCGGGGTCATCCGAAGCACGCGGGACGTCAGGCCGGCCACGACGGCATAGAGGTCGCTGCGCAGGGAGTGACGCGCCAGTGCGCTCCACCGGTCGCCGCGCGGCAGGTCCGTGATGTGCACCAGTGTGCTGTCGATGTCGTAGCGATCGGCGATCGTGAAGTAGAGCGGCACCACGGTGTCGGCCGACTCCCCGGTCCGGACGATGACGTCCGTGATGTCGAGGAGGGCGAAGACGTCCAGGGCCGAGGCCGCGCGCTGCGCGAGCTCCTTGGGGGCCCCCGCCGCCACGAACCGCTGGGTGAGCCGCTCGACCCGCTCACGCTCCTTGCCGAGCAGGTGGTCCACAACCTCCCCCGCCTGGTTCCGAACCACCGCGGCGAAGCGATCGATCTCGCCCTGCACGTCGATGGACCCGCCGCGCGTCTGCAGGAACCATCTCGTCGCGCGGTCGATCAGACGGCGCATCTCGAGGTGCAGCGCGACCTGCGCACTGGTGGGGATGACGTTGTCGAGTGAGTTGATCTCCGACCAGAAGGCGTCGATGCCGAAGATCTCCATCGCTGCACTGGCCGCACGCACCACCTCGACGGCGCTGGCCCCCGTCTCCTCGACCGCGCGGAACACGAAGGTGATGCCGGCGATGTTGAGCAGTCGGTTGGCCGTGACGGTGCTGATGATCTGGGGTCGCAGGGGGTGGGACGTCATCGCGTCGAGGTACTTCTCCCGCAGGACCGACGGGAAGTACCCGACGACTGCCTTGGCGAAGTACGGCTCGTCCGCGAGATCGGAGGAGCCCAGCTCCTTCATCAGCCAGATCTTGGCGTAGGCGAGGAGCACCGACAGCTCGGGGCTGGTGAGGCCCTCGCCGGCCAGGGCGCGTACGCGGCATTCCTCGTCGTCCGGCAGGAACTCGATGGCCCGGTCGAGCAGGCCGATCCGCTCCATCTCCTTGATCATCCGCAGGTGCACGCTCAGCAGGTCCGGGGCACCGGCCCGCGCGTTGCCCAGCACGACGTTCTGGCCGTAGTTGTCGTCGAGCACGTCCTCGGCGACCGTGTCCGTCATCTCCGCGAGCAGCGCGTTGCGCGCCGCCATCGTGAGGGTCTCCTGGCGGACCTGGCCGTCGAGAAGGATCTTGATGTTCACCTCGTGGTCGGAGGTGTCGACGCCCGCCGAGTTGTCGATGGCGTCCGTGTTGAGGCGAACGCCGTGACGGGCAGCCTCCACGCGGCCGAGCTGGGTGAGGCCGAGGTTGCCGCCCTCCCCGACGACCTGGCAGCGCAGGTCGTTGCCGTTGATGCGGATCCGGTCGTTCGCCTTGTCCCCGACGTCGAGGCTGTTCTCCGACTGAGCCTTCACGTACGTGCCGATGCCGCCGTTCCACAGCAGGTCCACCGGGGCCTTGAGCGCGGCCTTGATCAGCTCGTCGGGCGTCATGGACACGATGTCCGCCGGGATGTCCAGCGCCTCGCGGATCTGCGGCGTGAGCTTGATCGCCTTGAGGGTGCGGGCGAACACGCCTCCGCCCTCGGAGATGAGCTGCTCGTCGTAGTCCGCCCAGGACGACCGCGGCAGGTCGAACAGCCGACGGCGTTCCGCGTACGAGGTGGCGGCGTCCGGATGGGGGTCGACGAACACATGCCGATGGTCGAACGCCACGACGAGGCGGATGTGCTCGCTGAGCAGCATGCCGTTGCCGAACACGTCGCCGCTCATGTCGCCGATCCCGGCCACGGTGAAGTCCTGGGTCTGCGTGTCGACGCCGAGTTCACGGAAGTGCCGCTTGACCGACTCCCACGCACCGCGGGCGGTGATCCCCATCGCCTTGTGGTCGTAGCCGACCGAGCCGCCGGAGGCGAAGGCGTCGCCGAGCCAGAAGCCGTACTCGGCGGCGATGGAGTTGGCGAGGTCGGAGAACGTCGCGGTGCCCTTGTCCGCCGCGACCACGAGGTACGGATCGTCTCCGTCATGGCGGACCACGTCGACCGGTGGCACGACGCCGCCGTCCACGAGGTTGTCGGTGATGTCGAGCATCGACATGATGAACTCGCGGTAGGCGGCCTTGCCCTCCGTGAGCCAGGCATCTCGGTTCACGGACGGGTCCGGCAGGTTCTTGGGGTAGAAGCCGCCCTTGGCTCCGACCGGGACGATGACCGCGTTCTTGACCTCCTGCGCCTTCACCAGGCCCAGGATTTCGGTGCGGAAGTCCTCCGCGCGATCACTCCATCGCAGGCCTCCGCGTGCCACGTCGCCGAAGCGCAGGTGAACACCCTCGACGCGCGGCGCATACACCCAGATCTCGTACTGCGGGCGCGGCAGCGGAAGATCCGGAATGGCCCGCGGGTCGAACTTGAAGGCGATCGAGGAGCGCTCGAGGCCGCTCTCCTCGGTCTGGAAGTAGTTGGTGCGCAGCGTCGCGCGGATCAGCGTGAGCAGCAGGCGCAGGATGCGGTCCTGATCGAGGCTGGCGACCGCATCGAGCTCCTCGAGGATCTCGGTGACGAGCGCCTCCTCGCGCGCCTCGCGTCCCGCCCCGAGGTTGGGGTCGAAGCGCGTCTCGAACAGGCGGACGAGCAGACGCGTGATGGACGCATTGGCCAGGACGACGTCCTCGAGGAACTTCTGGCTGAACGTCGTGCCGATCTGCCGCATGTAGCGCGAGTAGGCGCGCAGGATGAGTACCTGCCGCCACCGCAGGCCGCCGTTGACGATCAGCGAGTTGAATCCGTCGACGCCCGTGCGGTCCTGCCAGGCGGCGGTGAAGGCATCCTGGAACCGCTCGGCCAGTGAGGAGCGGTTGGGCACCTCGCGCTCCGGGAGCAGCATGCCGAAGTCGAGGATCCACGCGGGCTCCTTCAGCGCCCGGGCCAGCTCGTACGGGTACTCGTCCACGACGTCCACGCCGAGCGACTGCAGGATCGGCAGCACACCCGACAGGGGCATCGCTGGCCCGACGCGCGTGACCTTGAACCGCAGGTCGCGGCGAGTGCCGTTCTGCGGCGTGTAGATCTCGAGGGAGAGCTCCCCGGGCTTCAGCCCCTCGATGGTGAGGACATCGTTGACGCCACGGTGCGGGCCGAAGTCCTCCTTGTAGGCCTCGGGAAAGGCACTCGCGTAGGTCTTGAGGAGCCCGGCCGCCTTGACGTCGCCCACCCGCGCGACCAGCTGCGAGGTGAACTCGTCCTGCCAGCTGCGGCTGGCCCGGGCCACACGCGCCTCGAGCTCCGCGTGGTCGACCTCGGGGAGGCCGCGACCGATCGGGACGTGGACGACGAAGTGCAAGCGGGCAAGTACCGACTCGGACACGCGAGCGGTGTAGTCGACGTTGGTGCCGCCGAACGCCTCGGTCAGGATCGCGGCGATCTCCTGCCGCACGCCCGTGGTGTAGCGGTCACGCGGCAGGTACACCAAGCACGACATGAACCGCGCATACGGATCGGGCCGCAGGTAGAGCTTCGTGTGGCGACGCTCCTGCAGGCGCAGCACGGACTTCGCCGTCTCGGTCAGCTGCTCGTCGGTCGTCTGGAAGAGCTCGTCGCGCGGGTACGTCTCCAGGAAGGTCAGCAGGTCCTTGGCATCGTGCGACCCGGCGACGAAGTCGAGCTCCATCTCGACGTGCCGCGCCTTCGTACGCAGGATGGGGATGTCCATGATGCTCTGCGTGTACGCACTCGAGGAGTACAGGCCGAGGAAGCGTCGTTCCCCGATCACGGTGCCGTCGGCGGCGAACTTCTTCACGCCGATGTAGTCGAGGTAGACGTTGCGATGGACGGTGGATCGCGAGTTGGCCTTGCTCAGGACCAGGATCTCGGGCTCGCGTGCGAGCGCCCGCACGGCTGGCGGCAGCGACGCGAAGCTCTTCGACATGCTGGTCGGGGCATCCGGATCGACCTCGATCGCCAGGATGCCGAGGCCGCTGCCATCGACGGGGATCAGCACGTCCTCGCCGTCGAAGCTCTTGAGGTCGTACTCGCGGTAGCCCAGGAAGGTCAGGTTGTCGTCGGCCAGCCAGCGGAGCAGGTCGATCGCCTCGTCGATCTCCTCCTGCCGCATGCCGATCGGCGGGTAGGCGTTGAGCTCCTCGGCGATGATGAGGGCGCGCGAGCGCATCGCACGCCAGTCGCGCACCGCGACGCGGACATCGTGCAGGACAGAGACGATCTGCTCCCGGAAGGCCTCCGGGGCACCCTCCGTGTAGTCGCGCTCCATCTCGATGCGCATCCAGGACTCCGCGAGGGCGCCGTCGGGACGGTCCTCGTCGACGTCTGTGGGCAGGATCTCGATGAGCCGCCCGGCCTCATCACGCCGGACGAGCACCTGGGGGTGCAGGACGAGGTGGATCGATCGTCCGGCCGCGCCAATGGCATTGGTCACCGAGTCGACGAGGAACGGCATGTCGTCAGTCGCGACGGTGAGGACGCAGGTCGCCGACTCGGGTCCGTCGGCGAGGCTCACCTGGACGATGGCCTCGTGGGGGCCGCGCACGGCCACCGCGTTGAGCAGCGCCTCTGCCTCGCCGGCGATCACCGGGATGGGGTGCGACTCAAGGTCCTCCGGCGCCAGGTAGCGGATCAGCCGAGCCGTGAGCAGCCGCACCTGAGGGTCGGCGATCGCCTCAAGTTCCGTCACGACGGTGGACGTAGTGCTCACGTGATCGCCTCTTCACACGCCTGCCGACCCGGCGCGACCGGGCCCGGGCCGCACGCCGTTGTGCGGCCTACCGGCAACGGTATCCCCGCGACGTGGCAGCGGGAACGCTTTCCGTGATCCACGCCGGATGCCATGTCGCGCCGCGAGTGTCCGGACTGGCGCAGGGTCCGGCATGATGGCGTCACCCGCACCGACGCCCACCGCCGGAGAGGAACACCGTGGCAACGTCCTTCATGTTCGAGCAGGCCTTTCCCGCCGACCCGGCCACCGTTCTGGCCCTGATGCGGGACCCGGCCTTCGTGCGTGCCAAGGCCGAGGCGACCGCCGGGACCGACATCGAGGTGGAGATCACCGAAGCTGACTCCGGCACCCGGGTCAGCAGCACCCGATCCCTGCCCGCAGAGGTGCCCTCGTACGCTGCGCCCTTCGTCGGCGACACCCTGACGATCACCGAGGTGCACGCCTGGCGTCCTGGATCCGATCCCGCCACCGCCGATGTCACCGTGGACTTCCACGCCGCGCTGGCCTACCGGGGCACGATCACGCTGCTGGCGGACGGAGACGGCACCGTGGCGCGCCACCAGGGCCAGTTCAAGGCGAGCGTGCCGTTCGTCGGCGGCAAGGTGGAGAGAGTCGCGGCCGAGCAGACCGAGCGCTACCTCGGCAAGGAGACCGAGGTGGCCGCCACCTGGCTGGGCTGACGCCTCAGCCGGCGGTCGCGTACTCGTCCGCAGTGCGCCACGCATCGTGGCTGGTGCGCAGGGACGTCTCGAGGACGAACCGACGTCGAGTGTCGTCCATGAGGTTGGCGCCGATGGCCGCCAGGTCCTCGGGACCGGGTCCGACGATCCGCACGGTCGCCCCGGCGGACCGGACGAGGGCCACCTCGGCCAGCGCCGTCTTGGTGACCTCGGCACGCCATCGCCGCTCGAGGCGGGCACCGATCGAGCTCGGGCGGTCCATGGCGAACGACACCATGGGAGCCACCACGTAGACCTCGTCCAGCCCGGCATGAGCCAGCACGTCGACCGAGGTGGCCGACACCGCGCCACCGTCCACGTAGGTGTGCCCGCCGATCGTCACCGGCTGGAACCAGCCCGGGATCGAGCACGATGCCACGACCGCCTCGGAGAGGCCGGCCACCGGCGCTCCGGGGCGGCCGAACACGACACGCTTGCCGTCCTCGTAGTCCATGGCCACCACCCAGACGCCCCGATGCGCCGACCAGTGGCCGATCGGCGTGACGGCATCGACCAGGTGGCCCACCCGCTCCAGCGAGCGTGTCCCCTCCGGCAGGAAGGCGGACAGCACCGCCGTGGCCGGCAGCTGGCCGAGCCGGCGCAAGCTCGCGCCGATGAGCTTCGGGGACCCCGGCCCCACGAGGCGGGGCAGTCCCGGCCGGGGTCCCCCCGTGGCCTGGACGGGGTCGAACACGTAGCCCGCGAGCGGACCGTCCGGCACCTCCTCGTCGAGGTAGTGGTGCTCGAGCTGGTCGACCGTGACACCGGCGCCGATCAGCGCAGCAAGCACCGACCCGGCGGAGGTGCCGACGATGATGTCGGCGTCCTGTGCCGCGAATCCGTACTCCGACTCAAGGGCCGCGAGCGCGCCGACGGCCCACGTGCCGCCCAGTACGCCGCCTCCCCCGAGGACCAGACCGCGACGGACCGACTTCTCGATGGCCTGAGGCGGTGCCGGGGCGTCGATCGCCTTGCGTTGAGATACCCGCCCGGCGACCGCCTTGCGGCCCACCGGCGGCTCGATGGCATCGGCATTCCCGCGACGAGCGCTCATGACGAGCCCTCCGCCTTGCGCTTGGGCGCATGGCCACGAACCACGCGCAGGGAGCGGACCGAGCTGTCGCAGCGGTCGAGCAGCTCGTCTCGGGCCTCGGTGAGGCAGCTGGCCAGGAGGTCGAGATCGGGCAGGGCATCACGGTCGGCGTACAGGCCGAAGTAGACGCCGCCGTCGTAGGAGATCAGACCGACGCTCAGCGCCTGGTTCTGCGTGAGCGGCACACACGGGTAGGCCGCGATCATGCGCGACCCCGCCGCGTACAGGGGCCGCTGGGGCCCGGGCACATTGGTGATCACGAGGTTGTACATGCGGCTCGACATGGACGTCCCGACGACGCGAGCGCCGAGGGCGTGCAGCGTGGGCGGACCGAAGCCGGCGATGTTCGCGATGGCGTCCGCACCGACGAACTGGCTGCCCTCCTCCTTCTCGGCGAGCTGGTAGCTGATCTGCTGCAGCCGCACCGCCGGGTCCGCCTCGCCAACCGGCAGCTCGACGAGCGTGGCGGAGACCCGATTGCCACCACCATGTCCCGACGCGGCCGCGGGCACGGCGATGCTGATGGGCAGCATGGCCCTCAGCACGTCGACCTGCGCCACCGGGACACCGCGGGCCTGCAGCCACGACCGCAGGGCACCGGTGACGATGGCGAGGATGGCGTCGTTGACGGTGCCCCCGAGCGTGCGTCGGATGGTCTTGACGTCCGACAGGGACACGTCGACGGTCGCGAACCGGCGCTGCTCCCCGATCGGCACGTTCAGCGGGCTGGGCACTGACGGGCGGGCCACGGCGAGCGCCGCTGAGACGATGCCGGCAGCCCGCTCGCCGATCCGCGCCGCCACCCGTCCGATGTCGCTCACGGCCGTGCTCACGGCATCGACGGCCGCCGCTGGCCTGGTCGTGACCTCGGTGAAGGCCTGCGAGAGGAGCTCGACATCGGTCGGCTCGGGGCGCGGCCGCCAGCTGTCGACGGGAACGGCCGCGGGCTCCTCCGTCGGGTCCAGCATGACCTGGGCGATATCGACGGCGGACAGACCGTCGACCAGGGCCTCGTGGGACTTGCTCACGATGGCGAAACTGCCGTCGGCGAGCCCTTCGACGAGGTACATCTCCCAGAGCGGGCGGCTGCGGTCCAGGGGGCGGCTCATGAGACGGGCCACGAGCTCGTTCAGCTGGTCCCGGGAGCCCGGCTTCGGCAGCGCCGATCGACGGACGTGGAACGTCACGTCGAAGCGCTCGTCATCGACCCAGACCGGCCTCGCGAGTCCGAACGGTACGTCCCGGACGCGCTGGCGGTAGCGCGGCACGTACGGCAGCCGCTGCTTGATGAGACGCACCAGCCGCTCGTGGTCGAACCCCTCAGGCGGGGACTGGAAGATCGCCACCGCGCCGCTGTGCATGGGCGTGCTCGGCGCCTCCATGAACAGGAAGGAGGCATCCACGGCCGACATGCGACTGGGCACGCGAACCTCCTCCCCGAGCGGCGATCCGACCCAGACGGCCGGATGTACTACTCACCAGTATCTACCCTGGCGCCACATGAGCGGCCAGGCTGGTCAGAGCGTGATGCAGCCGTGATCGGGGCGCCAGCTCTCCCGCCGTGAGGCCGTGACTCCAGGCCCGCGCGGCGGTGCGGTCGGCCGGGAGCTCGTGCAGGTGTGCCTCGATCCCCGCGGCGTGCACCGCGTGGAGCCAGGACCTCCGGCTGGGCACCCCTGCGCGCCGGCTACGGGTCGGTACCCGGTTGCGAACAACCTCGACGGGTCCTGTCGCGAGTGCCTGCAGGTCAGGCCAGGCGAGCGCCAGACGGACGGCACCGAAGGCCGAGGAGTCGGCCACCGCGAGCAGGTGATCCGCCAGGGGTACCACGGCCCGCTCGACCGCGTTGCGCGGGCGCGACCACACCGTGTCCTCGGCCGCCTCGAGACAGAAGCCTGCGTCGACAACAACCACATCGACACAGGTCCGCAGCACCTCGATGACCTGCTCCAGGGCCGCAGGGCGCACGTCGGACCCCCGGTCCGGAGCGCTGACCCCACTGAGGAGTAGCAGGCCCGGCCGGACCTCGGTCATGACAGCGCCGAGGCTGTCCGAGCGCAGGGTCCCCATATCCGCGAGTCGGCAGGCGGCCACCAGCCCGCTCGCGTCCTCGACCATCCCGAGCGCCAGCGCCATCGACGGCGCGAACGTGTCGGCGTCCACGAGACACACGCGGGAGCCGCGCCGCACGAGCGCGTCGGCGATGCCGAGGGCCACGGTGGTGCGTCCCGGCGCCCCCTGCGGCCCCCAGGCCACGACCACCAGCCCGCACTCCCCCAGCTCGAGCGCCACTTCAGCCTCGTGGCCGACCGCCGGGCCCGGGGCATGGCCTCCCGCCCGGCCCTCGGCGGCGACGCGCGCCAGTTCGCGCGCCGTCCGCTCGGGATCCTCGTGGACCGCGACGATCGACGCGACGCCGAGCGCGCGCAGCCGGGAGTGTTCGGCGTCGCTGGCAGCCAGGCCGATGACTACGCGCCCGCGCGCCACCTGCCCCACGATCGCGGCCGAGAGGCGCGGCAGGCCCACGGACAGCACGATCAGGGCATCCGGGTCACCGGCCGCCGTTGCGAGCAGCTCGGCAGCGTCCACGCACCGACGAACCACCCGCAGGCCAGCGATCGGCGCGGCTCGTACGAGCAACGGCTCGATCTCGAGGTCGGGGGTCGCCAGCACGACAGCGGTCACGACGACCGCCCGTCCGCCAGGTCGACGGCGACGAGGTCGAGTCGACCGGAGCGCGCCGCTCGAACGAGCGGCGCGATCTCGGACGAGGGGACCTCGAGCACCACCGCGATCTCCCCTCCGAGGCCGAGCGCATCGGCGGTCACGTCCGCCACGAGTGCAGCCGGGCGGACCAGGGCCGGCCCGAGGCCGACGGCCGACGAGTCCGCTGCTCCGGTCCCATCGCCCGCCGTCCACCAGACGTCGACCAGGGCGCCCGGCGCGAGGTCCACGGGGGCGTGGAGCGGGTCGATGGGAAGGGTCACCCGCCGCACGTCCGCATGGTCGAGGTCGTCCAGCGCCGCAAGGGGCACCAGCGACCCCGCGGCCACGGGCCACCGCAGGCGTCCCTGTGGCGGCGTCTCGGACTCGAGGTAGGCGCCCTGTGCCACGTCTAGCGGCACCGAAATCGGTTCCAGCCCGGAGAGCGTGGCGCCCTCGGCAAGGTCTCGCGTGGCCCGCCACGCCGTCACCGACTCGGTCCCGTGGCGCAGTGCCAGGGCTCCCGCGATGGCCGACACGGCCAGCAATGCCACACCGGCCCACAGGCGCACGTCGGAGCGTGCCGCCCGTCCCTGTCGCTGCGCTGGGCGCCCCTCGGCCTGCGGCCCCGGGCTGCGTGTCGTCACGGCCATGACCCACCGTCCCTCCCTCGATGACGACGACAGGATCACCCGCGAGGGCGGGCCGGCGCGAACCGCTGTCCACAGGCGGCAGGTCGTCCGGCGGTGGGCGTCCACATCTGCCACGATCGTCGGGTGGCATCCCGATTCCTCACGCTTGCGGACGTGGCCGAGACCCTGAACATCTCGGCCGCCCAGACGTACGCACTGGTCCGAAGCGGGGATCTGCCAGCCATCAAGGTCGGCGGCAGAGGGCAGTGGCGGGTCGAGGCCACCGCCCTCGAGGAGTTCATCGCACGCAAGTACGAGCAGACCCGGGAATTCGTGCGTACCCATCCGTTCGGCGCCGACGAGTCCGCCGAGGACTAGCCACCCTTCAGAGCAGCCAGGCCACGACGGCCGCGAAGGGCAGGACCACGGGTCCCTCTGCGGTGCGCAGCTCCGCATGGTCCGCGCCCACGAAGCCGAGGGCACCGGTCGTCACCCCACCGTCGCAGGTGAGGACCCGCAGCGACTCCTCGCCCTGCCACCAGTCCCTGAGCACCGAGCCGAGGGATCGCTCTTGGGCGGCCTCCTGCGTGCGCAGGCGGGCCCGAGTACCCGTCAGGCTCACGATCGCCGAGGCTCGGACCAGCGACCGCCGCAGCCCGAGCATCCAGAGGTGGCCCGCCACGGGATCGTCGGACCGCAGGTCCCCGTCGATGGCGTGACCGCCGAGGAGCCTGGCCGCGGCCGACCCGTCCCGATCGCCCAGGCGGCAGCGCGCCGCCTCGGCGCTGAAGACCTCGACGGCCTCGAGTCGGGTGTCGAGGTCGAGGTCCGCCGTCACACGGGCTGCCGCCTCCAGCCATAGTCGCTCGTCCACGTCCTCGCAGTGCCCGCGCGAGCCTCGTTCCAAACCCCGCCTGCCCCGAGTCTGACCACCCTGACCGGGCAGACCGGTCCCTGACCTTCCTGGGGCGTTTGGCCGTCGGCCGGACCGGGAACACCCATGTCCGGGAGTTATCCACCGGCACGGACGAGTCCCTTGACCGGCATCAGGCGATGCCATACACAAGTAAACGCAAGCAAACGACCGTAAATCGCCCGGAGTGACGTCCGGCGACCCGCGATCCCCCGGCGCGGCCAGGTATCCGTCGAAGGGATGTGCCGTGACCACGAAGACCCACCCCCTGACCCATCCGCTTCCCCAGGCGCCGATGCCCCAGCCTCGGCAGGCGTCCACCGCAGTGCGCGCCGCACTGCGGGCGCTGCCGGGGGGCAGGTCGGAGCAGCTGTGCCTGCCCTACGAGTACGAGGTGTCCCCCGGGGTCCCGGCGGTGCCGCCGGTGCCCGCCCACCTGAGGGTGGTCGGATCCGACACCCTGCCGGCCCTCGACCCCCGGCTCCCTGACCCAGGCCGGTGGGCGGCCAAGATCGCGCAGGCAGCCGCGGAGGTGGCCATCGGCGCGCGGCCACCCGCCCAGTTGAACGGACACGTCGAGCGCGGCGTCCTCGCTCAGTTGGCGCGTCGTGGCCAGCAGGTCGCGCGGCATCCTTCCGCTCGAGCCCAGCGTGGCGTCGCGCGTCTGCGGATGGTGCGCAGCGTGCGCACGTGCCCCGTCGCCGACGGCGTCGTCGAGTGCTGCGTGGTGCTCGTGAGCGGGGACCGCGCACAGGCCATCGCTCTGCGCCTCGAGGCGGACGACGACCGCTGGCTCGCCACCGTGGTGCAGGTGGGATAACAGGCCTGCGGGCGCGCTGCCGTCGGGGCGACTAGCCGCGGCGCTTCCGGTTGGCGCGTTCGGCGCGCCGACGCTCCGCGCGCGAGGCGTTCGGATCGACCTCGACGATGCCCTCGTCGTCGACCTCCATCGCGCCATGCGTGATCTCGCCGGTCTCGCTCGGGGCGGAGTACTCCATGTGCTGCGGACGCGAGGGGCCCAGGCCCGGTGCGACGATCTCCGGCTGCTCGGCTCGACGGGCCGGCTCCGCAGCGGCGCCTGCAGCCACAGCGGCGGCGAGCGCCCCCGCTGCCTGCGAGGTGGTGGCGTCGGACAGCGCCTCGATCGCCTCGGCGGCCTCCTCCGCGACCGGCGGCTTGACCTGCACCTCGACGTTGAACAGGTAGCCGACCGTCTCCTCCTTGATGCCGTCCATCATCGCTTGGAAGAGGTCGTAGCCCTCCCGCTGGTACTCGATGAGCGGATCCCGCTGGGCCATGGCCCGCAGGCCGATGCCGTCCCGGAGGTAGTCCATCTCGTACAGGTGCTCACGCCACTTGCGATCGAGCACGGACAGGATCACCCGACGCTCCAGCTCGCGCGTGACCTCCTCGCCGAGGGTGTCCTCGCGGTTGTCGTAGGCGATCTGCGCGTCCTCGACGAGCTCGCTGACGAGGAAGTCCGAGCTGAGCCCGGCCAGCGTGCCGCCCGAGCGCTCCTCGAGCTCCTCAACGGTGACGCCGACCGGATACAGCTGCTTCAGCGCTGACCACAGCTGGTCGAGGTCCCACGACTCGGGGTAGCCCTCGGACGTCGCCGCGCGCACGTATCCCGAGATCGTGTCGGTGATGAACTCACGCACCTGGTCCTGGATGTCCTCGCCCTGCAGCACGCGTCGACGCTCGTCGTAGATCACCAGGCGCTGTCGGTTCAGCACGTCGTCGTACTTCAGGACGTCCTTGCGGATCTCGAAGTTCTGCGCCTCCACCTGCGCCTGGGCGGACCTGATGGCGTTGGTCACCATCTTCGCCTCGATGGGCACGTCGTCAGGCACATTGAACCGGCGAAGGAAGGCATCGACCATGTCCGACTTGAACAGCCGCATCAGGTCGTCCTCGAGGGACAGGTAGAACTGCGACTCACCCGGATCGCCCTGCCGGCCGGATCGTCCACGCAGCTGGTTGTCGATGCGACGCGACTCGTGCCGCTCCGTCGCGAGGACGTAGAGGCCGCCGAGGTCGATGACCTCCTCATGCTCCGCCTTCACCGCCGCCTGCGCCTTCTCCAGCGCGGCGGGCCAGGCGGCCTCGTAGGCCTCCGGATCCTCCACGGGCGAGAGTCCCTGCTGGGACAGGGCGGCGGCCGCCATGAACTCAGGGTTGCCGCCGAGGATGATGTCCGTGCCACGACCCGCCATGTTCGTGGCCACGGTGACGGCGCCCTTGCGACCCGCCTGGGCGACGATGGCGGCCTCTCGCTCATGGTGCTTCGCGTTGAGCACCTCATGCGGCACGCCGTTCTGCTTCAGCAGGCGGGAGAGCACCTCGGACTTCTCGACGCTGGTGGTGCCGACGAGGATCGGCTGGCCACTCTGGTGCCGCTCCACGATGTCCTCGACGACGGCCACGTACTTGGCCTGCTCTGTGCGGTAGATCAGGTCGGCGTTGTCCTTGCGAACCATCGGCCGGTTCGTCGGGATGGGCACGACGCCCAGCTTGTAGATCTGGTTGAACTCGGCCGCCTCGGTCATGGCCGTGCCGGTCATGCCGCCGAGCTTCTCGTACAGCCGGAAGAAGTTCTGCAGCGTGACCGTCGCCAGCGTCTGGTTCTCGGCCTTGACCTCGACGCCCTCCTTGGCCTCGATCGCCTGGTGGAGCCCCTCGTTGTAGCGACGTCCCTTGAGGATCCGGCCCGTGTGCTCGTCGACGATGATGACCTCGCCGTCCATGACCACGTAGTCGCGGTCCTTCTTGAACAGCTCCTTGGCGCGGATCGCGTTGTTGAGGAAGCCGACGAGCGGGGTGTTGACGGTGTCGTAGAGGTTGTCGATGCCGATCTGGTCCTCGACCTTGTCGATCGCCTGCTCGAGGACGCCGATGGTCTTCTTCTTCTCGTCGACCTCGTAGTCCTCGTCGCGACGCAGGATCATCGCGATGCGGGCGAACTCGGCGTACCACGTGGTGGCCTGGTCGGCCGGACCGCTGATGATCAGCGGCGTGCGAGCCTCGTCGATCAGGATCGAGTCCACCTCGTCGACGATGGCGAAGTGGTGGCCGCGCTGGACCATCTCCTCCTTCGACCACGCCATGTTGTCGCGCAGGTAGTCGAAGCCGAACTCGTTGTTCGTTCCGTAGGTGATGTCCGCGCCGTAGGCGACCCGGCGCTCGGCCGGGGACATGTTCGCGAGGATCACGCCCACCTCGAGGCCCAGGAAGCGGTGGATGCGTCCCATCCACTCGGCATCGCGCTCGGCGAGGTAGTCGTTGACCGTGACCACGTGAACACCCTGGCCCGCGAGCGCGTTGAGGTAGGCGGGAAGGGTCGCGACCAGCGTCTTGCCCTCACCGGTGCGCATCTCGGCGATGTTGCCGAGGTGCAGCGCGGCGCCGCCCATGATCTGCACGTCGTAGTGACGCTGCCCGAGGGTGCGCTTGGCGGCCTCGCGAACGGTGGCGAAGGCCTCGGGCAGGAGGTCGTCGAGGGTCTCGCCCCCGGCGTAGCGCTCCTTGAACTCCTCGGTCAGCGCCCGCAGCTCGGCGTCGCTGAGGTTGACGAAGTCGTCCTCGATGGCGTTGACGGACTTCACGATGCCCTCGAGCTTGCGCAGCGTCTTGCCCTCGCCGGCCCGGAGGATCTTGTCGAGCACGCCCACAGCGATGCAGCCTTTCGATCGGGAGCCGACCCGCCATACGGCGCGCCGGTACGACGGCCCTGGTGCCGCCCGACCATCGTAGTTGCCTCGCCGCCTGAGGGAATCCTCCGCCACCACTGCTACGTGCGGGCGGGGGGATCCGGCGCCCGTGATGCCACACTGGGGCCGTGTCCGCGCCACCTGCCCTCCCGCCCACGCTCAGCGACGGGATCGTGGCCCTGCGCCCCCTCACCTCGGCGGACGCCCACGACATCACCGCTGGCTGCCAGGATCCGGAGACCGCCCGGTGGACCACGGTTCCCGTGCCCTACGACCGGGCGCATGCCGAGGAGTGGGTGGCACAGCACGCGCCCACCGAGGAGTGGTGGTCGAACCCGACCTGGGCCGTCACCGTCGTCCCGTCGGATCGCTGGTCGGGCAGCCTGGACCTGCGGCCGGATGGTGAGGCGGGGGCCGAGGTCGGCTACCTCATCGCTCCCTGGGCCCGGGGCCATGGGCACGCGGCGCGCGCACTCCGCCTGGCCTGCTCGTGGGCCTTCACCGCCTTGGGCCTGCAGGTGGTCACCTGGCATGCCTATGCCGGCAACGACGCGTCCCTCCGCACCGCCCGGCGGGCCGGCTTCCGGGTGCCCGACCACGTCTTCCGGTCCTACGGCGCCCAGCGGGGCGAGCGCCGGGACGCGTGGATCGGCACCCTCACCCCTGATGACCTCGCCTTCGGGGGGCGCGCGCATGAGGCGCGCGCGGCCTACGTCGGGCCTCGCCTCACCCGCCGCGAGCTCATGGTGCTGAGCCAGCTGGCGCGAGGGCAGTCGAACCGCGCGATCGCCGCGGAGCTCGGCATCAGCGAGAACACGGTCAAGAACCACGTGCGGAGCATCCTGCAGAAACTGCAGTCGAAGTCGCGGGCCGAGGCGGTCGTGCTGGGGCTGCGGCACGGGCTGGTGACCCTCCCCTAGGCACCTCGGGCCATCCCTCCACAGCCCCGACACGGCCGCGCCGCGAGCGGGCGCTCGACCGCAAGAGTGCCGTGGTGCGCCCGCCCGACCTGCTGTCCGACGTCATCGATCTCGTCCTCGCGCGCTCCTGCGTGCGCTGCTCCCGCCTCGGCCGCGTGCTCTGTCCCCGATGCCTCGAGGACCTCAGGGGTCGGGTACGGCACACCCTCATCGACGCGGCCGGCGACGGGCTGTCACTCCACGTGCATGCCGCGCTTCCCTACGACGAGGGCGGCCAGGACCTCGTCCTCGCCTACAAGGAGCACGGCACCCGGGCGCTCGCCCCCATGCTCGGCGTCCTCCTCGCGGACGCCGTCGAGGCCGCGACCCGGGCCGCGGGATGCGCAGGCGCCGTCATCGTCCCCGTCCCGTCGCACCCCCGGCCCCAGCGCGGCTTCGACGCTCTCGGCGGCCTCCTCCGATGCGCGCGGACCGACCTGGACCGGCGCGGCCTGACGACCCACGTCCGCCGCGCCGTCCGATCACGCGGCAGCTCCCTCCCGATGAAGTCGCTCTCCGGGGCGCAGCGACGCGCTCGGGCCGTCGAGCTGTTCCGGGCCGGACGTCCGCTGCCCACGGGCGAGCCCGTCCTGATCGTGGACGACGTCGTCACGACCGGATCGACGGTGCGTGCCATGGCGTCGGTCCTCGCGGCGATGGGCGCGGACGTCTTCGCCGTCGCGGCCCTTACCGCCGTCGGCGGCACCGGTCAGCCCGGATAGGTGGGCTCCGACCCGCGCACCCGTTCGCTCCACACGCCCGCGGTCAGCTCGTAGACCAGGCCGTCGGCCGAACCGACATGTGTCGGCAGGCCCGGGGCTGCCGCCACGCTCACCGGTGCTGCCGGGGCGCCCAGCGGGTTCAGGGTGCCGCGGGCGAGGTCGAGGTCGAACACCTGCAGCGTCCCCGCGCTCTCGCTGCCCAGCACGGACACCGTGTCCGACGCCGACCAGGATGCATCGACGACCTCGGCGAGGCGGTTCTCCACCCGGATGGGCGCGTTGACCGTGATCCGCGAGTTGTCTCCCGCGGTGCGCAGTACCCGCGCCAGCATGATGCCTGTTCGCGGGCCGCGACGGATGTGCAGCAGGGCCCGCGTGCCATCCCGCGACGGCAGGGCGGCCAGCAGGGTCACCTTCTTGCCCAGCCCATTGACCGTGATCGGGGTGGACGAGCCATCCGGGCTGACGGAGACCAGACCGTCCTTGGCATCGACCACCCAGACGGAGGATGAGCCGTCGAACGCGATGCCCGTCGGCCGCCCGGGCTCGCGCACCTCGATGAGCGATGCCCCGACGGAGAGCCGGCCGCGCCACACCCCGCCGTCGAGCCCGATGCCGGCGATCGCGCTGGAGTCATTCGCCACCGCGATGTCGACGAGGGTGACGTCACCGGTGCCCGAGTCGCCGAGCGCCGGGGTGACCGTGCTGCCCACCAGCTGGACGACGCCCTCCGGACGGGTGACGTAGCAGGACGAGCCCGTGGGCATGGCATTCGGGTCCACCGAGGGCCACGAGTCACGCGGCTGCGGTGAGGCCACGCCGGGGACGATGAGCGGCTGGCCGCCAGCCGTGATGTCGACGGCCTGCACCTCGGGCAGCTGCTTGAGCGTCCACACGATCTGCTGCGACATGGCCTGGCGGGTCTGGTCGTCCGCTGCCCGCGCGTTGGTCGTGAGATCGACCCGGGCGATGCCGTTCTCGATGGGCACCGCATCGATGTTCAGGCGGACCCCCTGGGGGAAGCCCGTCCGAACGGCGGGCTCGAGCCACGCGTTGGGGCCCTGGACGAGCTGACGCACGAGCGTGGTGGCCAGTCCCGATCCCAGCACCGGGATCATGCGCGAATCCGGAACCAGGGTGTGGAAGGTGGGATCGAAGTAGTAGACGTTGAAGCTGCGAAACGCCCGGTCCACGTCGGACATCGACAGCAGCAGCCCCTGCGGGAGCGTCGCGATCCGCCACTCGCCGCCGACCTCGGTGAGCCCGAAGGAGGTCTGGAGGTCCGTCGCCGGGCCCTTGACCTCGTAGCGGCCGTTCGGCGCGATCGATCCGGCCTGACTCGCCGAGAACACCACGTCCGTGCCGCGCTCCTGCAGGGAGGCCGCCCCCTCGTAGACGTCCACGCCTGCTGCCGGGTCCCACGCCGCGTTGGCCTGAGGGGCCAGGTACATCCGGGCGACCGCCTGGTCGCCGTAGAAGGAGGCCGACGCGTCGAGGAATCCCTGGACAACCTGAACCGGCGTCATGCCGGGCCGGGGCTCCCGGGCGATCACGCGGATGAACTGATCCTCCGGCTGGACGCCGACCAGCTCTCCCTGCTCGATGGGACCGGTCGTCGGAACCTGCGCGGACATGCCCGACGAGATGGCGCCGCACCCACTGAGCAGCACGGCGGCCAGGAGCGCGCTCGTCCAGCGCATCGTGCGGGACAGCGGGCTCATGTGCGGTCACCCGACTTGAGGACGAACGTGGCCGCCGGTGACACCCGGCTGATCTCACCGGTCGCGTCCGCCCCATCCTGCGTCGGAACCTGGGACGGCTCCTCCGGCAGCTCCGCGAACTCGTCCGGCGGCTCCAGCGGGAGCGGGGACTCGGTGAAGCCGACCGCCCGGTCCTTGGGCAGCGTGAGACGGAAGACGGCGCCCTTGCCCGGCTCCCCCCACGCCTCGAGCCACCCGCCGTGCAGCCGCGCATCCTCGAGGGAGATGGCCAGGCCGAGTCCGGTGCCGCCGGTCGTGCGGGCCCGGGCAGGATCGGCGCGCCAGAACCTGTTGAACACCAGGGCCGCCTCACCCGGTCGCAGTCCGACCCCGAAGTCGCGCACGGTCACGGCAACGGCGTCCTCGTTCTGGGCGAGGGACACGTCGACACCGCGGAGATCCCCGTGCTCCACCGCGTTCTCGATCAGGTTGCGCATCACCCGATGGACCCGGCGCGGGTCGCACAGGATCGGGCAGGACTTCTCCACGGTTACCAGACGGATATCGGTGCGCATCCGTTCCGCGAGCGGCTCCGCATCCCGGATCGCGCGTTCGATCAGCGGGATGAGATCGACACGCTCGTCGTCCAGGACGGCGGCGCCCGCGTCGAAGCGGGAGATTTCCAGGAGGTCGGCGAGCAGTTCCTCGAATCGATCCAGCTGGTTCTGCAGCAGCTCGACGGCGCGCTCGGTGGGCGCATCCAGCTGGCTGCGGTCGTCATAGACGACGTCGGCGGCCATGCGGATGGTCGTCAGGGGCGTGCGCAGCTCGTGGGACACGTCCGACACGAAGCGCTGCTGGACCCGGGACAGCTCCTCCAGCTGGCGGATCTGCGTGGCGATGCTCGCCGCCATGGCATTGAACGTCGTCGCGAGGGTGGCGAGGTCGTCCGTGCCCCGGACCAGCATCCGCTCGCTCAGCTGGCCGTCGGCGAGCCGACTGGCGGTGCGCGCGGCCGCTCGCACCGGCAGGACGACCTGGCGCGTGACGATCCAGGAGATGACGGCGAGCAGCAGCACGAGGAGCAGGCCGGTGATCAGCACCGCGGATCGGACCAGGTCGAGGGTCGCCTGCTCCTGCCCCAGCGGGAAGAGGTAGTAGAGCTCGTAGGGACCCACTGTGGGCACGACGAGGGGCGCGCCCACGATCAGTCCCGGCGCGCTGCGGCCGTCGAGGAACTTGATGTCCGTGTACGTCCACGACTGGCGTCCGGAGCTGATGATGGAATCCCGCAGGGCGGTCGGCACGGACGACTCGGCGACGAGATTCGTGCCGCGCTCGGGTGCGTCACCCGTCTGCTGCGAGGAGAGCAGCAGGACGTCGAACGTCGACGGGGAACCGGCCCGTGCGGCGAGGGCGCTCACGACACTGTCCACGATCCGCGACGCGGACGGCGTCGACGGTCCGGTGTCCGCGGCATCGAGGATCCGCTGCGCCTCGCCCAGGCCCGCCGATGCCTCGCCGACGGAGATGCGTTCCTTCGCATCGAGGAGGCCCGAGGTGACCCGCGAGAGAAGGGAGAGCCCGAGGACAGTGACGACGACGGCCGACAGGACGAGCGTCGTCAGGGTGACGCGGAGCCACAGCGACCGCCCCCAGAGCCGCGCGATCGCCCGCGGAATGGCGAGCAGGAACCGCGGGATCGCGAGGAGGACGTGCCACATGGCGGGCGCCGACGGCTAGGCCGGGCCGGCCTTGTAGCCCACGCCCCGCACGGTCAGGACGATGTCGGGGCGTTCCGGGTCGCGTTCGACCTTGGCGCGCAGTCGCTGGACGTGCACGTTGACCAGCCGGGTGTCGGCGGCGTGCCGGTATCCCCAGACCTCCTGCAGCAGCGTCTCGCGGGTGAACACCTGGCCCGGCTTGCGCGCCAGGCAGACGAGCAGGTCGAACTCCAGGGGCGTCAAGGAGAGGATCTCGTCGCCGCGGCGGACGGTGTGCCCCGAGACGTCGATCTCGAGGTCGCCGATAACCAGTACCTGCGGAGGGGCGTCGTCGTTGCGCCGGATGCGCGCCCGGATGCGGGCAACCAGCTCTTTGGGCTTGAACGGCTTGACGACGTAGTCGTCGGCCCCGGACTCCAGTCCCACGACCACATCGACCGTGTCGCTCTTGGCGGTGAGCATGACGATCGGGGTTCCGGACTCCGCGCGGATGGCCCGGCAGACGTCGATGCCGTCGCGGCCCGGCAGCATGAGGTCGAGGAGCACGAGGTCGGGCTTGCTGTCGCGGAACGCGCCGACGGCCGCTGCCCCATCCGCGCAGAAGACCGGCTCGAAGCCCTCGCCGCGCAGCACGATCCCGAGCATCTCGGACAGCGCCGCATCGTCGTCGACGACGAGCACGCGGCCGCGCGAGGGCCCGGACGGGGTTACCGACATGTCCCTATGGTGACATGTCGGGTAGGCCGGTGAGCAGGACAATGGCTCCCGGGGCGTTGATCAGGCCATGCGCAACCATCGATGCACCCGTCGATCCGGTGCGCGCCCGCACGATCCCCAGCACGATCCCGCTGGGCAGCAGAACGAAGAAGCGCAGCGGCTCGAAGTGGAATCCGGCGAAGACCACGCCGGTGATCAGCACCGTGAGGACGGTGCCGACTCCTCGCTTGCGGAGCGCGGCGAAGAAGAGTCCGCGGAAGAAGAGCTCCTCCACCATCGGGGCGCCGACCATGACCATGGCGGCGAACACCACGGTCGGGAGCTTCCCCGCCGAGGACTGCAGGGCATCGGCCGCTTCTGCGGCGTTCGAGGTCACGTCGGGGACGAAGAACTGCGTGATCACGGCCGCGATGCCGGCCAGGATGAGTCCGGCGAAGCCCGCCAGTGCCCCCCAGCCGACATCCGGCCAGGTGAGGCGCAGGCCGAGGTCGATACGCGGACCGTTCCCGCGCCATCGCGTCGCGAGGATGGGCCAGCCCGCCAGCGCGATCCAGGGGGCGGCCGTGCCGAGGATCACCTCGACGCTGGTCGGGGCGTCCAGGACCACGAGGAGGGCGCCCGCGCCGAGCGCGATGACGAGGGTGAGGACGATCGTGATGAGCACGTCCCACAGGCCCCACCGGGGCTGTCTCAGCGGCTCGCCCTGCTCGACGGCTTCCGTGACGGTGACCGGGCAGCCGGGGTAGTCCGGCGGCACGGTGCGGTCAGTCACGTGGTCAAGGTACGCGACCTGCGAGCGGTGGCGGCGCAGGCAGCGCTACCGTCGCCTCGTGACCTCGAGCCCACCGCCTCCTCGTCCGAGCAAGAACCCGTGGCTGCGGATGAGTCCGCTGCCGCGCGCGATCGGCGTGGTGCTCATCGTCGTCGGTGCCGTGTGGATTCTCCAAGGCATCGGCGTGGCGCAGGGCAGCGTCATGACGGGCAACGTGTGGTGGGGCGTGCTCGGGGTCGTGTTCGTGATCGCCGGCGGCTTCGTGCTGCAGCGTTGGCTGAGCAAGGCCAAGACCGACATCGCCAACGACCCCGACTAGGAAATCCCACGCCCGGCGTCACTAACTGCGGGCAGATGTGACGCCGGGCGTGGGATTTGTGGATCAGTAGCGGTAGTGGTCCGGCTTGAAGGGGCCAGCCACGTCCACGCCGAGATACTCGGCCTGTGCCTTGGACAGCTCGGTGAGGCCGACGCCCAGGGCGTCGAGGTGCAGGCGCGCGACCTTCTCATCGAGGTGCTTGGGCAGCGTGTAGACGCCGAGCGGGTACTCGTCGGTCTTCGTGAAGAGCTCGATCTGGGCCAGCGTCTGGTTGGTGAATGAGTTCGACATCACGAAGGACGGGTGGCCGGTCGCGTTGCCCAGGTTCAGCAGACGACCCTCGGACAGCACGATGATCGAGTGGCCGTCGGGGAACGTGAACTCGTCCACCTGCGGCTTGATCGTCTTGCGCGCGATGCCCGGGACGGACACCAGTCCGGCCATGTCGATCTCGTTGTCGAAGTGGCCGATGTTGCCGACGATGGCCTGGTGCTTCATCTGCGCCATGTGATCCTTGGTGATCACGTCGAAGCAGCCCGTGGCGGTGATGAAGATGTCGGCAACGCCGACCACGTCCTCAAGGCGCGCCACCTGGTAGCCGTCCATGGCTGCCTGCAGCGCGCAGATCGGATCGATCTCGGTGACGATCACGCGCGCACCCTGGCCGCGCAGGGACTCGGCCGAGCCCTTGCCGACGTCGCCGTAGCCGCACACGACCGCGACCTTGCCGCCGATGAGGGTGTCCGTGGCGCGGTTGATGCCGTCGACGAGCGAGTGACGGCAGCCGTACTTGTTGTCGAACTTGCTCTTGGTGACGGAGTCGTTGACGTTGATGGCCGGGAAGAGCAGGCTGCCCTCGCGCATCATCTCGTAGAGACGGTGCACACCGGTGGTCGTCTCCTCGGTCACACCCTTGATGCCGGACGAGATCGCGGTCCAGCGCTGCGGATCCTCGGCGAGCGAACGACGCAGCGTCTCGAGGACGACCGCGTACTCCTCCGACGTGCTCTCATCCGGCGTGGGAACGACGCCGGCCGTCTCGAACTCGCGCCCCTTGTGCACGAGCAGCGTGGCGTCGCCGCCGTCATCGAGGATCATGTTCGGGCCCTTGCCATCCGGCCACATCAGGATCTGCTCGGTGCACCACCAGTACTCGGGCAGGGTCTCGCCCTTCCACGCGTACACCGGGACGCCCTGCGGGTTCTCGACCGTACCCTCCGGGCCGACGACGACCGCGGCCGCCGCGTGGTCCTGGGTGGAGAAGATGTTGCACGAGGCCCAGCGAACCTCGGCGCCGAGGGCGACGAGGGTCTCGATCAGCACCGCCGTCTGGATCGTCATGTGCAGGGAGCCGGTGATGCGAGCGCCCTTGAGCGGCTGCGTCTCGCCGTACTCGGCGCGCATCGCCATCAGGCCGGGCATCTCGTGCTCGGCGAGGCGGATCTCATCGCGGCCGAACTCGGCCAGGGAGAGGTCGGCAACCTTGAAGTCAGGGGTGCCGTCGGACTTGAACACGGACATGCGGGACTCCTCGTGAGAGTGAACAGGTCGGTGCGAACGGCACGAGGCTTCGATGGTTCGCGTCGGTCAATGGACCGGGCAGCCACCGCGGGAACCAGGGCTCCGGACCGCTGGGGCTTGTCCGATTGTGCCAGAGGACGCGGTGATCGACGAATCGGCTCGACGACGCGGACGGATCGACGCTACCCCGAGGCTCCTCGGTCGATGTCCGGCTCGAGGAAGACGTACTTCGCGGAGGGGACGGCCGCCCGCAGCTTGACCTCGGCATCGTCGATGTCCTCGGCGATCTCCCGGCCGGTCGCCGAGTGCGCCACGGCGATCTTCGCCGCGACGAGCAGCTCGTCCGGCCCGACGTGCAGTGTGCGCAGGTGGATGACGCGGTCCACCCCGTCCGAGCTCTCCAGCGCCTGCCGGATGGCCTCGACCTGCTCGGGCAGCGCCGCCTCCCCCACGAGCATGGTGGCCATCTCGAAGGCGAGGAAGATCGCGATGACGACGAGCAGCGTGCCGACCGCCATGGCGCCGATGGCATCGAACCGGCCGTTGCCCATGATGACGGCCAGGCCGACTCCGATCAGCGCGAAGATGAGGCCGACCAGCGCGCCGGAGTCCTCCAGCAGCACGACCGGCAGCTCCGGCTGCCGTGCATCGCGCACGAACTGGAACAGGGACCGGCCCCCGCGAGACCGGTTCGACTCCTTGAGCGCAGTGCGGAACGAGTAGCCCTCGAGGCCGATCGCGATGACCAGGACGACCACCGCGATCCACCAGTCGCTGAGCGGCTCCGGGTGCTGCCACTTGTGCCAGCCCTCGTAGAGCGAGAACAGGCCGCCGACCAGGAAGAGCACGATCGCGACCACGAACCCGTACACGAAGCGGCGTCGGCCGTATCCGAACGGATGCCGCTCATCCGCGGCCTTGGTGGCCCGCTTGTTGCCCACGATGAGCAGGACCTGGTTGCCCGAGTCGGCGACCGAGTGGATCGCCTCCGAGAGCATCGACGACGACCCGGTGAACACGAACGCGACGAACTTCGCCACCGCGATGCCGAGATTGGCCAGCAGCGCCGCGATGATCGCGCGCATACCTCCTTCGGTGCTCATCGGATTCCTAGCGCTCGGTGGACTGGATGATGGCGACCAGGCCGTTGGAGGTCACATAGTTGTCGGGGTCGTCCGACGCGATGACGGCAGCGGTGCCCGGGCTCAGCACGATCTCACCGAACTCCGACGCCACGGTGGCCTCGCCCTCGATGAGCAGCACGATCCGGTAACTGCCCTGCTGGATGCGCTCGGTGCCGGTCCGGTGCACCCGCACGACGAAGGGCGAGTCGATCGGCCAGATGAGGTCACCATGCGTCGTCGGCATGAACTGCGGCTGCAGGCCCGGAATGAGCGCCTCGATCGCATGGTCGACGAACACGGCCTTGCTGGTGAGGCCGAGTCGGATCACGTTGTCGGACGACGTCATGACCTCCAGGCCCGTGCCGCGGATGTAGCTGTGCGGCAGGCCTGCCGGGACGTACACCGCCTGCCCGGGCTCCAGCTTCAGGTACGCCAGGAGGGGGGTGAGCAGGCCGCCCTGGTCGCCGGGGTAGTTCTCCGCCACGATCGCGTAGGCCTCGACCTGCTCAGGGGGCAACCCGGCCGCCGACGCGGCCGCGGGCAGCGCGGCGACACGCTCGTCCGAGGCCAGGTCCAGCAGCAGGCGGATTGCTTCGCCCAGCCGGCCCGCCTCGAGGGCCGCCACGGCCTCCTCCGTGCCGTCGATGCCCCGCAGCACGGCCGCCGCCTCGCGGATGTCCCGCCAGCCCACGAAGGCCTCGAAGGGATCGAGGGCCACGAGCATCTCGGTCTTCTCGAAGGGATCGCTGAACACCGGCGGCGACCCCTCCTGCCGCTGCGCCTCCCAGCCGTCGCGGGCCCGCTGGCGCGTGGGATGGAGCTGGACGGACAGGGGACGAGCCGCGGCGAGGAGCTTGACCAGGAGCGGGATGGCCTCGACGTCGAACCGGTCGGCGAGCAGCTCCCCGGTCGGCACCCCGTCGGAGTCGACCACCGGCGACGGGCCCCCGGGGTGGACACCGAACCACAGCTCGGCCTGGGGACCGCCGGTGGTGCGGTTGGACCAACGTTCGAGGCCATCGACGATGCCCCAGTCATAGTCCTTGATGGCACCCCGCACGATCAGCACGGGTCAGTCCTCCGTCGAGTCGGCGGCCTCGTCGATCAGCATCACCGGGATGCCGTCGCGTACCTCGAAGGTGCGGGCACAGGCCGTGCAGACGATGACGCCGCGCGCCTCATCGGCCTCCACCGGTGCGTGCTCCGGGCACGGGCAGGCGAGGACATCCCACAGGTCGGCGGGAATGCCCAGCGGCGCAGGACGTCCGGAGAGTGTCGCCATGTCAGGCCCCTGCCCGCATCATGTCCAGCACCTCGTCGCGCAGGACGGTCATCTGCTCCTCGGAGGCCGCCTCGACGTTCAGGCGCAGGAGCGGCTCGGTGTTGCTGGGACGCACGTTGAACCACCAGGTGTCGCCCGTCACGGTCATGCCGTCGAAGTCCTCGATGTCGGAAACCCCACGCTCGACGAACTCCGCACGAATCGCCTCCGTCACCGCATGCTGATCGTCAACCTCGGTGTTGATCTCGCCGCTCGCCACATAGCGGTCGTACGGGGCGAGCAGGCTGGACAGCGTGGTGCCCTCGGGGGTCTCGCCCAGCGCTGCGATGGTGTGGAGGGCGGCCAGCATCCCGGAGTCGGCGCGCCAGAAGTCGCGGAAGTAGAAGTGCCCCGAGTGCTCACCGCCGAACACTGCGCCCGTGTCCGCCATCGTCTGCTTGATGAACGAGTGGCCGACGCGGGTGCGGACGGGCGTGCCGCCGTTCTCGACGATCACCTCGGGCACCGCCTTGGAGGTGATGAGGTTGTGGATGATCGGGCTTCCGGGGTGCTTCGCGAGCTCACGCGCCGCGATGAGGGCGGTGAGGGTGGACGGGCTGACGATCTCGGCGCGCTCGTCGACCACGAAGCAGCGGTCGGCATCCCCGTCGAACGCCAGGCCGACATCGGCGCCGGTGTCACGGACCCGCGCCTGCAGGTCCCGCAGGTTCTCCGGGTCGATCGGATTGGCCTCGTGGTGGGGGAACGTGCCGTCGAGCTCGAAGTACATCGGGATGACCTCGATCGGCAGTGCGGGCAGGGCCGCCTCGTCACCGAGGACGGCGGGCACCGTGAAGCCGCCCATGCCGTTGCCCGCATCGACGACGACCCGCAGGGGCCGGATGCCCGACACGTCGACCAGCTCGCGCATGTAGGCCGCGTAGTCGGCGAGCAGGTCCTGCTCACGCACCTCGCCGAGGGGGCCGTCGTACGCGGGAATGCCCTGCTCGATGAGCGCCCGGATATCCCGGAGGCCGGAGTCCTGGCCCACGGGCGCCGCCCCCACCTTGCACAGCTTGATGCCGTTGTACTGCGCGGGGTTGTGGCTGGCCGTGAACATCGCACCGGGAAGCGACAGGTGCCCGGACGCGAAGTACAGACCGTCGGTGCTGGCCAGCCCGATCAGGACGACGTCGCAGCCCTGCTCGCGGACGCCTTCGGCGAAGGATGCGACGAGCGCCGGGCCGGAGGGGCGCATGTCATGGCCGACGACAACGGCTCCGGGACCGCCATCGCGGGCGGCGATGCCGAGGACACGCACGAACGCAGCGCCCACATCGTGGGCAAGGTCCTCGTCCATCTGATCGGGATAGGTCCCCCGGACGTCGTAGGCCTTGATGATCGCGTCGAGATTGCGCACCGGCACAGGCTACCGGTCAGGATCGGCCCACGACCGCGTCAGTCCTCGTCGAAGCGGCCCAGAAGGAACTCGTCGCCGAAGGGCGCCTCGAACGTCTCCGCCTCCCCGTCGTCCACCGCGGCGAGCACGCGGAGATGCCCCTTACGCGCCACTTCGACAGAGCCGACCGGGACCTCGGTGGGCAGCGGCTCTCCTGGGGCGTAACGCGGACGCGCCGCTTCGCGTACGGCGTTCGCCAGCGCCTCCAGGTCGTCGCTGCTCGGCTTGAGGGCGTCCGGATCCGGCGTGATGCGCACGATCTCCCAGCCGCGGGGCGCCGTCAGTCGCTCGCTGTGCATCTGGCACAGGTCGTAGCAGTGCGGCTCGGCGTACGTGGCGAGTGGCCCTAGGACAGCCGTCGAGTCCGCGTACACGTAGGTGAGCGTGGCGACAGCCGGGCTGTTGCAGGAGGGCTTGGAGCAGCGGCGACGACTCACGAGTCGCACGCTAGTCGGCGACCGCAGCCGGGCGCTCGCGGCGCGCCGAAGGCACGTGACCACTTGACCGCCGGCGATCAGCGCAGCGCGACACCCGGATCCTGCGCCGCTGTCGGCACGACGACCTCCGTGCGCAGCGGGTTCCAGGGATAGCCGGTGACGAGGTCGCCGAAGCGCGACTTCTCACGCAGGCGATGGGCGACGAGCACCGGACCGGAACCCTCGACCGGTGTCACCACGGCCGTGTACCAGTCGACGCCGGACGGCGGCTGGATCCGGATCCAGCTCATCGTGCCCGCGGGCACCTTGATGGTGCGCGGGCTCGTCGCCTGTGCGGCCTCCTTGCCGCCCCCGTACGGCAGCACCGTGAGCTGGACCTCCGCGTCGGTGTCCGGGGCGGTGATGCCGACCCGGACATCCGTCGACGACCGCACCGGCAGTCCGCTGACCGCCGCCGGCTCCAGGTAGGGCTGGGAACCGGCACTGAAGGAGGTCTCGTTGCCGAAGAACATGCGCATGCCGGCGACGATGGGGACGTCGGACGTGAGCTCGAGGGTCGCCGGCTCCTTGTTGAGCACCGGCGCCATGTCGAGCGCCACGACTGTGTCCGCAGGGACCTCGATGCGCGCGCGCTCAGCAGGGGCGTAGGTCCCATCGGCCGTGATGATGCGGACGTTGACGATGGCGTCGTCCCCTCCGGGAGCCGCAACCGACAGCACGCGCGCGCCGGCGCCGTTCACGATGCCGGGGACGTAGACCTTGGTCGCGGGCGGCGCCGCGCGGGGCACCCAGTCGGTGCCGACGTTGGCCAGTCCAGACCGCTGCTCGTCGTCAACGGCCGCACCCACCCGGCCGGTCCGGGCGATCACCTGCACGGCGGTTGCCGCCACACCCGGTGCGAGCACGTCGAGCCGGACGACCAGGCGGTCCTCGCCCTTCACGACCAGCCCCATGCCGGCCGGGGCATCGATGATGCCGTTCTCTCCGCGGACGATCACGTCGACGACCGCCGCCGTCGGGTCCGGATTGACGAGGACGATGCGCGTCACCCGGCCCGCGATCGCCCCGCCGCCCACGAACCAGAATTCCGAGCCGGCGGGCGCGCAGGCCGTGCTGGCCATGCCACGGCCGCGTCCGGCCGGATCACGACCCCACTGATCGGCGACGAGTCCCGGGGCGAGACCGTCGTTGCCGTAGGCCATGATCGGCGGCAGCGCGCGACCGAACGCCTCGATCTGCGCCTGACCGCCCGGGACCTCGATCCGCGACTGCGCCGACAGCTTGCCCGGAAGGGTGCGGAGCCCGGCGTCTCCCGGAACGTCCTGGCCCGGCTGCCCCGGGACGACGGCGGCCGTGACGCGCACGCCGAGATCGGTGCCGGCACCCGGCTCGGGACACAGCAGCAGGGCGCTGCCGATCGGCTCGATGCTCGTTGCTCCCTCGGCCGCCGTGGGCACCGGCCGCTGCACGAGAGTGGCAAGAAGGACGGCCACCACCGCGATCGCCGCGGCGACCAGCACCGGTCGCGTGCTGCCGAGCGGCGAGTCGCCGTCGCCGCCCTGACGTCTCCGCAGCCGGCGCCGTCCGCCTCCGCCTGAGCCGGCTGCTGCGTGCGCGTCGCCCTCCCCCGCCGAGTCGGCCTCGAGGACGGTCGGGTCGTCGACGGGCTCCAGCTCGGGCAGGAACGGAGCGTCCTCAGGTTCATCCCCGACGAACTCCGGCTCCGTGCCCACCGGATCGGTCTCCTCGACGAAGTCCTCATCGACCCAGGGATCCTCGGCTGCGGCTGTCGACGGAGTCGACTGCTCGCTCTTGGTGACCTCGGGCAGCGGCTCCAACCGGATCCGCCGGCCGCGCTTCCTACGCCCGAACATCGTCGCTCACCTCCTCGGCGAGGAGGCCATCCGCCTCAGTCATGGGGCGGTCGGTGTCCAGGTCCGGATCCGGATCCACTCGACGACGCGACGGGAGCGCCATGACGACCAGGGCGAGCAGGACGACGAGCTGCCACCAGAGCCACGCGGAACGGGAGGAGCTGTCGAACTCGACGCGCACGGACGCGGCACCGTCGGGCACATCGAACGCCTGCGACCAGGAGGTGAGGTCGGGTCCGGCGACGCTGTTCAGGGTCGTCGTGCCGCCGTCCGCCGAGCGGGCGATCGCCCGCCAGCCGGGGTCGAGGGCGGCGCCGGTCACCAGGGTCCCGCTCGGGGCCTGCTCGGGCAGCGTCTCGTCGAGATACGGATTCGCCGTGACGGTGCCCTCGGGGTCGATGCCCAGCGGGACGGTGCGGTCACCGCTGACCATGCGCGCGCGTGAGGTCGTGCCGGCCACGCGCCACAGCACCTCGCCACCCGAGCTCGACAGGCGGCGCAGGCCCGGCTCCCCGTCGAGGGTGGGCACCAGCTCCGTCGAGGCGCCCGGCGCGAGGAGCACATACCGGATGCCGTAGCCCGCCAGCATCGCGATCTCGTCGCCTCCGCGACCGGACACCATGGCGGCGACCGCGGGATCGAGGAGAACCCACGAGTCCGCGGGCGGCCCGGTCTCGGCGTCACCGAGGACCGGCCCGGGGCCGTTGAGGAGGCTGTACACGACCGACCCCGCCGCCTTCTGCTCGAGGATCAGGCTCCGGGGAGCCTGGGGTCCCTCGGCATCGGCGGCCACGAACGCCGGCACGGCGGACGTCGGGGCCTTGACGACCACGCTGCTCGCCGACACCGCGTACCAGCCGGCGGTGAGGACGGGCACGACGAGTGCGCCGATCGCCACCAGGAACACGACCGGCTGGCCGAGGCTGAAGCTGGCCCCGACGAACCGATCGCGCAGCCCGTCGAAGGCCACAGCGGCCATGGCGATCAGGGCCAGGCCCAGGACGAGCGTGGCCTGCCCGGGCCATGGCCGGATCGCCACCGTGGAGCCCGGCGGGGTGACGAGGACGACGATCTGCACGAGCCCGAAGACCAGGGCGACGCCGCCGAGGACCGCGAAGACCGAGGTCACCGCCAGGCGGTCGGTGCGCAGCAGCGCGAGCCCGCCGGCGAGCACGAGGGCGATGGTGATCCACACCGGCGTCATGCCGGGACCGCCCGGATGCAGCAGCAGGACATGCCATGGCGCGAGCGTCCGGTCGGTGATGTCTCCCGCGTTGAGCCCGGGCTCCAGCAGCAGCATGGCCGGGTTGGTCAGCAGGTGGACCGACCACGGGAGCAGGAGCAGCAGAGGGGCGAGCAGTCCGATACCGAGCCGCAGCGAGATGGACCCGATCGCCACGCCCGAGCGCGCCCGCCACCCGAGCATGGCCAGCACCGCCACGATGATGATGAGCCAGACGATCGGCGCCACCGAGATCACGATGGCCATGAGGATCGCGGTGCCGGCCGCTCGACGGATGGTGCCCCGCTCGCTGGCCAGCCGGGCCACCGAGCGCAGCGCCAGCGGCAGCACGATGGCGAGCATGGTCGTCCCGATCCGCCCCGACGCCGTGGCGCCGGTCACGGCAGGAAGGAGCGCGTAGGCGGCCGCTGCCCAGACCCGGATGCCCTGGTTGGGCACCAGCCCGCGCAGGGCGATGTAGGCGCTGATCCCGGCGAGCGGGATGCCGAGCAGGAGCAGCACGGAGACCGCGGCGGGGGCCTTCCCGAGCAGGATGGCCGCCACCGCGGCGATGGCCATGAGGTACGGCGGGGACGGCGTCGTCGACCCGGAGCCGACGTCGTGCCAGGCCTGCCGATAGGTCTCCCACAGGTCGCCGAAGCCCGGAGGCGCCGGGAACAGCGCGCCACCCTGCAGAACCCCGTCGCCGAGCCACAGGCCACGCGTCCCGATGACGGCGACGATGACCAGCAGCGCGCTGATCAGGAACCACGGCGCGGTGAGGATGCGCCTCAGGACACCGGAGTCGTCCACGAGGTAGTCCGCGTCATCTCCGACCGGTCCGCTGTCGAGCGCGCTCACCGATGTGGTCGGGCCTGTCGCGCCGCTCGTGGTGAGGACGCCAGTCACAACCTCGAAGCCGTGCTTCAGCTGGTCCAGCGCGGTGGGTCGGAGATGTCGGACCACGCGCGCCGGCTCGGTGGTCGTCTGGGAGACCAGTTCACGGGAGGAACGGACCTTCGAGGGGTGCAGGGCGAGCGCAAGGACCGCCGAGACCTCGTCACGGGCCGCGAGCACGTCCTTGCCCAGCAGATACAGGCCCGCCCGACCGAGGCTCCCGAGGATGAGCCGCAGGGCGACGAACGGCGCCACCAGGGCTGACGGCTGCGCGAGCAGCACGTGCACGGCGGCCTCGCGGTCGGCCCGATGCGGTCGCGGCGCCAGGTCGTCCGCACGCCGGCCGTGCGCGGACGCCTCGCGGTGGTGGAGCACGGCCTCCGTGGCCACCATGACCCGCTCACCGGAGCGATGCGCCCGCCAGCAGAACTCCAGGTCGTCGCGGAACAGCGGGAGGGCGGGGTCGTAGCCGCCGAGGCGCTCCCAGACATCGCGCCGGATGAGCATCCCCGCGGAGCTGACGGCAAGGACGTCTCGGTCACCGTCATGCTGCCCCTGGTCGTGCTCACGACGCTCCAGGCCGGTGACCCGTCGCCCGGCCCCGTTGATCGTGACGCCCGCCTCCAGCAGCAGCCGCCGGTCGTGCCAGCCCAGGATCTTCGGTCCCAGCACGGCAACGCTGGGGTTGTCGTCCGCAGCGTTGAGCAGGGCCTCCAGGCAGTGCTGGCCCGGCGCACTGTCGTCGTGCAGGAGCCAGACCCACGACACGGATCCGGGGCCGTACGGCTCAGGCTGGACGGGACCGACGTGATCCAGGCCCGCGCGGACGGCCGCGCCGAATCCCGGGTTGCCCTCGATGCGGACAGTGGCCCCTGGACCGAAGGCGGCGCTCAGCAGGTCCGCGCTCGCGTCCGCCGAGCCGGCGTCCACCCCGACCGCGATCTGCGGTGGCCGGGTCTGCGCCGCCAGCGTGGTGAGGACGGCCGGCAGCCAGACCGCACCGTCATGGCTGACGACGACGGCCGTGACGTGGTGGTTGCGACGGGGCAGCGGCGGGGGCGCCTCCTCCATCGAGAACTCGTCCTCGACGCTGAACCACTCGGTGGTGCGCTCGGTCGCGGCCGGGTCCGGCATGGGCGTGGGGAAGGAGAGCAGGGGCGTGTCGGCGTCCGGGGCCGGAGCGTCCGGTGACACGAGCTCGAGCGCACCGGTCATGTGCTCGTCGAACTCGTCGTCGAAGGGCTCGGCAGCGGGCCTCGGCTGCACCGCCTCAGCCGATGGATCGACGTCCCCGCGCGGGCTGGATTCGCGCTTCTCGTCGTCGTCCATCACCTGAGGAACTGTACGTGGTCGTCCGGCGCGCTTCCTCGAGCGGCGCGGCGGGTCGCCCAGTCCGGCCCGCCGCGCTAGGACGACCTCGGTCGCGCGACGCTGCCCGCGGTCCGCCTAGGGTCGGCGAGCGGGAGGACGACGAGGAAGTGCCCCCCGGGGCCCGGCTCAGCCGAGGCCCGGCCACCGTGGGCCGCGGCCATCGACACGACGATCGCCAGGCCGAGTCCGCTGCCTCCCTCGTCCCGGTTGCGGGCGTCGTCGAGTCGGACGAACCGCTCGAAGACCCGGAGGCAGTCGTCCGGTGCGAGCCCCGCGCCGTCGTCGTCGACCGCAAGCAGCGCCTCGTCGCCCGAGACGACGAGCGTGGTCGACACCCGGGCGGTGGCGTGGCGGGCGGCGTTGTCCAGGAGGTTCGCGATGATGCTGTGCAGGGCCCGCTCATCGCCACGCACGCGACAGGGCTGCAGGCTCGACACGACGTCGAGGTCCGGGTGGGCGCGGCGAGCCGAGGAGACGGCATCCAGCACGATCGTGTCGAGGTCGAGGGTCTCGAACTGGAGGGGCTGCTCCATGGCATCCGAGCGAGCCAGCACGAGCAGGTCCTCCGTGAGGTTCTCGAGCCGGTCGAGATCACTGATGGCCTCGTCGACGCTGGCACGCAGGTCGTCGGGCTCGGCATCGCGGCCGAACTCCAGCGTGACCCGCAGCGTGCTGAGCGGGTTGCGCAGTTCATGGCCAGCGTCGGCGACGAACTGGCGGGTCGCTCGGGTCTGCTGGTGCAGCCGCCCCAGCAGCGCGTTCAGCGTCCGGCCGAGGCGCTCGACCTCGTCCTCGGTGCCGGGCACCCGGAGCAGTCCATCGGAGGTGGACTGCATCGCATCCGCCTGCGAGCGCAGGTCGTCCACCGCCCGCAGGGCCCGCCCGACCGCCAGCCACACCACCACGCTGGCCACGAGGACGAGCAGCGGCAGGACGACCAGCAGGCCGATCAGGACGGCCCGCTGGACCTTCTGCACCGGTCCGTCGCTGGTGACGGCGCAGATCACGCTGGGCGTCGCGGCACCGACGATCGGCGAGGTCACCCGCAGGAAGGTGCCCGAGCTGCCGCTGAGGGTCAGCGCGACCGCGTCCTCGGTCCGCTCGGTGGGCAGCGGATCCGGGCAGATGCTGGTGCCCGGCGGGATCTCCGGGCTCGACGAGAGGACCGTGCCGTCCGTGCCCACCACCTGCAGGTAGGTCGCCTCGACGCCCGTCAACGCCTCGAGGTCCACCTGCGACGGGTCGGCCGACGACCGGTCGCCCAGCTGGTCGTACACCTCGCTCACCCGGGCCTCCATGGCCGCGACGACGGAGGAGGTCTCCGACTGGCTCACGAGCAGGAACGAGGCCAGCCCCAGCAGAGCGCCGAACACCGCGACCGCGATGCCCGAGGCGAGCACCGCCCGGCCGCGTACCGTCCTCGGCAGGACGCGAACGCTCACGTGGACGGGTCCACGAGGCGGTAGCCGACGCCGCGGACCGTCTGCACCCACGGTGCACCGATCTTCTTGCGGACCTGAGCGACGCAGACCTCCACCGCATTGGGATCCAGGTCGGGCTCATCCCACACGGCCTCGAGCAGCTCGTGCTTGCTCACCGCCTCGTCGACGCGCTCCGCCAGATACGTCAGGGTCGCGAACTCGCGGGCCGTGAGGACCATCTCCTCCTCGTCCACCCAGCAGCGGTGCCGCCGCGGCTCGAGCCGCAGCCGGCCCACCGTGAGGATCGGGGTCGCGTCCCCTCGGCGCTTGAGCAGGGAGTTCATCCGTGCGAGGAGCACCACGGTGCTGAACGGCTTCGTGACGTAGTCGTCGACGCCGAGGTCGAAGGCGTCCGCCTCGTCGTACTCGCCGTCCTTGGCGGTGAGCATCAGCACAGGGGTGTCGATGCCCTCCGCGCGGAGGGTCTCGAGCACCCGGTAGCCCGACAGCCCCGGCAGCATGAGGTCGAGGAGGATGAGGTCGAAGCCTCCCGCCCGCGCCTTGGCCAGGGCCGTGATCCCGTCGTGCACGACCGTGCAGTCATAACCACGGCGCTCGAGGCCCTGACGCAGTGCTTCGGCGAGCCGCACCTCGTCGTCAACGACGAGCACCCGTGCCCTCATGGCGCCTTTCTACTCCGTGCCGTCTCCACAATGCCGAAGACCCGGCGGGGCCAGTCCGCCGGGTCTTCGGATACCGTCCGAGGACGTCCCTAGGAGGGAAGGGACGACGTCCATCGGATGGCGGGCGCTGCGGCGGCTGGCAGCGCTGCGGCCGATACGGCCGCTGGACCAAGGGCGTCCACCCACGCCTCGGTCACGAATCGGTGCGGTCGGGGGATCGCGGTGCAATAGTTCACGATTCCCCTTCCGTCGTTGCGGTTCCGCCTGCTGGTGGGAACACCGTACGGAGTGCTACCTGAGCGGAACCTGAGCATCGCGTGGCCGTCCGATCAGTAGATGACGCTGGCGCGGTTGACGATGCCGGACCAGGCCCCGGAACGGCGTTCCGGGCTCACATCGGGGTTGGTCCACTCCCACGCGAGGATGGCTCGGACCGCGGCCTCGGCGTCGGGGCCGGAGAGCGACGGCCGCACGAAGATGCGGGCTTGGCGTTCGATGGCGTTCCACTGGGTCTCGGTCATGCCACAGTGATACGTGGCTCATGCTGAGCAGGGCCTGAGGGTCGGGGATCTCGCTCAGCGGAGCGTCAGCCGGAGTGGCCCGGCTCGGCCGCCAGGCGCGGCAGCATCCCGAGGGACAGCCGGGGAAGGGGGTTGCGCAGTGGCGCTAGACAGCGCGCTTCTTGAGGCGGCGACGCTCGCGCTCGGAGAGGCCGCCCCAGATGCCGAAGCGCTCATCGGACTGCAGGGCGTACTCCAGACATTCGCGGCGGACCTCACAGGACAGGCAGACCTTCTTCGCCTCCCGGGTGCTGCCACCCTTCTCGGGGAAGAATGCCTCGGGGTCGGTCTGCGCGCACAGGGCGCGCTCCTGCCATGCCAACTCCTCGGCGTCGGACAGGGGCACCAGCACCATGTCAGCCACGCGGAGACCTCCTCGACCCTGGCGACGGTCGTCGCCGTTGCCACGTATTACAGGGATGTCATTCACGATCGTCAAGTCCAAAAGGTGCATAACGGACACAAACGTTAAGATTTAACCAATTCGACCCGCAACATGGCCCTCACGAGCCTCACCGGGGGGTCTGACAGGATGCTCGGGTGCGCATCACCGTGCTGGCCGGAGGCATCGGCGGAGCCCGTTTCCTTCGAGGCCTTCGCCACCTCATGGACACGACCTTCCCCGGGTCGGAGATCACGGTCGTCGGGAACACGGGCGACGACATCTGGGTCCACGGGGTCCGCGTGTGCCCCGACCTCGACTCCGTCATGTACACCCTCGGCGGCGGTATCAGCGAGGAGCGCGGGTGGGGCCGCGAGGGCGAGACCTTCACGGTGAAGGACGAGCTCGCCGCCTACGGAGTCGAGCCCACGTGGTTCGGCCTCGGCGACAAGGACCTGGCCACCCACCTCGTGCGCACCCAGGCCCTGGCCTCCGGGTATCCACTGTCCGACGTCACCGCGGCACTGTGCGAGCACTGGCAGCCCGGCGTGCGGCTGATCCCGATGACCGATGATCGCGCCGAGACCCACGTCGTCATCGACTCCCCCGACGGCGCGACCGATCCGTCGGGCAGCCCGCTGCGCGTCGCGATCCACTTCCAGGAGTGGTGGATCCGCCATCACGCCAAGCCGCCAGCCCACGAGTTCGTGCTCGTCGGCGTCGATTCGTCGACCCCGGCGCCCGGTGTGCTGCAGGCGATCGCGACAGCCGATGTCGTCGTGCTTCCGCCCAGCAACCCGGTCGTGTCGATCGGCACGATCCTGCAGGTCCCCGGGATCGCCGACGCGCTCCGCGGGACCACGGCTCCCGTGGTCGGGGTGTCGCCGATCGTCGGCGGCGCTCCCGTCCGGGGCATGGCCGATGCCTGCCTCGCGGCCATCGGCGTCGAGACCTCGGCCGAGGCTGTGGGCAGGCACTACGGGGCACGCTCGTCGGGGGGCCTCATCGACGCCTGGCTGGTGGACACGGCGGATGCGGACGCGGTCGAGCGCCTGACGGCGGTCGGCATCCGGACCGCCGCCACGCCGACGCTCATGACGAGCGTCGAGGAGACCGCGCGCATCGCCGCCGAGGCGCTGCGGCTCGTGGGCATCTCGGACGCGTCCGCGTGACGGAGTCCCTGCAGATCGTCGCCGTTCCGGGGATCGGCGAGGTCCGCGCGGGCGACGACCTCGTGGACCTGATGGCCGAACCCGCACGTGGCCTGCGATTCCCCGACGGGACGACCGGACTGCGCGACGGTGATGTCGTCGTCGTCACCAGCAAGGTGGTCAGCAAGTCGGAGGGCCGGGTGCAGCCCGGCATCACCCGCGACGACGCGATCGACGCGGAGTCCGTCCGTGTGGTGGCTCGGCGGGTCACGCCGCGCGGCACGCTGCAGATCGTGCAGACCCGGCACGGGCTGGTGATGGCGGCTGCCGGCGTCGATGCCAGCAACGTCGAAGACGGCCACGTCGCCCTGCTGCCGGTGGACCCGGACGCATCGGCCGACCGGTTGCGTCGACGGATCCGGGAGGTGCTCGGCGTCGACGTCGGCGTTCTCGTCACCGACACCATGGGGCGGCCATGGCGGATGGGCCTGACGGACGCCGCGATCGGGGCCGCGGGGTTCGAGGTGCTCGCGGACCTCACGGGGCAGGTCGACGCGCACGGACGCACGCTGGAGATGACGGTCGTCGCCCTCGCCGACGAGGTCGCCGCGGCCAGCGAGTTGGTACGGCCGAAGCTGGGCGCTTGCCCGGTCGCCGTCGTCCGCGGGCTGGCGTACCGCGTCCGTGCCGAGGCCCAGGGGGCGGCAGCGCTGGTCCGTCCGCTCGACGAGGACCTCTTCACGCTCGGGACCGCGGAGGCGCTGGCGGAGGGTCGTCGCAGCGCCGTGACCGGACGGCGCACCGTACGGGCGTTCACCGACGAGCCGGTGCCGGATGCCGCCATCGAGGCCGCGGTCGCGGCTGCGGTGACGGCTCCGGCACCGCACCACAGCGAGCCGCTGCGGTTCATCGCCATGCGACCGGGACCGGCACGCGACCGGCTGCTCGACGCGATGCGCGAGCGGTGGATCGAGGACCTTCGGGGTATCGATGGTTTCGACGACGAGGCGATCGCAAGGCGGGTGCGACGCGGGGACATCCTGCGGCAGGCGCCCGTCGTCGTCCTCGCGTTCGTCGACCTCGTGAACGCCGCGCATGCCTACCCCGACGAGCGCCGGCGCGGCTTCGAACGGGACCTGTTCGTCGTCGCCGGTGGTGCGGGGGTGGAGAACCTGCTGGTGGCACTCGCGGCTGAGGGCTGGGGCTCGGCGTGGATCTCGTCGACGGTGTTCGCCCCCGAGACCGTCCGCGCGGAACTCGACCTGCCGGACTCCTGGGTCCCGCTCGGCGCGGTGGCCGTGGGTCGGCCCGTCCGACTCCCCGATCCGCGACCCCCGCGAACCCCACCACTGACCTGGCGCTAGCCCCCTGGCGAGTTGAACCGCTTCCCGGCTCAAATCTGCAGAATCGGACCGCTTTCCCACGAATTCCGCGGAATTGAACCGCTCGGGTCGGGGCTGCGGTCGTTGACGTGGGGAGCGGACGAAATCCGCAGAATCCCCGCGGAACCGGCTCAAATCTGCAGATTTGAGCCGGGAAGCGGTTCAACTCGTGGGTGGGGCGGGGGTCAGTGGCGGCGGTGGTCGGCGATGGTCAGCCGTGGGCCCCGCGCCGGTCGGGCGATCCCGGCCATCTCGACCAGACGCTGCACCCGGTGCCGGTGGCCGATGAAGGGCTCCAGCACCTGCGCCACCCGCTCATCCGTGCCGTCCTGCTCGCCGGTGAACGCGTAGACGACGTGATGGGCGAGATGGAAGTCGCCGAACGAGACGGCGTCGGCATCACCCAGGGCCCGCTGCCCCACCTCGGCAGCTGTCCACCCGCCAATGCCATCGATCGACACCAGCCGCCTGCGCGCCTCCTCGTGCGGAAGGCGGACGCACTCCTCCAACCGCCCGCAGACCGCGAGCGCCCCCATGATCGTGGCCGACTGCCGCGGAGCGACACCCCATCGATGCCACTGCCACGACGGCACCTGCCGAATCCGCACCGGATCCGGCAGCACCCGCATGGGCCGCGGCGTCGGGCCCGGCGCTGGGGTGCCGAGTTCGTCGAGGAGTGCACGCCACGCGCGACGCGCCTGCACGCCCGTGATCTTCTGCTCCAGGACCGCCGCGACCAGGGCCTCAACGATCAGCCCGCTGCGCGGCACCCGCCACCGGCGCCCGAGCCGCCGCCAGGCGTCCGCGAGGTGGTCCGGCAGCGCATCCGCCGCGAATCCATCCGCGTCGTCATCGAAGCCGAGCAGCCCCGGCACCGACGCAATGAGCCAGCCCGCGCCCGGCCCCCAGGCCCGGGCGTCCACCACGTCGCCGTCCGTCGACAGCCTCAGCGAGCCCGGTCCCTCGGGGGTGCGGCTCGCGCGCCACGCACTCCCGTCGGCGCCGAACAGCGACGCCGGATCGGCTCCACCACGCAGGAACGGCCCCAGCACCGCCCGCAGGTCGACCGGGTACGGCGCCAGGAGCCGCGCCTGCGCGTCAGGCGTCGCTGGAGAACCGGACGGTGCCATCGCCGAGGTCCGCACCGGGCCAGACGCGCACGCCGTCGAGCAGTTCATTGCCCCGACCGACCACGGCCCCGTCCCCAATGACGGCGCCCTTGAGCACCGTCCCGGCGCCCACGACCGCGCCCGCACCCACGATGCTGTTGATGACGTGCGCCCCCTCGGCGATCTCGGCGCCGTCGAAGACGACCGCACCGTTGACGATCGCACCGGAGCCGACCACCGCTCCCCTCCCGATGACGGTGCCGCCGTGCACCTGCGCATCGCCGGCCACCTGCGCGTCCGCGAGCTGTAGGTAGTCGCCCGTCGTGGGCACGGCAGGCGATGGGGCCGCCCCCAGCACGAGGTCGCACGAGCCACGGACGAACGACAGCGGCGTGCCGAGGTCCAGCCAGTAGCCCTTGTCGACCACTCCGGTGACCAGCGCGCCCGAGGCCAGCAGCCCCGGGAACGTCTCGCGCTCGACGGACACCGGTCGTCCCGCCGGGATGCTGTCGATCACGCTCTTGCGGAACACGTAGCAGCCGGCGTTGATGTTGTTGGTGACGATCTCCTCCTCCGTCTTGGGCTTCTCGAGGAAGGCGGTCACGCGGCCGTCATGGTCGGTCGGCACCAGCCCGTAGGCCCGCGGATCCTCGACAGGCGTCAGGTACAGCGTGACGTCGCTCGCGGTGTCGCGGTGGTGCTGCACGAGCCCGGCGATGTCGACGCCGCTCAGGACGTCGCCGTTGAAGATCAGGACCGGGTCGTCGGGCCCGCTGGTCAGGTGGGGCAGGGCGTGACGGATGGCGCCGCCGGTGCCGAGCGGCTCCTCCTCCGTCGCGATGACGACCTCGATACCGAGATCGGCGTCGTCGATGAACGCGCGGAACACCTCGGCCTTGTAGGAGGTCGCCAGCACGATCCGGGTCACGCCGGCATCACGGGCGCGGGTGATCTGGTGCACCGTGAACGGCACGCCCGCGACCGGGAGCATCGGCTTCGGCGTGTTGATGGTGAGCGGGCGGAGCCGGGTGCCCTGACCCCCGACGAGAAGGACGGCTTCAGTCACCCGGCAAGCGTGCCACACGCCAATTCCCCGGCGCGGTAGCGTGCCAGCCGTGCTCGACGTCTGGACCTCCTTGCAGCAGCGCGCGCGCTCCGACGCGGGCGCGCCGCTCGTCACCTACGTCGATGCCGCAGCGGGTGAGCGCACGGAGCTGTCCGCGATCACCCTGGCGAATGCCGCCGCGAAGATCGGCAACGCCCTCCGGGAAGAATTCGACCTCGAGCCGGGCAGCACGGTCGGCCTGCACGTGCCCCTCCACTGGCAGCGAACGGCATGGCTCGCCGGCGCGTGGACGGCTGGCTGCCTGGTGCTCCCCGACGCCGTGGAAGCCGACGTCATCATCTCCGGACCCCGACAGGCGGTCGACCTTGCGAGCGCGGGCCTCGGGGAGATCGGCGTGGTCTCGCTGCACCCGTTCGGCCTCCCCCTGACGGGCGAGCTGCCTCCGGGCGCATTCGACGTGACGCTTGCCGTGCGCCAGCAGCCCGACGCCTACCTCTTCGAGCCGCCCTGCCCCGACTCCGTGGCACTCGCCGTGGGGGGCAGGGTCCTCGACCACGCCGCGTTGTTCCAGCGTGCGGCCGACCTCGGGCAGGCGTGGGGGCTCGCGGCAGGCGGGCGTCTCCTGGTCGACCAGCAGACCGATTCCGCCGACGCATGGCTGGCATGTCTCGCCGTCCCCCTCGCGTGCCGTGCCTCGGTCGTCCTCGTGGCCGGGGACGGGGCGGTCGTCGCCGACCAGGAGCGCGTCACGGCGCACGCGGTGGCCTCACCTACCTGACGGCGACGGTGAACTCCGGGCTCACGCCGACCACGGCCTTCTTGCGCACGACGAGCACACGGTAGGTGCCCGCCGTGTTCGCCTTGGTCTTCCGCACGACGAAGCGGTAGCGCCCCTTCGGATTGGTGCGGTCCTTGGCCACCGTGACCCACTCGCCGCCCACGAGCTGCTGCCGCCACGCCTTGAGCTTCGCCTTCGCCGGGCGGACGACGCCGACGACCTTGTAGCGGCCGCCCTTCCGGACCTCGACGGCCGTCGGTGTCAGAAGCGAGACGGTCCGCTGCTTCACGGTCGGCCCGGGGGGCGCGGCGGGCGGCGCCGGGGCCGGTGGCGCGGTTGTCGCAGGTGGCGCTGGGGCCGGCGGCGCGGGGGGCGCCCCCGCGTACTCGATCGCGGTGAGGTGCCGCGACTTGAGGCCGAAGATCGACTGGAACTTGGGGCCGGCCATCGTGACGGTCGTACCGTCTCCCGCCACCGCGGCCATCGTCTTCGCGGCCCCCGAGCTGTAGCGCTCCGCCACGGCGAGGTTCATGACGACCGGCACTCCGAACGCCTGCGCCATGCGCTGCTGGGAGACGGTGACGGCCCAGGCGTGATTGGGGTTCTCCGGCACGAGGCTCCAGGGGTCGGCGACCGACACGGCGTAGGGAAGGGCGCCGCCCCACACATCCTGCGAGGACTGGGTGGCCCCACCGCTGGAGGAGGAGTAGAAGGCGCGGATCGGCTGGCCGTTGTAGAGGATCGCCAGGCCGGCGTTCTCCGACGCCATGGTGGCATTCACTGCAGCGAGCCACCGCTCGCCCCTGGCCGCGCTTGCCTTGCCCCATCCGGTGAACGTCTGGTCGTAGTACGGGCCGCCACCGTCATCGACGTGGCAGGCGCACGCCGTGCGAGGAGCGCCGGCAACCTTGCTCAGCGCATAGGTGCGCGCCGCCAGCGCCTGCGCCTGCAGGGCTGCATCCGGCCATGAGCTCGACACCTCGGCGATGCCGTAGAGGTACTCGTCATGCAGCCGGACGGAGTTGACGACGTTGAGCCGGACGCCCTTCTTGGTGGACACCGTGCTGATGTCGACACTGCCGTACCGGTAGCGGTGCCCGCTCGAGCCCAGGCCGGCACTGGACCCCGCCACGTTGAGCAGCGTGGCGCCACCGGCGGCAGACCCGGGTGTCCTGGTCCCGGCCCAGCGGACCGTCACGGTGGCCGCGGAACCCAGGTCCGCGACCTGTCCGCCAGCCCTCCGCTCGACGCCGACACCGGCATCGCGCACCGTGAACCGGAACTCGTCAGCCGGCCCGCCCACGACCACGTTGGGCCCGACCGTCACCTCGATGGCCCCTCCCCCGTCCTCGAGCGGCTCAGAACGCATCCACGCGGTGCCCGTCTGGTAGAGCAGGTTGACGCGGATGTCCATGTCGTCCTGCATGGGAGCGACGGTGGTGCCCTGGTAGTAGTAGGTGACGATGCTCGCCGCGTCGTAGCCGGCCTGCGCCATGCCGAAGGCGCCCCACTGCGGCATGCCGACCCCGTGGCCCCAGCCCGCGCCGCGCAGGACGAACTCCGGGGGGATCACCGGGTCGTCAGCGGGGGCAGCCACGGCGGCACCGGGCGCGCTCCCGGTCCCGGAGGTGCCGATCGGCACGACCGGCAGCGCGATCCCGGCGCCCACCACAGCGGCGGCGAGGACCAGCACGCCCACGCGATGACGACGCGTCACGCCCCTCCTAGTGCCACGCACGCTGCTGACCGGGACCCGTCCGGCCGGCCGGGTCCAGGCTCCACGGTGCCACATCGCCTCTATTAACTCCAGCCACACAGACCACGCGTGTCACTTTGATCACATGCTGCGTGACATCCGCCACCACCCACGGTGCCAGCCAGCCCGCCGGATCGAGCGCGACGCGCCGGTGACCGCCGCGCCCACGACCGGTCGGCCGGTGGCGGGGCAGGGAACCTCGGTCGCCCGTGGTGCGTCGATTCGGAGCAGCCCGGCATTCCGCTTACCATGTCCCAGCGGTGAGCGACCGAGGAACGCCGCGTGAACCGAGGGATATCAGCATGAGCTCAGCGGGAACCGGCCGCCGCATCGGCCGCGCACTGCTCGCCGTCGTCTCAGCCCTCGTCCTCATCGCCACCGTCGCCGGTGCCGGCATCAGCGTCGTGATGAACCAGCTCTCGGGCAACATCACTGCCGTCGACGTGAGCGACAACGTCACCGTCGCCGCGAGCGGCGCGCCGGTCAACGTGGTCAACGAGGAGACCGGCACCTACGAGCCGCTCACGATCGTCCTCATGGGCAGCGACACCCGCGAGGGCAAGGGCAACGGCGGCTTCGGCAGCGCCTCGAAGATCGGCGGCGCCCGGTCCGACACCACGATCGTGCTGCACATCAGCGGCGATCGGAAGTCCGCGCTCGGCGTGAGCATCCCGCGCGACACCGTCATCACCCTCCCCACGTGCAAGAAGGACGGCAAGAAGGTGGGCGGCTACCAGGGCCGCTTCAATCAGGCCATCGAGCTCGGCGGCCCTGGCTGCACGCTGAAGGCGATCAACGAGCTGACCGGCCTGAAGACGAGCAACTTCATGCTCGTCGACTTCGGCGGCTTCAAGCGCATGGTGGACGCGGTCGGCGGCGTGGAGATCTGCCTCGCCAAGCCGGTCGACGACCCGCTCAGCGGGCTGAAGCTCAGCGCCGGCAAGCACGTCGTCAAGGGTGCCGAGGCCCTCGCGTTCGTTCGCATCCGCCACGGGATCTCGGACGGATCGGACACCTCGCGCATCCGCCGCCAGCAGGCCTTCCTCTCCTCGCTCATGCGCAAGGTGCTCTCCAGTGGAACCCTGCTCAACCCGGCGGCGCTGCTCGACCTGCTGAACGCCGCCACGGAGTCGCTCACCGCCGATCCGCAGCTCGCGGACGTCAACAACCTGAAGGACCTCGCACTCAGCCTGAAGGACCTCAAGCCGTCCAACGTCACCTTCACGACGATGCCCTGGACGCCGAACGGCGACGGAGCCACGGTGAGCGTCAACGCGAAGAAGGCGCAGCCGCTCTGGGACGCCATGAAGAACGACACCTCATGGCCGCCCAAGGACTCCTCGACGGGTGAGCAGGCACCGCTGCTGCGCACCAAGCCGGAGAGCATCCGCGTGAACGTCCTCAACGGCACGCCGACTCCGAAGCTGGCGAAGAAGGTCGCCCGTCAGCTGCGCAAGGAGGGCTTCGTCGTGGAGCAGGTCGACAACGCCCAGACGACGGACTACGCGAACACCACCGTCCAGTACGACCCGCGCTGGGACCAGTCGATGAAGACCCTCTCCTACGCCGCCGGGGCCGCCGTCCAGGAGAAGGTGAAGAAGCAGGGCGCCGTCCTGAACCTGATCGTCGGCAGCGACTTCACCTCGGTGAAGAAGGTCGTCCTGAACGACCTCACGCAGGACTACACCGCCCAGGTCAACACCGGCGACGAGAACTTCTGCGCCCAGTGAGGTCGTGACCGATCGCGTCACACCGCGGGCATGACTTGCTGTACACTTTCTCCAGTAAGCCCCTGATGTCTCCCCCGTCGTCAGGGGCTTACGCCTGTCCGGGGGCCAGTGCTCCCAGGGCGGTGCTCAGATGACCGGGGGCCGCCCCGCCCTCGTCATCTCCCACACGGTCGACCAGCCCATGCGCCGACGACCCTCCGGTCGCTGGGCCATCCCCTCGCGCAGGCCGCCGAACCACGCCGAGAGCGCCTCGCGATCCCGGACGCGCAGCAGGGTCATGCCCACCCACGTGCCGACATAGATCGGCTCCAGCACGACCGGCAGGTTGCGCCGCGCGAGCCACACGCGGTTGCGGGCGTTGAGCCGGTAGTAGACGTCGTGCCGCGCCGGGTCGATCACCGGGTGATGGGCGATCAGGTCGGCGGCGTACCACGGCAGGTACCCGGCATCCCAGACCCGCCAGACGAGGTCGATCCCCTCGTGCGCGTAGAAGAACTCGTCCGGCCATCCCCCCGTGGCCTCGAAGACGGCACGGGGCAGGGCCACCGCCCCCTCCCACAGGGCGGTCGCCGGACCGGACTCGTACGGATTGCCCACGCGGAGGCGGGGCACCCAACGCCGCGGGGACGGCAGTCCGGCGGGATCCACCACGCGCGGCTGGATGAGGCCGAGCCGCGGGTCGGCAGCGAAACGGTCGGCGACGGATGCCAGGAAGCGGGGGTCGGGCAATGAGGCATCGTCATCGAGGAAGAACAGGTACTCCCCGTCGACGAGCGGCACTCCGGCGTTGCGGCCGGCGGGGATGCCGACGTTCTCGGGCAGGTGCAGGCCGCGGACCCCGTCCGGCAGGCCCACGGGATCCCACGAGTTCCCCACCACGACGATGTCCGTGTCCACACCCTCCTGGGCGAGCACGGATCGCAGCCCCCGGTCGAGGTCCTCCGGGCGCTTGCCCATCGTCAGGACGACGACGCCGAACGTCGGCCGGCCGCTCATCGCAGGCGACTCGACGACAGGATCGAGGCCAGGTGGCCAGCGATCGTGACGACGCTGAACACGGCGAGGAAGCCCACCAGGAGGCGCGTGACCGACAGGTCGCCGACGACGACATCGCCGACGGCCGCGACCAGCGCGAGCAGAGTCAGCTCCACGGAGTGGTAGGCGCGGTGGAACGGGAAGAACCGGGCGGCCGAGCGGATCCGGCGCAACCCTGTCGAACGCGGCGCCGCAACCTCCGCCTTCTCCTCCAGGCGAGGGAGGCCGTTGTACGCGCGGGAGACATGCACCATGTCGTTGAGGGCCTTGTTGAAGAGCACCATGACGGCCACGAGGGCGCCGACGAACGGCCATGGCGTCTCCAGCCACCCCGCATCCGGGAACCCCGCGGCGCGCATGCCGAGGGCGATCGGGATCAGGCCCTCGGCGGTGTAGTGCCCCACCCGGTCGATGTACACACCCTTGGGCGACGTGGTCTGCCGCCAGCGCGCGACCTCGCCATCGCTGCAGTCCCAGAGCATCTGGAGCTGGCCGAGGAGGGCGGCGAGCACCGCTCCCGGCAGCCCCGGGATCAGGAGGGCGAAGGCGGCCGAGGCCCCGGTGATGACCATCAGCCACGTGACACCGTTGGCCGTGATCGGGGTCTTGAGGAGGAGCCGGGTCAGGTACGGCGAGATCCGCCGCAGGTACACGTCCGCCACCCAGTGCTCGGAGTTGCGGCGACCTCGGACCGCGGGTGGCTGCCCGACCTCGCGGATCTGCGCGATCGTCGGGTTCGCCGGGCGGCTCACCGGCTGGTCACTCATGCCGGGCAGCCTATTGGGGAGTCCCGGGTGTTCGGGCGCTGGCTACGATGGTCGGCGCCGTGGCCACGGCATGACATCGAGGAGAGTGCATGACCGTCCAAGCCGTGATCCTGGCTGCCGGAATGGGCACTCGCCTCGGCCGGCCGTGGCCGAAGCCGCTGACCCCGCTGTCCGATGGCCGCACGATCATGCAGCAGCAGATCGACAACCTGCGGAAGGTCTTCGACGACCTGCGGATCCTCACGGTGGTCGGGTTCAAGCTCGAGCTCATCCTCGAGGCCTTCCCCGACGTCGGCTATGTCTACAACGAGGCCTACGACCAGACCAACACCAATCGCAGCCTGCTCAAGGCGCTGCGCCAGTCCGCGGACGGCGGCGTGCTGTGGATGAACGGCGACGTCGTCTTCGACCCGGCGGTCCTCGAGCGGGTCAAGGACCTCATGGCCGCCGACCAGACCTTCATCTGCGTCAACACCGCTGCGGTCGGGGAGGAGGAGGTCAAGTACGCCGTGGGCGCCGACGGCTTCGTCACCCAGCTCTCGAAGTCGGTGCCCGATGCCCTCGGAGAGGCGGTCGGGATCAACTTCGTCGCCGGCAAGGACAAGGAGCGCCTCATCGAGCGGCTCGCCGAGTGCGAGGACCTCGACTACTTCGAGCGCGGCATCGAGCTGATGATCGAGCGCGACGGCGTCCCGGTCCTGCCGTTCGACATCCGGGACCTGTTCGCCGTGGAGGTCGACTTCGAGGAGGACCTGTCCCGGGCCAACGAGCACCTGTAGGGCCCGGGGCGCCTGTGTTTCTCGCGGAGTGATTCAGCCCGCCGCACGCAAGGCGCGGGCTCTCTCGATGAGGACCTGCGCCCGGGCGTCGAAGCTGTGCTCGCGCGCGACTCGCTCGGCGGCCGCCAGGCGCGCCGCCCGGTCGGGGAAGACGGACTCGCGGTCCTGGCCAAGCAGCGACGCCATGGTCTCGGCATCGCGATAGGTGACCACCGTCCCGTCGAAGACGTCGGACAGGCCGACGGCCTCGTCCGACAGCACGCGGCACCCGGACGCGACGGCATCGAACAGCCGGTTGGAGAGGAAGCCCTCGTCGGCCATGGCCCGCCAGTGGTCGTTCAGGAGGATGCCGGCTCCGGCGTAGGCGGCCGGCAGGTCCGCGTTCGGGATGAACTCCCCGCCGATGCGCTCCGGTGGGAGGTACTTCTCCCAGCCGACCCCGAAGACGGAGAGGTCGTGCCCGGAGTCCAGGGCGTACCGCACGGCGGGCCGGAACTCACCGCGCGTCGACCCGACGAACAGGAGGTCCGCGCCCGAGTCGGGCTCGGCTGCGGCCGGCGTGAACCGACGCGGGTTCGTGGACTGCAGGAGCGGGGTGATCGGCACGTCGAACTCCTGCGCGCGACTCCAGTGCGCGCTGGCGGCGAACACCGCGTCGTACTGGGCCGGCTCGTCATGCTCCACGAGCTCGGGGTGGCTGATCACCCAGAGCAGCCACGTCGCATTGCCTCGCCGGGGCACGAAGCGGCGAAGCCCCCGCAGCACGACGACGACGTCATCGTGCTCGCGGGCCTCGGAGGTGCCGCCCCCGCGGTAGACCAGTCGGGCGTGCTCGCCGGCCCGCTCGAGTGCATCGACGAGGTCGCGACCGAACCAGGTGTCGCCCCACTGGTCACCGGCCTCGCCCTTCGGCGAGGCGACGACGACGGCCCACGTGAGCGGCTGGGGCCGGCGCCGACGGAAGATCACGGTGTGTCCCCGTCGAGCGCATCGTCCGGAAGGGCCGCCCGCTCGGCGCGCGACAGGCCACGGAGGAACCCGGTCCCCCACGACCCGTGCATGGTGGCGTACACGAGGGGAAGGCGGACGGCCTCGCGCAGGGAGAGCCTCGGCTCGGTCAGGGCGCTCTGCGCGCTGGCGGCCGCAGTGGCCGCGAGGTACGTCAGGGGTGCCGAGAGGCCGACGGCGGTCACCCATCGACGGCCGGTGGCCGCGCAGACTCCCGCAAGCACCACGCCCATGCCGACGCCGACGACGGCGGCCGGGGGCGTGAGGTACCGGATGGAGAGCGTCTCCGGGTGACGCCGAGCGACCTCGCGTCGCCAGCGGCCGTAATCGTGGTACTGGCGGGCAAGGCTGCCGAGGTCCGCGCGGGGGCGGTAGGTCACGCGCATGTCGGGGGTGAACCACACGACGCCGCCGCTCTGCCGGATGCGCAGGTTCATCTCCCAGTCCTGAGCGCGCACCATCGACTCGTCGTAGCCACCCACCCGCTCGAGCGCTGCCCGGCGGAAGCAGCCGAGGTAGACCGTGAGAGCCGGGCCCGGTGCCCCGCCCACGTGGAAGGAGGCCCCGCCGACTCCGAAGCGCGAGGTCATGGCGCGCGCGACGGCGCGCTCGAACTCGGTCGTCCCCTGCGCCGCCATGATGCCGCCGACGTTGTCGGCCCCGGTCTCCTCGAGCGTCCGCACCCCGATGCGCACATAGTCGGTCGGGACCATGGCGTGCCCGTCGATGCGGACGATGACCTCCCCTTTGGCGGCTGCGATCGCCGCGTTGAGGCCCGCGGGCGTGCGCCCCGTCGGATTGTCGACGATCCGCACGTGCGGGTGCTGGGCGGCGATGTCGTCGGCCACCGCGCGCGTCCGGTCCCTCGACGGCCCCACGGCGATCACGATGTCGAGCTCACCGGGGTAGTCCTGCTCGAGCAGCCGTTCCACGGCATCACGCAGGTGTCGCTCCTCGTTGACGACCGTCATGACGATCGACGCGTGCGGCCACTCGCGTCCAGCGCCGGTCACGTCGGGTCTCCGGTGCCGAACTCCGGGTGGCGGATCAGGCCGGGCATGGTGGCCTCGGTGCGCGTCAGGAAGTGCTCATCACGGACCGACGCAGTGTGCCCGCTGCCTCGACGGACGTAGACGTAGCCCAGTCCGTGCGTGCGGTAGACGAGACCGCCGTCGGCGAGGACGCGGTCGAGGAGGGCACGGTCGACCGACTTCGGGACCGGACGCCATCCGCCGATCTCGCCGAGGTCGGCACGCGAGATCAGGATCGTCCCGCCGGCGACGAATGAGGCGTACTTCTCCGCGGCGTAGGTAGGACGGAAGACGGTGACGTCGCTCTCCTGCAGGTGCACCCAGTCGAGCGCCTTGCCGACGACCGTGGCACCCGAGTACTGCCGGGCCAGGACGAGGTCCCAGATGTGCTCGGGGCCGTACACGTCGTCGTCGTCCATCTTCGTGATCAGGGCCCCTTGCGCCCGATCGCTGCAGGCCTGCAGGGCCTCCCCCAGGGTGCGGTCACCGGGGATGGCCACGATCTCGGCGGGGTAGGGCAGCTCCTGCGCGAGCTCCCACACGGTGACCCCGTCGACCCGGTCACCGTGTGCGCCGATGACCACCTCGAGCCGCGGGTACCGCAGGGCGGAGATCTGTCGCATGGCATGCGCGAGGTGGTCGGTGCGGTGGGTCACGAGCACCACGCTCACGGTCGGCCATTCGTCCAGGGCAGCCGCGGGACCGTAGCGCCGGAGCGCGTGGCGTCGCTCATGGATGGAGGCCACCTGCCAGGCGAGCGGGTCGGCCCCGTCCGGCAGGGCCTCCGCGAATCCCGTGGTGAGGATGCCGCTGGCATTGAGCTGACGGGCGAGCACTGCGGGCAGGTCGCCCACGACCGCCCCCACCGAGCGCAGGGCCGCCACCTGGCCGGCCGTCATCCAGCCCTGGACGGACATCCGCACCCCCGGACCGGACAGGTGCGCGACGTCGTCGCGAACGGAGGCCTGGGCCACATCGGTCGCGGGCACGGACCGCCGGCCCACTGGCCGGTGCACGGCCGGGTCGACGCAGACGTCGAAGGTCTCCCCGTCCCTCGACCATGACGTGCCGTCCACGACCAGTCGCGTCGCGCAGGCGGGGGCGGCACCTGCGTCTCCGACCGGGGTGAGCAGCACGTCCGCTCGCCGCACGTGCGGATCCCGGGTCTCCCCCGGCAGCAGCAGGTCACGGACCCGGTCGGCCAGCATGCCCGCCGAGACCGGCAATCCCGGCGCGAAGGTGAGCTCGGGACCGACCAGGGGACGGGCCGGCCGAAGCAGGCGGACGACGCCCGCCAGCAGGGCGGCCGCATCGACGCCCTCCTCGGTGGAACTGGCCAGGCGCACCCGCACTCCCGAGCCCTTCGGCTCGACCACGAGGCTGGCCAGTCCGGGAACGCGTGGCTGGCCGAGCCAGCCGGACGTGGGCGGCCGCCACCGGGCCACGCTGACGTCGAGCTCCTTGAGCTGCGCCACGCCCACGGACACGACGGCGAGGGCGGCGATGTCGGACACGCGGTCCGCCTGCACGTCCCAGCCTGTGTCGCTGCGCCGGGAGCGCACCCTCACGCCCGGTAGCTGCGGCACGGTCACAGGACCGACTGTAGTGGCCGTCCGCACCAGTCTCGGAGCATCAGGTAGCGTCTTCGGGAACATCACGGCCGTGGCACGCGCGAGGCGACGCGAGGAGGCGACATGGGACGACGACTGCTGGCCATCGGGGGCCTGATCGCCTCCCTGGCCACCGGTTCCGTGGCGGCGGCCTCCGCAGCCCCGGCCGCCGAGGGTCGCGGCCCCAGCGTCTGCCCAGCCGAGCGCTTCGTAGTCGGCGAGGGCTGGGGTGCCGACCGCGGCCGACGGATCCACACGGGCATCGACCTCGGCGGCCGACGGGGGTCGAGGATCTTCGCCGTGGAGAACGGCGTGGTCAATCGCACCAAGCTCCAGTCCAACGGCGCCCTGCAGATCGTGATGCGCGGCCGAAGCGGGTCGATGTACTACTACGGCCACATGGACAAGGTCCTGATCAAGGGCGGGCAGCGGGTGCGCGCGGGCGACGTCATCGGCCTGATGGGCGACACCGGGTCACCCGGTCAGGTGCACCTGCACTTCGAGTACTGGAAGAGCGGCCGGGAGTCCGACCCGATCGACGCCGAGCCGCTGGTCAACCGACTGTGCGGCGTCCGGGACGGCAAGGGCGGCGATCGGCCGGGTCAGGCCGTCCAGGACGTTCCACCAGCGGATCCGGCGGCTCCTACGGTCGATCCGGCAGCGCACCCGTCATCGGGTCAGCCGGAGCCCACGAAGCCCGAGAAGGGCGACCCGTCCATCATCGGCGAGGTCTTCACCAACGGCTGACCGGCGGGGCAGGCGGCCCGGCTAGAGGGCACGCACGCGGTTGTTGCGTGGATCGTGGGTGAGTTCCACCAGTCCGAGCTCCTCAAGGAGGGGAGGCAGGTACATACCGAACCGGCCTCGATAGCCGTTGCGCAATCCGTACCAGCCCCCCACAGGATTCGACGGATCTCGCCCGAACGCCTCGACTGTCCCGGGTGCCGCCGGCTTCTTCTCGTCGGCGCCGCCGAGCTCGACCCAGTCACCCCGTTGCCGAAGCCACTCGTGAAGGTCCTCGACGGCGGACAGGTGGTATCGCAGCGTCGTGGATCCGACGTGGCAGACCAGACAGGGCGGGTCGGCCTGCTCGTCCCGATACATCGTGTAGCTCGACGATCCGGGCGCCGTTGTCAGCTGCCAGGGGTCGTCCCTCGTGCCCGTGCCACTCGCCATCGTTTGTTCTCCTCGGGGCCGACGTTCCACCGAGGTTACGCGCAGGGCCGCTACTTGAGCAGTTGCTTGGCCATGACGATGCGCTGAACCTGGTTCGTGCCCTCGTAGATCTGGGTGATCTTCGCATCGCGCATCATGCGCTCGACCGGCCAGTCTTTCGTGTAGCCGGCGCCACCGAGCGCCTGAACGGCGTCCGTGGTGATCTCCATGGCCACATCGGACGCATAGCACTTGGCGGCCGCGCCGAAGAAGGTCAGGTCGTCGTCCTCACGCTCGCTCTTCGCCGATGCGACGTAGATCATCTGCCGAGCCGCCTCGAGCTTCATGGCCATGTCGGCGAGCATGAACTGCAGCCCCTGGAAGCTGGCGATCGGCTTGCCGAACTGGTGCCGATCCTTGGCGTAGGCCACCGCGACGTCCAGCGCGCCCTGTGCGATACCGACGGCCTGCGCGCCGATGGTGATGCGGGTGTGGTCCAGCGTCCGCATCGCGGTCTGGAAGCCGGTCCCGACCGCTCCCACGAGGCGATCCCCCGGGATGCGGCAGTTCTCGAAGAGGATCTCTCGGGTCGGCGAACCGTGGATGCCCAGCTTGCGCTCCGGCGTGCCCAGGGAGAAGCCCTCGTCATCGCCATGAACGACGAACGCGGAGATGCCGCCGCGGGCGCCCTTCTCCGGGTCCGTCACGGCCATCACCGTGTAGTACTTCGAGATACCGGCGTTGCTGATCCAGCTCTTCTGGCCGTTGAGGATCCAGTCGTCACCGTCTGCCACGGCCCGCGTCTTCATCGCACCTGCATCGCTGCCCGCCTCGCGCTCGCTGAGCGCGTAGGAGAACATCACCTCACCGCTGGCGACCTGCGGGAGATAGGTCTTGAGCAGGGTGTCGTCCGCGGAGAGCATGAGCGGGAGCGTGCCGAGCTTGTTGACCGCGGGGATGAGGGAGCTGGACGCGCAGGCGCGCGCCACCTCCTCGATGACGAGACAGGCTGCCAGGGCATCGCCGCCCTCGCCGCCGTACTCCTCCGGGATGTGGATCGCGTGGAAGCCCGAGGCACGGAGCGCCTCGTAGACGTCCCACGGGAACTCGCCGGTCTCGTCGATCGCCGCCGCACGCGGTGCGATCTTGTCCGTCGCGAGCTCGCGCACGGCCTCCCGCAGGGCCTCGTGCTCCTCGCTGAGCATGAATTGTTGGAAGTCCTTGTTTCCAGCCACGGCGCACAGACTACTAGCCTGTGCGAATGCCTCTGCGCCTGTCTGTCATCGGTACCGGATACCTCGGTGCGACCCACGCCGCGTGCATGGCCGAGCTCGGTTTCGAGGTTATCGGCCTCGACGTCGATCCGGCCAAGATCGAGACGCTCGCGGCCGGCCGGGTGCCGTTCTACGAGCCCGGACTCGACGAGGTGCTGGCCCGCAATATCGAGGCCGGGCGATTGTCCTTCACGACCTCCTGGGAGGAGGTCGGCAGGTTCGCCGACGTCCACTTCGTCTGCGTCGGCACGCCGCAGACCGCCGGTGCGCAGAAGGCCGACATGTCCCAGGTGTTCGGTTCGGTCGACGCCCTGGCGCCGCACCTGCGCGAGGGCGCCCTCGTGGTCGGCAAGTCCACGGTGCCGGTGGGCACCGCGGCAGCGCTGGAGGGCATCCTCGCCAAGACCGCCGCCGACGGGGTCGAGATCGCCTGGAACCCCGAGTTCCTGCGCGAGGGCTTCGCGGTCCAGGACACCCTGCATCCCGATCGCCTTGTCGTCGGCGTGCGCTCGCAGCGCTCGGAGGACCTGCTGCGGGAGGTCTACGCGCCGGTCATCGCCGAGGGCGTGCCCTTCATCGTGACGGATTTCCCGACGGCCGAGCTCGTCAAGGTGGCGGCGAACTCGTTCCTGGCCACCAAGATCTCTTTCATCAACGCCATGGCCGAGGTGTGCGAGGCCGCGGGGGCGGACGTCACGCAGCTCGCGCAGGCGATCGGCTACGACCCCCGCATCGGGAACCGGTTCCTCGCCGCGGGCCTGGGCTTCGGCGGCGGCTGTCTTCCCAAGGACATCCGAGCCTTCATGGCCCGCGCCGGAGAGCTCGGCGCCGACGAGGCCGTGGCCTTCCTCCGCGAGGTCGATCAGATCAACCTCCGCCGGCGCGCCCACACCGTCGACCTCGCTCGCGAGGTCCTCGGCGGCGAGTTCCTGGACCGACGCATCACGGTCCTCGGCGCGACCTTCAAGCCCGAAAGCGACGACGTGCGCGACTCGCCCTCACTGGACGTCGCCGTGGCGATGAGCAACGCGGGCGCCACCGTCGTCGTCCATGACCCGAAGGGCCTGGCCAACGCGGAACGCGTGTACCCGCACATGACCTACGAGCCGGATCTCATGAAGGCGCTGGCGGGGGCCGAGCTGGTCGTCCTCGGAACGGAGTGGCGCGAGTACCGCGAGCTCGACCCGGCGACACTCGACGGCATGGCCGACAAGCACGTCATCGACGCCCGCAATGCGCTCGACCCCGACCGCTGGCGGAAGGCCGGATGGTCGTACCGCGCGCTGGGCCGGCCGACGGCCTGACCGTCACGCGCGCCGGGACGTGAAGGCCACCTCGGGAGGGTGCGCGAGCGTCTGGGCAATGACGCAGTAGCGCTCCGTCAGGGCGACCAGCCTCGACACCGTCTCGTCCGGGGCGTCGGTCTCGACCTCCACCGTGAGCGTGATGTCTGTCATGCCGACGGGGGCGTCCTTGTCGACACCGAGCGTCCCCCGCGCGTCCCAGTGCCCCTCCGCGACGACGCGCGCCTGTCGGAGATCGACCGCCATCGCGGTCGCGACTGCGGCCAAGGTCACGCCCGCGCAGGCCGCGAGGGACCCCAGGAGCAGGTCGGCCGAGCAGGCCGCGTCCCCGTCACCTCCTGCTGCGGCATGGAGGCCGGCGACCACGGTCTCGGCCTCCGACTCGACGCGACAGGCCACCGCACCCTGGTCGACGACTGCCACCGCCCGCGCCGGCACCCGGGCACTCTCCGGCGCCTCCCGGTATCGATCCTTCACCGGGCGCTGCCGTGCCCGGAGCTCTGCAGCGTCCATGCCCACCTCCGGCCCCGCGTCGACGACGGGAAGAATGCTGCCGTGCGGGAGGCCCGATGAACAGCCCTGACGTCGTCGCAAGCGTTCTGGCGATGCCCACCTGGTTCGTCGTGGGGCTCGGCGACAATCCGCAGCGGGATGCCTACTGGGTCGCGAAGATCCTCAAGGATGCGGGACGGCGCATCGTTCCCGTGTACCCCCGCGCGCAGACCGTTCACGGCAAGATCGGCTACCGAAGCATCGCGGAGGCCGCCGACGCAGTCGGGCCGCCCGACGTGGTGGACCTGTTCGTCAACTCGCGCCGCGCCGGTGAGTTCGTCGACGACGCCATCGACGCCGGGGCCGCAGCCGTGTGGTTCCAGCTCGGCGTGCACGACGCGGCCGCGGAGGACCGTGCCCGCGACGCGGGACTGCTCGTCGTCACCGACCGCTGCCCGAAGATCGAGCTCGCCCGGCGGTAGGCCGGCGAGGCCGCGGCCTACCGGGTCAAATTGGCGTTCTTGGCCCTGGCCTGGGCGTTGAGGTCCTGCTGGTAAGAGCGCATGGCCGTCATGAGATCCGGGTCGCTCACCGCCAGGATGCGGACGGCCAGCAGGCCGGCGTTGCGGGCGTTGCCGATGGCGACCGTGGCCACCGGGACCCCGGCGGGCATCTGGACGATCGACAGCAGCGAGTCCATGCCGTCGAGAGTCGACAGCGGGACGGGCACGCCGATCACCGGCAGCGGCGTGAGCGAGGCGAGCATGCCCGGCAGGTGGGCGGCGCCACCGGCCCCCGCGATGATCACGCGGTACCCGTTGTCCGCGGCGGCGGCCCCGAACGCGACCATCTCGTGCGGCATTCGGTGCGCGGAGAGGACCATCGCCTCGTGGCTGACGCCGAAGTCCTCGAGAACGCCTGCAGCAGCCTGCATGACCGGCCAGTCGGAATCGCTGCCCATGCAGATGGCGACCAGCGGTGTCTCACTCATCGATGACTCCTGCGAAGTAGTCGGCGGCGTGGCGTGCCCGTGCCACGAGGGCATCCAGATCGTGGCCCACCACCGTGACGTGGCCCACCTTTCGGCCAGGACGGACCTGCTTGCCGTACAGATGGACCTTGAGCCCGGGGTCCCGGGCGAGGACGTGGCGGTATGCGGAGTACAGGTTGCCGACGTCGCCGCCGAGGATGTTGACCATCACCGCGTAGGGAGCGACGAGGTGCGGGTCGCCGAGGGGGAGGTCGAGCACGGCACGCAGATGGTTCTCGAACTGGCTCGTCCGCGCACCCTCGATGCTCCAGTGCCCCGAGTTGTGCGGCCGCATGGCCAGCTCGTTGACGTACAGCTGGTAGCCGTCGTCGAACATCTCGACGGCCAGCATCCCCGTGACATTGAGGTCGCCCGCCACTCGCAGGGCGATCTCCTGTGCTTGCACGGCACGGTTCTCCGGCAGGCCGGGTGCCGGCGCGATCACCTCGGCACAGATGCCGTCCTTCTGCACGGTTCGTACCACGGGGTACGCGACCGCCTGGCCGTGCGGCGAGCGAGCCACCTGTGCGGAGAGCTCCTGCACGAAGTCGATGCGCTCCTCCGCGAGCCATTGGGCCCCTGGCGGCAGGGGCACCGCGAGCACGTCGGCAGCCGCATCCGGGGACGCCACGACCCAGACGCCCTTGCCGTCGTAGCCGCCCCGTGACGTCTTCAGCACGACCGGCCAGCCCACGTCCTCGGCGAACTCCTGGATGTGATCGAGCGCCTCGACGACCCGCCATCGCGGGCACGGCACGCCGATGTCGGTCAGCGACTGGCGCATGTGGACCTTGTCCTGGGCATGGAACAGCGCGGCCGGGCCCGGCCGGACCGCGATGCCCCGCGCCTCGAGCTGCTCGAGGTGGGCCGGCGGCACGTGCTCGTGGTCGAAGGTGACGACGTCGCAGCCGTCCGCGAAGGCCAGCAGGGCATCGAGGTCATCGTGGCGACCGAGCGCGACGTCGTTGATCACCTGGGCGGCTGACTCGTCCGGCGAGGTGGCCAGGACGCGCAGGCCGATGCCGAGCGCGGCGGCCGGGGCGGCGGACATGCGGGCCAGCTGCCCACCGCCCACGATGCCCACCCGGGGCGCTCCGTCCCTGCTCATGGGGGAAACCTACTGGGTCCGGCCAGCCGGACGGCCCCTTAGAATCCGGGTATGACCGACGCTGAGGCGGCCGCCGGGGCCGAGCCGCTGATCCAGCGTCTGTACGCCCCCGTGCGGATGCTGCTCCGCGAGGTCGCCAAGTTCGGCATCGTCGGGGCACTCGCGTTCGTCATCGATGTCGGGCTGTTCAATCTGCTGCTGTACTTCGGGCCCCTGGAGGGCAAGCCGCTCACCGCGAAGATCGTCAGCGTGGCCGTCGCGACCACGTTCGCCTACTTCGGCAACCGGTTCTGGACCTTCCGCCACCGCGGGCGCACCAACATGGGCCGCGAGTACCTGCTGTTCTTCCTGCTGAACGGCGTGGCGATGCTGATCTCCGTCGGCTGCCTGTGGTTCAGCCACTATGTGCTCAAGCTCGAGACGCCGCTCGCCGACAACATCAGCGCGAATGTGGTCGGGCTGGCGCTGGGCACGCTGTTCCGCTTCTGGTCCTACCGCAAGTGGGTGTTCCCGGCGATCCCCGAGGGCGCCGACGCCGAGGAGGAGCTCGCCGAGCGTGACGCCTCCTCCCTCATCTAGCCCCACGAGTTGAACCGCTTCCCGGCTCAAATCTGCAGACTTGAGCCGGTTTCTCGCTGATTCCGGCGATGTGCACCGCCTGGGGGCGCGGCCACGGCCCGGCAGACGGCGGTCTGGGAGAGTTCAGGTCATGGCGGATCGGAGTGCGCATCACGAAGAGATCCTCTCCGCGGAGATCGAGCTCCTGACCACGGCCTGCCGGTCGGACCGGAGGCGACTCGAGTCGCTGTTGCACGGTGACTTCCGCGAGCATGGCGCATCGGGACGGGTCTGGACGCGTGACGAGACCATCGACACCGTGACGCAGGCACCCGGCGTCGCTGGCGACGCCGGTGACTTCCGCTCGACGGACCTTGCCGACGGGGTCGTCCTGCTGACGTACCGCATCCGGGGCGAGCACGGGTCGACACGCTCGTCCATCTGGGTCCGCGAGGATGGACGGTGGCTGCTTCGCTTCCATCAGGGCACGCGGACACCGTCCTAGACACCGAACCCAGGCGGCTCATTTTCTCAGTTGGACGCTGAAACCGGCTCAAATCTGCAGATTTGAGCCGGGAAGCGGTTCAACTCGTGGGTGGCGTGGGGTTACTCCTGGCCGCGGCGGCGCTTCTCGTCGGACTCGATCAGCTCGTAGATGTGCCGCTGGATCTCCTCGACGTCGGGCACGTCCTCGATCGTCAGTCCCTCGTTCTCCCCCGCCGACTGGATGACGAGCTCGCCGTAGTTCAGCACCCGGCCCATCGCCGGCACGAAGAACGAGACGTTGTTGATCTTCGCGAGCGGCATGTCCTTGCCGTGGCGGGTGATGACCCCGGAGCGCACGATGATGCGCCGATCCGTGAACGTGTACTCGGTCGTCAGCCAGCGCAGGAACGGGACGATCGCCCACAGCGCCAGGATGAGAAGCCCGACGCCGACCACGATCCAACGCCAGACGGTTGGACCGCCCCACCAGGAGTCCACCGAGAAGTACAGGAACACCATCCCGAAGACGGTGAGCAGCAGGACGAACCCCGGGAGGAACAGCGCACGCCAGTGGGGCCTGGTCTCGAACTGGACGGTCTCGTCGGGCGCGAGGAGCTTCTGCGGGTAGGCCATGGGTCAGATCGTGGCATGAACCACGTCGCCGGCGGTAACCCTCGTGGAGATCTCCCCATCACTGACGAGCAGGTGCCCGTCGTCATCCACGCCGGCCACCAGTCCGCTCACCGTGGACCCGTCCGGCATGTCGACGTTGACGAATCGGCCGATCGTCGCGCACTGCCGTCGGTAGTCCGCCAGCAGCGCGGGATCGCCGGTGCGCCACTGCCCGACTCGGACGGACAGGGCCGCGAGCAGATCGACGAGAAGCGCGGCGCGGTCCATCGATCCGCCCTCGAGGAGCACGGAAGAGGCGTTCTTGAACGGCAGGTCGGTCGAGAACAGCGCGACATTGATGCCGATGCCGACGACGATGGCGTCACCGTCCACGGCGTGGCTCAGCACGCCGCCCAGCTTCTTCAGGCCGCCGTCGCCGCCGCAGGCCGCCGCCACCACGACGATGTCGTTCGGCCACTTGAGCTCAGCGCGCACGCCGGAGGCCGATCCGAGGGCGTCGACTGCCGCCAGCCCGGCCGCCAGCGACAGCAGCCCCCAGCGATCGACGGGCTGCTCGCCCGGACGGACGAGCACGGACACCCACAGCCCTCCCCCGGCCGGGCTCACCCATGTACGGTCCAGCCGCCCTCGCCCCTGCGTCTGCTCCTCCGCGACGACCGACGTGCCCTCGGGAGCTCCGGATCGCGCCAAGCCCTCGACATCGTCGTTCGTCGAGGCGGTGGTCGGCTTCAGCACCGGCTCTGGCCACGACAGACCCGCCTGCGCCCACAGCCGGGCGAGCGCCTCGGCCGACAGGGGCGCCCGCGACTGCGTGCTGTCCATCACACCCTCCTCCGGGGGATCCGCATACGACTAAGGTACGCAGCCGAGGCCTAGGAGGAGCGATGAGCGCGGCACCCGTCGACGAGAACGTCCCGGATCCCCACACCACGGCAGGCAAGGCTCACATCCTGGCCAGCCGGCGCGAGGAGGCGCAGGGCCGCCGCGCCGGCGCCGTCGAGAAGCAGCACGCCCGCGGCAAGAAGACCGCGATGGAGCGCATCCTCGAACTGCTCGACGAGGACTCGTTCCAGCAGCTCGACGGCCTCGCCCGCCACCGCTCTTACGCTTTCGGCCTCGAGAAGACCCGTCCGTACGGCGACGGCGTCGTCACCGGCTACGGGACCATCGACGGCCGACCGGTCTGCGTGTTCGCCCAGGACTTCACAGTCTTCGGCGGCTCCCTCGGGGAGGTCTTCGGCGAGAAGATCGTCAAGGTCATGGACCTGGCCATGAAGATCGGCTGCCCGGTCATCGGCATCAACGACTCCGGCGGCGCCCGCATCCAGGAGGGCGTGGTCGCCCTCGGCCTGTACGGCGAGATCTTCCGCCGCAACGTCCAGGCGTCCGGCGTCGTCCCGCAGATCTCCCTCATCATGGGCCCGTGCGCCGGCGGTGCGGTCTACTCCCCCGCCATCACCGACTTCACGATCATGGTCGACAAGACCTCTCACATGTTCATCACCGGGCCGGATGTCATCAAGACCGTCACCGGCGAGGACGTCGAGTTCGAGGAGCTCGGCGGCGCCCGCACCCACAACAGCAAGTCCGGTGTCGCCCACTACATGGCGAGCGACGAGGACGACGCCCTCGAGTACGTCAAGGCGCTGCTGTCGTACCTGCCGAGCAACAACCTCGAGGACGCGCCGACCTACCCGTACCTCGCCGACCTGTCGTTCACCGACGAGGACTACGAGCTCGACACACTCATCCCGGACTCGCCGAACCAGCCGTACGACATGCACCGGGTCATCGAGCACCTGCTCGACGACGGCGACTTCCTCGAGACCCAGCCCCTGTTCGCCCCGAACATCCTGTGCGGGTTCGGGCGCATCGAGGGCCACGCGGTCGGCATCGTCGCCAACCAGCCGATGCAGTTCGCCGGCACCCTCGACATCGAGGCCTCGGAGAAGGCCGCACGGTTCGTTCGCACCTGCGACGCCTTCAACATCCCGGTCCTCACCCTCGTCGACGTCCCGGGCTTCCTACCCGGCACTGACCAGGAGTGGGACGGCATCATCCGGCGCGGCGCCAAGCTCATCTATGCGTACGCCGAGGCCACGGTTCCCCTCGTGACGGTCATCACCCGCAAGGCCTACGGCGGCGCGTACGACGTCATGGGCTCCAAGCACCTCGGCGCCGACCTCAACCTCGCGTGGCCCACCGCGGAGATCGCGGTCATGGGCGCCCAGGGGGCCGCGAACATCCTGTACCGCAAGGAGATCGCGGCGGCGGAGGATCCCGATGCGGAGCGCAAGCGCCTCATCGACCAGTACCAGGACACGCTGGCTAACCCCTACATCGCGGCCGAGCGCGGGTACGTCGACCGCGTGATCTTCCCCCACGAGACGCGGATGATGGTCACCCGAGGGCTGAGGGCCCTGCGCAACAAGCGCGCGAGCCGTCCGCCGAAGAAGCACGGGAACATCCCTCTGTAGGGGCGGCGATGACTGACGACACGCACGAGACTCACGAGCACCGGGCGCCGATGCTGCGGGTGGTCGCCGGCTCGCCCACGCCCCACGAGGTGGCCGTCATCGTCGCGGTGCTCGCGGCCCGCCCACAACCCGTCGTGGAGCACCAGCAGTTCAGCCTGTGGGCGCGGAAGAGCCGCATGACCCGCCCATCGCTGCGCCCCGGCTTCGGGGCGTGGCGAGCGTCGATGATGCCGCGCTAGCCCGTGACCCGGATCGTCCTCGCCTCCCAGTCCCCGGGCCGTCTGTTCGTGCTGCGGAACGCAGGCGTCACGCCCCATGTGCACGTGAGCCACGTGGACGAGGAGGTCATCGAGGCGGCCATGCCCGACGCGACGCCGGCCGAGCTGTGCCTGGCACTCGCCCGCGCCAAGGCCGAGGCGGTCGCGGTGCCCTACGCCGCCGACCCGGAGGCGATCGTGGTCGGCTGCGACTCGGTCTTCGACGTGGACGGACAGGCGTTCAGCAAGCCCGACTCCCCCGAGCAGGCGTGGGAGCGATGGGGCCTCATGATGGGCCGCTCCGGCACCCTGCGCACCGGCCACTGGGTCATCCGGCCCGCGACCGGCGAGGCGGTGGGTGAGGTCGCGAGCACGATCGTGCACATGAGCAACCCCACGCCCGAGGAGATGGCGGCCTACCTAGCGACCGGTGAGCCGCTCCGCGTCGCGGGCGGATTCACCCTGGACGCCCTCGGTGGCGCCTTCGTCGACGGGATCGACGGGGATCCGTCGAATGTCGTCGGCCTGTCGCTTCCGCTGCTGCGCCGCCTGCTCATCCGCCTCGACGTCGTGTGGACGGATCTGTGGCCAGCGCCATAGTCACCGGCCTGCCCACCGCGTCGCGAAGCCGATACGCTGCCCCGCGGGTCCGATGCCGCCCAGCGCGTCGGATCACCACCACCACAGAGAGGGACCTGGCCCGGTGCATACCGTCCTGATCGCCAACCGTGGCGAGATCGCCGTCCGCGTCATCCGCGCCTGCAAGGACGCCGGCCTGAAGTCCGTGGCGGTGTACGCCGATCCCGACCGCGACGCGCTCCACGTGCGCCTGGCCGACGAGGCCTACGCCCTCGGGGGGACGACCGCCGCGGACAGCTACCTCGTGATCGACAAGATCCTCGATGCGGCAGCCAAGTCCGGCGCCGACGCCGTTCACCCCGGGTACGGGTTCCTCTCGGAGAACGCCGACTTCGCCCAGGCGGTAATCGACGCCGGCCTGACGTGGATCGGTCCGCCGCCGGAGGCGATCCGGTCGCTCGGCGACAAGGTCTCCGCCCGGCACATCGCGCAGCGGGCGGGGGCTCCGCAGGTTCCCGGCACCGCGGACCCGGTCAACGGCGCCGACGAGGTCGTGGCCTTCGCGAAGGAGCACGGCCTGCCCGTGGCCATCAAGGCGGCCTTCGGAGGTGGCGGGCGCGGCCTGAAGGTGGCGCGCACGCTGGAGGAGATCCCGGACCTGTACGACTCCGCGGTGCGCGAGGCCGTTGCGGCGTTCGGGCGGGGCGAGTGCTTCGTCGAGCGGTACCTCGACAACCCGCGGCACGTCGAGACCCAGTGCCTGGCCGACGCGGAGGGCAATGTCGTGGTGGTGTCGACGCGCGACTGCTCGCTCCAGCGCCGTCACCAGAAGCTGGTCGAAGAGGCCCCGGCGCCCTACCTGAGCGACGAGCAGGTCGAGCGCCTGTACTCCGCGTCCAAGGCGATCCTGAAGGAGGCCGGGTACGTCAACGCCGGCACCTGCGAGTTCCTGGTGGGCCTCGACGGCACGATCTCGTTCCTCGAGGTGAACACCCGGCTCCAGGTCGAGCATCCAGTGTCCGAGGAGGTCGCCGGCATCGACCTCGTGCGCGAGCAGTTCCGCATCGCGGATGGCGGACTCATCGACTACCCGGATCCGGAGCTGCGCGGGCACTCGATCGAGTTCCGCATCAACGGCGAGGATCCCGGCCGCAGCTTCCTGCCCGCACCGGGCGCGCTGAGCGTCTGGAAGCCGCCGTCCGGACCGGGCATCCGCATGGATGCCGGCTTCGAGGCCGGCGACGTGATCGGCGGCAACTTCGACAGCCTCCTCGGAAAGCTCATCGTCACGGGCCGTGATCGCGAGGAGGCCCTCGAGCGCTCCCGCCGTGCGCTCGACGAGTTCGAGGTCGAGGGCATCGCCACGGCACTCACCTTCCACCGCGTGGTCGTGCGCGACCCGGCGTTCGCTCCGGCGGACGGCGAGCCGTTCGCGGTGCACACCCGGTGGATCGAGACCGGCTTCGACAACACCATCCCGGCCTACACCGGCTCTGCGGACGACATCATCGAGCCCCAGGAGCGCGAGAGCGTGGTCGTCGAGGTGGGCGGCAAGCGCGTCGAGGTGACCCTGCCCGCCGGTCTCGGCGCGTCGGCGGCCCCGGCTGCGGGGCCGTCCGGCCCCAAGAAGCGGAAGGCCGGCGGCAAGGCGGGCAGCGGCGCGTCCGGCGATGCTCTCGTCGCCCCGATGCAGGGCACCATCGTCAAGGTCGAGGTCGAGGAGGGCCAGCAGGTCGCGGAGGGCGACCTCGTCGTCGTCCTCGAGGCCATGAAGATGGAGCAGCCGCTCACCGCACACAAGGCCGGCACGATCACGGCCCTCACCGCCGAGGTGGGCACCACGGTGCCCACCGGCACCGTCCTCTGCGAGATCAAGGACTAGCGACTCTCCCAGCCGTTCCGATCGTCGAGGGGGCGCGGCCAGTCAGTCGTCGCCGAGCGACCGGCACGGATGGTTGCGCAGGCGCTCGACGTAGTCGGCGGGCGCGCCGCCGGCCTCCGCCGCATCGGCGATGACGCCGAGGTAGTGCGCCGAGGGCAGACCACCCTCGTAGGCCTCCATGACGTACAGCCACGCCAGCTGCGCCCCGGAGTAGGTGTCCACGCGGACGCGGATCTTGGTCCACAGCCCGAGATCCGATCCCTCCCAGCCGTCGAGCGTCGCCTCGTCCTGCGGCGGCACGTCGTAGAGCATGACGAACACCGACTCAGCCGGGTCCTCCACGACGGTCGCCAGCGCGCCGTCCCAGCCGACGTCCTCGCCGGCGAAGGTGAGTCGCCAGCCCCGCAGCCAGCCGGTGCCCTGCTCCGGCGATGCCGGCGCGCGCAGCGCCATCCGGCGCGGATCGAGGTTCGATCCGTAGGCCGCGTACAGGGTCACGGCACCAGCGTAGGGATGCCGAGCCCGATTGCGGAAGAATGCGACCCGTGCCCAGCGTCGTGATCATCGGAGGCGGTCCAGGCGGCTACGAGGCGGCCCTGGTGGCCCGCCAGCTCGGAGCCGACGTGACCCTCGTGGACAGCGACGGCATCGGTGGCTCCGCGGTCCTCACCGACTGCGTGCCCAGCAAGGCCCTCATCGCCACCGCGAACGTCATGACGGCGGCCGCGTCCAGCGCGGACCTCGGCGTGCTCCTCGACGGACTGACCCCTGATCCATCGCTGGTCACCGTCGACCTCAAGTCGGTGAACGACCGCATCCTGTCCCTCGTGCGTGCACAGAGCGACGACATCACGTCCCGGCTCGTGCACGAGGGCATCCGGATCATGCCGGGGCGGGGACGCCTCGACGCCGACGGCAACGTCGTGGTCACCCGCCGCGACGGCCGGGAGGAGACCCTGCTCGCCGACGCGGTCCTGCTCGCCACCGGCGCCCGGCCGCGGGTCCTGCCCGACGCGCGTCCCGACGGTGAGCGCATCCTCACGTGGGAGCAGGTCTACGACCTGCACGATGTCCCCGAGCGGCTGATCGTCGTCGGGTCCGGAGTCACCGGAGCCGAGTTCGCGGGGGCGTACCACGCTCTCGGCAGCCGCGTCGTGCTGATCTCCTCCCGTCGCCATGTCCTCCCGAGCGAGGACCCCGACGCCGCCGAGGCCCTCGAGGAGGTCTGGGCCCGGCGCGGCCTGGAGGTCATCGGATCGGCCCGCGCGGAATCGGCCCGACGCACGGACGACGGCGTCGAGGTCACCCTGAGCACCGGCCAGGTGGTCACGGGCTCGCACGTCCTCATGGCGGTCGGATCGCTCCCCAACACCGACGATCTCGGGCTGGCGGACGCCGGTGTCGAGACCGATGACGGCGGATTCATCAAGGTCGACCGGGTCAGCCGCACGAGCCGCAGGGGGGTCTACGCGGCCGGCGACTGCACCGGCGTGCTGATGCTGGCCTCCGTGGCGGCCATGCAGGGACGCATCGCCATGTGGCACGCCCTCGGCGATGCCGTCACCCCGCTCGATCCGACGATGGTCTCCAGCAACGTCTTCACCAATCCCGAGATCGCCACCGTCGGTCTCACGCAGCGCGACCTCGACTCCGGTAACTTCCGCGGTGATGTCGTCCTCGTCCCCATCACCGGCAACGCCCGGGCCAAGATGGAGGGGCAGCACCACGGCTTCGTGAAACTGTTCTGCCGTCGTGGCTCCCGCATCGTGGCCGGCGCAGTGGTTGTCGGGCACCGCGCAAGCGAGCTGATCTTCCCCCTGACGATCGCCGTCGAGCAGCGACTGACGGTCGACCAGCTCGCGTCGTCCTTCACGGTGTACCCGAGCCTGTCCGGGACGATCGCCGAGGCGGCGCGCCGCCTGCACATCGCATCGGAGTAGCACGGCTTTGCCGCACTCGAGCGGCTAGGGTCGTCGGGTGACGATCCATCCCCAGACAGAAATCGCCATGCGCCACGCCGAGGAGTCCGCCTCGGCGTTGGCCCACCTCACCGGCGTGGCGCGACATGACGTTGCGATCATCCTCGGCTCCGGATGGATGTCGGACGCGGACCGGCTCGGCCCGTCTCAGGCGGACTTCCGGGTCACCGACATGCCCCACTTCGAGCGACCGGTGGCCGAGGGGCACCCCGGCAGCTTTCGCAGCGTCGATGCCGACGGCAAACGAGTCCTCGTCTTCCTCGGTCGCACGCACTTCTACGAGGGTCACGGAGTCGACGCCGTGACCCATCGAGTCCGCACAGCAGCAGCCGCGGGCTGCAAGGTCCTCATCCTGACCAACGCTGCCGGAGGGATCCGTGAGGACTGGCCCGTCGGGACCGCGGTCCTCATCAAGGACCACATCAACTTCACGGGCGTCTCTCCGCTCCACGGTGCGGACTTCGTCGACCTGACGGACCTGTACTCGCCGCGCCTGCGCAAGATCGCCAGGAAGATCGACCCCACCCTCGCCGAGGGTGTCTACATGCAGTTCCCCGGGCCTATGTACGAGACGGCCGCCGAGATCACCATGGCCAAGACCGTGGGCGCGGACCTCGTGGGCATGAGCACGGCGCTGGAGGCCATCGTCGGACGCGCATCCGGGATGGAGATCATGGGCCTGTCGCTGGTCACGAACTACGCCACCGGGGTCGCCAAGCATCCGCACAGCCACGCGGAGGTCCTCGCCGCCGGCAAGTCCGCCGCGGGACGGATGAGCGACTTCCTCGCCCAGGTGATCCGGAAGCTGTGATGGCCGTCCCAGACGAGGCCCGTGCGTGGCTCGCCGCCGATCCCGACGAGCGGATGCGCGCGCTGCTCTCCGACCTCATCGCCCTCGCCGAGGCTGGTGACCAGGCGGCCGCCGATGAGATCGCGGACGCCTTCGACGGCACGCTGCAGTTCGGCACCGCCGGCCTGCGTGGACGCATTGGTCCTGGCCCCAACCGGATGAACGTGGTCGTCGTCGCGCGCGCCGCGGCCGGGCTGGCCCGCTACCTCAGCGAGCGGGGCGGCGGCGCCGTGGTGATCGGCTACGACGCCCGCCACGACTCCGACCTGTTCGCCCGGGCCACAGCGCAGATCCTCACCGGAGCCGGCCTGAGCGTCATGATGCTCCCCGGTCCCCTTCCCACACCGGTGCTCGCCTTCGCGATCCGTCGCCTCGGGTGCGCAGCCGGTGTGATGGTCACGGCCAGCCACAACCCGCCGGAGGACAACGGCTACAAGGTCTACCTCGGCGACGGCTCCCAGATCGTCCCGCCCGCTGATGCCGAGATCAGCGCTCATATCGCGGCCGTGGCCGCGTCGGGCCCCGTGACGGACCTGCCCCATGGCGAGGAGTGGGACACCCTTGGTGACGAGATCGTCGCGGAGTACGTCGCCAGGGCGGCCGCGCTCGTCGAGGACGGGCCGCCCATGCACCTGCGGCTGGCCTACACCCCGATGCATGGTGTGGGCGGCGAGCTGTTCCTGCGGGTCCTGGAGGAGGCCGGGCTGCCGGAGCCGGTGATCGTCGAGGCGCAGTTCGCCCCGGATCCGGACTTCCCCACTGTCGCCTTCCCCAACCCGGAGGAGCCCGGGGCCATGGATCTGGCCCTCGCTGCGGCGGAGGAGCACGAGTGCGACCTCCTGATCGCGAACGACCCCGATGCGGATCGCTGCGCCGTCGGCGTGCCGGCGGCCGACGGATGGCGCATGCTCAGCGGTGACGAAGTCGGCTGGCTCCTCGGGTGGTGGATCGCGGCGGGCAATCGGCGTCTCTCCCGCCCGGGCACCTTCGCCGAGTCCATCGTGTCGGGCACCATGCTGGAGAAGATCGCCGCCGACTCGAATATCGCCTACGTGCAGACGCTCACCGGGTTCAAGTGGATCGCGCGCGTGCCCGACCTGTGGTTCGGCTACGAGGAGGCGCTGGGCTACTGCGTCGACCCGAACGGCGTGCGCGACAAGGACGGCATCTCCGCCGGGCTCATGGTCGCGGAGATGGCCGCCCGGCTGAAGCAGTGGAACACCTCGCTCCTGCACGTCCTCGACGACCTGGCCTCCGAGTACGGCGTGCATGCGACGCGGCAGGTGTCCGTCAGGGTCCAGGACCTGTCGCGCATCGACACGATCATGACCACGCTGCGCACCGACCCGCCGGGAGCGATCGCCGGCATCGCCGTCACGGACATGGTCGATCTCGCGGAGGGCACGGAGGCGCTGCCGCCGACCGATGGGCTGGTCTTCCACCTGGAGTCGGGCGCCCGGGTGGTCATCAGGCCGAGCGGGACCGAGCCGAAGGTCAAGTGCTACCTCCAGTCGGTCGTGATCGACGAGGCGGGCGACCTCCCCGCCGCTCGCGCGGCTGCCGAGGCCGAGCTCGACGCCATCGGCTCCGAGGTGTCCCGCTGGCTACAGTAGGCGGGTGACACTCACGGCCAGCCTCCCGGACGCGGATCCCACTGCCCTGCGTCGGTTCCTGCAGGGACTGCCGGGCGTCGATGAAGTGGGCGCCGTCGGTCGCGCGGCCTCTCTGGCCACTCGCTCGATCAAGACGAGCTCCAAGTCCTACGCGATCGACCTGGCGATCCGCATGGTCGACCTCACCACCCTGGAGGGGATGGACACCCCCGGCAAGGTGCGGGCACTGTGCGCCAAGGCCCTGCGACCCGACCCGACCGATCCGAGCACGCCGAGTGTGGCGGCCGTCTGCGTCTACGGCGATCTTGTGGACATCGCCCGCGCAGCGGTCGGCGACGCGTGCCACGTCGCCGCCGTCGCGACCGCCTTCCCCTCGGGGCGGGCCAGCCTCGCGGTGAAGCTGCAGGACACCGCCGACGCCGTCGCGGCCGGGGCCGACGAGATCGACATGGTGATCGACCGCGGGGCGTTCCTGAGCGGTGACTACGCCCGCGTCTACGACGAGATCGTGGCCATCAAGGAGGCCTGCGGGAGTGCCCACCTGAAGGTGATCCTCGAGACCGGCGAGCTGCGCACCCTGGACAACGTGCGACGCGCGTCGTGGCTGGCGATGCTGGCGGGAGCCGACTTCATCAAGACGTCCACCGGCAAGGTGAGCCCCGCGGCGACTCCCCCCGTCACGCTGGTGATGCTGGAGGCCGTGCGGGACTTCCAGACGGCGACCGGACGTACCGTGGGCGTCAAGGCGGCCGGCGGCATCCGCACCACGAAGGAGGCCGTCGCCTACCTCGTCCTCGTCAACGAGACGGTGGGCGAGCAGTGGCTCACCCCCGACCTGTTCCGCTTCGGGGCATCGAGCCTGCTCAACGACCTCCTGCTCCAGCGCCAGCGCATGCGCACCGGGCACTACTCCGGCCCCGACTACGTCACGATCGACTGACAGGAGATGCCGTGACCTTCGAGTACGCGCCCGCCCCCGAGTCCCGCAGCATCGTCGACATCGCGGATGCCTACGGGCTGTTCATCGACGGGCAGTTCGTCGATCCCGCGGACGGACGGACCTTCCCGACCGTGAACCCCGCCACGGAGGAGATCCTCTCGACGGTCGCCGAGGCCGGGCAGCAGGATGTCGATCGGGCCGTGCGCGCCGCCCGGCGGGCCTACGAGCAGGTGTGGGGACCGATGAGCGGCCGCGATCGCGGCAAGTACCTGTACCGGATCGCCCGGCTTCTCCAGGAGCGCTCGCGAGAGCTGGCCGTGCTCGAGACCCTCGACAACGGCAAGCCGATCCGCGAGGCGCGCGATGTCGACCTGCCGCTGGTTGCGGCGCACTTCTTCTACCACGCGGGATGGGCGGACAAGCTCGAGCACGCGGGTTTCGGCCCCGCGCCTCGCCCCCTCGGCGTGGCCGCGCAGGTCATCCCCTGGAACTTCCCGCTGCTCATGCTCGCGTGGAAGGTGGCGCCCGCTCTCGCTTGCGGGAACACCGTGGTCCTCAAGCCCGCCGAGACCACCCCGCTCACCGCACTCGCGTTCGCGGACATCTGCCGGCAGGCGGACCTCCCGCCCGGTATCGTCAACATCCTGACCGGTGCCGGCGACACCGGCCGGATGCTCGTCGAGCACCCCGATGTCGACAAGGTCGCCTTCACCGGGTCCACCGCGGTGGGACAGCAGATCATGCGCGGGCTGGCGGGCACCTCGAAGCGGCTCTCGCTCGAACTCGGCGGGAAGGCGGCCAACATCGTGTTCGACGACGCCCCCGTCGACGAGGCGGTCGAGGGGATCGTCAACGGCATCTTCTTCAACCAGGGCCATGTCTGCTGCGCCGGCTCCCGTCTGCTGCTCCAGGAGTCCGTGGCCGACGAGGTCCTGACCTCCCTTCAGCGCCGGCTCAGCACCCTTCGGCTCGGCGATCCGCTCGACAAGAACACCGACATCGGCGCCATCAACTCGGCCGCGCAGTTGGAGCGCATCCACGAGCTGGCCGACAGCGGCGACGCTGAGGGGGCCACGCGCTGGACGGCGCCGTGCCCGCTGCCCGATCGCGGCTACTGGTTCCCGCCGACGGTCTTCACCGGTGTCACCCAGGCCCACCGGATCGCCCGAGAGGAGATCTTCGGCCCGGTGCTGTCGGTCCTGACCTTCCGCACGCCGGATGAGGCGGTCGAGAAGGCGAACAACACCCCGTACGGGCTCTCGGCGGGCATCTGGACCGAGAAGGGCAGCCGCATCCTGTGGATGGCGCAGCGCATGCGGGCCGGAGTGGTGTGGGCGAACACCTTCAACCGCTTCGACCCCACCAGCCCGTTCGGCGGCTACAAGGAGTCGGGCTTTGGCCGCGAGGGCGGAATCCAGGGCCTCGGCCCGTACCTCGACTCGGACGTGGTCGACCACGAGGCCACGGTGCGCATCGGCTTCGGCGTGACGGAGGTGGCCCGATGACGGACCGGCTAGATGTGCGCAAGACGTACAAGCTCTTCATCGGCGGGGCCTTCCCCCGCAGCGAGTCGGGTCGCACCTACGAGGTGACCCGGCCGGATGGGGCGTTCCTCGCCAACGCGGCCAAGGCCTCCCGCAAGGACGGCCGCAACAGCGTGCTGGCAGCGCGGAAGGGCTACGCGGCCTGGAACGCGGCCACCGCCTACAACCGCGGCCAGGTCCTCTACCGGATCGCCGAGGTGATGGAGGGTCGTCGCGCCCAGTTCATCGCCGACGTACAGGACGCGGAGGGCTGCTCGGACACGCAGGCGCGCGCGCAGGTGGATGCCGCCATCGATCGCTGGGTCTGGTACGCGGGATGGGCCGACAAGCTCGCCCAGGTGCTCGGCTCGGCCAATCCAGTCGCCGGCCCGTACTTCAACTTCTCGGTGCCGGAGGCCTCGGGCGTGGTGGTGGCCGTGGCACCGCAGGACTCGAGCCTGATCGGTCTGGTCAGCGTCCTCGCCCCGATCCTCGTGAGCGGCAACGCCGCCATCGTCGTGGCCAGCACGGCACGTCCGCTGCCCTCGGTCACGCTCGCCGAGTGCCTGGCCACCAGCGACGTGCCGGGAGGTGTCGTCAACGTGCTGACCGGCGACCCGGTCGAGATCATGCCGTGGCTCGCCGAGCACGCCGATGTCAACGCACTGGACCTCGCGGGCATCACCGACGACGCACTGGCGACCGACCTCGAGCGGGCGGCGGCCGGCACGGTCAAGCGGGTACGTCGTCCCGAGGCCGGTGCCGACTGGTTCGCCGACCCGGGGCTGTCTCGCATCCGGTCCTTCGTCGAGACGAAGACCGTGTGGCACCCGATGGGCGTCTAGGTAGGTCCTACTCCTCGTCCCGGTTCCGGCGGCGCCACAGCACGTAGCCCACCGCGGCCGCCGCAACCAGCGCCATGCCGAGGGCCACGTAGGGCGCCACCCGCCGCGTAGCGATCACGGCGGACTCGGCCGACTCGAGGGCCTCGTCCGTGACCGCGAGCACGGCGTCCGTGCGATCCAAGGCGTCTCGCACGCGGTCCAGCTCATGTCGCACCGTGCCGACGTGCTCCTGACCGGCCTCGACCATCTCCAGCAGTGCCATCGTCAGTCCCTTCCGCCGATCCGTTCCGCGAGCTCCGCGCGCGCAGAGGCGTAGCCCGGTTTGATCGTGTCATTGATCAGCGCCAGACGCTCGTCGAACGGGATGAAGGAGCTCTTCATGGCGTTGACGGTCAGCCACCGCAGGTCGTCCAGGCCGTAGCCGAAGGCGTCGCTCAGCAGCTCCATCTCGCGGGACATGGAGGTTCCCGACATGAGCCGGTTGTCGGTGTTCACGGTGACGCGGAAGCCCAGCTGCTTGAGCAGGCCGATGGGGTGGCGCTCGATGCTCTCCGCCGCGCCGGTCTGGACATTGGAGGAGGGGCACATCTCCAGCGGGATGCGCCGGTCGCGCACGTAGGCAGCGAGACGCCCGAGCTGGACCTTGCCCTCCGGAGTCACCTCGATGTCATCGACGATCCGCACGCCATGGCCGAGCCGATCAGCACCGCACCACTGGATGGCCTCCCAGATGCTAGGGAGCCCGAACGCCTCGCCGGCGTGGATGGTGAAGTGCGCATTCTCGCGGCGCAGGTACTCGAAGGCATCGAGGTGGCGGGTGGGTGGGAACCCCTTCTCAGCACCGGCGATATCGAAGCCGACGACGCCGCGGTCGCGGAACTCCACGGTCAGCTCGGCGATGCGACGGGAATGGCTGGCCGTGCGGATCGACGTGAGCAGCAGGCCGATCCGGATGGGGTGGCCACCGGCGCGGGCTGCCTGCTCCCCCTCGGCGAACCCCGCGAGCACCGCCTCCACGACCTGATGCTCCGTGAGGCCGCCCTCGGTGTGCAGCTCCGGGGCGAACCGGACCTCTGCGTACACGACGTGGTCGGCGGCCAGGTCCTCGGCGCACTCGCGCGCGACGCGTCGCAGGGCTGCTTCGGTCTGGGTCACGCCCACGGTGTGCGCGAACGTCTCGAGGTACAGCTCCAGGGACCCGGACCCGGCCGCGTCGACGAACCAGCGACCCAGGGCCTCCGGGTCCGTGGTCGGGAGGTCGGCGTACCCGCTCTCGGCCGCCAGCTCGACGATGGTCGTCGGTCGCATGCCGCCGTCGAGGTGGTCGTGGAGGAGCACCTTGGGAACCGAGCGGATGAGATCGGAGGGGACAGGAGCGTACGTGCCGGCATCGAGACCCATGGGCCGAACCTAGACCATGACGATTCCGGCGGCCGCAGGCCGACTAGGGTCCTCCGGTGGTCTCCATCGTGTTCGGCCTGGCGACGGCCATCTTCTTCGCCAGCAGCGGGCTCATGTCGTCGCGGGCGGTCAAGGTGATCGGCTCGTGGGCGTCGGTCGGCTGGACGATGCTCGTGGGCCTCGTCCTCGTCCTGCCCTTCGTCATCGCGGCCGGGGTGCCCAACGCCGTGACGGGCAATGTGGGCTGGCTGGCGGTCGCCGGCCTCGGAAACGTCGCCGGCCTCGTGCTCGTGGGCTACGCGTTCCGCGTCGGCAAGGTCGGCGTCGTCGCACCCATCGCGGCGACGGAGGGTGCGATCTCGGCGGTCATCGCGGCCCTGCTCGGCGAGTCCATCGCCCCCATCATCGCGTTCCTGCTGGCCGTCATCGTCATGGGCATCGTCATCGCCGCCATCGCCCCGGATCCGGCGCCCCTCGCGCACGAGCGGACGGTGCCGGCGGTCCTGCTGGCCACCGGCGGCGCCGTCGCCTTCGGCGTCTCCCTCTACGCCACCGGGCGCCTCAGCGGGGACCTGCCGATCGCCTGGGTGCTCCTCCCGCCCCGCGTCGTCGGCGTCGTGGCCGTCACGATCCCCCTGGCGCTCATGCGACGGCTGCGCCTGACGCGCTCGACGGTCCCTCTCGTCATCGGCATGGGGATCGCCGAGGTGGCAGGCTTCACCTGCTTCGCCATCGGAGCGCAGTACCAGGTGGCGGTCACCTCGGTGCTCGCCTCGCAGTTCGCCCCCATCGCCGCCGTCATGGCGTACGTGCTCTTCAGGGAGCGCCTCGGACGCCTCCAGATCACCGGTGTGGCGATCCTCGTCGTGGCCGTGTCAGCCCTGGCCCTGGCCTCCTGAGCCCCGTCTGTCGTGAGGTTGGTGGCCGCGAACCTCCGGTTTGGCGGCCACCAACCTCACGACAGACGGGGGGCTACTCGACCGGGTCGCGGTCGTGCTCGTCCTCGCCGTCGCGGTGGACGATGTCGCCGTGGAAGGCCGGCAGGCACACCGCGATGTAGCGCGCGCCCTCGGACGTCGTGTACCGGATCCGCTCCCCCGCCCGGGTGATGACGGCCTGCCCCGCGCGCACGTGCGTGACGCCGTCGTCGTGCTCGACGTCGACCGACCCCTCGAGCACGATGGTGAACTCGTCGAACTCCGGCTCCTGGGCCGGCTCCTCCCACCCTGCCGGCGCCAGCATCTGCGCCACCGACACTGCGTCATCGCCGCTCGACGCGTGGCCCACGTACTCCTCGATGATCTTTCCGCCCGGTACAGGGACCATGGCTGGGGCGGGGATGAACTCGGGCACCGGAACTCCGTCAGTCGAGGGTGGTCACGGGCCGCAGCGGCATGCCCGCCGCGCCGTAGATATCGTCGATGATCTGCATCGTCACGACGGCGTCGTCCGCGTCGGTGGTCATGGGCTCGCCGTCCCGGATCAGCCGGCGCAGAGCCTCGAGCATGTAGGTGTAGCTCGTGCGGGTGCCCAGCTCCTCGACCCGCTGCTCGGTCCCGACCGTGACCATCACCCGATCATCGGTGTGCGGCAGCACGAACGCCGGGGCGAACACCTCGCCCTTCGATCCCACCACCCGGAAGGAGAAGTCGAGGATCCCGTGGGTCATCGACGTCTCGATGTGCGCCGGCACCCCGTTCGGGTAGGCCATGTCGGCCGCCAGCCACGCATCGATGCCGGGGTGGGCCGGGATCTCCCCGGCCCGGGCGCGGACGACGGACGGCTCGCCGCCCAGCAGGCCCGCCAGGTCGCGCAGGCCGTGCACGGCGTAGCAGCCCACATCCATCAAGCCACCGCCCGCCACGACGAAGTCCCACCGGAGGTCGCCCGCTGGCGGGGGCGGCATCAGCATCCGCGCCTCCGCATAGACGATCTCGCCGATCTCGCCGCTGGCCGCCACCTCGAGCACGCGGTTCTGCACCGGGTGGTAGCGGTAGTGGAAGGCCTCGACGACGTGGACGCCCGCCGCCGCGGCGGCATCACGGACCCGACGGGCCTCGTCGGCGTTGCTGGCGTAAGGCTTCTCGGACAGCACGTGCTTGCCGGCCTCGACCGCCCGGAGGTTCCATGGTGCGTGCAGCCCGTTGGCCAGCGGGTTGTAGACGACGTCGACCTCCGGGTCGTCGATGACGGACTGGTAGTCGTCGAAGACGCGCTCGAAGCCGTGCTGGCGGGCGTAGTCCTCGGCGCGCGATCGGTCGCGAGCAGCCACGGCGACGAGCCTGTCCCCGGTGATGCGGGACGGCTGGATCAGCGCCATGTCGCTGATGCGGGCGGCCCCCAGGGCCCCGAACCTCAGCGGCTCCACGCGTCAGTCCTTGCCGAGGGCGAACACCGCGTACAGGCCGAAGAGGAAGAGGAGCAGCGCGGCCCCGGCCGCCGCCGTGTACGCCCCGTTGTTCATCAGTCCGATTCCCCAGGTCACGAGGCCGGCCAGGATCAGGAGCATCACGATGGCTCCGACGGATGCCTGCTTGTTGTCGCTGTGCTCGCTCACGAAGCTCCTCCTGGTGGATGTCTGCGAACCATCGTAGGGCCTCGTCCTCGGCGGGGGGCGGGCCCCTCAGCGGTCCTCGGCGCGCTCCACGAGGTCATCGGGACCGAAGGCCTGGGGCAGGATCTCGCGCATCGGCAGGATCCCCTCCGGAGTACGCAGCAGGGTGTCCGGCCGCCCGTTCTCCCACAGCAGCTGACGGCATCTCCCGCAGGGCATCAGGGCATTTCCGTACTGGTCGACGCACGCCACCGCGACCAGCTTCCCGCCACCTGTGGCATGCAGGCTGGACACCATGCCGCACTCGGCGCACAGCCCGAGTCCGTAGGACGCGTTCTCCACATTGCAGCCCACGACGACCCGGCCGTCATCGACCAGGCCCGCCACGCCCACCTTGAACCGCGAGTAGGGCGCATAGGCCCGGGTCATGATGTCGACGGCCGCCGCCCGCAGGGCCGCCCAGTCGATCTCTGACGTCGGCACCGCTACTCCTTGGTGTAGGGCTGGCCGTCCGCAGCCGGCGGCCGGGCCCGGCCGACGAGGCCCGCGACGACCACGATCGTCACCAGGTACGGGATCATGGCGAGGAACTCGGTCGGGATCGGGATGTCGAGCAGCGACAGCTTCTCCGACAGCGACTCCGAGAAGCCGAACACCATCGCGGCGCCCAGCGCTCCCACGGGGTTCCACGCCCCGAAGATCATGGCGGCGAGGCCGATGAAGCCGCGGCCGCCGGTCATCCCCTCGTCGAAGCGACCCACGGTGCCGAGAGTGAACCAGGCACCCGCGAATCCGCCTACCATGCCGCCGTAGATGACGGCCAGGTAGCGGACCTTGGCGACGCTCACGCCGAGGCTGTCGGCGGCTCGCGGGTTCTCGCCCACCGACCGGGTCCGCAGACCCCATCGCGTGCGGAACAGCAGGTACGTCACGGTGCCGACGAGGATGAACATGCCGTACACGATGATCGTCTGGTTGAAGAAGACCGGGCCGATGATGGGGATGTCGCCCAGGACCGGGATCTTGATGGCCGGGAAGATCGGCGCGTTGTTGAGATCGGGGTTCTTGATGAGCACCTGGCTCGACAGGAAGGACGTCAGCCCGAGCACGAGGATGTTGATCACCACGCCGATGATGATCTGGTCCACGCGGAAGTTGACCGCCAGCACCGCCAGCAGGAGCGCGAGGATCCCACCGGTCAGGGTCGCGGCCACCAGCCCGATCCATCCCCCGAACAGCGATCCGATCACGACGCCGCTGAAAGCCCCGCCCAGCAGCATTCCCTCGATGCCGATGTTGACGACGCCCGACCGCTCGCACAGGATGCCGGACAGGGCACCGAGCGCGATCGGCGTGCAGCGCGACACCGTGGCCACGAGCATGCTGGTCAAGTTGAACTGCTGGTCGGCGGTCGCCCAGATGATGAAGGCGATGACGAACACGCCGAAGCTCAGTCCCAGGATGAGCGTGGAGCGGCGCTGGAACCCACGCACGAACTGAGTGGCGCCGAGGAAGCCCAGCACCATGGCCAGCACCCACAGCGAGGCCGTCACGGGCACGACCAGGTCGCTCAGCTGCACCGCATCGCGCGCGGTGCTCAGGCCGAAGGTCGCGTCGCCCTCGGCGTTCGGGATGAGGAAGACGACGACGAACGCGGCGAGCAGGAGCATGACCACGCCGGAGATCTGTGCCCGACGGATCTGCGACTTGGACAGCTCGCGGGTCCGCGAGGCCGTCAGCTCGTAGGACTCCGCCGGCGGCTTCTCGAAGGTCTGGCTCACGAGGACCACCCCTGGCTGATCTGGGTCGACGACGCGTCGGTCTTGACCCGGTAGATGGCGCCGATGAGGGCCGGCGCCGCGACGAAGATGATGATGAGGGCCTGGATGACCGAGACCAGGTCGATGCCGACGTTCGCGGTAGCCTGCATGTTCTGGCCGCCGGCGGTCAGACCGCCGAAGAGCAGGGCGGCCGCGACGACGCCGAACGGATTCGAGCGGCCGAGCAGAGCGACGGAGATGCCGTCGAAGCCGAGGCCGGCGGAGAACCCGGGACTGGCCCGGTCCAGGACACCGAGGACCTGGCCACCGCCGGCGAGGCCCGCAAGGCCACCGGCGATGACCATCACGAGGATGTACACCTTGGTGACCGACATCCCCGCGTAGCGAGCCGCGTGGGAATTGGCGCCGACTGCCCGGAACTCGAAGCCGGTGGTGGTGCGGAAGAGCAGCCACCAGACCAGGACGACCGCGATCAGGGCGATGATCAGCCCGAGGTGGACCCGCATGGCGGAGTCGAACCACCCGAGCAGCTTCGGCAGCTGCGCGCTCTCCTCGACGTTCTTCGAGATCGGGTCATTGCGGCCCTCACGCTGGAAGAGGGCGGTCTTCAGCAGGTAGCCGGTCAGGTAGATCGCGATGTAGTTCATCATGATCGTGACGATGACCTCATGGGCACCGGTCTTGGCCTTGAGGAAGCCCGGCACGAAGCCCCAGACCGCACCCCCGAGGAAGCCGGCGGCCACCGCCATCGGCAGGTGGATGAACCACGGCAGCCCCGTGAACGAGAACCCGACGAGCACGGCCGTCATGCCGCCGATGAGGAGCTGGCCCTCACCGCCGATGTTGAACAGTCCGGCGCGGAAGGCGATCGCCACAGAGAGGCCGGTGAGGATGAGCGGGGTGGCCTCCGTGAGGGTCGCCGAGATCGCCCGGAGGGAGCCGACCGAGCCCTCGAGGAGCGCCCAGTAGGCCTGGAGCGTCTCCTGCAGGCTCGATCCGGTCAGCATGATGATGATGGCCCCGATGATCAGGGCCGTCAGGACGGCGAGGGCCGGGATGACGAGCCCGGTCTTCCAGTCGGTCGCCGTCGTCAGGCGCCGGAAGAACGTGGCCCAGCCGCTGTCGTCGGGCTCGATGGTGGTCTTGCCGTCCGGCGAGGTGAGGCTCATGCGGCCCTCCCCGCCATGTACAGGCCGACCTCGGTGGGTGTGGCCTCGGACGCCTTCAGCTCCGCGACGATCCGGCCGTCGTACATGACCAGGATGCGGTCGGAGAGCGCGAAGATCTCGTCGAGCTCCGTGGACACGATCAGGATGGCCTTCCCCTCGTCGCGCTTCTTGACGATCTGCTCGTGGATGTACTCGATCGATCCCACGTCGATCCCGCGCGTCGGCTGGGCGCAGACGACCAGCGGGACGTCCCGGCTGAACTCGCGCGCCACGATCATCTTCTGCGCGTTGCCGCCGGAGAGCGCGCCACCGGTGTTGCTGATGATGGGTGGCCGGACGTCGAACTGCTCGACGAGCGCCTCGGCACTGTCGCGGATGACATCCCCTTGCAGGCGGATGCCGCGGGAGAAGGGCTGCGCGTAGTACGAGTCGAGCACGAGGTTCTCGGCGACCGAGAAGCTGCCGATCATGCCCATGTGGTTGCGGTCCTCGGGGACGTGCGCGATCCCGGCGGTGTGCCGGTCTCGGGGCGAGTACCGGGTGATGTCCTTGCCCTCGAAGGTGATGCGTCCCCGGCTGATCGGCAGCAGGCCGGTGATGGCCTCCACCAGCTCGGTCTGCCCGTTCCCCTGGATCCCGGCGACTCCGACGATCTCGCCGGCCCGGACGGAGAAGGAGATGTCCTTCAGGAGGGCGCGGCCGTAGTCGTCGAGCATGGTGACATCCGCCAGCTCCAGGACGCCGGCTCCCGGCTCGGCCTCGGACTTCTCGACGACGAGCTCGATATCGCGCCCGACCATCATGGCGGCGAGGTCCTCGGGCGTCGCGGTCGCCGGATCCGCGTGGCCCACCACCTTGCCCCCGCGCAGCACCGTGATGTCATCGGCGATCGCGAGGGCCTCCTTCAGCTTGTGCGTGATGAAGATGATGGTGGCCCCGCGGCCCTTGAGCTCGGCCACGATGCCGAAGAACTCCTCGACCTCCTGCGGGGTGAGGACGGCGGTGGGCTCGTCGAAGACCAGGATCTTGGCGCCCCGCAGGAGCACCTTGATGATCTCGACCCGCTGCTGAATGCCGACCGGAATGTCCTCGACGAGCACGTCCGGGTCGACGGCGAGGCCGAACCGCTCGGAGATCTCCTTCACCTCGCGGCGGGCCTCCTTGCGGCTGAGCACTCCCCCGGCCCGCGTGGGCTCGATGCCGAGCACGACGTTCTCCCACACGCTGAACACGGGGACGAGCATGAAGTGCTGGTGGACCATGCCGATGCCGGCCTTGATCGCGTCGCCCGGATCATCGAACTTCTGCACCTGGCCGTCGATGATGATCTCGCCGGCGTCGGGGTGGTACAGGCCCGACAGGACGTTCATGAGGGTGCTCTTGCCAGCGCCGTTCTCGCCGATCAGCGCCAGGACCTTGCCGGAGCGAGCCGTCAAGGTGACGTCGTCGTTCGCGAGCACCCCGGGGAACTGCTTGGTGATGCCCTTCAGCTGGAGTTCCATGCGGTGGTCCTTGTCGACGCCGGTGTGCGACCCCTCCCGGGGGCCGCGCCCAACCTATCCCCCCGAACGCGAGGAGGGGCCCGAAACCGGGCCCCTCCTGCGTGTTGCGGACGTCGTGCGTCAGGACGCCTTGACGTCGATCGAGCCGTCGATGATGCCGGCCTGGATCGTCTCGATCTGGTCCTTCAACGCCTGCGGAACCGCGGAGTCGAAGTCGTGGTACGGAGCCAGGCCCACACCACCGTTGTCCAGGGTGCCGACCGTGACGCCACCCTGGAAGGTGCCGTCGACGACGGACTGGATGGCGTTGAACGTGGTGACGTCCATGTTCTTGAGCACGGAGGTCAGGTACACGCTCTGGTTGGCGGTGTCGGAGTCGTACTGGTCGCTGTCGACACCGATGATCTTCAGGGTGTCGGTGCCGAGCTCGTTGGCGAGCGCGGCGGAGCCGAGGCCGACCGGGCCGGCAACCGGCATCACGATGTCAGCGCCCTCATCGACGAGGTTCTGGGCGAAGGTACGGCCGTCGTCCAGACTCTCGAAGTTCTCCGTGAACAGGCCCTTCTGGGTCTTCGGATCCCAGCCGAGCACCTTCACCTTGGTGCCGTTGTCGGCGTTGTACTTCTGGACGCCGTTGTAGAAGCCGTCCATGAAGATGGTCACCGGCGGGATGTTGACGCCGCCGAAGGTGCCGACCTTGCCGGTCTGGGTCATGCCGGCCGCGAGGTAGCCGGCGAGGTACGCCGCCTCATCGGTGTTGAACACCTGGCCGAGCACGTTGTTGTTGGTGATGTCGCCATCGGCGTACGCGTAGTCGACGATCGAGAACGGCACGTCCGGGTTGGCGTTCGCCGCCTCCTTGGTCGCGTCGCCCAGCAGGAAGCCGACCGTGATGATGATCGAGCAGCCCTGGTCGATGAACGACTGGATGTTGGTGGCGTAGTCCGTCTCGGCCTGCGACTCGAGGACAGCAGCCTCGACGCCGAGCTGCGCCGCAGCGTCCTGGACGCCCTTGTAGGCCTTCTGGTTGAAGCCCTTGTCGTCGACACCGCCGACGTCCGTGACCTCACAGGCCTTCATGCCTGCGGCAGCGGCGGTCGTGTCGCCCTCTGCCGATGCCTCTGCCGATGACTCCATCGACTGCTCCGCGGCACCGCTGGCCGCGGGCGCTGCGGACTCGGACGAGCTGCTCGAGCTCGAGCTGCAGCCAGCCAGGACGAGCGCCGACGCGGCCATCAGGGCCGCGGCGAACTTGAGATTCGTCTTCAATGTCTCTCCTTGTGGGGTGGCACAACGCCGATCGACGCATGCGCTGGGCACACCCTAACGAGTGGTGACCGGCAGTTGGCGAGTCGAACCGGGCCCGCGTTCAGATCGTTACGGACCGTTCACAAACGCTGTGACGGGTGTCACGCAAGTGACGAGAGACGGTCCATCAGGAGGGTCACGAAACGGTCACGATCGATGTCCAGGCCGACGGCCGCGTTGGCGGGCAGCCCGGTCACCTGCCACCGGTCGGCCACGGTGCGGCCGATGCACAGCGGCGACTCCGTCTCGATGCGCACGTTCATGGGCAGCGTCGTGACGAGGGTGGGGTCGATGAGGTGGGCGATCGTGACGGCATCGTGGATGGGGCCGCCCTCCCAGCCGAACCGATCCTGGTGGAAGCCCACGAAATGGTCGAGCAGTTCCGCCACCCACCGGCCCGCGCGGCCGGTGCCACGCAGGGCGTCCGCGTGCTCGTCCGCCAGCCAGGCCCTGTGAGTGACCTCGAGACCGATCATCGTCAGGGCGATCCCATCGTCTGGGCGGCCGGTTCCCGGGACCCGCGCAGCGCGAAAGACGACGTCCGCAGCATGCGGGTCGACCCAGATGTTGAACTCGGCCGCTGGGGTCCAGTTCCCGAGGTCGACGGCCCCTCCCATGATCACCAGCTGGTCGATCCGGTCCCGAAGGTGCGGCAGCCGCTCCACGACGTCGGCCATGTTCGTGAGGGCGCCGGTCGCCACCAGGGTCAGGGGCTCGTCCGCGTCGATGAGGAACTGCTCGATGACCTCGATGGCGGGCGCGTCGAGGGCCGAGCGGGAGGGCTCGGCCAGCTCAGGACCGGCCAGCCCGCTGTCGCCATGCATGCTCGCGGCGGTCGAGAGCGCCCGCACCCGGGGTCGGTCGCATCCCGCTGCCACCGGGATGTCGGGCCGGTCGACCATGTCCAGCACGCGGAGCGCATTGCGGGTCGTGTTCTCGAGGGTCACGTTGCCGGCCACGGTCGTGACGAGGCGCAGGTCGATGCCCGGGTCGGCGGCGGCCAGCATGATCGCGATGGCGTCGTCGTGACCGGGGTCGCAGTCGAGCAGGACAGGTCGGGACATCGCCGTCATCCAACCACCCTCACCGCGAACCCGGTGCCCGAGGAGATGCGGCCCGGCCCGCGACCCGCGTCACGGGACGCGGCCCGACCGCGGGGTCAGTCGATCCGCGCGATCTCCGCACCCTGCGGCACGGCCTCCTCCTCCTCGACGAGGCAGGTGACCACCCCGTCGATGGGACTCTCGACGTCCATGGACACCTTGTCCACCATGACCTCGGCGATGACCTGGCCCGTGCGGACGGCTTCACCCGTCCGCACGAACCAGGTCGACAGCACGCCTTCCGCCGACTCGTCGTTGGACAGCGCCGGGAAGGTGATGATCTGACTCAACGCCTCTCCCTACGCCAGCACGGCGGCGATGGCGGCCTCGATCTTGTCGCGGGTCGGCAGCACCTCGTACTCCAAGACCCGGGCGTACGGGACCGGGACATCCGGGTAGCAGACCCGCTGAACGGGTGCCTTCAGCATCGACGGGTCGGTGTCGGCGATGGTCGCGATCACCTCGCCGCTCAGCCCGAAGGACTTGTAGTCCTCGTCGACGATGACGAGCCGGCCCGTCTTGGCCACCGAGGTCAGGATGGCCTCGCGGTCGAGCGGCACGATCGAGCGGAGGTCGATGACCTCGACGCTGGTGGTGCCCTCGAGTTTCTCGGCCACGTCCAGGCAGTGCTGGACGGACATCGAGACGCTGACGACGGTCACGTCGCTGCCCGGGTGCGGGATGGCCGCCTTGCCGATGGGGACGGTGTACTCCTCCTCCGGGACCGGTCCGATCGAGCGCGGGTTCTTGGCCATCCAGGGCAGGCCCATGACCCCCTTGTGGAACATGAAGATGACGGGGCTGTCATCCCGGATCGCCGAGATCATCAGGCCCTTCGCGTCGTACGGGTTCGACGGCGCGACGACCTTCATGCCGGGCATGTGGGCGAAGGAGGCCCACAGGCACTGCGAGTGCTGGGCGGCATCCGAGTACCCGCCACCGACGGCCATCATCAGGACCATCGGCACCTTCACGTTGCCGCCCGACTCGTAGTGGATCTTGGCCATGTGGTTGTAGATCTGGTCGAAGCAGACGCCGAAGAAGTCCACGAACATCAGCTCGACCACGGGTCGCATGCCTTCGACCGCAGCGCCGATGCCCGCGCCGATGAAGCCGGTCTCGGAGATCGGGGTGTCGATGATGCGCGTGGAGCCGAACTCCTCGAACAGACCACCAGTCGACCCGAAGATGCCGCCGTACGGGCCGACGTCCTCGCCCATGACGAACACCTCGGGGTTGACGCGCATCTCCTGCGCGATCGCCTCCGAGATCGCCTTGGCGGTGGTGAGGCGACGGGTTCCAGCGTCAACGCTCTCAGTCACAGTCATGTCAGGTCCTCTCTTCCGGTCGCCTCAGGCGAAGACGTGCAGGTAGGCGTCACTGGGCAGGGGTTCGGGGCTCGCCTTGGCGAACGCGATGGCCTCCTCGACCTCGGCCTCGGCCTCGGCCTTGATGCGCGCGATGGCCTCCTCGTCGAGCAGGCCGGCCGCAACCAGGCGCCTCTCGTACTGCGGGATCGGGTCGTTCTCGGTGGCCGCGGCGAGCTCGTCCCCCCGGTAGGCCTGCGCATCGCCCTCGAAGTGTCCCCAGAGGCGGACGGTGTGGATCTCCAGCAGGGTGGGCCCACCCCCCGCCCGCGCCCGATCGACCGCGGTCCGGCAGGCGTCGTAGATGGCCTCGACGTCATTGCCCTCCACGCGTGCGTGCGGCATGCCGTAGGCCGAGCCCCGCATGGACCCGTCCTTCACCGGCGTCGCGGTGTCGCGGGCCACGGAGATCGCCCAGTCGTTGTCCTCGATGATGAAGATCACTGGGAGCTTCCACATGGCGGCCAGGTTCAGCGCCTCGTGGAAGGCGCCTTGGTTGGCGGCACCCTCACCGGCCACGGCGACCGCGACGTTGTCGGTGCCGCGCCGGTGGAAGGCGAAGGCCTGCCCCACGGCAACCGGCATCCCCTGGGCGATGATGCCCGAACAGGAGAAGTGCTGGCCGGGATCGAACAGGTGCATGTGCCCGCCCTTGCCGTGGCACAGGCCGGTATCGCGGCCGAAGATCTCCGCAGTCATCGCCTTCATGTCCACGCCCTTGGCGAGGGCGAGGTGGTGCGGGCGATGGGGTCCGGTGATGGCGTCGCCCTGCACAAGGTTGGCGCACAGGCCCACGGCCACGGGCTCCTGGCCGGCCGAGAGGTGCATCTCCCCGGGGATCAGGCCCGCACCGATGTCCCACGCGGGTGCCTTGTCGGCGTGGTAGTCGCGCTGGAGGGCCGCCTCGTAGGTGCGGATCCGCACCATCTCCCGGTAGAAGTCCATGCGCATGTCGTTGTCGACCATGACGCTCCTCTCTCGCGTCGGCTGATGTCCGCCAGTCTCAGAGCGCGCCGCCGCACCTTCAAGCACCGGGATTTCAGATAGCGGCACGCGATGGGATCGGCGAATCGCATGCGGCCAGCCGGGGGCGGCGATTACCGTTCCCTGCATCAGCGAGGCGAATGCTGGAGGCTCCATGGGGTCACCGGGGGCACAACCCACCCTCATCCAGTCGGTGCAGCGCGCGCTCCGCCTCATCGAGGCGGTGAGCGCCCTCGACGGGCGTGCCCAGGCCAAGGAACTGGCCAGGAGCGTGGACCTGTCCCTCTCCACGACCTACCACCTGCTGCGCACGCTGACCCACGAGGGCTACCTGCGCCGCCTCGACGACGGCAGCTACGTCCTGGGGCCGACACTGACGCAGGTGGCCACGCAGGACCGGATGGCCGCCGTTCTGGCCCGCGCCCGCCCGGCCATGCAGGGACTTCGCGATGAGCTGCGCGCGCCCGCCTACCTCGCCCTCTACCACGAGGGGGAGATCGCGGTCGTGGAGATCGTCGACTCCCCCAAGGTGCCGTCCATCGACCTCTGGGTCGGGATCCATGACTCCGCCCACGCCACCGCCCTGGGCAAGTGCATCCTTGGCGCCTTGGACGACACCAAGCGCCGGGACTACCTCGCCCGCCATCCGCTGCACCAGCTCACGCGGCGAACGGTCACCGATCGACGCACCCTGGAGAACGAGATCCACCGCTCGTCGACCCTCGCACGGGACGAGGAGGAGTACGCCGTGGGCGTCAGCTGCCTGGCCGCCCCCGTGGTCACGCCGGATCTCACCGGGGCCGTCGCCGTCGCTCGACGACAGCACCACCGTCGCGGTGAGCCCGATGAGCAGGTCGTCGAGACGCTGCAGCGCAGCGCGCGCCGGATCCAGCGGGCCCTCGGCCTGCCGGTGAGCGCCTAGAACCCGTCCCGGGGGGTGTACTGACCCCACACGCCGCGCAGTGCGTCGGACACCTCGCCGACCGTGGCCCGGGCGCGGAGCGCCTCCTTCATCGGGTACAGGAGGTTGTCCGTGCCGCTCGCGGCCTCGTTGATGGCGGCGAGCAGCCGTACGACCTCGTCGTTGTCGCGGTCGGCGCGCAATCGTTCGAGCCGAGCGCACTGGTCGGCCTCGATCGCGGGGTCGACGCGGAGCGGCTCGTACTTCTCGACCTCGTCGATCGTGAAGCGGTTGACGCCCACCACGGTGCGCTCACCCGAGTCGATCTCCAGCGCCACCTGGTAGGCGGACCGCTCGATCTCGGCCTTCTGGAAGCCCTGCTCGATCGCGGCGACGGCTCCGCCCATCTCGTCGATCTGGTCGATCAGCCGCGTGGCGGCCTCCTCGATCCCGTCCGTGAGCGATTCCACGACGTAGGAGCCGGCGAACGGGTCCACGGTCTGGCAGACATCCGACTCGTAGGCGATCACCTGCTGGGTCCGCAGGGCCAGCCGGGCCGCCTTCTCCGTGGGCAGGGCGATGGCCTCGTCGAAGGAGTTCGTGTGCAGCGACTGCGTGCCACCGAGGACCGCGGCCAGGCCCTGGACCGAGACCCGCACGAGGTTGACCTCGGGCTGCTGAGCGGTCAGCTGCACGCCCGCCGTCTGGGTGTGGAAGCGGAGCATGAGCGACTTCGGGTTCTTCGCGCCGAACCGCTCCCTCATGATGCGGGCCCACATGCGTCGGGCGGCACGGAACTTCGCCACCTCCTCGAGGATGGTCGTCCGCGACACGAAGAAGAAGGCGAGCCGGGGCGCGAACTCGTCCACGTCCTGGCCGGACTCGACGGCCGCCTTCACGTACTCGATGCCGTCGGCCAGGGTGAACGCCACCTCCTGAACGGGCGTCGCCCCCGCCTCGGCCATGTGGTAGCCCGAGATGGAAATGGTGTTCCACTTCGGGATCTCGGCCCGGCAGTAGGTGAAGATGTCGGTGATCAGGCGCAACGACTGCGCCGGTGGGTAGATGTAGGTGCCGCGGGCGATGTACTCCTTCAGCACGTCGTTCTGGATGGTGCCGTTGAGCTGATCCGCAGTGACGCCCTGCTCCTCCGCCACCAGTTGGTACAGGAGCAGGAGGACGGCCGCGGGGGCATTGATGGTCATCGAGGTCGACACCTTGTCCAGCGGGATGCCCTCGAACAGCACCCGCATGTCCTCGATCGAGTCGATGGCGACGCCCACCTTGCCGACCTCGCCGTGAGCGAGCGGGTGGTCCGAGTCGTAGCCCATCTGGGTAGGCAGGTCGAAGGCGACGGACAGGCCCGTCGTGCCGGCGGCGAGCAACTGCTTGTAGCGCGCGTTCGACTCCGCAGCCGTTCCGAACCCGGCGTACTGGCGCATCGTCCAGGGGCGGCCGGTGTACATGGTGGGGTAGACGCCCCGGGTGAAGGGGTAGGAGCCGGGCTCGCCCAGCTGCGCCTGCGGATCCCATCCCGCGAGGGCGTCGGGCCCGTAGACCGGATCGAACGGCAGTCCGGATTGGGTGACGGGATCCATGAGTACCTCCGCGGCAGTCGTGTGAGCGACAACATAGGACGTCCTTGCATATCCCGTCGCGCCGGGTGCGCACGTCCTCGGTAGGGTGAGGCCAGCGCTCCCCGACCGCGAGTCGCGCCTTCGGGGACTTCTTCAAGGGAGGCATGCGTGGCCACGATGTCGAGCGGCACGCTCTACCGCGGCGGCGAGGGCATGTGGACCTGGGTCGTGCACCGCATCGCGGGCGTGGCCGTCTTCTTCTTCCTTCTCGTCCACGTCCTTGACACCGCACTCGTGCGGGTATCGCCCCAGCTGTACGACCAGGTGATCGCCAGCTACAAGACCCCGATCGTCAACCTGCTCGAGGTCGGCCTCGTCGGCGCGGTCCTCTACCACGCGCTCAATGGCGTGCGGGTGATCCTCGTCGACTTCTGGGCCAAGGGCCCGCGCCTCCAGCGCCAGATGACCTGGGTGGTCGGCACCGTCTGGGTGGTCCTGATGCTGCCCGGAGCCTTCTTCATGCTCAAGCACACCGTCGAGACCATGTTCGGGAGCGCCGCATGAGCACCACCGCCCAGCCCGGCCCGGTCAACATCCCGGCCCCTCGGTCCTCGCAGCGCTCGTCGCAGCGCAGCAACTTCGAGCTCTACTCATGGCTGTTCATGCGGGTCTCGGGGCTGGTCCTGGTCTTCCTGGTCCTCGGCCACCTGCTGATCATGAACGTGCTCGACGGCGGCGTTCAGCGCATCAACTTCGCCTTCGTCGCGGGGCGCTGGAGCAGCCCGTTCTGGCAGGTCTGGGACCTCCTCATGCTCTGGCTGGCCATGCTGCACGGCACCAACGGCATGCGCACCATCATCAACGACTACGCCGAGCGCGACCAGACGCGCTTCTGGCTCAAGATGATCCTGTACGTCGCGGCCGGGTTCACCATCATCCTCGGCACCTTGGTCATCTTCACCTTCGACCCGAATATCGGCTGACCTTCCGGGAGCGCCTTCCATGCAGACCCACACCTATGACGTCGTGATCGTCGGTGCCGGAGGCGCCGGCATGCGTGCGGCGCTCGAGTCGAGCAAGCGGGCACGTACCGCCGTGCTCACCAAGCTCTACCCGACGCGCTCCCACACGGGCGCCGCGCAGGGCGGCATGTGCGCGGCCCTCGCGAACGTCGAGGAGGACAACTGGGAGTGGCACACCTTCGACACGATCAAGGGCGGCGACTACCTCGTCGACCAGGACGCTGCCGAGGTCATGTGCAAGGAGGCCATCGACGCGGTCCTCGACCTCGAGAAGATGGGCCTGCCGTTCAACCGCACCCCTGAGGGACGCATCGACCAGCGCCGCTTCGGCGGTCACACCCGCAACCACGGCGAGGCGGCCGTCCGCCGGGCCTGCTACGCGGCGGACCGCACCGGGCACATGATCCTCCAGACGCTCTACCAGAACTGCATCAAGCAGAACGTGGAGTTCTACAACGAGTTCTACGTCCTCGACCTCCTCCTGACCGAGACGGACGAGGGACCCGTCACGGCCGGTGTCGTGTCCTACGAGCTGGCCACCGGCGAGATCCACGTGTTCCGCGCGAAGAGCGTGATCTTCGCGACCGGCGGGTTCGGCAAGGTGTGGAAGACCACCTCGAACGCGCACACGCTCACCGGTGACGGCATGGGCGTGTGCTACCGCCGTGGCATCCCGCTGGAGGACATGGAGTTCTACCAGTTCCATCCCACGGGCCTGGCCGGCCTCGGCGTCCTCCTCACGGAGGGGGCCCGCGGTGAGGGCGGCATCCTCCGCAACGCCTCGGGCGAGCGCTTCATGGAGCGCTACGCCCCCACGATCAAGGACCTCGCCCCCCGCGACATGGTCTCGCGGTCGATGGTCCTCGAGGTCCGGGAGGGCCGCGGCGCCGGTCCCAACAAGGACTACGTCTACCTCGACCTCACGCACCTGCCCAAGGAGCAGATCGAGGCCAAGCTGCCCGACATCACCGAGTTCGCCCGCACCTACCTCGGCGTGGATCCGGTCACGGAGCTGGTCCCCGTCTTCCCGACCGCTCACTACGCCATGGGCGGCATCCCGACGGACATCGAGACCCGCGTCCTCCGCGACAACGAGCACGTCATCCCCGGCCTGTTCGCCGCCGGCGAGTGTGCCTGCGTGTCGGTTCACGGAGCGAACCGTCTCGGCACCAACTCGCTGCTGGACATCAACGTCTTCGGACGCCGCGCCGGCATCGCTGCCGCTGAGCATGCGCAGCAGGTCGGGCACGTGGACCTCCCCGAGGATGCCCCGGGCCACACGATCGCCCTGGTCGAGAAGCTGCGATCGAGCACCGGTGGCGAGCGCGTTGCGGCGCTCAAGCGCGAGATGCAGGAGACGATGGATCTCAACGCGCAGGTCTACCGCACCGAGGCGACCCTCAAGCAGGCGCTCGGCGACGTCCAGGAGCTGAAGCGGCGGTACCAGAGCGTCGCGATCCAGGACAAGGGCGTGCGCTACAACACGGACCTCATGGAGGCCATCGAGCTGGGCTTCCTGCTGGATCTTGCGGAGCTCGTCGTCGTGGGCGCGCTCGAGCGCAAGGAATCGCGCGGCGGCCACGCCCGCGAGGACTACCCGAACCGCGATGACGTCAATTTCATGCGCCACACGATGGCCTACCGCCACGTCGGCGAGGACGGCCAGGAGGCCATCCAGCTCGACTACAAGCCGGTGACCGTCACCCGATACCAGCCGATGGAGCGCAAGTACTGATGACTGCCATGGCCGAGGCCCCCGTCGCTGCGCCCGTCGCGGCCGACGTCACCTTCCGCATCCACCGGTACCAGCCGGAGTTCGACAGCGAGCCGCACTGGGAGGAGTACACGGTCCCCCTCTACCCGACGGACCGCGTACTCACCGCCCTGGAGAAGATCAAGGGCGAGATCGACGGCAGCCTGACATTCCGCCGCTCGTGCGGGCACGGCATCTGCGGATCCGACGCGATGCGGATCAATGGCCGCAACCGTCTGGCCTGCAAGACCCTGGTCAAGGACCTCGACATCAGCAAGCCGATCACCGTCGAGCCGATCAAGGGCCTCCCGCTGGAGAAGGACCTGGTCGTCGACATGGACCCGTTCTTCGACGCGTACCGGTCGGTCATGCCGTTCCTCATCACCGACGGCCACGAGCCGACGCGCGAGCGCCTGCAGTCGGCCGAGGATCGAGCCCGCTTCGACGACGGCACGAAGTGCATCCTGTGCGCCTGCTGCACGACCTCGTGCCCCGTCTACTGGACCGACGACCAGTACTTCGGCCCGGCCGCGATCGTGGCGGCCAACCGCTTCATCTTCGACAGCCGCGACTCGGGGGCCGAGCAGCGCCTCGAGATCCTCAACGAGAAGGAGGGCGTGTGGCGCTGCCGCACGACCTTCAACTGCACGGACGCGTGCCCCCGCGGGATCGAGGTCACGAAGGCGATCCAGGAGGTCAAGCGGGCACTGATCTTCCGCCGCTTCTGAAGCAGGTCGCTGTTCGAGCGACGGAATGTGTGCTCTAATCGGGCTCAGTTGTCTAGATGACTTGGAGCCCGGATGCCGGAGATCGTAGGAAGCCTTCTCGAACCCGAGACCGCGGCCTGCCCGTGGGCCTTCTACGCCCAGCTACGGGCCAACGCCCCGGTCTATCGGATGCCCGAGACAGGCTTCTACATCGTCTCGCGGTACGAGGATCTCAAGGCCATTGCCAGCGACCCCCAAACCTTCTCCAACAGCATCGTCCACGAGCAGTACACGGGCGAGTCGGGCAGTCACCTCGGCCGGATGTACGAGGAGCGCCTGTCGGAGATCGGCTGGGGGCATGTGCAGACCCTCCATCGCACGGATCCCCCGGAGCACGGGCGCTACCGCCGGTTGCTCAACCGGGCCCTGTCGCCGGCCCGCGTCGAGGGGATGGTGCCGTCGGTCGAGCGGCTCACCGATCAGCTCATCGACGCCTTCGCCGACCGCGGTGAGTGCGACTTCGTGGCCGAGTTCGCCTTCCCGCTGCCCGGCCTGGTCATCGCCGAGCAGCTCGGCCTCGACGCCACCCAGATCACGACGTTCAAGAGGTGGGCCGATGCGATGCTGGCCCCCGCCCAGGGGCTGCTCACCGATGAGGACGCGGTCATCCACTACTCCGACATCGAGGCCGAGGCACAGCACTATCTCGCTGACGTCCTCGAGGAGCGGCGCAGCAAGCCGACCGATGACTGGATGTCAGCCCTCGTCGCCGATCCGGAGGACGGTGACGAGCCGTACTCGATGCACGAGCTGCAGAACCTGATGCACCAGCTCGTCACGGGCGGGTACACGACCACGGCCGACGCACTCGCCAATGCGATGCTCCTCCTGATCGAGCATCCGGACCAGATGGACCTCCTGCGACGGGATCGCACGCTGCTGCGCAACTTCGCCGACGAGGCCCTGCGGCACTCCAGCTCAGTTCAGGGGCTGTTCCGGCGGGCCACCAGGGATGTCGAACTGGGCGGGGTGCCGATCCCGGCCAACGCGATCCTGCACATCCGGTACGGCGCGGCGAATCGCGATGAGGACGTCTTCGACGATCCCGACCGCTTCGACATCACCCGGGACAACGCCGGCAAGCACATCGGTTTCTCACGGGGGCCGCACTTCTGCGTCGGGCGTCCGCTGGCCCTGCAGGAGATGATGATCGCCTTCGACCGGATCCTCGACCGGCTGGACGACATCGCCCTTGCCCCGGGCACCACGCTGGAGCGCGCCCCGGGCTTCTTCCTCTACTCGCTGCTCTCGCTGCCCATCACCTTCACCCGTCGCTGACCGGCTCACCCGCAGACCGGAGTCGACGCCAGGCCGCGACCAGGTCGTCGACGTCGACCATCCGGGCGACGATGGGGCTGCCGCGCCCCACGCCGGGCCGACGCCAGTCGGCAGCCACGCGGGCGTTGAAGTCCGCCAGAACCGTGCGCACGGCCTCCTCGGTGCGCAGGTCGCGCAGCGAGTCGGGGAAGCCGTCTGCCTCGCGGCGCAGGGCCACGGTCGGGGAGACCACCGAGGACGCATCGAGGCCCTCGCGGCGCATCAGGTCCTTCGCCCACCAGTCGGGGTCATAGGAGCCGGTGAGGTGCAGCGGCTTGCCCGAGCCGGACAGGTTGTCGAACTCGCCCCGGGCCAGCGCATCCGCGATGGCCCGTTCCGCAGCCGACTCGGACATCCGTTGTGGCGGGTCGGCTACAGGTCGACCGCGTAGTACTGGGTCTCGAGGAACTCGTGGATGCCGGCGAAGCCGCCCTCGCGCCCGAGCCCGGACTCCTTCATGCCGCCGAACGGGGCAGCGGGGTCCGATGCCAGGCCACGATTGACGGCGACCATGCCGGACTCCATACGACGGGCGATGCGGATGCCGGTGCCGGGATCCTTGGCGTACACGTACGAGATCAGCCCGTACTCGGTGTCGTTGGCCATCCGGATGCCCTCGTCCTCGTCCTCGAACGTGACGATGGGGGCCACGGGGCCGAAGATCTCGTTCTTCGTCAGCGTCGATCCGTGCTGCACGTCGCGCACCACGGTCGGGGCGATGAAGGCACCGAGCTTGGGGATCTCCGACGACGGCTTGGCGATGACGCCCTCGCCGACGGCCTGCTGGAGCAGTTCGACGATCTTGTCGCGCTCCTTCTCCGACACCATGGCGCCGAGGTCGTTCTCCTGCTCGATCCCCGGACCCACCTTGAGGGCAGCGAACGCGTCCTCGAGCTTGGTCGAGAACTCCTCCGCGAGCGAGGCATGCACGTAGAAGCGGTTCGCCGCCGTGCAGGCCGCGCCACCGTTGCGCATCTTGGCGATCATCGCACCGGAGATGGCCGCATCCACGTCGGTGCCCTCGAAGACCACGAACGGCGCATTGCCGCCGAGCTCCATCGACGACGGCAGGACGCGCTCAGCGGTCTGCTTGAGCAGCATCTTGCCCACATAGGTGGAGCCGGTGAAGGACAGCGTCGCGACGCGCGGGTCCGCGAGGATGGCCTCGGAGACCGGACCCGTGCTCGTGGTCGTGATGATGTTGACCACGCCCGCGGGAGCGCCGGCTCGCTGCAGGACGTCGCCGATCCACAGCGCCGTCAGGGGTGTCTCGCCCGCAGGCTTCAGGACGGCGGTGCAGCCGGCGGCCAGCGCCGGGGCCAGCTTGCGGGTCGCCATCGCGGCCGGGAAGTTCCACGGCGTGATCATGTAGGCCACGCCCATCGGCCGGTGGTCGACGACGATGGTCTTGTCGCCGTTCGGCGCGTAGCGGAAGTCGCCCTGGACGCGGCAGGCCTCCTCCGAGAACCAGCGGAAGAACTCGGCCGCGTAGGTCGCCTCACCCAGGGCATCGCGCCACGCCTTGCCGTTCTCCAGCGAGATGATCCGCGCGCAGGTCTCCAGCTCGGCCGTCATGATCTCGAAGGCGCGCCGCAGCACCTCGGCACGCTGCCGCGGCGGAGTCACCGACCATGTCTGGAAGGCGTCGTACGCCGACGCGACCGCATCGAGCCCCTCACTGACCGAGGCGTCACCGATCTCGGCGATGACCGTGAACGTGGCGGGATCGACGACCGGCAGGCGCTTCTGCGTCTGCTGCCACTCCCCACCGATCAACAGGCCAGTGGGTGCAGTGATCGACGACATATCGGACCTCCCGGGCGTGGTTGTGAGGTCGAGCCTACTTCCGGACGTAGCATGACTGGCGATGAATCCCCTCCACCGTGGACACTCCCGACTGGCGCCCTTGGCCGCAGCGGCGGCCGTCGGCATGCTGCTGCTGAACGTCCCCTCGGCCGCGGCCCGGACCCACACGGCCGACACCATCGGCGGGGAGGGTCTCGCGGGCGGCAAGCAGGCCGTCCAGCTCCAGGAGGGCGCCAAGCCGCTCCCCGACGTCAAGGCGGCCAGCTGGGTGCTCGCCGATGCCGACACCGGGGAGATCCTCGCCGCGAAGGCCGCTCACCTGCAGCGCGCCCCGGCCAGCACGCTGAAGATGCTCACCGCACTCACCCTCCTCCCCCGGCTCGACCCGCAGGGCACCACCCGGGCCAGCGGGAAGGCCGCGTCCATCTACGGCACCCGGGTGGGGCTGCGGGCGGGCAAGAAGTACTCCCTCGACGAGCTCTGGTACGCGGTCTTCCTCCCCTCGGCGAACGACGCCGCCATCGCCCTCGCCGAGGCCAACGGAGGAGTCGGCAAGACGCTGCGGCAGATGAACCAGGTGGCCTACGACCTGCGTGCCCTCGACACGGTCGCCAAGACCCCCAACGGCCTCGACACACCCGGTCAGCACTCGAGTGCCTACGACCTTGCGCTCTTCGCCCGCGAGGGCCTCAAGAACGAGGACTTCGCCCGCTACGCCGGCACGGCCAAGACGCAGTTCCCCAACACCAAGGGCAAGGGCACGCACACGATCTACACGACCAACCGGATGCTCCTGCACGGCTGGCCCGGTGCGATCGGCGTCAAGACCGGCTTCACCTCCCAGGCCGGTCGCACCTTCGCCGGTGCCGCCCGGCGCCATGGGCGCACCCTGATCGTCACCCTCATGGGCATCCAGGAGTCGACGGAGTCGGCCGCCAAGAAGCTCCTGACCTGGGGGTTCAAGAACGGCGACCGCGTGCAGCCGGTCGGCGTCCTCGTCGAGCGCGGATCCCCGCTGCCGGCCTCACTCGACTCGACGAGCGGAGGCGGCGAGTCCGGGGGCGCTGCCGCCCGGGGGGCCGACACCGAGGCGAGCGCCGAAGCGAGCGGTGACGCGACCTCCGGCCAGGGCACCGGATCGGCGGAGCCGGCGGCCGCGGGTCCCATGGACTCCTCGCCCGGGCTCCCGCTGATCGGCATCGTCGCCGCGCTGCTCATCGCGGCGGGCGCCGTGGTGCTGGTCGCCCTGCGCCGACCATCGCAGGGGCGACATTCGGCCGGGGCCTAGCCGCCCAGGACGAATTCCCGCACCATCTGCCAGCGGCCCTCCCGGAGCTCTCGCAGGCTCAGGCGATCGATCTGCACGTCCGCGTAGAAGCCCTCGAGCTTCTCGAACGCCTCGTCGAGATCCGCGTCCGCCACATCGTGCGCGATGGTGACGTGCGGGTGGTACGGGAACCGGGTCTCCACCGCGAGGGCCCCCGAACGGACGTGTCGCTCGAGCTGCTCGCACCGCGAGATCCCCTCGGCCACCGCAACGAACACGACAGGTGACACGGGCCGGAACGTCCCGGTCCCGCGCAGGACGAGGCGGAACGGCTCGGTCGAGCCGGCAACGGTGGCGAGGTGGGCGATCACGGTGTCGAGCAGGTCGTCGTCGATGTCGACCGGCGGCAGGATGGTCACGTGCGCGGGCATCTCGTCAGGATCCTGCGCGTACTCGGCGCGGACCGCGTCGAGCTGGCTGCCGTATGGCTCCGGGATCTCGACGGCGATGCCGATGGTGTGCCCCGACCCCGGCTCGGCCATCACTCGTGGTCCAGGGGGATGAAGCCGACGCGCTGGTAGACGTCATCGAGGGTCTTCGCCGCCGTGGCCCGGGCCTTGTGCGCGCCGATGGACATCAGGTGGTGCAGCTCGGCCGGATCCTGCAGGTACTCGTTCACGCGCTCGCGGATGGGCCGGATCGTCTCCACCACGATCTCCGCCGTGTCGGACTTGAGGTCGCCGTAGCCCCGGCCGGCGTACTCCGCGACCAGTTCGTCGATCGACTTCCCGCGCAGCGCGTGCTGGATCGTGAGCAGGTTCGAGACTCCGGGCTTGCGCTCCTGGTCGAAGGCGATCTCCCGCTCCGAGTCGGTCACGGCACTCTTGATCTTCTTGGCGAGCACCTTGTCGTCGTCGAGGAGGAAGGCGCAGCCCGAGGGGCTGGACTTGCTCATCTTGGCCGTCGGCTCCTGGAGGTCGACGATCTTGGCGGTCTCCTTGACGATGTACGCCTCCGGCACCGTCAGAGTCTCGCCGAACTTCAGGTTGAAACGCTGGGCCAAGTCGCGCGTCAGCTCGAGGTGCTGGCGCTGGTCCTCGCCGACGGGCACGGCGTCGGCCTGGTAGATGAGGATGTCCGCAGCCTGGAGGATCGGGTACGTGTAGAGGCCCACGGTGACGCGGGCGCTGCCCTCCTTCTGCGACTTGTCCTTGAACTGCGTCATGCGCCCGGCCTCGCCGAAGCCGGTCTGGCATTCGAGGACCCACGCGAGCTGGCTGTGTTCAGGCACCTGGCTCTGCACGAACACGGTGGATCGCTCCGGATCGAGCCCCAGCGCGAGCAACTGGGCGAAGGAGGCGTAGGTGCGCCGACGCAGCTGCTCGGGATCGTGGTCCACGGTGATGGCGTGCTGGTCGACGACGCAGTAGTAGGCGTCATGGGTGGCCTGCAGGCGGACCCACTCCCTCAGCGCACCCAGGTAGTTGCCGAGGTGGAACGCGTCAGCGGTCGGCTGGATGCCGGACAGCACGCGAGGGGGTCGGGTGGGCTGGGAGGTCATGCGGTCATTCTGTCGTACCGCGATCCACGTCCTCCGACCCGGACTCTGGCGGCAGCGGCTCCGGGACCCGGGTGACCTTGACGCGGGCCACCCGTCGGCCGTCGAGCTCGGTGACCTCGAAGGTGTGCCGCCCGTCGACCACGACATCGCCGAGCAGCGGAACCCGTCCCAGCCGGGAGATCAGGAAGCCGGCGAGCGTCTCGTACGGTCCTTCCGGCAGCTCGATGCCCGTCTCGTCCTCGAAGTCCTCCAAGTTGAGCAGGCCATCCACGACGGTGACCCCGAAGTCCACGGACTGCTCCTCAGGACGCTCGATGTCGTACTCGTCCTGGATCTCGCCGATGAGCTCCTCGACGAGGTCCTCCATGGTGACGATGCCCGCGGTGCCGCCGTACTCGTCCTGGACGATCGCCAGGTGCTGTCGCGTGCGCCGCATCTCGGTCAGGGTGCTGAGGACCTGCTTGCTGCCGGGGAACGCCGTGATCGGCCGGGCCAGGTCGCCCACCCGGATGGAGCGCTCTGCCAGGTCCGGCGCCAGGATGTCGCGGACGTGGACGAAGCCGATGACATCATCCGAGGAGTCGCGGATGACGGGGTACCGGCTGTGCGGCTGGTCCGCCACCGCGCGCACCGCCTTGAACAGCGGGGTCGCGGCATCGAGGAAGTCGACCTCGGTGCGGGGCACCATGACCTCCCGGAGCTCCCGGTCGCCGGCGTCGAAGACGTCGTCGATCAGGGCGCGCTCCTCGACGGTGAGCTCCTCGTGCGCCGCGACGAGATCCCGCAGCTCCTCGCCGCTGATCTGCTCCTTCCCGGCCCGCGGGTCACCGCCGAGCAGCCGCACGAGCGCGTCGGTGGAGACCGAGAGGGCCAGGATGAACGGCTTGAACAGGCTCGCGAGGACGTCAATGGGGCCGGCCGCGGACAGGGCGACGGTCTCGACCCGCTGCAGGGCGATGCGCTTGGGGACCAGCTCCCCGAGCACCAGGGACAGGTACGCGATCACCACGGTGACCAGGATGAACGCGAGCGCGTCCGCCAAGCCGGCGCTCATGCCCCAGCCGGTGAACACCGGGACGATCACCGGGGCGATCTGTGCGGCGCCGAAGCCCGCCGAGATGAAGCCGGCGAGCGTGACACCCACCTGCACGGCGGCGAGGTACCGGTTCGGATTGCCGGCCAGGGAGGCGAGGCGGCGCCCCCGAGCGCCGTTCTCGGCCAGCCGCTGCACCTGCGACTCGCGCAGCGAGACCAGCGCGATCTCAGCCGCCGCGAAGAAGCCCCCCAGGAGGATGAAGAACAGGACCACCAGGAGGTTGACCCACAGGTCACTCATGCCATGGAACACTACTGGGCATCATGGCCCAGACCCCCGATCCGGCCCGCGACCAGCGTTGGGCGTGGGCGTTCGTCGTCCTCGTCGTCGCCGGAGCGATCCTCGGACAGCTCCTCGGCTACGGCATCGCCGGCCTGCTCGGCTACGCGGGCGCGGACGCCCCGACGCCGCCCGTCGGTGCGGCCCTGCTGATCAGCGTGCCGGCCCTCGTGGTCTCGATCGTCCCCGGCTGCGCGGCCCTCTACTTCGGCATCCGCGCGGGGATGGCCGGTCGGTTCAGTGGGTACCTCGCCGCCGCCTTGGGGGGCCTGTCGGTCGCCTTCTGGGTCGTCATCACGACGACCGCCGTGATCTCGACGATCTAGTCGCGGACCGCGTCGCTCACAGGTGGAACCCGGGCGGCTGCGCCAGCTCGGGGTGCTGGCGCTCGAAATCGCGCACCTCCGCGAGGGTCCGCAGCCACTCGTAGTAGAGCTCCTTGGCCGAGAGCAGCTCCACACCGTCGGCGGCGAGCCGCCGTAACCCGTTCAGGTGCCCAGGCCCGGCGGAGTGGACCGCGTCGTGGATCACGACAGGTCGCAGGCCGGTGGCCCTCCATCCGAGGGCCGAGTGGGCGACGCAGACGTCGGTCTCCGTGCCGACGAGCACCACGGTGCCGCGACGAGGGGCGCGAACAGCGACGTCGATGTCCGGCTGATCGCAGGCGCCGAAGACTGCCTTGTCCAGGACAGGCGTCCCGTCCGGCAGCGCGTCGCGGATCGCCGGGTCCGTCGGGCCGTTGAGGTGGGCGTCCTCCTCCGTCACGACGATCGGCACGCGGAGGGCGGCGGCCACACCGGCGACCCAGGCGGCCCGCGCGAGTGCGGCCGCGTGGGCGTCGCGGTCGACGTCGTGGCGATCCGCGCCGTAGAAGCCGGGCTGGGCGTCGATGACCACCAGGACGCAGTCGGTCACGTCAATCCGCGGCATCGCACCAACCTAACAACGATGCTGCGTCAGTCGTTGAGGTTTCCGGGGGTCCCGGACCTCAACGACCGACGCAGCATCGGGGGTGTGCGTGCGGGGGTCGTGCGAGGTGGCGGCTAGGCCATCGCCTTCTGCAGGTTCTCGTCGATGGAGGCGAGGAACTCCTGCGTGGTCTGCCACTGCTGGTCGCGACCGATCAGCAGGGCGAGGTCCTTGGTCATCTTGCCCTCCTCGACCGTCTCGACGCAGACGCGCTCGAGGGTCCGGGCGAACTCGCTGACGTCGGGGGTGCCGTCGAGCTTGCCGCGGTGCTCGAGGCCGCGGGTCCAGGCGAAGATCGACGCGACCGGGTTGGTCGACGTCGGGTTGCCCTTCTGGTGCTCGCGGTAGTGGCGGGTCACCGTGCCGTGTGCCGCCTCAGCCTCGACGGTCTTGCCGTCCGGGGTCATGAGCACGGACGTCATGAGGCCGAGGGAGCCGAAGCCCTGGGCGACGGTGTCGGACTGCACGTCGCCGTCGTAGTTCTTGCAGGACCAGACGTAGCCGCCCTCCCACTTCATGGCGGCGGCGACCATGTCGTCGATGAGCCGGTGCTCGTAGGTCAGGCCGGCCGCCTCGAAGTTGCCCTTGAACTCGGTGTCGAAGACCTCCTGGAACAGGTCCTTGAACCGGCCGTCGTAGGCCTTGAGGATTGTGTTCTTGGTGGACATGTACACCGGGTAGTTCCGGGCCAGGCCGTAGCGGAACGACGCGCGCGCGAAGTCGCGGATCGAGTCGTCGAGGTTGTACATGCCCATGGCCACGCCGCCGCCGGGGAAGTCGAACACGTCGAACTCCATCGGCTCCGAGCCGTCCGCCGGGGTGAAGGTCATGGTCAGCTTGCCGGCCGAGGGGACCTTGAAGTCCGTGGCGCGGTACTGGTCGCCGAAGGCGTGACGGCCGACGATGATCGGCTTGGTCCAGGTGGGCACCAGGCGGGGGATGTTGTTGATGATGATCGGCTCGCGGAAGATG
>WGLX01000002.1 GCA_016125355.1 Actinomycetales bacterium | reverse complement strand
GCGAGCGATCCATGACCTTGGTGACGGCCACCACGACGATGACGGAGGGGCAGGTGACGACACCGGAACTCATGACGGCATGATCAGAACACTGACCTGAGCGCGAAGAGCGAAAAGCCACCACTCAGGGGGACGTCACCCCCTTGGACCGAGCGGGGGGCGGTCAGCGAGTCCGGAACGCCGTCGTCACTGTCGCGCTGTGCCGAGCGAAGAGCACTGCCGCCCCTTATCGGTTCCCGTGGTCGGCCCGTGCTTTGGATGTCTTCCACGCATTCCCCCGCCTCGCTAACGCTCATGTCACGGGCCGGTCTGGCGAATCTCGGCACCGCGTCCAGAGCCGCTGATAGTTTCGCAGGACACGCGAAGCACGGGACCGGGAGCAAGCCGAGCCGACAGGGGCCACTATGCGGATACGACACTTCTGGGCCGCTCTGGCCGCGATCGTGACGGTGGGGGCAGGTCTGCCGCTGGTGGTTGCGGCACCGGCGTCCGCGACGACGGTGACGATCGGCCCGACGACCTGCGTGGATGTCGGCGGCACGTGGGGGCCCGACCCGGGTACGTGCGAAGTGATCGGCAGGTCCATCACCAACGATGCCGGGAACACGTGGGTCGTACCCGACGGCGTCTCGTTGGTTGGCACCCAGACGTTCACGAACTACGGGACCATCGAGGTGCAGGCCGGGGGCAATATCGGGGTCAACATCCTCGACAACTACGGCACGATCACCATCGCGGGCCAGCTCGAAGTGGGGATCGCCGTCGAGGGCCCTGCTGCCTCCGGGACGAACCACGGCTCCGCGGTCATCCGGCTCGCTTCAGGCTCGACCTTCACATTGTCGCCCGGGCTGAGCGGCGCTGGCGGCATCTTCACCAATAGCGGGATGATCGAGTACTGCGACGCCACGTTGAACATTGGATACATCTTCGGGATCCGGTACGGGAACCTCGACGGCACGCAGCCGATCAAGGACTGCGACTTCGACGGCGTGGCCGACACCGTCGACCCGTGCCCTCTGCAGGCTGGCAGCGGATGCCAGGTATCGGCTGGGCCTCCACCCGTCATCCAGGCTTTCGGCAAGCCGGCGACAGGCACGTGCGATGAGGCCGTTCCGGAGGGCCTGAACTGGGCCGGTGTTCCCAGCGGCGGTTGGACGGAGTCGTGGGAGCGATGGATGAACGACGGCAGGGGCGGAGTCGTCTGCACTCGGACGCTGTCCTTCAGCAGCGGCAGCGGCGGTTGGAGAGTCAGCTAGTCGGGCCCCGCGGCCGAACCAACTACGGCGCGGCCTCGCTCGTCGGAGACCAGATCGCCGTCTGAAGGCGAGTCCCTGCCGCGTCAGCTGATCTTGCCCACGCCGAGCAACCGCGCGCCCGAGGGCCAGACCTGCCGCACCCTCGCCGATCCTCCGGTGACTCGCCACTGCTCCGCATCGACCTTGATGGTTCCGTCGAGGACGGCCGTGCTCGTACCGGCAAGGGCGCCACCCGGCACCGGCGGTGGCGGGACAGTGAACTTGATCCGGAAGGTGCCGTCCTCAGCCAATGGCCCGGTGACCACTCCCGCGGTCCCCATGTCGAACGAGATGGTCTGCTTCGCCCAGGCGATCGAGCCCTTGATCGGGTTGGCTCGAGCGGTGGAGCGATCCCCGTTCGGGAGTTCGAGTGTCGCCGTCGGCATTGTGACCTTGAAGGTGAGGGGTGGACGCGGCACCTCGACCGTGACGATGGACTCGGCCGAGAGCCCGGTGCTGTCCGTGACGGTCGCGGTGATCGAGTACGACCCCGCCTCCGCAAACGCGTGGCTCACCGTCGTGGCCCCATCGACGGTGCCGGCGAACGGCGCTGTGCCATCCGTCCACTCGACGGAGATCTCATACGGTGGCCAGCCCTGCTCGATCCCGACCGTCCACGTGCCGGTCTCGTCCGGGTCGAGGGCGAGCGGGCCGGCGAGGTCCGAGATCGCGACAGGGTCATGAACCACGGCGCTGGCGGTGGCCTGCGCCCCCTCGCCGCCCTCGTCGGCCACAGTGGCCTGAACCACGTACTCCCCACGCTTGGCGTAGGAATGCGTGGCACTTGCCGGCCCGGGCTCAGCGAGCGGAGGAAGCGCAGTGCTGGTGCCGTCACCCCAGTCAATGCTCATCGTGTAGCCGGGCACGCCGCCCGAGGCCACGAACGTCCACGAGTACTCGTTGCGCGTCAGCAGGTTCGTAGGAGCATTCCCGACGACCACCACGGGCTTGGCGGTCTCGGCGACGAGGACCCACGTGCTGTCGAAGGAGACGTTCCCCTTGGCGTCCGTCGCGGTCACGATGACATTGAGCGGATCGTCCCCGCCCACGGCGTACGTGTGGGACTCCATGAGGTAGCCGACGGCCGGTGTCACGTGCGACGTGGTGCCATCTCCCCAATCGATATCGGCGGAGATGTCGAGCGACGGTCCCGGGCTGATGCCGAAGATCAGCGTCCCCGGGACTCCGGCCGCGAGGAACTCCGGCGACATCCTTGGATGCCGGACCGCCAATGGCTCCTGGCGGTTGAGCCGTGCCTCCGCCTCGGTGCAGAAGTCGCGGTGCTCCTGCGCCTTCGGTCCCGTGCACAGCAGCGAGTACAGGCCCTTGATCGTCTCGTACTCCGACCACAGGAAACTCCCGTAGTTGACCAGGCCCCGAGGGTCGAGGTCGCCGCCGATGGCGAGTCCGATGCTGGTGAACGCGTCGAACAGCTGTCGGTTGATCTCATTCCCGAAGGTCCAGTCCTCGCCACTCAAGTACGCCTCGAGAGCACTGAGTCCCTCGGCGGCGCTGCCAAGGACGACGATGCTCGCCCCCGCGGCCAGGAAGGCGAAGAGGGCCGTCTGGCCCGTGGAGGCCGTCACAGCGAGCCCGCCCGCCCCGCTTGCGCCCAAGGCGCCTCCGGCCGCCAGATAGGCGGCGGCGAGCGTGACCATCATGGAGACCTGCCCGACGAGCGCCTTCCCACCGGCGTCGACCTGCTTCCTCAGCTGGCGCACTTCCGCCAGAACCTGTTCGACGACGTCGGAGCGGACGATCGCGGGTTCGGCACGGACCACGCCCGAGCGGTCATCGCGGCTGAGCGCGAGAGCGGCCGTCCCTGCTGCACCAGCGCTCTCCGATGTGCCGGCCCGCTGCAGGTACTCGAGCTGCCCCTCCAGGATGGCCGTCAGGTATCGGTCGGCGTAGTCCAGCTGCTCGGCGTCCAGGGCCATCGGGCCATCAGGGCCTCCCAGCAGGGTGATCGTGCCGGCGGAATCGAGCTGCACGTCGACAGCCGCGAGGTTGGCCTCGACCGCCTTCGCTGACGCCGCGGCCGCGGACGTGTCCAGGCCGTCACGCGTGGCAACGTCGGTGAGGGCGGCTCGACCCCGCGCAAGATCCGCCATCACCTGGGCCACCACGGCGCGCATCACGTCTCCAGGCCGGGAGCCCATGGAGGGCGGCAGCTCCTCGATGCGCAACGACGCGGCAGGCCCGCTGGCCACTGACAGCCGTGCGTCGACGGGACTCGGCTGTCCGGTGTCCGAGTCAACGTAGGGCGGGAGCACGAGGTCGAGCTGTCCATCCGTCGCCGCCACCACGGCCACCTCGAGATCCAGAGGCCCCATGCTCACTCGCACGGGCACCTCTTCTCCTGCCCGGATGGCATCCGACGTGACGGTGAGGACATGGCCGGGCTCGATGCTCGCGACGGAGAGCACGGGTGCGGGTGCAGCGTCCATGGTCGGTGTCGATCCCCCCGCACCGGCCGAGCACGACGACAGGACCAGTGCGCACATCACGCCCGCCGCGACGCTCTTGCTGAACATCATCCGCTCCCTTCCTCAGCGGAACCTCCGATTCGCGGCGCGTACGGCGAGCCCGAATCGGCTCACGAGTTCACGGGGCTCCCGGCAGTTCGACCCCTGGCGGCAGCACCGGGAGAGGGCTCACCATTGCGTTCTGCTGCAGTTCTGCCGGCGGATCCCCGTGCTGGTTCGAGCACTCCGGAGCACGGGGCAGCGCCAGCACTCGATCGGCGTAGTTCCATTCCAGGACACCCGCTCTGCCGCTCTGGTTGTTGTCAATCAGGTTGTTCGACACGACCACGACGCCGCCGGGCTCGACGATCTGGCCGGAGCCCGTCCACCCCTCGATCAAGGACCCACTGCCGGAACCTGTCCAGTGGCTCCACACGGTGACCTCCGCATCGGAGGTGTTCTGGACGGCAAGATCCCAGGTCACCACGAACATGTCAGGGTCGGCCTTCCCTGTCTGGGTGGCGACCGACTGAACCTTCAAGGTCACTGCCCCCTCGGGCAGCACGCACGAAGACTCGTCGCCAGCTGCCCCCGCGGCTGCACCCGAGTCGGGACTCGGGCCGGCAACGGATCCAGCGGGGACGGCGGGAGCGTCGGTTTCCGCCGCGGAGAAGTCCCCGCTCAGGAAGGTGCGCCCGATCGCGACGGCGCCGACCCCGAGGGCAGCGATGGCCACAAGGATCACCATGTACATGAGGAATCTCGCGTAGTGGCGCTCCGATCGCCGCTCGTCCCACTCGGACTGGGACTCGCCCGCTCCGGGGCCCCCCTTGTCCGGATCTTCGGCCGCCAGCGACGCCGCAGTCATGGCGAGGTAGGCGGCCCGAGTTTCTGTCGACAACGCCTCATCGGGCTCGGATGCGGTGGGTTCCTGCTCGTCCCGGCTTCCTTCACGAGGTTCATCTGGCCCAGGCATACGCACCTCCGGATACCCATTTCCAGAGTAGCCATCCGAGCGGCGCGTTGAGCGGCGAGAGGGCCGTGCGCTGGGTGATGCCTTGACGCGCACGATTCCGTCGGTCGTAGGGTGACTGCACAGGTGACGTCACCTACACCCTCGAGGAGAGCGAGCCTTGCCGGCAGACGCCGATGTGCTTTTCGATGCTTCGCACGCCGTGCGCCTGCGCGATCTGTGGAAGTCCTTCGGCCCCGTGGAGGCCGTTCAAGGGATCGACCTGACCATCCAATCCGGCGAGATCGTCGCGTTCCTCGGGCCCAATGGGGCGGGCAAGTCCACCACCATCGACATGATCCTGGGCCTTAGCGTCCCGACGTCGGGCGACGTCGAGGTGTTCGGGGTGGCGCCGCGCACGGCCGTTCGATGCGGCCTGGTGGCTGCGGTGATGCAGACCGGAGGCCTCCTCAAGGACCTCACCGTCGCGGAGACTGCCCGCTATACCGCCAGCGTCTTCGCGCACAGCAAGCCGGTCGAAGAGGTCCTGGAGAGGGCCGGCATCGCGGACATCGCCGATCGCCGCGTCGGCAAGTGCTCTGGCGGCGAGCAGCAGAGGCTCCGGTTCGCCATGGCTCTGCTGTCAGATCCCGAGCTCCTGCTCCTCGATGAGCCCACGTCCGGCATGGACGTGGAGGGTCGACGCAACTTCTGGGCCACGATCCGCCAGGACGCCGCCGAAGGGCGGACCATCATGTTCGCCACGCACTACCTCGAGGAGGCGGATGCCTACGCCGACAGGATCGTCCTCATCAGTCACGGCCGCATCGTCGCCGACGGGACCGCCGCGCAGATCAAGTCCTTGACGACAGGGCGAACGATCCGGGCTACCTGGCCCGGTGCGGACCTCGCGGAACTGGAGTCCCTGGCGGGCGAGGGGAACGTGGAGGTGCGAGGCGACACCGTCTTGATCCGCACGCACGACAGTGACGCCATGGCACGGCACCTGCTCACCGAGACACCCGCCCGGGACATCGAGATCACAGCCCGCGCCCTCGAGGATGCGTTCGTCGCCCTCACCAGCGGGACGAACCCTGGAGGTGAGGAGTGAGCTCGCCCACGAGCGCCACCCGCGACCTCGGCAGTCGCCGGCCGCCCCGGCTCGGCGGCTTCACCACTGTCGTGCTCGGCATCGAGGTCAGACGGCTGCTGCGCAACCGTCGCACCCTGATCTTCACGATGGTCCTGCCCGTCGTCTTCTTCCTCATCTTCGGCCTCAACGACGCCTATGCCGATGCGGCCGCCGGCAGCGGCAACGTCTCGGCCTTCATCATGATCAGCATGGCCCTGTACGGAGCCGTACTCGCCACGACCAGCGGCGGCGCGATGGTGTCCATCGAGAGAGCTCAAGGGTGGAGCCGGCAGCTGCGGCTGACGCCCCTGTCCCCACTGGCGTACGTCATCACAAAGATGCTCACCGCCATGGTTCTCGGGTTCGCCTCGGTGGCCGCCGTATACGGCGCCGGTCTGCTCTCCGGCAAGCCCGCCATGCCGGTCGGCATCTGGATCGCGACCTTCCTGTGTGCGTGGATCGGGTCGCTCGTGTTCGCCGCTTTCGGGCTTTTCATGGGCTACCTGCTGCCGACCGAGAACGTCATGCAGATCCTCTCCTTCGCGCTGATGCTGTTTGCCTTCAGCGGAGGCCTGTTCATCCCCCTCAGCCAGATGAACGACGTGTTCCAGGCGATCGCTCACTTCAGCCCCCTGTACGGACTCAACGTCATCGTGCACGCCCCCCTGACCGGGGAGGGCCTCGACGGCTGGGCCTTCGTCAACGTCGTGACGTGGCTGGGCATCTTCGTCGCCGGCGCCGTCTGGCGGCTTCGCGAGGACACCGCTCGCCCCTAGTGGGGAGAGTCACGCGCAAGGCGACATCGGCCGCAGCGGCGCTCCGATCAGGCGGCGGTGAACACCATCCGGATCTCGGTGATGGGCGGTGCCGCCATCATCGGTGCGAAGGTCGCCACGATGTCCTTGATGTTGGCCTGATGGAAGGCGACCGCCTCCTCGTCGGGGAAGATCGCATCGACGATCAAGGCCCCCACCTCCTCGTCGAAGGACGCTCTCCAGGCAAGGGGCCCATTGTCGGGCCGGGCCGCGGCCACGCGCTCGGCGCATTGGACCAGGAGGGCGCGCGTCTGCTCGACCTTGTCGGCCTGCGGAATCAGCGTGACGTGGTGAACCTGGCTCGTCGTGCTCATGAGGTCTCCGCGGGAGTGACGGGCCTATCGGTCGCCGAACGGTACCAGCGGCGGCGCCTGCACCGGTTTGGTCAATTCCACCCTCCGCACTCCCGCGCGGACGCGGGTCCGAGGCGAGCGAGCCGCGAAGCCGTTCACGGACGTCTACCCGACCACCCTGGGAATCCTCACCTTCCCCTAGAGGTGGCACGGTCTCGAGTGGCGGCAAGCCCGAGCCCCGCGACGAGGGATCTGAGCCCGGGCCGATGGTGGTGACGCGGAGGACCACGCTCAGGGCGAACGCGGCTTCACCGGGCCAACGAGGTCCACCTTCCGGTAGGTTGCGCTCGCCGAATGCGGGGGGCGCGATCGGGGGAGGATGCAACACGTCATCGCCCGAGGGTGGGATCTCACCCGGGCACGGGATCAGTACCCCGCAGCAGCGGTGGTCGAGGTTCGCACGCACTCCGACGTCGTCCGGGCCTTGCGCCAGGCGGCGAACGGGGCCGACGTGGTCGCGGTCGGCACGCCCGCCACTCCCGAGGAGCAGGTGGCTTGGCACCGACTCCATGTGGAGCTCAGCAGGACCGGCCGCGTCCGGCTAGCTGTGCAGACCGAGGTTCCCGAGGCTCCGAGGAAGGAGCACCTCCCGTCTGAGACGGAAGCGCTCCTTCGGCAGCTCGCGTCCGGCTCGTCACTGAAGGCTGCGGCAGAACGCGAGCACATCTCGATCCGCACGGCCGACCGCAGGATCTCGGATGCTCGCCGCCACTTCCAGGTCGCGACGACAGCGGCGGCCGTCGCCGCCTACTTGCGCTCCGAAACCGCCGACTCCGACTCCCACGCCGCGCTGGTGGGTCGTTCGCACGAACTGGCCGTCGCCAAGTCCGCGCTCGAGTGGGACGGGACGATCCTCGTTCTCGGTGAGGGCGGCGTGGGCAAGACCGCCTTCCTCCGCACGTTGCTGGAGGGCGGGACGCGCACGCGGTTCGCTGTCTCCGGAACGGAGTCCGGGCGGTGGCGGGCGCTGGGCGCGCTGGTCGACGTGTTCCCCGGCATACCCGCCTCGGCGGACGTCGAGGCGGCCGCGGAGGCCATCGAGTCGACCGTGGGGCCGGGCATCCTGGTGGTCGACGACGCGCATCTCCTCGACCCGGTCAGCCTGGACGTCATCCGCGCGCTCGGCAGGCGCCTCGTCGTCCTGATGGCCGGCCGCGATCACGTGGGTTCCACCGACTCGCCTCTCCTCGATGCCCTGGCCGGGGACGGTCAGACAGTCATTCGGCTAGGGCGTCTCGAGGATTCCGAGTGCCTGATGCTCGCGCTCCGTCACAATCCGGAACTGAGCGAGCAGGACGCCGCCCTGGTCGTCACCGGTTCGGGCGGGCTTCCCCTGCTCGTCGAACTCCTCGCCGAGGAGGGCGGCGCAGAGGGGCCCGCCCAGATCATCACGGCACTTCAGCGACTGAGCGCCGCGGGACAGGCATCAGCCGTCGCGCTCGCGCTGAGTGACGGGCCGCGTCCCAGCGAAGCCGGCGCCGACGAGCTGCTCGCCGCGGGCCTCGCCGTGGCCGGTGACGATGGCCTGGTCAGGATCCGCCATGCACTGGTTGCCGCCTCGGTGCTGGCCGAGACGCCGGCCGCCCTGCTGGACGACGCCCACCGACGTCTGGCGAGGGAGGCCGCCGATCCGGCGGACGCCGCCTTCCACTACGCGGCAGCCGGTGACGGTGATCTCGCGGCTGCGCTCGCCCATGAGGCTGCTGAGGCGACCGAGTCGCCAGCGGACCGGGCACGGCTGCTGAGGCGACCGAGTCGCCAGCGGACCGGGCACGGCTGCTGGAGCTCGCCGGTCTCGCCGGTCCGCCAGCGACGCGCAAGGCGTCGCTCCTCGCCGCTGCCGGCGCCTTCAGCGAGGCCGGGCGCCCCGCACAGGCCCTCGCCCTCGCCGAAGACCTCGCGCATGAGGAACTGTCCGCATCCGAGGCAGCCGAGCTGGCCCTCGTCGAGACGCGTTCTCGCTGGCACCTCGGCGACGCTGACGGGGCGATCGCTGCCGCGCGTCGAGGGCTGGCCCACGTCGACGGCAGCGGCGCGCCCGTGGAGGGCGCACTGCTCGGCGAGATCGTCGCCCGCGAGTGCATGGCCATCGGCGCGCGACCGGAGCATCCGGCCATGCTGGAGAAGGGCCTGCTCATCGTGGGGTCGGGCCGGGGCCGAGCGGGCGTGCTCAACGCGGCGGGCATCCACGGCTACACCTGCGACTCCGGAGGCCTCGAGGCGTGGGCCGAGGGGAGGGAGGCGGCCCGGTCGGAGGGCGACAAGGACGCCTACCTCCGGACGTCGAACAACGTCATCATGTGGAACGAGTCGAACGGCGACCAGGCCTACGCACTGCAGCTCTCCGCCGAGATGGCCGACTACGCCGCGGGCCTGGGGCTGGGCGAGTGGCGGGCGCAGTTTGGCGCCATGTCCGCCAATCTGCTGTTCTTCCGAGCCAGGTTCCGCGAGGCACTCGAACTCGTCGAACAGGTCGAGACCACGGCCATCGACGCCCTCACTCGCTTGCAGGCGTCGGTCACGAAGGTCGCCTGCCTCATCGAGCTCGGATTGATCGACGCGGCCGAGAAAGAACTGGGACCGGCCCCCGAATCAGCGGAACTCCACCTCGCCAACAACACCGCCTTCCTACGCGCGTGGCTCCACCTTGCAGCCGGCCGCGCCGCTCGTGCGAAGGACGTCGCCGACGCCGTCGTCACCGCGGTCGGCGATGAGGGAGACCACAACCACCTGCAGGCATGGACCCACCTGCTGTTCGTGCGCGCGTGGGCGCAGCAGGATCTCGGCCAGCCGCTCTCCCCCGCGCGCACCGTCAACAACACCCACATGGATCAATTGCTAGGACGCGAGATCGAGTCGCTGGCGATGATTCGGACAGACCCGCTGCGCGCGGCCGCCCAGTTCCGTGACCTGGCCGAGGAGTACGAACCTCGGGCCGCTGGCTACGCCCTGCGTGCGAGATTCGCCCATGCCGACGCACTGCGGATCGCCGGCGACCCGGGAGCGGCGGACGCCCTCCTGGACGTCGAGCCCGACATCGAGGCGGCAGGGATGCTTCCTCTTCAGGCCCGGGTGCGACGCTCGCTGCGCCTGGTCGGTATCCCCCGCAGCGCCCCACGGGGGCAGGGCACATCGGGCATCCTCACGCGGCGCGAGCACGAGGTCATGACGCTGGTCGCCTCCGGGCTGTCGCTCGCGGAAGTCGCCCGGCGGCTCGGATTGGGGCGCCCCACGGTGCGGCGCATTGCCGACAACGCCCGTGTGAAGCTGGGCGCCCACCATCGCCTGTCGGCGGTGGCCGCACTGCACTCCTAGGCAGCGGCGCCGGCACTCAGTCCGGCGACGCCTCCAGCGCCCGGATCATCCGGGCGGAGGCCACCGTGCGGTAGGCGGCCTCGAGGAGTTCTGCGATCTCCGTCCAGTCGATGTCCGCGCCGTCCACGTCGAGCGCGAGTCGATCGGGGTAGTAGGCGGGCACGAAGAACCGCGGATCCGAGCGCAGCCCCGGCGCGTCTTCCGGATCGACGCGGACGATGAGCGCGTGCGGATGGTCCGGCCCCGACCCGTAGATCGCGAACACCCGCCGCGAGCCAGCGCGGAAGTTCGGCCGCCCGTGTGACTCGAACTCCACGGCCTCCGGGAGCCGGGCGCACAGCTCCCGGACACGCGCCAGCCAACGATCTCCGTCCTCGTACATGCGCGGATGCGCCATCCGGTCATCCTCGCCCGGCCGCCCGCCAAGCGCCAGCGCCCCGTGACCGCTGGCGAGGGGGCGCCACCACCCGTAGGGTGTGCGCCTTCGCTACAAAGGAGCACCCATGCCCCAGTACGTGATCTTCTTCAACCAGAACTGGGTCGGCGACCACTCCGAGGAGTGGTTCGCGAGCCGAGCACCACTCGCCGGCGCGGTGGTGGACGAGATGAGGTCGGCCGGCATCCTTGTGTGCGCCGGGGGCCTCACGGACCCCGACGAGGGTTTCAGCGCCGACGCCACCAGCGGGACCCTCGAGTTCCGCCCGGGCCCGTACATCCGAACGGCCGACTACGTCGGCGGTATGACCGTCGTCGACGTACCAGACGACGAGCAGGCACGCCACTGGGCAGGGAAGGTGGCGGTGGCGTGCGGCTGGCCCCAGGAGGTGCGGCGACTCTGGTAGCCGACCGCCTCGTGACGCACTCGCTCCATCTCTGAGCTCGGCCGCACGCCCCGCGCCCGCGTCACTCCGCCTTGTTGAACATGTAGCGGGCGATCTTCCAGGCCCCGTCGACCCGACGGAAGATGAAGACCTCCCGGTTCGCCTCCGCCGAGGTGATGTTCGCCGCCTTGACCACCTGCGTGCCATTGCTGCGGGTGAGGGCGTAGCCGATGTCAGCACTGGCGACCACGACCTCGTCGATCGTGAACCTGACGTCGAGCGTTATCGCGCTGAAGATCTGCTCGTACGCCTCCTTCATGTGCGCACCATCAGCAGTGGGCAGCGTGGTGGGCATGAAGACCGCATCGTCGGTGTAGAGGCTCGCCGCGAGCTCGGCATCGCTGGTGTTGAGGGCGCGCTCGTAGGTCTGCAGCAGGTCGCGGATCTGATCGGTGGCGTGCATGGTGGCTCCTCGAGTTCTCAGTAGGTACATTCCATGGCACATAACCGACGTGGAACTGAAATATTCCGCGGAATGCAAAATTTCTTGAGGGGTGTCCCGATGACCGATCATCTCCAGCTCTTCCACGACCTCGTCCGCCTCGAGACCGAGCTCTGGGGCGCCGTGGACGCCCGGCTGGAGAACTCCCTCGGCCTCCCCTTGACCTGGTTCGAACCCATGCGGGTCATCGACAGCACGGAGGGCTGCCGCGTGAACGACATCGCCGAGGAGCTGCGCATCACCATCGGCGGCACGAGCAAGCTCGTCGATCGCATCGCGGCCGCGGGCCTGTGCGCACGGCGCCCCAACCCCCTGGACGGCCGTTCGTCGGTGATCACGCTCACGAAGGCCGGCCGAGCGCGGCTCGCGGACGCCACCGCGGAGGTCGACGACGAGCTCACCCGGCTCCTCGCCGCAGTGCCACGTTCGGCGCTCGCGACACTGCATTCGACGCTCCGGCGACTGCGTGCCACCCACGAGGACCCTCTTGCGCAATAGTTCACCATCTAGTTAACTATCCGCGCCGGACCACCGGCGCAGTCACCACCCGCAAGCGAGGCAGCCATGACCGAGGAGACGGACGCCCTCGACGTCCTCTTCTCCGCGCTGGCCAATCGCCACCGCCGCGAGATCATCCACGCGCTCGCGCTCCAGCCCCATTCGATCAGTCAGCTCGCCGCCATGCGCGGCCTGTCCCTGCCGGCCATCCACAAGCACCTCGCGATCCTGGCGGACGCCGGCCTCGTGACCCGTCGCAAGACGGGCCGCACGACCCACCTCGCCCTCGAACGACACTCGTTGCGGGCGCTGCAGTACTGGCTCTCGGAGTTCCACGCCTACTGGGGCACCAGCGAGGAGACCCTCGAGAACTACGAGCAGTATCTGGCGCAGTCCCCACCCACGTCCAAGGAGTAAGTCATGAGCAAGTTCGTCTTCCTGTTCGGCGGTCAGTCAGAGCCCACTGACGACGTCATGGCCGCATGGCACGAATGGTTCGACAGCATCGGCAGCCACATCGTCGACAGCGGCAACCCGTTCGGCCCCGGCCGTGAGGTCAACGGCGGCTCCGGCACCGACCTCACACCGGCGATGTCCCCGGCCACCGGCTACTCGATCGTCAACGCCGACAGCCTCGACGAGGCCGTCAAGCTCCTCGACGGGTGCCCGAGCACCGTCACCCGCGTCTACGAGGCCATGCCCATGTGACCTCGACGGGTGCGTCTCGACGCGCTCAGTCGGGTTCGGTCGGCGACGTGTCGGGCTGGATCGCTCCGTCGTGCAGGCGGTACACGCGATCGCACTGTGCGGCGAGGGCCGGATCGTTGGTCGACAGGACGACGGTGGCGCCGGCCTCCGCCTCCGCACGCAGCGCGCTGACAACCAGGGCCGCCGCCGTCGCGTCCAGCTCGGCCGTCGGCTCGTCCGCCACGAGCAGCCGAGCCCGCATGGCCAGCGCGCGCGCCACCGCCACCCGCTGCCGCTGGCCGCCGGAGAGCTCCTCGGCGAGCCGGTCCTGCAGGTCCGGGAGTCCCGCCTGCGCCAGGGCCTCCTCGGTACGCCGGGCTGCCTCCTCCCCGGTCACGCCGCGCATGAGGAGGGGGAGCTCGACGTTCTCCTTCGCCGTCAGCACCGGAAGCAGTGCGTAGCTCTGCACCACGACGGCCGAGAGGTCGAACCGGTCGTCGGGGCTGATCGAACCCTCGTCCGGTTCGATGAGCCCGGCGATGACCCACAGCAGCGTGGACTTCCCGGCTCCCGACGCTCCGGTCACGGCCGTGACGACGCCCGGCGAGGCGTCGATGTCGACGCGGTCGAGGATGGCGCGACCCGCTCGGTGCACGACGAGGCCCTGACCGCGAACGTGCGGTCCTACACCGGGACGCGTGGTCATGGGTGCCTCCTCGTCAGCCGGACATGGTCGCCATCCCGCTCCACAACGACCCGCGTCCCCGGTGGCCAGTCGGCGAGGACCTCGTCCGAGAGGTGGACGCTGCCGTCCTTGCCGACGACGGTGAACTGGCTCCCATGACGTCCCTCGTGGCCCACCTGCCCGAACCTCATCGAGACCGTCCGACCGAGGCGACGCCCCACCTCCTCGTCATGCGTGACGGCCACGATCGTCGTCCCGAAGCGCTCGTTCACGGCCTCCAGCAGGTCGAGGACGGCATCGCGGGCCGGTTCGTCGAGCTGCGAGGTCGGCTCATCGGCCAGGAGCAGTCCCGGCCCGTTGGCGACGGCCACTGCCAGGGCGACCCGCTGCTGCTCGCCGCCGGCGAGCTCCGCCATGGGGCGCTCCGCGATGCTCGCCAGCCCGAGGGCATCGAGGAGCTCGAGGGGCTCGAGGAGGTCCGCTCGCCGGGCCCGGGAGATCGATCGCTGCGCGAAGCGGACGTTGTCGATCGCCGTCCCGTACGGAAGCAGGTTGCGCGCCGCCCCCTGGAGCACGAATCCCACCCGGTCCGCCCGCATGCGCAGCAGCTGGCGTTCGGTGAGGCCGCCGATCTCGTCGTCGCCGATCCATGCGCGCCCGGCCGACAACGGAATCAGGCCGCCCAGCATCCCGAGGAGGGTGGACTTGCCCGAGCCCGACGGGCCGAGGAGCGCGACCCGTTCCCCCGCCTCGACGTCGAGGTCGACCCCGCGCACGGCGACCACGTCGGCATCACCGGTGCGGTAGATGTGCACGAGCTCCTCGCATCGGATGGCAAGGCCCCGGCCCTCTGCCTGCATAGTCATCACTCCTGCACCGCCCGAAGCAGATCCGGCTGCGCCAGCCGGGCCGTCCGGCGGGCGCCCACCTCGGCGACCACGGCCAGCAGCACCAGCACCCCAGCGACGGTCGCGAGCACCGGGAGCCACGCCGGGCCGAACCACGGTGCCGGATAGTCCGCCGACGCCGACATGAGCAGGTTGGGAAGGGTGAGGGCCGCTCCCACCAGGCCGGCAGCCAGGCCAACCGCCGTTCCCGCAAGAGCGAGAGCGACCTGCTCAAGGCGCCCCGAACGCACCAGAACCCGGTTGTCTGCACCCAGTGAACGCATCGCGGCCAGCTCGTAGGCCCGTCGTCGGGCGCTGATGTAGGTCCCGGCGAGCACGGTTCCTGCGGCAACCAGGAGCGCGACGATGGCGGCCATCAGGAAGAGGCGCAAGGACAGGGCGGCACTGCCGCGACTGAGCTCGGCCAGCCGCGCGTCCACGGAATCGACGGAGACCACACTGAATCCCTCGGCCTCAAGCGCGGTGCGGATCGACGGCGGCGCATCGGCCGACAGCCAGACCTGGTAGTCGGGCACCGTCGGGACGCTGCCCATCACGGCCATCGCGAACGGGAGGTCGGCCAGTGCCCCCGAACGCAGCTTGCGAGGAAGCACGCCCGACCCGAGGAGCTCCGACGGGACGACGCGCCCGTCCAGATCCGTCACCGACGATCCGGCGCCCTGCCCCTCCCTCTGGGCGGTGTCGCTCCCGAGGTAGACGGGCAGCGCCGTCGGGTGATCCGCGACCTCGATGGCCGCGCTCTCCCCCTGGATGTCGAACGAGACGACCAGGTGCCCCGACTCGTCGACCGAGACCGAGGCCAGCGGGCCGATGCGGACGAGGAAGGACGTGGCACCGCTGCGCCACCCGTCGGAACCGGACGAGGTCAAGTCCACCTCACCCTCGGCATCCTGAGCGCCCGTGATCGTCACCGTGGCCGCGGCCTTGTCCGCAAGGGGCGTGGGCGTGAAGGTCAACGCCGCCAGCGTGCACGGAGCGGCGACGCACACGGGAAGGTCGGCGCGGTAGGTCGACATCCCGGGCCGGAGCTCGCCGAGGTCCACCGTGTGGAGGATCCCGCCTCCATCCCGGACCGCGGCGGCCAGGGCCACCGAACCCGATCCCGCCCCCAACTCGACGTCCATGTCGATGGCCAGGCTGCCGTGGACCGGGATGGGGGCGGCCGCCTGCTCCGGGTGGAGCATGGGGCCGATGCCCTCGCGCGAGGACCCCGTCCACGCCGGATCCCAGGCGGCAATGGCGCCGAGTCGGGCGGCGTCGACCGCGATGAGTCCGCCGGTCGTTCCCGCCGAGCTCGCCACCGCGGCCAGGGCATGCGTACCGCTGGGGTCCGCGGCCTGCACGGCCGTCAGGAGGGAACCCGGCGAGTACGACCGCACGTGCAGCACCTGCCAGCCACCCACCTCGGCGGGGGCGACGTCGTTGCGGTTCGCCGACGCCACCGCCCACCCGTCGACGGCGAACACCGTCCACCCCACGGCGAGCGCGAGGAGCACGACGGTACGCAGCCCTCCCGGCCGACGGGCGATGTTGGAGGCGGCCAGGAAGCCCGCCACGCGTCGCGAACCCCGTGTTCGCGCCACCTCCCCCCGGGCGAGGGGCGGCACGACGCGCACCGCGAGCAGCCCCATGGTGAGTGCGACCAGGGAGGGTGTGAGCAGGGCGAGGGCGTCCGAGCCGCCTCGACGGAGCTGGTAGACGCCGGCCGCCAGCAAGGCGATCGCGAACGCGTCGACCGCCACGGATCGCGCAAGCTGCGCTCTGCGCCCCCCGGTGTGACGCAGCTGCTCGACGACGGGCGCCGTGATGATCCGACGGGAGGCCAACGTCGCGGCGACGACTCCGCCGAGGAAGCCGATGGCCAGGGCAATCAGCGCAGCGGAACTGATCCTCGTGTCGGTGCCCTCGGACATCACGGCGCCGGCGACGTAGCGGTTGATGCCGAAGGCCGCGGCGAGTCCCACCGGCACTGCGGCGAGCAGGATCAGGAGCGGCTCCCCCACCCCGAACAGGAAGGCCGACCGCGGCGGCATCCCGCGCAGCTTCGCGAGCGCCACCTCCCCTGACCGCTCCTCCCCCGTCGCGGAGACGAGCAGGAACAGCGCGAACCACGCGAGCAGCACGAGGGATGCGGTGACGGCGAAGGACGCCGCCCCGACGTCCGCAAGGTCGGGGTCGAGGGAGTCGAGGAAGGCAGGAAGCCCACTGGACGCGACGGTCTGGGGCCCGGCCCCCGCCGATGCCGGGATCGGCGCCACGGAGGATTCCACCGCTCGACGCAGGTCTGGGAGGTCCGCTGCGTGGACGGTCGTCGCGTCGAGGGCTCGGAAACTGGTGGCCGCGACGTCGCCGCTGCCCTGCAGGAAGGTCGCCTGGTCGACGACGATCTCGTCGAGCCGGTCCGGCCCGTCCGGGGCCTGCGAGGGCTGGAACTGAGCGGGTGAGACCAGGCCCCATACGGCCGGATCGGCCGTATCCGCGTCGTAGGTGCCGACCACCTCGACCTGATCCGTCGCCACGTCATCGCTGATCCCCAGCCGAAGCGAGTCCCCGAGGACGATGTCGAACTGTTCGGCCATCCGGGAGGAGATCATCGCCTCGCCACTCGCCGTGGGGCACGCCCCGGAGGTGAGGTCCACCGCACCGCACTGGCCGCGATGCCATCCGATCAGGGCCGTGCCGATCGGGTTGTCCCGCAGCCGGAGCGCCACGCTGGTCGCCGTCAGCGCCAGCGTTCCCGGCTCGTACCAGGGGTCCAGCGCCGGGTCTGCCGCCCGCTTCGAGGCCGCGTCGAGCAGTTCGGCGGGAGAGAACTGCGTCTGGCCGGCGTGCTGTGCGCGCACGAGCACACCCGTCGATGCCGGGGCCGCCTGGGCCAGCCCCTCACGGACCAGGGAGTCGGCCGCGCTGTTCGCGTAGAGCGGTCCGAGCGCGGCCCCGACCATGGCCACGACGGCGACGAGCGCCATCGCCACCGAACTGACCCAGCGCCATCGCAGCCCGCGCATCACCAACCCGAGGAGCGTCAGCACGAACGCGCCTCCAGGCCGTGTGGGGCGCTGGCGTGGCTCACCACCGCAGCCTAGGTGCAGCCACCGTCCGCAATCGCGCAGACGGCTGTTCCGAGCGCCCCGCCCGCGGTGGCGCGTCCAGCGGTTCCGCCCGATGAGCACCGGTCGGTGTGTCACCATGACCGCACATGGCTGTCCTCAGGGGATGACAGAGTCGCCGGTCAGCTTCGATGGACAGGGTGATGCCAGATGAAGGCCAGCCGGCTCGTCGATCTCGTCCAAGGCGGACGTCCCGCCCGCGCGGCCTGGAAGAGCCTCCGAGCACAGGTCAGGGACGATCTGGAGCCCGGGCTCCGCCGCGGACGCCGCTGGATCGCCGTCGAGGAGCTCGTCGGCCACGCCATAGAACGTCCGTCGTCCGAGGAGGTCGACGCTGACCTTCGGGCGGCGGCCTTCCTGCTCAAGAGACTCGCGAAGGCCACCGACCGTCCGATGGCGCGGGCGGCCTGCCGAGGCATGGCGGCCGCGCTGTGGATCCGGGTGGGCAGCGACGACCGGGCCCGAAAGCACATCGACAAGTCGGTCGCCCTGCTCCAGCGGACGATCAGCGCGGACTCGCGTGCCATGCGCGGTAGCCGGAAGCCGGCCAAGTACCACGACCTGCTCTACCGGCGGCGCTACCTCGGCAATGAGGTCATGGCGCTGAGGCGTTTCCTCGACAAGGAGGTCGAGGTGGCGGAGCCGGTCAAGACGCCGACACTGAAGTCCCTTCGCAAGAAGGCGGTCGCCCACAAGCCGGCGATCCGGCGGGGGCGCGCCTCCGTGCCGACGTGGGACGAGATCGTCTTCGGCCTCACACACGGCGACGACGCATCGCTTCGATCGCAGATCTAGTGGGGGCGGGCGGCGCGCTGGCTCCGGTAGCTCTCAAGGTCGAAGTAGTCACGCCACAGGGCGACTCGGCCGCCCCGGACCTCGAACACCGCGGCGATCGGGATCTCGATCCACCGCCCGTCCACGAGGAAACGATCCGTGCGCTCATGCATCACGGTGCTGCCTTCTTCGACCTGGCGATGCACGATCCACTGCATCTCCGACGCCTCGGCCGTCACCCCTCGACCGAGCACCGACCGCACGCCTTCCGGGCCATGGACCTTCCCGATGGGCACGTTGTCGTACTCGACATCGTCGGTGACCAGTTCCAGCACGGCGACGAGGTCATTGCGTTCGCAGGCGCGGATCAGCTCCGTGACGACCTCGCCGGCCGTCATCGACGGACCGGGCGCACGGGCAGCGCGGTGTAGCCGCGCAAGGCGTAGCTGGCTCCGTAGGTCAGCGACTCCGGATCCACGATCTCGAGCGCGGTCAGCCGATCGGCCAGCGCCTTGAGGGCGACGTTGCTCTCCATGCGGGCCAGCCCGGCACCCACGCACACGTGGATGCCGTGGCCGAAGGCCAGGTGCTCGCGCACATTCGCGCGCAGCGGGTCGTAGACGTCAGGGTTCTCGAACACCTCGTCATCGCGATTGGCCGAGCCGTACGCGAGGAACACGGTGGCGCCGGCGGGGATGGTGACGCCGCCGAGTTCGGTGTCCTCGGTCGTCACGCGCCACAGGCCCATGACCGGCGAGGCCATCCGGATGCTCTCCTCGACGACGCCCCTGCGGAAGGCCTCATCGTCCCGGATGCGATCCCAGACGGCCGGATCCTCGGCGCGCAGCCCGTCGATGTCGACGAACATGGCGGCGAGTGCCCGCACCGTGGTCTCGTTGCCGGCGACCATGAGCTCGCGGACGATCCAGACGAGCTCGGTGTTGGTCAGGGCGTTGCCATCCTCGTCCGGCGCGACGAGCGCCGACAGCAGGTCGTCGCGCGGCTCGAGGCGGCGTTCGTCGAGCAGCTGGCACATGACCTGCTGGAAGCGGAGCATGACCCGCTCGGTCTGCAGCCACCGCTCCGGGGTGAGCTTGGTGCCCAGGGCTGCGGTGGCGGCGTCCGACCAGTCGCGCAGCTCATGGCGGTACTCGTCGCCGACGCCGAGGATGCGCATGATGGCCCACACCGGCAGCGGGATCGTGATCGTCTCCATCGCGTCCACGACGACGCCGTCCGGAAGGGCATCGGCCAGCTCGGCCGCGACGGCCTCGATGTGCGGCTCCATGTCCGCCAGCGCGCGCGGGGTGAAGGCGCGGTTGACGAGCCGTCGCAGGCGCGTATGGCCCGGGGGATCGGACAGGCCCAGCGCCGGCGTGTACGGAAGGCCCTGCGCCCGCAGCTCCTCGATCGCGTCGGCGATGTCCGGCGGCGGCGTATCGCGCCGGGCCGGCGGGAGCGCATTGGAGTAGATCTCCGGGTGCTTGAGGGCCTCGCGGATGAGGTCCCAGGTCGTGACGAACCACAGTTCGGCGTCGCCGGGCACGCGGGTGACCGGGGCCACCTCGCGCAGCTGGCGGTAGGTGGGGAAGGGCTCCTGGTAGAACGACGGAGCATGCGGGTCGAAATCGGCGACAAGGCTCACGGGGTCTCCACGAGGGTGGGCGGGTTCAGATCGTAGACAGGTGTCTACGACATCTGCAAGACCCTTCGGGGGTTCCGGCCCGGTTCGCTAGGAGGTTCGCGCCATGCGCGCGGTCAGCCGCATCAGGTCATCCGCGTCCACCCGCAGAGGCGGGGTCTTGCTGTACGCCTGGCGCATGAGCTCGAGCACTCCCCCGAGCAGGAACGACTCCGCGCGCACCCGGTCGGCCTCGGGCAGGATCGGCCGGATGCCGGCGGCCAGCTTGGCACACCACGGACGCAGCAGCTCACGCGCGTAGTCGGAGCCACGCTGCGCGGTGTAGCTGGGATGGATGTAGGCGTGCAGGGCCCGCTGCGTGTCGATCCACCGCAGCAGCCTGCGGGCGGCGTCCGCCGGGTCGCTGGCCTCGGCGACGACGGCGTCCATCTCGCGGCGCAGCGCGGACACCAGGACGTCGTCGAGATCCTCGAAGTGCCGGTAGAACGCGGGACGGCTCACCCCCGCCGTCTCCACCAGCCGCGAGACGGTGATGTCCGCGATCGGGCCGTCGGCCATCAGGGCCAGGCCCGCATCGAGCAGCGACGTGCGGACGCGCTCGGCCCGGGGGTCCGTGCTCGATCGCAGGTGCGCTCGCAGGTCGGCGTCCGTCACGGCGGCATTCTTCCGCACCGACGACACAGCGGGGACGGCGTGCGAGACTTCCCCCATGGGAGCCAACGATCCCGTCAAGGAGCAGTTCAAGGCTGCCCTCGACGCCAAGAACGCGCGGTCATCCAAGTCGACGCCGCACGGCACCGCCCCGGCCGAGGAGAAGGTGCACGAGCACTCCGACCGGGAGGGCGGCAAGCGCGAGTTCCGTCGCAAGGCGGGCGGCTAGGAGAAGCCGGGCGGGACCTTCCCGTCTGTGGGCCGGATCGACTCGACACGGTACGAGTCGATCAGGCCCTCGCGATCACGCAGGAACCTCCGCGTGTGGTCCGCCTCCTCATGCGCCTGGAAGGCGCTCTCGTCTGCGTAGAGCTCGACGAAGATCCTCGACGTGGGGCACTCGTCGACCGTGGCGTTCACGTACAGCAGCGTGCCGGCTTCCTCCTCTCGGATCGCCACAAGGGTCTCGGCCACGAGGTCGTCGAACTCCACCAGCCGATCCGGCTTCACCTCGAACCGGACGATCAGTCCGTACACGACTCCTCCTCGCGGCCGTTGCCGGCGGACCCTGACGACACCTCAGGCACTCTCCGGGATCGGGATCGCGATGATCGGCGGCGTCGTCGGGGCGGACGATCCACCGGACGGCTCCACCGTGACGCCCACGGCAGCCGCCCCGGTGAGGTCTCCGGACAGCATCGTCGCGGACGATGAGGCATCGCCGACGAAGCCCGCCGAGGCAGGCGAGCCCTCACTCGGGATGAACCACACCTGGTAGACGTGGCCCGCCGGCACCGGCGCCAGGCCCTCGGTCACCAGCGCTGCCTGGCCGCGTTCGCGGGAGAGCACCACGGTCGCCTGGCCGCCCGTCGTGGCGGGACCCGAGACGGTCGTGGCGTCGGAGGCAGCGAGCAGGCTGCTGATGTCGGAGGCCGCGGCGGACAGCTGCGCGACCTGCTGCTGGAGGGCGACCGCGCGCCAGATGCCGCCGACGGCGACCACGCCGAGCAGCACCGCCGCGACCATCAGCCACGTCGACAGCCGGCTGGCGCGGTGAGCGGCCAGGTCGTGCACCGTCGCCTCCTCGACGACCGGGGGCAGCGGGCGCACGTCGGAGATGCCGGCAAGCACTGACGCGCGCAGGCGCTCGGGCGGTGCCTCCGCGGCCCCGTCGGCCATAGCGACGATGGCCTCGCGGTACGACTGCAGCTCCTCCTGGCATGCGGAGCACGACTGGAGGTGCCGCTCGAAGTCAGCACGCTCCTGCGGCTCGAGTGCGTCCAGTGCGTACGGGCCGCACAGCGCGTGGATGTCCGGGGCTTCGTCAGTCATTGGTCCACCCCCAGGGTGTCGCGCAGCCGGATGAGCCCATCGCGCATGCGGGTCTTGATCGTGCCGAGCGGCACGTCGAGCAGTTCAGCGACTTCCTTGTAGGTGTAGCCGCCGTAGTAGGCGAGGGTGACCGCCTCCCGCTGGAGGTCGGTCAGCGTCGAGAGGGCACGCCGCACGCGTGCCGAGTCGAGCGATGCGGTGGCCGCCTCCTCGACGACGTCGAATGCGGGTCCGCCATCCAGGACGGCGAACCGGGTGTCCCGCTCCCGAGCGCTCTCCACCGCGCGTACCCGGTCCACGGCCCGTCGGTGGGCGATGGTGAGGATCCACCCGATCACGCTGCCGCGCGACGCGTCGTACCGTGCCGACTCGCGCCAGATGGTCAGGTAGGTCTCCTGCGTGACCTCCTCCGCCTGCGCCGGATCACGGACGACCCGGCGGACCAATCCGTAGACGCGGGCGCTGGTCTGGTCGTAGAGCTCGGCGAAGGCGGCCTCGTCGCCGCGGCTCGCCCGGGCCAGCAGGTGGGTGAGGAGGGCGGTCGCACCCTCGACCGGAGCCTGTCCGGAGGAGGGTGCGACCGAGGGATCCATCGTCATGAGTCTGTCACGGTGACGGGTCAGGACGGGAGGAGAACGCCGTCGATGAGGTACACGGTGGCATTGGCCGTGGGCACGTTGCCGCACACGACCTTCGCCGTTCCGTTGACGGTGAAGTCCTCGCCCGAGCCGGTCACGGTGAGCGAGCCGCCCTGCAGCGTGGTGTGCTTGCCGGCCAGCTCGTCAGGCGACAGGCGGCCCGGCACGACGTGGTAGGTCAGCACCGTGGTGAGCAGGCCCTTCGGATCGCCGAGGGCCTTGTCCAGCGTGGCCTTGTCGAGCTTGGCGAAGGCATCGTTGACGGGGGCGAACACGGTGATGCCATCGGCCGAGTTGAGCGAGTCCACCAGACCGGCCTTCTTGACGGCCGTGACGAGCGTGCTCAGGGCCGGGTTGTTCGACGCGGCGGTGGCGACGGGGTCGAGCGCCATCCCGTCGAAGCTGCCCGGTCCGTCGGTGGGCACGGCGGCACAGCCCGGGCCGAAGACCTGGTCGGCCGCACTCATCATCGAGGGGCTCTCGGACGGCATGCTCGAGCTCATGTCCGAGGTCATATCGGACCCCGGCGACGGCATGGCCGGGGCAGACGTCATCGGCGCGGCGGAGGCGGCCATCGGAGCAGCGGCGTCCGTGTTGCTCGACGAGGAGCCGGAGCACGCCGCGAGCACGAGCGGGACAGCGAGGACGGCGGCGGCGAGGCCGGCACGGCTGCGGAGCGTGGACGGTGTCATGGGATCTCCTTGGCTAGGTCGCTGGTGAGCGATCGGTCGGCGCCGCGCTTTTCGCGACGATCACCGGGGGTTCGGAGCTGTGCGTCATCCGGATTGGCCCTATTCCCAACGGATTTCGGGCACTCCATCAGGCAACGAGCACGACGACCTCGTGCCAGCCCTGGGCGCCGCTCGGGAACGGCGTGAGCCGGGTGTCGGGCTGGAGGGCGCCGTCGCCGTCGGTGGCCCGCGCCCGCAGCGTGTGCCGCCCGGGCGTGGCCCGCCACGGGCTCCACCACTGCCGCCACGTGTCATCGCTCGGCACGTCACCGAGCCGCGCCATCTCCCAGGGTCCGTCGTCGACCTGAACTTCCACGACCGAGATGGCGCGATGCTGCGCCCACGCAACGCCGCCGATCGCGACCTCGCCAGCGGAGACGGTCGACAGCGGGCGGGGCACCTCGACGCGGGCCATCGTGCGCACGGGAGCGTCGGTCGCCCACCCGCGCTGCGTCCAGTACGCCTGCTCGGCCGCGTACGTCGTCGCGTCGAGGGAGGTCAGCCATTTGGTCGCGGAGACGAATCCATAGAGGCCCGGCACGACGAGCCGAGCGGGAAAGCCGTGCTCCGCCGGCAGGGGCTCGCCGTTCATGCCGACCGCGACGAGCGCGTCCCGGCCGTCCGTGGCGATCGCCATCGGCGTCCCCGCGGTGAAGCCGTCGACGGAACGGGAGAGGAGCTGGTCTGCCCGATCGCTGACGCCGGCACGATCGAGCAGGTCCGTCAGCCGCACGCCGAGCCAGCGGGCGTTGCCCGCATACGGTCCGCCCACCTCGTTCGACACGCACGTGAGAGTGAGATCCCGTTCGACAAGTGGCATGGCCAGCAGGTCGTCGTAGGTGAGCGAATAGGGGTTCGACACCATGCCGCCCAGGGTCAGTCGCCACCCCGTCAGGCCGACGGTCGGCACCACGAGGGCGGTGTCCACGCGGTAGAAGTCCGCGTTCGGCACCCGGAAGGGGGTGATCCCGCTGACCGGTGCGGTGACGGCGGGTGCGAGCACGGGCGCGGGGTCGGCCGGCGCTGGCAGGCGGATGGCTGCCCGGGCCGCATCCACGCCCTTGAGGACCCCACCGAGCACCGTGCCCAGGGCACCGGTCACCGCGGCGCCCGCACCGATGACGAGGGCGCCCAGGAGGACGCTGCGCCGGTCCGGTCCTGTCTTCGTCGCGCTCCCGACGTCGTCCTCGGTACCCGACGCCTGCGCGTCGGCGTGCGAAGGACGAGTAAGCCACGCCAGGGCGGAGGCGGCGACCGCGGCGCCCAGCAGAGCAGGGAGCGCGTCGATGATCGATGCGTCAGGACGTGAGACGGCGGCGGCCGCAGCGACGAGGCCGACACCCGCCGCTGCGGCGCACGCGGCGGCCCGGTGCCGCCTGGCCAGGAGGCCGCACAGGGCCGACATGGCGACCAGCACCACGGCGATGCTGCCGAGCAGGATCGGCTTGTCGGCCGTGCCGAAGCGGGCGACCGCGAACTCCTTGAGCCACGTGGGCGTCAGGTCGATGAACGTCGACCCCACGGCGACCAGTGGTGACGCCGCTGGTGTTGTGACGGCCGCCACGAGGTGCGCCACGGCGACGCCGGCCGCCATGGCGACCACGCCGGTCAGCGCGGCGAGCAGCAGCGTCATGACGCGCGGGCGCCACCTCGTCCCTGCGGTCTCGGTCCCTGCGGTCTCGTCCATGGAGGAGGTTCGGAGCCGCCGGCGCCGCGGATTGGCCCGACCACCCGCTCCGTTCCGTGAGGTTCGGGCGCGATCGGGTCAGCGGGTGAGGGTGATGTGCGTGACCCCGCTCGGCGACGACGCCGTTTCCACCACGTACTGCGCCTCCAGGCCTTCGAGCCCATCCCACAGCCGCACCCCGCGGCCGAGCAGGATCGGCACCTGCACCACATGCAGGTGGTCGATCAGGCCCGCGGCGAGGAACTCGCGGACGACCGTCGGACCACCGCCGATGCGCACGTCCTGCCCGGCAGCGCCCTCAACCGCGACGGCAAGCGCCTCTGCAGGTGAGGTATCGAGGAAGTGGAAGGTGGTGCCGCCCTCCATCTCCAGCGGCGGACGAGGGCGATGGGTCAGCACGTAGGTGGGCGTGTGGAACGGCGGGTTCTCGCCCCACCATCCGCGCCAGTCCGGATCGTCCTGCCATCCGGGCGGGCCGAACTTGCCAGCGCCCATGATCTCCGCACCGATCCCCGGGCCGAAGCGCTCGGCGAAGGCGTTGTCGACCCCCTCGCTGCCCACGCTGTCACCCATGTCGACCACACCGTGGTCATGCCAGAACCGGGTCGCGAACATCCACTGGTGCAGCCGATGGCCGGCATGGCCGAACGGCACCTCGACGGTCAGTCCCTCGCCCGTGCCGAAGCCGTCGAGGGAGATCGAGAAGTTGTGGACTCGCACTCGGGACATGGCGGCTCCTCAGTGGTCGGTGATCTCATCCAACACGGTACGTTCGCGCGGTGAGCGACCGCGAGCTCGTCAACGCCTACTTGGCCGACCTCGGCCTCCCGGCCGAGTCGCCGCGGCTCGGGGCGCTCACGGAGATCGTGCGCCGGCATGTCGCCCGCTACCCCTTGGCCAGCATCGGGCCGCGCCTCGGGGACGAACTCCCCCTTGACCACGATGCCCTGCTCGACCGCATCGTCCGCCGGCGTCGCGGGGGCTACTGCTTCGAGCAGAACGGCCTGCTCTTCGCGGTCCTGGCCGAACTCGGCTACGAGGTCCGTTTGCAGATGGCGCGCGTGCTGGTCTCAGGGTCCGCGCACCCACCGTTGACCCATCGCGTCACCCGCGTGCGCATCGACGGTGCCGAGTACCTCGTGGATGTCGGCTTCGGCCCCTCCGGGCCGCCCTACCCGGTGCCGATGCACACGCCCGCCGACGGGGCCGGGCGGTACCGCGTGGCGCGCCTCGACGACATGACCTTCCGCTTGGAACTGCGCGGCGATGACGAGTGGTCTCCGCTCTACCGCTTCGATGACGTGCCGTACGGCCCGGCCGACGCGGAACTCGGCCACTTCTACTCGCACCGCCATCCCGAGGCGGCCTTCGTCAACAACCTCGTCGCCTCCCGCATCCTGGACGACGAGGTTCGGTCGCTCCGCAATCGCGAGTACCACGTCATCCGCGGCGAGGGCACCACCGTGCAAGCAGTCGAGAATGCCCAGCAGCTGCACGCGATCCTGAACGACGACCTCGGGCTGCGGGTCACCCCGGACGAGGCCGAGCGGCTCTTCGCGGACTCCGTCTCCTGACCCCACCGAACGCCCGCGTCAGACCCCGTCGCCCGTCCGGGTGGCCTTGTCCTCGTAGAGCAGCCGGTCGGCGCGGGCCAGCGCTGCGTCGAAGGACTCGGCGCTCGGCCAGTCGACGGCACCGTAGGACCAGCGCGTGGGATCCGCCGCGCGCAATCGGTGGACAAGCGTCACTGCCCCGGCCGTGTCGGTCTGCGGCAGGATCAGCAGAAACTCGTCCCCGCCCATCCGCACGGCGAGGTCATCTGGCCGCAGCTCTCCGCGCCACGCACTCGTCATCGACTGCAGCATGCGATCGCCCGCCACGTGGCCGAGCGTGTCGTTGACCGCCTTGAACCCGTCCAGGTCGATCGCGACGAGCGATCGGGGAAGCCCGGTCCGGCCCGCGGTGGCATGGATCTCGAGGTAGGTGTTCAGGCCGTTGCGGTTCAGCATCCCGGTGAGCGGGTCGTAGCGCGCCTGGTCCTCGAGCCGACCGACGAGCGCGTTGAGTCCCAGCGCGAGCGCCGCCGCCATCGTCGTGTACAGGATCCACGTCATCGTCAGGTCCTGAGCGGTGTCCGTGAGCCACATGACCACGAGGAAGCCCAGGCTGAAGGCCGAGAGATAGGCGTACGTCGCGATCCCGTGCCACCAGTACCCGGCGTACAGGACCGCTCCCATGGCGCCGACCCACCAGGTCGCCACACTGACGGGGTCGCCCAGAGCCACGCAGAGCATGGCGATGGACCACATCTGGAGGACGAGGAACACGTGCAGCAGCCAAGCGGGGGTCCGGGCGGCGAGCACGAGGAGGACGACGATGACGACGGCCTCGAGCAGGACCTGATGGATCCAGCCCTCGCCGTAGGACAGCCGATCGGAGAACCACACCGCGAGGACGATGGCGTTCGCGACGCTCCCCACAGCCCACAGCAGCATGGTCCACACGGGGCCAGGCAGGGAGCGGAGTCGCCGCATCATCAGCGCCCTCCACACCGATCGCACGGAGGCGAACATCGTCGAGGCCAGTCTAGGGAGGGCTCGACGCGGACTCCTGCCGGAATCAGGGCACGCGACCGCCGCCCCTTGACCTCGGGTCGAAGATGGGACGAGGACAAGGAAAGGAACCGTCATGAGCGTCTACCGAGTCGTCGACGTCATCGGAACGAGCGAGACCTCCTGGGAGGACGCGGCCGCCGAGGCCATCGCCACGGCCGCCGGTTCACTCCGGGACATCCGCGTGGCCGAGGTCGCCAAGCAGGATGTCGTGATCGGCGATGCCGGCGCCCTGCTGTACCGCACGCGCCTGCAGCTGTCCTTCAAGTACGAGGCCGAGTAGCCGCACCCCTCCCCACGGTCGCGGCTGTTGCCGTCGACCGTGGGTCGAGCGCGCCCACATGAGGCGGGGCAGGTTACGCCATTGTTAATTTGAAGAAATATTGACGCGATTGCATCCGTGAAGGGGTCCCGGGGCGAAGACCGGGTAGGACCACCCGCTCCCACCCACCTCAAGGAGAACCGATGAAGAAGTTCGCGATCGCCGCGGTGGCCGTGGCCACCGCCCTCACACTGGCCGCCTGCAGCTCCTCCGATTCCTCGGAGTCCGCGGCGGAGGCCACGCCAGCGGCATCCGCTCCGGCCGCCCAGGAGACCGCCATGGCGGAGGAGTCCCCGATGCCCGACGAGACGGCCATGGCAGAGCAGGGCGCTGGCGACATCGTCGACATCGCCAGCAGCACCGATGGATTCGCCACCCTCACCGCTGCCGTGACGGCGGCCGGCCTGGTCGACACCCTCAAGGGAGATGGCCCGTTCACCGTCTTCGCGCCCACGGATGACGCCTTCGCGGCCCTCCCACCGGGCGTGCTCGACGCCCTCCTCCTGCCGGAGAACAAGGACGTCCTCACCAAGATCCTGACCTACCACGTGGTGGCCGGGAACGTCATGGCCGCGGACGTCACCGACGGTGATGTCCCGACCGTCGAGGGGCAGACCGTCACCCTGTCCACCGCGAACGGGGTCACCGTCAATGGCGCCAACGTCATCCAGGCCGACGTCGTCGCCTCGAACGGCGTCATCCACGCCATCGACGCGGTCCTCCTGCCGCCGGACGTCGACGTCAACGCCCTGATGGCGTCCTGACGCTGCCGACTCCGGTAGAACGAGGGCGGGAGGCTGGCCCCTCCCGCCCTCGTTCGCGCGTCAGGAGAGTCGCCGCTCCACACCCATTCCGGCACGCACCGCCTTCGGGATCTCAGCCACCACATCGACGAGGTCGACGAGTTCAGTGACGCGAGCCGGGGGCTCCGGGGAATCGACCACCACGTCGTACGTGATGCCCGTCGAGGCCCAGGTGTCCGGGTCGAAGTCACCCTCCGCTGTCACCTGGACGCCGGAGAGCTCCATGCCCAGGCGGGCGGCCTCCCGGTAGAGATCGTTGAGCACGCAGCCGGCAACGGACAGGTGCAGCAGATGTGCTCCTGTGAAGTCCCCTTCGATGCTGACCCCCTCGTCGGTCCAGCGATGCGGCCACTGCACGACGTCCTCGACACGTCGCCGGAGTGTGCCGGCGGACGCGACCACTCGGTAGTCACCCATCCCCGCATGATGTCGAACGCTGGTCGAGGTGAACAGGCTCCGCAGGCTCAAACCTACGGTCCCGTAAGTTACTATGGAGTAGGTAGCGAGCGCCGAGCGGAAGGAGCGTCCATGAGCCAGGACCAGGCGGCCCGCCCGCACGCCCGCGAGCAGGTCACCCTCCACGGCCGGGAGATCGCCTTCCGTCACGTGGCGCCGTCGGGGCCGAAGACCCACCCGCTTCCCGTCCTTCTCATCCACGGCATCGGTTCGAGCCTGGACACCTGGGCGGACGCGCCCGAACGCCTTGCCGCCGAGGGCTTCCGCGCTATCGCCGTGGACCTGCCCGGTCACGGGGAGTCCTCGCGCGCCCGAGGCGACTACAGCCTGGGCTCGCTCGCCAGCACACTCCGGGACCTCCTCGACGAGCTCGGCATCCCGAAGGTCCACCTGGTGGGCCACTCCCTCGGCGGTGGCGTGGCGATGCAGTTCCAGTACCAGTTCCCCGAGCGGGTGGGCGCGATGGTGCTGGAGTCGAGCGGCGGGCTCGGAGAGGAGACCTTCACCGGCCTTCGCGCCGCGACGCTGCCGGGCAGCGAGCTCGTCATCGGCTGGGCCATCAACGAACGCACCCTGACGGCGGCCAGCTGGGTGGGCGAGCACCTCGGCCGAATCGGCATCCGGCCGCATGCACTCAGCCCACGAGCGCTCGAGACGGTGTCCTGGCTGAGTGAGCCGGATCGCCGGACGGCCTTCCTCGCCACCCTGCGCAGCGTCGTCGGGCCGCGCGGCCAGCGGGTCTCCGCGCTCGACAAACTGCACCTCGTGGAGGGGTCCAGCGTGCTGATCATCTGGGGCGACCAGGACCCGATGATCCCGGTCCATCACGGCAGGGCAGCCCACGAGATGCTGCAGGGGAGCCGCTTCGTGGTCTTTCCCGGTGCGGGCCACGAGCCGCATCTGCACGATCCGCCACGCTTCGCCGACCTCGTCGCCGCGCATCTGGTCGAGCACGGTGGAAGGATCGGTGACTAGCGCCGGCCCGTCCCGGAGGACGCGATGGACAACGCCAAGGGTGCCGTGCTGTGGTTCATCCCGATGGTCATGGTCATCGTCTCGATGGACCTGCTGATCTTCCGCGACGCGACGTGGTTCTGGGAGCGACTCGCCGCCAACGTCGGCACCGTGCTGATCTTCGGCGCCTTCTACTTCCGGTTCGTGGTCCGCAGCTAGCGGACCAGCTCGACGGGCTCGATGGCGTCGGCGGGCTCGAAGCCGAGCACCTGGGCGTAGAACGACAGTTCCGCCTCGACCGACCGACGCTGGGCCGCCTCCGCACGGAACCCGTGCCCCTCGCCCGGGAACAGCAGGTAGGCATAGGGAATCCCCCGCTCCCTCAGCACCCGGGCCAGGTCATCGGCCTGCGCGTGCGGCACCACCTGGTCGTCCTCGCCCTGCAGCAGCAGGACCGGGCAGGTGATTGCGTCCAGGTGATACTGCGGCGACCGCTCGCGGTAGATCTCGACCTCGGCCGGATAAGGAGCCACGAGGAGATCGAGGTAGCGGGACTCGAACTTGTGGGTGTCACGGGCAAGGGCCTCCAGGTCACCGACCCCGAAGTAGCTCGTGCCGCAGGCGAAGGCGTCGCGGAAGGCGAGCGCGCACAGCGTCGTGTACCCGCCGGCACTGCCACCCCTGATCGCCAGCCGCGTGCGATCGGCGCGCCCCTGCTCCGCGAGCCAGAGCGCGACGTTCGTGCAGTCATCGAGATCCGCGATCCCCCACGTGCCCCGCAGCTGGTTGCGGTACTCGCGCCCGTAGCCGGTGCTGCCCCGGTAGTCGACGTCGACGACCGCGAAGCCGCGGGAGGTCCAGAACTGCAGCCCCAGCTGCATGCGCAGGCTCGCCGAGGATGTCGGCCCACCATGCGAGACGACGATGAGGGGAGGCAGCTCTCCCGGCGGCGCGTCGACCTCAGGGTTCGTGGGCGGGTAGTAGTAGGCGTGCGCGGTGCGATCACCCGTCGTGGGGAAGGACACCGGTTCGGGGATCGACAGCCACTCGGCACCGACACCGGGCTCGGGGCCGAAGTACACCGCGTGGGCGTCATCCCGGCCCTCCTCGACGAGCAGCACCGCGTTCGGCCTGCGCGGATCATTGGCCAGCAGGGCCACGCCACCGGCCCCGACGGACAGGTAGGACAGTTCCATCGCGTCGATCGCGGTGACGGGCTGCGGCTCGCCCCCGTCCCGTAGGCGCAGGAGCGCATCGTGTCCATGCGACGTCGCAATCGCCCAGACGGCGCCGTCGGCGCCGACGGCGACCCGGGCATCACCGAACACCCACTGCGGGCGGCCGTACTCCGCCGCCATCGGGGCCAGCGCGCGCGTCTGCCCGTCACGATGGCGGTACACGTTCCACCACCCCGACCGGTCGCTGATCAGCACCAGTGAGCCGTCCGGTGCCCAGCACGGGGTCTGGACCGACTCATCGGGTCCTCCGGCGACGAGGACCGGCTCACCCGGCGAGCCCGCCGTATCCAGGTCTGCCATCCAGAGGGAGGTGCCATCCCACGGCATGAGTGGCCGATCCCACGTCAGCCAGCACATACGTGACCCGTCGAGGCTCACCTTGGGATCGCTGAAGAAGTCGTGTCCGCGGCACAGCGTGCGCATGAACCCGGTATCCAGGTCGATCGAGACCACGGAGTTCACCGGCTCATCTCCACCCGTGTGGTCCTCGCACACGGCCAGGACGCGGTTGCGCGTCGGATCGAAGGAGAAGTCGGCGAACCTCAGCCCGTCCACCTGCACGAGAGTCTGAACCTGGTCGCCCTGCTGCACATGCACGTGACCGTCGGGGAAGGTGGAGAAGACGAGCACCCCGTCACGCACGGCCCATGCTCCACCGCCGTACTCGTGCACCCGCGTGCGCACGTTGAGGCCAGGCGGAGTCACGTCGGCGACGTCCTCGCCCGGAGCCCACCGCCGCACGACGACGCGACCAGCCTCATCCGGGCGGGATTCGAGGAAGTAGACGGCCGCGCCGTCGACCCGGGGATCACTGGGCTGTCGACCACCCGCGATCAGCATGTCGACCGTGATAGGCGATGGCCACGAGCCGTAGGGAGAACGTCGACGCTCTGTCATCACTGCATCATCCTCGGCCCATGACAGGAGCGCGAGCCCCCGCGGAGTCCTTGTCACTTCCCGCGGGGACTTCCCGGATCGTTCGTCGGTGACTACCGTCGCGAACGGGGAGTTCGGAGACGACCATGACCCAGGACCCTGCCTTCATCGGGTGGCTGCTCGTCATCGGCACCATCGCCGGGCTGGCCCTCGTCGGCCACCCGGCGCTCATCCGGATCTGGACGATGCCCCGCGAGCAGCACGTGGCCACCGTCGCGGCCCATCCGGTGGTGTGGGCGCTGCTCAATGCGGGCTTCGTATTCGCCACCGTGACGACTGCCGCAGCGCTGGTGCTCCTGGGGACGAATGCCTACGCGGGTACCGACTGGTCCGGTCCGCTGATCGCCTGCGGGATCACGTACACCATCGGCGGCTCGCTGTGGTGCGCGGTTCTGGCTGCCCGGACGCGTACGACGCCGCTCCTGCACGATCTCGGGCCCGAGTCCTTCGACCGCCCGCCCGTCCGACTCCTCGACGCCGTCACCGGCGGCATCTACCAGGCCTTCGTCCTCCTGTGCTCCGTCGCCGTCGCCCTGCTGGGCGTGGTACTCCTCCTCGCGGGCGGCGTGCCCGTTGTCGTGGGCGTCCTCGCCGTCCTCGTGGGTGGTGGCTGTGTGGTGTGGCTGCTCGTCGCCGGCGACATCATCCCGGCCGTCCTGTACCTGCCGACCCTCCTCATCGGCGTGGCCCTGCTCATCGAGTGGACCTGAGGTCTCTCGGCAGGCGGTTCCCCGGCGGCGCGGATAGCGTGACGGCATGGCTCACGGGGCGAGGACGAAGAACGGATTCCCGCCGAAGACCTGCGCCACCTGCGGCCGCCCCTTCGAGTGGCGGAAGAAGTGGGCGCGCGACTGGGACCAGGTGCGCTACTGCTCGAAGAAGTGCCGGCCGTGACCTCCCGCCGGCTCGTCCTCGTCGCCTTCGACCAGCTCAACGCCGACCACGGCGCGCTCGCAGCAGCCGACCCAGCACACGATGTCGTCCTGCTCATCGAGAGCACATCGATGCTGGAGGCGCGGCCCTGGCATCCAGAGCGGACATACCTGCTGCTCTCGGCGGCGGCACACTTCGCCCGCGATCTGATCGAGCAGGGCTTCACCGTCGACTACCGGCAGGCAGCGACCATCGAGGACGGAATCCGGCAGGCGCGCGCAGATCACGGCATCGAGGACGTCGTCAGCACCTGGCCCACGTCGTTCGCCGCAGCCCGCCGGCTCGAGGGGCTGGGCGTGCACCTGGTGCCCAACGACCTCTTCCTCACCTCTCGCGAGCAGTTCGACGCCTGGGTCTCCCGGCAGCGGACCTTCCGGATGGAGGGCTTCTACCGCGAGCAGCGTCGACGCCTGGGCATCCTCATGGACGGGGACGAGCCGGTCGGCGGCTCATGGAACTTTGACGCGGCCAATCGACTGCCGCCACCCAAGGACTACCGATGGCCGTCGAGTCTGGTGCACGAGCACGACGAGATCGACGAGAAGATCAGCCGTCGACTGGGCCACCAGCCGTCCGGCGCGTGGGGCACGACGCGCGCGGCCGCACTCCGGCAACTCGAGCACTTCCTCGAGCACAGCTTCGCCGGCTTCGGGCCTCTCGAGGACGCCATGCCGGCGGACGACTGGGCCGTGCACCACTCGCTGCTGAGCCCCTACCTCAACATCGGTCTCCTCCATCCCGAGGAGGTGGTCCGTCGCGCCGTGGCCCGATTCGACCAAGGCGGTATCCCGATCGAGTCCTGCGAGGCCCTCGTCCGGCAGATCATCGGCTGGCGGGAGTACGTCCACGGCATGTACTGGTTCCTCGGGCATGAGTACCGCTTCCGCAACGCCCTGGATGCGCACCGGGACCTGCCCCCCGTCTTCACGGGCGGCGACACCGACATGAACTGCGTCGGCACCACGGTCGCGGACATCGACAAGCGAGCGTGGGTCCACCACATCCCCCGGCTGATGATCCTCAGCAATCTCGCCCTGCTCGCCGGCGTCGAGCCCCAGCAGTTCCTGGCCTGGATGCGCGAGGCCTTCGTCGATGCCTACGACTGGGTCATGGTGCCCAACGTCATCGGAATGGGCCTGTACGCCGACGGGGGCACCATGATGACCAAGCCCTACGCAGCAGGCGGCGCCTACATCTCCCGCATGAGCACCTTCTGCCGCGACTGCGCGTTCGATCCGCGCAAGCGAGTGGGGCCCGATGCATGCCCCTTCACCACCCTGTACTGGGACTTCCTCGATCGGCACCGCGAGCGGTTCGCCCGCAACGCCCGCATGGCCCAGCAGGTCCGCGGGCTGGATCGACTGAGTGACCTCGACGAGGTTCGCCAGCGCGCCCGCGAGGTGCTCGACCTGCTGGACGCCGGTCGCCTGTAGTCGCGTCAGGAGGCCACCGGGCTCCGCTGCGAGCGACAATCGAGTCATGAGGTTCCGAGGCGCCTCAACGATTGCGCTCGGGGCCGTGCTCCTGGCCGCGGCCTCCATGGCTGCCTGCGCCACCCTCCCGGAGACGGTGGACGCGGAGCGCTCGAGCAGCGGGGCGGTGTCCGCGCTCCCCGATCCCGGAAACCTGTCGGACGCCCGGCTGGTCGACGTACTCGGGCAGCGGCGGTCGACCAGGACATTCGGCCCGCAGCCGCTCAACGACAGCGCGCTGTCCGCGCTGCTCTGGGCGGCTCAGGGGGTGACCTCCGAGTGGGGCGGACGGACGGCGCCGTCGGCAGGGGCGCTCTACCCACTCGAGCTCTACGTGCTCACCGCCGACGCGGTCTGGCACTACCTCCCGCACGGCCATCGCATTGAGATCCTTCCCCTGTCCGGCGCCCGACCGGCCGTCGAGGAGGCGATCGGGCAGGAGGCCGCCGCCAGCGCGGCTGCGCTCGTGGTCATCACCGCGGTGCCCGAGCGGGTCGCGCCCAAGTACGGCGGTCGGGCCGAGCGCTACATCGCGCTGGAGGCAGGCCACACCGCCCAGAACCTCCTCCTCGCAGCAACGGCCCTCGGCCTCGCGGGCGTGCCCATGGGCGCCTTCGCCGACCGGGCCATCGCTGAGGCGCTCGGCCTGCCGAGCGCACAGGAGGTCATCTACACCGTCGCGGTAGGCCACCCGGCGAGCGCGAGCACCGAACGTTGACACGGGAGGCGCGCCCGTCGTCGATACTCGCACCATGACGGGGCGACACCACACGCCGAGTGTCTCGTGGCTGGAACTGCTGCAGGACTTGGTCTTCGTCGTCCTCGCCCTGAGCCTCTTCTCCGGGCTGCACCTCGCCTGGGGTTCGTCCTGGGTGGCCTGGTACGCGATCGCGATCGTGTACGTCTACGGCACCTGGGTCGCATGGGTGCTCCTCAACAACCGCTTCCCGCTCCAGGGCACGGCGAGCCAGCTGTTCTCCCTCGCGTGGATCACCGGCCTGCTCATCGCGGCGACCGGCACCCTGTGGAGCAACGCCACGTCCAGCGACACCCTGGCCGGCGGCATGGCCGTCTCGATCGCCGCGCTCGGCGGTCAATACGTGTGGGCGGCGCGGACTGATGCGTCAGCGCGGAGGGCCACCTGGCTTGCTGCCGGATTCAGCCTGCTCGCCGCGCTGCTCCTGGCGCTAGGTGCCCTCACGCCGATCACGAGCGATGTCGTCATCGCCGTCGCGCCCGCGGTGGCGCTCGTACCGCTGTTTGCCGTCTACCCGAGGTTCCTGCCCGCCGGCGCGGTCATCCGTGCTGACCACCTGCGAGAGCGTTTCGGCCAGCTCGTGCTCATCGTGATGGGCGACGCGCTGCTCGAGACCGTGCTCAATGTCGAGCGAGGCAGCGCCCTGTCCCTGCCGGGCCTGCTGTTCGCCGTGCTCGTCCTCCTGCTGGTCTGGCGCGCGTACTTCCTGCACGTGCTTCCCATCGGGCCGCCGACGAGCCTGCGCGGCATGCAGTCGTGGGTGCTCGCCCACCTGCTCATCGTCCTCGGGGTGGGCTTCAGCGCGGCCGGCGTCGCGGCGTCGGCTTCGCCCCTCCCGGACGAGGCGCTGGCCGAGCTGGAGCAGTTGAGCCACCACGTGCCGCTGGGGGTCATCCTCGGGGTCGCCTACGTCGGCTTCGCCTGGGCGGTCGCACTGCACGGCGGGACGACACGACGGGCGGCCGTCACCCTCCTTGCAGGAGCCTTGGTCGTGATGACCGGCTCGCTCTTCCTCGAGGTGATCGACTCGGTCGCCGTGGGGGCCGCGGTGTTCATCCTCCTGGTGCTCGCCGCAGTGGATGTCGCCCTGTCACCTGCGCGGAGACCTGGGACGGATTCGGCATAGTGCTGGAGCAGCCGGCGACGACCTAGGCTCGCCTCATGTGCCGCAGCATCAAGACCCTCAGGCCACCTTTCACCGACGACGTGACGGACGACGACATCCGCGCCGCCGCCCTGCAGTACGTGCGGAAGGTCAGCGGTTTCCGCGCGCCCGCGGAGCACAACCGCGCCGCCTTCGAGGCGGCGGTGGATGCCGTGACGGCGGCAACGCAGGACCTGCTGGCGACGCTGACGGTCCGCGGGAGCGTGCGCGCCTAGCCCGATCCGCGTGAATGGCCGCCACCCACCACGCCGGGTAGCCTGACTCTCGCAACCGAACGAAGGGGTGGCATGTCGATCACCGGAGACTACGAGCCCAGCACATCGTCCTGGGTCGCTGACCAGGTCGCCGAGTACGAGGCATCCGGCGGGACGCGGGCCAACACCCTGCGAGACACCGGCATCCCGATCATCGTGGTCACGATGCGCGGAGCGAAGAGCGGCAAGGTGCGCAAGATCGGACTCATGCGCGTCGAGCACGACGGCGTCTACGCGCTGGTCGCGAGCAAGGGTGGCAGCCCGACGCATCCGGCGTGGTACCACAACCTGCTCGCCGATCCACAGATCATGATCCAGGACGGCCCCGCCCCGCACGACTATGTCGTCCGCGAGATCGACGGGGACGAGCGCTCGGTCTGGTGGGAGCGGGCTGCCGCGGTCTATCCGCCCTACCTCGACTATGCGAAAAAGGCGGGGCGGCTCATTCCCGTACTGCTCGCGGAGCCAGTAGGCGACGAGGCCTCCTGAGTCACCGCGCCTCGGGATCCGGCTGGTGGATGCCGAAGGTGTTGCCCTCGGTGTCGAGGTAGTAGCCCTGCCACGCCATGCCCGCGAGGGCCATCTTGGGCAGGACCACCTGCCCCCCGGCGGCCAGGATGGCGGCCTCGGTCGCGTCATAGTCGCCCACGCCGATGGTGCAGACGAAGGCATTGCTACCGACGCCCGGACCACCCGTGGGCACCGGTCGCTGAAGCAGTCCCCCGTTGATGCCCATCTGGTCGTCGGGCCCGGTGATGATGCCCCAATAGGCGGAGTCCACGAAGTGTCCGTAGTCCTGGAACTCCCAGCCGAAGACGCTGGTGTAGAAGGCCTTGGCCCGCTCCACGTCGTCCGCGTGGACCTCGAAGTGCACGACCCGTGACATGGCTCCTCCTCGGCCCTCGGCGTGTCAGGATCAGACTGCCATCGCTACCGCGCCGGAGGAAGGGGTCCGCATGACCTCCACGCTCCGGCGGCTGCTCGCTGTGTGCGTGGGCCTGTTCATCCTCGCTGCCCCGACGCCCATGGCGATGGCGCTTCCCGCCGGCGACGTGGCGCTCGAACCTCAGTACGCCGACGTGGCGGGGACGAGGATCGCCTGGGCGGCGATCGGCGCGGGGGATCCGCTCCTCCTCCTCAACGGCACGGCCTCTCCCATGAACGAGTGGGACCCCGCCTTTCTGGGCGCGCTGGCGTCCAGCCGTCGGGTGATCGTCCTCGACTACCCCGGACTCGGCCTGTCCGGTGCGGCGCCGGGCCGGTGGACCTTCGATCACGCCTCCGACTGGATCTCCGCGTTCATCACGGCCATTCATCCGGAGGGGCCGGTCGATGTCCTCGGCTGGTCGATGGGCGGCTTCATCGCGCAGCGGCTCGCGGTCCGCCATCCCGGGCAGGTCGACCATCTCGTGCTCGCTGCCACGAACCCCGGCGGCGACGCGGCCGTGCTCGGGCCCCGATGGGTGCAGGAGGCGGACAGCTCTGGGGACGACGCGGCGTACCTCGACACCAACTACCCACCCCGTCGACGAGCGGCTGGCGAGCGCTTCCTCCGCCGACTCGACGCGGCCCTGGCGTCCGGCCGCTACCCCGGTGAGTTCGTTCCCCGAGCGACGCGGCGGGCCATGGTGGCGGCCGAGGACCCGTGGCTGCGCAGCAACGTCAATCTCCGCGAGCTGCGTCGTACGGCCGTCCCCGCACTGGTGGTCACGGGCGCCGACGACGTCATCACCCCCGCCGTCAACAGCCGGCGACTCTCACGCGCCCTGCCGAACGCGATCCTCAGACTGGTCCCGCATGCGGGCCACTCGTTCCTGTTCCAGCAACCGAGGGCTGTGGCACGGATGATCGACGGCTTCCTCGGCCCATCGGCATCCGCCGCTCGCTGAGCTCCCTGGGGCGGTCAACCACGCAGGAAGGTCAGGCGGACCTGGCGATGGGGGTTGTCGCCGTTGGGGTCGACAAGCACGACGCTCTGCCAGGTGCCCAGGAGCAGTCGCCCTCCCGTGACGGGGATCGTCAGGCTCGGCGCGATCAGCGCCGGCAGCACGTGGTCGCGACCGTGGCCCGGTGAGCCGTGCCGGTGACGGTAGTCGGCATCGCGCGGAAGCACCGAGTCGAGGATGAGGGAAAGGTCGGCCTCGGTGCCGCTGCCGGTCTCGAACAGGGCGACGCCCGCCGTCGCATGCGGGACGAACACGTTGCACAGTCCGTCGCCCAGCGGCCGGCAGAACTCCGCCACCTCGCGGGTGATGTCGGTGGCCAGCTGCGACCGGGTCGTCAGCTCGATCACGGTCGTCTCCATGTCTCCTCCTTCATCGGTGCCGGGCGCCCGGCCTCAGCTCGTCGAACGGGCCGGGAGCTGTCGCTGCAGGTCGGCGATCATCTGCTTCAGCTCCGCGATCTCCCTCAGCACATCATCCTGGCTCGGGGTGGCCGGCTGGTTCTGCTTGACGAGGGTCGCGGCGAGCGACGCGGACACCACTCCGAGCACGGAGATCCCCAGCAGCATGATGAAGACCGCGAAGAACCGCCCGAGCCAGGTGACCGGGACGAAGTCGCCGTAGCCCACCGTGGTGATCGTCTCGAAGGACCACCAGAGCGAATCGGGGAACGAGGTGATCTCGGCCCCCTGCGCACCCCGTTCCGCACTGAGCACCATGAGACTGCCGACCCACACGATGAGCGCCGTACCGACGGCGGCCATGGCGACCGCTCGGCCACTCAGCGCTCCCTTGCCCTTCGAGAGGACGCCGCCGGAGGAGAATGCCCGAAGCGCTCGAAGCGCACGGAGCTGCGGGATGACGACCGTGACGATGTCGAGCATGTTGCGCCGGATGAAGACCAGCCGATGCGGCGACACGGCGAATCGGAACACCAGGTCGAGGACGAACAGGAACCACAGGAACAGTCCGAACCACGTCGCCCACTGGTACCACTGCTGCTGCGGCTCGTAGACGATCACCTGCAGGCTGAACGTCACCAGATACACCAGCGCCAGCGCGGACAGCAGCTTGGTGGTGCTCGCCTCGTAGTCCTCCAGCAGGCGCTGTCGGCGGGATTCCCTGGACGGTGCGGTCGTGGTCATGGCCCGATGCTAGGAAGCCGTCGTCGTCGACCCCCGTAGGGTGAGCGCGTGGCGCCTCCGAAGAACACCGTGGTCGCCGACGTCGCCGTCGGCGGTGGCGTGGGCGTCTTCTCCGGTGCCTTCGGGGTCGGGGGCGGACTCATGCTCGTACCCTTCCTCGTCCTCGCCCGCAAGGTCCCGCAGAAGGTGGCGCAGGCGACGAGCCTGGTGATGGTCGCCATGGCCGCAGCGGCGGGCGCCCTTCGCTACTCACTCGAGCAGTCCGTCGCCTGGGTCCCCGCCCTGGTCGTGGTCGTCGGCGGCCTGGTCGGCGCCTGGCTCGGGGCCCATATCGTCCAGCGATCCCGCAACGCCACCCTGCAGAGCCTGTTCGGCATCCTCGTCGTCGTCGCCGGGGTGCGCATGCTGTGGCCGCATGACGAGGTCGCCGCCTCGGCGACGCAGCTGCCCGCGCTCTCCCCCAGCGTCGTCGCCGGCTACGCGGCCGCGGGCCTCGGCATGGGCCTGCTGTCCGCCCTGTTCGGCATCGGCGGCGGCATCCTCCTCGTTCCCGTCCTCGTCGCGGTCTTCGGCTTCAGCCAGCAGCTGGCCGCCGGCACATCCCTGGCGGTCATGGTCCCGATCTCGCTGGTCGGCGCCTTCCGGCTCTCCCGTGCCGGTCTGACGAACTGGTCGCAGGGGGCCCGGTTCGGTCTCGGTGCCATCGTGGGGGCCGTGGTCGGTGCGTCGATCGCCCTCGCCATCAGCGGATCCGCGCTACGCATTGGGTTCGCGATCCTCATGCTCATCGTCGGCGGGCGGATGTCGTGGGGTGCCCTTCGTTCGGCACGCACCAAGCCCGAGCAGGAGACACCGCTCTAAGGCAGCGGCAGCCACTCCACGGGTGCCCCCGCAGGGATCGGCTCCCGGACGATGGCGAATCCGCGGGACTGGGCGAGGCCGCGCAGCATGGCCGACCCCCCGTACGGGGACAGCACGAACTCGCCGTCCACCAGGACACCGGCGACCAGCCGGGTGTGGCCCAGGGGCGCGTGCAGCTCCTCCGAGGCCCGCACCCGCGTGACGCGCTCGGCGGTCCGGCCCAGCATGGAATCGATCACCGGAACCGCCAGCGTGACGAACCCGACCACCGCCGAGTGCGGATTCCCCGGCAGGCCCACCAACGGGACCTCGCGACCCTCGGGGCCGGGAACCGCGCCGAGGAGCATCGGGTGGCCGGGGCGCACCGCGACATGGTCGACGATCAGTCGACCGGCCAAGGCCGCAACGGCTCCACGGACATGGTCGCGTGGACCTTCGGCCGTGCCGCCGGTCGTGATGATGAGGTCGCCCCGCTCAGCGGCGCCGGCGAAGGCCTCGACGACATCGGCGAGCTGGTCGCCTACCTGATGGCGCGACGACACCGTCGCTCCGGCACGCGACAACCAGCCCGGAAGCTGGGGTCCGAGGGAGTCGCGCACCCGGCCATCGGAGGGGATACCGGACTCCTGCAGCTCATCGCCCAGCAGGATGAGCTCCGCCCGGGGCCGACGCACGACGGCGACCTCGTCATGACCCGTGGCCGCGAGGAAGCCGGCCAGTGCCGGGGTCACGTCGGTGCCGGCGAACGCGATGGGCTCCCCCCGTGCGCACTCCTCCCCCCGCCTCCTGATGTCGCCGCCGGATTCCACATCGCCTCGCACGACGCCCGCGGCGAGCTCGGCGCGCTCCCAGCGGAGGACTCCCAGCGTGCCCTCGGGGATGACCGCGCCAGTGGCAATCCGCACGCAGGTGCCCGCGGTCAGCGCTTCCCGATGCGGATTCCCCGCGGCGACATCGCCCACCACGCGCCACGGGGCCTCGCCTGCCACGGCCCAACCGTCCATGGCCGAGGTGTCGAAGCTGGGGAGGTCGCACCGCGCCTCCACCTCGCCGGCGAGGACGCGCTGGTCACTCGCTGAGACCGGGACCGTCTCACGTGCCAGCACCGTCGCGACTCGCGATGCGGCCATGCGGGCCGCCCACCAGTCCGCCTCACGCAGCACCGACACGTCGCCCTCCGACCCGAATGACCCACGGGCCGCGCCCGCGACGTCGAGGCTAGTACCCACGGCTCCGGAACCCAGCGCGCTAGTACGGATCCTCGACGAGGTCCGGATCATCCGACACCACCTCGGGCTCGTCGGGCAGTTCCTCCTCCTTGTCCTTGCGACTGCGCATGACGAGGACGACGACAGCTGTGATCAGGGCGAGAGCGAACGCGATCACGACGATGAGGTCGAGGACCGACGTGCGGGCGAAGTCGAAGATCGCCGTGAAGGCGTGGGACTTGTCGAGGAGGGTGAAGGAGCCGACGATCAGGACGAACCAGCCGAACCAGGTACGCAGCGAGTCCGGATGGATCCGCGTCGCAGCACGAACACCGAGGAACACACCTACGATCGCGAACGCGACCACCATCAAGGTCACGTCCCACTCGAAGTCGGTCTCCGGATTCACGGACACGAAGCCGTCCTCGCCGAAGAACTTCAGCCGATAGCTGATGAACGTCGCGATCGCCTTCATCATCACGACCATCAGCGACGTTCCCACCGCCGCCTGCATCGGGATGCCACCGAGGAGCACGAGGGCGGGCACCACGAGGAAGCCGCCGCCGGCCCCGACGAGTCCGGTGGCGATGCCCACGACGAAGCCATCGAGCAGGATCCGGAACAGGGGCAGCCCGTCGTGGTGCTTGGCGTGCATCTCCTTGCGACCGCGGATCATCGCGAGCGCGGTCAGCACCATCATGACGCCGAGCAGCACAAGCACCAGGTTCCCGGGCAGTCGCTGCCCGACCTGGCCGGCCAGCAGCGCCCCCACCACGCCTGCCGAGCCGAAGATGAGACCGGTCCGCCAGCGGACCTGGCCCGCACGCGCGTACTGGATCATCCCGATCAGGGAGGTGACGGCCACCAGCACGGCGCTCGCGGCGATGGCCGGCTTGGGATCGAACCCGCCGATGTACACGAGCATCGGCGTGGTGAGGATCGAACCACCACCGCCGAACATGCCCACGGCCATGCCGATGCCTACCGAGAGCACCGCAAGGATGCCGAGAATCAAGGCCATGGCGTCCCCCTCCAGGACGGATGACCGCGTCAGTGACGCGGATGGAACACCAGCAGCTGGCCGCTACTGGCCTTCCCCTGTGACGTAGTAGGCCTGCATCTGCGGCATGACCGGACGCATCATGAACATCGGGCGGCGCAGGCCGTCCTTGTTCGGACCGGGTCGCGTCCAGGACATCCACTCCTTGTAGACCTCACGCGACTTCGCGGTGTCGACGACGACATCTCCGTACTTGTCCTCGTCGTGTGCCCGCTCGACACGGACCCGCTGGTGCCAGCAGTGCATGCCGGACTGCGTGTCCGGGTGCACGGCGAAGGCAAGGTTCTGGTGGACGCCAGGGTCCTCCCAGTTGATCCGCATGGAGTCGGCGTCCTCGCTCACGAAGGGACGCACGCCCTCCTTGTAGCGCAGGCGCCAGCGGCCGTCGGGCAGCCTGCCCACGTCGACCTTGCCCGAGACCCAGCGGCTGCCGGCATCGTCGGTCGTGCGCCACCGGCCCATGTGGTGGGAGAGTGCGATGACGCCGGGCTTGATGCCCTCGGTCGCCCAAATGCGGGCCACGAAGTAGCCGATCTCGGTGTTGACGCGAACCATGTCGCCCGTGACCAGGCCGAGGCGGTCCGCGTCGATGGTGTTCATCCAGACGGGGTGCTTGTTGCTGATCTCGTTGAGGTATTTGGCATTGCCCGACCTCGTGTGGATGAGCGTCGGCAGCCGGAAGGTCGGCACCAGCGCCATCTCACCCTTGGCATGGTCCATGCCCTCGTGATGCACGTGGGTCGGGATGTAGCACGGGGTCGCGAGCTCCGGCCACCCGAACTCGGCGATCGAGGGCGAGTAGAGCTCGAGCTTGCGCGACGGCGTGAGCCAGCCCGCAACCTCCGAGCCATCGTCGAGGACGACACCCACGGCACCCGGTTCACCGACGAGGGGCTTCTGCGTCTCCGGCGTCACCGGCTTGCGCAGCACCCCGTTCTCGTCGGGCACGGCCCCCTCTCGCTCCGCGGGAGTGAGCGGTCGCTCGTCCTGGCGGTAGAGGTTGTTGACGATCTCCACCGCGCCGTACTTGCGCATGTACTCCAGCGGGGTCATGCCCTCCTTGGCCGCCTTGTCGGGAAGGCCCGGAACCTGGTTCTCGAAGATCCAGCCGTAGTACTCGTCGACCGTGACCTTCTTGCCCGGCTCACCGGGCGTCTCGAAGTACTTGCGGATCCCGAGCGAGCCGTCGGGGTCGATGCGCCACGAGAGTTCGATCCAGAACTCGGTCTCCTCCCAGACCTCGCCGGGGTTCGACTCGCGGGTGTCCGTGATGGTCTCGCCCATCTTGTTGAGTGCCACGCGCCGGACGGGCTGGCGGAAGCCGAGCCACTTGCCCGCGTACTGCTCGTAGGACATCGTGTCGTGACGCTCCGTGCTGTGGCCGAAGGGCAGCACGTAGTCGGCGAAGATCGCCGTCTCGTTCCACGTCGGCGTCATGGCCACGTGGCACCCGACCAGGTCCTCGTCGGACAGCGCCTCGATCCAGGTGAACCCGTCCGGGTTCGTCCAGACCGGGTTGTAGACGCGTGAGAAGTAGGTGTCGATCCTTCCGCGCCCATCGAGCAGGAAGTGCGGGAGCAGGATGGACAGCTCGTTCGTGGACATCGGGAACTCCGACGGCCAGAGCAGCTCGTTCCACGAGTTGTGGCCACCTGGCATCGACGGACCGTGCGGGATGAACTTGTTCCAGCCGTTCGGGCTGGTGCCGCCCTTCTGGCCGACGCTGCCCGTCAGCACCGTGAGGAAGAACAGGGCGCGGGCGATGGCCCAGCCACCGAGGTTGCCCGCCGTGGCGGAACGCCACGTGTGCGCGGCCAGCTTGCGGTCGCAGCCCGCGACGATCTTCGCCACGCGCTCGATCTGCTCGGCCGGGACCCGACACTCCTGCGCCGCGAACTCGAAGGTGTACTTCTGGTAGTCGTCGGTGAGCACCGCCTTGAACGCGTCGAAGTCGTTCGCGTCCTGATCCGGATGCAGCGCCTGCATATAGGTCGACCAGTTGACCCAGCGGCGCATGTAGTCCCACTGGACGGCGTCCGTGCGGAGCAGGTAGGCCGCGATGGCGAGCAGCATGGCCGCCTCGGTGCCCGGCCAGGGCGAGACCCACTCGTCGGCCTTCGCTGCGGTGTTGGACAGCCGCGGGTCGACGACGACGAGCTTGGCGTCGCCGTGCACCTGGGCGTCGATAATGCGTTGCGCGTGCGGATTGAAGTAGTGGCCCGACTCGAGGTGCGCCGAGAGCAGCAGGATCACCTTGGCGTTCTCGTGGTCCGGGGACGGACGGTCGTAGCCACCCCACACCGAGTAGCCGAAGCGCGCGCCGCCGGAGCAGATGTTGGTGTGGGTGTTGTTGCCGTCGACACCCCACGTCAGCAGGACCCGCTCGATGAAACCGTCCTCGCCGTGGCGGCCGACGTGGTACATCACCTCGTTGCGCCGGTCCTCCTGGATGGCCTTGCGGATGCGCCCGGCGATGTCGTCCATCGCCTCGTCCCACGACACCCGCTCGAACTTGGCCTCGCCCCGCTTCCCGACCCGCTTGAGCGGGTACAGGATCCGCTCCGGGTCCGACGTCTGGTTCATCGTCGCGGGGCCCTTGGCGCAGTTGCGGCCACGGGAGCCGGGATGCGCCGGGTTGCCCTCGACCTTGACGACCTCCTTCGTCTCCTTGTCGACGAAGGCGAGCAGGCCGCACGCGGACTCGCAGTTGAAGCAGGTGGTCGGCACCAGCATGTAGTGCTTCTCGACCTTGCGCGGGTGCGCCTTGGCGTCGTACATGACGACGTCGTCCCACGTCTCCACGGGCGGGTAGTTGCTGACGGTCTCGCGAAGGCGCAGGCCGTAGGCCTCGGGTCGGTCCGAGGTCACCGGCGAGGCGGACGGCCCGCGGGAGCTGGTGGAGCGCTTCGACATGGTGACGCGTCCTTTCGTGGACGAGGCTTGCGGGGGCGGCCCTGTCGGACCTGGACTAGGAGAGCGGCGGATCCTGGCCGGCCATCACGAAGACCCGCTCGTGCAGCAGGAGGGCAGGCTGGACGAGCAGCCCGGCCAGCACGGCCAGGCCGCTGGCCGCGCCCAGTCCGGTCGCGAGGGCGAGGACGCCGCCGACGAGGGACAGCAGGACCGACCCAAACCAGAAAGTCCGCGAGTAGCGCCCGCTCGTGATGGCATGGGCCGCTACTTCGGCGTTCCGCGTGGCGTGCTTGCCGCCGAACTCGACTGCCGTGATCAGCAGGTGCGCCACGACTCCGACGACCAGGGCCCAGGACAGCCAGGCGACCGTGCCGTCGTCCGGCTGGAAGACGGGCGTCAGCAGCAGAAGCGCCCCGGCGCCGACCATGATCGCCTGGGCCTGCAGGTGCCAGAACAGCACCGGCGACTGCCACAGGTCGCGGCCCTCGGCCTGCCCGAAGAGGAACGCGGTGTAGCCCGCGACCATGACGGCCGCCGGGACAGCGATCCAGGCGAGCACCTTCAGTGCCGTGGAGAAGTCGCCCATCTCGAGGTTCGTCGCCAGACCCGCCAGGAACCATAGGCCGCCTACGGCGGCGCCGATCGTCAGGAAGATGCCGCCGATCGCGAGCCAGGATCGCCTGTTGATCATCGCGGGATTGAGCAGGAACCAGAAGCGGTCCGGCCGCTTGAGGTCCCAGACGAGCAGCACCGCAGTCACCATGAGGAACACCTCGGTGACGACCGGAGCCACCGTGGTGACGAGGGTCGACCGGTCCATGGTCATGAGCAGGAGCAGCGCTCCGAGGAGAAGGGCGCCGGCCGCGATGGACTTGGTCCAGAGGTACGTCCAGACACGCCACCCCCAGGGCCGCGCGTGCTCGGTGTTGTAGGTCAGGCGGGCACCGGAGACGGGGTCGCCAGGGAGCTCCTTGGCGGTCTCGAGCCTCAGGGGGTCGGCGTTGGCCCAGAGGTAGGTGTCCTGGACGGGAGCCGCCAGCGGATCGAGGACGGTCTGATCGGCGCCGACGTAGTAGACGTTCGGTCGCGTGCCCTGCTCGGGCGTGCGCACGTTGACCGGAGTGATGCTCAGGAACTTGCTGATCCCACTCGTCGGATCGTCGATGTCGCCCATCCAGATCGACTGCGTGGGGCAGACCTGGACGCACGCCGGCTCGAGGCCGTTGTCGATCCGGTGCGCGCAGAAGTTGCACTTTGCCGCGGTGTGGGTGTCATCGTCGATGTAGATCGCGTCGTAGGGGCAGGCCTGCATGCAGGTCTTGCAGCCGATGCAGCGCTCGTTGTCGAAGTCGACGATCCCGTCATCGCGGATGAAGAGCGCCTGCGTTGGGCAGGCCTTGACGCAAGGCGCGTCGGTGCAGTGGTTGCATCGCATCACGCCCATCTCGCGGGTCGTGGTCGGGTATTCGCCCTTCTCCACGTACTTGACCCACGTACGGAACTTGCCGACCGGGACGTTGTGCTCGACCTTGCAGGCGACGGTGCAGGCGTGGCAGCCGATGCATGTCCGCTGGTCGATGGCGAAGCCATATCGCACGAAGAATCACTTCTTCCGGATGTAGAACTTCAGGACATTGCCTTCCTCTGCGGATTCAAGCAGTTCGTTCCCCGTTTGGCTCGCCCACGCGGGGATGTCCGAGCGAGCACCGGAATCCGTCGCCATGACGAGGAAGACATCTCCCGCGTTCAGCGTCTTGGCGGTCTTGGCGGTCATGAGGACAGGCATCGGACAGCTCTTGCCAGTCGCATCGACGGTGGCGGCGAGGTTCTCCATGGCAGGTCTCCTATGGGGGGTGGGCTAGATGAAGAGGCTGATCTCGGACTTGGCCATCCGTTGGAGGGCCGTGGCTGCCCCTACCGGCTCTCCGAGCCCCGGAACCATCATGTCCGGGGTGATGCCCATGAGGTCCATGGTCATCTGGCAGGGCCACATGTTGACGTCGAGCTCCTGGCACATCTCGAAGAGCTCCTCGGGCGGGAGCAGGCCCTCGTTGCTGGCAACCTGACGCATCATCTTGTTGCCCATCCCACCGAACTTCAGCTTGCTCAGATGCGCCCGCTGGAATCCCGGGGGGTTGAACTGGGACATGGCCCGCGTGAGCTTGTCCTTGCCGATATGTTTCACGTCCTCCCGCACCAGGGGGAAGAGTCCCCAGAAGGTGAAGAAGACCGTCACGTTCATGCCGGTGGCCGCGGCCGTCGAGCTGAGGATCATCGTCGGCCAGAGCTTGTCGAGGTCACCGCTGAACGCGATGATCGTCATCGACTCCTGCTCCGGCTCAGGTACTGCGTCTGACATGGCTCCTCCTGTGCAGTTCCCGGAACCGTAAGGGCCAGACGTCCTTCGAGCAATAGTTTTCGCGCAAAAACCCTTCCGATTTCTCAAAAAGTGCATTAGCGTCCGCGCATATGTCGATCTGCGCATCGACTCAATTATCCCTATAGATGCGCTAGGAAATTCCGCATTCCCGATCAGGAGGCACCGATGGCACGAGCAGTCACCACGCGTGAGCTCTACGACGAGATCGAGGCCGGCACGGTGCCGATGATCCTCGATGTGCGGAACCAGGACGAGTACGCGGCGTGGCAGATCGAGGGCTCGCGCCCCGTCGAGATGAGGAACCTCCCCATCTGGATGGCTGTCGAGCAGATCGAGGACCTCGTCCATGAGATCCCCGAGAACACGGTCGTGGTGTGCGCCCACGGCAACGGCAGCGACCTGCTGCTCGACATGTTCGCCGACGAGGGAAAGGTGGTTCGCAATCTCGAGGGAGGCACGGCGGCCTGGGCCGAGCTGCTCGTCGCCAGGCGTCTGCCCGACCTTCATGACGGCATCGTGGCGTGGCAGGTGCAGCGACCGTCCAAGGCCTGCATCTCCTACGTGATCGGGGTGCCGGGCAAGAAGGCCATCGTGATCGATCCGGCACGCTTCCCGCAGTTCTACCTCGACCTCGTGGCCAGCGAGGGCATGACGATCACCCACGTCATCGACACCCACGTCCACGCCGACCACATCACCGGAGGGCCGCTGCTGGCCGAGGCTGCCGGCGCGGTCTACAGCGTGCCGATCGAGGACACGGGCAAGGCTCCGACGCCGTTCGCCAACACCCCGCTCGCGGACGGCGAGGAGATCGATCTCGGCGACGCGACCGTGCACGTCCTCAACATCAAGACCCCCGGGCACACCCCTGGGTCCACCTGCATCTCCCTGCCGGGGAGCTTCCTCGTCACCGGCGACACGGTCTTCGTCCGCGGGGTGGGACGTCCCGATCTGACCGGACGCGCGGAGGAGCTCGCCAGCGAGCTGTTCCACACCGTGCACAACGTGCTCCAGCCGCTCGACCCCGCGACCACGGTCCTGCCCGCGCACTGGTCCTTCGCCAATGAGATCGACGAGAACGGGCTCGTGCAGACGAGCCTGGGCCACGTCTTCGAGTCGGCCCTGCTCAACGAGGAGGACATGGCGCGGTTCATCCAGGAGGTGATCACCTCCCTGCCCAGCGCACCGGAGACGTACGACACGATCCGGCTGGTGAACTCGGGTCGCAAAGAGGCCACAGCCGATGAGATCGAGTTCCTGGAGATCGGCAAGAACCAGTGTGCGGCGTCGACCACCACATGAGGTAGACATGGGGTGTCCGCCATTGCACGGGGGCGTCGACTGAAGGGAGTGCCGTGGATCGCGCCACGAGCCTGGAGCTGCACGACCTTCACGCCCGCCTGTGCAAGGCCATCGCTGATCCCAAGCGGCTGATGATCATCAACGTGCTGCGCGATGGTCCGATGACCGTCGGCGAGTTGGCCGTCGACCTCGAGCTCAGCCAGTCGAACACCAGCCAGCACCTGGCCATCCTGCGCGAGCGCGGCGTGGTCGAGGCGAACAAGGACGGGTTGAACGTCTACTACTCGCTCACGAACAAGAAGGTCGTGAAGGCCATCGACATGCTGCGGGAGGTTCTGGTCGATCAGCTGGACGACCAGAGCCGGCTCGGCAAGGCCGCCACCCGCGCATCCCGCTCCACCCGTTGACGGGGGTCGGTCAGCCGTCCGAGATGACGACGCCGGGGATGACGTCTCCGGCGCCGGGCGCCGCCTCCGCAGCCTGCGCGTCCAGGTAGTCCTCGGCGCTGGAGAGCAATGCCGCCACAGCCAGCGCCGCGAGTGCGACGTCGTCGGCCACGCCGAACGGCCCGAGCAGAAGCTCCGGCATGAGGTCGATGGGCGAGATGACGTAGAGGATGCCCAGCACGCCGCCGATGATCCGCGCGAAGGGTGCCTGCGGCCAACGGCCGGTGAACGCGTCCCGGAGCATCCTCGGGATCACCGTCACTCGGCGCAGCAGAGGATGCCGGCCCTGGCTGGTCCGCACCGCGCCCGCGACCACGCCCGCCCGACGCACGAAGCCCATGACACCCTCCTCCGGCACCTTAAGTCTGCGACGCCCACGGCCTCGACCCCGCACGACGGCGGGGCCGAAGACCACGCATTCGACGCGCAGGCGGTCCTGGTGGTTCCCGCTCGGGGAGCGGTGCTCGGTCAGCCGGCTGCGGTGCCCGAGCCGGAGGGCGAGGACTGGTTCAGGGGCCCGGTGCCGTCCTGCATGCCGTTGCCGCCGTTGCCGCCGGGTCCGAAGCCACCACGATCCTGGCCGGTCCAGTTGTCACCGTCCGGGTCGACACCACGCTGGCCCGGCCCGAAGCCGCCGCCACCGGGCATCTGCTGGTCCCCGTAGCCGGGCATGCCCTGCCCGTCCTGCTGACCGGGTCCGAACTGGCCCCGGCCGTCCTGCTGGCCCCGGCCGTCCTGCTGGCCACGCCCCTGCCCGAACGGGCCTCCGGCATCGGGGCCGCCGTTCCACTGCTGCCCAGCGCGGTCGAGGCGCCAGCCGTCGTCGGAGCCGGACGTCGCATGTCCGACCGCGAAGCCGATGCCTCCGGCCACGACGATCAGCCCGGCTGCCACGACACCGCCCACGACCTCGAGGATCGTGCGGGTGTGGTCCTTCCTGGGCGGGGCCACCGGGGAGGCGGCAGCCTGCGGAGGCGCCACGGGCTGCTGGTCGGCGAGCTGCAACGCCTCGGTGGGGGTGCTGTCCGGGGACGCCGCAGCTGCTGGCGTCTCAGGGGTCTCGGGGGTGGGGACGCTCTCGTCGGTCATGACTGCTCCTTGCTGGCCAATGTCAGTGCGGCCAGTGTGATCCGGCGAGGTCAGGGCCCTATTGCCTCTGTGTTCGGGGAACGTCAGGATCCGCGGCACGCCTCCCACAGGCCGCGCGCATCCTGGCGTGCCCGGCGTTGCTCGTCGGCGAACACCAGTCGCCATGCATACGCGCGCGAGCCGTACTGCCGCTCCTCGGCGAAGCCACCGGCGATCGACTCGAGATTGAACAGTCGCAGCGTGCCGTCGGGCAGCTCCCGCCAGACGTACGCGAGCGTGCGGTCGTAGCGATCCGTGCGCCCCTGCGAGTCGTCGAACTCCAGCGTGACGGTCATGCCGGTGAGCAGCGACTTCGCGAAGTCCGAGGCCTCGGGTCCGTAGCACTCGACCGCGGAGCCGGGCTTGACGGACTCGGGGGAGTTGATGCCGATCATGCGGACGCTGACGCTGCGCCCGTCGAGGAGCACGCGGACCGTGTCACCGTCGACCACGCGATCGACGGGTACGTGCTCGACCACCGGCCCCTGTGGCACAAGGTCGGCCGCCACGCTCGGGGCCGCGGGGGCACTGCCGCACGCCGCGAGGACGGGCCATACCGTCGCGAGCACCACGACCACGGCGGTCAGGCGGGCGCGCATGCGGTCACCGTAGCCAGCACGGCGATCCCGCTCAGGCAGCGCCACCACCCCTGTGGATGACAGACTCCTCCTGTGCCGAAGAAGGACAAGGACAAGCACCGTCGCTCCACCGACGCCCCACCACGCATGCCGAAGACGCTCTATGAGAAGGAGCTGTACCGGCTGCAGGCGGAGCTGGTGAAAGTGCAGGAGTGGGTGCGCCTCGAGGGCGCCCGGATGGTGGTCATCTTCGAGGGCCGCGACGCCGCCGGCAAGGGATCGACCATCAAGCGGGTGACGCAGTACCTGAATCCCCGCGTTGCCAATATCGTCGCCCTGCCCGCGCCCACGGAGCGCGAGCGCACCCAGTGGTACTTCCAGCGGTACATCGAGCACCTGCCGGCCGCTGGCGAGATCCGGCTGTTCGACCGCTCCTGGTACAACCGCGCCGGCGTCGAGCGCGTCATGGGCTTCTGCACCCCGGACGAGTACCGGCGCTTCCTGCACCAGACACCGATCTTCGAGCGGCTGCTCGTCGAGGACGGCATCATCTTCCGGAAGTACTGGTTCAGCGTGAGCGACGCGGAGCAGGAGCGACGCTTCGAGTCACGCCTCAAGGATCCGATGCGGCAGTGGAAGCTCTCGCCCATGGATCTCGAGTCGATCACCCGCTGGGAGGACTACTCGCGGGCCAAGGACGAGATGCTCGTGCACACGGACATCCCCGAGGCGCCGTGGTACGTCGTCGAGGCCGATGACAAGCGCAGGGCACGGATCAACATGATCCACCACCTGCTGTCGACCATCCCGTACTACGCGGCCACCCGCGCTCCGCTGGCGCTGCCGTCCCGCCCGGATTCGACGGGGTACGAACGACCACCGCGCGAGCTGAACCACTACATCCCCGACCACGCGGCCGACGTCCTCGCCGGTGCTCACAAGGAATCGGACGACGGTCACGGCGGTCACATCACGGCAACCGCGTGATCCCGGAGAGTCAGGCCCAGCGCTCACCGGTCACGTCGGTGAGGTGGTGGATCGGGTCGTGCACGAGGTACCGGGCGAATGACTCGACGGTGAAGCGCGCCCCGTCTCCGCGACGGCCGGTCCGCTCCCATGCGTCGTCCGGAACCCGGGCCAGCACGGCAGCGAAGCGGTCGGCCTCCTCGGCCAGCTGCGCAGTGGCGACGTCGGGATCCTGAGCGGCGTAGTGATCGGTGATGGCGGTGTCGTCCTGGTCCCAGTTCGGGTATGCCGGATCGTCCTGCTCGAGCATGAGGTCGGTGCGGACGCACGCCAGCGCGAAGACATCGCGCACGTGGCAGGCGTACTCCAGCGGGGACCAAACCCGCGGTGAAGGACGCTCCGCCGCCGCGACCTGATCGCTCATGGCCGCCACCCACCGCCGACCGATCTCCTGGCTCAGGGGTGCGAGATCGGCCCGCGCAGGCTCACGCGAGTCGAATCCGCACTCCGGGCAGGGCCTTTCCAGAACCCACGTCCAGTCCTTGGTGTCCGGTTCAGGCTGCTCATCCACACGCCAAACCTACGGTGTGCCCCCTACCGTTGTGACGTGACGAGCCACATCGGGGTCCTGCGCCTGGCGCGGTACGACCGACGTGACCTGCGCGGCGACCTCATGGGCGGCATGACCGTCACCGCCTACCTGATCCCGCAGGTCATGGCCTACTCCGCGCTCGCCGGGCTGCCGGCACAGGTCGGCCTCATCGTCATCGTCATCACGATGGTGCTGTACGCGCTGATCGGCTCGTCGCACCTGCTCTCCGTCGGCCCGGAATCGACCACCGCCCTCATGACCGCGGCCGTGCTGGCCCCGTTGGCGCTGGGCGATGCCAGCACCTACGCGGCCATGGCCGCGCTATTGGCCCTCCTGGTGGGCGGCTATGCACTCCTCGCCGGCGTGCTTCGACTGGGCTTCATCGGCGACCTGCTCTCCAAGCCCGTCCTCATCGGCTACATGGCCGGTGTCGGCATCATCATGATCACCAGCCAGCTGGAGAAGATCACCGGCGTCGACGTCGCCGGCAACTCCTTCCTCGAGGACATCTCGTCCTTCGCGCGCGGTGCGGTCGCCGGCGAGGGCAACTGGCCCACCGTCGTGATCGGGCTGTCCGTTGCCGGCCTGCTCCTCTGGCTGACGCCGCGATTCCCCCGCGTGCCCATGCCGCTGATCATCATGCTGCTCGCGACGGCCGTCGTCGCCGTCTTCGACCTCGAGCGCTACGGCGTCGAGACGGTCGACCCCGTCTCGTTCTCGGGGCTGTCCTTCGGGCTCCCCTCCCTGGACCTGTCCAGCGTGCAACTCCTCCTGCTGCCCGCGCTGGGCATCTTCGTCGTCGGCTACACCGACAACGTGCTCACCGCACGCGCCTTCGCCACCCGTTCCCACTCCACCGTGCACAACAACCAGGAGTTCCTGGCCATGGGCACGGCCAATGTGGGGGGATCCCTCGTGGGCGGGTTCCCGGTGAGCTCGAGCGCCAGTCGCACGATCATCGCCGAGGCCAGCGGTGCCCGTACCCAGCTGTACTCGCTCGTCTCGGCGGCGCTCGTCGTCGTCTCGGTGCTGCTGTTCTCCAGCGTGATCTCGGCCTTCCCCAAGGCCGCGCTGGGCGGGGTCGTGGCGTACGCGGCCATCCGTCTCGTGGACGTCAGCGAGTTCCGCCGCCTATGGCGCTTCCGACGCCGGGAGTTCCTCCTCGCCATCTCGGCCACGGTCGGCGTGCTGCTGTTCGACATCCTCTACGGCGTCCTGGCTGCCGTCGCCATCTCGGTGGTCGAGCTGCTGGCCCGCGTGGCCCGGCCGCACAATGCCGTGCTCGGGCAGAGCCCCGAGGTAGCGGGCTGGCACGACGTGGACGACTACCCCGACACTGAGCAGATCCCCGGCCTGGTCATCTTCCGCTACGACTCGCCGCTGTTCTTCGCGAACGCCGAGGACTTCGCTGCCAAGTGCCGGGCGGCCATCGACGAGGCGGTCCCGCCGCCAAGATGGTTCGTGCTCAACATGGACGGCAACACCGAGGTGGACATCACGGGGCTCGATGCCCTCGAGGACGTCCGCCGGTACTGCGAGGACCGGGGCATCGTGATGGCCCTGGACCACGTCAAGCAGGAGGTGCGGCGCATGCTGGACCGGCACGGCGTGGGCCTCCGCATCGGTCGTGACCGGATGTACCCCACGCATCCCACGGTCGTCGCCGCCTTCCAGGAGTGGGAGCGCCAGCACCCGGCCTAGGCGGTCTCGTCCCCCGAGCGCCGGGCCGCACGAACCTGCTCGTCGATCTCCGCCGCCTCCTCGAGCGTGGGCGCACCTCCACCGAGCCGCGCGGGGACCCACCAGGCGCCCGGCGGGGTGGCCGGGTAGCGCGCGACGGTCTCGTCGAGGAGGTCGCGGAGCCGCTCGCGCAGCTGGTCCGTCAGGAGATCGGGATCGACACCGCGGGGTAGCGGCAGCGGCTCGCCGACGGTGATGGCGATCGGCTTGCCGGGCGAGAGGTCGCGATGGTCGTAGGACAGGATGCGCTGCCCGCCGAACACGATCATCGGGATCAGCGGTACGCCGGCCGCGCGGGCCATGCGGACGGCGCCGTTCTTGACCTCCTTGATGTCCATCGCGCGACTCATCGTGGCCTCGGGGAAGACCCCGACCAGCTCCCCGTTCTTCAGCGCCGCCACGGCATCACGAAACGCTGCGGATCCGGCGTCGCGATCGACCGGAATGTGCTTCATGCCGCGCATCAGCGGTCCGGCGACGGGATGCCGGAAGATGCTGTCCTTGGCCATGAACCGCACCAGGCGATGGCCCCGGCGATCCGCCGGCAGGCCGGCGAGCGCGAAGTCGAGGAAGCTGGTGTGGTTGATGGCCAGCAGCGCACCGCCGGTGGTGGGGATGTTCTCCTCACCCACGATGTCGATGCGCAGGCCCAGCCCGAGGAAGAGCGCCTTCGCCGTGACGATGATGGGCCGGTAGACGGGATCACTCACGGCGTGACCGTATCCCGTCAGGCGCCGCCGGACACCTCGAAGCGACGCGATGGCGAGTTCGCCTCGAGCAGCGCCTGCACCTCGGATGCGCGATACCGGCGATGTCCCCCCAGCGTGCGAATGCTCGACAGCTTGCCCGCCTTCGCCCACCTGGTCACGGTCTTCGGATCCACGCGGAAGAGCGCCGCCACCTCAGCAGGAGTCAGCAGGTGCTCGCTCTCGTTGGCAGCCGTAGACATGTCGTCCTCCTCACGGCCTCACCCCCCGGAGAGTGCCCGTATTTGTCGTATTCGTCACTATCACACCCTTCGGGGGGCCTCACAAGACAAGGAATGAGCAATATCCAGTCCATATCCGATTTGTAGCCCTTTTCGGATTCGTCTCCTCACGGGAGCGGCCACCGACCGGCGACACGGGTAGCCGCGTCCCTACGCTGGCCCCATGACCGACGAACAGCCCGCCGCCCGACGCACCGACGACCCGTGGGCCGGGTTCGAGGGCCACGAACGCGTCGTGGTGGCGCGTGACGCCGACACCGGCACCCGCATGGTGATCGCAGTGCACTCCACCGTGCTGGGCCCGGCCCTGGGCGGAACGCGCATGGCGGCCTACCTCGACAGCCCGAGTCCGCCCGCGGCCGCGTACGCCGACGCCCTGCGACTGTCCCGCGCGATGACCTACAAGAACGCCCTGGCCGGCCTCGACCACGGCGGCGGCAAGGCGGTCATCGTGCGCGATCCCGCCGATCCGGACGCGAAGTCCGACGCGGTCCTGCACGCCTACGGCCGGCTCGTCGCCACGTTGAACGGCAGCTACGTGACGGCCGGGGACGTGGGGATCACCGTGCACGACATGGACGTGATCGGGGAGGCCTGCCCGTGGACCACCGGGCGGTCACCCGAGCGGGGCGGGGTCGGCGACTCGGGGATCCTCACCGCGCTGGGCGTGTTCCGCGGCGTCCAGGCCGCGGCCGCGTTCGTCCTCGGCTCGGACGACCTGGGCGGACGACGGGTCGGCGTGATCGGGGCCGGCAAGGTGGGTGGTCGCCTCATCGAGCGCCTGCGCGGCGTGGGTGCCGACGTCATCGCGTTCGATCCCTCAGCGGAGGCGCGAGCCGCTGTGGACGGCCACAGTCCCGACGTCCGCTGGGCGGACAGCCTGGGCGAGCTGCTCGCCGAGGATCTCGACATCCTCTCCCCCAACGCCCTCGGCGGGCTGCTCACCGTGGACCTGGCCGAGCGGCTCAACGCCCGCCTTGTCTGCGGGGGCGCGAACAACCAGCTGGCCACGCCGGCCGCGGGCACCGTGCTCGCCGAGCGCGGCATCGTCTACGCGCCGGATTTCATGGTCAACTGCGGGGGCGTCATCCAGGTGGCCGAGGAGCTCCAGGGCGGGGACCTCGACCGCGCCCGAGCGGCCACGGAGCGCGTGTACGAGACCACGCTGCGGGTCCTCGAACGAGCCGCCGCCGAGGGGATCACCCCCGTGGCCGCCGCCGAGCGCGAAGCCGAGGACCGAATCGCCCGGGCTCGGGAGGAGCAGGTACGCTCGCGGGAGGAGCAGGTACTCTAGGGTTCCAATACGGCGGGATCAGGGATCCCGCTGCAGATCTGTCCGCGATGAGCCGGGGCGTGATCCCCGGATGAGGGGGTCGAGCCATGGGGCGCGGCCGTGCAAAGGCCAAGCAGACGAAGGTCGCCCGCGCGTTGAAGTACGGCGGGCCGCAGACCGACCTTGAACGCCTGCAAGCCGAACTCGGAAGCGGCAACGGGTCCGCTGAGCACCTCGACGACGAGTACGACGTGGTCGAGGATCCCTACGCGGACGATCCGTACGCGAAGTACTACGACGACGAGGACGACGAGGACGACAGCGCTGCCCGCTGACCCCGTCCGCCTCCCCATCTCGTTTCTCCCGCGACGCGGGACAGGTGAGGCATAACCACCTCGTTTGGATCGTTTGTCCCGCGACGCGGGACAAACGATCAGGCATAGAAGTGGATCAGGCGTAGGAGCCCAGCAGGGTGACGGCTCCGCCGTTGCCGCCCTTCGCCTCGGCATCGCCCGTCTCGCCGTCGCGCCGATCGCGGACGTGTCCGCATACCCAGGCGGGCACTCCCCGGCCGCTGAGCAGCCCGATCGCCGCGTCGGCCTCGTGCTCCGGCAGCACGGCGATCATCCCGATCCCCATGTTGAAGGTGCGCTCCATGTCGGCGGGCGCCACCCGGCCCAGCGTCGCGATCACGTCGAACACCGGCTGCGGCCGCCACGTCGATCGGTCCAGGTCGGCCGCCAGGTGGCTGGGCAGCACCCGGGCCAGGTTCGCCGCAAGCCCACCGCCGGTGACGTGGCTGAACGCGTGGACATCGAGTCCATGCGCGAGGGCGAGGCAGTCCTGGGCGTAGATGCGGGTCGGCTCCAGCAGCTCCTCGCCCACCGAGCGGCCGAGCTCCTCGACCTGTGCGCCCAAGCCAAGGCCACCGTCGCCCAGCAGGACCATGCGGGCGAGGCTGTAGCCGTTGGAGTGCAGGCCCGACGAGCCCATCGCCACGAGGACATCACCCGCGCGCACGCGCTCTGGCCCGAGCAGTCGGTCGCCGTCGACCAGGCCCGTGCCCGCGCCAGCGACGTCGTACTCGTCGGGCTCCATCAGGCCCGGGTGCTCGGCCGTCTCTCCGCCGACCAGCGCGCAGCCAGCCAGGCGGCAGCCCTCGGCTATGCCGGAGACGATGGCGGCCACCCGCTCCGGCACGACGGCCCCGACCGCGATGTAGTCCGTCATGAAGAGCGGCTCGGCACCGCACACGACGAGATCGTCGATGACCATGGCCACGAGGTCCTGGCCGATGGTGTCGTGGACGTCCATCGCCCGCGCCACCGCGATCTTGGTGCCGACGCCATCGGTCGACGTGGCCAGAAGCGGGCGGCTCATGCCCCGAGCCGCGGAGATGTCGAACAGCCCGGCGAACCCGCCGAAGTCGCCGACCACTTCGGGTCTTTGGGCGGCGGCGATGGACGCCCGCATGAGCGCGACGGCGCGCTCGCCGGCCTCGACGTCGACGCCAGCCGCGGCGTACGAGGCGCCCCCTGCCGTCACGGACGGTCCAGGGCGTCGCTCGCGCCCCCGCCCATGAGCGTGGCCACGCCCTCCACGTCATGATGGCGCGCCGCATCGTCCGACGTGGCGCGACGCTCGATGCCCTCCAGGACGTGCTTGCCCAGCAGCTCGGGCTCGGGGAGGGCCACGGGGTACACGCCGTCGAAGCACGCGCGGCAGAGCCGGTCCATCGACACCCCGGTGGCGTCGACGAGCTCCTCCAGGTCGACGTATCCGAGTGAGTCCGCGCCGATCGAGCGGCAGATCTCGTCGGTGGACAGGCCATTGGCGATGAGCTCAGCGCGGCTGGCGAAGTCGATGCCGTAGAAGCACGGCCACTTGACCGGCGGACTGGAGATGCGGACGTGCACCTCCTTGGCCCCGGCCTCGCGCAGCATGCGCACGAGCGCCCGCTGCGTGTTGCCGCGGACGATGGAGTCGTCCACCACGACCAGCCGCTGGCCGGCGATCACCTCGCGCAGGGGGTTGAGCTTGAGCCGGATGCCCAGCTGCCGGATCGTCTGCGACGGCTGGATGAACGTGCGGCCCACGTAGGCGTTCTTGACCAGTCCCTCGGCGAACGGGATGCCCGACTCCTGGGCGTATCCGATCGCGGCGTAGCGCCCGGATTCCGGCACCGGGATGACGAGATCGGCGTCGACCGCGTGCTCCCGGGCCAGGCGACGGCCCGTCTCGACGCGGACCGCCTGCACGCTGCGTCCGCTGATCGAGGTGTCCGGACGGGCGAGGTAGACGAACTCGAACAGGCAGCCCTTCGGCTCCGGCTCGGCGAAGTGGTGGGAGCGCAGGCCGTTCTCGTCGATGACGACGAGCTCGCCTGGCTCCACCTCGCGGACGAAGGAGGCACCGACGATGTCAAGGGCAGCCGTCTCGGATGCGATGACCCAGCCACGCTCGAGGCGGCCGAGGACGAGGGGGCGGATGCCGTGCCGGTCGCGGGCGCCGTAGAGGGCGTCGTCGTCCATGAAGACCAGCGAGAACGCCCCGCGCACGTGCGGCAGCTCCGTGAGGGCGGACTGCTCGTTGCTCAGTTCGGGGTGTGCGGCGAGTAGCGCGGCAAGGGTGTCGGTGTCGCTCGTGGCCTGCATGCGGGCGCCAAGGGGGAGCTCGCCCGACTGGGCGGCGAGGTCCTCGACCCGGGCCCGCAGCTCGTGGGTGTTGGTGAGGTTTCCGTTGTGGCCGAGGGCGAGGTGGCCGGTAGCCGTGGAGCGGAAGGTCGGCTGCGCGTTCTCCCACACGCTCGACCCCGTGGTCGAGTACCGGGTGTGGCCGATGGCGAGGTGACCGTGGAGCGATTCGAGGCTGGCCTCGGTGAACACCTGCGAGACCAGGCCCATGTCCTTGTAGACGACGATGTGCGTGCCGTCGCTGACCGCGATTCCGGCCGACTCCTGGCCGCGGTGCTGCAGGGCGTAGAGGCCGAAGTAGGTGAGCTTGGCGACCTCGTCGCCGGGCGCCCAGACGCCAAAGACCCCGCAGGCGTCCTGCGGACCCTTCTCGCCGGGATTGATCTCGTGCGAGAGTCGTCCGTCTCCGCGTCGCACGCGGCGAGTCTACGGGAGAACCCGCCCGCGACGAATCATGGGAGACTGGCAGGGTCATGCCGGAGCTGCGCCAGCCCCCCACGGGGCTCACCAGGTGGTTCTTCCGCGCGCCCATCGGGCTGTACCGGGCCCACCTCGGCTGGCTCATGGGCGGTCGCTTCGTCCTCATCGAGCACATCGGCCGCAAGAGCGGCCAGGTGCGCACGGTCGTGGTGGAGGTCGTGCGGCGTGACCCGGCCACGGGGGCCGTCGTCGTGTCCTCCGGTTGGGGGGAGAAGTCCCAGTGGCTCCAGAACCTGCAGGCGCACCCGGACGTGACGATCCAGGTGGGCAGCACCCGCATGGACGTGCGCGCACACCGGCTCAGCCCTGAGGAGGGTGAGGCCGAGATGCTCGACTACGCGCGGCGTCACCCCAAGGCCGCCGCTCGGCTCAGCGGCTACATGGGGTTCTCGTCGGACGGCAGCGAGGCCACCTACCGCGAGGTCGGCCGCACCCTGCCCTACATCCGCTTCGACCCCCGCTAGCTCGTTTGTCCCACGTAGTGGGACAAACGAGCTAAACGGGCCAGTTTCCGGGTGCTTTAGCGCGTTTGTCCCACGTAGTGGGAGAAACGAACTAGCCGACGCGGGCGAGCAGCCAGTCCCGTCGAGCCATGAGGGTGTCCCACGGCGCCTCGGCGGAGGACGGCCCCGGCACGGCTCGCCGCACCTCGACGTGCACCTGCGCGTGCGGCCGTCCCGACCGGCCGGCCAGCCGGCCGACGAGCTCATGCACCTCCTTGCGCAGCGAGTCGACATCCCGCCACGAGTCCGGCTCGAGCGCCTGATCCATCTCGTCGAACAAGGAGATCGGCCGCGCCTTCCGCAGCTCCGCATCGCGGGACGCCAGCAGCACGGCGGTCTGCTCCGGCGTCAGCAGGCCCGGCAGGCCCAGGAACTCCTGGTCCTCCTCGCTGATCGGCGTCCGGTCGGCCACGATGGCCCGCCCGGCATGCAGCACGTGCGCGAACTCCGCCTCCGCGCCGAGCATCGTGATGCCCGCGCCCGGCTCGGTCTCCAGCCGTTCCACGTCATCGAGCTGCTCCCCCGAGCTCACCCGCACGACCTGGTTGCGCTCCTCCTCGAGCGACGCCGCGAGGGCGAGCAGCGGACGCACGGCCGGCAGGAACACCGTCGCCGACTCCTGAGCGCTGCGGGCACGCACGACACGGCCGACCGCCTGCGCGAAGAACAGCGGCGTGCGGAACGAGCAGGCCCACACGCACACGCCCAGCCGCGCGATGTCCACGCCCTCGGACACCTGCTTGACCGCGACCAGCCACGGGTCGGTGCCCTGACGGAACGCCTCGATCTTCTTGCTCGAGCGGGGGTCGTCGGAGAGCACGAGCACGGCGGGTCGTCCGGTGACCTTCTTCACCAGCTTGGCGTATGCACGCGCCGTCTCCTGGTCGGTCGCCAGCATCAATGCCCCGGCGTCGGGCGAGCCGGACGCCCTGATGTCGGACAGTCGCGCGTCGGCGGCCGCGATGACGTGCGGAATCCATTCCCCCGAAGGGTCCAGGGCGGTGCGCCACGCCGCGTCCTCGGCCGCCTTCGTGGCGGCGTCCGAGAGGGAGGCCTCGAGCACCTCGCCCGCCGAGTTCATCCAGCGGCTCGTGCCCGAGTACGCCGCGAAGACCACGGGACGGACCACGCCGTCGCGGAGCGCCTCGCGGTAGCCGTAGGTGTAGTCGGCCAGCGAGACGAGCTCATCATCGGTCTCCTCGTAGCGGACGTAGGGGATCCGCTCGTCCGCCTTGGTGCGGAACGGGGTACCGGTCAGGCTGAGACGACGCTGCGCCGGGGCGAACGCCTCGCTCACGGCATCCCCCCAGGACAGGCCGTCGGCGGCGTGGTGGATCTCGTCGAGGATCACCAGCGTGCGCGCGTTCTGCGTCCGGGCGCGGTGCAGCATCGGGTGCCCGGCCACCTGCGCATACGTCGTCACGTAGCCGTCCGTCCCTGGGCGGACAGGCCCCGCGTTGTTCTTCAGGGTGGGATCGAGCACGAGCCCGGCACCCGATGCCGCGTCAGCCCACTGGGTGCGCAGGTGGTCGGTCGGCGCGACGACGATGATCCGGTTGACGCTCCTCCGCTCCTTGAGCCGCAGGGCGAGGGTCAGCGCGAAGGTGGTCTTGCCCGCTCCGGGAGTCGCTGTCACGAGGAAGTCGTTCGGATTGCTCTCCTCGTACGCCGCCAGGGCCTGGTGCTGCCAGAGGCGCAGTCGTGCAGCGGTGCTCATGACTCCATTCCCGGGTGCTGGCTCGAGGATCGGAAGCCCCGAACCTACCGGAACCCGGGGGCGGAAGAGCCACCCCCGACACGCCCCATCCGCACCCCCCGATGCGGCGTCAGTCGTTGCGGGGTCGTGTCCGATTTGTCCATCAACAAGTGACGCAGCATGGGGGGGGTCAGGGCTGCAGGGTCGCCGCCACGTCGGAGATGAACTGGCACTCGTCGAACTGGGTCTTGTCGAACGTCCACCCGAGCCGCACGATCACCGCGTTGAGGGACGGAACGGCCGCCACGACCTGGCCCCAGTGGCCCTCCATGGCCAGGGTGTCGGCCGGCACGCCCGGGTAGTCCTTGCACTCCCCACCCACCGGGTCGCCGAGCATCCACGTCTGGGCGCCGTAGCCGTGGCCCTCACCCTCCGACACCGCCGGAGTCGTCGCGAGGGTGGCCCACGACGTGGGCAGGATCTGCTGCCCCTGCCAGGACCCGCCGTCGAGCATGAACTGCCCCAGCCGGGCCCAGTCCGACACCGTTGCCCACTGGTAGGACGAGCCGACCCACGTGCCTGACGTGTCGGTCTCCAGCGTGGCCGCCTGGAGACCGAGCGGCTTGAAGAGCACCTTGGTCGGGTAGTCCCAGTACTCCTGGTCGGTGGCGAACTGGCCGCGCGCGACGGCGGCCAGGATGTTGGCGGTAGCGCTCAGGTACTCCCAGTAGGTGCCGGCCGGGTACTCCGCTGGTGCGGCTGCCGCGTAGGCGGCCATGTCCGGCTCGCCGTAGAGCATCTGCACGACGTCGCCGGTCGAGGAGTACGACTCGTCCATGCCGAGCCCGTCCCGCATGTAGAGCAGGTCGGCGACCGTGATCTTGGCCCGCTCGTCCGTCCTCCAGTCGGCCACCCACGCCGGCTCCCGATCGGCGGGGAAGGCGGCGACGACGGGCGTCTGCAGGTCGAGGCCCACCTCGTCGAAGCGCTTCACCGCGAGCATCGCGGCGACGGTCTTCGTCATGGACCAGCCGTGCAGTGCGGAGCCGGACGGCAGTGCCGGCGACTCCCTGGCGATCAGCAACTGGCCGTCCTTGATGACGGCGACGCCTCGGGCGTTCGCGGCGGCAGGGTCCCCGGCGCCCGCGAAGGCCTGGTCGACCACCGACGTGAGTGCCGGGCCGTCGACAGAGTCGGGCAGCGTGGCCACCGGCGCATCGCCCGCGGGATAGGTGTCAGCGGACGGCGGGGTGGCCACGTACGGCACGGCCGCCGGGACCGGCTCGGCGTCGAGAACGCAGCCGCGCTCGCCGAGGAATGCCGCCTGCCGGCTGACGATCCCCAAGAAGCGCGCCGTGACGGTCTTCTGCTGCTGGTCGATGCTGGCGGAGATGATGCCGAGCGCCGGGTCCGCCGGGACGACGTCGGAATCGAGCATGTCCTGGGCCGAGACATCGCGGCCGCCGACGAACACCGATGAGCAGACGGTCTTGGCGGCCATGCCTGCGGCATTCGACGGGATCCGCAGGGAGACGAGGTACACCCCGCCGGCGACGACCACCAGGAGCAGGACCCACACCACGAGCACGACGCCGATCCCGAGACCACGCGCGAACTTCCTCACAGCCATCCGTCCCTTCGGCGTTGTCGTCTCAGCCGGCCGCATCGATGCAGGCACGCCGGGCATCCCCCTGTGCGCCCAGATGAACGCCGACTCCAAGCTTGGCCAGGGTGTTCTGCATCGGCTCACCCACGTGCCCGGCCACCACGTCCGTGACGTCGTGGTCCTGCAGGAACCGCACCAGCCGGCCGTGGTGGGAGCCATGCGGGCCTGCATCGTGGGAAACGTCCCAGGCGACGTCGTGGATCTCCCAGTCGACGATCTCTCCCTCCGAGACCTTGGCCACGGCCACGGTCGGGGCCTTGCCCCAGCTGTGGCCGACGAGCCCCTCAGGCGTGACGGGGATGCAGACGACGTGTCCCACTACATGACCCCCGCGCCACGCTCGTCGTCGCTGGAGACCCGCTGGGCCACATAGATCGGGATGATGCTGATGATCACGAGCATCGCGGCCACGACGTTGACGATCGGGGCGTTGTTCGGCCGGAACAGGTTCTGGTAGATCCAGATCGGCAGGGTGGTGATGCCCGGGCCCGCGGTGAACGTCGTCACGATGATCTCGTCGAAGGACAGGCCGAACGCGAGGATCGCGCCGGCGATGATCGCGGAGCGCATCATCGGGAAGGTCACGAGGGCGAAGGTGCGCACCGAGCTCGCCCCGAGGTCCGCCGAAGCCTCCTCGAGACTGGACCCCATGCGCCGGATCCGGGCGATCGCGTTGTTGTAGACGACGACGATGCAGAAGGTCACGTGGCCGATGATCAGCGTCCAGATCGTCAGGCCGCCGAGGAAGGACGTGAAGACGTTGTTGAGGGCGATGCCGGTGACGATGCCCGGCAGCGAGATCGGGAGCACGACGAGCAGGGACACCGTCTCGCGGCCGAAGAAGCGGTACCGGCCGAGCGCGAAGGCGAGAAGCGTGCCCAGCACGAGGGCCATGGCCGTCGCGACGAGGCCCACCCACACGGACGTCCAGAGCGCGCTGCGCACGCCCTCGTTGTCGATCGCCTTGCCCCACCACTCGGTCGTGAAGCCGCTGGGCGGCCACGTCAGGCTGCGGTCCGCGCTGAAGGAGTTGATGAGGATGACGCCCAGCGGGACGTAGATGAACGCGCCGGCGAGCAGCGCGACGAGGCTCAGCAGGATCTTGGCGGTGCGAGAGAGGGTCATGGCGGCCTACAGGTTGTCCAGCGCGCCCGAGCGACGGACCGCGAACAGGTACAGGAGCACGATGATCACCGGGATGGTCGCGACCGCCGCTGCGAATGGCAGGTTGGTCACGTAGGTGGTCTGCACGACATTGCCCAGCATCGTGACCTTGCCGCCGACGATCTGCGCAGTGATGTAGTCGCCCAGGCTGAGCGAGAAGGTGAAGATCGAACCGGCCACGATCGACGGGAACACCATCGGCATCACGACGCTGCGGAAGGTCCGGCCGTTCTGGGCGCCGAGGTCCGCCGAGGCGTCGAGGATGGACTCCGGCATCCGCGTCAGGCCCGCGTAGATGGGCAGGATCATGTACGGCATCCACAGGTAGGACAGCGTGATGACGATGCCGAGGAAGCCGTAGCCGGGGCCACCGAGACCCAAGGGGCTCAGGAACCAGGCGATGACGCCGTCCTCGGGCTGCAGCATGGCCCGCCAGGCGTACACCTTCACCAGATACGACGCCCACAGCGGCGTGAGCACGAGGGCGACGAGCAGCGGCCGCCACCGGGGGGTGGCGACGCGGGCCATGAAGAAGGCCAGGGGCAGTCCGATCACCAGACAGGTGAGCGTGACGAGGAGGGCGATCCCCAGCGTGCGGAGGATGACGACGTAGTACGCGGAGTTCGTGAACACCTCGATGAAGTTGTCGAGGGTGAACGTCCGGACGAGCTGGCCGGTGAAGTCGTTGATCGACCAGAACGCCGTGAGGAACAGCGCGGCGAGGGATCCCAGGTAGATGACGACGAGCCACAGCATCGGCGGCGTCAGCAGCCCAGCCAGCCGCATGCGCGGATGGCGGTAGCCGAAGCCGCCGCGCGGTGCGGGCGTCATCGTCGTCGTCACTGGGATCCCTCGCTACGTGTGAACAGTGCGGAACCGTTCCGGCTAGCTGCGCAGGCCGGCCCAGGCGGTCGCCCACTCCGAGTAGGGCACGCACTGCACGTCCGTGCGCCCATCGAGGCACTGCGCCGTCGGGGTGTTCCAGTAGTAGACGTCCTGCCAGTAGGCGTCATCCGCGGCGTGGTACACATCGCAGAAGTCCGTCTGGGAGGTCAGCGCGCAGGACTTGGCGTTGGCCGGCGCCTCGCCGAACCACTCGGCCACCTGAGCGTTCACCTCGGGCGAGACGATCCAGTCGAGCCACTTGTAGGCGCAGTTGAGGTTCGGCGTGTCCTTGGCCACCATCCAGGTGTCCGACCAGCCGGTCGCGCCCTCCTTGGCCTTCGTGGCCTCGACCTTGCCGCCGTCCGCCTGCGCCAGGTTCACGATGACCTGCCACGACGTGCCGATGGCCGACGTGCCGGAGTTGAACGCCTGGATGGCCTTCGTGTAGTCGCTCCAGTACTCGCCGACCAGCTCCTTCTGCTGCTCGAGCAGCTTCATGGCCGCGTCGAACTGGTCCTGGTCCAGCGCGTACGGGTCAGTGATGCCCAGGTCGGGCTGCGTCGCCATCAGGTACACCGCCGCGTCGGCGATGAAGATCGGCGAGTCGTAGGCCGTGACCGAGCCCTTGTACGGCGAGTCCGCCTCGAAGGTCGGCGCCCAGGAGTCGATGGGCTCGGTGACCTTGTCGGTGTTCCACATGATGAGGTTCGCGCCGCGGCCGTGCGGGATACCGTAGGCGACCCCGTCGACGCTGTTGAACTTCTGCATCTTCAGGCCATCGAAGATGTCGGCGTAGTTCGGCACCAGGTCCGTGTTGACCGGCTGCACGTTGTCGCCGTAGATCAGGCGCAGCGTGGCATCACCGGACGCCGAGACCACGTCCCAGCCGCCGCCCTGCATCAGCTTGACGGCCTCGTCCGACGTGCCGAAGGTCTTGACGTTGACCTGGCAGCCAGTGGCGTCCTCGAACGGCGTGACCCAGTCGACAGCCGGGTCGGTGGAGCCGTCCTCGGCGTAGCCGGGCCAGGCGAGGATGTTGAGCTGGCCCTCGCCGTCGCCGACCGGGCCCGCGTAGGCCTCACCGGCCGGGGCACCGCCTCCGGAGCCACCGCTGGCCGCGGCCTCCGAGCCGGAATCGCTCGATCCGCCACAGGCGGCGAGCATCATGGCCGCGACGGAACCCACCGCGGCGATCTTGAGCAGACGCGTGGTGTGCACCTGCACCCTCCTGTTCCTCGTGGTAGCCGACGACGTGCGCCGTCGGTCGATCAGCCGCCTAGTCGGCGACCTTGTACTCGTGCCGCGTGTTCCAGACGAGCAGGACAGGCTGCCCGCGCATGTGGCCGAGATCCGTGGAGCCCTCGGCGTTCTGCTGCACCGCCATGAGAGAGCCCCCGACCTCGAGGTCGACGACGAAGCGCGTGGACATGCCGACGTAGATGACCTCGCGCACCGTGCCGCGGACGGCGTGCTCGCCCTCCCGTACCGGCTCGTCCGTGCCGATGACCCGGATCTTCTCCGGCCGCACGGACCACGTGCCCGGCTTGCCGAGCACGGCCTGGGCGGCCGCCTGCTCCAGCAGGTTCGAGGTGCCGACGAAGCCGGCCACGAAAGGCGTCGCAGGGTGCTCGTAGACCTCGGTGGGAGAGCCGAGCTGCTCGATGCGGCCAGCGTTGAAGACCGCGATCCGGTCGGACATCGTCAAGGCCTCGTCCTGATCGTGCGTGACGAACACGAAGGTGATGCCGACGCCGCGCTGGATCTCCTTCAGCTCGACCTGCATCTCCTCGCGCAGCTTCAGGTCGAGGGCGCCGAGGGGCTCGTCGAGCAGCAGCACCTTGGGCCGGTTGACGAGCGCCCGGGCGAGCGCGACGCGCTGTCGCTGGCCGCCGGACAGCTGTGAGGGGGCGCGGTCGCCGTATCCGTCGAGGCGCACGGACTCCAGGGCGGCCTGGGCGCGCTCGCGGCGCTCGGCCTTGGCCACCTTCTTGACCCGCAGGCCGTACTCGACGTTCTCCTGGACCGTCATGTGCGGGAACAGGGCGTAGTCCTGGAAGACCGTGTTGACGTCGCGGCCGTAGGGGGGCACCCGGGTGACGTCGGCGCCGCCGAGCTCGATGAGCCCGGCGTCCGGTCGCTCGAAGCCGGCGATCATGCGCAGCACCGTCGTCTTGCCGGAGCCCGACGGCCCGAGCAGGGTGAGGAATTCGCCATCCATGACGTCGAGGTCGACGCCGTCCACGGCGACGACGTCACCGAAGCGGCGGGTGAGGCCGCGGAGCCGGATGGCTACCGAATCGGTCATCGACTTCTCGCTCCCAGGGTCGGGCAGGGCGGACAGGGATGCAGAACCGTACCGTGTGACAGCGATTTCATTCGCCGCACACGGATTCCCCTCCGGAAATCGTTACCTATTCGATGTTTCACGACGGTTTCCGCCGTTACCGGGACGTTTCGCCCCCGGTTCGTTGAGTGGCCAGTCGTGGCCACTCAACGATTCAGAGCAGCGGCAGGTACGCCGACAGGTCGGAGCGCTCGCCGCTGGCGTGGACACGGCCACTGGCCACGCCCTCGGCCCAGGTCATCGCCCCGCGGGCGAGGGCCAGCCACGTCTCCGCGTCCATCTCGACAACCGCCGCCGGAGTCCCCCGGCGATGCGTGTGCCCGCCGACGGCCTGCACGGCGGCGAACGGCGGGATGCGCACCTCGACGGCCTTGCCCGGCGCCCGCTCCACGAGCAGCGCGAGCGTGGCCTTGACCTCCGCCTTGAGCGCGTCGCGCTGCGGATTGCAGGCCACGGTCAGGCCAGCGCCTCGGGCAGCGTACGCTCGTGGACCTCACGCAGCTCGGACAGCGGAACGGTGAAGACGTCCGTGTACTGCAGGACCTGCGTGCCCGGCTCGAAGCCGGCGTCTGCCGCGAGGCCGGAATCCACCACGCCGATGCGGTGCGCGGGCAGCTGACGGGCGGCGCACATCTCCGTGAACCGCAGCTCCTCGCTCCGCGGCACCACGACGATCGCGCGTCCCGCCGACTCGCTGAATAGGAAGGTGAACGCGTCGAGCCCCTCGGGCGCCCAGAAGCGCGCACCCACCCCGGACCGGAGCGCCATCTCGACGAGCGCCTGCGCCACCCCGCCGTCCGACACGTCGTGGGCCGCCGTGAGCATCCCGTCGCGTGAGCCGGCGACCAGGATCTCGCCGAGCAGCCGCTCCCGATCCAGGTCTACCGCCGGCGGCAGCCCGCCTAGGTGGCCGTGCACGTGGTGGGCCCACTCGCTGCCGCCGAACTCGTCGCGGGTGTCGCCGAGCAGGTAGATGAGCTCACCATCGGGACCCCACACCATGGGAGTCCGGCGGTCAACGTCGTCGATGACGCCAAGCACGCCCACCACGGGCGTCGGCAGGATCGCGGTGTCGCCCGTCTGGTTGTAGAAGGAGACGTTGCCGCCCGTGACGGGAATGCCGAGCGCGAGGCAGCCGTCGGCCAGGCCGCGCGTGGCCTCCGCGAACTGCCACATGACCTCGGGATCCTCGGGCGAGCCGAAGTTCAGGCAGTTGGTCACGGCGAGCGGTACCGCGCCGCTGGCGGCGACATTGCGGTAGCTCTCCGCCAGGGCCAGCTGCGCACCCGCGTACGGGTCCAGCTTGGCGAAGCGGCCGTTGCAGTCCGTCGAGATGGCGACGCCGAGGCCGGTCTCCTCGTCGACGCGGACCATGCCGACGTCCTCGGGCTGCGCAAGGACGGTGTTGCCGAGCACGTAGCGGTCGTACTGGGACGTCACCCAGGACTTCGAGGCCAGGTTCGGCGATCCCACCAGATCGATCAGCGTGGAGCGCAGCTCCTCCGGCGACGTCGGCCGGGCGAGACCGCTGGGGGCGTCGCCCTGCAGGGTGTCCTGCCATGCCGGCCGGTGGTAGGGGCGCTCGTACACGGGACCCTCGTGGGCCACGGTGCGCGGCGGCACGTCGACGATCCGCTCCCCGTGCCAGTCGACGGTGAGTCGGCCGGAGTCGTTGACCTCGCCGATGACGATGGCCTCGACATCCCACTTGGTGCACAGCGCCTCGAACGCGGCAAGGTTCTCAGGCTTCACGATCGCGCACATGCGCTCCTGCGACTCGCTCATGAGGATCTCCTCCGGCGAGAGCGTCGGGTCACGCAGCAGCACCCGGTCGAGCCAGACGTGCATGCCGCCCTCGCCGTTCGAGGCGAGCTCGCTCGTCGCGCAGGAGATGCCCGCCCCGCCGAGGTCCTGGATGCCCTCGACCAGGCCGGAGTGGAGGACCTCCAAAGTGGCCTCGATAAGCAGCTTCTCCATGAACGGATCGCCGACCTGGACGCTGGGCCGCTTGGTGGGGCCGCCCTCGTCGAACGTCTCGGACGCCAGCACGGACACGCCGCCGATACCGTCGCCACCCGTTCGGGCTCCGTAGAGCACGACGAGGTTGCCGACGCCCTTGGCGCTGGCCAGGTGGATGTCCTCGTGCCGCATCGCGCCGACGCAGAGCGCGTTGACCAGCGGGTTGCCGAGGTAGGTCTCGTCGAAGACCACCTCGCCGCCGATGTTGGGCAGGCCGAGGCAGTTGCCGTAGCCGCCGACACCGGCCACGATGCCGGGCAGCACGCGCCTGGTGTCCGGGGCGTCGAGCGGGCCGAACCGGAGCGGATCCATGACGGCCAGCGGGCGCGCGCCCATCGACAGGATGTCGCGCACGATGCCGCCGACACCGGTGGCCGCGCCCTGGTACGGCTCGACGTAGGACGGGTGGTTGTGACTCTCGACCTTGAACGTGACCGCCCAGCCTTCGCCGATGTCGACGACGCCGGCGTTCTCGCCGATGCCCACCAGCAGCGCATCGGTCTCCGGCTTCTTCTCACCGAACTGGCGCAGGTGGACCTTGCTGGACTTGTACGAGCAGTGCTCGCTCCACATGACGGAGTACATCGCCAGCTCGGAGCTCGTCGGGCGGCGCCCGAGGATGTCGCGAATGCGCTGGTACTCGTCGGGCTTCAGGCCGAGCTCGGGATACGGCTGCTCGTGATCGGGATCGTCGATCGCGTGCTGGACGGTGTCGATACTCATGGAGCGTCCCTCCGGGGCTCGCTGTCGCTCACTCCTCGCGCCTGCTCGATGCTCATGACGCGCTCACCAGGGAATTCAGTACGGACGTGAAGAACCCCAGCCCGTCGGTCGAGGGGCCGGTGAGCGGCTCGACCGCGTGTTCCGGGTGCGGCATCAGGCCGACGACGTTGCCCCGTGCGTTGCGGATGCCCGCGATGTCGCGCCGGCTGCCGTTCGGGTTGACGTCGACGTAGCGTGCGATGACGCGGCCCTCGCCCTCCAGCTCGTCCAGCGTGGTCTCGTTGGCGACGAAGCAGCCCTCACCGTTCTTCAGCGGGATGACGATCTCCTGCCCCGGCGCGTAGTCACGGGTCCACATCGAGGTGGTGTCCTCGATGCGCAGCCGCTGATCGCGGCAGACGAAGTGCAGGCTGTCGTTGCGGGTGAGCGCCCCCGGAAGCAGGTGGCTCTCGCACAGGATCTGGAAGCCGTTGCAGATACCGAGCACCGGCAGGCCGCCGTTGGCGGCGTCGACGAGCGCGCGCATCACCGGTGCGAAGCGGGAGATGGCGCCGCACCGCAGGTAGTCGCCGTACGAGAAGCCGCCCGGCAGCACGACGGCATCGACAGACTTGAGGTCGTCGTCGCCATGCCAGAGGGTGACGGCCTCGGCGCCGGCCACCCGGACCGCCCGGCTGGCGTCCTGGTCGTCAAGCGTGCCGGGGAAGGTGACGACGCCGATCCGCATGCTCACTGCTCCACCGTCATGCGGAAGTCCTCGATCACCGGGTTGCTGAGCAGTTCGCCGGCGAGCTGCTCCATGAGCGCAGCCCGGTCACCCTCGAGGTCGCCCTCGAGCTCGATGACGAACTGCTTGCCCTGGCGGACGTCCTTCACCCCGGACAGACCCAGGCGGCCGAGCGCACCCTGTACGGCGCGGCCCTGGGGGTCGAGGATCTCCGGCTTGAGCATGACGTCGACGACGACGCGGGCCACGGGCACTCCTGGTGTTCGAGATGGACGGGCGGCTGCCTGCCTCGTGGGGAAGTGGCCCCAGCCTATCGGCCGGGATACCGTCGCCCCCATGGGCGGCCGGGCATACGACCTCGTGTGGGGCACGACGCTGCGCACGACCACCGTGCTGCACCGGATGCTCGACCGGGTGTCCGGCGGCCGGCTCGGGCGACGGTTCCCAGGAGGGCAGCAGGTGGTGTGGATCACCACCCTGGGCCGACGGTCCGGTGAGTGGCGGCGGACGCCGCTGCTGGCCGTTCGCGAGGACGGCGATCCAGCCAAGCCGTGGGTCATCACGGGCTCCAATGCGGGCCAGGCTGCCGTGCCGGGCTGGGTGTTCAACGTCCGGTCGCACGACCTCGGCACACTCGAGGTGGACGGGGTCACGTCCGAGGTCCGGTTCGAGGAGGTCCTCGGCGAGGAGCGCGCCCGGCTGTACGCGCAGCTGTCGCAGATCTGGTCGGCGTACGAGATGTACGAGCGCAACGCCGGGCGGGAGATCCCCGTCTTCCGCCTCCTCCCCGCCACCCCTCCTCCCGAGTGAGGTAGTCGGGGGGAAGGGGGTCAGCCGCGGCGGTAGTACGACCGCCAGATGAGCCGGTGCACGGGGATCCACCTCGGGATCGAGCGCAGTCCCGGGATGAACGGGATGAGCATGAACACGAGGAACAGCACGCCGATGATCGTCAGGATGTAGATGTCGCCGTTGGCGGTGAGGGTCGCGGCCAGGCCCGACTCCTCGTCGCTGTTGAAGATCGGCAGCTGGTACCAGAACGAGAACGGCATGAGCCACTGCTGACCGGGGTAGTTCCCCGTCTCGTTCATCATCCCCCACTGGTCACCCTGCAGGTGGTACGCGGTTCCCGCATCGTCCAGGTACGAGCCGTCGCCCATGAACAGGATCTGCTTGGTGTTGTCCGCGTTGTAGAACTGCCCGGGCGCCGGCAGGATCCCGTCCAGCGCGCCCGACTGGGCCATCAGCATCAGGCCGGTTGCCAGGTTCGGGACCGGGCCGTAGTCGCCGTTGGGCACCTTGGATGGATCGCCGTTGGCGCCGTTCGGGTCATTGAGGGCGTTGTCGAGGTTCGTCGCCCACGTGATCCGCTGGTAAGGAGTGGCGCTCTCCCACTGGTTGATCGCGTCCGTGACGACCTGCGGCTGCTGCTGCGACCTGAGGGGGTTGATGACGAAGTCGTTCGCCGTGTCGATCGGGATGTGCACCCCCACGACCTTGGCGGGATTGATGGGCCCGATGGCCTGACCGTCGCCGTTCGCGTTGTACGGGCCGCCGTAGCCGGCCGACTCCGTGGTCCCGGCGAGCTCGCCAACCGTCGTCGCCACGAAGTTCTGCGGCTGGTCGGTGGCCCAGCCCTTGAAGGTGAGCGCCGGCACGTCCGGCGACCCGATGAGCGCCGCGCATGCGACGACGATGACGCTCACCACGACGAGGGCGATCACGCCCTCCTTCACGATGTCGTAGTGCCGCTTCGGCCCCGTCCAGGGCTCGAGCTCGAGCTGCCGCTGCCGATCCGAGATGGCGCTCACGGGGCCACCACCTCGGCATCGACGGCCGCCTCCGACTCGACGGCGGCCTCGACCCTGTCAGCATCGATCGGCGGTACCACCCCACGGATCCGCACCCACAGGACGTGCAGCACGACCAGCAGGCCGACCACGGCGGGTAGTAGGAAGATGTGGACCATCAGCATCTGCCCGAAGTTGGCGACGTTGAAGAATGCGCCGATGCCCATGGCGTTCAGGCCGTCCTTCGCCTCGAACGCGACCCACTGGGAGTCGAAGTTCGTCTGGATGACGTACCCGGTCAGGCCCGCGAAGACCGAGACCATGAACGCGATCATCCCGGTGATCCAGGTGCGGGCCCGCCTGCCCCGCCACGCCGCCATCCAGAACTTGCCCCACAGGTGGATGATCATGAACAGGAAGAACAGCTGCACCGACCAGAAGTGCAGGCTGTTGACGAAGTGGCCGGAGCTCGAGGTGTGCCACCAGGTCGGGCCGAACAGGGTCAGGACCGTGCCAGTCAGGATGACGACGCCGAGGGAGACCAGCGTCAGGACGCCGAACACGTAGATCCACGAGGCCACATAGGCGGGCTGTGTGCCCGGCATGAGCTTCTCGTAGGGCAGGTCCGCCTGGGCGCGACGCCGCAGTCGCGACGTCCAGTTCCGGGTGTCGGTGCTGTCGAGAGTCGTTGCCATCACTCGTCCTCCGTCACGTCGGGACCGCCGGAGGGGAAGGGCAGGAGGATCGCGAGGACGAACAACAGCACCATGATCGAGAACATGATCAGGTTGGGCACGGAGATGGACAACCACCCGAATTCCAGGAAGGTCGCGCCACCGGAAGGATCGGACATCGGTCACCGCCAATCGGGGCCGCAGGCTGCGGCGCGATGAACGTATGACCGCATCCCCCGCTGATGCGCGGCTCTTTACCTCCCCCTCAGGTCGCGCTCAGGAAAGGCGTGACGACTGACCACTCAACGGATGGGGGGATGCTGGGTGCGCCAGGCCGACCAGGCGCTGGCCACCATCTCCGGAAGGCCTCGCGCCGCCTTCCAGCCCAGCGTGCTCTCGATGCGCTCCGTGGCCGCCCACGACGCGGGCGGGTCCCCCGCCCGTCGGGCGACGACCTGCGCATCCACATCGCGCTCGAGCACCGCGGAGATGGCATCCATCACCTCGCGGACCGACACGCCCTCGCCGCGACCGACGTTGAACACGTCGGCCTGCACAGCCACCTCGCAGCGCGCCGCCGCAGCGACGTGCGCGTCGGCGAGGTCGAGCACGTGGATGTAGTCCCGGATGCAGGTGCCGTCAGGCGTCGGGTAGTCGCCGCCGAAGATCTGCGGACGCTGTCCGTGGTCCAGGGCACGGAAGACCATGGGGATGAGGTTGTTGACCGAGTTGTCCCCGAGGTCGTCACTGCCCGCGCCCGCCACATTGAAGTAGCGCAGCGCCGCCCAGGACAGGCCCCAGGCCACCCCGGCATCGCGGGCCAGCCACTCGCCCACCACCTTCGTCTCCCCGTACGGGGACTCCGGATGCAGCGGCGCCTCCTCGGTGACCGGGTTGTCCGAGGTGGTCCCGTACACCGCCGCCGAGGACGAGTACACCAGCCGCCGCACCCCCGCCCCCTCCATGGATTCGAGCACGGTGATCAGCCCGGCCACGTTCTCGCGGTAGTAGTGCAGGGGGATCTCGACGGACTCCCCCGCAGCCTTCTTGGCGGCCAGGTGGACGACCCCGTCGACCTCGTGCGTGCGCAGGGCGTGCACCAGCCTGGCCGCATCGGCGACGTCCCCCTCCACGATGGGCACGCCCTCGGGCACGCGACCGCGCAGGCCGGCCGAGAAGTCGTCGTACACCACGACGTCGCGCCCGCTGGAGATCAGCGAGCGCAGGACGTGTCCCCCGATGTACCCGGCTCCCCCGGTGACCAGCCATGTGGTCACGAGAACGACTCCCCCGTGAGGCGCTCATACGCCTCGACGTACTTGGCGCGCGTCTGCTCGACGATGCGGTCCGGCAGTGGTGGCGGCGGCTCGTCGGACCGGCGGTCCCATCCGGACTCCGGCGAGGTGAGCCAGTCGCGGACGAACTGCTTGTCGAACGAGGGCTGGGGACCCCCGGGCTGCCACGTAGCGGCGTCCCAGTACCGCGAGGAGTCCGGGGTGAGCACCTCGTCGGCCAGCACGACGCGACCTGCGTTCTTGCCGGTCTTGGCGAAGCCGAACTCGAACTTGGTGTCCGCAAGGATCAGGCCGCGCGAGCGCGCGATCTCCAGCGCACGGTTGTAGACGTCGAGGGTGAGGCGCTTGAGCTCCTGGGCCTCCTCCTGCCCGATGAGCACGATCACCTCGTCGTAGGTGATGTTCTCGTCGTGCTCGCCTAGAGCTGCCTTCGTGGCCGGCGTGAAGATCGGCTTCGGCAGAAGGGACCCGTCGACGAGGCCGGGCGGCAGGCCGTTTCCGCAGATGCGCCCGGTCTCCCGGTAGTCGGTCAGGCCCGATCCCGCGAGATACCCGCGCGCGACGCACTCCACCGGGAGCATGTCGAGCTCCTCGCAGACCATCGCTCGCCCTGCCACGGCCTTGGGGATCTTGCCGGAAGCGAGGTGGTTGGGCACCACGCCCTGCAGCCGCTGGAACCACCAGAGCGACAGCGCCGTGAGGATCCGGCCCTTGTCCGGGATCGGCGTCGGCAGCACCCAGTCGTACGCCGAGATGCGGTCGCTGGCGACGAACAGCAGCTTGCCGTCCGGCGTGCGGTACAGGTCACGCACCTTGCCGGAGTAGACGTGGGTGTACTCCGGGGGCAGCCCGTAGTCGGTGGGCTCGGTCATCAGAGGATCTCTCCCGGTCGGTAGGAGGCGGCATCGGGGTAGCGGTCCACCACGGCCTGCACCTTGTCGGCAACGGCCCGCACCTGGCGTCCGGCGGCTCCGGTGAACGAGAGCGGCTCGGCCACGAGCGCCTGCAGCTCGGCCTCGCTGAGACCCAGGCGCTCGTCGGCGGCGAGGCGCGCCATGAGGTCATTCTCCCCCCGTGCGTCCTCGCGCATGGCGAGCGCGACGGCCACCGCATGCTCCTTGATCGCCTCGTGCGCGGTCTCCCGCCCGACGCCCTTGCGCACGGCGGCCATCAGCACCTTGGTCGTGGACAGGAACGGCAGGTACCGCTCCAGCTCGCGGTCGATCACCGCGGGGAAGGCACCGAAGTCGTCGAGCACGGTCAGGAAGGTCTCGAACATGCCGTCGACGGCGAAGAAGGCATCGGGCAGCGCCACCCGGCGCACCACCGAACAGAAGACGTCGCCCTCGTTCCACTGCGCGCCCGCGAGATCGGCAACCATCGTGAGGTACCCCCGCAGGAGGACGGCGAATCCGTTGACCCGTTCGCACGACCGGGAGTTCATCTTGTGCGGCATCGCCGACGAGCCGACCTGGCCGGGGCGGAAGCCCTCGGTGACGAGGTCGTGCCCGGCCATGAGGCGGATCGTGGTCGCGAGACTCGACGGACCCGCGGCGACCTGCGCCAGCGTGGACACGACGTCGAGGTCGAGGGAGCGGGGATAGACCTGGCCGACGCTGTCGAGCACGTTCGCGAAGCCCAGGTGGCCGGCCACCGCCTGCTCGAGCTGGTCGAGTCGCTCCGCATCGCCGCCCATCAGGTCGAGCATGTCCTGGGCCGTGCCGACCGGACCCTTGATGCCCCGGAGCGGGTAGCGCTCGAGCAGCTCCTCGAGCCGGCCGAAGGCCACGAGCAGCTCATCGGCCGCAGAGGCGAACCGCTTGCCGAGGGTCGTCGTCTGCGCAGGGACGTTGTGCGACCGGCCGGTCAGCGCCGTGTCGGAGTACGCGACGGCCAGGGCGGACAGCCGGTCGAGCGCTGCGACGCAGCGATCACGGACGATCTGGAGGGCATCGCGCACCTGCAGCTGCTCGACGTTCTCGGTCAGGTCACGTGACGTCATGCCGACGTGGATGTACTCGTGGCCGGCGAGCGCGTTGAACTCCTCGATGCGGGCCTTCACGTCGTGCTTGGTCACCCGCTCGCGGTCGGCGATGGAGGCCAGGTCGACGTTGTCGATCACCCGGCGGTAGTCGTCGAGCGCGTCGGCGGGGATGTCGAGACCGAGCTCGATCTGGGCGGACGCCACCGCCAGCCACAGGCGGCGCTCCATGACGATCTTGGCCTGAGGCGACCACACCGAGGTCATGGCGCCGGATGCGTAGCGTCCGGCCAGGACGTTGGGGATCGACGGCGTGCTCATCGGATCAGCCCTCCTCCGCTGCAGCGGCGCCGATGTCGCGCCGGTGGTGCGAGCCCTCGAGCCGGATCAGGTCCACGGCCGCGTAGGCATGCTCGCGCGCCCGCGCGAGCGTCTCCCCGTGTGCGGTCACCGACAGCACGCGACCTCCGCTGGAGGTGATCTCGCCGCTGTCGGTGACGCTGGTGCCGGCGTGGAAGATGTCCACGTTGACCTGGTCGGCCGCGTCCTCCAGCCCGCCGATCACGTCGCCCGTGCGCGGCGCCGCCGGGTACCCCTCGGCCGCGATCACCACGGTCACCGCGTAGCCGGACTGCCACGCGAGCGTCGGCATCTGGTCGAGGTGTCCGGTCGCCGCCGCCATGAGCAGCTGCCCCAGCGGGGTCCGCAGGTTGGCCAGCACGACCTGCGTCTCCGGATCGCCGAACCGCGCGTTGAACTCGATGACCCGAACGCCGCGGGAGGTCATGGCGAGACCGCCGTAGAGGAGGCCGACGAACGGGGTGCCACGGTGGCGCATGGCATCGACCATCGGCTGCATGACCCTCGCCGTGACCTCCTCGACGAGTCCCGCAGGCGCCCAGGGCAGCGGCGAGTAGGCGCCCATGCCCCCCGTGTTCGGACCGGTGTCTCCCTCGCCGACCCGCTTGAAGTCCTGGGCCGGCTGCAGGGGAATGACCGTCGTGCCGTCGGTCACCGCGAACAGCGACACCTCCTGACCGTCGAGGAACTCCTCGACGACGACCTGGGCGTCGTTGTCGCGGGAGAGGCAGGTGCGGGCGTGCGCGAGGGCCTCCTCGCGGTCGGAGGTCACGACCACGCCCTTGCCGGCAGCGAGCCCGTCGTCCTTGATGACGAACGGCGCGCCGAACTGGTCCATGGCCGCAGCCACTTCGTCGACCGTTGTGCACACATGCGCCATCGCGGTCGGCACGCCGGCCTCCGCCATGACCTGCTTGGCGAACGCCTTGCTGCCCTCGAGCTGCGCGGCGGCGGCCGACGGCCCGAAGCACGCGACCCCGAGCTCGCGCACCGCGTCCGCGGCGCCGGCGACGAGGGGGACCTCGGGCCCGATGACGACCAGGTCCGGCCCCACCTCCCTGGTCAGGTCGGCCACGGAGGTCGCGTCCGTGACGTCGACGGGGTGCGTGACGACGATCTGGGCGATTCCGGCATTGCCGGGCGCAGCCACCACCTCGGTCACGGAGTCGTCCGCCATGAGGGCGTCGACAATGGCGTGCTCCCGGGCACCTGATCCGATGACGAGGACCTTCACGCGACAACCCTAGTGTTCAGCGAGAGGCACGGTTCCCGGGCAGGAGGTAGACGTGACCGCCGTCGGTCTGACCCTGCTCGTCCTGGCCCTGGCCGCCTTCGCGACGCGATGGCTGGACTCCGCCTTTCAGCCGGTCGTTGTCGCCGCGACGTTCGCGTACCTGGCCCTCCTGCCCGCAGCGCTCGGCCTCGCCGTCCTCGCCCTCGGGGGCACGGGGCTGTGGCTCCTCGCCCTCGCGGCCATCCTCGGCATGCTCGTCGTCGAGGTCCAGCCGTGGGTGGGGCAGCGGACTCAAGGCAAGCCCGTACTGCGGGTCATCACGGCCAATGTCTGGTTCGGCGGTGCCGATCCCGAGGCCATCTTGCAACTGGCCCGCGTGCATGAGGTGGACCTCCTCGCCCTCCAGGAGACGACCCCGGAGTTCCTCGACGGGCTGGCGGCCGCCGGCGCGGCCGACCTGTTCCCGCACTCGCTCCTCGCGCCGGGCCCCGCGTGGCAGGGAGCCGCCCTGTGGAGCCGCTTGCCCCTCCGGCACCCGGTGATCACCGAGCGAGGGACGATCTTCCGCGTCGAGGCGACGGTGACCCTGGGGGATGTCGAGTCCCCCGATGATCCACAGGTCGCGAGCGTCCACGTCCACGCACCATGGCCGGGAGCGTCCGGGCCGTGGCTCGAGCAGCTGGCCGAGCTCGAGGCCCAGCTGCGTGCCAGCGAGCGGCCCGTGATCCTGGCCGGCGACTTCAACGCCACGCTCGATCACCGGCCGTTCCGACGCCTCCTCAGGGCGGCCGCCGATGCCTCCGTGTCGGCCCGCACCTGGTGGATCCGCACCTGGCCGGCCTATCTGCCCGTCCCTGCGGTGATCGCCATCGACCACGTCCTGCTGCGCGGGTTCGGTGCCCGGTCCGTCACCGCGCACCGCGTCCCCGGGAGCGATCACGCCGCCCTCGTCGTCACCCTGACCCGGGACTGATCCGCCTCAGCTGCAGGAGGGATCCCGGGTATCGCAGAACTCCACCCATTCTCCGAAGGAGAACGGCCCGAGCGAGGCGTCGAAGGAGGCGAGGTCCACGATCGTCAGCCGGCTGGGGGCGGTCGTCTCGCAGTCGCCGAAGATCGCTGGCTGCTGGAGGACCACGTCACCGATGGTCATGACCCCCCTCAGCAGCCGCGGCCGCCCGGACCCGTCTGGTGGGCACAGGGTGTAGGAGTCGCCGGGGTCGCCGATCGTCACGGTCTCGTCACCGGTCGCCGTCGTGACCACCAGCTGGTCGCCGTTCACGACGAGCGAGGCCTGCGGATCGGTTGTTCCCGAGGTGGCATAGGCCCGGTACTGGCCGTCGGCGATGTCGGCGGGTCCGCTCTGGCAGCCGGCGAGGAGCAGCAGCATCGGCGCGGCTGCGGCCAGGGCCACTGTCCGGCGCCGCACGGGATCAGGCCTTGCCGGTGTAGTACCCGTCGATGGCCGCGAAGGCGTCGTCCAGGATGGCCAGGCCCTCCTTGGCCTCCTCCTCCGTGATCGTGCATGGCGGCACGACATGCAGGCGGTTGAAGTTGGTGAAGGGCAGGGCGCCGCGCTTCTTCATCTCGCCGGCGAGCTCGGTCATGGCCGGGGACGTGCCGCCGTACGGGGCGAGCGGCTCGCGGGTCTCGCGGTCCGTCACCAGGTCCAGTGCCCAGAACACCCCGAGTCCGCGCACCTCGCCGATGACCGGGTGCCGCTCGGCGAGGGCTCGCAGCCCCGGCCCGAGCACGTCCTCGCCGATCCGGCGGGCGTTCTCGACGATGCCCTCCTCCTTCATGGCGTCGATGGACGCGACGATCGACGCGGCCGCGAGCGGGTGACCCGAGTAGGTGAGGCCGCCGGGGAAGACGCGATCGTTGAAGGTCGCCGCGATCGGATCCGAGATGATGACGCCGCCGACCGGCACGTACCCGGAGTTGGAGCCCTTGGCGAAGGTGATCAGGTCCGGGACGACGTTGAAGTTCTCGAAGGCGAACCAGGTGCCGGTGCGCCCGAACCCGGCCATGACCTCGTCGGCGATGTAGACGATGCCGTACTTGTCGCACAGCGCCCGCACGCCCTCGAGGTAGCCGGGCGGGGGCACGAGCACGCCGGCGGTGCCGACGACGGACTCGAGGAGGACGGCCGCGATGGTCGCCGGACCCTCGAACACGATGACCTGCTCGAGGTGCTGGAGCGCCCGCTGGGTCTCCTCCTCCGGCGTGGTGGCCCAGAAGGACGACCGGTACAGGTACGGGCCGAAGAAGTGCACGACGTGGTCGGCGTACTCGTTGGGCCACCGTCGCGGATCGCCGGTCGCCTGGATCGCCGTGCCGGTGTTGCCGTGGTACGAACGGTAGAAGGAGAGCACCTTGTCGCGGCCCGTGTGCAGGCGCGCCATCCGGATGGCGTTCTCGATGGCGTCCGCGCCCCCGTTGGTGAAGAAGACCTTGTTCATGCCGTCCGGCGCCAGCTCTGCGATCCGCTTGGCCGCCTCGCCGCGCATGTCGTTGGCGTGCTGCGGCGCGATGGTGGCCAGCGTGGCCGCCTGGTCCTGGATGGCCTTGACGACCTTCGGGTGCTGGTGGCCGATGTTGACGTTGACCAGCTGGGAGGACAGGTCGAGGTAGCGGTTGCCGTCGTAGTCCCAGACGTAGCAGCCCTCCGCCCCGGCGATGCACATCGGGTTGAGCGCGCCCTGTGCACTCCACGAGTGGAAGACGTGGGCCCGGTCGTTGGCAAAGACCTCGGCACCGCGGGCGGGATCAGGGCTGATGGACATGCGCTCTCCTCGGATCGACGGCGCGGGCACGTGCGGGCGCCACGTCCGAGGGTACGACCCGGCCCGGGAGAGCGGGAGGGATGCCCGACTCCAGTCCGTACGCTCGCTCCCCGGTGCCGACTCCACCACGGACGGCCTCCCGTGGCCGGGTGCGGCAGAACAGTCAGCCGGGCAACCGGGCGAGCAGCCCCCGGCGCACATCGGGCCACTCCTCGACGATCACGGAGTACATCACGGTGTCCCGGATGGACTCATCCGCGCGCCGCTGGTACCGGCGTAGCACCCCCTCGTACCGGGCCCCGAGTCGCGAGATGGCCGCCTGGCTGCGGCTGTTGCGGATATCGGTCTTGAGCTGGACGCGCCCGAAGCCCTGGCCGAAGGCCCAGTCCATCAGCAGGAACTTGCACGCCGGGTTGACGTCCGTCCCCCACACCTCGTGCGCGTACAGGGTGAAGCCGATCTCGAGCCGGGCATCGATCGGCGAGACGTCCAGGTAGGACGTGGTGCCGACGACCCGGCCCTCGCGACGGACGGTCCACGGAAAGCGTCCCACGAGCGGCGCCGCCCCCAGGCTGTCTGCCATCTGCTCGACACCGACCGGGCGGCCGCGCACATGCGCCCAGACACGGTCGTCGTCCAGCGCCGAGAACAGCTCGTCGGCGTCGTCGACGGATGCGGGGCGCAGCTCGACTGCTCCGTGGGTCAGCGCCACCTCCGTTCCTGGCGGCCAGCTCGCCGCCGGCCAGGGCGGGTCGTCGGGACGCGGGTCGTGCAGCGCGGGCTCAGTCACGCGCGAGCCGATCCTCCAGCCGGGGGATCGCCCGCGCGACGATCGCGGCCGCGACGGCTGCCGGCACCATGGCCCACGACGCGAATACGAAGCCCACGGCCGCCCCGAGGATCACCGCGACGGACCACTTCATCGGAGCCGTCGCGATCGTCGCCCCCACCAGCCCGGCCACGATGGCAACCAGCATCGGGAGGGTGTCGGGAAGGAGCAGCGCGAGGAGCAGGCCCGACGCCGCGCCGATGAACATCGCGGGGAAGAACGGACCGCCTCGGAAGCCGGCGCCGAGCGAGGCGGCGTAGCCGAGGGTCTTGACGGCCAGCACGGCGAGCACCAGACCGACCGAGGTCTCGGTCGCGATGTTGTGGATCAGCCCCTCGCTCGACGTCGCGATGTACGAGACGGGAGCACCGGTGACGTGCCGTACCACGACGGACCCGACGCCGACGAGCAGCGCCGTGCCGAGCAGTGCCGGCAGGTGCGCCCGGGCGCCCGCGAACCGGTACACCCCCCACCCGAGAGCGCGGGCGATCAGGATGACCACGGTGGCCACGAAGGAGACCGGGACGGCGATGAGGATCCCGCCCCAGGGGTTGAAGCTGCTGGTGTCCGGCATCACGCTCTCACCCGAGAGCAGCGGCCCGGCGAACAGGGCGAGGATCGCGGCCAGGGCACCGATGCTGGCGAGGTTCACGACCTCTTCCGAGTGCCGCATCTTCGCCACCACGGTGCCGACCACCGCGCCGGTCGAGACGAGGGCGACCTCCGGGCCCAGGATGAGGCCGCCGAGCAGCGTGGCCAGGATCGCCAGGATCACATTCGCGTACTGCCGCGGATCGTAGGGCGAGATCGCGATGCCCTTGAGCGGGTTGTGCCCGTCGTCACCGAGGAAGCGCCGGACGGCCCACACCGCCAGCGCCGCGACCAGCGGCAGCCCGATCACGAACCAGTCGGGGCGCTCGGAGTCGACCCACAGCCAGTCGATGCCCTTCTGGACGACGATGAGGACGCCCCATCCGAGGAAGAACGCCGCGACCGCGATGACGACGGCCGGTCCGACAGGAACGCGGGTCCGCGCGGCGGTGGCCACGGTCAGCCGATCAGGTCGTGGATCGAGATCGTGGCGTCGCGATCCTGGCCGACCCCGACGGCGCTGATGCGGGTTCCGGAGGCGTCCTCCAGGAACTGGACATAGGACCGCGCATTCGCGGGCAGATCGTCCAGCGAGCGAGCACCGGAGATGTCCTCGCTCCACCCCGGCAGGTACTCGTAGACCGGCTTGGCGTGGTGGAAGTCCGTCTGCGTCATCGGGATCTCGTCGACGCGCTCGCCATCGATGTCGTAGGCGACGCAGACCGGAATCCGTTCCCAGCCGGTCAGCACGTCGAGCTTGGTGAGGAAGATGTCGGTGAGGCCGTTGACCCGCGTGGCGAAACGCGCGATCGGGGCGTCGAACCAGCCGCACCGGCGGGGGCGTCCGGTGGTGACACCGCGCTCACCGCCGATGGTGCGCAGCCGCTCGCCGTCCTCGTCGAAGAGCTCGGTGGGGAACGGGCCCGAACCCACCCGGGTCGTGTACGCCTTCAGGATGCCGCACACGCGGGTGATCCGGGTCGGGCCGATGCCGCTGCCGGTCGAGGCGCCGCCGGCCGTCGGATTGCTCGACGTGACGAACGGGTAGGTGCCGTGGTCGACGTCGAGCAGGGTGCCCTGACCGCCTTCGAGCAGCACGACCTTGTCGTCGTCGAGTGCCTCGTTGAGCAGCAGGGAGGTGTCGGCGACGAATGGTCGCAGCGCGTCCGCGTACTGCAGCAGCTCCTCGCTGACGGCGTCGACGTCGAGGGCGCGGCGGTTGAAGACCTTGACGAGCACCTGGTTCTTGTTGTCGAGGGCCCCCTCGACCTTCTGCCGCAGGATGGAGGGATCGAAGAGGTCCTGCACCCGAATGCCCAGGCGGGCGATCTTGTCGCTGTAGGTGGGTCCGATGCCACGCCCCGTCGTCCCGATCTTGGCCTTGCCGAGGAAGCGCTCGGTGACCTTGTCGAGTGTCACGTGGTACGGCGTGATCAGGTGGGCGTTCGCACTGATCACCAGCTTCGACGTGTCCACGCCCTGGGCCTCGAGTCCGCGCATCTCCTCCAGGAGGACGGACGGGTCGATGACGACACCATTGCCGATCACCGGCACGACGGACGGCGTGAGGATGCCGCTCGGCAGCAGGTGGAGCGCGAAGGTGCGATCACCGATGACGACGGTGTGGCCCGCGTTGTTGCCACCCTGGTAGCGAACGACGTAGTCGACGCGGCCACCGAGGAGATCGGTCGCCTTGCCCTTGCCTTCGTCGCCCCACTGGGCGCCCACGAGAACGATTGCTGGCACGGGCGGAGAGCCTACCGCTGCGAGGGGGCAGCTCCCTAGCCCAGACGGCCTGCCAGCTCCTTGCCCAGCTGCCGACCGGAGAGCCAGGCCGCTTCGACGCGCGGCCCACCGGCCCAGGCGTCGCCCGCGACGCCGAGGGCGACCTCGGGATGCACCCAGCAGGGATCCTCCGCGGCCACCAGCGGCTTGGCATATGTCCAGCGGTGCGCATCGACCCACTCCGGGTACGTGGGGATGCCCAGGACCCGTTGCACCGCGGCCACCGCCGCCGGGATCGCCTCGGCCGGTGCGTCCACGTGACGTGTGGAGAGCACGGGGTGCATGTGCGCGACGAGCACCGGGGCCTCGTCCCCGCGCCGCCGTCCGTCGTCGGCGATCCAGGTGAGGACGGGGTCGTCGTTGACGAAGACCCCGTCGATGTCGCCCCACGTGCGGTCGGCGAACACCAGGGTGACCGCAATGATCGGCTCCCAGGTGCTGCGGATAACCGGCACGTCCTGGGTGATGCGGCGGGCCTGGGGCTCGGGGATGCACACGGCGGCCGCGTCGACCCCGACGCCGTCGACGAGCACCCTGGCGCCACCGACCTCCACCTGCGCCACCTCGTCCTCGAGGCGGACGTCGAGCCCGGTGGCCATGGCCTCGACCACGCTGCGCAGCCCGCCCGGGGCCGCGTAGCGCATGGGCCCGGAGGCGATGCCGGCCATGCCCTCGGGGCCGTGCACGTGGAACGAGGTCGTCCACTCCCGGACCACGCCGTCGGCCATCAGGGTGTCGATGACGGCGCGGAAGTCGGGGTCACGGACGGTGAAGTAGGACGCGCCGATGTCCGCGACCCGCCCGTCGTGAGCGGTGCCGGTGCCGCGCAGGGTGCGGGATGCCATGCGGCCGGCCAGCCGATGTCCACGCTCACGGACCTGTGGCACCGCACCGGCCTCGGCCAGGGAGGTGGCGCACGCGATGCCGCTGATGCCGCCGCCGATGACGGTCGCGTCGGGCATCAGTCGCGTGGGACCGAGGGGTCGCAGTCGTCGATGAAGACGCCGAGTCGGTCGACCTCGCCGTGCTCGCCGATCGCCCCGGCCGCACGCGCGAGGGAGCGCAGGCAGCGCAGGAAGCCCTGGTTCGGCTCGTGCCGCCAGGGGACCGGGCCGTGCCCCTTCCAGCCGTTGCGACGCAGCGCATCGAGTCCGCGGTGGTAGCCGACGCGGGCGTACGCGTAGGACTCGACCGGGCGTCCGGCGTCCCAGGCCTGGTCGGCCAGCACGGCCCAGGCCAGCGAGGAGGCCGGGTGGGCGCGCACGACGGACTCGGGATCCTGGCCGCTGGCCAGCTCGGCGGCCGCGGGATCGTCGGGCAGCAGGGTGGGTGGGGGTCCGTCGAGGAGGTCCTTGCCGATGTCCATGGCGGAAGCCTGCCAGAGCCCTCCCGGCTCGTTTCTCCCACCTAATGGGACAGGTGAGCCAAATCCGGCCGAATTCGGCCGTCTTGGCTCACCTGTCCCACGTCGTGGGAGAAACGGACCAGCGGGAGAAACGGACTACGAGATGCGGGTGCCGGCGGAGCGCAGATCCTCGCAGGCCTGCACGACGCGGGCCGCCATGCTGGCCTCGGCGAGCTTGCCCCAGGCGCGCGGGTCGTACGCCTTCTTGTTGCCGACCTCGCCGTCGACCTTGAGCACGCCGTCGTAGTTCTTGAACATGTGGTCGGCCACCGGACGGGTGAACGCGTACTGGGTGTCGGTGTCGACGTTCATCTTCACGACGCCGTAGTCGAGCGCCTCGCGGATCTCACTGAGCAGCGAGCCGGAGCCACCGTGGAACACCAGGTCGAACGGCTTGTCCGTGCCGTACTTCTTACCGACCTCGGTCTGGATCTCGTTGAGCACTGACGGGGTCAGGACGACGTTGCCCGGCTTGTAGACGCCGTGCACGTTTCCGAAGGTGGCGGCGACCATGTAGCGGCCGCGCTCACCGAGGCCGAGCGCCTCGGCGGTGGCCAGGCCGTCCTCGACGGTGGAGAAGAGCTTGGCGTCGTGGGACGCCTCGATGCCGTCCTCCTCGCCGCCGACCACGCCGATCTCGATCTCGAGGATGGTGTGTGCCTTCACCGACTCGTCCAGCATGCGCTGGGCGATCTCCATGTTCTCCTTCAGCGGCACCGCGGAGCCGTCCCACATGTGCGACTGGAAGAGCGGCTCGAGGCCCTTGGCGACGCGCTCCTGCGAGATCTTCAGCAGGGGCTCCATGAAGCCCGGGAGCTTGTCCTTCGGGCAGTGGTCGGTGTGCAGCGCGATGTTGACGTCGTAGGACGCCGCGATCGAGCGGGCGAACTCGGCGAGCGCAGTGGCGCCGGCGACCATGCTCTTGACGGACTGGCCGGACGCGAACTCGGCACCGCCCCAGGAGACCTGGACGATGCCGTCGCTCTGGGCCTCGGCGAAACCGCGGATGGCGGCGACGATGGTCTGGGAGGAGGTGCAGTTGATCGCCGGGTAGGCGAACTGGCCGGCCTTCGCCCGGTCGAGCATCTCGGCGTAGACCTCAGGGGTTGCGATAGGCATGAAAGCTCCTGCAGTGGAGTGGATGTAAGCGATTCCATCCTTCCAGATCCGCGGGGTCCGTCACAACGTGGGCTCGACCGCGTCCCAGCCCGTGGGCGCCGCCTCCGCGGGGCCCGACCGCAGCCGCCAGATGGACCGGGACAGCAGCGAGGCCGCGATCGCGAGGGCGGCGATGACGGCTGCCCCGAGGAAGGCGGCCTGCAGCCCCACGGCCGCCACCAGCGGGCCGGCGAGCGCGAGGCCGATGGGACCGAACATGAGCGAGCCCATGGCGTCGTAGGAGCTCACTCGCGAGAGGGCCTCTCGCGGCACGTTCGTCTGCAGGGCCGTCATCCAGAGCACCATGAACAGCTCGATGGCGAGGCCCCAGAGGAAGGAGACCGCGGCCACCAGGGGGAGGGGCGCGGCGAAGGCCAGCATCACCAGCCACGCCGGCAGGGTGAAGGTGATGAGCATGCCGAACAGGATCGGTCGCCCAATGCGGATGCGAGATCCCACGAAGGCCCCGATGAGCAGGCCCACCGACTGGAAGCCGAGCACGACCGCCCAGCCGCGCGGCCCTCCGTACTCCTCGTTGGCGAGGACCGGGCCGAGGACCTCCTCGGAACCCCGGAGCACCATGACGATGACGCTGAAGGCGAGCACCACCACGACCACCCAGCGGAAGGACACGAACACCCGCCAACCGTGCGTGAGGTCGCCGACCATCGACTCCCCGGACTCGTGCCGCTGGGAGACATGACGGAAGGACAGGACGAGCAGCCCCGCAGTGAGGAAGGTCAGCGCATCAAGCGCGATCGCGATCCCGGAACCGAAGGCGGCCACCAGCAGGCCGCCGGTGGCCGTCCCCACGATGAGACCGACGTTCTGGGCGACGGACACGTACGCGTTGGCCGGCTGGATGTGCGACTCGGGCACCACATCCGGCACCAGCCCGCCCATGGCGGGGTACCAGAGGCCGTTCAGGATTCCGGAGAGGAAGCCGAGCGCAGCGAGGACCGGGACGCTGGCGAGTCCGGTCAGGAACAGGATCGCGGTCGTCATCACCACGGCGCTGAGGACGATGTCCGTGGTGGCGACGACCCGCGCCCGTCCGAGCCGATCCGCCACGACACCGCCGAAGGGCAGCACGAGGATCACCGGCACGGCCTGGGCGGCCAGCACGAGGCTCAGCGATGTCGCGGATGCGCCAGGAAGCGCCAGCACGCCGAACGCCAAGGCAATCGGGGCGATGCCGTTGCCGAAATTGCTGACGGTGCGCGAGATGAACAGCCTGCGGTAGTTGGCATTGCGCACCAGATCACGGCCGGACATCAGGGCACCTGACCGAAGACGTGCTGCCGGATCCACGCGTGCATCGCGATGGCCGCCGCCGCTCCCGCGTTGATCGACCTCGTGGAGCCGTACTGGCCGATCGACAGGACGCGAGCGCACGCGGATCGAGCCTGCACGGTGAGGCCCTCGCCCTCCTGCCCGAACAGCAGCATGCAGTCCGCCGGCAGCACCGCCGCCTCGAGCGGCTCGGCACCCGGCAGGTTGTCGATGCCGATGAGCTCGAGGCCGTGCTCGGAGCACCAGCCGGCGAGTTCCGAGGCGTCCGCATGGTGTCGGATGTGCTGGTAGCGGTCGGTCACCATCGCGCCGCGACGGTTCCACCGGCGTCGCCCGACCACATGCACCTCGCGGGCGAGGAAGGCGTTCGCCGTGCGCACCACGGAACCGATGTTGAAGTCGTGCGCGAAGTTCTCGATCGCGACGTGGAACGGGTGGCGACGCTTGTCCAGGTCGACGACGATCGCCTCCAGCCGCCAGTAGCGGTAGCGGTCGACGACGTTGCGCCGGTCGCCGTCGCGCAGCAGATCAGGATCGAGGCGGGGATCGTCCGGCCACTCCCCCGGCCAGGGGCCGACACCGACTTCGGCCGTCACCTGGGTCTCCTCCACGGCGGCGACGATAGCCTGACGGGCATGCCTCCCGCGCTTGCCAGCATCCCCGCCCTCGGACCGGACATCGAGGGCATCCTCAGCAGCTGGGGGGACGTCGGCTTCTGGGTCGTCGTCGCCATCATCTTCGCCGAGTGCGGCCTGCTCATCGGCTTCTTCCTCCCGGGCGATTCGCTGCTGTTCATCACCGGTCTGCTCATCGCGACCGGCGCCATCACGTACAACATCTGGCTGGCCTGCCTCGTGCTGTTCATCGCCGCCGTCCTCGGCAACGTCACCGGCTACTGGATCGGGCACAAGGCCGGTCCACCGCTGTTCAACAAGCCCGACTCCAAGCTGTTCAAGCAGGAGTACGTCGAGCACACGCACCGCTTCTTCAACAAGTACGGAGCGCGCGCCATCGTGCTGGCGCGCTTCGTGCCCATCGTGCGCACCTTCATCACGGCGACCGCCGGGGTGGGTCGCATGGACTTCCGCCGGTACATCATCTTCAGCGCCGTCGGCGGCTTCCTGTGGGCGGTCGGCGTGACCGTCGCCGGCTACTTCCTCGGCAACATCGAGTTCGTGAAGAAGAACATCGAGCTCATCCTCATCCTCGTGGTCTTCGTCAGCGTGGTGCCGATCCTCTTCGAGTACATCAAGCACCGTCGCGAGCGCGCCGGCCTCGAGTAGTCAGGCGAGGCCGAGGTCAGCCAGCGAGTACGCGGCCCGGTACTCCAGCCCCCGCTCGACGATCGCCGGCCCGGCGCCGCGGTCCACGATGACCGCGACACCCACCACGGTCGCCCCGGCCTCGACGAGCGCGTCGACCGCCGTGAGCACGGAACCGCCGGTGGTGGACGTGTCCTCGACAGCAAGCACGCGACGACCGCTGACATCCGGCCCCTCGATGCGGCGCTGCAGTCCGTGCTGCTTCTCGGACTTGCGGACGACGAAGGCGTCGAGCTGCTGCAGGTCCGACGCGGCGCTGTGCAGCATCGCGGTGGCCACCGGATCCGCCCCCAGGGTCAGCCCACCCACCGCGTCGTACTCCCACTCCTCCGTGAGCTCGCGCATCACCCGGCCCACCAGCGGTGCGGCCACGCCGTCGAGGGTGACGCGGCGCAGATCGACGTAGTAGTCCGCCTCGCGCCCGCTCGACAGGATGACCTTGCCGTGCACGACTGCCTTCTGCGCGATCTCGTCACGCAGCTTCTTCCACGCCTCACTGGACATGGCTGAACTCTAGGGTGTTGCCCATGACGGCCTTCGTGGTCCTGCCGCCCGTACCCGATCGCCTCGAGGAGCTCCTCGGCCCGCAGGAGCACGAGGTGCATGTCATCGAGCCGGCTCCCGGGCCCGACGACGCGCTGGCCGCGCGCGTCTGCGCCGCCATCACCCTCGTGGACCCGCGGCCGCCGCTCGCGGTCGTCGCCGCCGGATCCGGCGCCCTGCTGCTCCCCGCGGTGGCCCGGTCCCAGCACAGCGCGCACCGCCGCGTCGTCGGCTACCTTCTCATCGATCCGGAGCTGCCCGCGGTGACCGACGTGTGGCCGGATGCGCCGGTCACCGTCGTCTCCGACGACGAGTGGGCCGCGACGCAGGCCCGCCTGCGGGGATGGGACCTCCGCGTTCCCGGAGACCTGGACGACTGGGTGGAGCAGGCCAGCTCCACGACCTAGCCTTCGGCTCGGTCGCCGGCTTCCCGGGAGCCTTGACGCCTGGTCCGGTTCCGCGCACCCAGGGCCAGGTTCGTGAACGCCCTCGGCCCGTGCCGCAGCAGTCTCGAGGCCAGCCGGTACTGGCCCCCGGCCACGCTGATCGGCCGACCGCGGGCCAGGTCGGTGAAGGCCTGAGCGACCACCTGGTCGACGTCGAGCCACATGAAGTCGGGCAGGCTCGACATGTCGATCCCGGCCCGCTCATGGAACTCGGTATGCACGAATCCCGGGCACACGGCGGTCGTCCGCACGCCCGTGCCCTGCAGGTCGAGCGCCAGGCTCTCGGTGAACACGGTGACCCACGCCTTGGATGCCGAGTAGGTCCCTCCGGTCAGCCAGCCGGCCACACTGCTCACGTTGACGACCATCCCCGTGCCACGGTCGACCATGCCCGGCACCACTGCGTGCGTCAGCCGCAGGACCGCGGTCACCATCACGTCGACCGACCGCTGCTCGTCGTCGATGGACGAGTTCAGGAAGGACCGGTTCAGGCCGAAGCCGGCGTTGTTCACCAGGGTCGTGACCGGACGGCCCCGATCGCCCAGGCGCGCAGCGACGCGGTCGGTGTCCGAACGACTGCTCAGGTCAGCCACGATGACCTCGGTACCCACGCCGTAGGTGCTGGACATCTCCGTGGCCAGAGACGAGAGCCGCTCCCAGTTGCGGGACACGAGGACGAGATCGAAGCCCTTCCGGGCGAGGGCATCGGTGAACCCGCGGCCGATTCCGGACTTCGGACCAGTGATGAGCGCCGTTGCCACCGTGATCAACCTCCCTCGCTGCCGGCGATCGGGGCCCCCGCACCACGCCCGCCGACCCCCTCAACGTAGCGTGACGCCATGAGGATCCGGTCCCGGCTCCGCGCGATTCTCGTCGCCGCCGTCGCGCTGATCGCCACGCTCGGTGCCGTGTCCGCGGCGCCCGCCTCCGCCGGTCCGAGGATCGCGCCACGGATCATCAACGGAGATCCCGGCGATCCCGGCGCCTACCCCTTCCTCGTCTCGCTGCTGCAGCCCGACGTCTACGCGCGCGAGGGCGCCTACAACGCGCAGTTCTGCGCAGGGACCCTGACGACCAGCAGCACGGTCGTGACCGCCGCCCACTGCATGGTCAACCAGAAGACGGGCAGCATTCTCGACGCCTCCGAGATCCTCGCGGGCTTCGGTGCGGACCTCCGGGAGTCCGGCATCCGCGTGGTGCCGGTCGCCCAGGTCATCGTCTCTCCCGACTACGTGCGCAGCCGTGCCGAGAACGACATCGCGGTGCTCGTCCTCGCCCAGCCGGTCCCGGACGTGCCGGTCCTGGCGCCCGCCAGCCCCGAGGAGGGGGCCGCCCTGACGTCACCCGGGTCGAGCGTCCGCGTCGTGGGCTGGGGCAACACCTCCACCACCGGCCGCCAGTTCCCGGACGTGTTCCGCGTCGGACGCGTCACCGTCTTCCCGGACGGCACCTGTGGGCAGGGCGAGCCGTTCACCGTGGGCGGCATCACCTTCAAGGGCTTCGGTCCGGACGAGGCCAACTCCGCGGTGATGGTCTGCGCGGCCGGTGCCACGGCCGCGGCGACGGTCATCGACGCCTGCCAGGGCGACTCCGGCGGTCCCCTCGTCGGCGGTGAGGGAGCCGGCACCCGGCTCGTGGGCGTGGTCAGCTGGGGCAACGACTGCGCGACCCGGTATCCCGGCGTCTACACGCGGGTCGCGGCGATGTACACCTTCCTCGGCCAGCACGGAGCCATCCCGCCACCGGTGACGACGCCGGTTCAGGCCCCCGGCCTGAATGTCGTGGCCGAGCCGACGGCCCTGCGCATCGAGTTCACCGCTCCTCCGGGGACGACGGACGTGGCCGGCTTCGCGGCGACGGTCCTCGACCCGGCGACCGGGCAGTCCTGGAACTGCTTCGCCGCCCCCGACGCGAAGGGCCTCGGCGAGTGCACCGTGCCCGACCTTGTGGACGGGACCGCCTACCAGGTGACGGCGATCGCGGGCACGCCGTCCGGCAACTCCCCCGTGGCCGGTCCCGTCAGCAGCGCGCCGAGCCCGGCCGCGGTGGCCGGCCGCATCGTCAAGGCCTCGACGCTGCGGGGTGGGCGCGCCGTGTTCCGCGTGACACCCAGTCTGGGCGCCGACCTCACGACGAACGTCCTGCGCTGCCAGCCCGTCCGGCGCGGCGCGGCGGTGGCTGTGCCGATCGCCGGGGCCAAGGTGGTCGTCCGCGGACTGAAGCCCGTGCGCTACTCGTGCACCATCCAGGCGGAGAACGCCGCCGGGTCGTCGGTGTCGACACCCGTGCGCATCACCGGCCGCCGGTAGCGCGCAACGTCGGCAGGCGGGCCGCCGTCAAGGCGAGGGAGGCGGCTCGCGTGGTGGCCGTCTGCGCCTGGACCTGCAGGAACATCGCCTCCCGAAGCCGGCGTTCTGCGGACGTGCCCCGGAGCATGGAGGCACCGGCCCGCGCCGTGACGACCGCCGTCGTCGCGTCGATGGCCAACTGCAGCGACGCCGCACGCAGGGCGACTCGCGTCTCCGGCGGGGCGCCGTCGTCGGCGGCCGCATACGCATGGCCACGCACGCTTCGGCAGGTCAGCGCCAGCTCCGCGGCCAGGGCAGCCAACGAGGAGTCCGCTCGCTGCTCCGCGATCGCGTCGAGCTCGGCGATCGCGCCCCGCGTGACGCCGAAGGCCGCGGGGTTGGCATCGAGCGTGCGCGAGGCGTCCTGGGCCAGCCAGGCATGGCGATCCAAGATCGCACCGACGCGCGCGTCCGGCACGTGGACGTCTGCCAGGGTGATCGGCCGCGTGTGCGTTCCGGACATGGCGAGCAGGCTGAGCGGCTCGCCGACCGTCACTCCCGCCAGCCGTTCCTGCGCACGTCCCGCCGGGAGGTAGGCGCACACGAGGAGGCTGTCGTAGGGCGGTACGCCCTGGGCCATGACCATGACCACATCGGCGATGTCCCACGACGTCACCCAGTCGAGCCGACCGTCCAGGCGCCACCCGCCGTCGACGCGCGTGGCCGCCGGATTGGGGGGTCCCGGACGGCGCACGTGAGCGAAGGCGACGGCCGCAAGGGACCGCCCGGAGCGCAGGTCGGGCAGCAGCTGCTCCGTCAGCTGGCCGCCTGCCGGCTCACGCAGACCCGCCCCCTCCCCCTTGAGGATGCGAAGGGGCGTCTGGTGCTGGACCCAGCAGAACCAGGTCGTGGCGTCCGCTCCGGCCAGGACCTCGGAGAGCTCCCGCATCGCGGCGGCCGGGGTGAGTGCGTCGCCGAGCAGGCCCACGGCCGCGAACTCGTCGATGACCGCACGCGTGACGCCCTTGCGGTCGGTCTGGTCCGCGGCAGGTGCCACGCGCGCCGCGATCAGCTCCCGTGCTGGCTGCGGCAACGCCGCCCGGTCCGGACCGACCGGGTCGCGCAACGGGAACATCTCGGACACCCTCCGCACGCTACCGTTCGGCCATGTCGCGGCGCCCGGACCTGCTCGTGCCCCGCATGGCCGAGCACACCACCTCGATCTTCGGGGAGATGTCGACGCTGGCGACGCGGACGGGCGCCATCAACCTCGGGCAGGGCTTCCCTGACACGGACGGCCCCCAGGTGCTCAAGGACGCGGCCATCGCCGCGATCCAGGACGGACACGGAAACCAGTACCCGCCACCGCACGGCCTGCCCGCCCTCCGCGAGGCGATCGCGCTCCATCAGCGTCGGTTCTACGACCTCGCGGTGGATCCCGGGCTCGGGGTCGTCGTGGGAACCGGTGCATCGGAGATCCTGCAGTCCGCGATCCTCGCCCTTGTCGACGAGGGCGAGGAGGTGCTCGTCTTCGAGCCGTGGTTCGACATCTACGCCGCGGGCATCTCATTGGCACGCGGCCGACGGGTCGGCGTGCCGCTGGCCGGGCCCGAGCTGCGCCCGGATATCGATGCGCTGCGGGCCGCGGTCACCCCACGCACGCGCGTCATCCTCATCAACTCGCCACACAACCCGACCGGCATCGTGTTCACGCCCGCCGAGCTGTCGGCCGTCGCACAGGTGGCCCTCGACCACGACCTCCTCGTCATCTCCGACGAGGCGTACGAACACCTGTGGTTCGACGACAACCGGCACGTGCCCATCGCCACGCTGCCGGGCATGTGGGAGCGCACCGTCACCGTGGGCTCGGGTGGGAAGACGTTCTCCTTCACCGGATGGAAGGTGGGGTGGGCGTCCGGACCGGCTGACCTGATCGCCGCGGTTCGGGTCGTGCGTCAGCACCTGTCCTACGTCTCCGGGGGTCCGTTCCAGTACGCGATGGCGCGGGGCCTCGGGCTGCCGGACGCGTACTTCACGGAGTTCCGCGCGGACATGGCCGGGAAGCGGGACCTGCTCGCCGCCGGGCTGGCTGACTTGGGGCTGCGGGTGCTGCCCACCCAGGGCACGTACTTCATCAGCACCGATGTGCGGCCGCTCGGGTTCCGCGACGGACTGGACTTCTGCCGGGAACTGCCGGCGCGCGCCGGGGTCGTGGCCATCCCGCACCAGGCGCTCTGCGATGACCCCGAGGTCGGGGCGCCCTACGTGCGCTGGGCGTTCTGCAAGCGTCCGGAGGTCCTGCAGGAGGCGCTCGACCGACTGACTGCGGCGCTGGGCTGAGGCGGGAGCGCGCGGTGGCCATCCTCGTCGACGACGCCGTGTGGCCGTGGCGCGGCCGCGTGTGGGCTCACCTGGTCAGCGACACCTCAGTGGATGAGCTGCACGCCTTCGCCTCGCGCCTCGGGATCCCGCGCCGGGCCTTCCAGGGCGACCACTACGACGTGACGGACGAGCTGCGGGAGTGCGCCATCGCGGAGGGGGCGCGGGCGGTCGACTCCCGGACCGTCGTGCGGGCCCTCCGGGCGGCGGGCCTGCGCAAGCGACCGACGTCCGCCGGCGGGCACCACCAGCCCTGATCGCGCGCAGCCCTGATCGCGCGCAGCCCTGATCGCGCGCCTTCGCCACCGCTCTCACGAGTTGAACCGCTTCCCGGCCCACATCTGCAGATGTGAGCCGGGATCGCGGTTCTTCTGCAGAATTGAGCCGGGATCGCGATTCAGATCCGCTGCGGTCAGTGGGCAGCGGCGATGACGGCCCCTTGCAGATCCACGACCGTCAGCGGCTCCGCCGTCGGTTCCTGGCCGGGCCGGGCGCCGCCGAAGGCCGCGTCGACCGCCGGATGGATCCTCGTGTCCATGGCCGTCATGAAGGCCTCGCGCGACTCCCAGACGTCGAAGTAGCGCAGCTGGCCGTTGTCCCGCTCCACGACGAGGTGGAGCAGCTGGCCCTTCAGAGGCTCCGGGCCCAATGCGTCGATGATCCGGGCGTAGATCTCGCGGCCGATGGGCACGTCCTGCGTGAAAGCGAACATCCCGACTCCTAGAATTTGATCCGAATTACTTTCGGATGAATATTGGTAGATTAGGGCGCGTGGGCAGGACCGTCAATACCCCCCGGCGATACGACAACACCCGTCGCCGGGAGCGGGCCGAGGAGACCCGCCGGTCGATCCTCAGCGCGGCCCGCATCCTCTTCACATCGCAGGGGTACGCGGCGACCGCGATCGCGCAGATCGCCGAGCGCGCGGACGTGAGCGTCGACACCGTCTACACGGCCGTGGGACGCAAGCCGGAGATCATGCGCGAGCTCGTCGAGGTTGCCATCTCCGGGCAGGACCGGCCCGTGCCGGCCGAGGAGCGGGATTACGTCCTGCAGATCCGCGAGGCCGGGTCGGCCCAGGAGAAGATCACCGTCTACGCCGAATCGATCGCTGCCATCCAGACGCGCCTGGGCCCGGTGTTCCTCGCTCTGCGGGATGCGGCAAGCACCGACACGGACTGCCGGACCCTGTGGACGCAGGTCAGCGAGCGACGGCGCGAGAACATGCTCCGCTTCGCCGCCGACCTGCGCGCGACGGGCGAGCTGCGCGGGGACCTCAGCGATGCTGCGGTCGCCGACATCGTCTGGAGCATGAACGCCCCGGAGTACTGGGAGCTCCTCGTCCATCGGCGTGGGTGGACGGCGGAGGAGTTCGGCGCCTGGCTCGCCGACGCCTGGGTGCGCCTGCTGCTGTCGAACCCACCAGAACGCTGACTGCTACGCCTTTCGTCGCAACGGGTGTCAGTTGCGACGAAAGGCGTAGCAGTCAGCGGATCAGGCCGCGAGCACGGTGAGCTCGGAGCCGTCGGGCAGCGTCTCGACGAGGACCTCGTCGCCGTCGCGGATCGCGCCGGACAGGATGCCCATAGCCAGCTTGTCGCCCACCGCCGTCTGCACGAGCCGGCGCAGCGGACGCGCACCGTAGACCGGGTCGAAACCCTTGTTGACCAGCCACTGCATCGCGTCGTCGCTGAGCCGGATGCTGATGCGCCGGTCGCGCAGCCGCTGCTGCAGCTGGTCGATCTGGATCTGCGCGATCTTCGCGAGCTCCGCGCGATCGAGCGGCTCGAACATCACCATCGCGTCCAGCCGGTTCAGGAACTCCGGCCGGAACTGCTGCCGCACGATGCTGAGCACCTGCTCCTTGCGCTCCTCGTAGGGCGCCGTGATGTCGATGAGGAACTGCGAGCCCATGTTTGATGTGAGGATCAGGATCGCGTTGCGGAAGTCGACCGTCCGCCCCTGTCCGTCCGTCAGCCGGCCGTCGTCGAGGACCTGCAGCAGGATGTCGAACACCTCGGGATGCGCTTTCTCGACCTCGTCGAGCAGGACGACGGAATACGGACGACGCCGCACCGCCTCGGTGAGCTGACCGCCCTCCTCGTAGCCGACGTACCCGGGCGGCGCGCCGACCAGCCGGGAGACCGAGTGCTTCTCGGCGTACTCGCTCATGTCGATGCGCACCATGGCGCGCTCGTCGTCGAACAGGAACTCCGCGAGCGCCTTCGCCAGTTCGGTCTTGCCGACCCCGGTCGGACCGAGGAACAGGAACGAGCCCGTCGGCCGGTTCGGGTCCGCGATGCCCGCGCGGGCACGACGCACCGCATCGCTCACCTCGCGGACGGCCACGCCCTGACCGACGACCCGCTGGCCGAGCTCCTCCTCCATCCGGAGCAGCTTCTGCGTCTCGCCCTCCAGCAGGCGTCCCGCCGGGATGCCCGTCCACGTGGCCACCACCTCGGCGACATCGTCGGCGGTGACCTCCTCCTTGACCATTGTCGCCGTGCGCGCGTTGACCTCGGTGGTGACCCGCTCGAGCTCGGCCTCGAAGGTCGGGATCTCGGAGTACATGATTCGCGACGCCTGCTCGAAGTCACCGGCGCGCTGCGCCTTCTCGGCGGTCGCGCGCAGGTCGTCGATGAGCACCTTGATCTCGCCGATGCGGTCCAGGCCTTGCTTCTCCTGGTCCCATCGCGCACGCAGCGCCGTGAGCTCCTCCTCCTTGTCCGCGATCTCCGCGCGGATGCGGGCCAGCCGCTCCTGGGACGCCTCGTCGGTCTCCTTGGCGACGGCCATCTCCTCCATGCGCAGGCGATCAACCGCCCGCTGGAGCACGTCGATCTCGACCGGCGACGAGTCGATCTCCATGCGCAGCCGCGACGCCGCCTCATCCATGAGGTCGATCGCCTTGTCCGGCAGGAAGCGCGAGGTGATGTACCGGTCGGACAGAGTGGCGGCCGCGACGAGTGCGGAGTCGTTGATGACGACCTTGTGATGCGCCTCGTACTTCTCCTTGATGCCGCGCAGGATGGAGATGGTGTCCTCCACCGAGGGCTGCGAGACGAACACCTGCTGGAAGCGGCGCTCGAGGGCGGCATCCTTCTCGATGTACTTCCGGTACTCGTCCAGCGTCGTCGCTCCGATCATCCGGAGCTCGCCGCGGGCGAGCATGGGCTTGAGCATGTTGCCCGCGTCCATCGCGCCCTCGCCGCCGGCGCCCGCACCGACGACCGTGTGCAGCTCGTCGATGAAGGTGATGATCTGGCCGTCACTTGCCTTGATCTCGTCGAGGACCGCCTTGAGGCGCTCCTCGAACTCGCCTCGGTACTTGGCTCCCGCCACCATGGCGCCCAGGTCCAGTGCGACCAGGGTCTTGCCCTGCAACGACAGCGGAACGTCACCCTCGACGATGCGACGCGCCAGGCCCTCGACGACGGCGGTCTTGCCGACCCCGGGCTCGCCGATGAGCACCGGGTTGTTCTTGGTACGCCGCGACAGCACCTGGACCGTGCGCCGCACCTCCTCGTCACGCCCGATGACCGGGTCGATCTTGCCCTCGCGCGCACGCGCGGTCAGGTCGACGCCGAACTTCTCCAGCGCCTGGAAGGTCTGCTCCGGATCCTGGCTCGTCACGCGCGCGCTGCCTCTGAGGGACTGCAGCGCCTCCATGAGGGAGGCGGGCGTCGCCCCCGACTGCGCCAGCCGATCGGCGACCCCCGGGCCACCGTCCTGTGCCAGCGCGATCAGCAGGTGCTCGGTGCTGACGTACTCGTCACCGCGTTCCTTGGCCAGTTCCTGCGCGCTGTTGACCACCTTGTAGGAGGCTTGGCTCAGGTTCGGCGCGGACACCGTGGATCCCTGCGCTGACGGCAGGGCCTGCATCGCCGCTCGGACCTGTGCTGTCAGCGACCGTACGTCGACGCCGACGGACTCCAGCAGGGCGGTCGCGATGCCCTCCCCCTGCTGCAGCAGGGAGTCGAGCAGGTGCAGGGGCTCGACCTGCGGATTGCCGCCCGCTGCTGCGATGCGCACAGCCGCGCCCAGCGCCTCCTGGGCCTTTGTGGTGAATTGAATGTCCATCTCTTCTTCTCTGATGCTCGTGTTCGTCTATCGATTGCGGTTCGGTCGCCATACGACCAGTGATGTCGAGGACTTCTCGCGGCGGAACTCCTCCAGCCGGATCCGAAGCACGCGAACCTCCTCCTGCAGCTCCAGCACGCGACGGATGCCCTCCAGGGAGAGGCCCTGCGCACTGAGGTCGGCGATCTCGCGCAGCCGGGCCACATCGTTCGCCGAGTAGAGCCGGTTGCGCCCGCCCACGCGCTTCGGCGTGACCAGGCCGAGTCGGTCGTACTGCCGCAGAGTCTGCGGATGCAGGCCTGCGAGCTCGGCCGCGACCGAGATCGCGTAGACCGGCGCATCGTCGGTGATGCTGAAGCCGGTACGGGGCACCATGTTCGGCCGGTCGGCGCCCGGGGTGCTCATGATGCGCTCCGCGACGTCGATGTCGACTGCGCCGTCGTGTACAGGTCCTTGCGCGGGTCGTGGTCGCTGGTCGCGTCCGCGTAGGCCTGCAGCGCCTCGCGCGCCTCCGACGACAGCTTCTGCGGTACGGAGACCTCGACGGTCGCCAGCAGGTCGCCGTTCGTGCCGTCCTTGCGCCGGATGCCCTTGCCCCGCACCCGGAGGGTGCGGCCGTTGGCCGTCCCTGCCGGGATCTTGAGCTTGACCGTGCCGCCCCGCGGCGTGGGCACCGATACCTCGCCGCCGAGGGCCGCCTCGGTGAAGGTCACCGGGACGGTCACCGTGACGTTGTCGCCCTTGCGGTCGAAGACCGGGTGCGGGGTGATGGTCACGTCGACCAGCAGGTCGCCGTTCGGTCCGCCATGCTCGCCGGGCGCGCCCTTGCCCTTGAGCCGGATGCGGGCGCCGTTCTTGACGCCGGCCGGGATGCGCGCCTGCACGGTGCGGCTGCTCAGGCCGCGCCCGGAGCCGTGGCACACCGGGCAGGGATCGTCGACGAACAGGCCCCGGCCCCGGCAGGTCACGCACGGATCCGCGAAGGCGAACCCGCCCGCATTGCGGGAGGTCTGGCCGGTGCCCTCACACGTCGGGCACACCCGCGGCACCGTGCCGGCCTTGGCACCGGTGCCGTGGCAGGCCGCGCAGGGCGCATCGGTCGACAGCCGCAAGGGCACGGTCACGCCGTCGAGCGCGTCGTCGAACGACAACGTCAGTGAGCTCTCCAGGTCCTGTCCGCGGCGCGCCTGCGGGGTGCGGGCCCCGCCGCGACCACGGTTGAACAGGCCGCCGAGGAAGTCGCCGAGCCCGCCGGACTCGTCGCCGAACAGGTCCTCGACGTTGACGTTGTACTGCTGTCCACCGCCCCCGCCGAAGCCCCCGTAGCCGCCCTGGGACCCGAAGCCTGGCCCGGACCGGAAGCCCCCGCCCGCGAACAGGGAACGAGCCTCGTCGTACTCCTTGCGCCTGGCGTCGTCGGACAGGACGTCGTAGGCCTCCGAGACGGACTTGAAGCGCTCCTCGGCCGCCTTGTCACCCGGGTTCTTGTCCGGATGCAGTTCACGGGCCAGCTTGCGGTACTTCTTCTTGATCTCGTCGGCCGTGGCGTCCTTCGATACGCCGAGCACGGCGTAGAAGTCCTTCTCGAGCCAGTCCTTGTTCACGTTCACTTCCTCTTGAGCATCTCGTCGGTCGTCGCGACTCGAGACGACCGACGGACACCCGTCAGTTCGTTCCCGCGACCGCGACTCGGGCCGGACGCAGTACGCGCTCGGCATAGCGGTAGCCGGGCTGGTACACGGCCACCACTGTCGGCTCGGACACCTCGTCCGACTCCTGGTGCGTCAGCGCCTCGTGGATGTTCGGGTCGAAGGGCTCACCCTCGGCTCCGAACTTCTCCAGGCCGATGCGCTGAACGGTGGACTCCAGCGACTCCCCGACGGCCTTGAACGCGCCGTCGAGCTCGTCGTGCTGACGCGCCCGCTCGATGTCATCGAGAACGGACAGCAGCTCGGCGAGCACGCCGCCGATCGCATTCGTCCGCATGAGCTCACGATCCCGCTCGACGCGCTTGCGGTAGTTGGCGTACTCCGCGTGGACCCGCTGGAGGTCCGCGGTCAACTCGGCCACCTTCACGTCGACGTCGGCCAAGTCGCCCTCGAGGGCGTCAGCAGGGGCCTCCTCGGCCTCCTGCTGACGCACCTCGAAGGTGTCAGGGTCGACGCGCCGCTTGTCCGTGACGCGGACGCGCTGCTCCTCGAACTCCTGATCGGTCATTACTTCGACTCGCCCTCATCCACGATCTCGGCATCGATGACGTCGTCCTCGGACGTGTCCGCGGCCTCCTCGGCAGTGGCCTGCGAGCCGCCTGCCTCCTGGGCCATCGTGTACATGGCCGCACCGAGGGCCTGGCTGGCCTGCGCCACCTTGTCGGTGGCCGTGCGCATGGCCGGCACGTCGTTCTCCTCGATGGCCTTCTTGAGCTCGGCCAGCGGACCGTCGACATTGGCCTTGGCATCCGCCGGGATCTTGTCCGCGTTGTCCGCGAGGAACTTCTCGGTCTGGTACACCAGCGCCTCCGCGCCGTTGCGCACCTCGACCTCCTCGCGCCGCTTCTTGTCCTCCTCGGCGTGCTGCTCGGCCTCGCGCATCATGCGATCGATGTCGTCCTTGTTCAGGGCGCTGCCGCCGCTGATCGTCATCGACTGCGTCTTCTGCGTGGCCATGTCCTTCGCGGACACGTGCACGATGCCGTTCGCATCGATGTCGAAGGTGACCTCGATCTGCGGAATGCCACGCGGAGCGGGCGGAAGACCCGTCAGCTCGAACGTCCCGAGCCGCTTGTTGTAGGCCGCCATCTCGCGCTCGCCCTGGTAGACCTGGATGAGCACGGAGGGCTGGTTGTCGTCGGCGGTCGTGAAGATCTCCGAGCGCTTCGTCGGGATCGTCGTGTTCCGCTCGATGAGTCGGGTCATGACGCCGCCCTTGGTCTCGATACCCAGCGAGAGCGGGGTCACGTCGAGCAGCAGGACGTCCTTGACCTCACCCTTGAGCACGCCGGCCTGCAGGGCCGCGCCGATGGCGACGACCTCGTCCGGGTTTACGCTCTTGTTGGGCTCCTTGCCGGTCTCCTGCTTGACGAGGTCGGTGACGGCGGGCATGCGCGTCGACCCGCCGACCAGGACCACCTGGTCGATCTGGTCGATCGTGATGCCGGCATCCTTCATGACCGCGTTGAACGGCGCCTTGGTCCGGTCCAGCAGATCGGACGTCATCGACTCGAACTGCGCACGCGAGAGGGTCTCGTCCAGGTGCAGCGGACCCTCGGCACTGGCCGTGATGTAGGGCAGGTTGATGGACGTCTGCATCGAACTCGACAGCTCGATCTTGGCCTTCTCGGCCGCCTCACGAAGCCGCTGCATCGCCATCTTGTCCTTCGACAGGTCGACGCCATGCGCGTTCTTGAAGTTCGTGACCAGCCAGTCGACGACCTTGTTGTCCCAGTCGTCGCCACCGAGGTGGTTGTCGCCGCTGGTGGCCTTGACCTCGACGACACCGTCGCCGATCTCCAGCAGGGACACGTCGAACGTGCCACCGCCGAGGTCGAAGACCAAGATTGTCTGCTCGGTATCGCCCTTGTCGAGCCCGTAGGCCAGGGCGGCCGCGGTCGGCTCGTTGATGATGCGCAGGACATTCAGGCCCGCGATCTCGCCGGCCTCCTTGGTGGCCTGGCGCTGGGCGTCGGAGAAGTAGGCGGGCACGGTGATGACCGCGTCGGTCACGTTCTCGCCGAGGTAGGACTCCGCGTCGCGCTTGAGCTTCATGAGCACGCGCGCGCTGATCTCCTGCGCGGTGTACTTCTTGTCGTCGATGTCGACGGTCCAGTCCGTGCCCATGTGGCGCTTGACGGACCGCACCGTGCGATCGACGTTGGTGACGGCCTGCCGCTTGGCGACCTCGCCAACCAGCACCTCGCCGTTCTTGGCGAAGGCGACGACGGACGGCGTGGTCCGGGCGCCCTCAGCGTTCGCGATGACGACGGGCTCGCCGCCCTCGAGGACCGAGACGACCGAGTTGGTCGTGCCCAGGTCGATACCCACTGCTCGGGCCATGGTTGTGGTGCTCCTTCATTCGTCGTTCCGGTGGAACCGGGGTTCCGGTGAACCGGGTGATCCTCTTGAGTCTCCTCGCCTCGTTCTGTTGTCGCAACTGCTGACGCAATTAACTTGAGTCGAGGCGACTCAACTAGAGATGACAACGGGTGGGGTGGCGCGGACATTCCCTGCGTCGGATCGACTCACTGTGATCTAGATCACAGGGCATCATTTGACAAGGTATCTTTCGAAAGGTATCTTTTATGTCATGACAGAGCAGTTGCCGGTCCTCCACGACCCGCGGGCCATGCGGGCGCTCGCGCACCCGATCCGCCTCGACCTGCTCGAGGCGCTCACCGTGCACGGACCCCTCACCGCCACTCAGGCTGCCGAGATCGTGGGTGAGAGCCCGGCGAACTGCTCATGGCACCTGCGCCAGCTGGCCAAGTACGGCTTCATCGAGGAGGGGCCCAAGGGCGATGGTCGGCAGCGGCCCTGGCAGCGGACCTCCCGTGGCCTGAGCTGGTCGGAGTCCGACCCGTCCTCGGCCGCTGCGGCCCGCGCACTCACCTCGGTCTTCCTGGACCGTGAGTTCCGGCTCATCCGCGAGGCCATGGCCGCTCCCGAGCCGGCGGAGTGGGTGGACGCCGCCATCGCGACCCAGACGATCGGCTGGCTCACCCGCGAGGAGATGCGCCAACTGGACGAGGCGCTCTTCGACCTCCTCGGTCGCTATCGCGACCGCGTCCACGACGAAACCCTGCGGCCCGAGGGGTCACGACCCGTAAGGCTGATGGCCCTCGGCGCCCCCGACGACCGCATCGACAGCGAACCCGGAGACCACGATGACTAGGCATCACCGCAAGACCAGGAAGCGCCCACCGAAGCCACGGGGCCCCCTCTACTACCCCAGCCAGCAGCACGCGGGTCCGGCCGGTTTCGGCGACACCGGCGCGCACGTGGGCCCGCGCCACTGACCGGCTACCGGAGCGCGAGGGCCGCCGCGGCCTCCAGCACGAGCAGGGCGCCGAGCCGCACGGTGCGACCGTCGGGGGCGTCCGATGCCGCATCGATCTCCGTGATGTCCAGGGATCGGACCCGGGGCGAACGCGCCAGCAGGAAGGCCAGCTGGCGAAGCTCGTCGGCGCTGATCCCCCCAGGAGCCGCAGCCGGGCACCCGGGCACGACGGCCCGGTCGCACACATCGACGTCCAGGTCGACGTGCACGGGACCACCTCCCGAGGTGGCCACGCCCATCGCCTCGGCCACGATGTCCGCGAGGGGTCGACGACGCAGGCTGTCGCGCGTGACCACGGTGATGCCGAGGTCGCGCGCGCGAGCCGCGTAGTCACGGGAGTTCGAGAAGTCGGCGATGCCGATCTGCACGACCCGGGTGCCGGACAGGCCGGCCTCGACCAGCCGACGTACGGGCGAGCCGTTGCTGGTCCCTTCCCTCAGGTCATGGTGCGCGTCCAGCGTGACCAGGCCGGCGGTCGCGGAGGCCGTCCCCCAGGCACCCTGGGCGACCGAGTAGGTGATCGAGTTGTCCCCGCCGAGTGCGATGAGCAGCTGCGCCTCGCCGGCGAGGTCGTGCACGCGGGCGACGACTCGATCCTCGCCCTCGGGACCCTCGGGGTCCAGGACATCGCCGGCATCGAAGGCCGCCAGCTCCCCGACGTCGACACCGTGCGTCCACGAGTACGTCGAGTAGCGCGCCAGGGCCTCGCGAATGGCGTTGGGGGTCAGGTGGGCGTGCGTCGGGCTGATCGACGTGCGCGACGCGGGAACCCCGAGTACCACGAGGTCGACGCCGCGAGCCTCGTCGGCGGCACTCAGCCACGCACTGGCCCGGGGCCACCGGGGATCGTCGGTCATCTCGCCCCCAATCTGCGCGACAGCTCCCTCACCACCGGCGTCAGGTGCCGAGCGAGCTCCCGTCGACCGGACGCATCGACCCGGTCCGATCGGAACGTTATCCCGATCGAGGCAGCCGGACGGCCGGTTCGGTCGACCGCCGCCATGGCCAAGGATGCGTATCCCTCCACCACGAATCCGTCCTCCTCGGCGTAGCCGCGGGCGGCCTCCTTCGCCAGGACCCGTCGCAGCGAGGACAGGCTCGTGGGCCCGCTGCCGGTGCGGTCGACGAACGCCTCCCTGGACGGGTACAGGGCGCGGACCTGCGCGGGTGGGAGGAGCGCGAGCATGGAACGCCCGGACGCGGTGAGCGCCGCGGGAAGCCGGACGCCCACGTCCACGACGACGGTCACCGGCGCCGGCGTGGCCTCCCGCAGGAGGTAGAGCGTCTCGCGGCCGTGCAGGACGCCCAGGTGGGCCACCGCTGCGATCCCTCCGAGGTCGTGGGCGAGGCGGTGGATCAGGGGACGTCCGAGGTGTTCCAACGGGTCGTGGCGCAGGTACGCGGCACCCACCTCGAACACGGAGACTCCGAGGCCCCAGCGCTCCTCCTCCGGGAAGTGCACGACGAAGCCGTTCGCGGCCATGGCGGCGAGCAGGTGGTACATCGACGACCTGGGCACGCCGAGCCGCCGGGCCAGCGTGCCCGCGCTGAGCGGGCCCGGCGCGCCCGCGAGCGTGCGGAGCACACCCATCGCGCGCGTCGCAGCCATCGCGTCGGCCATGACCCTCCTGTCTGGTATTCCAGACACTAGCGTCGCTGAGCGCCTTCCGGAACGGCCGGCTACCCGGTCGAATAGCGCCATGACCTCGACATCGGGCCCCCGCACCGTCCGCGCCCCGCACGGCACCACCCGCACGGCGCAAGGCTGGCCGCAGGAGGCCGCCCTCCGCATGCTCATGAACAACCTCGACCCGGACGTGGCCGAGCACCCGGATGAGCTCGTCGTCTACGGCGGCACGGGCAAGGCGGCCCGCAACTGGGCGTCCTTCGATGCGATGGTCCGCACGCTGACCACGCTCAAGGACGACGAGACGATGCTGGTGCAGTCAGGCAAGCCGGTCGGCGTGTTCCGCACCCACGAATGGGCACCCCGCGTCCTGCTCGCCAACTCCAACCTCGTCGGCGACTGGGCCACGTGGCCGGAGTTCCGGCGGCTGGAGCAGCTCGGCCTGACGATGTACGGCCAGATGACCGCGGGCTCGTGGATCTACATCGGCACCCAGGGCATCCTGCAGGGCACCTACGAGACCTTCGCCGCCGTCGCCGCCAAGCGCTTCGGCGGGACGCTGTCGGGCACGCTAACCGTCACCGCAGGTGCCGGTGGCATGGGCGGCGCGCAGCCGCTGGCCGTCACGATGAACGAGGGCACCTGCCTCATCATCGACATCGATCCCACCCGCCTGCGGCGCCGCGTCGAGACCCGCTACCTCGACGAGATCGCCGACGACCTCGATGATGCGATCGAGCGCGTGCTCGCCTACAAGCGGGACCGGAAGGCGCTGTCCGTCGGGCTGGTCGGCAACGCCGCCACGGTGCTTCCGGAGCTGCTACGGCGCGGCGTCGCCGTCGACATCGTCACCGACCAGACGTCCGCCCACGATCCCCTCTACTACATCCCCGAGGGGATCGACCTCGCCGATGCGCGCGACTATGCGGACCGGAAGCCGGAGGAGTTCACCGAGCGTGCGCAGGCGTCGATGGCCCGGCACGTCGAGGCGATGGTCGGCTTCATGGACGAGGGCGCCGAGGTCTTCGACTACGGCAACTCGATCCGGGACGAGGCGCGCAAGGGCGGGTACGACCGGGCCTTCGCGTTCCCCGGCTTCATCCCCGCGTACATCCGCCCGCTGTTCTGCGAGGGAAAGGGCCCGTTCCGCTGGGCTGCGCTGAGCGGTGACCCGAGGGACATCGCGCGCACGGACCGTGCCGTGCTCGACCTCTTCCCCGACAACGACCACCTGCGCCGCTGGATCACCATGGCGCAGGAGCGCGTCGCCTTCCAGGGGCTGCCCGCCCGGATCTGCTGGCTCGGCTACGGCGAGCGGGACAAGGCGGGGCTGGCCTTCAACGACCTGGTCGCGCGTGGCGAGGTGGCAGCACCGATCGTCATCGGCCGGGACCATCTCGACTGCGGCTCGGTCGCCTCCCCCTACCGGGAGACCGAGGGCATGATCGACGGGTCCGATGCGATCGCTGACTGGCCGCTGCTCAACGCGATGCTCAACATCTCGTCCGGAGCCTCGTGGGTGTCCCTCCATCACGGCGGCGGAGTCGGCATGGGCCGTTCGATCCACGCCGGCCAGGTCAGCGTCGCCGATGGCACGGACCTCGCCGCGCAGAAGCTCGAGCGGGTGCTCACCAACGACCCCGGCATGGGCGTGATCCGGCACTGCGACGCCGGCTACGACGAGGCCCTCGACGTGGCCCGCGAGCGCCATGTCCACGTTCCGATGCTCGCCGATGCCGGCCTCTGACATGCCCTCGACCGGCTCGAAGGCCCTCGTCGGAATCGGCGCCCTCGTCACCAACGACCCGACGGTCGGCACCGGGCCCCTCGGGATCCTGCGAGACGCGGCCGTGGTCGTCACCGACGGCCTGATCGAGTGGATCGGCCCCGGGGACCAGTGCGGGGACGCGGACGACCGGATCGATCTCGCGGGACGCGCCATGATCCCGGGCTTCGTCGACAGCCACGCGCATCTGCTGTTCGCCGGAGATCGGTCCGAGGAGTTCGCTGCGCGGATGGCGGGCAGGGGCTACGAGGCCGGCGGTATCCGCAGCACCGTCGCCGCGACCCGCGCGGCCAGCGACGATGAGCTGCGCGCCGGCCTGAACCGACTTGCCGGGGAACTGCTGGCCAGCGGTGTCACCACCTTCGAGACGAAGTCCGGGTACGGCCTGACGGTGGCCGACGAGGAGCGCACCCTGCGCCTGGCAGCCGAGGCCACCGAGGAGACGACCTACCTCGGCGCGCACGTGGTGCCCGAAGAGTTCGCGGACGACCCGGACGCCTACGTCGCCCTCGTCACCGGCGAGATGCTGGCCGCCTGTGCGCCGCATGCGCGCTGGATCGACGTGTTCTGCGACCGCGGCGCGTTCGACGCGGACCAGGCTCGGGAGATCCTGCGGGCAGGCATGGACCGAGGACTCACGCCCCGCGTGCACGCGAACCAGCTGCAGCACGGGGACGGCATCCGCGTGGCCGTCGAGTCGCAGGCAGCGAGTGCCGACCACTGCACGCATACGACGGACGATGACCTTGAGCTGCTGGCGGGAAGCACCACCGTCGCGACCCTGCTGCCCGGCGCCGAGTTCTCGACGCGCTCGCCATACCCGGATGCGCGACGCATGATCGACGCCGGCGTCACCGTGGCCCTCGCCACAGACTGCAATCCGGGCTCGTCCTTCACCACAAGCATGCCGTTCTGCATTGCCGTTGCCGTACGCGAGATGCGCATGACTCCCGATGAGGCGCTGTGGGCAGCGACCGCAGGCGGCGCTGCCGCGCTGCGTCGAGACGACATCGGAATGCTCTCCCCCGGGAAGAGAGCGGACCTGGTCAGCCTCGACGCACCCAGCCACGTGCACCTCGCCTACCGCCCGGGAGTCAACATCATCGATCGGGTGTGGCGCAGTTCGGCCAGCCCTAGGGTCACCTCATGAACGGCATCGTCGAGGTCGGCACGCATGGCATGACGCTCGACGACGTCATCGCCGTCGCCCGCGATGACGCCGAGATCGTGCTGACGGACGCCGCGCTCGACGCCATGGCCTCGAGTCGCGCACAGGTTGAGTCGCTGGCCGCCTCCGACACTCCCGCCTATGGGATCTCCACCGGCTTCGGAGCCCTGGCGAACCGGCACATCCCCATCGAGAGCCGGGTCCAGTTGCAGCGGTCCCTGGTCCGGTCGCACGCAGCAGGGATGGGGCCTGAGGTCGAGCGGGAGGTCGTCCGCGCGCTCATGCTCCTGCGGCTCAAGACGCTGGCCAGCGGGCGGACGGGTGCTCGTCCTGTCGTGGCGCAGACCATGGCTGCGCTCCTCAATGCCGGCATCACCCCCGTCGTCCACGAGTTCGGGTCCCTCGGCTGCAGTGGTGACCTCGCCCCACTGGCCCACTGCGCACTCGTCCTCATGGGCGAGGGGCGAGCCGTCGACCGGGACGGGACCGAGCGGTCCGTGCCTGAGCTCCTGTCGGGGCACCGGATCGAGCCGGTCGAGCTCCGTGAGAAGGAAGGCCTGGCCCTCATCAACGGCACGGACGGCATGCTCGGCATGCTCGTCATGGCCATTGCCGACCTGGATGCGCTGTGCGATGCCGCCGACGTCATCGCCGCGATGAGCGTCGAGGGTCTGCTCGGGACCGACCAGGTGTTCCGCGCGGACCTGCACACCGAGTTGCGCCCCCACCCGGGACAGGCCGTCAGTGCGGCCCGCATGCTGGCCACGCTCGAGGGCTCCGGCATCGTCGCCTCGCACAAGGAGAACGACGACCGCGTCCAGGACGCCTACTCGCTGAGGTGCGCCCCGCAGGTGACCGGTGCGGTCCGGGACACCCTGGCGCATGCGCGGACCGTGGCCGAGCGGGAACTCGCGGCCGCCATCGACAACCCGGTCGTCCTCCCCGACGGCACGGTCTCCAGCAACGGCAACTTCCACGGCGCCCCGGTCGGCTACGTGCTCGACTTCCTCGCCATCGCCGCCGCCGACCTCGGCTCCATGTCGGAGCGCCGAACCGACCGGATGCTCGACGCCAAGCGCAGCCACGGCCTTCCGCCGTTCCTGGCAGACGACCCCGGGGTCGACTCGGGCCTGATGATCGCGCAGTACACACAGGCCGGGCTCGTCAGCGAGAACAAGCGCCTGGCCGTTCCGGCCAGCGTCGACTCCATCCCGAGTTCGGCGATGCAGGAGGACCACGTGTCCATGGGATGGCACGCGGCCCGGAAACTGCGTTCGGCGATCGGCAACCTAGCGCGCATCCTCGCGGTGGAGCTCGTCACCTCCGCGCGTGCGATCGAGCTGCGCGCGCCGCTCCAGCCGGCTCCGGCCACGGCCGAGGTGATCCGCTACCTGCGAGAAAGCGTTGCCGGACCGGGGGCCGATCGGTTCCTCGCCCCCGAGCTGGAGGCCGCGACGGCGGTCGTCTGGTCGCTACCCGTCCGCTGACGCGGCGGTGCTCAGCGTCGTGGGCGGCGAGCAGCCGAGGAGCGCCGCCAGCACGAGCCCGGCCAGCGTCGGCGTGAGGTAGAGCCACTTGAACGGGGTCTCCGTCAGGCCCTCGGCCACCAGCATCACCACGATGGCCAGGCCCCAGACCGTTCCCTGCCGAGCCGCGCGCGACGCGGACAGCAGGCTCGCCAGCAGCAGCGCCAGCACCAGCAGGAGGAACACGATCCCGTAGCGGGCTCCGGCATCGAGGACGAGGTTGTGCGCGTGCGTGGCCCAGTCCGGGAGCGTGCCGGCGTCGATGGCGGAGGCAATGCCCGAATCCCCTACGCCGAACCACAGGGACGACTTCCACATCTGCCAGTACTCCGCCCACACCTCCGTCCGGCCGGACAGGTTCGCGTTCGCGGCGATGGTGGCGCTGGCATCGGCGATGCCCCCGGCGTAGGCCCACGAGCCCAGGAGCATGAGGCCCAGCAGCACCGTCGACACCGTCGGCAACGCGTATGCCACGATCGAGCGCGTGCGAACCCACACCGCCACCGCCGCGATCAACACGAGGGTGCCGGCCAGGGCGGCTCCGATCGCCGTCCGACTGGACGTCAGCAGCATCATCCCGAGGGCGATGAGGACCAGGGCGCCCCACCCGGCACTCGCACGCCAGCGCGAGGACATGACCTCGACCCCGAACCGTCCCGTACCCCAGAGCACGACGAGCGCCATGGCCATCCCGGCGAAGTTCGGGTGGAGGAACGGCCCCGCCCAGCGTCCATCGAGGCCCAGCGGCTCGGCCAGCGGCACCCAGTAGGCAATCCGCTCGTACGCCTCCAACTCCGCGGGATTGGCGAGCAGGGCCTCGTACCAGCTCGGGACGAGGCCGACGACCTCGAGGACGAGGGCGACGACACTGACGCCGGCGACACCGATCACGTAGGCGTCCCCCGCGGCGATCACGGACCGCCGAGTGGGCGGCTTCGTCCAGACGAAGGCGATGAGGATCGGTACCACGAAAACCAGGGCATTCGCCTCTCCCCCGCGCATCACCGTGCCGGCGAGCGCGATGAGCCACACCGCCAGGAGGAGGAGCAGGAACGCCCTCACCGGGACGTTCAGTGGATTCGCATCGCCGTCGGCGCGCCACCACAGGGCGGCCCCCACGAGCGGTCCCGCCAGCACGAGGATCAGTTCGAGCACCGGCCCAGGGGCCGCGCCCACCGCAGCGGACACGAACAGCGAGGACTGCACGAGGAGGAAGCCGAGGAGAACGGCCGCGAGGTACCACGCGGGATCCAGACCGCGGCGGGTGCTGGTGGTTCCCGTCATGGCCGTAGTCTGCCAAGAGGGTGCGCGGAGCCCGCGCAAATCCGGTCCTGCCAAGTAGTTGGACGTCCTAGAAGCGGTATCGTGCCGACGTGGACTCACACATGCTGATCCGCGCCCTCGTCGGCGCTGCCATCACGATCGTCCTGCTCGCCTTCGCGGTCAAGCGCGGCTGGTTCCTCATCCAGCTGGGGCGCTCCGGCAAGCAGGCCGTCGGTCGCACGACGGATGCGCCCAAGCGGGTCGAGGCCGAGGCGACCGAGGTGCTGGGCCAGCGCAAGCTGCTGAAGTGGACCGTGCCGGGCCTAGCCCACGTCTTCGCCTTCTGGGGCTTCCTCATCCTCGGTCTGACCGTCGTGACCGCCTTCGGCGAGCTTGTCATCGAGAACTTCCACGTGCCGATCATCGGCACCTGGCAGGTCGTGCGGTTCATGGAGGACCTGTTCGCCGTCCTCGTCCTCATCGGCATCGTGATGTTCGCGATCATCCGCCTCACCAACAATCCCGCCAAGCAGGGCCGCTACTCGCGCTTCTTCGGGTCGCACACCAAGGGTGCGTGGCTGGTCCTGCTGATGATCCTGCTCGTGGTCGTCACGCTGCTCACCTACCGCGGCGCCAAGGTCAACAACATCATCGACACCATCTACAGCCAGGACATGAACGGTGCCTTCGCCTCGAACATCGTCGGCGGCTGGCTCAGCGGGTTCGGCGCCACGGCCAACCAGTGGATCGAGACGGTGTTCATCTGGGCCCACGTCACGGTGATCCTGGCCTTCCTGCTGATCGTCCTGAACAGCAAGCACCTGCACATCTTCTCGGCGCCGGTCAACGTCTACACCTCGCGCCGCCCTAACGCCCTGGGCCCGCTGCTCCCCATCTACTACCAGGGCGAGCCGGTCAACTTCGAGGATCCGCCGGACGACGCGACCTTCGGCAAGGGCCACATCGCCGACTTCACGTGGAAGAACTACGTCGACTTCATGGCGTGCACCGAGTGCGGTCGCTGCCAGTCGCAGTGCCCCGCCTGGAACACCGGGAAGCCACTGTCGCCGAAGCTGATGATCATGAACCTGCGCGACACGATGTTCACGCAGGCTCCGTACCTGATGGCAGCCGGCGGCCAGCACCCCGGACTCGGCGAGTTCCACGAGGAGGCCCTCGAGTCGCTCAGCCCCGAGGTCCGCACGGAGGTCGAGCGACCCTTCATCGGCTCCCGCGAGGGCTCCGAGCACGAAGCCGAGGACGGGTACACCTTCGACGGCCACCGTGCGACCGGCCCGGAGCTGCCGATCATCAACGAGGATGCGCTCTGGTCCTGCACGACCTGCGGCGCCTGCGTCAACCAGTGCCCCGTCGACATCGAGCACATCGACCACTTCGTCGACATGCGTCGCAACCAGGTCATGATCGCGAGCGAGTTCCCGACCGAGCTCAACGGCCTGTTCAAGAACCTCGAGACCAAGGGCAACCCGTGGGGCATGAACGCCTCGGGCCGCAACGACTGGATCAGCGAGGTGGACTTCGACGTCCGCGTGTTCGGCATGGAGGGCGAGGACACCATCCCGGACGACGTCGACTACCTGTTCTGGGTCGGCTGCGCGGGCGCCTATGAGGACCGCGCGAAGCAGACCACGAAGAACGTGGCCGAGCTGCTGAACATCGCCGGCGTGAACTTCATGGTGCTCGGCGAGGGCGAGACCTGCACCGGTGACCCGGCCCGCCGTGCCGGCAACGAGTTCCTGTTCCAGATGCAGGCCATGCAGAACGTCGAGGTCCTCAACGAGATCAAGGCCACCAAGATCGTCGTGACCTGCCCGCACTGCCTGAACACGTTGAAGCGCGAGTACCCGCAGCTGGGCGGCAACTACGAGGTCGTCCACCACACGCAGTTGCTCAATGATCTCGTGCAGGCCGGCCGGCTCACGCCGGTCACCCCGGTGGACCAGAAGGTCACGTACCACGACCCGTGCTACCTCGGGCGCCACAACAACGTGTACACGCCGCCACGTGAGCTGGTCGGCGCGAGCGGGGCCAACCTCGTCGAGATGGAGCGGCACGGCGACAAGTCCTTCTGCTGTGGCGCCGGCGGCGCACGCATGTGGATGGAGGAGAAGATCGGCACGCGGGTCAACGTCAACCGCGGCCAGGAGGCCATCGGCACCGGGGCCAGCAAGGTCGCCGTCGCGTGCCCGTTCTGCTCCGTGATGCTCAATGACGCGGTCACCAGCGAGGGCAAGGCCGAGCAGGTCGAGGTCGTCGACGTGGCCACCCTGCTGCTGGCAGCCGCCAAGAAGTAGGTCGCGCCGGTCCTTGAGACGCCGGGGGTGGACAGGCGCGTCGCCGTGGAGTGGGATGACGCCATGACGACACCCTTTGCCCCGGGCACACCGTGCTGGGCCGACCTCTCCCCCACCGACATGGACGTGGCGCGCGCGTTCTACGCCGATGTCCTCGGCTGGGATATCCCGCCCGGCACCGATGCCTTCGGCGGGTACACGACCGCCTCGATCAACGCGGCCGGTGTCGCCGGGCTCATGCCGAACGACGGAACCGTGCCGACCGCATGGACCCTCTACCTCGCGAGCACTGACGCGGCAGCTACGCAGTCAGCGATCGAGGCGGCCGGGGGCACTGTGCTCGTCCCGGCGGACGCCGTCGGCGAGTTCGGCCGCATGGTCATCGCCATGGACCCGACCGGTGCGGTGTTCGGGGTCTGGGAGGCGGCCAGCATGGTGGGCTTCGAGGTCGTGGGCGCACCGGGCGGCTTCGCGTGGTGCGACCTGCGCAGCAGCGACCCCGACCGGGCCCGGGAGTTCTACGCCTCCGTCTTCGGGTACGAGTACGAGGCCATGCCCATGGCCAGTGAGGACTACACCACCTTCTCCGTCGGCGAGAGCCCGCTCGGCGGCGTCGGGGGCATGATGGGAGCCCCGGAGGGAACGCCATCGCACTGGCTCGTGTACTTCGCGGTCCAGGATGCCGACGCGGCCGTCGATGCGGTGACGGAACTGGGCGGCACGAGTCTGGCGCCGCCATTCGACACCCCGTTCGGGCGCATGGCACCGATCACGGACCCGTTCGGCGCCCCCCTCTGGCTGGTGCAGCTGCCCTAGTCGGCGCGCGCGTGGTCGCCGCCCGCGATCTGGTCGAGGGCGTGGAGCAGCACCGGTGACAGCGCCGCGATGGCGTCCCTCGAACCCCCGCGGGAGCCGGGCGCATTGACGATCAACGTCGTGCCCGCGAGCCCGGCCACGCCCCGCGAGAGCACGGCCGTTGGGACGCCGTGGGCGACGCCGAAGGTGCGAATGGCCTCCGCCAGCCCCGGCGACTCACGGTCGATCACCTGCCGGGTCATCTCCGGAGTGAGGTCCCGGGGGGTGTGACCGGTGCCGCCGGTGGTGAGCACGACGTCGACGCCGTCGGCGACCGCTGCCTGGAGCGCGGCCAGCACGGGCTCACCGTCGGCGACCACGACCGGCTCCTCCACGTCGATGCCCAAGTCGCGCAGGCCCGCCACGAGGATGGGACCCGACGTGTCCTCCCACTCCCCCGCCGCAGCCCGCGTCGAGGCCGTGATGACCCGTCCGCGGTAGGTCATGCCTCGCGCACCCAGTGCCCGGAGCGACCGCCCTGCTTCTCGAGGAGGACGACCTCGTCAATGGCCGCTGACCGATCCTTGCCCTTCACCATGTCGATGACGGTCAGCGCACCCACGGCCGCGGCCGTGAGGGCCTCCATCTCGACGCCGGTGCGGTCGGCCGTGCGTACGGTGGCGAGCACCTGGACAAAGGCACCTGCGTCCGCGGTCTCCAGCGTCACGTCGACGTCGACGCCGTGCACGGCGATCGGATGACACAGGGGGATGAGGTCGGGAGTGCGCTTGGTGGCCTGGATCGCCGCGATCCGCGCGACGGCGAGCGCGTCGCCCTTGGGCATGTCGCCGGACAGCAGCAGGCCCGCCACCTCATCGGACACGGTGACGCGCGCACGCGCCGTGGCCGACCGGGTCGTGACGTCCTTGGCCGTGACGTCCACCATGCGCGCCTCGCCCCGCTCGTTGAGGTGCGTCAGCGGGTTTTCCGTCATGCGGGCACCCTAGCCCGGCCTGCACCACGAAATCCCACAACCGGCGTCACACCGGACCCCCTGTTGTGACGCGGAGGGTGGGATTTCGGGTGGGGGCGGGGGTGCGCTCCGTCGCGTTGCGGATGGCGTCCATGACCTCCTCGAGGGCCCGCAGCGAGTGGCCGGACACGAAGGTGTCCACGAACGGGAGCGCCGCGGCCATCCCCCCGACGAGTGGCTCGTAGGACTCGGCCGCCTTCCTCGGGTTCACCCAGATCACGTGGTGGGCCAGCCGGGACAGGCGCTGCATCGACTCGCCCACCAGTTCCGGGCTGTCGATCTCCCACCCGTCGGACACGATGACGACGACGGCACCCCGCGCCACCCCCCGCCGCCCGTGCTCGTCGAGGAAGGTCTGGAGCGCGCGGCCGATGCGCGTGCCTCCCGACCAGTCCGGCGCCGCCTCGAGCGCCTTCCGGTAGGCCACGTCGGGGCGGGCTTCCGCGAGCGCCCTCGTGAGCCGGGTCAGCCGAGTGGCGAAGGCGAACGCCTCGGCGTGCAGGGCCTGCACGGCACCGCGCATCAGGTGCAGGTACACGCGGGCGTACGGCTCCATGGAGCCGGAGACATCCGCGAGGAGCACGACCCGCCTCGGCCTGGTCGTCCGACGCCGGTGCACGAGCTCGACAGGATCCCCCGCCGTGCGGTGAGAACGGGTGAGCGTGGCCCGGACGTCGAGCCTGCTGCCGTGGACGTGTCGGCGCAGCCGCCGTCCCCGTCGGGGCGGGGGCACGACGGGCAGCCGCTCCGCAAGCATGGCCAACAGGGCGAGCTCCTCCGCCGTGCACGCCGCGAAGCTGCGGTCCGCCAGCCGCTCCTGCACGCTGACGGCCGCCAGCATGCTGGGCTCCTCCTCCTCCTGCTGCTCGCCGTCCTCGGCCGTGGCGCCCGGGGTCATCTGCGTCCTCGGGCTGGCCGAGCGGGTCATTCCCTCGGGTTGCTCCTCGCGGGGCGCATCGCGCTCGGCGGCTGCGGACCCCGAGGTGTTGTCGGCCGCCTCGACGATCGAGGGAACATCGCTGTAGCGGGGCGCGGCCTCGAAGACCTCGCGGTACACGCGATCGAAGACCTCGAGCTGGTCTCGGCCGGTCACGAGGGTCACTCGGGCGAGCCAGTAGAGGTCCCGTCGGGTGACCGGGTCCGCCGCGGCCACGGCGGCGGCGAACCGGGTGCTGCGTTCAGGAGTGACGGGCAGGCCGGCCTGGTGAAGGCGATGCCCGAGCGCCGCGGCCACCTCGGCCATCAGCCCGGTCGCGTCGCTAGGCATCGATCAGCCCGCGGCCACCCACGCCAGCCCCTGGGCGATCGCGACCTCCTGGTCCTCGCGGTACTTCAGGACGGATCCGAGCGTGCTCAGCACCGCGTCGCCGTCGAGCACGGGGATGCCGAGCAGCATGGCGGCGTGGACCCAGTCGATGGCCTCGGCGACGCCCGGAGGCTTCTGCACGTCCAGGCCTCGCAGCCGCTCGACGGCGGCGGCCACCTGCTCGACGAGGGCGGGCGGCGCCTCGGGCACGCGCATCCGCACGATCGCGGTGGCGTGGGCGAGGTCGGGGTAGTCGATCCAGTGGTAGAGGCACCGCCTCTTGAGCGCGTCATGCAGGTCGCGGGTCCGGTTGGACGTCAGGACGACGATGGGCGGCTGGACCGCCCGGATCGTGCCCAGCTCCGGCACGGTGACGGAGCACTCGGCCAGCATCTCGAACAGGAAGGCCTCGAACTCCTCGTCCGCACGATCGACCTCGTCGATGAGCAGGACGGCGGGATTGGCGCCCTCATGCTGGAGCGCCTGCAGGAGGGGGCGCTCGATGAGGTACTCACGCGAGAAGAGCGACTGGTCGTCCAGGCGCGTGCCCTGCGCCTCCGCGAGCCGGATGCCGAGCAGCTGCCGCGGGTAGTCCCACTCGTACAGGGCCTCGGACGCGTCGATGCCCTCGAAGCACTGCAGTCGGATCAGCGGGGTGCCGAGCAGGCTCGCCAGCGACTTGGCCGCCTGGGTCTTGCCGACGCCCGCCTCCCCCTCGAGCAGCAAGGGCTGCGGGAGCCGCGCCGCGCAGAAGAGCGCGGTGGCGAGCCCGGGATCGGCCAGGTAGCCGTGCTCGGCAAGGGCCCCGGCCAGGGAGTTCGGGTCGGGGAGGTCCGCGACCTCCATCACGCGCTTCCCGCATAGGCGGCCGGATCGGCGAGGAACCGGTCACGACAGCCGGGGCAGCAGAAGTACCAGCGGGTGCCGTCGACGTCAGCGTGGATCGAGCTCTCCACGGCAGCGACCGTCATCTGGCAGATGGGGTCGATCGCCGTGGCCGCCGGCTCCTCAGCGAGCAGCGGCAACGACCGCGAGGGCGGGGCCTGCTGTCCGTCCGCCCGGCGCTGGATGACCTCGGCGAGGATCGAGAGGGCAACCTCCTCCGGCGTGCGCGCTCCGATATCGAGCCCGGCCGGGAACTTGATGTGCGCACGCTGGCCCTCGTCGAGCGGCAGCGCGGAGACCACGGCAGCCCCCCGCTTCGGACTGGCGACCAGCGCGACGTAGGGAACCCCCGCCATCGCGGCATCCGCGAGCGCCTGCTCCTCGTCGAAGCCGTGACTCGCGACAATGACCGCGTCCGTGGTGCGCATGCCCTGCAGAGACCACTCCCCCATCTCGTAGCCGAGTGCCTCGCCGATACGCATCAGCGCCGCCGCGATGGGCGATTCCCCCACGACAGCCACGCTTGGGGCGGGCAGGACCGGTTCCATGAAGATCTCCAGGGTGCCGCCGGAAAGGCACGGGTTGTGGACGATGGTCTTGCCCGCCTGCTCCGGCTCCGGTTGGGGGGAGATGCGCAGGAGCACGGGATGCCCCGAGGCGATCGCCGCCAGCCCCTGGGCACGAACGGTGGCCTGGGCGCACTGCCCACCGACGAAGCCCTCGATCGTGCCGTCCCCGAGGACGATCGCCTCGTCACCGGGCTTCGCGGACGTCGGCCGCTCCGCGAGCACGACCCGGGCGTGCACGAACGGGACGCCTTCGGCTCGGAGAGCCTCCGCCCGCTCGTGCACGCCTCGGATCGTCATGGGTTCAGCGTCCGTCTACTCGACGGCCATGTCAACGCGCACCGGACGACCCTGGATCGCCCGCCACACGTTGGCCGGCGTGAGCGGCATGTCGGCGTGCCGCACCCCGAACGGGCTGATGGCATCGACGACGGCGTTGACGACGGCGGCCGGCGATCCGACGGTGGCGGACTCGCCGACGCCCTTCGCCCCGATCGGGTGATGCGGCGACGGCGTCACCGTCTCGCCCGTCCGGAACTCCGGGCACTCCATCGCGGTCGGCAGCAGGTAGTCCATGAAGGAGCCACCGAGGCAGTTGCCGTCCTCGTCGAAGGCGATGAGCTCCATCAGCGCCATCCCGACGCCATCGGCGAGGCCACCGTGCACCTGGCCCTCGACGATCATCGGGTTGATGCGGGTACCGCAGTCGTCGACGGCCACGAAGTCGCGGATCTTGACCTGCCCGGTGCCCGGGTCCACGTCGACGACGCAGATGTAGCACCCGTAGGGGTAGGTCAGGTTCGGCGGGTTGTAGACCGTCATCGCCTCGAGGTGTCCTTCGACGCCCTCCGGCAGCTCCAGGGAGCCGTGCGCGAGAAGCGCGATCTCCTGGATCGTCTTGCCACGCTCGGGATCGCCCTTGACGTGCCAGCGGCCGAGTTCCCACTCGAGGTCGTCGGGTGAGCACTCCAGCGCAGTGGCCGCGATGATGCGCGCCTTCTCCTTGACCTTGCGGGAGACCACGGCCGCAGCGGCCCCGGAGACCGGCGTGGACCGCGAGCCGTACGTGCCCAGGCCGAACGGGGTCTGGTCGGTGTCACCGTGCACGACCTCGATGTCCTCGGGCGGGATGCCGAGCTCGTGCGCGACGATCTGCGCGTACGTGGTCTCGTGGCCCTGGCCCTGGGACTGAACCGACAGGCGCAGGACTCCCTTTCCGGTCGGATGCACGCGCAGCTCGATGCCGTCCGCCATGCCGAGGCCGAGGATGTCCATGTCCTTGCGCGGGCCGGCGCCCACGCCCTCGGTGAAGAACGAGATGCCGATGCCCATGTACTCGCCCTTGGCCCGCTTCTCCGCCTGCTCCCTGCGCAGGTCGTCATAGCCGACCATGTCGAGCGCGACGCGCATCGTCTTCTCGTACTGGCCGGAGTCGTACACCCAGCCGGTCGGCGTCGTGTACGGGAACTGGTCCGGCTTGATCAGGTTCTTCAGCCGCAGCTCCGCCGGGTCCATCTCGAGCTCCTGCGCCAGGCAGTCGACGAGGCGCTCGATGAGGTAGACGGCCTCGGTGATGCGGAACGAGCAGGCGTACGCCACGCCGCCCGGTGCCTTGTTGGTGTAGACCGGGGTGACCTTGCAGTGCGCGTTCGGGTAGTCGTATGAACCGGTGAAGATGTGGAAGAAGCCGGCCGGGTAGTTGGTCGGCTGCGCCACGCCGTTGAACGCACCGTGGTCAGCGAGCACGTCGACGTCGACGGCGAGGATCCTGCCGTCCTTGGTCGCCGCGACCGTGCCCGTCATGTGGTAGTCGCGGGCGAAGGACGTGGACACGAGGTTCTCGTTGCGATCTTCCATCCACTTGACCGGCTTGCCCGTGACGATCGAGCCGATGATCGACAGGACGTAGCCGGGGTAGACGCCGACCTTGTTGCCGAAGCCGCCGCCGATATCCGGGCTGATGACCCGGATCTTGTGCTCGGGGAGTCCGGCGACCATCGCGTACACGGTTCGATGGGCGTGCGGCGCCTGGCTCGTGGTGTAGAGCGTCAGCTGCCCGGTCACCTTGTCCATGTACGCGACGGAGCCACAGGTCTCCATCGGCGACGGATGCACGCGCGGGTACATGATCTCCTGCGTCACGACGACGCAGTCGGGATCCTGCCGGGCCTTCTCGATGGCCTCCGACGTGCCGATCGCATTGCCCGCCTCCCACGTCTTGTGGCCGTGGACGTCGGTGATGCTGTTGTCGGTCTGGCCCTTGTCGTCGCGGATGACCGGCGCGTCCGGGTCCATGGCACGCTTCGCGTCCATCACCGGCTCGAGCGGCTCGTAGTCGACGTCGATCAGCTCGAGGGCGTCCTTGGCGATGTAGCGATCGGTCGCGATGACGTACGCGACCTCCTGGCCCTGGAAGCGGACCTTGTCGGTCGCGAGCACGGCCTGCGTGTCATACGACAGGGTCGGCATCCAGGCGAAGTTGTCGCCGAGCAGCGACGGTCGCGGGATGCCCTCGAGGGTCTTGCCGGTGATGACGGCGACGACTCCCGGAAGGGCCTCGGCGGCCGACGTGTCGATCGCGTTGATCCGGGCGTGCGCGAACGGACTGCGCAGGATGGCGCTGTGCAGCATGCCCGGCAGGTTCACGTCGTCGACGTAGTTGCCCTGGCCGCGGACGAAGCGCTGATCCTCGACCCGCTTCATGGAGCCGAAGCCGATGGGGTTGCCTGCCGCGCTGACGGGCACCTCGTTGGTTGCGGTCATGCGTTCACCTCACTAGAAGCCTCGGCCTCGGCCGCCCAGCGGATGGCCTTGACGATGTTGTTGTAGCCGGTGCACCGGCAGATCTGCCCGGAGATGGCCTCGCGGATCTCCTGGTCGGACGGATTCGGGTTCTCGTCGATGAGGGCGCGGCCCGTCATCATCATTCCCGGGGTGCAGAAGCCGCACTGCAGTCCATGGCACTCGATGAAGCCCTGCTGGATCGGGTCCAGCCCGTCGGCGGTCTCGAGGCCCTCGACGGTCTTGACCTCGTGCCCGTCGGCCTGTGCGGCCAGCACGGTGCAGCTCTTGACCGGCTTCCCGTCAAGCCAGACGGTGCAGGCCCCGCAGTTGGACGTGTCGCAGCCCCAGTGGGTGCCCCGCAGCCCGGCGTCCTCGCGAATGAAGTGCACGAGCAGGCGGCGCGGCTCGACGTCACGCGTGACGGTCTCGCCGTTGATGGTGATCGAGATCTGCATGTCAGGCTCCCTGGCTCGCGGCGGCCGAGCGCTTGAGCGCACGGAAGGTGAGTTCTCCGGCGAGATGCCGCTTGTAGTCGGCAGGCCCACGCTGGTCGGAGGAGGGGTCGGTCGCCGCCGCCGCCAGATTCGCGGCCTCGCGGAGGTTCTCGTCGGTCGGCGCCTTCCCGATGAGGAAGGCCTCGGCCTCTGGAGCGCAGAAGTGCTCCGCGCTCACCGCGGTCAGCCCGATTCCGCAGTCCGTCACGACACCACCGGAGACGACGACAAAGGAGCCCGCGGCACAGACGGCCCAGTCGCCCACCCGTCGTTCCACCTTCTCGTATGCGCTGCCGGCACCGGGACGGATGGGCACGCGCACCTGGGTGAGGATCTCGTTCGGCTCGACGACAGTCGTGTAGGGGCCATCGTGGAACTCGCGCAAGGGAACCGTCCGGGACCCCGACGATCCCTGGATCACGACGGACGCCTTCAGCGCCGACCCCACGGCACTGAGATCCTCCGAAGGGTCCGCCTGGCACATGGAGCCGCCGACGGTCCCGCGGTTGCGCACGAGCGGATCGGCGATGACCTTCTCGGCCTCCCGGAAGATGGCGTAGTGCTCGGCCAGCACGGGTGATTCGAGTACCTCGTTGTGGGTGACCATGGCGCCGATGACGAGCTCGTCGCCCTCGACCTTGATCCCGCGCAGCTCATCGAGGTCATTGATATCGATGAGCATCTCCGGCCGCGCGACGCGCAGCTTCATCATCGGCAGGAGGCTGTGACCGCCCGCGAGCAGGCGCGCCTCCTCCCCATGCTCCTCGAGCAACGCGATGGCGTTGGCCACCGACGTCGCCCGGACGTAGTCCGTTGGTGCGGGTGTCTGCATCCCTCACCCCTCTCTCGTGACTGGCTGATGACTGTCTAGCTGACACATGCTGTGCTCTTGCTGAGTCGGTGACGACGCGCTTCCCACTACCGGGAGACGACCCACCAGATGACGACGCCGACCACGACGACGACCACCACCGCCGGGACGACTCGCTTGAGGACCGGTCCCATGGCGGCGCTGCCCAGGTCGAGGGCCTCGTTGTCGAGGACCGGTGGCGCGGCCGGGGTAGCGGGGGCCGCAGCCGCGGGTGCTGCCCCGGCTGCCGCCTCGCCACCGGCTGCCGCCTCGGCCGGCGGTGCCTCGGCGGCCGGCGCCTGCTTGGCCGCGATGACCTTCTCGAGGTTGCCGGCGAACTGGCCGATCAGCTTCTTGGACACATCCGCCATCACCCCGCGGCCGAACTGCGCGGCCTTGCCGGTGACGGTGAGGTCGGTGACGATGTTGGCCCGGGTCTGCTGGGGACCCTCCTCGACGAGCCTGGCGGTGATCTTGGCCCCCGCCGTGCCCGCCCCCTTCGTCTCCTTGCCGCTGGCGTCGATGATCGCCGTGTGGGTCTCCGCGTCCTTCGACACGAACTGGCCGGACCCGGCGAAGTTCATCGTCACCGGGCCCAGCTTCACCTTCACGTCGGCAGTGAAGGAGTCCCCCTCCACCGAGGTGAGCGTGGCACCCGGCATGCAGGGCGCGATGGCCTCGACATCGAGCAGCGTGTTCCACGCCGTCTCGATGTCAGCGGGGACGACGAATGAGTTCTCCAGCTCCATGGAACCTCCGGGTGCGCTGCGGGCACCTGCCCGCCCTGCGAGAGAAGTGACTCACGTCACGCTAGACCCGAATGGGCCAGCGCGCGACCGGAAGTTCTCAGATGACGGCAGCCACCCTCAGCCACCCGAGAAGGGCGGCAGCACGTCGATGCGCCCGCCACCTGGCACCTGCATCGCCTCGTCGTGGGCGGCCACCTCGTCCACCAGACAGGAGCATCGCGGCCGCACCTGTCGGAACGGGGGGAACTGCTCCTCCAGCCGGCCGAGGATCTCGCCCAGCGTGCCCGGCTCGGTCTCCACCATCGGCTGGCCGACCGCCGCTCGGGCCGCCGCGAACAGGTGCACCTGCACGGTGCCCGCGCCCACGTCAGCCACCGATCGCGCTCATCGGCCGATCGGGCTGGATGAACGACGGGTCGTTGATCCCGTGACCGGGCAGCTTCTCCCAGGTCGCCTGGGCGAACAGCCGCGCGATCTCCGCACGTCGCTGCTCGTCCGATAGCTCGGGGTCGCGCAGGGTCGCGCGCACATCTGTCTCCTCCCGGGCGAACAGGCAGTTGCGGACCTGGCCGTCGGCGGTCAGCCGGAGCCGGTCGCAGGCCGCACAGAACGGCTTGCTCACACTCGCGATGATGCCCACCGTGGCGGGACCCCCGTCCACCAGGAACTCCTCCGCCGGTGCCGAGCCCCGCTGTCCGGTCGGGGTGAGCGTGAACTCCTGCTCCAGCAGGTCGTGGATCTCAGCGGCGGTGACCATCTCGGCGCGATCCCACGAGGCATGCGCATCGAGCGGCATCTGCTCGATGAACCTCAGGTGCCAGCCGTGCTCGATCGCGTGCCGGAGCATCGGCACCGCCTCGTCGTCGTTGATCCCGCGCATGAGCACGGTGTTGACCTTGACCGGGTGCAGGCCGGCCGCGAGGGCGGCCTCGATGCCCGCGAGGGCGTCGGCGTAGCGGTCGCGGTAGGTCAGCCGCCGGAAGCGGTCGGCGTCCAGCGTGTCCAGGCTGATGTTCACCCGCTCGAGTCCCGCGTCCTTGAGCGGCTGGGCCAGCTCGGCGAGCTTCAGCGCGTTGGTCGTGAGTGTCACCCGCGGCGGCGTCGGCAGGGCGTTGATCCGCCGAACGATGTCGACGATGTCAGGGCGGACCAGCGGCTCTCCGCCGGTCAGCCGGATGCTCTCGATGCCACCCTCGACCGCCACCTCGATGACCGTCATGAGCTCGTCCACGGAGAGCAGGTGGTCGCCCGGCATCCAGTCGGCGAAGTCCGGCGGCATGCAGTACGTGCACCGCAGGTTGCACCGGTCGGTCACGGAAACCCGCAGGTCACGGTGCACGCGGCCGAAGGTGTCGATGAAGCGCGCCTCGGTCATGCGCAGTTCACCCATTCCTCGGTGCCGTCGGTGAATCGCTGGTGCTTCCAGACCGGGAGCTTCTCCTTGGTGAGGTCGACGAGAGCGCGGCAGGCCTCGAAGGCCTCCCCCCGATGCGCGGTCGCCACAGCGGCCACCAGAGCCGCCTCCCCGATGGGGATCGGGCCGATCCGGTGGGCCACCGCAAGGGCGATCACCTCGTGTGCGGCGTCGATCTCCTTGGCCACCTCCCGAAGGACGGCCTCGGCCGATGGGTGCCCCTCATAGGTGAGCTCGGCCACCTGCCGACCGTGGTCGTGATCGCGGACATTCCCGCTGAAGGTCACGATCGCCCCGGCCCGGGGGTCAGCGACCGCCGCCTCGAGCAGGCCCGCATCTATCGGGTGCTCGACGACTTCGACCAGCCGGATCTCGCCCATCGGGCCATTATTGACCCAGTTGGAACATCCGTCCTCGGGAACGTCGGGAGATGCCATGCGCGAGATCCTTCCGGAGCTGCTGGCCGTCTGGGAGCGGGGCGGCACCGCGGCGATGGCCACCGTCGTCAAGACCTGGCGGTCCGCACCTCGCCCGGCGGGCGCCTCCATGCTCGTCACCGACCAGGAGGAGGCCGTCGGATCGGTCAGTGGCGGATGCGTGGAGGGGGCCCTGTTCGACCTCGGGCAGGAGGTCCTCGGCGATGGCCAGCCCCGCCTCGAGACGTATGGCGTCAGCGACGGCGATGCCTTCGCCGTCGGGCTGACCTGCGGGGGGATCCTCGATGTCTTCGTGGAGCGGGTCGACCGAGACTCCTGGCCGGAACTGCCTGGGATCGCCCGCAGCATCGAGGCCGAGGAGCCGGTTGCCGTGGCGACCATCGTCGCCGGTCCGCATTTCGTGGGCCGGCACCTCGTCGTGCGCAAGGACCACACCGAGGGCTCGCTGGGAACCGGGCGTCTCGACGACACCGTGCGCGAGGACGCGCTCGGCCTCCTCGAGTCCGGGACGACGGGCTTCCTGCACTACGGGCCGGAGGGCGAGCGGCTCGGGGAGGGCCTTGAGGTCTTCGTCCAGTCCTTCGCCCCCGCACCGCAGATGTTCGTCTTCGGCGCCATCGACTTCTCCGCGGCACTGGTGCGGGTCGGGAAGGTACTGGGGTTCAAGGTCACCGTCGTCGATGCTCGCCCGGTCTTCGCCACGCCCAAGCGCTTCCCGGAGGCCGATGAGGTCGTCGTCGACTGGCCGCACCGGTGGCTGTCCAGCCAGCAGGTGGACGCGCGGACCGTCATCGCCGTCCTCACCCACGACCCGAAGTTCGACGTGCCCGCGCTGAAGCAGGCCCTGCAGACCCCGGCCGGCTACATCGGCGCGATGGGCTCGCGGCGAACGCACGAGGACCGCCTGGTGCGCCTGAAGGAGGCCGGCCTGACGGACGACGAGCTCGCCCGCATCCACTCGCCGATCGGACTCGACCTGGGGGCACGGACCCCCGAGGAGACCGCCATCTCCATCGCCGCCGAGATCATCCAGGCGCGCTGGGGCGGGACGGGGCAGAAGCTCGCGAGCACCGAGGGCCCCATCCATCCCGGCGCTCCGCGGTGACGATCGGCAGATGACCGTGGGCGTCGCCGGGCTGGTGCTTGCGGCGGGTGCCGGAGTGCGCTTCGGCGGCCCCAAGGCACCCGCGGTGGTCGACGGGGAACGCCTCGTCGACCGGGCCGTCCGCGTGCTCACGGCCGGGGGATGCGACCCGGTGGTCGTCGTGCTGGGCGCGTGGGTCGGGGAGGTCGCCGGCGCCGACATCCTCGTCAACGATCACTGGCCGGAGGGCATGGGCTCCTCGCTGCGCACCGGGCTGGCCGCCCTGCAGGAGATCCCGGACGTGTCGGCCGTCGTCGTGACCCTGGTCGACCTGCCCGGCGTCACGGCCGAGGCCGTCCGTCGGCTGGTCGACTGCCCCTCGTCGCTGGCGATGGCCGCCTACGACGGGGAGCGAGGGCATCCCGTGCGGCTCGGCCGTGAGCACTGGGCGGCGGTCATGGAGGTGGCGCGCGGAGATGAGGGGGCCCGCCGGCTGCTGCAGGCCCGAGAGGACGTTGCCCTCGTCGAGGTCGGCGACGTGGCGTCGGGCTACGACCTCGACGAGCCGATCTCGTGATGGTGCATCGCGCCGCCCCCGCCCGCGAAGACGAACAGGCCTCCCGCCGCCAGGACCATGGCCAGCCCCACCGAGGCCACGGCGCGGGGTGAGGTCGTCGGGGCCTTCTCCCAGCACACGAAGGCCGTCACCGCCAGCAGGCCGAGCAGGGGGATGACGGTGCCCTGGAACAGCATCCCGGTCGCCATCGCCGCGATCATCAACGGCCAGCAGGAGGACACGCAGCGCAGGCCCTGCTGGACGCCGAAGCGTGCCGGAGTGCTGTCGTAGGCCATGGACCCGCAGCTGCCCAGCACGCGGCGGCCCGTCGGCGAGAGCAGCCACAGGCCCGTCACGACCCAGGCGGTCGCGATCCAGAAGGGTGTCCAGGCCAAGGCCTGCAGGAGCAGGTAGGCGGGCACGCCGGCCACGAGCCAGACGAGGGTGAATCCCCCGACGAACGCCACCGCGCGGGAGGAGGAGCCGTCCGCCGCCCGCATCATCGGGCGCAGGACGGAAGGCAGCATCATCGCGAACGTCATCGCCAGCCACATGACCGAGAACGCAATCGGCTGGTGGTGGTCACGGACCAGGACGAGGGTGGCCCAGCCCAGCACCACCGCCGAGGCCGCGAAAGCCGCGCCCGTCGTCCCCAGCGAACGGGGGGCTCGAGCGATCAGGGCTGCCATGTCCGGAGGGTAGGCCCGTCCGCGGCGTCCCGCCAGACAACCCATCCCGATGCTGCGTCACTTGTTGGGGTCTGCAAGCGCGTGCAGGCAGCAACAACTGACGCAGCATCGGGGTGGGTGTGGTCGGAACAGCGAGGAGTCGTCAGACGGACGAGCGACCCGCCTCGTACACCCGTACGGGAGGCACCTGGATCCACGGGAAGCGAATCCACCGGTCCGTCGACCGCCACGCGAGGTCCGGGGAATAGGTCGTTCCGGGCTTCTCGTAGAGCACGGCGACGTGGATGATCGCGTCGTCCGGGAGCATCGCGCGGACGAACTGCAGTGTCGCACCGGTGTCGGCGACATCGTCCGCGACGAGGACGCGCTTCCCGCCAAGGTCCGCGAGATACGGCGGCTGGCCGATCAGCACCGGTTCCGGCAGGGTCTCCCCCGCATCGGTGTAGAACTCCACGTTGACGTGCCGGACGTCCTTGATGTCGAGCGCATAGGCCAGCGCGGTGGAGACGAACAGGCCGCCGCGCACCACGCCGAGGATGACGTCGGGGATCCAGTGCCGGGCGACGAGCTGCTCGGCGAGCCAGCGGATGCCCTGACCGAACTCCTCGTAGCTGAAGATCTCGAGTTCGGACTCCGGTGGCGTGCCCACGTCAGATCGGGGTCCGGTGGAAGTTGGCGTAGGACCGGCTGGGCGTCGGGCCACGCTGGCCCTGGTATCGCGACCCGTACTTCTCCGAGCCGTACGGGTGCTCCGCCGGGCTGGACAACCGGAAGAGGCAGAGCTGCCCGATCTTCATGCCCGGGTAGAGCATGATCGGCAGGTTCGCGACGTTGGACAGCTCGAGCGTCACGTGGCCTGAGAATCCCGGGTCGATGAAGCCCGCGGTGGAGTGCGTGAGCAGCCCGAGACGGCCCAGGGAGGACTTGCCCTCGAGCCGACCGGCGATGTCGTCCGGCAGGGTCACGACCTCGTAGGTGGAGCCGAGTACGAACTCGCCCGGATGCAGGACGAAGGGCTCGTCCCCCTCGGGTTCGAGCAGGCGCGTGAGGTCCGCCTGGTCGACGCTCGGGTCGATGTGCGGGTACCGGTGGTTCTCGAAGACGCGGAACCAGCGGTCGAGGCGCACGTCGATGCTCGACGGCTGGATCATCCCCTCGTCGTAGGGCTCCATGGCGACTCGTCCGGCGGAGATCTCCACCTTGATGTCACGGTCCGAAAGCAGCACGACCCGAGGCTACCCGTTCGTGCTCCGCGACCGGCGGCCATCGCAGTACGTTCCTGCCGTGAGGTTGCGCGTCCACGATCCGGGGCACATTGCGCTCCGGCGGGGGATCCGGGCGGCCGTCGCGATCCCGGCCACCATGGTGGTGGCGCTCTACGTCATCCCGGAGCCCGTGGGGCTGGTCTTCGCCCTGTTCGGGGTCACCGGCCTGATCGTCAGCGCCGACTTCGCCGGCTCGTGGCAGAGGCGCTCCGCCTCCTACCTGCTGACCGGCATCGCCGGAACCGCGGTCATCGCGCTGGGATGGGCCGCCGACTCCACCGTCGTCACCGCCGTCCTCGCGACGGTCGTGATCGGATTCGCCCTCGCCTTCGTCGGCCTCCTTCGCGGCAAGACCGCAGCCGCCGTGCCGCCGCTTCAACTGCTGCTCGTTGTCGTGGTGTCCGTGCCCGGCGGACCGGACGTCGTCGGCCACTACATCCTCGGATGGTGGATCGCGGTCGTCGTCGCGACCGTGACGGCCCTGGTCGTGCTGCCGCGCACGCAGGTCGCCGGCCTTCGCGAGGAACTGGCGGTGGCCTTCGAGGGCGCCGCGCAGGTGGTGCGGACCCGGTGGCGCGGGGGCAGTTCACCCGAGGCGGGCGCAGCCGCTCTCGACCACTTCGGTCGCGCGGTCGACCGGCTCGACCGCGAGTACGGCGGGAAGCCCTACCGCCCCACCGGATCGACCCGGTCCGACCGCGCGCTGCAGCTGCTCGTGTTCCACATCAACAGCGCCCGGCTCCTGCTGACCGGGCCTCAACGGGAATCGGCAACGCCCGACGACGACTTCGCCGAACGCAGCGCCCTGGCTGCCGCCACCGACGACGGGCTGAGCGCCCTCGCGGACGCCATGCGCGACCCGACCCGGGTGCCCTCGGGCAAGGACATCGACTCGGCGCGCGTGCAGATGCGGGTGGGGATGGAGAAGCACGCACTCGCCGCCGCTCAGCGCGGCGTGCCCACGAAACAGATCGCCGAGGACGTGCGACGCGACCACACCCTTCGGCTGGGTGCCCTGTTCGTGGAGGAGATGGTGGCGCTCGCCCGCCTCGCCAACGGGGCACCGCCGGAGGACCTGCCGGGCCAGCCGCCACCTCCGCGCCGGACGCTGCGGATGCTGCTGCAGTCGCAGCTGAGCTGGTCGTCGCCGTGGGTCCGCAACGCGCTCCGCGGCTCCCTCGGCCTCGGCCTCGCCGTGCTCGTCGTCCAGCTGGGTGGCTTCCAGAGGGGCTTCTGGGTACTGCTCGGCGTGATCTCGATCCTGCGCTTCGACGCCGTCGGCACGCGCAAGTACGCCTGGCAGGCGCTCCTCGGCACCGTGCTCGGCGTCGTGATCACCTCGGCCGTCCTCGAGGTCGCCAGCGACGCCGAGTGGCTCATCTGGTCACTCGTGCCGGTCATGGCGTTCCTCGCCGCGTGGGCCGGACCGGCCGTCAGCTTCCCCTTCGGTCAGGCCGCTTTCACCTCCATGGTGCTCGTCGCGCTAGCGGTCGTGAACTGGCCGCCCAACCTCGGCCTGGGGTTGGTGCGCATCGAGGACATCGCAGCCGGGGCGCTGGTCGCGGTGATCGTCGCCACGGTGATGTGGCCACGGGGCGCGGCCGGCGAGCTGCGCCGACGTATCGCCGCGGCCCTCACCACGGCGAGCGGCTTCTTCGGCGACGTGCTGCAGGCCCTGACCCACCCGGCGAACCCGGACACGATCCTCCAGGAGCGCTGGGACTCCGCGCATCGGGTGGAGCAGGCCGTGGAGACCTACGACCTCGCCCTCATGCAGCGGGGCGTGGCCCTCGACGACGCCGACACCTGGCGAGCGGCGACCTCCGCCGTCGTCTCGGGGTACCTGCTGGCGGCAGCGGGCCGCGTGCTGGCCCAGTACGTCGGGCCCGTGCCGCTGGTCCGTGGCATGCCCGGTCTCGCCGCGGCCATCGAGGACGCCCGGAACCGAAGCAGCACACATTGGCGTGAGGTCGCCGACGCGGTGCAGTCGGGGCACGCGACGGGCACGGTGATCCGGCCCCTCGAGCCGGAGCCCATCGACGTGCACGTCGTCCTGCATACGCCGGAGGACGCCCACGCGTTCGTCGTGGGGGTGTGGTCGGTGAGCTGGGTCGACCATCTTGACCGGTTGGGGTACGCCTCCGCGCAGGGCTAGCGCTGCTGGCATACTTGGCCCGTTCCGCGGGTGTAGTTCAATGGCAGAACATCAGCTTCCCAAGCTGACAGTGCGGGTTCGATTCCCGTCACCCGCTCCACCGAAACCCCTTGCAGTGCAAGGGGTTTCGTCGTTCGCGGAGTCCTATCGGGTGCCCCCCTGTGCCCCCGAAATACCCCAGATCGCCCGCCCTAGTT
>WGLX01000023.1 GCA_016125355.1 Actinomycetales bacterium | reverse complement strand
TCGACCCGGCATCGGACTCCTGGCCCGACGGGCGTTCCTGGCCCCCGACCCCCGCGCCAGCTCCCGCACCACGGTCGTGCGGTGCTTGCCGATCGCCTCCGCGATCCGCCCGGCCGACCATCCCGCCCGCACGCCCCGCTCGATCACCTCACGGTCATGGACCGTCAACCGCGCACCCGGCATCCAAGCCTCCCGTCATTGCCGCCCATCGTGGCGTGCAACAACCAGTTGAGACCGCCTGCAGAATCCCGCGGAAACCGGCTCAAATCTGCAGATTTGAGCCGGGAAGCGGTTCAACTCGTGGGGAGGTGTTCTCGGCCGGGGCTCGGGTGGGGCGGCGGAGTGAGGCCTGCTGGCGGCGGCGCTCCGAGGGCGGCCAGCAGTACGCGATCACGCGGGTCTGCCACCGCACACGGCGCCCGAACTCCCGCGCCACCTGGCGCACGTCGTCGCGGACGGCCTCGGCGTGCTCGGCCACCGGCTGCGCCCCCAGGCGCGGCGCCGTGCCCACGGTCTCCGGCCGCCCGTACCGCACGCGCTCGAGTTCGCGGCGCACCCGCTCGAGAGCGGCACGCGGTGCCTCCGGCATCGCACGGCCGAGCCGGCCCGCGGCCTGCCTCGGGGTGCTTGTGCCGTCCCAGTGCTGCCCGTGATCGACCGCCGTGTCCGCGATCTCCGCCCACGCACCCTCGACGATGTCCGGGTACGTCGACGCGTGCAGTCGGCGGTACCGCCGGACCCGCCGGACAACGGCCGGCGCGGCGAACCAGGTGAGCAGTGCCAGGGCGGCGAGCACGACGACGATGCCCAGGAGGGCCAGCGCCACCGATCGCCAGGTCGGCGCGGCGGAGTCCCCGGCGAGCGGGACGGCCTGCGGGTCCAGGCCACGCGGGACGCGCGGCCCGTCGTTGACCGGCACGTCGGCTGTGGGCGCGTAGTCCGGCGTCTGGAGCGTGCCCTGACTGCGCGGAGTCGGCTCGAACCGCACCCATCCGATGCCGTCGAACCACAGCTCCGGCCAGGCGTGCGCATCGCGCACCGTAACCCGCCACTCCCCGTCGCCGACGAGGGAGCCCTGGGTGAAGCCGACGACCACCCGGGACGGGATGCCCAGAGACCGCGCCATCACGGCCATCGCCCCGGCGAACTGCTCGCAGTAGCCGACCTTGTCGCGCAGGAACTCGGCGAGGTAGTCGGAGTCGGCGCCGCTGCGCACGCCCGTGCTGTAGGTGAACCCTCCGTCATGCGTGAACCACCGCTGCAGGGCGATGGCTCGGTCGTACGGCGTGTTCGCCTGCGCGGTCACCTCGCGAGCGGTCTGGGCGATGACGGGAGGCAGCCCGCTGGGCAGGGCCAGCTGCGGCCAGAGCCCACCGCTGGCCGCCGGCGCCTGCCGCAGCTCGTTGGGACCGATGCGCGGGTCCAGGGCCGCGACGCGGTACTCCAGTCCCGAGGCAGGAACCTCGTTCGAGAAGGCGATGCCCGTCGTCGGATCGAGGCTCCAGTCGGCGCCGAGGCCCTTGATGTCCTCGACATCGGAGATCGGGTAGGGCAGGGGCAGGAAGGCGTTCTGGAGGTTGGTGACTGAGATGTCGTAGGACACCGACTCGCCACCCGTCACACGGTTGCTGGGGTCGGCCGCGATGCGGTCGGACAGGACGTTGCTGGGGATCGGCGTGCCGAGGTAGCGCCCTTCGGACAGGGCTGCCCGCGGCAGCCAGGTGGTGCCGTCGAACGTCTCCAGGGCGGACACCCGCAGGTAGTCCGGCTGCTTGGCGCTGGTGCGGTAGGTGAGGACCTCGGAGTTGTTGCTCTGGATGAGGTCCCGGCGCATGGTGGCGAGCGGATCGAGGACGATCGCCTCGTCGGCAGTGCCCACCGCGACGCCGGGGCCGTCGCCGGTCACCGTCCGCCACGGGGCCCACGCGCCCGCGGGCACGACCACGGCGAGCACGCCCGCGATCAGCAGGGTGACCGCGCCCACGCGTCGTGCGCTGGCCGAGAGGCCGCGCACCCGGTCCTCGGAGGCCAGCGACCCCCACGACTGCACGCGCTCCCGCTGGTCGGCGGCCAGGACCAGCAGCCACCCGATCCCGGCGACCGGCAGTGCCCACCACGGCGGGCCGGATGCGTTGATCATCGCCGGCGCGAGGAACAGCGCCGCCAGCGGGAGGCCAGCCAGGATCGGACTGCGGACGCACACGAACAGGGTGTCGACACTCAGCGCAACGGCGCCTACTCCACCCACGGTGAGCAGCACCATGCCGGTCAGGGCCGGAGCGGGCGATCCGTAGGCCTCCGCGTCCTGCATGCCCTGGCGGACGAGCGCGAGAATGGCGTCCCACGCATCCGTCGTGGGGACGAAGCCCGCCCACGCCGTCGACCACGCGAACATCGCAGTGATGACGAAGAGCAGGGCGAGCGCCTCCACGATCGGGATCAGCGGCATGGGCAGGGCGACGGCGCGCCCCAGGGCCCCTGCCGCCGCGATCACCACGATGACGACCAGCACGGGCGCTACCCAGCTGAGGTCCGCGAAGAGCGGGATGATGCTGGTCGCCGCGATCGCGGTTGCGCCGGCCGCGACCATGGTGTCGGCGAGCCGGGCACGGGCACGCAGGAGCCGCCAGCCTCTGACGCCCGAATCGCGCATGTCCTCGGCGCTCACCGTCGGCCTGCTCATGACCTGATCGCTCATGGGGCCGCCCCACCGACCGGCACGGCGCCCAGCGGGCTCGACGACGAGGGGGCGATCCGCCGCCAGGCCTCGGCCACATCGGTTGTCGACGACCACGCTCCGACGCGCCAGCCGCGGGCACGCATCGTGGAGGCGGCGGCGTCGGTGCCGTGCGGGTCATAGGCCAGGCACCCGGCGAAGCCCGAGCCCCGGGCCGGGAGGAGCACCGCGGGGTCGTCGGCGAGATCGCCCATGACGGCCACGACGGCCGTGGCGTCCGGCCCGATCCCCGGGTCGATGCGGGAACCGATGGCGGCCGGCACCGCAGCACCCTGGCCGATCTTCCCCCAAGGTGCGTCGTGAAGCTCAGCATCGGCGAACGACTCCAGCAGCAGCTCCAGCTCCCCGGGCGCCCCCACGCCCACGTGGACCAGCGCCCGGCCCGTGGTGGTGACCGCCTGCACCCGCCAGCCGTGCTCGAAGTAGTGCACCGCGATGCTCGCGGCCGCGCTGACCGCCCACTCGAAGGTGGAGGCCGCGCCACGACCGTGATGGGCGTGCGCCCGGTCGTCGAGGACCACGGTCGCGGTGGCCCGCCAGGCCCGCTCCTCCCGGCGGACCATGAGCTCGCCCGACTTCGCCGTGGCCCGCCAGTGGATGCGCCGCATGTCGTCACCGGGCTGGTGCTCGCGCGGCAGGGAGTCGTCCTCGCCCCGGGTGGCGATGGAGCGGGACTGGGACTCGCCGTGGCCACCCACCATGCGGGCGGTCGGCACGGCGCCGAGAGGGACGATCCTCGGGGTGACGAGCACGTGGTTGCTCTCGGTGAAGGACCGGGTCAGGCGCGCCATGCCGAACGGGTCGACGGCGGTGACCGACAGCGGCCCCACGCGGGTGCGACCGCGGGTCTGGCCGATGACGGGGTAGCGGACGATGCGCTGCGCCCGCGAGGGAATGCGGTCCAGGAGGAGGCGGGTCGGCTCGCCCAGGGCCTCGGAGACCTCGTCCCGCAGCAGCAGTGACCCGGTGGGCAGGAGGGAGTCGTTCTCGACGAGCAGGCGTACCTCGGCGGTCTCGCCGACCGCGAACTGCTCCGGATCGACCGTGCGGACGGCCCCCAGGCGGTAGCGGGATCGGCGCACGCTGATGAGACCGACCAGCGGCAGCACGAACAGGATCGCAGCGACGCCGATCACAGGCGGCTGCCCCAGGCCCCAGCCCACGCCGGCCAGCAGGAGCCCGACCACGAGGACGGCTCGACCCCGGGCGGTCACGGCACGGACACCCTCGCGACCACCTCGGTGATCACCGTCGCGGCCGGGGTGCGGCTGAGGTGGGCCTCGGGGGACAGCAGGACGCGGTGGGCGAGCACGGGGACGGCCAGTGCCTGCACGTCGTCGGGAAGGGCATGGTCGCGTCCGGCGAGCAGTGCGTGGGCGCGGGCGGCCTGGAGGAGGTGCACGCCGGCCCGCGGTGAGGCGCCGAGGCGGAGGAGCGGATCACGCCGGGTGGCCGCCACCAGGTCCACCACGTACTGCTTGACGGCGGGGGAGGCGAACACGCCCCGGGCCACATCCCGAAGGCGCTGCAGTGTCGCGGCATCCGTCACGGGCCGCAGCGCCGCGATCGGGTCGGCGATGTCGTGGCTGTCGAGCATCGCGATCTCGGCGACCCGGTCGGGGTAGCCGAGCTGGATCTGCATGAGGAACCGGTCCCGCTGGGCCTCGGGCAGGGGGTACGTCCCCTCCATCTCGACCGGGTTCTGGGTCGCGATGACCATGAACGGCTGCGGCAGCTGGTAGGTCTGTCCATCGACGGTGACCTGCTGCTCCTCCATGGCCTCGAGTAGGGCGGACTGGGTCTTGGGGGAGGCCCGGTTGATCTCGTCGCCGAGGACGATGTGGGCGAACACCGCTCCGGGCCGGAACTCGAAGGAGCTGGTCTGGCGGTCGAACACGCTGACACCGGTCACGTCGCTCGGCAGGAGGTCGGGGGTGAACTGGATGCGGTGCATGGAGCAGTCGATGCTGCGGGCGAGCGACTTGGCCAGCATGGTCTTGCCGACGCCTGGCACGTCCTCGATCAGCAGGTGCCCCTCCGCGAGCAGGGCGACGAGCGCCAGCCGAATGGCCTGCGGCTTGCCGGAGATGACGGTGCCCATGCTCCCGGCGATCTCGGCTGCGATCGTGCGCGCCGCCTCGGGGCCGAACTCCCCGAGGCCCGTGTCCGGTCCCTCGGATCCCGGTGTGCCGCCCTGCTGCGTCATGGTCATTCCTCATTCTCACCCCGAGGACGGTTTTCGGCAGCAGAAGCGGAAGGATGCCCCTATGAGCGAAGAGAACCCCACCGTCGTCCCTGCCCAGCTCGGTCGCTTCTTCGAGGACTTCGAGGTCGGCACCGTCTACCAGCACCCGTTCGGCCGGACCATCTCCGAGGCCGACTCGACGTGGTTCACGCTGCTGACCTGTAACACGAACCAGAACCACTTCAACGCCGACCTCGCCCAGTCGAACCCGATCACCCAGGGTCGGATCATCGTCAACTCCGGCCTCACGGTCGCGCTCGTTCTCGGCCTGTCGGTCATCGACATGAGCCAGAACGCCGTCGCCAACCTCGGCTGGACGGACATCAAGCTCACCCACCCGGTGTACATCGGCGACACGATCTACGCCGAGTCGATCTGCCTCGACAAGAGGGAGAGCTCCTCGCGACCCCAGATGGGCATCATCAGGATGAAGACGCGGGGCCTGAACCAGGACGGGGACGAGGTCGTGTCGTGGTTCCGCTCCGTGATGATCCCCAAGCGCACCAGTGGGATCGGCCAGGACTACTTCCCGACGGCGAAGACCGGGCCGCTGGTCGCCGAGTAGCCGCGGCTCCGAGCGTCCCCGCTGTCGGAGTGTCCCCGTCGCCGGGGCTCGATTCCCGTGGCGGGGCGCCGGAAGGTCCGCGATCCAGCATGATGGACCCGTGGACGAGCCGGAACCGTTGATGCCGGGTGAGGTGATCCTCGTGACCCGTCCCGTTCCCGCGCCGGCGCCGACTCCGCTCGAGGCGCTGCGGGTGCTGCTGGCCAGCACCGTGGGCATGGCCGCGGGCACGGCGGCCACGATGGCCGCGCTGGCCGAGCAGGCGATCGTCACCCCGGTCGCCAACGTCGTGAACGCCTCGCTCGATCGGCTGGTGCCGGTGATCGCGGATGCTGTCATCGAGCGCATCGACCTCACGGACCTCGTGCTCGAGCGCGTGGACCTGCATCGGATCGTCGAGTCCGCGCTGGACTCGCTCGACCTGACCGACCTGGTTATCCAGCGGGTCGACGTCAACGCCATCGTGGCCGAGGCCGACATCGATGCGGTGATCGATCGGGTCCCGATCCTGCCCTTGGCCAACTACGTCATCGACGAGATCAACCTGCCGCAGATCATCCGCGACTCGACGAGCGGGATCGCCGGTGATGCCCTCAACACGATGCGACGCCAGTCCGCTGGCGCCGATGACCTCGTGTCTCGCATCGTCGACCGGGCGACCTTCCGCAAGGGACGCAAGCTCGATGCCCCGGGCACCCCGGAGTCCCTGTCATGACCACGTTCCGGGAGTACCGCGAGGATCTCGATCGGGGGGTGACACCCGCGCACACGCTGCCGGCGCTGCCGTCCTACGCGGTGCCGCTGCAGGGCAATCGGGCCGGATTCGTGAGCCGTGCGATCGCCGCGTGCATCGACGTCCTGCTGATCTTCCTCGTGGTGCTGGGCACTGTGGCGGTCATCTGGATGGTGTCCTTCATCGTCCAGCCCCTCAATGCGCAGTCCGATGCACTGAACCTCCAGCAGCGCGTGCCCCGCGTGGCGGTCATGATCCTGTACGGCTACGGCCTCAACGTCCTGTACTGGACCGTCTTCTGGGCGACGTCGGGCCGCACCGTGGGCAACCTCGTCATGGGGCTGCGGGTGGTGAACCGCAAGGGCGAGCATCCGTCCTGGGTAGGGGCGTTCACCCGCGCCGTCTTCTGCACCGTCTTCCCGATCGGGCTCGCCTGGTCGATCGTCAGCGGCGCCAACCGGTCGGTGCAGGACGTGGTCCTGCGCACCAGCGTGATCTACGACTGGGTGGTCGGGATCCCGGGCCTGCGCCGCTCGCCGACGTGGTCCGATACCCCGGCCGGGCCCGACGTCACCATCGGGTCACGAGACACGACCCCCCTCCAGACCGCCGCAGAACAAGGAGAAGCGACATGACCGCAACCTGGAACCGCTCGAGCGTCCTGCGAGCCGCCGCCATGATCGTGGGCCTCACCCTGGCCTCCGGGGTGGTCGCCGCCTGCTCCTCGGACGACGCTGCGAGCGGACCGGTCGGCGCGATCGACGCGGCATCCTCGGCGGCTGCTGCTGCCGCGTCGGCAGACGCGGCGGGTGCCGGGGTCGCGGGCACCGCGGACATGCGCGCCCTGTGCGACCAGATGGTCAGTGGCGGGATGACTCCGGACGAGGCGACCTCGCTGGCCGAGCAGAACGGGTACACCGCTCGCGTGGGCACCCTCGAGGGTGCGCCGCAGGCCGTCACGATGGACTATCGCGAGGACCGCTTCACCTTCGACGTAGAGGGTGGAGTCGTCGTGTCCTGCACCTACGGATGAGCAGGATGATGGCAGCGCCTGTGCGCACGACGCAGGTCGCGGTCGCGGCCGTGGCACTCGCCGGCATCGCCCTGTGGGGCAGCGGTCCGGCGACTGCGGCTCCCCAGGACGTGAACACCCGCGTCGGGTCGTGGGACAACGCGGCCAGCACGCTGGGCGTGGCCGGTTCCCTGTGGAAGCCCACGTGGACGGCCAGCCTTGCGTCAGCACGCGGTCTCGATGTGGTCGCGGACGCCCTGACGTTCGCGAGGGGTGCGGTCACCGGGGGGTCGACATACGCGAGTGCGACGTACGGAGGGGAAGCGTCGACCCTGACCGTGCAGGAGAAGTGGTCGGGGACCCGCTGGGCGGTGGCCCCTGATCTCGGCCCGCGCGCCGCCGTCGTCGATCGGGTGACGCTGCGACTCGGAGTGCCCGGAATGCGCTACTCGGTGCGCGCCACGGTCTATGCGAACTGCGGTCCGGTCCGCACGCGGGGTGACGTCATCCCGTCCGCGCGGCCCTGCTCGCGGTCGGATGTCCTGCGCCGCGGCGGCGCCGTTTCGTTCACCATGCGGCCGGCGTCGACCATGACGGCTCCGGGAACCACGGCGGTGGTCGTCCGGTCGTCGGGCCTGACCTATCGGCAGCTGCTGCATGTCGCGCGCTCCCTCGAGCAGGTCCCGGGCGAGCCGACGGTGGCCGGCTCGGCACAGATGGTGGGCATGTGCCAGCAGATGGCCGATGAGCGGATGACGGCTGACCAGGCTGCTGCCTTCGCCGCCGAGAGCGGCTACACGACCCGCGTGGGCAGTGCCGATGGCGAGCAGTTCGCCGTCACCTTGGACTACCGGCCCGACCGGTTCACCCTCGCCCTGGAAGGCGGCGCCGTCACGTCCTGCACGTACGGGTAACGGCCGCTGCCCTAGGAGGGCTGCTCGTCCTCGGGCCGGGCAGTGGGCTCGTGCCGTCGCCGCCGGGCATGGCGCGCCGCGAGGATCGCGATTGGCACGGCCACGAGCGCCAGCAGGACCAGCCACGGCAGCATGAAGCCGACCGCGGTGACGGCCACCATGACGAGGGCGACGAACGCCGCCCAGCCGCTCTTCAGGCCCTGGAGGAAGCCCGGCGCATCCACCTCGGGAAGCTCCGTGAGAGGGGCGAGGGTCACCGTGAGGGTCGACATCGCCACCTGGTCGGCGAGGTACTTCCGCTGGGCGGAAAGGCCGTCCAGCTCACTCTGCCGCTGGGCCAGCTGTGTCTCGATGGCCAGGAGGTCCTCGATGCGATTCGCCTGCGCCAGCAGCTGCGTCAACCGGGTGATGCTGGTGTGGAGGGCGTCGATGCGGGCGTCGAGATCCACGACCTGGGCGGTCACGTCCGATGCCGACAGGGTGACGGAGTCGACGGTGCCGAGGGCGGAGACATCCTCGATGAACCGATCGAGCCGATCGGCAGGAACCTGTGCCTGGATGGTGGCGTAGGCGCTGTCGCCCGAGGCACCGACGTCCTCGGAGACGATGAGGCCGCCCGCGGCCGACGTGAGTCCGCGCACCTGCGCGGCGGACCGGCGCACGTCCTCGACCCTCATCGACAGGTATCCGTTCCTGATGATCTGCCGGTCCGCCACGGTGGTCGATGTCGTCACCTCGCCGGGAGCGGCGCCGGCTCTCTCCGGCGCGACCGCGCCCCCATCCACCGCTGCGCCGGCGTCCGCCGGGGATGCGCCCTCGACCATCGTGTCGGGGGCCATGACGGCCGGCTCGGCCGCCCCCGAATCCCCGGTCGTCGAGCAACCCGCGAGGATCAAGCCTGTCGCCAGAAGAGCTGCTGCCGCACGTGCCCGCATGGTTCCTCCTCCATCCGTGCTGTCCTGCCCATGCGACGCCACCGGTGGACGGCCCCGTTCCGTGCTTAGGCAACGATTCGGTCTCGGTTCACCGGCTCAGGTCGATAGGTTGAGGACGTGCCCAACGGGGAGCCCGCGCGACTGAGCGAACGTCTGGCGGATGCGCTGGCCTATGCCATCGAGGTGACCGGGCCGCAGACCCGCAAGCGCAGCACCAACCCGGGTGCGCCGGTCGTGCCGTACATGGCGCACCTCCTCGGCGTCGCCTCCTTGGTCCTCGACGCGGGCGGTGACGAGGACCAGGCCGTCGCCGGACTGCTGCACGATGCGGCGGAGGACCACGGCGGGCGGGCGCGCCTGGCGGATATCCGAGCCCGGTTCGGCGATCGTGTGGCGCGCATCGTGGAGGACTGCAGCGACTCGCTCGAGGCCGACGGGTCGGGCAAGGCGCCCTGGGAGGACCGCAAGCGCGAGCACCTCACGCGGCTGCAGGAGGTGGCGGACGACTCGCTGCTCGTCTGGGCTGCCGACAAGGTGCACAACGGGCGCGCGATCCTCGGCGACCTGCGGCTTGAGGGGCCCGTCGCCATGACCCGCTTCAACGCGCCGCCCGACCGCGTGCTCTGGTACTACCGGGCCAACCGGGACCTCCTGCGCCTCCGCGAGGTGACCGACCGCCTTCTCGTTCCGTTCGAGCACGTCGTCGCCCAGCTGGAATCCCTCCTGGAGACGGAGAACCCGACGCCCGCGCATCAGACGTAGGTGAGCCGATCCCAGTCCCGCCCCCGTGCCAAGGCGTCTCCGGCGATGAACCGTGCCGATGCCTCGCCGCCGGCCGCGCGGAAGGCCCCGAACGTGATCAATGCGTCCTGCCATCGCGATCCGTCACACAGGACATCCGCGCCGAGGGCCTCGGCCAGCGGCACATGCGCATCCATGGCCCGGGTCAGCGTGGCCAGGCGAGTCATCGACGACTCGGTCGCGTTCCCACCCTCGGCGTCGGCAGAACCGAGGCGGTGGTCCGTGTGCGCCACGACCTCGGACGCCGGGCGCACCCGGATGACGTTCCCCGGGTCGGCCTCGTAGCAGGCGATCCCGTCGGGCGCGGCGATCAGGTACGAGCGACCCACGGCGTGCGGCACGGACATGAGGAAGCTCTCGGCAGCGGCCAGGGTCTCCAGGGTGAGCAGGTGCCTGACGATGAACGTGACCCCGAGCCCCTTCGCATCCACCGCCGACCATGGCAGAGCCGTCGTCGCCACCCCGAGGCCGGACTGGTTGGCACCGCACAGCCCGAGGGACCCCGGGTACGCCAGTGCCAGTGCATTGGGGGCGTCGTAGGCGCCGATGCGCAGCACGAGTGCGCGATCGCGCGCCCAGTCGGGCAGGTCCACGGTCTGCCCGATCTCGGTGGTCGGGGGCACCGGCGGGCGTGCCTGGCCCGCGAGGCCGCCGCCACCCGTGTCGCCGGGACGGCCCGGCACCTGGCGGGCGATCGCCGAGGCGCCGAACGAGGCGCTGGGTCCGCCGAGCCCGTCGGGGGACGCCGTTGCGGTGCCCGCGTAGGAGTCGAGGTCGGAGGCGAAGACCAGGAGGAGGACCTCGTCCAGGCCCACGCGCGCGCCCTGCGCCATGGCGATGGTCTCGGCCCAGAGCTCCGGCGTCAGGTCGGCGGCTGCCCGTGGGAGCGGACCGGTGGCGAGGCGCCGCATGAGCGCACCCGGCGAGTGGCCGAGGGACGCGAGGTGCGTCTTGAGCGCGGTGACCGCGGCGGCGATGGCTGCCGCCTCCTCGCGTCCGTAGTCAAGGCCGCGCTGCGCCCCCGAGCCGGCAAGCGTGAGAACCCGCACGTCGTCAGGATAGGGGCGCTACCGACGGCCTGTCCGTGCGCGCGGTCAGTCGATGAGGTCGACGAGATGCAGGCGCTGGGTGGCGCGGGTGCAGGCTACGTAGACGTCAGAGCCGAGCGTGCCCTGCTGGGACATCGAGGCCGGGTCGACCACGTAGACGTCGTCGAATTCCAGGCCCTTGGTGCTGCGGGCATCGAGCACTGCGATCGGCGCGTCGATGGACTCGTCGCCGGCGCCGAAGTCCGGATGCGATCCGGTGAGGGTGGTGACGAGGTCGCGTCGAGCATCCGGAACCACGATCGCGGTACGGCCCGGCTGACCGGCAGCGCGAGCGAGCACGAGCCGGGCCAGCCCTTCCGTGTCGAGGCTGAGCGACTCGGTGCTCTCGCCGTCGCGGATCGGATGGAGATCCGGTGCCGATCCCCCCGCCGCGGTGAGCAGGGCCGTCGCCGACTCGGCGGTCTGGCGGGTGATGCGGTAGGTGACCGTGAGCGTGTGCAGGTCGATGTTCCGCCCCGCCCAGTTCAGCGCCTCCTGCCAATCCCGTGCGCCGGCGGGGTGCGTGGTCTGCTGGAGGTCTCCGACCACCGTCATCGACCTCCTGGTACAGCGACGCGACAGTGCCCGCCACGCCATGCGCGACAGCTCCTGGGCCTCGTCGACGATCACGTGGCCGTAGACCCAGTCGCGGTCCGCAAGGGCCCGCTCCGCCACGGTGGTCGACGGCCGGTTTCGTGCGAACGGGTCCACGATGTCGAGCTCGGCGTAGTCAGGATCCGACCGCTCGACGGGTCGGGTCCGGGGACGGAACTCGCCGAGCCGCTCGGCGGCTTCGTCGAGCAGTGGGACGTCGTCGACCGTCCAGGGCGCCCCGGCCGAGCGGAGGAGGAGACGCTGCTGTTCCGGCGTGAGAAGGTCGCCCGCGGCAGCGGCGAGGAGCTCGGGGCGGGAGAGCATTCGGTCGACGAGCTGCTCGGGCGAGATGGGCAGCCACATGAGGTTGAGGGTGCGCCGGACAGCGGGATCGTCCACGAGGTCCGACAGGATCTGCGCCCTGACATCCGGGTCGTCGGGGTCATCGCCGCTCCGCCGCGCCCGGTCGCGGCACAGGTGATCGAGGACGCGCGTGAGGAACGGGTCCCGGTTGCCATGGAAGGTGCCGTTGCGCGGCAGGCTGCGCGTCACCTGCTCGAGCTTCGTCGCCGTGATGCCGACCTGGCCTCCGTCGGCGAGGGTGATCGTGACGTCTTGGAGGGGAATCCGGATGCGCTGGCGCACGGCGTTGGCGATCACCCGGGCCATGACGAGGTCGCCCTTGATCGCGGCAATCTCGGGTCGATCCGGCAGGTCGGTCGACACGGGCGGGTACAGCTGGCCCGGGGTCAGGAGCACGACATCAGTCTCGCCGAGACTGGGCAGCACGTGATCGATGTAGCGGAGGAAGGCGGACGAGGGCCCGACGACGAGGACCCCGTCGCGCGCGAGTCGATCCCGGTATGTGTAGAGCAGCCAGGCGGCTCGGTGGAGGGCGACGACGGTCTTCCCCGTTCCGGGGCCGCCCTGCACGACGGTGACCTGGGCGAGTGGACTTCGCACTATCCGGTCCTGGTCGGCGGCGATGGTGGCCACGATGTCCGCCATGCGACCTGCCCGCGGTGCATCGACCGCCCGGGCGGCCGCGTCGGTCACCACCGCCGACGGGTCGAGCAGGTCCTCGTCCTCCAGGTGGGTGACCTCGCGGTCACGGGTGAGGATCCGTCGGCGGCGACGCAGGCCCATCGGCTCGACGGCGGTGGCCTGGTAGAAGCCGGCCGCGCTCGGGGCGCGCCAGTCGAGGAGCACCGGCTCGCCCCGCTCATCACGCAGGCCGATGCGGCCCAGGTGATGGACCTGGCCGTCCAGCGCATCCGTGCGGCCGAAGCAGAGGCGACGGGTCGCCGCCTCTGCGCTGGAACGCTGCTGCACGAGGGAGTCGAAGAGGGCCTGCTTCTCGAGCAGGTCCTGGGCCGTTCCCGTGCCGGGGGAGGTGCGGATGCCCTCGATGCGCTCGTCCAGCTGCTCGGTGAAGCGAGCGAGGTGTCGGTAGGCGAGATCCACGAAGGCCTGCTCCTCCGAGAGCGCGTCCAACGCACCCATCCCTTCGACCACACTCGTTGCCGGCTCGGCCCGCCCGATGCCCGCGAATGGGCGATCGAGTCTGCCATGCGCGGTGCGGCGGGGTTGCAGCGCCGTCGCCCTGTCCATCGGGATCGATGTCACACCCCCCGTCGATGCTGCTGCCATGGCTCTCGCAACCGTCCTTCTCGTGGTCCTCCTCGTCGTGGCCGTCGGGCTGGCGATGGTCGTCGTCGCGCTCCGGGGTCGGCTGCAGCTGCAGCGGCAACGTTGCTCCGATCTCGAGGAGTCGCTGTCGGCGGCCCAGTCGGAGCTCGCTGCGCAGCGGGCCAGCGATGCGTCGATGCGGTCGATGGACGACCTCCTGCGACCGGTGCGCGAGAGCCTGGAGAGCCTGCGCCGCGTGACGGACGAGGCGGGTCGCGAGCGCACGGCCGCCGAAGCGGCGATCACGACCGCCCTGTCCGCAGTGAGCGAGCGGTACGCCGCCCTCGACTCCGCGACCGCGGCGATCGCCTCCGCGCTGTCGAGGGGCCAGACGCGGGGGCAGTGGGGCGAGATGCAGCTGGAGCGGCTCCTGGAGCATGCGGGCCTGCTCGAAGGCACGCACTTCTCACGGCAGCAGACGCGGTCCGGCGACGACGGGGTGACACGTCCTGACGTGGTCGTCCTGATGCCGGGCGGCGGGGAGATCCTCGTGGACGCCAAGTTCCCCTTTGACGCGTACTGGCAGTCCATCTCCTCCTCGGACGAGGGACAGCGCGAGGCATTCCTGGCCAAGCACGCGACCGACACCCTTGCTCGCGTGCGTGAGCTGTCGGGGAAGAGGTACTCCGATGCGACCACGACTGCGGACTTCGTCGTGATGTTCCTGCCGCTGGAGTCGTTGCTCTCCACCGCGCTCGAGGTGGACGGACTTCTCCTGGAGAGGGCGTTCGAACGGCGTGTGATCCTCGCGACGCCGACCACGATGCTCGCACTGCTCCGTACCGTGGCCTTCGGCTACCAGAGGAGGCTGCTCGTCGACAACGCGGAGCAGATCCGGCAGGCGGGCGCCGAGATGCTCACCCGGCTCGGCGTCCTCGTCGAGCACCTCGATGGCATGCGCCGGGGACTCGATCAGGCGGTGCGCGGCTACAACGCGTTCGTGGGCTCCTTCGATCGACAGGCTCTTCGACAGGCGCGCCGACTCAGTGACCTGGGCGTGGCCACCACGCGGCCGCTCGATGCCCCCGCCGAGATCGAGATCGCTCTGCGCTCCTCGGATCCCGTGGCCCTTCGGGAGTAGGCCGAAGGTCCCGAAACGGACACCCGGGACGGCGATTCCACCGAGCCTTACGTGGGCTTCATGATCGTCGGATCAACGCACCACATCGGGGGTGGATAACAGGGTTGTGCGCAACGAAGCGCCCACGTGAACCAGGAGGACACCATGAACGCCACCCGCACCGCGACCCGCCGGATCATCGGACTCGGAGCCGCGCTCGCCGTCACGGTTCCTGCCGCCCTCGCATTCGCCGGCTCCGCGTCCGCCGCCGTGCCGTCCGACACCGCCGGGGTGCTGCAGGCCATGGCCGCTGAGGAGAAGCTCGCGCGCGATGTCTACACGGCTCTGGGCAAGGTCTACGACGTGAACCAGTTCGCCCGTGTCGCCGTTGCCGAGCAGCAGCACCTCACCGCCGTCCGCACGGTGATGGCGAACAACGGCGTGACCGATCCGACGGCCGGCGACGCCTACGGATACTTCGACGACGCCGCGGTCCAGAAGCTCTACAACGACCTCGTCGCCCAGGGCAAGACCTCGCTCGCGGCGGCAGCCCAGGTCGGGATCACCATCGAGAAGCTCGACATCGCCGACCTCGAGGACGCGCTGGCGGGCGTCAACCCTGCGGACGTGACCCAGGTCCTCACCGCTCTCAAGCGCGGGTCCGAGAACCACCTCGTGGCCTTCACCCGGCTGGCGTCCGGTGATACGGCGATGGGGATGCAGAACGGCACCGGAGCCCAGAACGGCTACGGCGGCGGTCGCGGCATGCAGGGCCGTGGCATGGGTGCCGGTGGCCAGGCGGGCACGCAGGCCGGAACCGGGCTGCGCGACGGCAGCTGCCTGCAGTCCTGATCGCCCCGCGCGACCGCAGCGCCCGCGTCGAGCTCAGTTCTCGGCGCGGGCGCTGCTCGTTGCGCTCGGACCCGGTGAGCCTGCGGGAGAGGGCAGGGAGGGTGCCGAAGCGCTGGCACTGGGGACTGGCTCGGTCAGTGGGGTGATCGTCGCTCGACGGCTCCTGTCGAGCAGAACGATCCAGGTCTGACCGGGCTTGAAGGGCATGGGGGACCCGTCGGGCAGCGTGAAGGTCGTGCCCTGCTTGGCCGAGGGTCGGCTCCAGGTGACCTTCCACGCCTGCCCATCGCGGAGCACCCACGCCTTGCCGGTCCCGATGGTGTCGGCATGGGGGGTGTTGCCGCCGCCCTTGTCGAAGAACCGCGAGGGAGTCTGCTTCACGTACTGGATCACGACCGTCGACGCCAGCTGGCCACTCTTCCGCTCCTCCGCCCGGGCCGGCAGGCCATTGAGGTTGATGCGGTAGGCGTCGAGCTTGCGTGCGTAGTCGAAGGCGGCGGACGCGTAGCCCCAGGCCATCTCGGCGTGCTTCGCCGTGAGACCGCCGGGCGGGACATCCTCGGAGAAGGTGAAGCCCATGTCCTTGGCCAGGGCCGCCTTCGGAGCGCGCTGGAGGGCGACATGCCCGTCGAGGTAGTAGTTGTACGGCGCGCGCCTGCTGCTGTCCCGCGAGTAGCCCTCGGCACCCCGCCGCGGGGATACGTCGTGGAACGGCGCGGCATCGAGTACCGGGAACATCTTGTGCTGCGCCCCGGAGTACGCGAATGCGGGCCTGCCGTACTGGGCGAGGAGGTCGATGTCGGTGATGCGCGCCGAGCGCACGGGGCCGATGCGCTTCGGCACCTGGCTGGAGAACACCGCGGCCAGGCGGGTGATGCCGTACTCCACCTCCTCCATGTAGACGACGTCGGCCTTCGTGAGGCCGGCATGCGGCTGGGCGTAGCGGGTGTTGTCCAGCTTGACGATGAGCACCGGCTTCGGACCCTCGCCGGGCAGGCCGGTCAGCGGGGAGAGCCAGCTGGGCTCGGGGGAGGAGGTGTCCGTCACGGTGAGCGTCGGCGTGGGGGAGGCGCTCGGCGTCGGCGTCGGTGACGGCGTAGGCGACGCTCCTCGCGTCGTGGGCGCCGTGGGACCGGTCGCCTCGGGACCGGCGACGGTGCACGCGGAGAGTGCCACGGCGGGAACGATCACCCAGGCGGCGCGTCGCAACGCCCTTCGGCCAGTCACCGGTGCAGCGTACGTCCGGGCCGGACGCGGCCCGGCAGCGGCGCGCTCGGAAATCTCCTCGGCGAATCCGGTATCCCTTCTCGCTGCTCAATCGTCTTCTTGATGACGGACCACCGCAGGGGTGGCCGAAAGTGCGAAGGGATCTGTCATGACGACCAACGAGAACGGCATCGATCGAGCAGTGCGCATCATCATCGCGATCGCGGCCGTCCTGGGTGCCTGGGCGGTGGGCTTCGGCTCGGTGCTGGGCGTGATCCTCCTCGTCGTCGCAGCGATCATGGTCCTCACGGCGGTGACCGGCTTCTGCCCGCTGTACCGGATCTTCGGGCTGTCGACGGCCAAGAACCGCGTCTGATCGACCGCCCCGGCACAATGACCGGGTGACGACTCTCCACTGGCCGGCTCCCGACGCGGAGTCGGCCGGTGCTTTCCTCGCCGAGCAACTGCCGGGCCTGGTCCGCTACGCCACGGCGTTGACCCGTGACCGGGATGCTGGGGAGGACCTCGCCCAGGAGGCCATCGTCCGCGCCTTCGAGCGGCGCGAGCAGCTCGCGGATGTCGGAAACATGGACGCCTGGCTCCGACGCGTCGTGACCAACCTCGTCATCGACCGGACCCGTCGCGACCGGGAGATCCTGGTCGACGAGGTCGAGGAGCGGTGGATGGCCGACGACTACACCGTCGATGCGGAGGCGGTGGCCCTCGCCGCGGAGACCCGGGACGAGATCGAGGACGCGCTGCTGCGCCTGCCGGCCATCTACCGCGCTGCCGTGGTGCTGCACGACGTCGAGGGACTCACGGTGAAGGAGTCCGCCGAGCTGGCGGACGTCGATCTGCCGGCGGCGAAGCAGCGGCTGCGGCGCGGCCGCATGATGCTGGTCTCGGCCCTCGCCGAGGGGCATGAGCGTCGGGTGGCCCTGCGGGGCGTCCCGCTGCGCTGCTGGGATGCGCGTAGCCAGGTCTCCGACTACCTCGACGGGGAGGTCGACGCCAGGACCGCCCATCTGCTCGAGCAGCACCTGTCGACGTGCCCGACCTGCCCGCCGCTGGTCTCCGCGCTCGTCGGAGTGCAGGAGCGCATGGGTGACCTGCGCGATCCGGACTCGGTCGTCAATCCCGAGGTGGCCGCCCGGCTTCGGGACCGCCTCGGCCGCTGAGCGACGCCCCCAACCGCACGACTGCTTCACCGCTGCCCCACGTCACCCCCCTCCGGTCACCTCCCCCCTCACCCCCCTCACCCCCCCTCACCCCCCTCGGCAACACCCACACGCCTGGCCCGGTGCGGGCGAACGGCTTGCGGCGGTGGGGGGCGCCCGGACGAGGGGAGTGGAGGGACTTTGGCCCTGACATGGGGGCGATGTGGTTGACGGTGGAGGAAAGTGGGGTACAGTGGCGTCACCTGGAGATGCCAGGGGTGTAGCTGGGGCCAGTGGGGGAGGTGAGGTGGATGTTCCTAGGTTTCCTGGGCACCCATACGCCTCGCCTCGACGACAAGGGCCGCCTTGTGCTCCCCGCCAAGTTCCGCGAGGCGCTCGCGCCCGGACTGGTGCTGACGAAGGGGCAGGACCGCTCGATCGTGGTCTGGCCGGCCGGTGAGTTCGCCGCCTATGCCGAGCGGCTCAATGAGGCCTCCCGTTCCAACCCCAAGGTGCAGGCCTACGCCCGCGTGCTCTTCTCCGGCGCCTTCGACGAGATCCCCGACAAGCAGGGCCGCATCACGGTGCCCATGCCGCTGCGCGAGTACGCCGGACTGGATCGCGACGTCGTCGTGGTGGGCAAGGGCCCGACCGCGGAGATCTGGGACGCCGACGCCTGGGCCGCCTACCTCGCCGAGCAGGAGGAGGCCTACTCGGGCCTCAGCGAGGAGGTGCTCCCGGGAATCTGACGGTGCGTGCGGTGAGGTCTCCTCCCGCTCCTCGCGCCCGTCCTGACGCGACTTCCCCCGCGCCAGGGCACCGCTGGAAACAGCGGGCGGGGACCTGACCACACGGACCACGAGACGCAGTCGATGACAACTCCATCACGAATCCCAACCGCGACCTTCCTTGGAGAAGGGGGAGACATGACCAGCCTGACCCAGCCCGGGCACCCCGTGCGCAGCGTGCTTCGCACGACGGGCGTGCTCGGTGTTGCCCTCGCCCTGACCATCGTGGTTGTCGCTGCGCTCGCCTCTGTCGTGGACTCCTGGGCTTGACCGTGTCCGCTGCCGTCCGTCACGTCTCCGTCCTCCGGGACCGGGTGATCGCCCTCCTCGCCCCTGCCCTCGAGGCACCGGGCGCGGTGCTGGTCGACGCCACGCTGGGACTCGGCGGGCACGCGGAGCATGCGCTGACCCGGTTCCCGGACCTGCGCCTGGTCGGGCTGGACCGCGATCCGGAGGCCCTGCGGCTGTCCGAGGAGCGGCTGGCCGCGTTCGGCCCGCGGGTGACGCTGGTGCACGCCGTCTACGACGAGCTCCCGGAGGTGCTCGCCGATCTCGGCTACCGCGAGATCCAAGGGGTGCTCTTCGACCTCGGGGTCTCCTCGATGCAGCTCGACGAGGCCGATCGTGGCTTCGCCTACGCGCAGGACGCCCCGCTCGACATGCGCATGGACCCCACGACCGGTCAGACGGCCGCGGACGTGGTGAACACCTACAGTGCCGCCGACCTCGCGCGCATCCTTCGGCAGTACGGCGAGGAGAAGTTCGCCGGTCGGATCGCCGCGCGCATCGTCGTCGAACGCGCGCAGGCACCGATCACGAGCTCCGCGCGGCTCGTGCAGCTCGTGCGCGACTCCATCCCGGCAGCCGCCCGGCGCACGGGCGGCAACCCGGCCAAGCGCACCTTCCAGGCCCTCCGCATCGAGGTCAACGGCGAGCTCGACGTGCTGCGCCGCGCGATCCCCGCGGCCCTCGACGCGCTCGCCGTGGGCGGTCGCATCGTCGTGATGTCGTACCACTCACTCGAGGACCGCATCGTGAAGCACGCCCTCGCGGTGGGGGCCCATCCCGATGTGCCGGTCGGACTCCCCGTCATCCCGGAGGCCATGCAGCCGTGGCTGCGGCTGGTCACGCGCGGAGCCGAGGCTGCCGACGAGGCGGAGGTGGCGGCCAACCCGCGTGCCGCGTCCGTTCGCGTGCGTGCGGCGGAGCGGATCGGCAGGGCGGCATGACCTCCACAGCGCGCAAGCATGACGACCTCCTGGGCGTGACCGACGGCACTGCGGCGCCGGCCCTGGACCCGGATGCCGCCGACCTGCCCATCGGCAACCCCGACGGCACGGAGTACGCCACCCGCGGGGCACGCGGCCACAAGTCGGCTCGACCGCACCTGCGCATGGTGGCGCCCCTGCGGCCGGAGCGGGCCAGCCGCGGAGTGTTCGCGCTCCTCGTCACCGGCCTGCTCGGGATCGGGATGGTGCTGATCCTCGTCATCAACACCTCGCTCGCGCAGGGCGCGTTCACGGTGAGCGAGCTGCAGGGGCAGCAGGCCGAGCTCGCGCAGCGCGAGCAGGCCCTGGGGGAGCAGCTGGCGGCCGCCGCGGCTCCCGACCGGCTGGAGGCGCAGGCCCGCGCCCTCGGGATGGTCCCGAGCGAGAACCCGGTGTTCCTGAATGTGGCCAACGGCCGCGTTCTGGGCAGGCCGAAGCCCGCGGTCGGCCCGCGCAGTGTCACCCCCCGCCTCCTCACACCTGCCGACGCGACCGTCACGGAGGCCGTCGACAACGGTGCGGCCGACCTGCCCGTCTCGCCGGGCGCCGACTACGACCCCGCCGCCGTCGACGCTGCAGCAGCGCAGGCGGCTGCCGCGGCCGCGACGGCAGGGGACTCCGGGCTCGATGCCTCGGCCTCCCAGCCGGTGCCGCTCGACCCCTCCGCGGCACAGGCCGCAACGACCGATACGAAGGCCGCCAAGGCTGCGGACAACACCGGCAAGGCCAAGGTCGCCGGCAAGAAGAAGAAGGTCACCGAGAACAGCCTGTGGCAGGACGCGACCGTTATCGACATGACCGGCCAGCTCTCCTCGGGGGACGCCGGACTCGTCGCGGTGCCGGTGGAGTGACATGAGCGTCCGCGCCACGCCCCGTCCGCGAGGCGCATACGGTCGTACCCAGGCTCCCACCGGTCGTCCGCAGGGTCGCCCGAGGCCGCAACGCGGCCCGGGCTACGGTCGCCCCAAGCCGCCCCGCCGCTCCACCTTCCGCCTGGCCGACCCGCGTCGCCGTGGGGCGGTCCTGCTGATCGCCACGGGCCTGGTGCTGAGCGTGTTCGGCGCCCGCCTCGTGGAACTGCAGGCGGTCCGTGGTGAGACGCTCGCGTCGGAGGCCCTCGACCAGCGGCTGCGCACCCAGGAGATCCCCGCGATGCGAGGTGCGATCCTCGACAGCGCGGGGGAGCCCCTCGCCCTCACGATGGAGGCACGCAACCTCACGGCGGACCAGACGCTGGTGACCGATCCCGCTGCCGTCGCCGACCAATTGGGGCCGATCCTCGGTGTTGCGCCCGACGTGCTCGCGGCGCGCCTGACCGGCGACCGTCGGTTCATCTACGTCGCCAAGGGCCTGACGCCGGAGACGTGGGATCGGATCGCCGCCCTACGGCTGCCGGGGCTGTTCAGCGAGCAGACCTCGCGGCGGGTGTACCCGGCCGGGGACCTGGCCGCGAACGTGGTCGGTTTCGTGGGTGCCGACGGCAAGGGCCTGGGTGGCATGGAGTGCGCCGACGAGACGCTGCTGGCCGGCCCCCCGGGAACCCAGACGTACGAGCGTGGTCCCGGAGGGCGGGTCATCCCGACGGCCAACAGCTCGGTGACGGACGCCCAGCCGGGCACGTCCATCCGGCTGACCATCGACCGGGACATCCAGTTCGTCGCGCAGCAGGCCATTGCGTCGACGGTGCGGAAGGCGAGAGCCGACAGCGGCAGCGTTGTCGTCATGGACCCGCACACGGGCCAGATCCTCGCCCTCGCGTCCGTGCCCACCTTCAACCCCAACAAGGTGGCGAGCGCGACCGACGGCAACCGCGGGAACCGCGCGCTGACCGACGTCTTCGAGCCGGGCTCGACGAGCAAGGTCATGACGCTGTCCGCCGTCATCAACGAGGGCAAGGCCACGCCGTACTCGGTGATCCACGTTCCGTCGGTCCTCAACCGGGGTGGGGACACCTTCCACGACGACCACCCCCACGGTGGCCTGGACCTCACCCTCGCCGGAATCATGGCGAAGTCGAGCAATATCGGCACGATCCTCGCGTCTGAGCGGATCGGTGGGAAGAAGCTCTACAAGTACGCCAAGAAGTTCGGGATCGGCGAGCCGACCGGGCTGAACTTCCCCGGCGAGGCCAATGGCTACATCCCACCGCATGACAAGTGGTCGCCGACCTCGATGCCGACCATCGCCTTCGGCCAGGGCCTCAGTGTCAACGCCGTGCAGGCCGCCAGCGTCTTCGCGACCATTGCCAACGACGGGGTCCGCGTGGAACCCAGCCTCGTCTCGGAGTACGTCCTGCCAGATGGCACGACACAGGTCCCACCCGCTCCGAAGACCACGCGCGTCGTGAGCGCCGCGACGGCGAAGCAGGTGCGGGCCATGCTCGAGATGGTGGTCGGCCCGGGCGGGACGGCGCCGATGGCGGCGATCCCCGGATATCGCGTCGGAGGCAAGACGGGCACCGCGCAGCGCTACTCGGAGTCCTGCGGCTGCTACAGCGGCGTCGTGGCATCCTTCATCGGCATCGCGCCGGCGGACAACCCGCAACTCGTCGTGGCCGTGTCCGTGAACAACCCGCGCGCCGGCCGCTACGGCGGACAGCTCGGTGGCCCGGTCTTCCAGCGGGTCATGACCTACGCGCTGCAGGCGCGGGAGGTGCCCCCGACGGGTGCCAAGTCGCCGAATCTGCCGCTCGGCGGGTAGTCATGGCGAGCAGTCCGCGGCCCGCTCCGCACCCCGTGCCCCTCGGCTCGGTGCTCGGCGCCATACCGGCGGGAAGCCCGGAGCTGCCGGCCACGGCCCTGGATCGGCAGGTCACCGGCGTGACCCTGGACTCCCGCTCGGTCCTCCCCGGTGACCTCTATGCCGCCCTTCCCGGTCACGTGACGCACGGCGCAAGGTTCGCGCGGGATGCCGTGGCCGCCGGGGCGGTCGCCGTGCTGACGGATGCGGCGGGTGCCTCTGAGTGCGGCGATCTGGCCGTGCCGGTCGTCATTATCGACAACCCGCGCTCGTCCCTGGGCGCCATCGCGGCGGCGGTCTACGGGCGGCCCGCCGAGAACCTGCAGATGCTCGGCGTCACCGGCACCAATGGGAAGACGACCGTGGCGGCCATGGTGGAGTCCGGGCTGGCCCGAGCAGGCCGCGCGGCGGGCATGATCGGCACGGTCGGGGTCCGCGTGGGCACGAGCACCTACCCGGGGGTGCGCACGACCCCGGAGGCCACGGATCTGCACGCAGTACTCGCGGTGATGCGGGATCTCGGTGCCGAGTCGGTGGTGATGGAGGTCAGCAGCATCGCGCTGGAGGAGCGTCGCGTGGACGCCATCACCTTCGACGTCGCCGGATTCACCAACCTGTCCCAGGACCACCTCGACTACCACGGGACGATGGAGGCGTACTACCGGGCCAAGGCGGCCCTGTTCACCCCCGAGCGTTGCCGAACGGGCGTCATCGGGGTGGACGACGAGTGGGGCCGACGGCTCGCCACCGAGGCGCACATACCACTGACGACCTGGTCCCTGCTCGACGGGCATGCCGATTGGCATGCCGTCCGGGAGGCACAGGGAACCTTCATCGTGGGCCCCGAGGGGACGCGGGCACCCCTGGATGTGCCGATGCCGGGATCGTTCAACGTCGCCAACGCCGTGTGTGCGGTCGCGATGCTGACGGGCGCCGGAGTCTCCCTCGACGACGCGCTGGCCGGTATTGCGGCCACGGAGGTCCCGGGCCGCATGCAGGTCGCGGGGCGGTCGGACGGCGTGCTCGGGATCGTCGACTATGCGCACTCCCCGGATGCGGTGGAGCGGGTCCTGCGTGCGGCCCGCGACACCACGACCGGCCGACTCCTGGTGGTCCTGGGGGCCGGAGGAGACCGGGATCGCGCCAAGCGGCCGCTCATGGGCCAGGTGGCGGTGCGCCTCGCCGATCTCCTCGTCGTGACCGACGACAATCCCCGTTCAGAGGATCCGGCGGTCATCCGCGGTGAGGTGCTGGAGGGGGCTCGTGACGTCCCGCCGAGGGAGCGTGGGGAGGTCCTCGACGAGGGCGATCGGAGGCGAGCCGTTAGCGTGGCCGTAGTCCGTGCCGAACCGGGAGACATCGTGCTGGTGCTGGGCAAGGGCCATGAGCAGGGACAGGAGGTCGGCGGGATCGTGACGCCCTTCGACGACGTCGCCGTCCTGCGCGCCGCCCTCGAGGCACGAGCCCGGGACGCGCAGGACCGGGGGGCCGACCGGTGATTCCGCTGACGGTGGCCGAGGTCGCCGCCCTGACGTCGGGCGAGGCCGACGCCGCGCACGCCGACGCGGTCCTGACCGATGTCGCCGTCGACTCGCGAGCCGTCACCCCGGGAGCCCTGTTCGTGGCCATCGTGGGGGAGCGTGTCGACGGTCACGACTTCGCCGAGGCGGCCGTGGCGGGGGGTGCCGTGGCTGTGCTCGCCGCACGACCGCTTCGCGCCGGTGACGGCACGCCGCTCCCCTGCATCGTGGTGGACGACCCTGTCCTCGCTCTCGGGCGACTTGCCGGCCGGGTGCGCCGTGAGCGGCTGACAGCGAAGGTGGTCGCCATCACCGGATCGAGCGGCAAGACGAGCACCAAGGACCTGACCGCCGCCGTGCTCTCCGCTGCGGGACGGACGGTGAGCGCGGTCGGATCCTTCAACACCGAGGTCGGTGTCCCGCTGACGATCCTGTCGGCCGATGAGGGCACCGAGTACCTCGTGGTCGAGATGGGCATGCGCGGCATCGGCCACATCAGCTACCTCGTGGGCATCGCCGACCCAGACGTCGGCATGCTCATCAACGTCGGCTCGGCGCACCTCGGGATGCTCGGCTCGCGGGAGGCGATCGCGGAGGCGAAGGGCGAGATCGTTCGCGACCTCCGACGCGATGCGGTGGCGGTGCTCAACGGCGACGATCCGCTGGTGCGCGCCCGCGCGACGACCACGCAGGCCGGCATCGTGTTCGCGGGCGAGGGGGATGACTGCGACGTGCGCGCTACCGACGTCACCCTCGACGACGAGGCGCACGCTCGTTTCACCCTGCACTGGCGGGGCACGGGCGAGTCGGGTGCCGTGTCGCTGCGCGTGCCGGGTGAGCATCAGGTCGGCAACGCGCTGTGCGCCGCCGCGGCCGCCCTCGCGCTCGGTGTCCCGTTCGACGTGGTGGTGGACGCGCTCAGCTCCGCGGAGTCGGCCAGTCGCTGGCGGATGGAGATCGCGCAGTCGCCGGACGGGGTCACCGTCGTGAACGACGCCTACAACGCCAATCCGGAGTCGATGCGGGCGGCACTGAAGGCGCTGGCCGTGATGGGTCGCGGCCGCCGTACCTGGGCCGTGCTCGGCGAGATGCTCGAGCTGGGCGACAGCAGCATGGAGGAGCACGATGCCATCGGCAGGCTCGCCGTGCGCCTCAACGTGTCACGACTCGTCTGCGTCGGCGAGGGCACGCGCGTGATGCACCTCGCCGCGGCGAACGAGGGATCGTGGGACAACGAGTCCGTCCACGTCCCCGACGCCGATGCGGCGATCGCACTGCTGCGACGCGAGCTCGCACCTCGCGATGTCGTGCTCGTCAAGGCGTCCCGGAGTATCGGTCTCGAGCGCGTGGCCGAGGCGCTCCTCGAGCCGTCTCAAGGAGCCGCCTCGTGAGGCTCGTCGTCATCGCCCTGACGATCGCGGCCGTGGTGTCGCTCGTCGGCACGCCCCTGCTCATCCGGTTCCTCGCCCGCCATGGCTACGCCCAGGCCATCCGGTCCTCGTCGGACGACCTCGTGTACCCGGACCACGAGAGCAAGCGCGGCACCCCCTCGATGGGCGGGGTCGCGATCATCGTCGGGGTCGTGGCGTCGTACCTGCTGACCCACCTCATCGTGTGGCGGCCGCTGTCGGCCTCGGGCCTGCTGATCCTCTACCTGATGGTCGGCCTCGGGCTGGTGGGCGTCGCCGACGACTACCTGAAGATCTTCAAGCAGCGCAGCACAGGCCTGCGGGCGCGGACGAAGCTCGTCGGACAGGCCGCCGTTGCGCTGAGCTTCGCATACCTGTCCGTGCAGTTCCCGAGCTCCACGGGCGAGACGCCCGCGTCGATGGGGATCTCCTTCCTGCGCGACACGGGGATCGTGCTGCCGATGGGCCTGTTCCTCCTGTGGGTGTGGTTCCTCATCACCGCCACGACGAACGGCGTGAACCTGACCGACGGCCTCGACGGCCTGGCGACCGGGGCCGCGTTCGCCTCCTTCCTCGCCTACGTGCTCATCAGCGTGTGGCAGTACGGCCAGAGCTGCTACTTCGTGACCGACGAGACCTGTTACCCGACGGCGAACCCCCTCGATCTCGCGATCGTCGCAGCGGCGGCTGCCGGCGCCACGTTCGGATTCCTGTGGTGGAACACCTCTCCGGCGAAGATCTTCATGGGCGACACCGGATCGCTCGCACTCGGTGGCGCCATCGCAGGCCTGGCCATCTTCAGCCGCACGGAGCTGCTGCTGCCGTTCACGGCTGGACTGTTCCTCATCATCTCGGTGTCGGTCATCCTCCAGGTGGGGTCGTTCAAGCTCACCGGCCGCCGCGTCTTCCGGATGGCCCCGCTGCACCACCACTTCGAGATGCTGGGCTGGCCGGAGATCCAGATCGTCGTGAGGTTCTGGATCATCCAGGGGCTCTTCATCGGTGCGGGCCTCGCCCTGTTCTACGCCGAGTGGGTGCGGTCGTGACGCCCAACGTGTTCATCGACAAGGATCCCGACTCCCTGCGCCGCGACTCCGAGTGGGGCTTCTGGTCGGTGTGCGTGGCGGGCATCGGAGTCGCGGGCTTCGCCTGCGCCGACGCGCTCGCCCAACTCGGCGCGAAGGTCACCGTCGTCGACGCCGCCGACGGCGAGAAGCAGCGCGAGCGCGCCGAGATCCTCGACGTCCTCGGCGTACGCGTCCTGCTCGGGCACCAGGGGGGAGTGCCCGAGGGCACCGAACTGCTGGTCGTGTCCCCGGGGCTGCGCCCGTCGGATCCGCTGATCGTGGATGCCCTGGAGCGGGGCGTCCCAGTCTGGGGGGAGCTCGAGCTCGCATGGCGGCTCCGGGATCCGAATCGCGCTGCGCCATGGCTGTGCGTCACAGGCACGAACGGAAAGACCACGACCACGCTGATGCTCGAGTCGATGCTCCGCGCCGCCGGCTATCGCACCGCGGCCGCCGGGAACATCGGATCCTCCCTCGTCGACGCCGTCATGCACGATGACGTCGAGGTGATCGCGATCGAGGTGGGGGCACCCCAGCTTCCGTTCGTGCACACCATCAGCCCGGTGGCCGCCGTCTGCCTCAACATCGCCGACGACCACATCGACCACTTCGGGTCGATGGACGCATACGTGCGCACCAAGGCGCGGATCTACGAGCGCGTGCAGGAGGCGGCGGTCTACAACGTCGAGGACGAGGCCACCGTGCGCATGGTGGAAGAGGCCGATGTCATCGAGGGGTGCCGGGCCATCGGCTTCACCCTCGGCACGCCGGGACTGTCCATGCTCGGCGTCGTCGACGACCTGCTGGTCGATCGGGCGTTCATCGAGGATCGCGCGGAGCGGGCCCAGGAACTGGGCTCGGTGCAGGACGTCCGACCGGCCGCTCCCCATAACGTGGCGAATGCGCTCGCTGCCGCGGCGCTCGCGCGGGCGTTCGGGGTGCCGCCCACGGCGGTGCGCGACGGACTGCGCGCCTTCGAGCCCGCCGGACACCGCATCGCCGAGGTCGGCTCAGCTGGCGGGGTTCGCTACATCGACGACTCCAAGGCCACGAACACGCACGCCGCACAGACCTCGTTGCGGGCGTTCGACAAGGTCGTGTGGATCGCTGGCGGCATGGCGAAGGGGCAGGACTTCGACGAGCTGGTGCGAGCGGTCCGCGACCGCCTGCGCGGCGTCGTCCTCCTCGGCGTCGATCGGGAGGTCATCGCGCAAGCACTCGCCCGACACGCTCCGGATGTCCCGGTGATCTCTGTGGGGACCGTCGACACTGGGGCCATGGCCGAGGTGGTCCAGCACGCCGCATCGCTCGCCCAGTCGGGCGATGTCGTCCTCCTGGCGCCGGGCTGCGCCTCCTGGGACATGTTCCGCGACTACGCCGATCGCGGCCGGCAGTTCGCCGAGGCGGCGTCGTCCATGCCGGGGTTCGCCGAACCAGGGGAACGTCCATGACCGACACCGCCGCGAGGCCGCGGATCGAGCGGCTCCGGTCCGGGCGGATCGGGCTCCTGCTGAACCACCCGCTGAGCACCTACTACCTGCTGGTCGGCACCACGCTGCTGCTGCTCGTGCTCGGGTTGATCATGGTGCTGTCGGCATCGAGCATCGAGAGCTTCCGGGTCTTCGGCTCGGCCTACACCCTGGCCCAGCGCCAGGCGATGTTCGCCGTGCTCGGCGTCGTCGCCATGTACTTCGCCTCGCGCACCTCGGTCCAGTTCTGGCGCGCCTTCGCCTGGGTGCTCATGGTCATCGCCTTCGTGCTCCTGGTCTCGGTGCTCGTCATCGGCGTCGAGGTCGCGGGCCAGCGGAACTGGATCGACCTGTTCGGCCCGTTCCGACTGCAGCCCTCGGAGTTCGCGAAGATCGCGCTGGTCGTCTGGGGCGCCAACCTGCTGTCCCGGCCGGGCAAGGAGCCGCATTCCTGGCGCACTCTGCTGATGCCGCTGATCCCGGTCGCGGGGGCCATGATGATCCTGGTCCTCGCCGAGGGCGACTTCGGCAACACCTTGATGCTGGCCGCGATCACGGGCGGCATCCTGTTCGCGGCGGGCGCCCCCATGCGCCTGTTCGGAGCGCTGACCGGCGCCCTGCTGCTGGGCGTCCTGCTGCTGACACTCGCCGCTCCGTACCGGATGGAGCGCTTCACTTCCTGGCTCAATCCAGACGCGGATCGCCTGGGCTTCGGCTGGCAGGTCAGCCAAGGGCAGTTCGCCCTCGGCACGGGGGGCTTCTGGGGCGTGGGGCTCGGCGCGAGCCGGGAGAAGTGGGGGTCGCTGCCGGAGGCGCACACGGACTTCATCTTCCCGGTGATCGGCGAGGAGCTGGGCCTGGCAGGGACGCTCTCGGTGCTGGCGCTCTTCGGCCTGCTCGCGTTCGCGATCTTCCGTCTCGCGCGGAACACGCAGGACTCCTTCGTCCGGCTGGCGGCGGCGGGAGTCGGCTCCTGGGTGGTCATCCAGGCCGTCATCAACATCGGGGGAGTGCTCGGCCTGCTCCCCATCACCGGCGTGCCGCTGCCGCTGGTGTCGTACGGAGGCTCATCGCTCGTCCCGACCCTGGTGGCCCTCGGCATGCTCATGGCCTTCGCGAAGTCGGAGCCCGACGCCCGACGGGCCCTGCGCCGGCGCAGTACCGCTGAAGCGCTGCGGCGGCGCTGACGTGCACGTCATCCTGGCGGCGGGCGGCACGGGAGGACACATCGAACCTGCCCTCAACGTCGGTGATGCGCTGAGACGAGTGGATCCGGACATCGCGATCACCGTCATGGGCAGCGAGCGCGGACTCGAGAGCACGCTGGTCCCCGCGCGGGGGTACGACCTCGTCACCGTGCCCGCCGTGCCGCTGCCGCGACGACCGGGGCCCGACATGGTGCGGCTCCCGGGTCGCCTGCGCCGTGCGGTGAAGGCGGCGGCGGACGTGCTGGCCTCGTCGCACGCGGACGTGGTCGTCGGATTCGGCGGCTACGCGGCCGTGCCCGCCTACCTGGCCTCCCGGCGCACCCACACCCCCCTCGTCGTCCACGAGGCGAATGCCCGCCCCGGTATCGCGAACAGACTGGCGGCCCGCTTCACCCCGCACGTCTACGCGTCGGTGCCCGAGGCCATGAAGGGCGCGCGGGCCATGGGCCTGCCCCTGCGGCACGCGATCGGCACGTTGGACCGAACGGCGATGCGGGACGAGGCGCGCGCCTACTTCGGACTCGATCCGGAGGCGCCGGTGCTGCTCGTTTTCGGGGGATCCCAAGGGGCGCGCCATCTCAACGAGGTGATCGCCGGAGCACTCCCTGGCCTGCACGCCGAGGGCATCGCCGTTCTGCACGCCTTCGGCGGGCGCAATGAGGTGCCGGAGCCGGCCCCCGGGTATGTGGCGGTGCCGTACATCGACCGGATGGACCTCGCCTACGCGGCGGCCGACCTCGCGGTGACCCGAGCCGGCGCCATGACCTGCGCCGAGCTGGCTGCGGCGGGGCTGCCGGCCATCTATGTGCCGCTGCCCATCGGCAACGGCGAGCAGCGGCTCAATGCGCTCCCGGTCGTGACCTCGGGGGGCGGGCTCATCATCGACGACGCCGACCTCTCCTCGGAGTGGCTCACCCGTACCAGCGCCTCTGTCCTGCACGATGGCAGCAGGCTCACGGCCATGGGGGAGTCTGCTGGGCGCCATGGCGTCAGGGACGCCGATGAGCAGTTGGCACGCATCGTGCTCGCTGCGGCAACCGGAGGTGGAAGGTGACCGCGTCGAACGACCTGGGTCGAGTGCACATCGTGGGCATCGGCGGCGCCGGGATGTCGGGTATCGCGCGGATCATGGTGGCTCAAGGGCTGCAGGTCTCCGGCACGGACGCCAAGGACTCCCGGCGGATCCAGGCCCTGCGGGCGCTGGGCGTCGACGCGCGGATCGGTCACGACCCGTCGATGGTCGACGACATCGACGCACTCGTGGTGTCCACCGCCATCCCGGAGTCCAACCCCGAGCGGGTCGCGGCCCGTGAGCGTGACATCCCCGAACTGAGTCGGGCCGAGGCGCTGGCCCTCGTCATGGCCGGGTCCCGCGGCGTCGCGATCGCCGGCACCCACGGCAAGACGACCACCACCTCGATGCTGACGGTGGCCCTCCAGCACTGCGGGGCCGATCCCTCCTTCGCCATCGGCAGCGAGCTCAACGAGTCGGGGTCGAACGCGCATCTCGGCTCCGGCGACATCTTCGTCGTGGAGGCCGACGAGAGCGATGGGGCCTTCCTCTACCTGGAGCCGGTGGCGGCGGTGGTCACGAACGTGGAGCCCGACCACCTCGATCACTGGGGCACCTACGAGGCCATCGAGGAGGGCTTCCTGCAGTTCGCCACGGGAATCCGGGATCGCGGCGGCTTCCTCGCCGTGTGCGTGGACGATCGCGGCGGTGCCCGGCTCGCCCAGCGGGCCATCGAGTCCGGCGTGGATGTGCGGACGTACGGCGAGAGCCTCGAGGCCGACTACCGACTCACGGACGCGCACGTGGCCTCCGGCTCCGCAGCCGACGAGACGGGCGCGATGGGGTGGACCTTCGACACGGTGCACAACGGTGTCCGGCTGGGGGAGATCGCCCTTCGCGTCCCGGGCCGCCACAACGCCCTGAACGCCCTCGGGGCCATGGTGATCGGCCTCGGCCTGGGCTTCTCGGGGAGCGACCTGCGGGCCGGGCTCGCCGCTTTCAGCGGCACCCGGCGGCGCTTCGACTTCAAGGGACAGGTGGCCGGCATCCGGGTGTTCGACGACTACGCGCATCACCCCACGGAGATCGAGGCCACCCTCCGCGCCGCGCGGGAGGTCGTCGGCGACGGGCGGCTCGTGGTGGCCTTCCAGGCGCACCACTACTACCGCACCGCCATGTTCGCCCAGGAGTTCGGCGATGCGCTGGGCCTGGCCGACGACGTGGTCGTCCTGGAGGTGTTCGCGCCGGGGGAGACCCCGATTCCGGGCGCGAGCGGCCAGACCATGGCGGGCAACGTGCCGCTCAGGCCCGAGCACGTTGTGTTCGAGCCGTCGTGGTCCGCGGTGGCCGACCACCTCGTCGAGCGGGCCCGTCCGGGCGACATCATCATGACGCTCGGCGCGGGGGACATCGGCATGATCGGCGCCGAGGTCATCGAGCGACTCCGAGGCCTGGGGGAGGCGCCGTGACCGCACCCGTCCTCGACCGCCCCAAGACCCCGAGGCTGGTGACCCGGCGCACCGGGCGACGTCGGCGCGTGCTGCGGGCCCTCGTCCTGCTCCTGGTGGCGCTGCTCGTCGCCGGGGCGATCTGGGCGGTCTGGTTCTCCACCCTGCTGGCGGCCAAGCAGGTGCGCGTGATCGGTGTCGAGGGCTCCCGGGCGGATGCCGTTCTCGCCCAGGCGCGCATCCCGGTCGGCCAGCCGTTGGCCCGTATCGACACCCAGCCGGCCGAGGAGGCGGTCCGCGCCCTGCCCTGGGTCGCCACGGCCGAGGTGCGACGGGGCTGGCCGTCGGAGATCGTCATCGCGGTGACCACCCGGGAACCGGTCGCGGTCCTCCTCGGGGCGGCGGGCACCACGAGCGCGACGACCCCGGGGGCTACCGCGTCCGCGCCCGTCCGACAGGCCGTCGACGCGTCCGGCGTGGTCTTCGATCCGGAGGGCGCCCTGCCCAAGGACCTCCCGCGGGTGACGGCTCAAGGTGATGCGCTCACCGAGGCCATGGCGGTCCTCAGCGGCCTTCCTGAGGATCTGTCCCGCCGGGTGTCCTCGGTGGAGGCCACCACGCGGGACAACGTGGTGCTCCGCCTCAAGTCGGGGGATCAGGTGCGCTGGGGGAGTGCGGACCAGGAGGACTTCAAGGCCGACGTGCTGAGGGCACTGCTGCGGCGGAAGGCAGACCTCTACGACGTCTCCGCGCCCGAGATGCCGACCACATTCCGATCCCGGTAGCACGACTCTCAAGTCGGAGTCGAGACTTTCGTATCACCGTCACCTTGCGTAACAGGACGGCTTAGGCCTACCCTCCCGCCGGCCAAGGCCGGGTCGAAATCTTAGCCTCAACTAGAGGTTAAGGGTCTGGTCGACGTACGTTGCCGGGAGGAGTCCCGGCGGCACCGGAGGAAAGGACGGCAGCCGTGGCGGCTCCGCAGAACTATCTGGCAGTGATCAAGGTCGTCGGCATCGGCGGCGGCGGCGTGAATGCGGTCAACCGCATGATCGAGGTCGGTCTGAAGGGCGTCGAGTTCATCGCCATCAACACCGATGCGCAGGCGCTGCTCATGAGCGATGCCGACGTGAAGCTGGACATCGGTCGCGAGCTGACCCGCGGACTCGGCGCCGGCGCCAACCCGGAGGTCGGCCGCAAGGCCGCCGAGGACCACATGGAGGAGATCGAGGAGGTCCTCAAGGGGGCCGACATGGTCTTCGTGACCGCGGGCGAGGGCGGCGGGACCGGCACGGGCGGTGCACCGGTCGTGGCCCGCGTCGCTCGGTCGCTGGGCGCACTCACCATCGGCGTGGTGACCCGGCCGTTCGGATTCGAGGGACGGCGGCGCCAGTCGCAGGCCGAGGCGGGAGTGGATGCGCTCCGTGCCGAGGTCGACACCCTCATCGTGATCCCGAACGACCGGCTGCTCTCGCTGGCCGATCGCAACATCAGCGTGATCGACGCCTTCCGACAGGCGGACCACGTCCTGCTGCAGGGCGTCTCCGGCATCACCGATCTGATCACCACCCCGGGCCTGATCAACCTCGACTTCGCCGACGTCAAGAGCGTCATGCACTCGGCCGGATCCGCCCTCATGGGGATCGGATCGGCGCGCGGGGAGGATCGTGCCGTGGAGGCGGCCGAGAAGGCCATCTCGAGTCCGCTGCTCGAGGCCGGCATCGACGGCGCCCACGGCGTGCTGCTCTCCGTCTCGGGTGGCAGTGACCTGGGCCTGTTCGAGATCAACGAGGCCGCGCGACTGGTGGCGGACGCGGCCCACCCGGACGCCAACATCATCTTCGGTGCCGTGATCGACGACACACTCGGCGACGAGGTGCGCGTCACGGTCATCGCGGCCGGCTTCGACGGCGGCGAGCCTCCCGTGAAGAAGAGCAACGGCCAGACCGCCCGCCTGCGCGAGGGTGGGGACACCGGGGAGATCCCCACAGTGGACTCACCGGGCTCCCGCTCGCTGTCCCAGCCGCGGACGATCGTGTTCGACGATGCCGAGGACGACCTCGACATCCCCGATTTCCTGAAGTAGTCCTCCCGCGCAGTGTTCGTGCTCGCAGCCGGGGTCATCGACCCCCCGACCGCAGGTGGCCGCCCAGTTCGCTGGGCGGCCACCGGTCGTTGGGGCGGCAGCAGCGTCGGGCCGTACACGAGCCTGAACCTGGCCGGCTATGTGGGCGACGGGGAGCCGTCGGTGCTCGCCAACCGGTCTCGGGTGACGGGGTGGGCAGGCGCCTCACGACTTGCCGTGATGGACGCGGTCCATGGCGCGGACGTGGCCGATGTCGACGAAGCCGGTGTGGTGGCGGGGGTCGACGGGCTGGTCACGCAGGCGTCCGACCTGGCCCTGGTGGCCCTCGGAGCGGACTGCGTTCCGGTGGCCCTCGTCGGGTCCGACGGCCGAACCATCGCCGCCGTCCACTGCGGGTGGCGCGGCCTGGTGGCGGATGTGGTCGGTGCCGCCGCACGGCGAATGGCGGCCTTGGGCACGTCGGTGACCCATGCTGTCCTCGGCGGCTCGGTATGCGGCCGCTGCTATCCGGTGCCTCCCGCGCGGTCGGACGAGGTGCGCGCGGCCTGCTCCGCCGACGTGACGCGGGCGGCGATCGTCACCTGTGCCGACGGACAGCCGGGCATCGACGTCGGTCGGGGCGTCGGCGCCCGCCTCGTGGAACTCGGGGTGCCGCGTGAGGCCATCCACGTGGCCGCCGGCTGCACGGTCGAGGACGCCGGGCTGTTCTCCTACCGGCGAGATGGCCTCACCGGGCGACAGGGCATCGCCATCGCGAGGATGGCGTCATGACGACGTCACCGGCAGTGGGGCGGGCCGCGCAGATCGCGTCCGGGCTCGCGGAGGTTCGCGCCCGGATAGCGGCTGCGACCGCGGCCGCGGGCCGATCGGACGTCGTCTCACTCGTCGTGGTGACCAAGACCTTCCCCGCGTCCGACGTGGACATCCTGGCCGGGCTCGGAGTGAGCGACGTGGGGGAGAACCGCGATCAGGAGGCGCGCGCGAAGCGCACCGCGTGCGACGACCCGGGCCGGTCCCTCCGCTGGCACATGATCGGACAGCTCCAGCGGAACAAGGCCGCTTCGGTGGTGCGCTGGGCGGACATCGTCGAGTCGGTCGATCGCGAGGCGCTCGCGCAGGCCCTGGCCCGCGCAGCCGAGCGGGAGGAACGGCACCTCGACGTTCTTGTGCAGGTCGACCTCGATCCGCAGCCGCGGTCCGACCGGGGTGGTGTGGATCCGGCGCATGCCCTGGCACTGGCCGATGCGATCGGTGGCCTGCCCTCGCTGAGGCTGAGGGGGGTCATGGGTGTCGCCCCGTTTCCCCCGGAGCCCGGGGGCCCTCGGGCCTCGTTCGCCCGACTCCGGGAGCTGGCCGACACCGTCCGCGGCAGCCATCCACAGGCGGTCGTCATCTCGGCCGGTATGAGCGGTGATCTGGAGGACGCGGTGGCCGAGGGAGCGACACAGGTCAGGATCGGGGGCGCGGTACTCGGCCACCGGTCAGCGGTGCAGTAACGTCAACACATTGGGGTGCGGCCGGGCCGCACGGATCGACCTGGGAGTCAGGCGCACAGGGAGGATGGCATGGCTGGCGCGATGCGCAAGATGGCCGTGTACCTGGGTCTCGTCGAGGACCACGGTGACGAGCCCTATGACGAGTACGACGAGTACGACGCACCTCGTCGCGGCTCGTCCCGCGACAGCCGCGGTTCGTCACGGGGATACGACGACGGGTACGACCGGGGCTACGAGGACGACCGCTACAGCTCGCGCAGCGTGCGCCCCATCCCGGACACCCGAGCCGTGCGCACCTTCCGGTCCGACGCGCCGCCGCCGTCCCGCCCGACGTCGGCTCCCCTCGCCGATCGTCGTCCGAGCTACCCGCCGCCGATGCCGGACCTGTCCCGCATCGAGACCATCCACCCGCACAGCTACAACGATGCGCGCCGCATCGGCGAGCAGTACCGCGAGGGCGTGCCGGTGATCATGAACCTCTCCGAGCTCGACGACCCGGACGCGAAGCGCATCATCGACTTCGCCGCGGGGCTGGTCTTCGGTCTGCGCGGCTCCATCGAGCGCATCACCAACAAGGTCTTCCTGCTCTCGCCGGCCAATGTCGACGTCGGCGATGCCGCTCGCGCACAGCTGGCACAGGACGGGTTCTTCAACCAGAGCTGACCTGCCCCGCCGCTCGTACGCACCCTTCACCGACAGCCCAGGAGAAAGCGATCATGTCTCTCGTCTTCGAGGTGATCGCGACTTTGCTGTTCATCTTCTGGATCCTGCTCCTTGCCCGACTGGTGTTCGACCTCGTCCAGGCCTTCTCGCGCGACTGGCGGCCCCGAGGCGTGCTTCTGGTCCTGCTCGAGGCGATCTACACCGTCACGGATCCGCCGCTGAAGGCGATCCGTCGGGTGATCCCCCCGTTGCGGCTCGGTCAGGTGCAGCTCGACCTGGCCTTCCTCATCCTGTTCATCGGTACCAACATCCTCATGGGCGTGGCTCGTAGCCTGGCGATCACCGCCTGAGAGGATCGAGGAGTCGATCTCACCCCGGGAGGCCAGATGCCCATCACTGCCGCAGAGGTACGCGCGACGCAGTTCGCCACCACCCGAATGCGTGCCGGGTACGACATGGACGAGGTCGACGCCTTCCTCGACATCATCGAGGCCGACGTCGCCCAGTACGCCGACGAGCTGCAGCGCTCGCGGGATGGGGAGGCGGTGCTGCGGACCCAGTGCGATCAGCTGCAGGCGCGGCTCGTCGCCGGCGAGCAGCGGCTCGCGGAGGTCCAGGAGCAGCTCGCCACGGCGCGCAAGGAGGGTGCCGTGGGGCCCGCCGAGCCGGTCGTGCCGGAGGAGCTGGCGGCGCAGCTCGGGGAGCATCCCGAGGCCGAGGCGGTCCTCGCGCTCGCGCAGCGCACTGCGGATGAGATCGTCCGCTACGCCCAGGCACGGGCGGATGCCATCCGCGCGGCCGTGCGCGCGACCCTCGATGAGCAGCGACGCCTGCTCGACGTGGACTAGCCCCTGTCAGGCCTTCCGCAGGGTCAGTGTGATCGGCAGGTCGGTCTCCACAACGGTGGCATCGTCGGCCGCGGGCGCCTCGACGAAGGCGGTGGCGAGCACCTCGCTGGCGATGGCGTCGCCATGAGCGCCGATCGCCGCGACGGTGTCCGCGTCCGTGCTCGACCAGGTCACCTCGATCCGGTCGGAGACCTCCAGGCCCGCGGCCTTGCGACCCTCCTGGAGGGTCCGCACGAGCTCGCGGGCGAGGCCGGCGCGCCGCAGGTCGTCGTCGATGTGGAGGTCGAGCGCCACGCTCTCGCCACCCTCCGTGACGACGGCCCAGCCCTCACGGGGTGTCTCCGTGACCACGACGTCGCCGTCGGTCACGTCGACGGAGCCCACCTCGGGCACCTCCAGCGTGACGGAGCCGGCTGTTCGCAGGGTCGCCGCCAGGGTGGCCGGGTCCGCCCCGGAGATCGCCGAAGCCACCAAGGGGGTCTGCTTGGCGAAGCGCTGCCCGAGTGAGCGGAAGTTGGCCTTCACGGAGACGTCGACCAGGCCGGCTGACTCGTCGGCGAGCGACTCCAGGGCCAGAACGTTCAGCTCCTCGGCCACCTGCGCGCGCAGGTCGTCCGACAGCGCGGACCACCCGGGAGCCGAGATGAGGGCACGGCTGAGGGGCTGGCGCGTACGGACCGACGACGTCGCCCGCGCCGCCCGGCCGAGCTCGACGAGCCGACGCACCAGACCCATCTGCTCCACCAGTTCGGCGTCGAGCAGCGCGGGGTCGGGTTCGGGCCAGCTCGCCAGGTGGACCGACAGCGGCGCATCCGGGTCGGTGGGCCGGACGAGGTCCTGCCAGACGCGCTCGGTGATGAAGGGGGTGAACGGTGCGAGGCACAGGGTGACGATGCGCAGGGCCTCGTGGAGCGTCGCGAGGGCGGCCGGGTCACCGTCCCAGAAGCGCCGACGCGATCGCCGCACGTACCAGTTGGACAGGTCGTCGATGAACTCCGACAGCAGGCGTCCCGCGCGCTGGGTGTCGAAGTTCTCCAGGGCCGTGTCGACGCCTGCCGCCAGTGACTGTGCCTCGGAGAGCACCCACCGGTCGATGACCGGGCGTTCCGCGGGAGACGGAGCCCCTTGCGCCGGATCCCAGCCCGCGGTGCGCGCGTACAGGGACTGGAAGGAGACCGTGTTCCAGTAGGTCAGGAGCGTCTTGCGCACGACGTCGGCAATGGCCGAGTGGCCGACTCGTCGGGCCTGCCAGGGGGAGCCGCTGGCCAGCATGAACCAGCGCACCGCATCGGCGCCGTGATCGTTCATCAGGGGGATGGGCGCCAGGATGTTGCCGAGATGCTTGCTCATCTTGCGGCCGTCCTCGTCGAGGATGTGGCCAAGGCACACCACATTGCGGTACGACGACTGGCCGAACACGATCGTGTTCACCGCCATCAGCGTGTAGAACCAGCCACGCGTCTGGTCGATGGCCTCGCAGATGAAGTCCGCAGGGAACTGGCCCGCGAACACGTCCTCGTTCTTGTGCGGATAGCCCACCTGGGCGAACGGCATGGAGCCCGAGTCGTACCAGCCGTCGATCACCTCGGGCACGCGGGTCGCCTCCGCCCCGCAGTCCGGGCAGGCGAAGGTGATGTCGTCGACGTAGGGCCGGTGGGGATCCGTGTCGGTGACGTCGTGGCCAGCCCGTTCGCTGAGCTCCGCCAGCGAGCCCACGGCGGTCAGGTGACCATCCGGGCAGCGCCAGATCGGCAGGGGAGTCCCCCAGTAGCGGTTGCGGGACAGGGCCCAGTCGACGTTGTTGTGCAGCCAATCGCCGTAACGACCCCACTTGATGGTGCCGGGGTACCAGGTGGTCTTCTCGTTCTCGGCGAGCAGTTCGTCCTTCACCGCCGTGGTGCGGATGTACCAGGACGGCTGTGCGTAGTAGATCAGCGGCGTGTGGCAGCGCCAGCAGTGCGGATAGGCATGCTCGTAGGGCACGTGCTTGAACATCAGGCCGCGCTGCTCGAGGTCGGCGACGAGGGTCTCGTCCGCCTTCTTGAAGAACATGCCGCCGACGACCTGGACCTCATCCTCGAAGTGCCCATCGGGACGAACGGGGTTGACGACCGGCAGGCCGTAGGACCGGCAGCTGACGAGGTCCTCGGCGCCGAAGGCCGGCGCCTGGTGCACGAGGCCGGAGCCGTCGTCGGTGGTCACGTAGTCGGCGAGGATCACGTAGTGCGCGTCGGGGATGTCGACGTAGTCGAAAGGCCGCACGTAGGGCACGCGCTCGAGGTCCGTGCCGGACATGGTCTCGAGAACGGTGACGTCGTCGCCGAAGAGCGCTGGCACCAGCTCCGACGCGGCCACGAGGGTCTCGTCGTCGGCGGTCCGGACCACCGAGTAGGTGGCTTCGGGATTGACGGCGACCGCGGTGTTCGACACCAGCGTCCACGGAGTCGTCGTCCACACCAGGAGCGCGACACCGGGATGACGTTCGGCCAGGGCCGACCCACCCGCGACGGGGAAGCGCACGTAGACGGACGGGTCGACGACGGTCTCATAGCCCTGGGCCAGCTCGTGGTCCGACAGGCCGGTTCCGCACCGCGGGCAGTAAGGGGCCACCCGATGGTCCTGGACGAGGAGGCCCTTGTCGAAGATCTGCTTGAGCGACCACCACACGCTCTGGACGTAGTCCTTGTCCATCGTCCAGTAGGCGCCGTCGAAGTCCACCCAGTAGCCCATGCGACGGGTCATGTCCGTGAACTCGTCGACGTGGCGCAGCACGGATTCGCGGCACTTCGCATTGAACTCGGCCACGCCGTAGCGCTCGATGTCCTGCTTGCCGGTGAAGCCGAGCTCCTTCTCGACGGCGAGCTCGACCGGGAGGCCGTGACAGTCCCAGCCGGCGATCCGCGGGACGTAGTAGCCCTTCATGGTGCGGTAGCGCGGGAACACGTCCTTGAACACCCGGGCCTCGACATGGTGGGTGCCGGGCGTGCCATTCGCGGTGGGCGGTCCCTCGTAGAACACCCATAGGGGGCGGCCCTCGCTCTGGGCCACGGAGCGCGCGAACACGTCCTGGTCGTCCCAGAACCGGAGGATCTCGTGCTCCATCTCCGGCAGGTCGACCTGCGGGGGCACGGCCCGGTACATGGTTCCTCCAGACGCTTCGGTTGAGGCAGCGGCGGTCAGGATATCGGCGAGGCTCCCCATTGCCGGGGCGGCATGGCCTAGCATCGCCCGGATATCCGGCTACCGGGATCGGCACGGTCCACGGAGAACAGGGGAATCTCATGGCGACGTCAGCTCGCCCGGCCCGCAAGGGCACTGCCGCGAAGAAGGCGGCTCCCGCGAAGAAGGCGGCTCCGGCGAAGAAGGCGGCTCCGGCGAAGAAGGCGGCTCCGGCGAAGAAGGCGGCTCCGGCGAAGAAGGCGGCTCCGGCGAAGAAGGCGGC
>WGLX01000041.1 GCA_016125355.1 Actinomycetales bacterium | reverse complement strand
TCGCCCGCCGCATCGCCGAGGGCAAGACCAAGCGCGAGGCCATGCGCTGCGCCAAGCGACACCTCACCAAGAAGCTTCACCGAACCCTCATGCGCGAGCCAGCCCTGGCCACTTGACGGAAATAGAAGAATCCCGGCTCAACTCTGCAGATTTGAGCCGGGAAGCGGTTCAACTCGTCGGCTGGTGGGCGAGAAGCCAGTCCAAGGCGGCCACCACGCGGCCGGGCTGGTCGTGCTGGATCACGTGCCCGGACTTGCGGGCGAACCAGTGCACGCTGACGTCGGACAGCGACGCCGCCTTCCGCTGCTCGCGGTTCCACTTCCGGTCCGCCCACGAGGAGCCGTTGCCGGGCTTGCCGGCTGTCAGCACCACGAGCGGGGTCGACCCCAGGTCCGGTCCGCCCCGCGTCGCCCGCTCGCTGGCATCCATGTCGATGACGGTGCCGCCCTCGTGCCAGTCACCCCGGTAGCTCGGCAGGAAGGTCCGCTGGATCCCCGGGTACACCGCATCGACGAGCATCAGACCGGCGACCTCCCCCGGCCGCTGCGCCGCGAAGGCCCGACCGATGAGGCCGCCGTACGAATGCGCGATCAGCAGGTACGGTCCCTTCTCGCCCGCCGCCACGAGCGCGGCGGACAGCTCCCGGGCATGCTCCCCCGCGTCCGTCCGGCGCGAGCCGACCCGCGGCGGGCTGCTCCCCAGCCCCGGCCGGTCCGTCACGCATACCCGCGTTCGGGACTCCAGCCGCTTGAGGACTGGCGACCAGATGGTGTGCGAGCTGCCGAGACCGTTGATGAGGACAGCCGTCGGCCCGCCCTCCCCTGCGCAGGAGATCCACTGGCGCTGGCCGTCAGCCGAGACGATGAGCGCATCCGCCGCAGCGGGACGCACGCCGAGAAGCAGCAGCCCGACGACCAGCGCGAGGAGCGGCGCGAGGACGGTCCGCAGCGGGCGACGCAGGCTCATGTCGCCATTGTGCGCCACATCGGCGCCCGTGCGGCCCGGCCCTTGCCGCCCACCGCCCCTACTGTCCGGGAATGAACCCCGAGTCCAGCTGCCACGGGGCGATCGGCGAGTTCTCGATCACCCAGGTCTGGATGTCCTTGTCGAATCCGAACGCGATCGCCACACCGACGAGGATGAACACCAGGCCGAGTCCCCGGCGGAACCACGAGTGCGGGTCGGCCGCCCACCGGGCGTTGCCGATGAACCGCTGCCCGAGGAGGGCGATGGCCAGCAGCGTGACGCACAGCCCGACGACGTACCCCAGCAGCAGCACCATCCCCTGCGCGAAGGACGCCGGCAGCACCGTGACGATCACGTAGCCGTACATCGGGGAGCACGACGAGAACACCGGCCCCAGCGCGGCGCCCGTCAGGACGGCGCCGGTCGTCCCCTGCTGCTGCCGCGCCGACGCGAGCCGGGAGGTCGACCGCTCCTGCAGGCGGAGGGCAGCGGAGATTCGGTCCCAGAGCGCGGGGAACAAGGAGACCAGCCCGAGCAGGATCAGGATGCCACCGCTGATCCACTGCCACACCGAGCTCGGGATCCCAATGAGGGCCGTGCTCGCCTTGAGGATCAGCGTGAAGACGATGATCGACAGGCCAAGCGAGACCGTGATGACGTAAGCGCGTCGCCGGGCCTGCGCCGTCGAGGGTCCCAGCGATCCGCCCACGATGACGGGCAGCATCGGCAGCACGCACGGAGCGAGCGTCGTCAGGACCCCGGCGACGATCGCGCCGAGGAGGAGAAGCATCAGACCGTCTGCTTCGCAATCTGGTCAGCGGTCACGCTTCCGGTCCACTTGGCGAGCTCATTGCCATTGGCGTCCACCTGCACGAACGTGTGCTGCGTCGTGATGCCGTACTTCTGCTTGAGCTCGTCGGAGTTGTCGTAGTCGACGGACACCACGGTGAGCCCGGCCGGGATCGCCGTGGGGTCGTCCTTGAGGTTCCTGTTGGCCTCCTGGCAGGTCGGGCACCAGGACGCGTTGAAGAAGAGCACGACGGTGCCCGCGTCGTACGCGCCCTTGTCGGCCTCGTAGGCGGCGAGGTCGATGAACGCTCCGGCGTCGGACATCATGGCGTCCTCGGACATGGCGCCATCGGACGCCATCGCCCCGTCGGAGGACATGGCGTCGGAGGACATGGCGTCGGAGGACATGGCGTCGGAGGACATCGCCTCATCCGACATCGCCTCATCCGACATCGCCTCATCCGACATCGCGCCGTCCGACATCATCGCGTCCGAGGGGGCGCTGCTCATCATCGCGTCCGACGTCCCTGACGCCGGCTCCGACGAGGTGGAACTGCAGGCGGCAAGGGCGAGGAGCGCGGCGGCCACGGGAACGGTCAAGCGGATGAGTCGTGCTCGTGAAGTCGTCATGGGTCCATGACACCGTGCCTCGAGCGTCGCGGGCACCGGATAACCCTTACGTACTGATTACCGCAGCGTCCTTCTCGCGGGTGCGGCGCTGCGCGGCACCTACTCTTGCTGCATGGCCACCGTCCTGGTCGTCGACGACGACCCCACTGTGCGCGAGGTCGTCGTGGCCTACCTGCAGCAGGCGGGGTACGCGACCCTCGAGGCGCCCGACGGGCCCAACGCCATCGTGGCCGCTCGGGAGGCACCCGACCTCGTGGTCCTCGACGTGATGCTGCCGGGCTTCGACGGTTTCGAGGTGTGCCGGCGTCTTCGCGTCGATCGTCCCGATGTGCCGATCATCATGCTCACGGCCCTCGGTGAGGAGGAGGACCGGATCGCCGGACTGGACTCGGGCGCCGACGACTACCTCGCCAAGCCGTTCTCGCCGCGCGAGCTCGTCCTGCGCGTCGCCTCCGTCCTGCGACGAACGAACCCGCCTACCCCGGCGCACCAGCAGCCGCGCGTGGACGGCAACCTGCACCTCGACCCGGTCGCGCGGACAGCGTCCCTCGACGGCGAGCCCCTGTCGCTGACCGCGCGGGAGTTCGACCTGCTGGCGCACTTCCTCGCCAATCCCGGTACGGCGTTCTCCCGTGAGGAGCTGCTTTCCTCCGTCTGGAACTGGGAGTACGGGGATCTCACGACGGTGACCGTCCACGTGCGGCGCCTGCGCGAGAAGGTGGAGGCGGATGCCAGCAACCCCACCCGGATCGTCACGGTGTGGGGCGTCGGCTACCGGTGGGACCCCTCGTGAGGCCGGAGGCCGAGGCGGTCCTGATCGCGGCAGGGACGGCCGCCGCGACCGGGCTGGTCGGGCTCGCCGGCGTCGTGGCCATCGGCCGCCGCTCACCCCGCGTCGCTGCCCTCATCGCACCGCTGGTCCCCGTGCTGGCCGTCGGCGCAGCCCTCATCGTGTCCGGCCGGTCGATGTTCCTCGCCGAGCAGGACCTCACCCTGCTCGCCTGGATTGTCGTCTCGGCACTGCCCTTCGCCGTGCTGTTCGGCGTCGTCGCGGCCCGCCGCATGGACGAGCAGACGCGCGTCGCCGCGGCGGCGGCCGCCGAGCTGCAGGCCAGTCAGGAGGTCGAGCGGCGTAGGCGCGAGATGGTCACCTGGGTGAGCCACGACCTGCGCACCCCACTTGCCGGGATGCGGGCCATGACCGAGGCGCTCGAGGACGGGGTGGCGCCGGACCCCCAGCGGTACCTGCGCCAGCTGCACAGCGAGGTGGACCGGCTCTCGCGCATGGTCGACGACCTGCTCGCCCTGTCTCGCCTGCAATCCGGAGCCCTCGAGCTCCGACTCGAGGAGATCGACGTCCGCGACGTGCTCTCCGACACGCTCGCGTCCGCGGAGCCGCTCGCCCGGGCCGAGCAGGTCGAGCTGGTCGGCGACGCGCCGGCAGGACTACGAGTCCGCGCCGACGGCCGTGAGCTGGGTCGCGCCCTCACGAACCTGCTCACCAACGCAGTCCGCCACACCCCGACCAACGGGCAGGTCTCCGCAACCGCCGAGGCGACCGGGGATGCCGTGACCATCAGGGTCGAGGATGAGTGCGGGGGCATCGACGAGGCGGACTTCGCACGTGTCTTCGAGCCGGGCTGGCGTGGCTCGGCCGCCCGGACGCCCGGGGAGGGCTCGGGCCTCGGCCTGGCCGTGGTGCAGGAGGTCGTCAGTGCGCATGATGGCGAGGTCACCGTCCGTAACACCGATCGCGGCTGTGCCTTCGCCATCCGGCTGCCTCGGGCATGACGTCCGACCTGAGGCGATCTATGGTGGACGGGTGCGCCGCCTCCTCGTGACCGCTGCCGTCGTCGCGGCCCTCCTGGGCGCGGCGGTCCCGGCCCACGCCGAGGACGCGCCGCCCGCGCCGAGTCCGAGCGCATCGACCCCCTCGACGCCCGCCGACCCGGCTGCCCCGACGGAGCCCAGCGTCCCGACGGAGCCCAGCGTCCCGACGCAGCCGACCGCCCCCACGCCACCCGCGGTCACGACGGCCCGGATCCCGCTGCGCCAGGGGGAGGTCGGCTGGCGGGTCGCCAAGGTCCAGGAGCGGCTGGCCTGGCTGGGCTACGACATCGGTGCCCGCGACGTCGACAACGAGCGCGTCGGCCCGTCCACGGTGAGCGCGGTCCGCGCGTTCCAGGTCAAGTTCGGGCTGCGACCCAACGGCGTCGTCGGGCAGACCGCCTGGGACCGCTTGGCCGAGATGGCCGGGAGGGTCGGCAAGCTGCCCGCCTCCTGCCTCGGCGAGCTCACGATCTGCATCGACAAGACGCAACGCCTCGTGCGCCTGGTGAGGAAGGGCAAGGTGCTGATCACGCTGGACGCACGCTTCGGCTTCCCGGGCGCGGAGACCCATGAAGGCACCTTCCGGGTGCACCTGAAGAGCCGCGACCACACCTCGAGCCTGTACCGCACCTGGATGCCCTTCGCACTCTTCTTCAGCGGTGGTCAGGCCGTGCACTACTCGCCCTACTTCGCCCGCGACGGGTACTACGGGGCCTCGCACGGGTGCGTGAACCTGAGGGACTACAAGGGCGCGCGGTGGCTGTTCGATCAGGTGCCGCTGGGCACGCGCGTCCACGTGTACCGGTCCTGACACGGGAAAACCCGCGCGGCTGGGGGGCTGTCGCGCGGGTTCCCGAGGCCCGAGGGCCTCGAATCGCTCGGGGGGTGAGCGACAAGCCCATTGTGCAGCACCGGGGCCCGGTTGTCATCCCAGTGACCGGTGGTTGACTAGCCACATGTCCGCAACCGAGGTCTCCGTCCTGCTGATCGGCTTCGGTCTGGGGGGTCGGGTGTTCCATGCGCCCCTCATCGAGGCGGTCCCGTCACTCCGCCTCGACGGCATCGTGACGGGCAACCCGGAGCGCGCAGAACAGGCTCGGACGGCCCACCCCGAGGCCACCATCCATCCGACGGTCGAGGAGGCGCTGGCCCACCCCTACGACCTCGCCGTGATCAGCACGGCGAATGCCACCCATGTGCCCTATGCGACGGCGGCCCTCGGCGCTGGCATGCACGTCGTGCTCGACAAGCCGATCGCCCCCACGGCCGCGGCCGCCACCGAGCTGGCCCTCCTCGCCACCGACCGGGGACGTCTGCTGATCCCGTTCCAGAACCGCCGGTGGGACAGCGACTTCCTGACCGCACTGCAGGTTGCGCGCGACGGACGCATCGGCACGGTGCACCGGTACGAGTCACGCATCGAGCGCATGCGCGTGACGCCGAAACCGGGTTGGCGCGGCTCGGCCGATCCCGCCGACATGGGTGGCATGCTCTACGACCTCGGCGCCCACGTGATCGACCAGGCCATCCTCCTCATGGGGCCCGTGACCTCGGTGTCGGCGGCCGTCCGCTCGGTGCGGCCCGACTTCGCCGCTGATGACGACGTGGTGCTCCTGCTCACGCACCTCGCCGGCGGCGTCAGCGTGCTCACGGTCAGCCAGATCGCCGCGTTCCCGGAGCCCCGCATCACCCTGTTCGGGACCCACGGCGGACTGCGGGTCGATGCGACCGACTCGCAGGAGCCCGCGCTGGTCGCGGGCCGCGACCCGCGAAGCGCGGAGTGGGGGCGCGAGCCCGCAGGCACGGACGCCTACCTCCGCACGATGGGCGAGGACAACGTCGCCCATGAGGAGCTCCTCCCCCTGGTGGCGGGGCAGTGGCCGCGCTTCTACCGGGCAGTCGCCGAGACGCTCACGGAGGGAGCGGTCCCGCCGGTGCTCGTCTCCGACGTGATCCAGAACCTCCGTGTCCTCGATGCCGCGCGCACGTCCGCGGCCACGGGCACCGTCGTGACCCTCGATCCGCCCGCGGGGCACGAGGAGTAATCAGCAGTCGCTGAGGCGATGCGGGGTCCACCTCGTGCGCAGCGACACTGGCCTCTCGGGTTCCGCTCGTCGGACGGGGCCGAACGCCGAGGGTCGGCCCGCCTCCCGCAGGCCGTCGGGGGGACCGCTCTGCGGCTCGATGCAGAGCGTGTCGGGGAGCTCATCGAACACGACGTACCAGTCACCGTCCGACTGGACGCTCAGGTCGAGCACCCCGGGCCAGGTCACGCGGGCATGCCCGTCCGGCACCGCGAAGGCGTCGTCGAAGGGCCCGGACGATGGATCGTAGGGGTCGAGGTCACCCGTCGGAAGGTGATCGCTCCCCCGACGCAGCTGCCCGGCACCGTCGCAGGACCACACGGCCGACGCGCTGCCGTCCAGACGGCGCCGGAACCACGGATGCCATCCGACCACCGCGGGGAACCCCTCCGCCGGGGCGGACACGACGATGTCGGCCTCGAGGACCCGTCCGATGACCCGCCACTCCACGCGCACGGACATCGGCCAGGGCCATTCCGGGTGATCGTCGAATCGCGCGACCAGGACGCTCGACGCCTCCTCCAGTCTCACGTCGACGGCCGTCGCCGGCCGGGCCAGAACCGTCCCGTGCAGGGCCCACGGGTCGTAGGTCACGGGAAGGGAGTGCCGCCCCGCCCCCTCGCCCACCGCGTTGTCGCGGACCCGACCCGCCCAGGGGGCCATGGGGTACATCCCGTGCTCGACAGGGTGGCTCGAGCGGCCGCCCAGGAGCTCGTGGCCATCGACGCGCCACGACACCGCTCGGGCCCCGAGCCGAGCGTCGATCGTGACCGTCACGTCGTCGCCCGCCAGGGTGACGAGGTCAGGCACCTCGGGCATGCGCCGACCTGCCGAGGACGGTGATGGGGTCGTTGAGGAGGTCCTCGAAGGCGACCTCCGCGGCACCGAGGAGGCTGCTGTCGCCCCCCAGCGCGGGAACCGCCACCCGCACCTGCTCGCGGGCCGCGGGCAGCGCCCGCTCGATCCGGCGATCGACCGTGCCGCCCACCAGCGGCAGCAGCAGGCGCAGGTGTCCGCCGAGCACGATGACCTCGGGGTTGAAGAGATTGACGAGGTTGGCGATGCCGACCCCCAGCCATTCACCCGCCTGGTGGATCGCTTCCGCAGCCTCGGCGTTCCCGTGGCTGGCCGCCGCCACGACATCGGAGACATCGTGGTCGGCAGCGCTGAGTCCGGCCGCGGTGACGATCGCATCGCGGCCGATGACCGTCTCCCAGCAGCCGCGCGCCCCACAGCGGCAGGTCACTCCGTTCGGGTTGATCACCATGTGTCCGACCTCGCCGCCGAAACCGCCCGCGCCCACCAGCGCCCGGCCGTCGATGATGATGCCGCCGCCGATGCCCACCTCACCCGAGAGATAGATGAGGTTCTGATCGTGCGCCCCCACGCCACGCACGTGCTCAGAGACCGCTCCCAGGTCGGCGTCGTTCCCCACGTGGACGGGTGGGGAGGCGCCGAAGTGCTTGGCGACGGCGGCCCGCACGAGCTCCACCAGGGGGACGTCGGACCATCCGAGGTTGGGGGCCAGTCGGACCAGGCCGTCAGGGTGCTTCACGACGCCGGGCACGGCGATACCGATCCCGACCCACACCGAGTCATCGGGCGCTTGCCGCAGGGCCTGCTTCAGCAGGTTCAGCAGGCTCCGCACCGCGGCCTTCGGCGTGAATCCGGCTCGTTCGTGCACCTGTTCGCGGCGCCACAGCTCCTCGCCCCCGAGCCCGACCAGCGCGACCACCGTCCGATCGACGCGCAGGTCCACGGCCGTGACGACGGCGGAATCCGGCGTGGGCTGGACCACGAGCGAGGGCCGACCCACCTGCCCCGCACTGCCGGGCACCTCCCGGACGAGGCCGGCCTCGGCCAGCTCCGAGACCAGCACCCCGACGGTGCTGCGGTTCAGCCCCGAGAACGCGACCAACTCGGACCGCGTTGCCGCGCCGCTCTCGTGGAGCCTCCGCAGCAGCCGGGCTCGATTGTGGCGCCGCAGGTCGTCCTGCGTCGCCGCCGTACGTGAGGCCATCTCCCGCCGACCGATCCTGTCAGCCCGCGGTGGCGCGCTTCCGCGAGATCGCGTCCACGCTGGCGGCCACGAGCAGCACGAGCCCGGTGACGACGAACTGGATACCCGACTGCTGCGTGATCAGCGGAAGCCCGTTGGCGATGACGGCGATGACCAGGCCGCCGATGACGGCGTCCATGACCTTGCCCTTGCCGCCGAACAGGCTCGTGCCGCCGATGACGGCCGCGCCCACGGCGAACAGCAGCGTCTGGGCGCCACCGGTGGTGGGCGAGACGGAGTTGTCACGGGAGGCGATCAGCACGCCGGCAACGGCCGCGAGGGTAGAGCCGATCATGAAGCAGTAGGTCTTGATCCACTTGACGTTGATGCCGGCGCGGCGCGCGGCCTCGGCGTTGCCGCCGACCGCGTAGATGTGGCGACCGAACGGCGTGCGCGACAGCACGAAGGTCAGGCCGACCACGAGCACGAGGACGACGAGCACAGCCCACGGCACGCCCTGGATCACGGGGATGCAGCCGAGCGGCGCGTCGCCGCTGGTCGGGCAGGACTCCTTGCCGGGCCGGAGGATCTGCCGCTCCTGGTTCAGGAGAAAGACCATGACACCGAGGAGCACCGCCAGCGCGATGGTCTTGGCCGCCCACACCGAGGTCGCGGTGGCGCGCAGGCCGGCCTTGCGGCGGCCCGAGATGCCCCGCCACGCCACGAGGGCGTACCCGCCGACCACGAGCGCCCAGAGGAGCCAGCCGGCCCACACCGGCATGTTCTGGTTCATGATCGCGAGCAGGAAGTCGCTGCGCAGGCGGATCGTGCCGCCCTCGCTGATGATCAGGAGCATGACGCCCTGCAGGGCGAGGAACATGGCGAGGGTCACGACGAACGAGGGGATACCGAGCCGAGCCACCAGGATGCCGATGAAGAAGCCGATGGCCGTTCCGGTGAGCAGGCCGGCGAGGAGTGCCAGCGGCCACGCCCATCCCCACGAGGAGAGGGCCACCGCAAGGACGGCAGCGGCCGTGCCCGCGGTGAAGCCCGCCGACAGGTCGATCTCGCCGAGCAGGAGGACGAAGACGAGCCCCATCGCGAGCACGATGATGGCCGTGCCCTGGTTGAGCAGGTTGGCGAAGTTGAAGGTGCTGAAGAAGGTGTCCGGCTTGAGCACGCTGAACAGCAGGAACAGGACGATGAGGCCGAGGACGGCGGGCAGCGAGCCCACCTCGCCGCCGCGGACCCGGGTGAAGTAGTCGCGGATCGCCTGCGAGATGCCGCCGGTGTCGCCGGCTGCTGACAGATCGACGTCGGTCGGCTGCTGGGTCGTGCTCATGCCGCACCTCCCGAGACGAGGTCATCGGACTGGATGCCGATGTCCCCGGAACGACCGGCGGTGATGAGCTCGACGATCGTGGTGTGGTCGACCGCGGTGGCCGGCACCTGTGCCGCCATCTGGCCGAGGTAGAGGCAGGCCACGTTGTCGGCGACCCGCATGACGTCGTTCATGTTGTGCGAGATGAGGATGACGCCGAGGCCGGCATCGGCCAGGCGGCGTACGAGGTTGAGGACCTGTTCGGTCTGCGCGACGCCGAGGGCGGCGGTGGGCTCGTCGAGGATGACCAGCTTGGAGTTCCACAGGACCGCGCGCGCGATGGCCACCGTCTGCCGCTGGCCGCCGGAAAGGCTGGACACCTGCTGGCGCACGGACTTCAGCGTGCGGACGGACAGGCCCGCGAGGGTCTCGGTCGCCCGCTTCTCCATGGTGATCTCGTCGAGGATGCTGGCCTTGGCCTCCTCGCGGCCGAGGAACATGTTGTGCACGACGTCGAGGTTGTCGCACAGGGCGAGGTCCTGGTAGACGACCTCGATCCCGAGGGCGTTGGCCTGCTTGGGATCGTGAACCTGGGCGTTCTTACCCTCGAACAGGTAGTCACCCGAGTCGAAGGGGTAGATGCCGGCGACGCCCTTGATGAGCGTGCTCTTGCCTGCGCCGTTGTCGCCCACGAGGGCGGTGACCTGGCCGGGCCAGACCTTCAGGTCGACGTTCTGGAGAACGTGGACCGGCCCGAAGCTCTTGTTGATGCCTCTCAACTCGAGGAGGGGGGTATCTGACGTCATGTCCTCACCTTGTCGTAACCGTTGCGGGAGTGCAGGCACATCGAGAAATGAGCCCCGGCGTGCCGGTGGGGGCGGGTGGATCGCACCCGCCCCCACCGGTGTCCTCGGGGACCGGCCCTCAGGCCGGCAGGGACCTTCCTACTGGACGCCGTACTTCGCGCAGGCGGCCTTGAGCTCGTCCGTCGTGCAGATCTTGTCGGCGGTGGTGAAGCCGTCAGCAATGACGTCCTTCACGGAATCCGCGTAGATCGGCTGCGGCTCGAGCAGGACGCTCGGGACCTCGGCGTTGGTCTGGGTGTCCGTCACCGAGCCGGTCGCGAGAGCGTCGGCAGCGGCCTGGTCACCATTGAGGAGGTCGATCATCAGCTGCGAGGCTGCGTCGGCTTCCTTCTTCACGGCCTTGTACACGGTCACGCACTGGGTGCCGAGCAGCACGCGCTGCAGGCCCTCGTCCGTGGCATCCTGGCCCGAGACCGGGATCTTGCCGGCCTGGCCGTTGCGGTCGAGCACGGCGATGACAGCGCCACCGAGACCGTCGTTGGCGGCCGCGACTGCGACGAAGTCACCCTTGTTCTCGGTGTACATCTGCTCGAAAATCGTGCCGGCCTTGGTGTTGTCCCAGTCGGGCACGGACTGATCGGCCTGGACGGTGAAGCCCGCGTCGGTCAGCGCCTTCTCGTAGCCCTGCTTGAACAGCGTGGCGTTGTTGTCGGTCGGGGAGCCGTTGAGCAGCGCCACCGGGCCGGAGGTCACACCCTGGTCGCTGAGGCACTTGAGCAGGCCCTCGCCGATCGCGGTGCCGACGGCCACGTTGTCGAAGGAGACGTAGTACTGCGCACCACCACCGAGGGTCAGGCGGTCGTAGTCGATGACGGGAACGCCAGCGGCGGTCGCCTTCTGGATGACGGCGGCACCGGTGTCGCTGTCGAGGTTGACGATGGCCAGGACGCCACAGCCACCGGCAAGCATGCCGTCGGCGATGGTCTGGAACTTGGCCTTGTCACCGTTCGCGTTCTGGATGTCGTACTCGACACCTGCAGCCTGGAAGGCCTGCTCGAGGAACGGACGGTCTGCCGTCTCCCAGCGAGCGGAGGACGCCGCGTCGGGCAGGATCACGCACGCCTTGCCACTGGCCGCCATGGCGGAGTCGGCCGGGGCAGCCGACGCAGCCGCCGACGCAGGGGTCGAGGCCGCGGGAGCCGCGGACTCTGAGGACGAGGAAGAGCTGCTGCTACAGGCAGCAACCAGCAGCGACGCGGCCGCGAGGCCGGCTACTGCTCCGATGTACTTCTTGGACATGCGTTGCTGTCCTTTCCCCGCAGGCGAACCTGCGATTCTCTGTTGGGTGATGGACGCCGTCACCTAGGCGATGCCCAGGATGTGATCGACGGCGAGCTGGTCGAGCTTCTCGATGCCGAACCCGCGCTTCGCGAGAGTGTCGACGTCGAACGTCTCGGCCATGAGCCCGGCTGCGGCCTCAGGTGTGTACGGGCCGACAGTCGGAACCGCGAGTTCCGCGACGCCCGTATAGGCCATCGCTTCTGCAACGCGGGGGTCTGCGTCGAATTCGCGGGCCTTCTCCGCGAATGCGAGGTAGTTGCGGATGCAGCCGCGGGCGAAGTCCCACACGCCCTCGACATCCTCCGTGCGGTACGCGTGCGCGTCGAAGTGCTTGACGCCCTCGTAGCCGCTGTTCTCCAGCAGGCGGACGAGGAAGAAGTGGTCCTTGATGCCCTCGGAGCCGAAGCGGAAGTCCTGGTCGAACCGGCCGATCCGCTGATCGTTGAGGTCGATGTGGAACAGCTTGCCCTGCCAGATCGCCTGCGCGACGCCCTGGTAGAAGGACAGGCCCGACATCGTCTCGTGGGCGACCTCGGGGTTCACGCCGACCATCTCGCTGTGCTGGAGGGTCTCGATGAACGCCAGCGCGTGGCCCACCGTGGGCAGGTAGATGTCGCCGCGAGGCTCGTTCGGCTTCGGCTCGAGGGCGAACTTGATGTCGTAGCCCTTGTCCTTGACGTAGCCGGCGAGGAAGTCGAGCGCCTCCGCGTAGCGGGAGAGCGCATCGCGAGTGTCCTTGGCGGTCGGCGACTCCACGCCCTCGCGACCACCCCAGAACACGTAGACCGGAGCGCCGAGCTCGGCCGCGACGTCGAGGTTGCGCATCACCTTCTGGATCGCGTACTTGCGCACCTGCGGATCGTTCGAGGTGAAGGCGCCGTCCTTGAAGACCGGGTGGTAGAAGAGGTTGGTCGTGGCCATGGTGCACTTCAGCCCGGTGGCCTCCAGGTCCTTCTTGAAGGCGTCGAGCTCCGCGCGCCGCTGGGGCTCGCTGGCACCGAAGGTCATCAGGTCGTCGTCGTGGAAGCTGACGCCGTAGACGCCGATGTCCGCAAGGCCCCGCAGCATGTCCGAGACCTCGATCTTCGGGCGGACCGCCTCACCGAAGGGATCCCGTCCCCGGTTGCCCACGGTCCACAGCCCGAAGGAGAACTTGTCGGTCGACCGCACGTGCAGATCCTTGGACACGGAACCTCGTTGTCGTCGTGGCGTCTAAATGTTGTCAGCGCCAACATATGCATCAGGGCTTTGCTGATGCAACGGTTTTGCGACAAGGAACAGCCACGGACCGATAACGATTTGGTCACGCCGGGTGCACGCTCGGCGACTGCTACGTCTTTCGTCGCAACGGGTGGCCCTTGTGACGAAAGACGGAGCAGTCGACGGGTCAGCCGTACAGGGAGGTGCGCGCCGCGCGGTACTGCTCGCGCACCGCTGCCACGGGCTCGGCGTCGTAGGTGAGGGTCTCGCCTTGCCGCATGCTGTCCCACGTGGGCGCGGCGTCGCCGCCGGCCAGCACCCAAGCCGCCTGCCGCGCCGCGCCATCGGCGACGTACTCCCCCGGCGGCGGGATGACGACCTGCGCGGGGAACATCGTCGCGGCCACGGCACCCACCGCCGGGTTGGCCGCGGCGCCACCCACGAGCAGGATGCGCCGCGGCTGCACGCCCACGTCGATGAGCGCATCGACGGCATCGGCCAGGCCGCCCAGCATCCCCTCGACCGCGGCGCGCGCGATCGTCGCTGGCGTCATGTTCGCGCGGCTGATGCCGTGCAGGGAGCCACGTGCGTCCGGCAGGTTGGGCGTGCGCTCGCCGTCGAGGTACGGGAGCAGCGCCAAGCCCTCCGCGCCCGCGGGTGCGGAGAGGGCGAGGCGGGCGAACTCGTCCATGTCGACCCCGAGCATCTCCGCGGTGGACGTGAGGACGCGGGCCGCGTTGAGCGTGCACACGAGCGGCAGGAAGCGTCCGGTGGCGTCGGCGAAGCCGGCGACGAGCCCGCTCGCATCGCGTGCCGGCACCGTCGACACCGCGAACGCCGTGCCCGAGGTGCCCAACGACACGACGACATCGCCCGGCTGCAGCTCCAGGCCGAGGGCGGCGCCCATGTTGTCGCCCGTGCCCGGACCGAGGGCGATCCCCGTCGACGTGCGTCCGATCTCCTCGTGCGGGGCGGCGACCCGCGGCACGAGCGGCACGTGACCGAGCGCGAGCTCGAGCAGGTCCTTCCGGTACTGGCCCGTGATCGGCGACCAGTACCCGGTTCCGGAGGCCTCCCCGCGATCGGTCACCGCGGTGTCGGGCCGACCGGCGAGCACCCAGGTGAGGTAGTCGTGCGGCAGCATCATGCGGGTCGTGCGCGCGGCATTCTCCGGCTCGACGCGCGCCATCCAGCGTGCCTTCGTGACGGTGAACGCGGCCAGCGGCACACTGCCCACCGCATCCGCCCACGCCTGCGGCCCACCGAGCTCCTCGACGAGATCGTCGGCGTCCGGGGCGGAGCGGGTGTCGTTCCACAGCAGGGCGGGCCGGACGACGGCGTCCTCCTCATCGAGGGCCACCATGCCGTGCTGCTGGCCCGCCACCGCCAGCGCCTCAACACCCTCGAGAATGCCCCCCATCGCCGTGTCGAGGGCATCGAGCCAGGCGGACGGATGCACCTCGGTGCCGTCCGGGTGCGAAGCCTTCGCCTCCCGGACCAGGGCCCCGGTCTCCGAGTCCCTGACGACGATCTTCACCGACTGCGTGGACGAGTCCACTCCCGCGACGAGTGCCATGCGCCGAACCTACTCCGCCCTTTACCTTCCCCTTGCCCAGACAAGGCCTCCTCCTCACGCCCTTCCGGCAGCATGCCGCCATGGCCGGACGACTGGGACTCGACACCCCCTCCTCCCTGGCGGCGCACCGCGATCAGCACGGGCCGCTGCCGACCCTTCCGAAGCGGCACGGCGGCAGCCCCGGCGGGCTCGTCGACGAGGTCGAGAGGGCAGGCCTTCGTGGACGTGGCGGCGGCTGGTTCCCGACGCACCTGAAGCTGCGCGCCGTGGTGAAGAGCTCACATGAGCGGGGCCGGCTCAGCCGCACCCGCCAGCCGGTCGTCATCGGCAACGCCATGGAGGGCGAGCCCGCGAGCAGCAAGGACGAGGTCCTGCTCGCTGCGTCACCGCACCTCGTGCTGGACGGCATCCAGGCGGCAGCCCAGACCGTCGGGGCCACCGATGCCTTCCTCGCCGTGCACCGCGGCTCCCCGTCCATCGGAGTCCTCGAGCGGGCCCTGTATGAGCGGGCCGCGGCCCGCGTCGACGATGTGCCGATCACCCTGGTCACCCCGCCCGCGCGGTACGTCTCCAGCGAGGAGTCGGCCTTGTCGCACTGGGTGGGCGATGGCATCGGGACCCCGGTCTACCCCGACCGGCCCTTCCAGCGCGGCGCAGCCGGGCGGCCAACGCTCGTGCAGAACGCCGAGACTCTCGCGCACATGGCCCTCATCGCCCGTCATGGCGGGAGCTGGTACTCCACGGTGGGTGCGGCGTCGGCCCCCGGCACGACCCTCGTGACCGTCGGCGGCGGCGTGGCCCGTCCGGGCATCGTCGAGGTGCCGACGGGCACGTCCGTCGCGGACATCCTGGCGCTGTGCGGCGGACCGACCGGTCCCATCCGCGGCTACCTCACCGGCGGCTACGGCGGCGGATGGGTCGCGGGCTCCGGCTTCGACGCCGTGGCGTGGGATCCCGATTCGGTGCGCAACGCCGGCGGAGTGATCGGCGCGTCCATCCTGTGGGCCGTCGACGAGACCACCTGCCCACTAGAGGAGATGGCCCGCGTGGCCGCGTGGATGGCCGGCGAGAGTGCCGGTCAGTGCGGACCGTGCATGTTCGGCCTGCCGACCGTCGCCGATGACGTCCGCGCCCTCGCACTGCGGCAGTTCGACGAGCCAGGCATGAAGCAGCTGCGCACGCGTCTCGGCCTGATCACCGGGCGGGGCGGCTGCAAGCACCCTGACGGCACGGCGCGCTTCGTGTCCACCGGGCTCGCTGCCTTCGACGACGAGGTGGCGCTGCACCTCGACGGCCGCTGCTCCGTCGTGGGCCGGCGGCCGGTGACCGATGCGCATGCGCTGCCGGTGCCCCCCGTGCGGCTGACCGCCATGGATCCCGATGGGAGGGACTTCGAATGACGAGCACCACCACGCAGCAGGCCGCGGCCGTTCTCGCGCTGGACCCGATCCGGTGCGATGGACGGGGGCTGTGCCACGACGCCGCACCGCACCTCATCGAGCTGGACGAGTGGGGCTACCCCGTGCTGCCCGGCGGCACGGTGCGGGCGAACATCGCCAAGTCGGACCTGGCCGCCGCCCGCGACGCGACCCACGCCTGCCCGGTGCTGGCCCTCCACCTCGAGAAGCCCCCACCTCCGCGCTAGCGAGGTGCCCCCCCTTCCGACGAGTTGAACCGCTTCCCGGCTCAAATCTGCAGATTTGAGCCGGTTTCGCGGTCAGACCGCGGATTTCAACCGCTCGTCCACGTCGGCTCGGCATGGGCCTGCGCTGCCTCGACTCCCCGGACGAGCGCTTCTTCCATCGCCTCGCCCCGAGCGCACGCCACCAGCCACCCCGCCGCGAAGCGGTCACCCGCGCCCGTCGTGGCCACTGTCGTGGGTGGCACGGGCAGCGAGACCCTGGCGTCGACGCCCGTGACGGTCACATCGTGCGGACCGTCGTGCGTCACGCGTAGCCGAGGTGCCGCGCCCAGGAGTCGCGCCGCGGCGTCCGCTTCGTCGGGTCGACCGATGAGCGCCTCCAACGGCGGCAGCTGACCCAGCCAGGGGGCGGCGCGGTCGAGCCGTCGCACGGCGGGTGGCTCGAGACTGATCGGGATGCCTGCGTGATGCGCATCCTCTGCGAGCGAGATCAAGGCATCGCCCGCGATGTCGTCGAGCGCGTACGCATCGATGTGCAGTACGGACGCTTCAGACAGGACATCGTCGTCGAGCGCGTCGACCGTGAGGCGCCCGCTGCCGGGGCGCGACACGATGGCCCGGTCGCCGTCAGGACCGATGAGCACCGTGGATCGCACCGCCCGACCCGCCGCGACCAGCCGATCCTCGACGCCCGCGGCCTGAAGCTCCTCCCGGAGCCGTGCCGAGTCCGCGTCCGCCCCCGCCCAGCCGGTGACCCGGACGGGTGCTCCCAGTCGGGCGATGGCCCGCGCGGTATGCCACACCTGGCCCCCACCCGTGAGCCGCACGTCCACCGCCCGCTGGTTGCTGCCCGGTGTCACGGCGTGCGCACACCACAGCACCTCGTCGACGACGAGCTTCCCGGCGATGACGACGACGGATCCCATGGACTCCACCCGGTTCAATTCGGCAGTCTGACCGCGAAACCGGCTCAAATCTGCAGATTTGAGCCGGGAAGCGGTTCAACTCGTCAGATGACGCCCTTGTGGAGGATGTAGCAGCTGTAGGGCGTGGTGTCGAGGGTATGCACGACGGCGTACACGCCCCGCGCCCGCTGGTAGAAGTCCAGCCGCGGCACCACCCCGTATGCCAGCGGCCGGCCCTCGGCGGCCTGCGCCGTGGCGAGGAGCTCGTCCTGCGCAGCGGTCGTGACGCCCGGGTCCTCGTCGACCTCCATCCGCTCCAACGGGGTGTCGATGAACGAGTCGAGCGGGAACACGCTGAGGATCGCGGTCGCCGCCCGCACCACCGACACCTCACCAAGACGCACGACCGGCCGACCCGACGACGCGGCCGGGTAGTTGCGGTCCACGAGCAGGAGCTCGTCGCCGTGCCCCATGTCGTCAAGGATCCTCAGCAGCTCGCCGCTGAGCAGCGGGTCGATGCCCTTCAGCACGCGCTACTCGCCCTCGGCCTCGTCCGCGGACTCGAGCGCGATCGCAATCGTCTCCTCCTGGGACACCAACTGCGCATCCTCGTCGTAGATGCTCACCTTCTCGTCCTCGAGCAGCAGATGCCCCTCGGAATCGAGGACGTCGATCGTCTCGTCCACGATGGACCCCTCCGGTGCCGACGCGACGACGATGTCGTCCACCACCGTGCCCACCGTCTCGCCCGCGTCGTCGAGGACGACGGTCACGTCGACTTCCTCGCCGACCTCGATGTCGTCGTCAGCCATGGCCGTTCCTTCCCTCGCAATGGATGCTCGCGCCCACTCTAGGGATGCGATCACGCCGTTGTCGCCCGAGCCCGGGATCCTCAGGGCTCGACCGATGACCCCGACTCAGCGCTTCCCGAACCGGACGCGTCGGGGTTGCCGCTCATCCGGATGCTCTGCCGCGTCGAGACGAACAGGCCGACGATCATCGCCACAAAGATCACCATGTAGATCTGCCCGATGACGGCCTCACTGGTGGCCAGCAGCCTCCCGACGTCAGTGCTCGCGGTCAGGTCGCCGTAGCCGGTCGTGGTGATCGTGACGAGGCTGAAGTACATGTACGACTGCGTGGGCTCTGGCTGGCCGAAGAACAAGCCGGACTCGAAGTGGCTGACCGCAAGGAACAGGTAGAAGAACATCAGCGCAATGAGCAGGTAGCCCGAGATCGCCCCGAGAACGGTGCCCCGGGTGACCTTCCGGTGCTGCATCAGCCGGAACATCACGGCCGCGGGTGCGAACAGCGTCAGGATGACGACGAACAGCGGGGCGGGCGTCGCGTTGTCGCCCAGAATGGGTGCCCCCTTGATGGTCTCGATCAGCGCCGTGGCCGTGATCGTGACCAGCGCGACGATCACCATGAGATCGCCGATCCGCTGCCATCGGTACCGGATGCCCGAGGCCCGCAGTGCGAGTACGAGCGTGAGGCCCACCAGCACCGACGTGACCACCGACTCCCACTGACGAAGGGTGTTGTCCACGACGGGATCGATGTTGAAGAGCATGAGGAGCACGATCGTGATGATCGTGACCGTGGTGAGCACACCGAATCGATCGACGAACCTCGCGTCGCGCTCCGATCGCGTCTGCCTCGTCACGCGCACATGCTAGGCGCGTGAGGGCCCATTGATCCTCAGCCGCCCGCGACGGATCCCACGACGAACACATCGGCGTCCTGGGCAACCGGAGTGCCCAGTCCTTGGAGTGCACGCGACTCGTCGTCCCCGACATAGACGTTGACGAACCTCCGGATGGCCCCCGTCTCATCGCAGATCCGACGGCCGAGTGCGGGGTACTGCGAGCGCACCTGAGTGAGCAGGTCGGCGAGGACGGAGCCGGCAGGCAGATCGAACTCCAGCGTCCGGTGCCCGCCGGCATCGACGGCAAGCGCCTGGGGCAGGCGCACGACGACAGCCATCGGTCAGGCGCTGGCCCGCACGGAGAGCACGTCCGGCAGTTGCGTCGCGACCATGGTGAACGTCTCGCCCTCGTCGAGGCTCGCGAACACCTCGCCGTTGCGGGTGCCGAACGCGATCGCCGCCGTGCCGTCGATGTCGGTGACGTGGGCCGCGTCGCGCAGCACCGAGGCGTAGAAGTCGTCCGGCAGGCCCTCCCCGACCTCGCGCCAGGAGCCGCCCGCATCGTCCGTGCGCCACAGGCGGAGCCGGCCGTTCGGCGGGAACATCGTCTCGCCGTCGATGGGCAGGACCCAGGCGGCGTCGGCCTTCGTGGGATGCGCGAGGACGACGAAGCCGAAGTCCGCCGGCAACCCCTCCATGATCGGCTGCCACGAGGTCCCGCCGTCGTCGGAGCGGTACACGCCGCCATGGTTCTGCGCGTAGAGGCGGTCCGGGTTGACGGCGTCCATCGCGATGCGGTGCACGCACTGGCCGTAGTCCGGGTAGGGATCGGGCGCGAAGATGACCCGGATCCCCTTGTTCGCCGGCTCCCACCCGCCATCGCTGTCGGCGGAGCGGTACACGCCCCCGGTGCTCATCGCGATGACCATGCCCGCATCGGGACGCGGCACGATCGTGTGCACGGCCGGACCGCCGGCACCGGGCGTCCAGTCCTTGCGATGCGGGTGGTCCCACAGGGCCTGGTTGAGCTCGAAGGTGGCGCCGCCGTCGTCGGACCTCCACAACGAGTGCGGCTCGATGCCCGCCCACACTCGACCCGGCTCCCGGGGGTCAGGGGTCAGGTTCCAGATGCGCTCCACTGCGGCCCCGGTCTCCTCCGGGAACGTGACCGCCCCGGACTCGGGCTCGGACCACGTGGCGCCGTCGTCGTCGCTGGTGACGACCGACGGTCCCCAGAACCAGCTGCGGGCCCCGGTGACGAGTCGGGGCGGACGACCCTCCCCCATCGGCACCCAGGCGACGGAGGCGAACTCCGCCATCTGCTTCAGCGGCTGGCTCACCGTCCAGCCGTCGGCGTCCCCCATCGCCGTCCAGAGACCCTTGCGTGTTCCGATAGCGATGCGCATCACCGAAGGCTAGAGACCTTCGGCCCGGCAGGGAAGGGGTCAGCGGGCCTGCTCGAACTCCAGGCGGTTGCCGAACACGTCGTGGGTGTGGAAGCGCCGCACGCCCGGCACCTCCCCATCGGCCCGCGTGCACGCATGGCCCGCGGCCACCAGCGCGGCCTCCGTCCCCTCGAGATCGTCGACGAGGAAGCACGGATGCGCCTTGCGCGCGGGCGAGAACCCCTCCTCCACCCCGAGGTGGAGAAGGGCGCTGCCGCCGACGAACCAGCACCCGCCTCGACCGGCGAGCGCGTCGGGCTTCGGTAGCTCCGCCATCCCCAGGAGGCCCCCGTAGTAAGCACGAGCCTGCTCCTCGGCTCCCCGTGGCATGGCCACCTGCACGTGCGCCAGGGCGACGATCATCGAGCGCTCCCTTCCTCAACGGCCATTTCGCGTGCCGCACACCAGCATGCGCCCGCCGTCCTGACGGTAGCGTGCAGGCACCATGACCCCGAACGACCCAGCAGGCGCCGGGACCACGTTCCGGGCCCCGCTCATGGTCCTGGCCCTGCTCACCCTCACCGCTGGCTTCGCCGACGGCTATGCGCTCAGCAGGTACGGCGTGTTCGTAGCCAACCAGTCAGGCAACATCGTCCACGTCGGCATGGGGCTGGTCGGACAGGATCCGATCTGGAGGCTCTCGCTGCTCTCGATCCTGGGCTTCGCCCTGGGTGGCTGCCTGGCCTGGCTCGTGGCTCGGGTGTCAGACATGCACGACTGGTCCACAGTCCGGCTGCGCCTGGTGGCGGGCGGCCTGCTGGTGCTGGTGTGGTGGGCGACCGTCACCATCATCGGATCGGGCGAGCTGTTGGGCATGATGTCGGCCCTGCTGGGCGCGACGGCCATGGGTGTGACAGCCACAGCGCTCACGCGGGTGGCCGGCGTGCAGGCGCAGACCTCCTTCCAGTCGGGCACCGTCCTGCGCAGCGCCGAGGGGCTCATGGACTGGGCGGCCGGGAAGGGGCCCGGACGCCGCACCGCCCGGACCCTGGCGCTCATGGGCCTGATCACCGTGCTCGCCTACGCGACCGGCGGAGCCTGCGGTGCGCTCGCGGCCTCGGTCATGCACACCCAGGCCGTCCTGCTCGGCGCGATCCCGATCGTCGTGGCCCTCCTGCTCGCTCATCCCCTGGCCGACGACCCCGCGCCCGCGCCACCCGGCGACCCCCGGTAGGGCGGGCCAAGGCCCGACACGTGGCGGGCAGGATGCACGCGACGGCGGCGCATCCGCGGCTACCCTCAGGCAGGTGGCGACGACCGAGGAGGGGACCGGCCCGCGCTCGGATGAGGCCTCGGTCAGCCTTCTCGAACTCGGCCTCAACATCCCCGCCATCGCGGCCCTCGTGGGACTCGCCTCCGTCGCGCAGCACTACTTCTCGGGCGCCTTCGCCAAGCTCGGCCTCGACTGGTTCATGACCGCGTTCTCCGGTCAGGGGGGTGCCGCCGACATCGCGTGGGAGGTCGCCGCAACACGCGGCTGGCTCGACGGCGCGCACTCGGCCTACGACCCATTGACGACCCTGGGGCCGCTGATCGGGCTGAACTGGGCGCAGGACCAGGCCCACAGCCATCCGCCCTTCGGCATCCCCCTCTACGCCCCCCTGGCACCGTGGGACTACCAGGTGTGGCTGCCGTGGTGGATGGCCGCCATGATCTGCGCCCTGGCCCTGAGCATGCGCTTCATGCGGGTTCCTCCCCACCTGGCCTACCCCATCGCCCTCGCGATCGCGGCGACCATGCCCGGCCGGTGGGCCCTCGAGAGCAGCTACCCGCTCGCCCCCTCCTCCTGGCCCTCGCGTGGAACTTCCGCCGCCGACCGGTCCTGGGCGGCATCACCCTCGGCGTGCTCGCGGCCATGCGAGGCACGGGCCTGATCATGCTCGCGTATCCCCTGATGCGGCGCCGGTGGCGCGTCCTGCTCTGGGCCGTCGGTCTGCTCGTCGTCCTCACGGTCGTGGCTGTCGCGGTGGAGCCGGGCATCGTGGCCGGCTTCCTCGACGGCGGCCGGGCGAGCGTCGAGACATCGCTGTCCCTCGACAACCAGTGGACGCCCGAGGCCCTTCTCCGTCGCGGGCCGATCCCGCCGGTGCTCTGGTGGATCACCGTCCTTGTCGCCTCGGCCATCGCATGGCGTCGAGGCCAGCATTCGTTCTGGATCCTGGCCTGGGCCTCCCTCGCCATCGCGCCGATCGCGTGGTTCCACAGTCCCATCGCCGGCATCCCCCTGCTCGTCGCACTGTGGCGGACGGGGCGGCTCAGCCAGGGTGTGGTCATCCTCATCGGGGGAGCCACAGCAGCCACGACGACCGCCTATTCGCTCAACTAGCTGGTCTTCGTCGTGTTCTCGGGGATCGCCCTGATGCTGGGTCGGGGGATCAGGGACGAGGAGCCGACGTCGCAGCCGGACGAGGTACCGGCGAGCCGAACCACGCCGCCAGTCGACGAAAGCCCTCATCCACGCTGATCTCGGGAGCCCACGCAAGGGCCTCCCGCGTCGCGCGCTGGTCGAACCAGTGCGCCGTGGCCAGCTGCTCGGCGAGGAATGCCGTCAGCGGCGGATCGTCGGTTCGTCCCAGCGCCGACCACACGCGCTCGACGCCCACCGCGGCCACCTTGGCCACGGGGTACGGAAGCGATCCGCGCGGGCCCGGCGCGCCCGCCGCTGCCGCGATCCGATCGATCATCTCGGCCAGGGTCCGCGGCTCGCCGTTCGTGACGACAAGCGGCCGACGGGCCACCTCAGGCAGGTGGCAGCGCTCGAGAGCCTGCGCGACCGCGGACCCTGCATTGTCGACATAGAGCGTGTCGACAAGAGCAACGCCGCGATCGATGAGGAACAGCCGGTGACGCCGAGCACGATCCACGATCGGTCCGACGAGCTGCTCGTCCCCCGGTCCCCAGACCAGGTGCGGCCTCAGCACGGCCAGGTGGACGCCAGCGGGCACGTCCGCCAGGACGAGTCCTTCGGCCTGGGCCTTGCTCCGCGCGTAGTGGCCACGGGCGGCGGCAGGATCCGCCGGTGCGGCCGGGACCCCGACGAGAGGACGCCCGGCGTGCGCCACCGATGGCGACGAGACATGGACGAGACGCGTGATCCCGTGAGCCGCGACCGCGTCCAGCACATTGCGGGTGCCACCCACGTTGACGCGTTCGAACTCCGCCCACCGACCGACGATGGACACCTTCGCCGCGAGGTGGACGACGGCGTCGTGACCGGCGACGGCGGCATGGACCGCATCAGCATCCGTGACATCGCCCAGCCGCTCCACCACGCCCGGACGGTGCCCGGCCGTGGTGCGCTGGAAGGACGTGACGCGATGCCCGCGGCGGATCAGCTCGGCCACCACCGCCTCGCCCAGCAGCCCCCGGCCCCCGGTGACCAGGACCCTCATGGCCGTCGACGCCCCTCCAGAATGCCCGCGGCCCATCGGCCGACCGCGGTTCGGTCGATCTTGGCCCGGTGCCGGATGTCGACCGGCAGATCGTCGCGCACGAGCACGGCGGCCACGGGCACGCCGACGGCCTCCCGGACCTGCTCGGACAACGCAGGATCGGCCACGCCTCGACGGCTGCCGGGGCTGACCACGACGACCACGACCTGCTGGGTGCCGACCGGTCCGACGCCGACGGCCGCGGCCTGCTCGACACCCGGCACCCGTTGCGCGCTCTGCTCGATGCCGACTGGCCCCACGGGGCCCTCCGGTGTCGTGATGACGTGCGCGAGCCGACCCTCGATCCACAGCCACCCCTGCGTATCCAGATGGCCGAGGTCGCCGGTGCGGTGCCAGCCGGCGTCCCGACTCGACGCCCGCTCGGTGGCCCACAGCCGGTCGTACCGGGACTTGCCGTGCGGCGCGGCGACGAGCACCTCGCCGAGCACGTCTGCATCGGTGGCGGGCACGCCGACCGCCCGCCCCTCACGGTCGACCGCGCTGATCATGACGGACACGCCCGGCAGGGGCCGGCCGACGAGGACTCCCTCCCCCGGTCCTGCCGCGTCGATGTCATCGATCGTGGCCTCGGCCACGGGCAGGACCTCCGTCATGCCATAGGGCGTCCTGATCGAGGCCTTCGGACACAGGCGCCGGATGCCGTGCAGGGTGGCGGACGACACCGGCGCCCCGGCACCGAGGACGAGGCGGAGCTGCTCGAGCGAGCGCCTCCCCGACGCATCCAGCGAGTCCTGCGTCCGGAGCACGTTGGCGAGGGCGGCCGGCGATGCCCACAGGACGGTGCCATGGCCGGCGGTGACCGCGTCGGCGAGGGCCGAGGCCGTGAGGGAATCCGGGACCGAGAGGTCCATCCGCGGCAGGACCGAGGGGATGCCGAGCGCCGGGCCCAGCAGCGCCCAGGGCGCGAACGCCGCGACGAGCCCGTCCTCCTCGCCCAGGCCGTAGTGGCGCGCGAGCAGGTCCCGCGTGCGCTGCACCTGCGCGTGCGTGTAGGCCACGCCCTTCGCCGGGCCCGTCGAGCCCGAGGTGAACGCGATCACGGCGTCGTCATCGGCACCGGGCGCCGACGGCAGCGGTGGGGCGATGTCACCTTCGTCGGCGATGGCCACGAGGTCGCGGCTCGGGATCACGGTGCCGCCCACGCGGCCGAAGCGCAGCAGCCGTTCGGCCCTCGGGATGGCGACCGCGAATCGCGGGCCGCTACCCCGCAGGGCGCGCACGATGCCGCGCGCGCCCAGGCCCGCGTCCGTCACGACGACGACCGCACCGAGCCGCCAGCACGCATACACGACCGCCAGCAGGTCGGCGCCCGGAGTGATGAGCACGGCCACGCGGTCCCCCGGTCGCACGCCACGCGCGTGCAAGCCCCGGGCGATGCGCTCGACGTTCGCTGAGAGGCGCCCCCAGCGGATGGTGCGCCAGCCGTCCGCGGCCGGCTCCACGAGTGCGGGTCCGTCCGGAGCCGTGCGGGCGCGTTCGGACAGCCGCTGCCAGAGCGGCTCGCCCGCTCCGGCCAGGGCTTCGGCAGCGGCGCCGTTGCCCGGGCCATCGCGCAGGTCGTCGACCCAGCTGAGCAGGTCGTCGGCGATCGTCGGGGCGTCCTCGATGACGAGGTGGCGGGCTCCCTCGTACCGGTGGATGTCCGCCTGCGGCATGCGGGCCGCGAGGTCTCGCAGGTAGCGGTCGGAGAACACGGGGTCGCCCGGGCCCCAGAGGAAGAGCGCGGGCACGTCGAGCTCGCCGACCTGATCGGCGATGCCGTCGAGCGTCGCCCGGCTCGGGTGGTCGTCCTCGAGGGGGATGTCCGCCACGAACTGCCCGATGGCGAGGCGCCGCTCCGCGGTGGCGTAGGGCGCGGCGTACGCCCGTGCCACCGCACGGGACATCGTCGGCCTGCTGAGGAGGGTGGTGCCGGTGATGAAGCCCTTGGTGCCGACCGTGGACGTCCAAAGCAGCGGGCGACTGCGCACCCCGCGGATGACGGCCGGCGGCAGGGCCTCACGCGGCTGGTGCACGGCCGTGTTGAGCAGCACGACGCCCGCGAGCACGTCCCGATGCCGCAGGGACCAGCCGAGCGCGATGGGGCCGCCCCAGTCGTGGGCGACCGCGACGATCGGGCCGCGCAGGTCGAGCGCGTCGACGACGCCGTCGAGGTCGTCGATGCGCATCGCCAAGGTGCGATCGACGCCGGTGCGCTCGGAAAACCCCATGTCGAGCTGGTCGGCAGCGACCACTCGAACATCGTCGGGGGCCGCCGCGAGCAGCGACCGCCAGGTGTAGGACCACGTCGGGTTGCCGTGCACGCACAGCAGGGTCAACGCCGCCGGCTCATCGCCGTCCGCATGGGTGTCGAGCACGTGCCAGGTGCGCTTCTCGCCGTCGCCGGACGTCCCCGTGACCAGCCGTGACCACGCGCGGTCGAGCCCCGGCAGGTCGTCTGGGGGCAGGCAGGCAGGGTCGTAGGCGGTCACCAATCGATCTCGATGACGGCGGCGTTGAGGCCGGAGCCGATCCCCATGCAGGCCACCCGGTCCCCTCGGTTGAGCGACTGCGCCTGCCGTGCGAGCGTGAACGGGATCGAGGCCGGGCCGATGTTCCCGAACTTCTCGAAGATGGTCGGGATCCTCGCGGGGTCGATGCCGATGGCGTCGGCCATGGCCGCCGTGTGGATCTTGGAGACCTGATGGATGACGTAGGAGTCCATGTCGCTCCAGTCGAAGCGGTCCCTGGCGTCCATCCACGTGTCACGCGCCAGGACCACTGCCGCCTCCAGGAGCAGTCGGGAGTCCGTCGTCATGCTGTCGAGGTCGCCGACGCACAGGCCCTTGTGGGCGGTAGCGGCGCGGCCGACACCTCCGACGAAGCGATGCCCCTCGGGGTGGGTGCTCGCCCGCCCCAGGACCATGGCGGCACTCGCCGAACCGAGAGTCAGGGTGGCGAAGTTGGCCAGCACGTCGTCCCGCGTCGTGTCGGGGCCGTTCAGCCTGGCGATCGTCGACTTCTGGGTGCGGCGGCTGCCCTCCCCGTCCACGATGAGCGCGTAGTCGATCTGGCCCGAGTCGATCATCAGGGCGGCGAGCTGCATGCCGTTCATGAAGCCGAGGCAGGCGTTCGCCAGGTCGAAGTTGAGGCATGACGACGGCAGGGCGAGCTGCTCGTGCACGTCCACGGCCGCCGAGGGTTCCAGGTGGTCACGGCATACCGAGGTGTCGATGACGAGCCCGACCTGGTGCGGCGCCACGCCGGACTCGGCGAGCGCCTTGGCCCCGGCGAGCGCCGCGGCGTCGGCGAAGCTGACCCCCTCCGGCCACCAGCGCCGCTCCTCGATGCCGGCCAGCGACTCGAGCATCCCCGGCCGCAGGCCCAGACGGGCGTACGTGTCGGCGAGCTGGGCGTCGATCTCCGGCGAGGTCACGGTGATGGGGGCCTCGATGCCGACGACCGAGAGGATCGCCGTATCGGTGAAGTGGAATTCGGTGTTTGCCGTCAACGCTGCACGCCCTATCACTGAACATCTGCCACGCATCTCGCGTCGCCCAATGAGTGTTCCATGAGGCCCCTGCCCGCGCGATCCGCGGGGCTCCCCAAGCCCCTGTCGACGCAATCCCACGCCTCGCGTCACGTCCGACCGCCGGATGTGACGCGGACGGTGGGATTCGCGCATGGCAGCATCGGGCCATGAGCCTCACCAGCCGACAGTTCCACCTCGTCCGCCGCCCCCAGGGCGAGCTGATGCCCGACGACCTGCAGCTGGTCGAGGCGGAATTGCCGGGCCTCGGTGAGGATGCGGTCCTCGTGAGGAACGAGTTCCTCTCCGTCGATCCCTACATGAGGCCGCGGATGAACGACGTGCCCTCCTACGTGGCCCCCTTCGCCCTGAACGCCCCCATGGAGGGCGGGGCGGTCGGCCGGGTGATCGAGAGCACGTCCGAATCCCTGCCCGTGGGAGCGCCGGTCCTCCACATGGCCGGCTGGCGCGACGCCGCCGTCCTGCCCGCGCGGCACTGTCGCCCTCTCCAGGAGGAGGGCGTCCCTCTCTCCTACTACCTCGGAATTCTCGGTGTGGCCGGTCTGACCGCCTACGTCGGCCTCACGGACATCGGCTCCCTCAAGGAGGGTGACTCGGTGTTCGTGTCCGCGGCTGCGGGTGCCGTCGGCAGCCTTGCCGGCCAGTTCGCGAGGCTGCTCGGCGCGAGTCGCGTCACGGGGAGTGCGGGCACGGCCGAGAAGGTCGCCCACGTGGTCGAGGACCTCGGCTTCGATGCGGCCATCGACTACCGCGAGGGCCACCTCTTCCGCCAGCTGCGCGGGCTCATGCCCGACGGCATCGATGTGTACTTCGACAACGTTGGGGGCGAGACCCTCGAGGCGGCCCTCGACTCGATGAACGACTACGGCCGGGTGATCCTGTGCGGATCCATCTCCGGGTACCAGGCAGAGGGACGGCCCGACGTCGGAATCAGGAACCTCTTCGAGGCCACGAAGAAGCGCCTTCGCTTGCAGGGGTTCATCGTCTCGGACCACAACGACCGGTATCCGGCCTTCGTGAGCCAGGTGGGCACCTGGCTCACGCAAGGTGACCTCGTCTACCGGGAGACGGTGTACGAGGGTCTCGCGTCGATGCCTGCGGCAATGATCGGGCTCCTCAACGGCGAGAACATCGGCAAGGCGGTCGTCCGGCTCTGAGCCGCTCCTCACGAGGCCGAGGGCCCCGCGGCACGGGGTTACCCTGCTGTCGTGCGCAGCATCGCCGCACTCTCGATCGCGATGGCCTGCTCGGCCGTCGCCCTGTACGGGTGCTCGGAGCAGTCTGCGACGGCTGCCTGCCACAGCGACGTCGAGATCGGGACCATGCCCTCGTGGGCCACCACCGGCTTCAGCGAGGGAGCCGAGGTGCCGCGGGCCATCGGTCATGCCGGACGGATAGTCGCCGTCGCCTTCAGCCAGCCTTTGGTCGCCACCACCGAGTCAGAGCCTCAGAACAAGGTGCTCCTGGTCGCACGTGAACCGGTGAACGGCCCCGAGCCGGTCAGCATCGAGGCACGCCTTGCGGGCACCGACGAGGTGGTGCTTCGCGAGCGGCCCGATGGCCCGGGCCCCGGGACGCTGGACCTGCCCGCCCCAGGCTGTTGGGAGCTCACCCTGCACTGGGCCGACCAGACCGACGTGCTCGATCTGGAATACGTGGCGGCAGCGTCCGAGCCAGCCCGGTGATCATCGCGGCGACCCTCCATCGGTGGGCCTTCCGTCTCAGCGACCCAGCCAGGAGGCGAGCGAGAAGGCCACGGTGAGCGCCGCTGTGAGGGCAACGGCAAGGTGCTCGAAGAGTGCGCTGGTCACGACAGCCGGCGGCAGGAGGGGGACGACGATGGAACTCCACGCCACGAAGAGGACCGTGAAGCCCAGGACGATCTTGGCAATCCACTCGGGTGCCATCTCGTACCTCGGGAGGCGCTCGCGGAAGAGCGCGAGGGCCACGATGACGACGAAGGCCCCCACCGTGATGGACAGGTTGAGCCAGACGCCTGTGGGCATGCCGTTGACGTTGCAGGCCTCACCACCGCCGGCCTCCGTCCGATATCGCTCGACGTCGAGCGCATTGCTGAACTGCAGGGCCAGGACGACGGCCGGTCCGATGACCGACGTGACGACCAGGACCAGCCCACGGGCAGCATCGAAGACGTGGCGGTTCCTGCCATAGGCCCCAAGCACTGCTCGCAGCCCGAACATGAGCAGCAGAACGGACAGTCCGAAGGCAGCACCGTTGATCATCTGCTCGTGCGCGGCGACGCCGTCGACGGATCCGCCGGCCGTCCGTCCCGCGAGGATCGCGTACGTGAGCGACAGGATCAGCAGGGAGAAGAACGCGCAGACGAACACCACCACGGCGTGCGCCGTCTGGCGCTCGTCCTGCTGGTCGCTGTCGTGATCCAACGGCAGCAGCACGGCCACGAAGGCGAAGCCGGCCAGCAGACCGGCGACCGCGGAGTACCACCCCGCGGATGAGGCGACGTCGAAGGCGGCGTCGTTCAGGAGGCAGGTATCCACAGCTCCTACCTCCGGAGCCACTGCGGGTCGTAGCCCGCGCGGGCTCCCGTCGAGGCGACCGGACCGCTCACGCGGTGGCCGTCACATGCGCGCCATGGCATCGGCTGGTTCGGAGACAACGATCAGCGTGCGTCCCTCTTGCCCTGCCACCGCGCGTTCGCGCTCTGGTTGCCGGCCCGCTTCTTCTGGCTGGCGGGCGTGCGAAGCGGCCGCTTCGCCGTGCCTTTCGCGGCGGGTGCAGCGGAGCGTGACCGACCGGCACGGGTCTGCGCACCACCGCCCGCCTTGGCCTCCGCAGCGGCCGCGAGGCGCGCCTCCTTGAGCTCACGGGCCGACTGCCGGGCGAGCGTGGCCAGCCGGGCGCTGACCCGACCGAGCGCCTCCTCGAAGGCCTCGACCTTGAGGCGCGCGTGCGAGTTCTCGCCGAACGCCTTGCCGCGGCCACCCTTCGCGGAGACCTTGCCGCTCGCGCCGCGTCGGTACACACCTTGCGCCTTGTTGCGGGCGCGCAGGACACGAGCGTGCAGCGCGGCGGTCTCGTCCTCGTCCAACAGGGCCAGGCTGGCCGGCTCCGTCTCGTCGATGAGCAGGCGCTCAGTCGAGTTGAGCGCTGCGAGGAGCGTCTTGTTCACGGTTCTTCTCCCAAGGGGGCGGTCAAAGGACGCCCGTCAGCATAGGGGCGGCCTACTCGGGGCGCTCGTCACCCTCAGCGAAGGTGTGCGCGTCTTCGGCCGTCAGGTCCAGACCGTAGAGCTCCTTCAGCATGTCGATGCGGGCGATCGTCTCGTCGTTGAAGGGTTGCTTGCCCTCGAAGGCATGCAGCAGCACACCCTCGAGGAGATCACCCAAGCTCATGTCGAGGTACTCCGCAAGGCCCTTCGCCACCTTCAGGATCCGCTTCTCGACGCGCACGCCCGTCTGCACGCGGGTCACGACGACCGGACGCACGTCGCCTTCCATGAGACCTCCTCCTGCTATCTTGGTACCACGGTACCATTCGAGGAGTCACGATGACGGATACCCGCCCCACCATGGCCGAGATCACGGAGCTGTGCGACGGCTTCGTCACGCGCACGTTGCCCGCGGAGCGCTTCCATCACCGGGAACACCTGATCGTCACGACCTTCCTGCGCCTCGGCAACCACGGTGATCAGGTGCGCCGCGACCTCCCCGACCTGATCCGCCACTACAACGTGGCCTGCGGCGGGGTGAACGATGACGAGCACGGCTACCACCACACCATCACGATGGCGTACCTGAATCTCATCGAGCAGGTCCTCGACGCCATCCGACACGATGACCCGGAGGTGGCCGTCGCAGCCGTCCTCGCCTCGCCAGCCGCGGATCGCGACGTGCTCCTGCGGTACTGGAGCCGCGACATCCTGTTCTCGGTCGCCGCGCGACGGGGTTGGGTGGAACCGGACATCAGGGCGCTGTCACTGGACCCGATGCCGGTGCAGACGGGCATCAGCGGCCCGCAGTCCTAGGACTCGTCGAGCACGACGCGGTCACGACCGCCGCGCTTGGCCGCGTAGAGAGCGTCATCGGCGCGGGCGAGCACCTGCGCCGCAGTCTCGGTGCGTTCAGCAAGAGCGACGCCGATGCTCACGGTGGCGGTCACGCGACCGGCTGGTGTAGTGACCTCCTGACCGACCGCGGCGCCCACCTTGCGCGCGACGTCGGCGGCACTCTCGCGATCCTGGACCCCGTTCAGGACGATGACGAACTCGTCGCCTCCGAGCCGGCCCACGAAGTCGCCCTCACGGAGGCAGCCGCGGATCGCTGCCGCCACCGCCCTCAGGACGTGGTCACCGGCATCGTGGCCGAGGGTGTCATTGACGCGCTTGAAGTTGTCGACGTCGCAGTAGAGGACAGCCACCCGGGTTCCGGTGCGGGGCGTCTGCGCGAGGGCACCGGCCATCCGCTCCTCGAACAGTCGCCGGTTGGGCACCCCGGTGAGGATGTCGTGCTCCGCCTGGTGACGAAGACGCTGGCCGGCTTCGAAGTCATCCGTGACGTCCCGCCAGGCGAGGCTGACGCCGTCGCCGGACCTGACGGCGCGAATGTCGAACCGACGGACCGAGCCATCCACTGGCGACCGGAGTTCCTGGTCATCCTCCGAGAGGAGCCGGCCACTCTCGACGACATCCGCCAATCGGGAGAGGCTCAACACGGACGACGGTTCCGCGAGCCGGTCCAGGAACGCCACTCCGACGAGATCCTCGCGCGGCATCCCGTAGTACGCGCAGGCCAAGTCGTTCAAGTCGCGGAACGTGAAGTCGACGATGCTGCCACCCTCGTCACGGACCGCGGCCAGCAGCGCCCACGGGTCACTGAGGGTGTGCACGATCCCGATGAGCTCCCGCTCACGCTCCTCCAGAGCCGTGACCGCATCGTGCTCCGCCTCCACATCGCGCAGCGAGTCGATGCCGCCCAGGATCCGACCGTCCTCCGCCACGATCGCCCGGCCACGGATGCTCATCCACAGCCAGCGTCCATCGGCTGTCCTGAACCGGGCGGTTGATCGGCCTTCGGTCCGCCCGGAGCCGATGATGGCCTGCTGCGCCTTCGCGACCTCGATGAGGTCGTCGGGGTGCATGAACTCCGAGAGCCTGCTGCCGACCATGTCTTCGACCTGGTACCCAAGGACCTCGCGGACGGAGGGAGAGACCCACTCGATGGTCGCGTCGCGCCCGCTGCGGACGATGACATCGGTGGCGTGATCCGCGAGGAGGCGGTAGTGCTCTTCCGCCGCAGCCAGCTCCACTTGGGCGTTGACCCGATCCTGGATCAGGCGGAAGCTCACGACCATGCTCGTGTCGTGCGCATGACGCCCCAGTGCCTCCATCCATACGTAGTCAGCCGAGGCTCGCTTGACGCGCACGTCGACCGCAGGACTGTCGCCCGGGGTGGCTACCCCCTCCGCCAAGGCGACGATGGACGACTCCCGGTCATCGGGGTGGATCAGATCCCAGGGCTGCGTGCCGATCAGGTCAGCGGGCTCCCAACCCAGGACGGCTTGAACGGACGGTGACAGCCACTCGAGCGTCCCATCAGCGCGCACGAGGGTCACGATGTCGGAGCTGTTCTCGGCCAGGAGCCGGAACTGCGCCCGCTCGAGTTCGAGCGCGTCCCTCGTCGCGCGGTCGGTATCGACGTCACGAGCCCCCGCCACCCAGCCCGCTACCGCTCCGTCCTCGTCGACCGTCGGCGTGATGCGTACATCCATCCAACGGAAGCTGCCATCACGCGCGCGCAGACGGACTTCCAGCCGCGCTGACTCCCCGGAGAGCAGCGTCTGGTGCTGCGCCCTCGCCTCGGGTACGTCATCAGGGTGGACGTAGTCGAGGAACGAGGTTCCCTCGGCCTCTTCCGGATCCCAGCCGAGGGCTGCTTCAGCTGAGGAGGACACCCATTCGAGCATTCCTGCGGTCGTCACGACTACCACGACGTCACCGATGTGCTCGGCAACCAAGCGATAGCGCGCTGCCGCGCGAACGTGCTCCGTGACGTCCAGCACCTGCGCGACGAAATGGCTCAGCCGCCCGCTGGCGTCCCGCGCGGCCGACACCGACAGGTCGCCCCACACCTGGGAGCCGTCCGGCTTCAGATACCGCTTGCGGAGCCGGTACCACTCCCTGTCCCCCGCGAGCAACTGGTCGGCCAGTCCCTGGTCCGCGCCCACGTCGTCCGGGTGCGTCAGGTCCTGCCAGGTCATGCCCATCAACGAGACGGCGTCCCGATCCAGCATGCGGCACAGGGCGGGGTTGACATCCATGAACGCACCGCTGGGGGTGACAAGGGCGATCCCGATCGCCGAGTGCTCCATCGCCAGCTGGAACCGCTGCGTCGACTCCACCTCGGTCGTCGCATCACGGATCGTCAGGACCACGTGATCGAGTTCGCCCTGCGCATCGCGCATGAAGTGCACGGCGCAGTCGGTCCACTTCAGGGAGCCGTCCGCACAGATGAGACGGGGGCGCAATCGCACGATGGGCGACCCTGACGCCAAGGCCTCGGCGAACACCTCCTCCGCCTGCGCGAGGTCCTCCTCGACGGCAAGCCGAAGGCGGGTCCCGATCACCACATCGGGGTCGTAGCCGAGGACGGTCCGCAGCGACGGTGAGGCCCACCGGATCACCCGGTCCGGCCCGTAGTCGATGACCACGTCGCCCACGGACTCCAAGACCACCTGGGGGGCGCCCACGAAGCCGGCGGCGCCATCCATGACACAGCAATGTACCCGCTGGCCCATTCGGATTCGGCCCGTGAGGGGCACGGAACAGAACACGCAAGATGTGGGTCGCCGGGTGTGCTGTTCCACGACATATTTATCGGGTGTCCCGCGACATGCTTATCGCCTGAGCGGGGACGGTTCGCTGCATGTCGAAGCAGCGCGTCATCGTCGAAGCGGTTCTGTCCGGGAAGTCCCAGCGTGAAGTCGCCCG
>WGLX01000005.1 GCA_016125355.1 Actinomycetales bacterium | reverse complement strand
CGTGGTGGTAGACGCGGCCGAGGGGTGATCGCCAGGTGCAGGCACCCGATCGTCGGCTCGTGGTGATGTGCCAGCCGCCATGCGTCTTCAGCTGGGGGTGATGTTTGCAGAGGGGTCCGAGGTTCTCCAGGTCAGTGCGTCCACCGGCGTGATAGGCCGTGGCGTGGTCGACCTCGCACACTTCGGCGGGTCGGGTGCAGCCGGGGAACCGGCAGGTCCCGTCGCGGAGGGTGATCAGGCGGCGCTGGAGGTCGGAGATGGCGTACCGGGCGCGTCCCGCGTCGATGATGCAGCCGGAGGCGTCGGTCACGATCCGCCGCAGGGTGGAGTCGGGGTCGGCGTCGCCGAGGATGTCGCGGATCGTGTCCGCGGTGACCGGCTCCCCGGAGATCGACCCGCCCGCAGCGGCGGGGTCGGTGTTGGTCAGCGTGGCGAGGGGGATGAGGACGCTGACGGACGCCCGGATCTTCGCCTCGGACACCGGACCGGTGACGGTGGCTACCGAGCCGGGATCACCGAGCACCAGCGTCGTGAATGCGGCCACGCGGCGCTGCCCGGCGGTGATGCACCCGTCGGCGGTCTCGAACCGCTGATCCTTGGCGAGGGTGGTGATGGCGTCCATCACGGCCACTCCATGAGCCAGTGGCAGGGCGGCGGTGATCTCGCAGGACCCGTTGTCGGTCGGCGTCAGCCACACGCCGTGCTCCCGCTCGGCCGCATCCCGACGCCGCTCATCGGCACCCCGCGGGTCCGCGGCCAGCACCAGGGTCTTGGTCTTGCGGGCGGCCTGCCGGGCGGTATGGGTCTGGGCGTAGGGGATCACGACCGCGAGGATCCGCGCGCACTGCTGGGCGTAGTCCGCGGCCCGGTCCGCGTCGCCGGCCAGCGGCAGGCGGGTCAGCTCCCGCGCGATGGCGGACACGTGCCCGGCGGAGATCTCCCCAGCGAGCAGCGCGTCGCGTACGGGCCGCATCGGCCCGGCCAGATCCACCGCATGCTCCAGCTGGATATCCATGGACCGCGGTGAGACGCGCAGCGCGGCAGCAAGCTCCGCCGAGGCGAGCATCTCCGCGGTCACGAACCCGGATGCGGACTCCGCGCGGGCGGCCTTCTCGGCCTCGAAGTGCTCGACCAAGCGAGCCTGCACGGCCGCACGCGCCTTCGCCTGGAACCCGGCCACAAAGGCCGCGACCCGGTCCACCTGCTGGGCGAAGGTCACCGCCTCATCCGCGGACAGTCCGGTCGGGTCGATCTGCAGCAGGTCCGCCAACTGACCCACGCCCGCCGGCCGGGACACCGCCTCGGCCAGGGCATCGCTGTCGGTCCACTCCGGCAGGTCCTCGAACTCGTCGTCCAGCCACGCCGGAGCCTCCGGAACCGGCGGCGGCCAGTCTGCGAGGAGGTTGTCGGGGAGTTCGAACATGTGTTCGATTCTAGTGGGGCAGCACCCCGCCACGCAACCCTGAATCCCCGGAAAACCGTTGCAAATCAACGAAATTCTCGGACGAATGGTCGAGCGACGAACCGCTACTCGAGCAGGTGAAGCAGGCCCCGCAAGGGCACGCTGACCCAGTCCGGGCGGTTGTTCAGCTCGTACATGACCTCGTAGGCCGCCTTCTCCAGCAGGAAGGCCCGCAGGAGGATCTCGCTGGCCTCCCGACCCTCGGGCAGCAGCCGATCGCCTGCCGTGGAGAGATAGGAGTCGAGGAAGGCCGCGGACACGCACGAGGTCCAGAAGCGGGCGCCCCCGACCAGGACGGGCATGACGTCCGCGGTCTCCTGAACGTTGTTGTGCAGGACGTGTTCGCTCAGTCCGCTGTTGGCTGCGTAGTGGAAGGACCGCAGCATGCCCGCCACGTCACGTAGTGGTGATCGCTTGATCCGCCGCTGCGACAGCAGCTTCGCCGGCTCACCCTCGAAGTCGATGATCACGAAGTCGCGGCCGGTGAAGAGGACCTGGCCGAGGTGGTAGTCACCGTGGATGCGGATGCGCTGGGCATTGATCCGCTGGGCCTTGACCGGGTCGATGGCGGCATGCAGGACGTCCTCGGCCGCCAGCACTGCGTCCGCTTCCTCGGCAGCCGGTCCCTCCAAACGGGCACGACTGCGCCGGAGCAGTGACAGCATCTGCCGGAACTGGTTGCGGGAGGACTGGTAGATCGAGCGCTGGTAGTGCGGCGTGAAGCGCTCGGGAGCGAGATCCGCGTCCGTCGTCGAGGACGCCAGTGCCAGGTGCATCTCCGCAGTCCGCTCGCCGAGAAGGGCGGCCTGCTGCAGGTAGGCGCCGAACAGGTCGCGTGCGGGGTCGGGGATCTCGAGGTCGATGAGGCTGTTCATCGGTCGGATGGACGTGATGACCTCGGCGTTCTCACCGAACTGCTGCTGGAGGTCCTCGAAGTAGTTGCCCAGTTGGCTCAGCGTGTACGTCCAGGCGTCACCCTCGTTGGCGACCAGCTCCTGCAGGATTGCCAGGGTGCGCTGGGCGCCTTCGCCATCCGTGTAGGTGAGCGCCCCGGCCATCGCCGGGACGTGCGCGAACCGAGCTCGATCGGTGAGGAACCGGCCGAGCTCCCAGTCGGGATTGAGCCCCCGCGCGGCGAGACGGAACATCTTGAGGATCAGCCGGTCGCCGTACATCACCGACGTGTTGCTCTGCTCCCCGCGAGCGACGGTCGGGACGAGGTCGTCCTCGCCGCGCAGGGACCGGAAGGCGCCGGTGGTCACGCCCTGGACGACACCGGCGTGACCCTTCAGCTTGCGCCGCTGCCCGATGACCGACAGCAGTCGGGAGTCGAAAGCGGAATCGAAGGTGGCGTCGTAGACCAGTCCCTCGGGGCCGCTCGATCCTCGCGGCCGCAGTCGGAGCATGGCCGCCGCCGGGTTGTCGCGGAGCACGGCTTCGGCCGATTCGCCCTCGGCGAAGGCCATCGGCAGCAGGTACGTGCTCGGCTCGCCGTCGGTGTAGGCCACCTGCACGAGGACGAGGTGGGCCTGGTCCTGACGCGAGGTTCGCGGCACCGGAATCGAGTCGAGGACGGTCACGGTGTGGATGGTGCGGGCCTTGGCGCCGTACCACCGCCGACCGATGAGCACGTCCGGCAACGCAGCCTCCAGGGTGGCTCGCCCGCGGGGCTGGGTGAACAGCGAGTCCCACGCGCCACCCAGGGCCACGGTCGGGACGATGATCCCGTCGTCGCCCGCGGCGGCCGCCTCCTCCGGGGTGGGCTCGAGCTTCAGCCAGTAGAACGCATGCGGGCCCAGAGTCAGGAAGTACGGGAACTCGCCCACCGGCGGGAAGCTCGTCTGGCCGAAGAGCTCCCTGGGCACGCGTCCCTGGAACTCCGCCAGGTCGAGCTCGGCGTACTGCACGTAGCGGGACAGGTTCGCCACGACCAGGACGGTCTCGTCCCCGTCCTGGCGGAGGAAGGCCAGCACTTTGGGGTTGTCCGGATGGAGGAAGGTGATGTCCCCCCGCCCGAACACCGGGTGCCTTTGGCGCAGCGTGATGAGCCGGCGCAGCCACCACAGCATCGACGTCGGGTTGTTCTGCTGGGAGGCCACGTTGATGGACTCGTACCGGTACTCGGGATCGATGATCACTGGGAGGAAGAGCTTCTGCGGATTGGCCAGGGAGAAGCCGGCGTTCCGGTCGGCATTCCACTGCATGGGCGTGCGGACGCCGTCGCGGTCACCGAGATAGATGTTGTCGCCCATCCCGATCTCGTCCCCGTAGTAGAGGACGGGAGTACCCGGCAGGGAGAACAGGAGCCCGTGGAGCAGCTCGATCTTCCGTCGGTTGTTGTTGAGAAGGGGTGCGAGCCGCCGCCGGATCCCCAGGTTGATGCGAGCCCGCGGGTCCGACGCATACGCGCGGTACATGTAGTCGCGCTCCTCGTCGGTCACCATCTCGAGTGTGAGCTCGTCGTGGTTGCGGAGGAAGAGGGCCCACTGGGCGTTGGCGGGGATATCCGGGGTCTGGTGGAGGATGTCGATGATCGGATAGCGGTCCTCCATCTGGACCGCCATGTACATGCGCGGCATGACCGGGAAGTTGAACGCCATGTGGCACTCGTCCCCGTCCCCGAAGTACTCGCGGGTGTCCTCCGGCCACTGGTTGGCCTCCGCGAGAAGCATGCGGTTGCGGTACTTGCCGTCCATGTGGGCGCGCAGTTTCTTGAGGAACTCATGGGTCTCGGGCAGGTTCTCGCCCGTGGTGCCCTCGCGCTCGTAGAGGTAGGGGATGGCATCGAGCCGGAGTCCGTCGACGCCCATGTCCATCCAGAAGTCCAGCGCCTTGAAGACCGCCTCGTGCACCTCGGGGTTGTCGAAGTTGAGGTCGGGCTGGTGGTGGTAGAAGCGGTGCCAGAAGTACGCGCCGGCCACCGGGTCCCACGACCAGTTGGAGGGCTCGAAGTCCTTGAAGATGATCCGGGCGTCGCTGTACTTGTCCGGCGTGTCGCTCCAGACATAGAAGTTGCGCCACTTGGATCCCGGCTTGGCTCGGCGTGACTTCTGGAACCAGGGGTGCTGGTCGCTGGTGTGGTTGATGACGAGCTCGGTGATCACCCGCAGGCCGCGCCGGTGCGCCTCCTCGATGAACCGCCGGACATCGGCCAGCGTGCCGTACGAGGGGTTGACCGCGGTGTAATCGGCGATGTCGTATCCGTCATCACGGAGAGGTGACGGATAGAAGGGCATGACCCACAGGGCGGTGACGCCGAGGTCCTGCAGGTAGTCGAGCTTCTCCGTGAGGCCGCGGAAGTCGCCGATCCCGTCACCGTTGCTGTCGAAGAACGACTTCACGTGCACCTGGTAGATGACGGCGTTCTGGTACCACAGCGGATCGTCGTCCAGGACCAGCAGGCTCTCCCGCTCCGCCATGGTCATGCGCCCCATGCTGCGCTCCTTCGCTCCGCGACCGGTCCGCCCACTCATGCCCCCCGATGATCGAGGCTATCTGCCGCACGCGGCCTCGCCTAGGAAACCGACGCGCTCGGCCCCATGCTCGCCCTCACCGGCTCGATGAGCGCACCGTGGCGGCCGCCTGACGGGCGATCTCGGCCTCCTCGTCCGTCGGGACCACGAGGATGCGCACGGCACCGGTTCCGGCGTCGATGGCGCGCACTCCACCCTGCGCCGCCTCATTGCGCACCGGGTCGAGGTGGAGGCCGAGGTGCTGCAGCGGAGAGCAGACCTCGTGCCGGAGTGCGGGGTCGTTCTCGCCGATCCCCGCAGTGAACACGAGAGCATGCAGTCCCGGCAGGGCTGACAGGTAGGCCCCGATGTACGAGCGGATGCGGTAGCCGTAGACGTCGAGGGCGAGGCGGGCGGCTGGGTCGCCGCCCTGAGCGCGGGCGCGAACAGAGCGCATGTCCTGCTCGCCCGCCAGGCCGAGCAGCCCGCTCCCCTTGTTCAGGAGGCGATCGACCTCGTCGACGGACAGGCCTGCCTCCCGGACGAGGTGGAAGATCACCCCCGGATCGATGTCGCCGGACCGGGTGCCCATGACCAGTCCCTCGAGTGGAGTCATGCCCATCGAGGTGTCGATGCTCCTGCCCCCACGCACGGCGGTCATCGATGCGCCGTTGCCGAGGTGCGCGATGATCAGGTTCACGTCGTCGAGGGGCACGTCGAGGAACTCGGCCGACCGGCGGGTCACGAACGCGTAGCTGGTGCCGTGGAATCCGTAGCGTCGGATGCCGAGGTCGTCGGTCATCGCGCGAGGGATCGCGTAGGTGTAGGCCTCCGGGGGCATGGTCGCGTGGAACGCCGTGTCGAAGACCGCGACCTGGGGCACTCCGGGCAGCAGGGCGCGCATGATCCGGATCCCCATCAGCCCCGCGGGATTGTGCAGGGGCGCCAGCGGGACCATGCGCTCGATGGCGGCCTCGACGGCATCGTCCACGACGACCGGCTCGCGGAACGCCCGCCCGCCGTGCACCACGCGATGGCCGACGGCGAGGAGCGCATCGAGATCGGTACCTCCCCCGCGAAGGTCGTCGAGCATCGTGCTCACGGCTGCCGAGTGGTCGTCGACCGCACGTGCCGAGGTGGTGACCGCCCCGCCCGCGACCTCGTGACGCACCTCCGACTCCGGCTGCCCGATGCGGTCGACGAGCCCACGTGCCAGCCAGGTCCCCGAATCCGGGTCCACCAGCTGGTACTTCAGGGTCGACGACCCGGAGTTGACGACCAGGACGTTCATGAGCCGCTCGCCTGCTGGGCCTGCACCGCGGTGATCGCGATCGTGTTGACGATGTCGGGCACGGTGCACCCGCGGGAGAGGTCGTTGACGGGCTTCCGCAGGCCCTGCAGGACGGGGCCCACCGCCACGGCCGGAGCCGACCGCTGAACGGCCTTGTAGGTGGTGTTCCCGGTGTTGAGGTCCGGGAAGATGAGCACGGTCGCGTGGCCCGCGACCGCGTTGCCGGGCATCTTCGCCGCACCGACCGCCTCGTCCATGGCGGCGTCGTACTGGATGGGCCCGGCCAGCGGCAGGTCCGGTCTCCGCTCGGCGACGAGGGCGGTCGCCGCCCTGACCTTCTCCACGTCGCTGCCCGACCCCGAGGCCCCCGTGGAGTAGGACAGCATCGCCACCCGTGGGTCGACCCCGAAGGCGCGTGCCGTCTCGGCGCTCCCGATGGCGATGTCCGCGAGCTGCTCGGCGGTGGGATCCGGGACGACCGCGCAGTCGGCGAACACGAGCACCCGGTCGGGCAGGCACATGAGGAAGGAGCTCGAGACCAGGCTGGCCTCCGGCGTGGTCCGGATGATCTCCAAGGCGGGCCGGATCGTGTGCGCGGTCGTGTGCGCCGCGCCCGAGACCATGCCGTCGACACGGCCGGTGTGCACCAGCATGGTCCCGAAGTAGGAGACGTCGGCCATGGTGTCGAAGGCGGCCTCGAGGGTGACGCCCTTGTGGGCGCGGAGGTCCGCGTAGGCAGAGGCGAACTCCTGCCGGAGCGGCGAGGTGACCGGATCGATGATCTCCATGCCCGTGAGGTCGACGCCGCTCGCCACGGCGCTCGCCTGGATGGCCTGCGGATCCCCGAGCAGCACGATGTCGACGACGTTGGCCTGCACGAGTTCCTCCGCGGCCTGGAGGATGCGGTCGTCGGTTCCCTCGGGCAGGACGATGCGCTGTCGGTTCGCGCGCGCCCGGTCCAGGAGCCCGAAGCTGAACATGAGCGGCGTGACTGCCTCCGGGTGCGAGAGCCGGATCAGGGAGCTCAGCTCCTCCACGTCGACGCCTGCGTTGAACTCGCCCAGGGCCGCGGCGATCTTGCGGCGGCTGGTGGCCCGGATCTCGCCCCGCAGGCCCTCGAGGGCATGCAGGGTCCGGTAGGTGTCCGGCTCGACGGCGATGACCGGCAGCCCCGAGGCCTCGAGCAGGGTTCGGGTCATCGGGTCGGGGCGGTGCCCGCACGTGAGGACGACTCCCGACGGCGTGGGCATGTCCCGGCTGAGGGCGGAGGCGGCGGTGCCGACGGCGATGTCGGCCCGGTCGCCGGAAGTGATGACGAGAGCGCCGTCGGACAGGGAGGGAAGCAGGGTCTGCAGGTGCCCCGACCCGGCCACGTAGTCCTCCACCTCGCGCTGCAGGCTCTCCGCCGTGCCGGAGAGCACCTCGCCGCCGAGGCCGTCGGCCACCTCCTCGAGCGTCAGGGCCGAGAGGACCGGCAGGTCGCGGAGGGCGTAGACGGGGGCGCGGTGTGGCTCGTGCGCCAGGCGCTCGCGGACGGTATCGATGCGGTCGGGATCGACCCGGTTGACGACGGTCGCGAGCAGCGAGGCGCCGAGCCGGGAGAGCTGGCCGGTGGACGAGTCGATCGCGTTGGAGATGGAGGCCTCGTCCAGCTCGTAGCCGTTGACGACGGCGAGGACGGGGCTGCCCATGTTGGCGGCGAGGCGGCCGTTGAGCGCCAGCTCCGTCGACGGGGACGGTCCGGTGAAGTCGCTCCCCACCACGAGGACGAAGTCGTACTGCTCCTTCGCGTGGATGAAGGCGTCCATCACATGGGCGACGAGGCGGGCGTCACCCGACTCGTCCATGAACGCCCCGGCCTGGGCATAGGTCAGGGCGTGGGTGGCCTCGACGGGCAGCTGATAGCGGTCGGTGAGCAGCGTGATGAGCGCGTCATCAGTGCCCGGTCCGGCGATGATCGGCCGGAAGACGCCCAGTCGGCCCACCTGCCGGGCGAGGATCTCGAGCGTTCCGAGGGCGACCACGGCCTTGCCGGCGCGGATGGTCGTCGATGTGAGGTACAGGCTGTCGGACATCGATGCTCCGTCCCGTTGTGCTGGGCTGCACCCGGCACGGTACGCGGGTCGCGGGGGAGGGCGCACCGGAGCCCTCCCCCGCCTACCTGTCAGTCGGCCTGCTCTCCGGTGTTCGCGGACTTCATCGCCGTCGCGGTGGCGATGGCGGACTCCTTGGCGCTCACCTGGATCGTGAAGTCCACCTCGTTGGCGGACGTCCGGTAGAGGCTGAACTGGTTGTCGGGGTAGTGTCCGACGCCCGACTTGTTGTCGAAGAAGACCGTCGTCTCCTGACCCGGGGCGATGGTGATGCCGTCGAGCGCCTGGTAGTACCCCTCGGTCGCGCCGGTCACGACGTCCGTCATCTCGTAATAGACCTCGAGCCCGGTGAGCGGGACGGTCCCCGTGTTCTTCAGGGTCAGTTCCAGGTTGTCGTCGATGGCCTTGCCGGTAGCAGGGTCGACGTTGTCCTCGACCGCTGCATACGTGATCGCCAGGGTCTGGTCGGTCGCGGTGTTGACGATCGGATTGTGGTCGATCGGCAGCACGACGCCGGCCGCGGCGGAACCGCCGGCCGGTGCCGCGGGTGCCGAAGATGCCGGCACGCTGGCCTGGGCCGGTGCAGCAGCCGCGCTGGCGGGCGACTTGTTCACGATCGTCGTGGTCGAGCCTGCGGTGCTTCCCGACGAGCAGGCCGCCAGGGCGCCTGCGGCGATGACGGCGCTCGCGCTCATCAGGGCGATGGACTTCTTCTTCATGACGTTCTCCTCATCAGTGCTGTGCGGGTTGTGGTGGCGAAGGCGAATCCCAGGGCGGCGAGTGCTGCCACCCAGAGGGACACGGCGTTGTTCCAGACACCCGCCCAGACGACGCCGAGTGGTTGCTGGTTGAACTGGTCCTTGATGCCGAGGACGGCGAACGTGAACCGCTCGAAGTGCTTGGTGACGGACGAGACCTCGAGGGCATTGCGGGCGGTGTCGAAGGCGCTGAAGTGCGCCAGCACGGCCTTCTCGTCGGGCTTGGCAATCTGGAGGGACGCGAAGAGGCCACCCGGTACCTGGTTGTCCGGGTCCATGGTGTCGCCGATCTGCGGCAGGAGGAGGACGACGGTCAGCCACAGGACCAGCCCGATGATGAGGGCGGTGCTCAGGCGCTTCGTCAGGGCGGCCAGGCCGAGGGCTATGGCGGTCCACATCACGAGGTACAGCCAGGTGGTCAGCGCCGTGATGAGAAGGCGCTCCATGTCGATGGCGGCGAACGTGGCGTGGCCCACGATCGCCAGGGTCGCCAGCACGGTGACGAAGACCGCGGTGACCGCGATGGCCCAGACCATGGCGAGCGCCAGGAGCTTGCCTGCGGGCAGCGCGAACCGACCTACCGGCCGGGTGTAGATCAACTGCAGCGTGGCCCGCTGCTTCTCCTTCGCGATGGCCCCGTGGCCCAGGACGATCGCGAAGAGAGCCCCAAGGATCTCCAGGTACTCGACCGAGCCCCGGAGCAGCTGGAGGGGGAACAGCTGAGGCGGTGGGGGAGTGGCGGAGTTGTTCGACGCGGTGAGGGCGGACACGTAGGCGGTGTACTCGTCGAGCTTGACGCGGAACTGCCCGGCGGAGACCACGACCGAGATGACGACCGCAATCAGCACGAAGGCGAGCACCACCAGGAGGAAGCGGTTGCGACGGACGTCGAGCAGTTCCTTGCGGGTGATGGTGAGGGTGTTAGTCACGGAGGGCTCCACGGACTCGGTCCCGGCTCACCAGCATCAGCAGGACGGCGCCTGCCACGAGTGAGATGAGGACGACGGACAGGGCGAGGCCGAGGCCCCCGGACACCTGCGGGTTGTCGAGGATGAGGCCACCGGCGGTCTTGAACTGCTCGGTCACCGAGAGCGGGCTCACGACCGTGTTCAGGGTCTCGAAGGCTCCACCGGGGGTGGCCACCGTTGGCACCGGGTTCAGCAGCGACACCGGATTCTGCGACGTCCCGATCTGGGGGAGGACGAAGACGATGATGCTCCAGAGGCTGATCGGCACGAGCAGGGCTGTCGTCTCCCGCGACGCGTAGAGGCCGCTCAGCATCCCCATCAGGGCGAAGGCCATCAGGAGCACCTCCGTGGCGGCGAAGAACACCACGATGCGAGCTGTCTCGGCCAGGGGGAGGGGACCGTGGGTGATGATCGAGATGCTGAGCCAGGTGATCGCGGTGACGAGTGCGAGGACGCCCGCGAGCAGTGCAGCGATGCCCGTTGCCTTGCCGGCCAGATGGCTCCGGACGCCTACCGGCCTGGTGAGGACCAGGTCCACCGTGCGCGCCTTCGGGTCCCGCATGCCGGACGTGACGCCGACGACGATCGCCATCAGGGCGCCGATGAGCACGACGTAGATGACGGTGTTGCGCGCGTAGTAGAGCGGCGACATGCCGTCAAACGGGTTGCCCGCCTGAGTAAGGCCGTCTGCGCGGGTCTGCTCCCAGACCGCGCTGACGGTCGTGTTGGTGAGCCAGCCGATCAGGCTGGAGACCGAGACCATGCCGACGAACACCGCCAGCATCACCAACGGAAGACGCTCGCGGGTGAGGCACAGCACCTCATGTCGTGCTGAGGCGAGTACGTGACTCATGCGCCGACCGCCGGGACGAAGCTGAGGTAGATGTCCTCGAGCGAGGCGTTGTCGGGGAAGGAGGCGCGCGTCGCCTCGAGGGTGTCCTGGAACACGAGTCGTCCCTGACGCAGGATGCCGATGCTCGTGCAGGTCTTCGTCACCTCGGAGAGCAGGTGGGTGTTCATGAAGATCGTCATTCCCAGGTCCCGGTTGAGGCCGACGATCACCTCGCGCAGCTGGTGGACGCCCTCGGGATCGAGCCCGGAGGTCGGCTCGTCGAGGAACAGGACGGCCGGCGAGTGCAGAATCGCCTGCGCGATCCCGATCCGCTGGCGCATCCCCTTGCTGAACGCACCCAGCCGACGGTCCTCGAAGCCGGTGAAGTCGAGGTAGGCGAGCACCTCGCGGATCCGATCGTCCGGTCGCTGGACGCCGGACAGATGCGCGAAGAACCGCAGGTTCTCCATCGCGGTGAGGTTGTCGTAGAACTGGACGTTCTCCGGGAGGTAGCCGAGGGCGCGCCGGACCTCGTCGGGCGACCGCAGTGCATCGGCTCCAGCGACCTCGATGGCGCCCGAGGTCGGCTCCAGAAGTGTCGTCAGCATGGTCACCGTCGTCGTCTTCCCGGCGCCGTTGTGGCCGAGGAGGCCGAAGACCTGCCCTTGCGAGACTTCCAGGTCCAGGTCGATGACGGCCTCGATGTCGCCGTAGGTCTTGGTGAGTCCTCTGGTTCGGATCGCGATGTCAGCCATGGCGAGGACGCTAGAAGCGGTGGCCTGAGAGAACCTTGAGAGAAGCTGTGGATCTCTCAGGGAGCCGACGGGTTAGATTGCCCGTGTGTCCACTCGCCGCATCGTGGCCTTCGCGGTGCTCGCGGTCGTGATCACCGGCGTCCTCGTCGGCGTCGCACGCGTGACCGACAGCATCGTGTCGTCTCGGGAGCAGCAGACGGCGCTCGACCCCTTCTACACCCCGCCGGATCCACTCCCCTCGGGTGCGGGCACGGTCATCAGGCGCGAACCCATGGACCTAAGCGTGCCCGGCGGCACGGCACAGCGGATCCTCTACGTGTCCGAGCGGGCCGACGGCACGCCTGCGGCGTCGTCGGGGATGATCTTCATCCCGACTGCGCCCGCGCCCAGCGGGGAGCGCCCGGTGGTGGCCTGGGAGCACGGCACTCTCGGCATGGGAGATGCCTGCGTCCCGTCACGCTCCTCGGACCCGACGGCCGACATGGTGACGTTCCTTGGGCCGATGATGGAGCAGGGTTGGGTCGTCGTGGCGACGGACTACGTCGGGCTCGGTACGCCGGGCCCGAACCAGTACCTCGTCGCGCAGTCCGAGGTGCGTGACGTGGTCAACGCCGTGCGGGCCGCCCGCAACATCCCGGAGGCGGACGCGGGCGACCGATACGTCACCTTCGGTCACTCGCAAGGGGGCCATTCGTCGATCTGGACCGGGCACCTGGGGCCGGAGTACGCCCCAGAGCTCCGCCTCCTCGGGGTGGCGGCCGCGGCGCCGGCGTTGAACCTGCCCGAGATCGCGGCCGCGCAGTGGAACACGCCCGTCGGGTGGGTCATCGGCTCGGACCTCATCGAATCGTGGCCGACCTTCTATCCCGACCTGCCGGTCGACGGGATCCTCACGACGGCGGGGCAGGACAACACCCAACGGCTGGCGGCTGAGTGCATCAAGGCGTCGGGCCTGGAGGCCCTGATCCGCGAGAAGCTCGGCCAGCAGTTCTTCTCGGTCGACCCGACCACGGTGCCGTCGTGGGATGGCGCGCTGCGGGAGCAGACCCCGGCCCCACTGCCGGCGGACCTGCCGATGTTCATGGCCCAGGGCACGGCGGACGAGGTCGTGCTGCCGTGGCCCAATGCGATGGTGCAGAAGACCTGGTGCGCAGCGGGCAGCGACCTCACCGTCCTGTGGATGGGCAACGTGAACCACATGGACGCGGCGAAGGTGAGCGGGCCCGCGGCCGTGTAGTGGATCGCCGACCGCTTCGCCGGCAAGCCCGCCGTGCCGAACTGCGCCTTCCCGACTCCGGTTCCGGCCAGCCGGCCGACCACGTGAGACTGGGGCCATGAGCGAGTCGATCGAAAGTGGCGAGGGCCGCGTCCTCGCGGCCATGGACGACGCAGGCCTGGTGTACCGGGTCATCCGATACGGCCGCGTCTCGAACCTCGCGGAGGCGGCCGAGGCGCGAGGCGTCGAGGTGTGCGACGTCGTCAAGACGATCGTCGTCCGCCGGGCTGACGACGACTACGTGTTCGTCCTCGTTCCGGGCGACCGCACGATCTCCTGGCCGAAGCTGCGGTCGCTGCTGGGCGTGAGCCGGCTGTCGATGCCCGACGCCGATCGTGCCTTCGCCGCCACCGGTTTTGTCCGCGGCACCATCACGCCCTTCGGCAGCAGCACCGCGTGGCCGGTCATCGCCGACGATCGGATCCTGGGCCGCGAGATCTCCCTGGGTGCGGGCAGCCACGGGGTGGCGGTCGCGGTGGGCGCTGATGCCGCCGTCGCGGCGCTGGGCGCCACGGTCGCCGACGTGACCGATCCCGAGTAGGGCGCGGGTCCGGTCAGCGGCCGGACCGCTAGCGTGTCGCCGTGACTCCCGAGGACGCGGTACTGGCCGCCTGTGACGAGGCGCTCGACGATCGCGACGTCGTCACGGACCCCGACATCCTGCGGTCCTACACGCGGGACCGCTCGACGGGATCGGCGGCGGGTGAGCCCTTCGCCGTCGTCTTCCCTCGCACCACGGACCAGGTCTCCGCCGTGCTCGCCGCCGCGCATGAGCACCGCGTCCCCGTCGTCCCGAGGGGTGCCGGCTCGGGGCTGAGCGGCGGCAGCAATGCCATCGACGGGTCGCTGGTCGTGTGCGTCGAGCGCATGCGCGACGTCCTCGAGGTCAACGGGACCGACGGATACGTCGAGACCCAGCCCGGGATCATGAACACCGAGCTGCGCGAGCAGGTGGCGAAGCATGGCCTCTGGTACGCCCCCGACCCGGCCAGCAAGGACTTCTGCTCCATCGGGGGAAACGTCAACACCAATGCCGGTGGCCTGTGCTGCGTCAAGTACGGGGTGACCCGCGACGCGGTCCTCGGACTCGAGGTCGTGCTCGCGGACGGCCGAGTGACCCGACTCGGGCGACGGACCATCAAGGGGGTGGCGGGCTACGACCTCGCCGGCCTCATGGTCGGCTCCGAGGGCACCCTCGGCATCGTCACGATGGCCCGCCTGCGGCTGCGGCCCCTGCCGCCGCCGGCGACGACGGCCGTCGCCGTCTTCGACGACATCGGTGCGGCCGGTCGCGCCGTGGCCGACATCATGTCCGAGCTGACGCCGAGCATGCTCGAGCTGATGGACCAGCAGACGATCGCCGTCGTCGAGCGCTGGCGGCCGATGGGGCTCGACACATCGGCCGGGGCGCTTCTCGTCGCGCAGACCGACGGTGGGCACGGTGCCGCGGAGGCGGAGGCGGATCGACTCGTCGAAATCTGCCTCCGGCACGGGGCGCGGGAGGGCTATCGCTCCGAGGATGCCGAGGAATCCGAGATGCTGCTGGGCGCGCGCCGGATGGCCATCCTCGCGATGGAGGCACTCGGCGACTGGCTGCTCGACGACGTCGCGGTCCCGCGGTCGAACCTCGCCGAGGCCATGCTGCGGATCCGGGACATCGGGGACCGCCATGAGGTGACGATCTGCACGTTCGGGCACGCAGGAGACGGGAACCTGCATCCGACGATCATCACGGAGCGGGGCGACGAGTCGGCCGCCGCTCGGGCCCTCCTGGCGTTCAACGACATCCTCACCGTCGCCCTCGATCTGGGCGGCACCGTCACCGGCGAGCACGGCGTGGGCAACCTCAAGCAGTTCGCGCTCGGCCAGGAGATCGATGCGGTGGCGGCCGACCTCCATACGCGCGTGAAGCAGGCGTGGGATCCGCGCGGGATTCTCAACCCCGGCAAATCCCTTCCGCGCTGGTAGCGCGGCGGTACCGTTCACCCATGCCTCGATTCCTCTTGGGTTGGCTGCTCGGGCTCGGCGGAAACGCCATCGGCCTCATCCTCGCGGGACTGATCCTTGGCGATCAGTTCCACTTCACCAGCGCGACTGGCTTCGTGGTCAGCCTCGTGATCTTCGCGGTCCTCAGCGCACTCTTCACCTGGCTGGTCCTGAAGTTCCTCGTGCGGAATGCCGGGTCCATCGTGGCGCTGACGGGACTCATTGCCACCTTCCTCGCCCTCCTGGTGACTGCCTTGCTGCCGTGGGGCTCCCTTTCCATCAACGGATGGGGCTGGATCTGGGGCACGCTCATCGTCTGGATCTGCGGGATGTTCATCTGGCTGATCCCGGGCCCCTGGCGCACGTTCAAGAAGACAGGGGCGCGTTAGTCGATGGCGGCAGCCAAGCGGAGGGCACCCCGGTCCGATGAGGGCCTGCCGGCGCCGGTCGTGCCGGTTCCCGCCGAGCTGTGGAAGGACGAGCCCGACGAGCACGACTACCCGGCGGCGGACAGCTACCTGAGCCTGTGCGTGGACGCCAAGAAGGCCAAGGCCCTGGTCGGCAGGCTCAAGAAGGCCTCGGTCGAGCGCTACAAAGCCAAGGACCTGCTGCGCTCATCCGGTCTGCCCCTGCTGCCGCTCGACGATCCCTCGGTGAAGCGTGACCTGGCCAAGGTCGTGCGCGGCCAGCGGCTCTCGCCCGTGCTCATCGTGCGCGGGCATGCTCTGCAGGGTGTCCCCGCGATCATCGCGGACGGGTACCACCGCGTCTGCGCGAGCTACCACCTGAGCGAGGACGAGGACATCCCCTGCCGCATCATCGACGGCGACATCTAGCGCCGCATGGGACTGTCACGAGTCACGATCGTCACCGGCGGGGGACGAGGCATCGGTGCTGCCGTGGTGGCGGAACTGGCCGCTGACGGGCACGACGTGGTGGTCAACTACCGCGAGGATGCGGTAGCGGCCGAAGGGATGGCGGAAACGGCCCGGGCGCTCGGCGTGCGTGCGCTGTGCGTCCGAGCGGATGTCACCCGGCCGGACGAGGTCTCCGGCCTCTTCGACCGCGCGGCAGCGGAGCTGGGCGCCGTGACCGGACTCGTGAACAGTGCGGGGGCCACCCTGCACCTGGCCGATCTCGCGGACACCCCGGTCGACATCATGCGGGCCGTCGTGGATGCCAACCTCCTCTCGGCCCTGCTGTGCTCCCGGGAGGCGGTGCGCAGGATGTCGACGCGAAGGGGCGGCGCCGGAGGCGCGATCGTCTCGGTCTCCTCGGTGGCCGCGACCTCGGGGTCCCCCCACGAGTACGTGCACTACGCCGCGGCCAAGGCCGGTGTCGATGCCATGACGGTCGGGCTGGCGAAGGAGGTGGCCGCGGAGGGCGTGCGCGTCAATGCCGTGTCGCCGGGTCCCGTCGAGACGCGGATCCACGCCGACGCGGGGGAGCCCGGGCGTCCGGCGCGGCTGGCCGCCAGCATCCCGATGGGGCGAGCGGGGGTGCCGGGGGATGTGGCCCCCGCGATCCGGTGGCTGCTCTCGGACGAGGCGCGGTACGTCACCGGCGCCAACGTCAAGATCACCGGGGGGCTGTGACCCGGGACAGGCGGTCGACCGCCGGCATCCGCGGCGAGGGACAATAGGGACATGACCGCCGCAGCCATCCGGATCCGTCCGGATGCCGAGTGCCCGCTCCGACCCGGTCAGCCGTGCACTCTCTGCCACCCCGAGGCGCACCTGGGTCCGCGGGACTGCCCGACGGTCGCCATCGTCATGGACGACGAGGATCTCAGGGCTGAGGTCGCCCGGCGTCGACGTGATCTCGCGGCCCAGGTCTCCGGCTAGACGAGTTGTCCCTCCAGGCGCGTACGGATGATGCCCTGCGCGTCGGCGATGATCCGTCCCACCACCTCGGACACGGGGCTGATGTCGTGGATGAGTCCCTGCGCCTGGCTGGCCCACCACATGCCACCCTCGACATCGCCCTTGGCGTAGACCTCCTCGCGGCATCGGACGCCGGAGGCCAGCTCGGCGACGTCGTCGAAGGTCGCTCCCGGCTCGTGCCCGATGCGCGCGATCTCCTGGGACACCGAATTGCGCGCGACCCTCGCCGTGTTCCGGAACTCACGAAAGACGAGGACGGTGTCGCGCTCGGTGTTCGCGACGATCTGCTCCTTCACCTTGCGGTGGATCGGAGCCTCGTCGGTCGCCAGGAATCGCGTGCCCATGTTGACCGCATCCGCGCCGAGTGCCAGCGCGGCCACCAGGCCCGCCCCGTCGGCGAAGCCACCGCTGGCGATGATCGGGATGGTGAGCTGCTGTGCCGCCGCCGGGATCAGGACGAGGCCGGGCACGTCGTCGTCACCCGGATGCCCGGCGCACTCGAAGCCGTCGACGCTTACGGCGTCCACGCCCAGGGACTGCGCCTTCACGGCATGGCGGACGGTGACCGCCTTGTGGATCACCTTGACGCCGGCCTCCTTGAAGAACGGCAGGTGGGGAGCCGGATTGGCGCCTGCGGTCTCCACGATTCCCACCCCGCCCTCGATGATCGCGTCCCGGTACTCGTCGTAGGGGACCGGCCTGATGGTGGGGAGGATGGTGAGGTTCACGCCGAAGGGCCGGTCGGTCATCTCCCTGCAGCGAGCGATCTCCCGGGAAAGCGCCTCGGGAGTGGGCTGCGTGAGAGCGGTGAGGAACCCGAGTGCCCCCGCGTTGGCCACCGGCGCGATGAGGTCAGCCGTGCCGACCGCGGTCATGCCGCCGCACACGATCGGATGCTCGATGCCGAACTCGCGGGTGAATCGGGTGGTGAAGACGGGCACAGTGAACCTCGCTGGGGTCTGTCGTGGGGATCGTGAGTCGATCAGAGCATGTTCAAGGAGAAATGACAAGTGTCATGAAATGGCGCCCAGTTCCCGCAGCCCGGAGGCCAGCAGCTCGCGCTGCGGAATGCGGTGTCCGGAGGCCGGCTCGAAGGCAGCCTGGGTCGCGATTCCCGTGGTGAGGGCCAGTACCTTCTCCGCTGTCCTGGCCACCACGGCGTTGGAGCGGGTCAGGCCTCGATGAGTCATCACGAGGCGTTCGATCCGCTTGCGGGCGCGGCTCATGTGCCCGTGCTGGATCGCCGCCAGCTCGGCGTCGTTCACGGCCACTCCCCAGAAGGCGATGATGACCCGCCAGTCGCGCAGCCGGTCCTCGTCAAGGGGCAACCAGGCCTCGAGGCATTCCCGCAGGCCGCCGCCCGTCGTCTGGGCTGCCTCGAAACGGACGGACGTGCGGCGAGCCGCGCTGGAGAACGTGCTGAGAAGGAGGTCCCGCTTGTCCTCGAAGTAGGTGCTGACGATTGCGGTGCTCGTGCCGGCCTCGGCGGCCATCCTGCGGAACGTGAGGGCACCGACACCCTCTCCTGCGACCACGTGCGCAGCGAGCAGCGCAACGTGTTCGCGCTGCTGTTCGTGATCGACGACGATCGGCATGATCCAAGGATGGTGCAGCCGGGCAAGGCGGGTGCGAAGACTCGCCATAAAATGACACTTGTCATTTTATGCGATCCATGTCAGGCTCGCGTTCTCCCACGACGAAGGACGGACGATGGTCTTCACCCCCACTCGCGGAAACGGTCCGCTCCGATTCGGCCCTGACGTGTCCCAGCTCAACGGTGTGGGGGCAGGGACCGTCCCGGCGTCGGACTACCTGGACCCGGCGCGGTACGAGCTCGAACGCTCGAAGGTTCTGGCACCCAGCTGGCAGATCATCTGCCGGTCCTCGGAGCTTGCGAATCCAGGCGACTTCATCACCTGGGAGGGGCAGGGGGAGCTCATCGTCGTCAGCCGCCGCAAGGACGGGGGACTCAGCGGATTCCACAACGTCTGTCAGCATCGCGGCGCGCGCATCGTGAACGAGGCGAGCGGGTGCGCGCGGCGGTTCAACTGCCGCTGGCACAACTGGGCGTACGACGCGGAGGGCACCGTCATCGGCATCCCCGACCGCGAGGACTTCGACCCGGCGGACATCGAGGGCATCGCCGCGCCGGCCATCGAGCTCGACGAGTGGGGTGGGTGGGTCTGGGCGGTCCTCGCCGGACCGGGCATTGCCCCACCGCTCCTGGAATGGCTCGGAAGCGACATCGTCACCGACCTCGGCGCCTACCGGATGGAGGACATGGTCCTGGTCGAGAAGATCACCTGGGACGTCCCGGTCAACTGGAAGGTGATCATCGACGCGTTCAACGAGAACTACCACGCCCCCGCCCTGCACGCGATCAACACCAAGCCTCAGGATGCCAAGGATGGCCGGTTCTCCACCTACTTCTGGTTCGATCCGCACGCGATGATGGTCGTGCCGTACAAGGGCGTGCTGGGCGAGCTGACCGAGACCCTGGACCACCAGGCACTCGTGATCTGCCACTACACGCTCTTTCCCACGTCGGTGTTCAACTGCAACCCTCGGCACATCCAGCTGTTCCGCTCGGTGCCCACGTCGGTGGGGACGAGCCGGTTCGAGTGCTGGGAACTCATGTACCCCGACGGCGACGAGGCCTACACCGAGGCCGCGATGGAGCACTGGGGTCGGCTGAAGAAGGTCGTCCAGGAAGATGTCGACGAGTGGATCGACCTGGACGCCACGAAGCACTCGTCGGCCTACACGAAGAACGTGCTCAACGAGCGGGAGGGGAAGATCGTGGCCTTCCACGAGGCTGTCCAGCAGCGTCTGGATGCGTAGGTGCCTGAACCCTGCGTGGATGCCGATCGGGCCATGCCGATCGTGCCTGCCCCCTTCTCGGATCCGCCGGCTGATGCCCGTGCGCTGCTGTTCGACTGCGACGGCACCCTCGTGGACACGATGGGCCTGTATCGCTCGATCTGGGTCGAGCTGTTCGCCGAGCACGGATTCACGCTGACCGATGAGTGGTGGCAGGCGACCGGGAACGTGCCGATCGAGCCGTTCGTCCGGGCTGCCCTCCCCGACGCCTCCGATGAGACCATCGCCAAGCTGCGCATCGGAGCTATCACCCTGTTCGGCGAGCGCCTCCATCGGCTCGAGCCGATGGAGCACGTGGTCGACATCGCGCGACGCTTCCATGGAGTGCTTCCCATGGCGGTCTGCTCGGGTGGCTTCCGGCAGCCGGTCATCAGCTCGCTCAAGGCGGTCGGCATCGCCGACCTCTTCGACCATGTCGTGACCGCCGACGACGTGCAGTGCAGCAAGCCGGCGCCCGACCTGTACCTGCTGGGCATGGAGCTGCTCGGTGTCACCACCGAGGAGGTCGTCGTCTACGAGGACAGCGAGACGGGCTTCGCGTCGGCGCTGGCAGCGGGAGTCGCACGAGTGATCGACGTGCGGCTCACCTGACGGCTCAGCGGCCGCCTTTCAAGAAGACGGCCGGCCGCGCAGTCAGCGTGGGACAGCCGGCAGGGTCAGGGGATGGTCCGGCGTGATGAGCTCCTGGATCTCGACCACGTTGCCGTCAGGGTCCCGGCCATACGTCGAGCGCAGGCTTCCCGAGCCGATCTCACCGGCGGCAGGCGGCGGGCAGTGGAAGGTCATCCCGGCCTCGACGAGCCGCTCGTACTCCGCATCGATGTCGACGACGTCAAGACACACGTGCGTGTAGCCGTGGTCATTGACGGGGCGGCGCTGGTCCTGAGGTACGGGCGCCGGAGTCTCGTACTGGAAGAACTCGAGGTAGGCATTGCCCAGTCGAAGGGTCGCCGTCCGAGCCGACGAGCCGGTGAGCCCGACGAGGGTGTCGATCCTGTCCGAGCCCACGGGCCATGCGCCCTCCCGCATGACCTCGGCGCCGATGACGTCCCGATAGAAGGCGATGAGCCGATCGAGGTCGGGCGTGCTGATGGCGACGTGGTGGATCCCTCGGATCATCCCAACTCCTCTAGATGACTTTCCCGTGGCGGCTAGGGTAAGGCAGTGGAGTTCGACCCCTTCGATCCCGCCACTCACGCGAATCCCGACGCCGCCTTCGCGCGGCTGCGCGCCGAATGCCCGGTGCACCACAACACCGACCGCGACTTCTACACCGTGGCGTCATCCCCAGACATCGCCGCCATCCTCCGCGATGCCGGGAACTGGTCGAGCCGGTTCCGCAACGGGCTGGAGTACCACGACGCCCCGTCCCCCATGCTGCTCGACGCGGACCCGCCGACCCACACGTGGCAGCGGCGCCTGCTGCAGAAGGCATGGACGCCCCGGCTGATCGACCTCCTCGAGCCTCGGGTGCGGGAGATCGTCTCAGCGCAGATGGCCCTCGTGGGCGATGCCCGTACGTGCGACTTCGTCGAGGTGATTGCCGGGCCGGTTCCGACGATGGTGATCTCGGAGTTCATCGGGGTGCCCGCGGAGGACCGCGACGACTTCCGCGCATGGTCGGACGCGCGGGTCGCGGCGACGGCCGGAATGCCGGGGCACGAGGAGGCCTATCAGGCAGCGACGAGATCCATCGACGCGTACTTCGCCGAGCACATCGCCCGCCGACGGCGGGCCATCGCCACTGGCACCGCACCGGAGGACTTCACGACGATGATCCTCACGACCGACGACGCCGGTCGGCTGCTCACGGACCCTGAGGTGGCCCAGGTGCTCTCGCTCATGCTGCTGGGTGGCATCGAGACCACCACGATGCACCTGACCAACCTCGCGCACCGGGTGGCCACCGAGCCAGGCATCGCCGAGGAGCTCCGTGACCGTCCTGACCTCGTCCCGCTGGCCGTGGAGGAGAGCATGCGGATCGACGCGCCGACCCTCGGGCTGTTCCGCACGCCGAACACCGACACGTCGGTCTGCGGCGTCGACATCCCGCGCGACGCCAAGACGATGCTGCTGTTCGCGGCCGTCAACCGGGATCCGGGGATCTGGGACGACCCCGACACGTTCCGGCTCGACCGGCCGTCGCACCAGATGCACCGGCACTTCGGCTTCGGGCACGGTCCGCACCGGTGCCTCGGGGCACCGCTGGCCAGACTCGAGGGCGGCGTCGCCCTCGACCTCATGGTGCGGCGCTGGCCCGGCTTGCACTATGTGGAGACCCCCACGCTCTCCGACACGATGATCTTCCGTGGCTACACCCGCCAACTGCTCGCCTGGAACTGACGAAGGAGTCGCGTGACCGAGTACCGAGGGGCCTGCCCCGAGAACGCTGTCCGCAACGTCATCGCGATGACCGCCATCTCGCAGGACGCGCGGGACTGGGACGCGCATGCCGCGTGCTTCGCACCGGACGCCCGATACACCCATCCCAAGGGCGAGATCGTCGGCGTGCGGGGCATCATCGACCGCTCCAAGGCCGCCCTGACGCCCTTGGACAGCACCCAGCACCTGGTCGGGAGCGTGCATGTGGTGGTCGACGGCGAGACCGCCGAGTCGACCGCCTACTTCGTGGCCCAGCACGTGCGCGAGGGCGCCGCCGGCGGCCCGCTGTACACGATTGCCGGGACGTACCGGGATTCCTTTGTCCTTCAGGACGGCACCTGGCGCATCGTCCACCGCCGACAGGAGTACTCCTGGCGGGACGGCAACCCCGACGTGATCGTCCGCAGCTAGGGCGTGGGCTCTGCGCTGGCCGCCACGAGGCGCAGAGCCTCAATGAGTCGGGCTCGCAGGGGCCCGGTCGCCTGCATCAGCGCCCGCTGCTCGTCGGCATACCGCCGCCTGCCCTCGGGCGTCTCCACGCGGATCGGCTCGAGCCCGACGTATGCGACGTCATAGGGCGAGGCCTGCATGTCGAGGTCCCGGGCCCGTCGGGCAAGCTCGAAGCAGTCCGCGGCAAGGTCGCTGCCGACCAGCGGCTGGAACCACATCGCGTACTTGTAGAGGTCCATCGACGCGTGCAGGCAGCCCGGCTGCTCGAGATCCGGCTGGGTGGCGCGCGTCGGTGTCAGGGAGTTGAGCGGCGCGGCCTCGTCGGTGAAGAAGCGGTAGGCATCGATGTGCGTGCAGCGCAGGCCCACATCGTCGACGGTCTCGCGGATCTCGGCGGGGGTCAGGCGCAGCGGGTAGTCGTGGTGACGCACCTCGTCCTGCTCGAGGCCGTACACCATCGCCCATTCGTGGAGGGCGAAGCAGCCGGTCACGGGCTCCCGGCCGGCCGTCCCCTCGAGGATGCGGAGGGCGAGGTCCAGTCGGGGGCGGCGTGACGCGTCGAGCCAGGTGATCGTCGCCGTGATGCCCCCGTCAACGCGCACATAGGCCGGGTGCGCGAGGAAGGCATCCGCCGCACCCTCGAGAGTGACCCCGTAGCCGGGGTGCCATGTGGCCAGCCGACTCGGGGAGTACGGGTAGTAGTCGAAGAGGAAGTCGTCGGTCGGATGCCTGCGCCCGCGGGAGCGGCGGGCGAGGCGAGGCTCGATCCACGGGCGCACCCGGCTGTGATGGGCGGCCTGTCGCCGCCGCCAGTCCTCCTCGCGCACGGTCGCAGGCTAGGCGACGCGCTGGAGCCCGAGGTCGGCGCAGCCCGAGACCAGCGCCTCCACCCCGAACGCGTCCGCGGGTCCGAGGGTCCCCGCGCCCGTGTCGCGACCGGTGAGCAGCATGGCGGCCCCCCACGCCAGGAGCTCCGCCGTGAGGTCATAGGGGCTCGGTCCCTCGACCCGGACCTGGCTGAGCACCCGTCCCACGCCGTCGCTGGTGCGAGCCACCACCACGGTGCGTGCTTTCGCGCGGTCCTCGGACGACGGCCCCTCGCCGGTCCGCGATCCCGCCGCCTTCGACAGGCCCGCGGTGAGCGCGCCGCCCAACCCGGGGATCGCGCGGGCGGCGGCCAATCCCTGCTGGAGTCGGCGCGCGCTCCTGGTCTGCTTCCCCGCCCAGCCGAGGAAGGTGTTGACGTCCCGCACCCCCGGCGCAACCCGCGGCAGGCAGAACACCTCGCTCGCGCCCATGAGCAGCCCATCGAGCCGGCGGCCGGCCACGTCGAACGTGGCCACGGCGGGTGACGCCTCGACGACTCGGCCGTTGCGTCGCGCCAGAGGGGGCTCGGTCGCCAGCAGGAGGGACGTGGCTCGGGTGCCGCTGCTCATCTGCATCGGCCCCTCGGTGAAATAGGCGACGTCGACGACGGCGGGGGACCGCCCTGCCTTGAGCGCCTCCTGGACGGCCAGGACTGCTGCGAGGTTGCCGGGCACGAAGTCGTACCCGAAGGCCGGGAGCAGGCGGGCCCCGGAGGCTGCCGCCTGCGGGTGCACGTCGTCGAACAGGCGCTTCAGGAACGGGGCCTCCCCCGTGGAGTCCACGTATGCGCAGCCTGTCGAGACAGCCGCGTCGACGGCGGCGCCACCCAGGCGCACGAACGGGCCGACTGTGGTGACGAGCACGTCCTCGGGACTGGTCACCAGGCTCCGGACACTGGCCTCGTCGGTCACGTCCGCGGCCTGCCACGTGGGAGGGGCATCGATCGGCCCGAGCCCGGCCAGGTCACCGACGAGGTCGACGAGGGCCTCACCCGATCGGCCCGCGAGCACGGGCGCCAAGCCGGCGCGCGTCATCACCTCGGCGGTGATCCGGCCGGTGAAGCCGGTCGCCCCGAAGAGCACCACCCGTCCTGCCATGCGGTCGACCGTACTCGGTGCAGACGCGCCTAGAGTGCGGTCATGTCCTCTGGATCTGCTTCCGCGTTCTGGCACCCGTTCGCCGACATGTCGGTGGTCGCGGGTCACGACCTCGTCATCGCGTCCGGCAGCGGTGCCCGCGTGACCGACGAGGAGGGTCGCGAGTACCTCGACGCGACCGCGGCCCTCTGGTACTGCAATGTGGGTCACGGCCGCGCGGAGATCGGCGACGCAGTACGCCGCCAGATGGGCGAGATCGCCGCCTACTCCAACTTCGGCGACCTGGCCACGCGCCCCACTCTGGAACTGGCAGACCGGCTCGCCGCCATGGCACCGATGCCGGACGCGAAGGTCTTCTTCACCAGCGGTGGCAGCGATGCCGTCGACACGGCGGTGAAGCTGGTCCGTCGCTACTGGGACCTCGTGGGCCAGCCCGAACGCACCGTCATCATCACCAGGGAGCGCTCGTACCACGGCATGCACATGGCGGGCACCGCCTTGGCGGGCATCCCGGCCAACCGCGCTGGCTATGGACCCCTGGACTCCGGCGTCGTGAACGTCCCCTGGGACGACCCCGCGGCGCTGGCGGAGGCCATCGACCGTATCGGCGCCGATCGAGTCGCGGCCTTCTTCTGCGAGCCGGTCATCGGTGCCGGCGGCGTGTACCCCCCGCCTGCCGGATACCTCGACGCGGTGCGCGAGGTCTGCCGGGAGCGCGGAGTCCTCTTCGTGGCCGACGAGGTGATCACCGGCTACGGGCGCACCGGCCGGATGTTCGCGTCGGAGGGGCTCGAACCGGATCTCGTGCTGACCGCGAAGGGCCTCACCTCGGGCTACCTGCCCATGGGGGCGGTCCTGGTCGCGGGCTCCGTCGCCCGCCCGTTCTGGGAGTCACCGGGGGCGCTGTGGCGCCACGGCTATACTTACTCCGGCCACGCGAGCGCGGCGGCCGCCGCCATGGCGAACCTCGACATCATCGAGCGGGAGGGCCTGGTCGCGCAGGTACGGGCACTGGAGCTCAGCCTGACGGCGGCGTTGGTGCCGCTGCGTCAGCACACCTGGGTGAGCGAGACCCGTTCCGGTGTGGGCCTGCTCGGTGCCGTGACGCTCGAACCCGCCGTGCTGTCGGCCGATGCGACGGCGATGCCGCGGCTGATCGCTGCACTGCGGGACCGGGGCGTGCTGACGCGGGCGCTCGCCGACGGCTCGGTCCAGGTCTCACCGCCGTTCGTCATCACGCGGGACGAGCTGCAGGCCCTGGGGGCGGCCATCGACGGAGCCCTCACCGACGTCGGCTCGACTCGTAACGTCACCACGTCCTCCGCCGGCGATCCGCTGCTCCCGGAGGTCACGAGCGACGAGGCCGGCGGCTTCGGAAGCTCCGACGACCGACTGCTGGCGGACGTGCCGCCCCATCACGGCGCCTGACCCACGCGACGGGCGAGCGTCGCGCGACGCTCAACCCTGCTGCTGGGCCTTGAGCAGGTCGCGGATCTCCTCGAGGAGCGCGACGTCGGCGGGTGTCGCCGCCGCGGCCTCCTCCTCCTGCTTGGCGTAGCGATCACGCAGCTTGTTCATCGGCACGACGAAAGCGAAGTAGATAACCGCCATCGTGACGATGAAGGTGATCAGTGCGTTGATCATCAGCGAGATGTCGATGATCTGGCCGTTGATCTCGATCTGGCCGGCATTGACGCCGCCGCCGAGGAAGATCCCGATGATCGGAAGGATCAGGCCGTCGGAGATGGATCCGATGAGTGCCGCGATGGCCGCGCCGACGACGACGGCGACGGCGAGGTCGATGAAGTTGCCGCGGAGCGCGAACTCCTTGAAGCCCTTCAGCATGTCGACTCCTATGGATGGGGGTGCTTGGGCGGGAATCTACCGATCCGTGGCGCGTTCGCGAATCACGGCGGTGAGGGGTTGCGTGGTCGCCAGCGCGGCGAGGGACACCGCCCCTGCCGGTGGCACCGCCATCAGGAGCACCGCCGCCGTCGACCCGCTGATGAGCGATCCGCTCCCTCCGCGGGTGACGACACGTGCGCCGGAGGCGACCACCCGACCCGTACCGGTCGGGTCGACGGCCACGAGATCGACCAGGTCGCCGTTCCGGAGGATCGCGGCCAGCCCGGGAGAGGCCAGGGAGACCGGCACGAGGGCACTGGCGGAGGCCGGAGCCTGCTCGGGGCTGGGTCCGGTCGGTGCCGGAACGACGGGTCCGGCCCGCAGGGACGCGATCGCGGTCGCGCTGGCCAGGCCGGCGAGCACCGCGGCGACCGGGCGGCGATGCCGACGCAGCCAGCGCCGGGCGCGGTCGGTGGTGCGAAGCGGGGAGGTGCGGCGTCGACTCACTCCACGGACGCTAGGTCAGCGGTGACGTCCGGTCGAACGGTCGTCCACAGCCCGCGGTCAGGAGGAGCTGGCCGCGCTCGTCGAGGTGCTGGAGGAGGACGAGGAGGACGCGCTGGAGGAGGACGAGCCCGAAGAGCTGGAGGAGGACGACGACGAGCCGCTGGTGGACGCGCTGGAGGAGGACGAGCCGCCGGAGCCGCCGGACGAGGAGCTGCGCGAATCGGTGCGGTAGAAGCCCGAGCCCTTGAAGTGGACGCCGACGCCGGAGAAGAGCTTCCGCACCGTCGGCTGACCGCAGACCGGGCACTCCGTGAGGGTCGGGTCGGTCATCTTCTGCTGGACCTCGTGGGTGGCATCGCAGGTCGAGCAGGCGTACTCGTAGGTCGGCACCGTTCCTCCGTCGTGAGCTGGGATCCTCCGAGCACGTTCCCTTTCTGGCACTCGACCGATCCGAGTGCTAAGTGTGCCCGCTTCGCGGCCGACACGCAAACCACCGGCGCGTAGCGTTCCGCCATGCCCACCCTGCTCGCCATCGCAGTCGGTGGTGCGCTCGGCGCCCTCGGCAGGTTCGGGATCGACGAGGCGATGAACCCGTGGGCTCCGGGACCGTGGCCCTGGTCGACGCTGCTGGCGAACGTCCTCGGTGCCTTCGCCATCGGCCTGGTGGCCACCTCGCGACGGGTCGAGGCCGGCCCCGGCTGGCTGCGCCCCTTCCTCATCACCGGCGTCCTGGGCGGCTTCACGACGGTGTCCGCCCTGGCCCTGCAGACCGGGCTGCTCATCGACACCGGCAACACGGTGACCGGGGTCGCCTACCTGGTCCTGACGTTCGTCCTCGGCTTCCTCGCGGTGCGGCTGGCCGTGCTCATCTCGCCGGGGGGACGGTCGTGACCGCGGTCCTGGCCGTGCTGGTCGGGGGAGCGCTGGGAGCGCCCCTGCGCTTCCTCGTCGACAGGTACATCACGTCCCTGACCGCCAGCACCCGCGGGATCGGCGAGCTGCCCTGGGGTCTCCTCGTCGTCAACAGCCTCGGCAGTGCCGTGGCCGGGGTCGTGGTCGTGGCGACGGCCGGGGAGCTGCGCACCCTGCTGCTCGTGGGCCTCTGCGGGGCGTTCACCACCTTCTCCGGCTTCGCGTGGGAGGCGCACCGGATGTGGTCCGTGTGGCGGACGCAGTTCTGGATCGGCGTGGTGGCCATGGGCGTCATCACGGTGGGCGTCTTCCTCGTCAGCTACCGCGTCACGACCCTGCTCCTCGGCACCCCGCTCAGCCCAGGCTGACCAGTCGCTCGGGGGTCAGCACGAGGTCCATCACCTGGTCGTGCGGCTCGTGGGGCACGTGGTCGATGAGCTCGTCGTCGAAGAGCACCATCGTCCGAACGGGTCCACCATCGCCGCGTCGGGCGAACCGGCCCAGCGCCCGGTCGTAGTAGCCGCCCCCCTGCCCGAGCCGATGACCGTCGTGATCCACCGCCAGGCCCGGCACGAGGAGGAGATCGATCGCCTCGAGTTCCTGCTCCGTGATGGGCTGACCCGTGAGCTCGCGGATGCCCAGCGGGCCTGAGGCGACCTCCGCGTCCGGAGTCCAGCGCAGCCAGTCCAGCTCTCGACCACGGATCCGAGGGACGAGGACGTGATGGCCCGCACGGTGGAGTGCCGCGATGGCTGCGTCGATGTCGGGCTCGGTCGGCATGGCGAGGTAGGCCGTGACGCTCAGGAGCCGCGTCGCCGACAGCCTGTCGACCTGGTCCACGATCCGGCTCGACAGTTCCGCCGACAGTGCGTCTCGTAGGGACCGGGATCGCTGTGCTCGGACGGTCCGGCGCTCGCGACGCAGCGCGTCCTTCTCGGCGGTGGCATGCACCCCTCCATGCTGCCGCACCCGGGCATCGGCGGGCGATGGCCGACCGGATTCCTCTAGGGTCAGTGCATGACCGAGACCGTCCGCAAGGCCGTTATCCCGGCAGCCGGCCTGGGCACGCGATTCCTTCCGGCGACGAAGGCCACTCCGAAGGAGATGCTTCCGGTCGTCGACAAGCCGGCCATCCAGTACGTCGTCGAGGAGGCCGTCGCGGCGGGGCTCGAAGATGTCCTGTTCATCACCGGCCGCAGCAAGCGCCCGCTGGAGGACCACTTCGACCGCAACCTCGAGCTCGAGCTGGTCCTCGAGGCGAAGGGCGACGAGGAGCGGCTGGCATCGGTCACGGAGTCGACGGACCTCGCCCGAATCCACTACGTGCGCCAGGGTGACCCGCTTGGCCTCGGACATGCCGTCCTGGTCGCGGAGGCCCACGTGGGCGATGAGCCCTTCGCGGTGCTGCTGGGCGACGACCTCATCGATCCCCGGGATCCGGTCCTCGAGGCCATGGTTGCTGTGCGCGAGCGCTTCGGTGGTTCGGTGATCTGCCTCATGCAGGTGCCGCGCGATTCCATTTCGCTCTACGGCTGCCCGGCCACCGTCGCCACGGACGACCCGGACGTCGTCACGGTGACCGACCTGATCGAGAAGCCGGACGTCGATGCGGCGCCCAGTGACTACGCCGTCATCGGCCGCTACGTGCTCGACCCTGCCGTCTTCGAGATCCTCCGCGACACCCCGCCCGGTCGTGGGGGCGAGATCCAGCTCACCGACGCCCTGCGGACCCTGGCGACCATGCCGCGCGAGGCAGGCGGTGGCGTTCACGGCCTGGTCTTCCGCGGACGTCGCTACGACACCGGTGATCGGCTCTCCTACCTCCAGGCCGTCATCACGCTGGCGGTCGAGCGGGAGGATCTGGGTCCCGACCTGCGTGACTGGCTGGTCGAGTTCGTCGGTCGTCAGTGAGCGAGCGGTGGTGGCCGGTCTCCCTGTCGCACGGTGACATCACCCTGCGGCCCCTGCGGCACTCGGACTCCCGGCGTTGGCGCGACGTCCGCCGTCGCAATGTCGAGTGGTTGAGCCCGTGGGAGGCAACCCTCCCCACGGAGGCGCAACTGTCCGGTGACGAGATCCCGACCTTCGGCATGATGGTGCGGCGCCTGAAGCGGGAGGCCCGCGAGGGCCGCACCCTGCCGTGGGCGATCGTGTACCAGGGGGACCTCGTCGGCCAGCTCACCGTCGGGGGGATCGCCTGGGGCTCGCTGCGCAGCGCCTACATCGGCTACTGGATCGACAGTGCCGTCGCCGGCCGCGGCATCACGCCGACGGCCGTGGCCATGGCGTGCGACCACTGCTTCGACGTCCTCAAGCTCCACCGCATCGAGATCAACATCCGGCCCGAGAACGCGGCCTCGCTCCGCGTCGTCGAGAAGCTCGATGCCGCGTACGAGGGTGAGCGTCGCGCCTACCTGCACATCGACGGCGACTGGCGCGATCACGTCAGCTACGTCCTCATGGCAGGTGATTTCCCCGAGGGCGTGCTGCGGCACTACCTCAGTCGGAACGCCTAGCCCGACGAATCGTGCGACACGCCGGGGCGCTTGCGCCTCGCCTGCCACGACTCACGCGTGTCTCGCCCTAGCGTGGCTCCCGTGACGGGCCTGATCTACGTCGTGATCATCGCCCTTTGGGCTGCCGTCCTCATTCCCATCTGGCTGCGCCGGCACGATCACATCAGTGAGGTCCGCTCGACCGCCCGCTTCTCGTCGGCGATGAAGTCCCTAGGTACTCCGGGACAGGTTCGCTATGCGTCAGGTGACCCCGACTTCGACGCCACCTTCATGGAGACCCAGCGCATCGAGCGTCCGTCGGCTCCGATGCGCGCCCCCGAAAGGGAGGCTCGCATGCCGCGACCGACCTCCGATCGCCCCGCCGAGGGGCTCGACCCGTCCTACGAGCGCGAACTGGTGCGGCAGGCCGCCGCGACCCGCAGGGCCGTCGTCCTCGGAGCGCTGACCGTGCTGCTCGTCCTCGCCCTGCTGTTCGCCCTGATCGGCATGCTGCCCAAGTGGGCGCCGGTCGTGGCCGCCATCCCGGTGGTCGCCTTCGTCATCGCGACCGCCATGACCGCCTCGCAGCGCACCGCCTCGCGGCCGGCGCGGCGGGCGGAGGCACCGCGTCGTCCCGAGCGCGTCGAGACGGCGCCGCCCGCGGCCGCCGTCGCCGACGACGACTGGGAGAGCTGGAACGCCTGGGACGACGAGGACTCCTGGGAGCCGGTGCCCACGACCCTTCCCACCTACGTCGGTGCCCCGCGCGCGTCCGCGGTGCCCCGGCCCATCGACAAGGCCTACCCGAAGGAGTGGACCGGCGAGGCCATGGTCGAGACCGCGCAGGCGATGCGTTCCCGTCCGCGGTCGGCCCCGTTGGCCGCCCCGGCCGACGTCGACTACGGCGCTGCCACGACGGAGATCCCGGCCGTCGGCCACGACTACGACGAGCGCAGGGCGGCCGGCGAGTAAGCCCGCTGACGGCTACCGGCGAGCAGCAAGGCGTTGTGTGAGGTGCGTCCATCACTTGCTACCCTGTGCGGGCGGTAAACACCCATCCGGGGCTGTAGCGCAGCTGGTAGCGCACCTCGTTCGCAACGAGGGGGTCAGGGGTTCGAGTCCCCTCAGCTCCACCGATCGGCAGGGGCCGGAGTCAATGACTCCGGCCCTTCGTCATCTGTGCCTTCGTCATGTGTGTCGTTGTCAGGTGGCCACGAGCTCGGCCAGTACCTCAGCGCCACGGTTGAGCAGCAGGAAGTGGCCCTCTCCGTCGATCGGGTGGAGGGATGCGTTGGGTAGCAACTCGACGAGGCGCCCGGCCCACGCGGCCGGCACGAGGTGGTCATCGCTGCCCTGCCAGATCTGCACCGGGCAGGGGACGTCAGTGAGGGCGAAACCCCAGGGACGGGCGAAGGCGAGGTACTCCTCGACGATGCCGGATCGCTGCTCGGACAGGGCGCCTGCTGACGCCGCGAGTGCCTCGGCGTTCGCGCGCACGGCGGCCGCGTCGATGCTGACCTCCCCGTGGGCGACGGCCTTGGCCCACGCTCTCGGGGAGAAGCGGGCGAGCCCGCCCCAGACGCTGGCGACGGACTCGAGTGCGCGCTGGTGGTGCTCGGCCATGGCGGTGAAGCGGCGGTCCATGGCATTGAGCTCGGCCAGGTTCGAGGGATCGTCGAGGGGCAGGCACCCGGCCACCATGGCTGCGGCCAGGATCCGATCGGGCAACCCGGCGGCCGTGGCGAGGGCGTACTGCCCGCCCATCGACCATCCCAGGGCCCGAGCCTGATCGATCTCGAGGTGATCGAGGACCTCGCGGGCATCCCACGCCCCGTCCGCCGTGGTGCGATCCGGTCGGGGCGTCGAGCCGGAGACCCCGGGACGGTCGAAGGACACCAGCCGCACGCCGAGCGAGCGCGCCACCTCGTCGAGCGGCGCCACGTCCATGGCGCTCAGGAGGCCGCCGTGGTGGCTGATCACGACGGAGCCTCCCGGGTCCCCGAACTCCAGCCACGTGATCGTTCGTCCGTCGGATGTCGCGAGGCGCTGGCGCCGGTGTGTGGTCACCGCCTGAGCGTAGGCATGACCAGCGAATCCGTCGCCGTTGGCGATGCCCAAGGCGGCTCGATCTTCGGCTGGGCAGTGGACCCCGCCCCTTCTTTCAGAACCGCGCGGACCAGCCCAGGCCGGTGGGCATGTGCGCGTCGACCTTCCGGCAGCGGGTGCACTCGTCGAAGGGCTCGCCGTTGTCGTTGTGGCGGGTGACCCAGGCATGGAACCCAAGCGTGCAGCGGATGGACCTCATGGCGTACCTCCGCACCATTTCAGTGCCTCACGCCTCCAGTGTCCTCATCCGCTCCCGGAATGTCACCCCGCCGCGTTTGCGCGCGCCACCAGGCGGTTCGAATCCGCAGAATGACCGCGAAACCGGCTCAGATCTGCAGACTTGAGCCGGGAAGCGGTTCAACTCGTCAGACCCAGGTGGAGAACCACATGCGGGCCCGCCAGGCGTCGTAGGGGATCACCTCGGCCGTCCAGATCGGGTAGAACCACCAGCCCGCCACGATCATCGCCATCACCAGGGCGGCCGCGAGGATCGTGCCGTTCCTGCGCCGCGCCGCAGGGGCGTCCGCGGGTCCGATGATGGCCCCCAGCGTCATGGCGACGGCCATCACGACGAACGGTACGAATACGACGACGTAGAACGTGAAGATGGTCCGGTCGAGGTAGATCAGCCACGGCACCCAGCCGGCGAGCACGCCCACGAGGACCGCCCCTGACCGCCAGTCGCGGCGGCCGAGCCAGCGCCAGAGCTGGTGCAGGAGGGCGAGGATCCCGAACCACCAGATGAGCGGATTGCCCAGGGCAGTGACGGCACTGGAGCAGTTCTTGGCCTCACAGCCCTGGCTCCCGTCCTTGATGCCCTCGTAGTAGAAGGACGTCGGCCGCGCCTGGAAGAACCACGACAGGGCATTGCTCTTGTAGGGGTGGTCGCTGCTCAGGCCGACATGGAAGCGCCACGCCTCCGCGTGGTAGTGCCACAGCGACCGCAGGGCCTCGGGGATGAGTGAGGGGGGCTGGTCGTCGGCCCAGTGCCGGGCGTAGCCGCCATCGGACAGGAACCAGCCCGTCCACGAGGACAGGTACACGGCCAGGACGATCGGGATGGTGACCAGGGCGGCGGGGATCGCGTCCCGCACGAGGGTGGCGCGCCAGGGCCAGTGCACGCCGACGGCCCGCCGCGCGGACACGTCCCAAATGACGGCCATCAGCATGAACAGGGCGAGGAACCACAGGCCGGACCACTTGACGCTGCAGGCAAGGCCCAGGGCGACGGCCGCTGCCCACCGCCACGGCCTTAGGCCGAGGCGTGGCCCCCACCGGGTCGCCGTGGCCGCGAGGCCCTCGGACCGGACGAGTTCCGCCAGGCGGGCGCGCGTGTGATCGCGGTCGATCAGCAGCAGGCCGAACGCCGCCACCACCCAGAACATCAGGATGAGGTCCAGCAGTCCTGTGCGGCTCAGGACGAGGTGCATGCCCTCGACCGCCAGCAGGAGGCCGGCCAGCGTGCCGACGAGGTCGGACCTGGTGAGCCGGCGCGTTATGCGCGCGACCATGAGGATGGACAGCGTCCCGAGGATCGCGACCGGCAGCCGCCAGCCCAACGGCGTCGCCCCGAATGCCCACTCACCGAGGGCGATGGTCCACTTGCCGAGCGGCGGGTGCACGACGAAGGAGGGGTCGCCCGTGAACAGGTGCAGGGCGCGCCAGTTCCCATCGGAGCCGAGGATCAGGTCGTTGGCATTCTCGACCATGGCCTTCTCGTAGCCCGCATCCAGCAGCCCCAGCGCGTCCTTCGGGTAGTAGGTCTCGTCGAAGGTGATGGCATGGGGCCAGCCCAGGTTGACCAGCCGGAGGATCCCGCCGAGCACCATGGCCATTACTGGACCGATCCAGCCCCGCCAGCCCGACGAGGGCATGGGTGGGACGAGTCGCTCTGGAAGGGATCCGACGTCGCGACGGGGACCTTCGGCAGTTGCCACGGGCGCGGTGGTCTCCGTGGCGGTCACCGGGTCATCGTAGGGGCGCTGTCAGGATGATCACGTGGAAGGATCGGGACGTCTGGTGCTCGCGGCGACGCCGCTGGGGAATGTCGAGGATGCCTCGCCGCGGCTGCGGGTCGCCCTGGCCGACAGCGATGTGGTGGCCGCGGAGGACACCCGCCGGGTGCGCCGGCTCGCCTCGGACCTCGGGGTCGTCATCGCGGGACGGGTGGTGTCCTTCTACGACGCGGTCGAGCGCGAGCGTGCGGAGGAACTGGTCAGTGCCGCGGCCGAGGGAGGCGTCGTCCTGATCGTGACCGATGCCGGGATGCCGAGCGTCAGCGATCCCGGGTTCCGCGCCGTGGCGCTGGCCGTCGAGCGCGATGTCCCCGTCACCGTGCTGCCCGGCCCGTCTGCGGTGCTGTCCGCCCTGGCGGTCTCCGGCCTTCCCGTCGACCGCTTCTGCTTCGAGGGCTTCCTGCCGAGGAAGGGGGGAGAGCGCGCCCGCCGCATCGCCGAGCTGGCGACCGAGCCGCGGACGATGGTCTTCTTCGAGGCACCGCATCGGCTGGCGGCCACCGTGGGGGCCCTCGCGGACGGACTCGGCGCCGACCGCCCGGCGGCGGTCTGCCGGGAGCTCACCAAGACCTACGAGGAGGTCCGGCGCGGCTCGCTGGCCGAGCTGGCCCGATGGGCCGGCGAGGGCGTGCGCGGGGAGATCACCCTGGTCGTGGCGGGGGCGAGCGAGGAGGAGCGGCGCGCCGCCACCGGCCTGCTCACGGAGTCGGACTGGATCACGGCGGTGTCGGCGCTGGAGGCCGAAGACCGGTCCCGTCGGGACGCCATCGCCGAGGTGGCCCGCCGCGCCGGAGTGCCGAAGCGTCGGGTCTACGACGCAGTCGTCAAGGGGGCGGCGCCCCGTCAATAGGATCGGCCCATGGCCGACAGCAAGGCGTTCTACCTCACGACGCCGATCTACTACGTCAACGATGCGCCCCACATCGGTCACGCGTACACGACCACCGCGGGCGACGTCGCCACGCGCTGGCGTCGGCAGCGCGGCGAGGATGTCTGGTTCCTGACCGGGGTCGATGAGCACGGCACCAAGGTCGAGCGTGCCGCGGAAGCCGGCGGGGTCACGCCGCAGGAGTGGGTCGACCGCCTCGTGGAGGATGCCTGGCTCCCCGTGCTCGGCACCGTCGATGCCGCCAATGACGACTTCATCCGGACCACGGAGCCGCGGCACAAGGAGCGCGTCCAGCACTTCTGGGAGGCGGTCCGCGACAACGGGTATGTGTACTCGGCGCCCTACGAAGGGCCGTACTGCGTGGGGTGCGAGGAGTTCAAGCTCCCGGGCGACCTCGTGCCCGGTGAGGGCGAGTTCGCCGGCCAGCAGCTGTGCCCCGTGCACGGTCGTCCCGTGGAGCAGCTGCAGGAGGAGAACTGGTTCTTCCGCCTGAGCGCCTTCCAGGATCGCCTTCTCGCGCACTACGAGGCCCACCCGGAGGCGGTGCAGCCGCGCAGCGCCTACAACGAGGTGGTCTCGTTCATCCGGCAGGGGCTCGTCGACATCTCGATGTCCCGCAGCAGCGTCGGCTGGGGGATTCCCCTGACGTGGGATCCCGGCCAGGTCATCTACGTGTGGTTCGACGCCCTGCTGAACTACGCCACCGCAGCGGGCTACGGTGCCGAGCCGGGCAGCGCGGACGCGGAGCGGTTCGAGCGCATCTGGCCGCCGGACGTCAACCTCGTCGGCAAGGACATCCTGCGCTTCCACGCGGTCTACTGGCCCGCCATGCTGATGGCGGCGGAGCTCGAGCCGCCGCGCAAGGTCTTCGCCCACGGCTGGCTGCTCGTCGGCGGCGAGAAGATGTCGAAGTCCAAGCTCACCGGCATCGCCCCCGCGCAGATCATCGACACCTTCGGGTCGGATGCCTTCCGCTACTACTTCCTTCGCGCCATCCAGTTCGGGCAGGACGGCTCGTTCTCGTGGGAGGACATGCACGCCCGCTACACGGCCGAGCTGGCGAACGGCCTCGGCAACCTGGCGTCCCGCGGCACGGCGATGGTCGCCCGCTACCGGGACGGGGAGCTGCCTGCCGGGCACGACCTCAACGAACCCGAGCAGGCCATCATCACGGCCCTCGGGCGCGCCGTCGAGGTCGCCGATCGAGCGTTCTGCGATCTCGATTTCTCGACGGGCATCGTCGCCGTGAAGGAGTTCATCGACGCCGTCAACCTGTACGTCACGGAGCAGGAGCCGTGGGTGCTGGCCAAGGACGAGAGCCTGTCCGGGCGCCTCGACGTCGTCCTCAACACCATCATCGAGTCGCTGCGCGCCATCGCGGTGCTCTACAACCCGGTCATGCCCAAGGCGATGTCCTCGCTGTGGGAGCAGACCGGCGGCCAGGCCGTGCTGGGGCCGTTGATGGAGCAGCGCGTCGCCGACGTGGCGCGCTGGGGCCAGCTGGCGCCCGGGACCCGTGTCACCAAGGGCGATGCCCTGTTCCCCCGCATCGACGAGGCCTCATGACGGGAGCGGGGACGTGACCAAGACAGCGGACGGGTCGGTGCCGGCACCGGCGCCGCTGGCGGCCCCGGTCATCGACACCCACACCCACCTGAACCTGCACGACCGCTACCTGCACGGCGACGCAGCCCCGGATGCCGACGAGCTGCTGGCGCTCGCCGCGCAGGTGGGCGTCACGAAGGTCATCCAGATCGGCTGCGATGTCGACTACGCGCGGCACTCCGTCGAGATGGCGCGCACCCGACCGGACGTGGCCGTGGGCGTCTCCGTGCACCCCAACGACGCGGCGCGCATCCTCGAGCGCGACGGCGCCGAGGCGCTCGACGCGGCCATCGACGAGATCGCCGAGCTGGCGAAGGACGACGTCGTCCGAGCCGTCGGCGAGACGGGCCTGGACTACTACCGAACCTCGGACGAGCTGCATGCCGCCCAGCAGCACGCGTTCCGCCGGCACATCGACCTCGCTCAAGCCCTCGACAGGACCCTCGTCATCCACGATCGCGACGCCCATGACGACGTCCTGCGGATCCTGGAGGAGCACGGGGCTCCCCAGCGGGTGGTCTTCCACTGCTTCAGCGGCGACGCCGCCATGGCCCGTCACTGTGCCGAGCGCGGCTGGTACCTGTCCTTCGCTGGGCCGGTCACCTACAAGGCCAACGACGCACTGCGCGAGGCCCTCGCGGTCGTGCCGCCCCACCTCCTGCTCGTCGAGACGGATGCCCCGTACCTCACCCCGGTACCCGAGCGCGGCAAGCCCAACGCCTCCTACCTGATGCCGCACACGGTGCGCTTCATGGCGGAGCAGCGGGGTGCCGATGAGGCCGCGTTCTGCACGCTTCTCTTCGAGAACGCCCAGCGGGCGTTCGGCGTCTGGTGAGCGAGGACGACGGCCTCCTGGGAGGCGGCGACATCCGGGCGCTCGCCGCCGAGCTCGGCATCCGGCCCACGAAGCGCCTCGGGCAGAACTTCGTCACGGACCCGAACACCGTGCGCCGCATCGTTCGCGCGGCCCGGCTCAGCGACGACGACGTCGTGCTGGAGGTCGGTCCCGGACTGGGCAGCCTGACCCTGGCACTGCTCCCGCACGCCCGAGCGGTCGTGGCCGTCGAGCTGGACCCGGTCCTGGCGGAGCGCCTGCCGGCCACCGTGGGGGAGCGGCTGCCCGGCCTCGCGACCCGGCTCACCGTGATCCATGGCGATGCCCTGCGCCTGGTCGACCTTCCCGAGGCGCCCACGGCCCTGGTGGCCAACCTGCCCTACAACGTCGCCGTCCCCGTCGTGCTGCACCTGCTGGAGACCTTCCCCACCCTCAGGTCGGTCCTCGTCATGGTCCAGAAGGAGGTTGCCGACCGGCTCGCGGCCGGCCCCGGCAGCAGGGTCTACGGCGTGCCGAGCGTCAAGGCCCGATGGTTCTGCGACGTCGAGGCGGCGGGCAACGTGGGCACGAGTGTGTTCTGGCCCGTTCCCCATGTGGACTCCGGCCTCGTGCGCATGACGCGACGGCAGCGGCCCCCGTGCTCCGCGAGTCGGGTGCAGGTCTTCGCCGTCATCGACGCAGCCTTCGCGCAGCGGCGAAAGACCCTCCGGTCCGCCCTCGCGGGAATCGCCGGGTCCCCCGCCACGGCCGAGCTCGTGCTGCGCGAGGCGGGCGTCGATCCGTCGCTGCGGGGTGAGCAGCTGGACGTCGCGGCGTTCGCGCGCATCGCGGACCGCCTGAACGACGCGCGCGCTTCCCGTGGCGAATCGTCATAGCCTTCGGATGTGATCCCAGCAGGCTCCGTGACCGTCCGCGTGCCGGCGAAGGTCAACCTGCAGCTGTCCGTCGGCCCGCGGCGCCCGGACGGCTATCACGAGTTGGCGACCGTCTTCCACGCGGTGAGCCTGCTCGACGAGGTGGTCGCGCGACCCGCCGAGTCGGGGATCACGGTCACCATGTCCGGAGAGGGGGCGGAGCACCTGCCGGTGGATGAGGGCAACCTCGCCTACCGGGCTGCCGCCCTCCTCGCGGACACCGCGGGGGTGACCTCCGGTGTCGAGCTGCACATCGACAAGTCGATCCCGATCGCCGGCGGGATGGCCGGCGGTAGCGCCGACGCGGCCGCGGCCCTGGTCGCCTGCGATGCGCTGTGGCGGCTGAACCTGTCCCGGGAGGACCTCGCGAACCTCGCGGCGGAGTTGGGATCCGACGTCCCCTTCGCGCTGTACGGGGGCACGGCCATCGGATCGGGGCGAGGGGAGAACCTCACGCCGGTGCTGTCTCGCGGGACCTTCCACTGGGTGTTCGCCCTCGCCGACGGCGGCCTGTCCACGCCAGCCGTGTACGCGGAGTGCGACCGCATCCGCGGGGAGCGTCGGATTCCGGACCCCTACGTCTCGGACATGCTGCTCCAGGCCCTGGCGGCGGCCGACCCCGTGCTGCTCGGCAAGGCGCTGCACAACGACCTTCAAGTACCTGCGCTGGCCCTTCGGCCGGCCCTGCGAAGGGTGCTCGAGACGGGCGAGGAGCTGGGCGCGCTCGGCGGGATCGTGTCCGGAAGCGGCCCAACGTGCGCCTTCGTCGCCCGGGACGCCGAGCATGCGCTCGACCTGGCGGTGGGCCTGACAGGGGCCGGCGTGTGCCGCACCGTCCGGGCCGCCGAGGGGCCGGTTCCCGGGGCCCGGCGCGTCTGAGTCGCCTCGTCTGCCCGCGGAGGGTTGTTCGCGGTTGGCGTACTGGAACCGAGCCGGATGCGGAAGAGTCCGAGGGGCGGCAGGGTTGGACTGTGACATCGGCGTAACTCGCCGCGGTTACAGTTGGCCAAGGCCCGGGCGAGGGAAGGAAGTGCAGCGGATGTTCGAGAGGTTCACGGACCGTGCCCGTCGGGTTGTGGTGCTCGCGCAGGAAGAGGCGCGGATGCTCAACCACAACTACATCGGCACCGAGCACATCCTGCTCGGCCTCATCCACGAGGGCGAGGGCGTCGCGGCGAAGGCCCTGGAGTCCCTCGGCATCTCGCTGGAGGCCGTGCGCCAGCAGGTCGAGGAGATCATCGGTCAGGGCCAGCAGGCGCCCAGTGGCCACATCCCCTTCACCCCGCGGGCCAAGAAGGTGCTCGAGCTCTCGCTCCGCGAGGCGCTCCAGCTCGGCCACAACTACATCGGCACCGAGCACATCCTGCTCGGCCTCATCCGTGAGGGTGAGGGCGTCGCCGCCCAGGTGCTCGTCAAGCTCGGGGCCGACCTCAACCGGGTGCGCCAGCAGGTCATCCAGCTGCTGTCCGGCTATCAGGGCAAGGAGCCGGCAGCGGCCGGCGGGCCGGCCGAGGGCACCCCGTCCACCTCGCTCGTCCTCGACCAGTTCGGTCGCAACCTCACGGCAGCCGCGCGAGAAGGCAAGCTCGACCCGGTCATCGGTCGTGAGAAGGAGATCGAGCGGGTCATGCAGGTGCTCTCCCGGCGCACCAAGAACAACCCGGTCCTCATCGGCGAGCCCGGCGTCGGCAAGACCGCCATCGTCGAGGGACTCGCGCAGGACATCATCCGCGGCGAGGTCCCCGAGACCCTCAAGGACAAGCAGCTCTACACGCTCGACCTCGGCGCGCTCGTGGCCGGCAGCCGCTACCGCGGTGACTTCGAGGAGCGCCTGAAGAAGGTCCTCAAGGAGATCCGCACCCGCGGCGACATCATCCTGTTCATCGACGAGATGCACACCCTCGTGGGCGCCGGCGCCGCCGAGGGCGCCATCGACGCCGCCAGCATCCTCAAGCCGATGCTCGCGCGCGGCGAGCTGCAGACCATCGGCGCGACCACCCTCGACGAGTACCGCAAGTACGTCGAGAAGGACGCCGCCCTCGAGCGCCGGTTCGCGCCGATCCAGGTCGACGCCCCCGATGTCCCCCACACGGTGGAGATCCTCAAGGGCCTGCGGGACCGCTACGAGTCGCACCACCGCGTTTCGATCACGGACGGCGCCCTCGAGGCGGCCGCCCGGCTGTCGGATCGCTACATCTCGGACCGCCAGCTCCCGGACAAGGCCATCGACCTCATCGACGAGGCCGGTTCGCGCCTGCGGATCCGTCGGATGACGGCCCCGCCGGACCTGCGCGAGTTCGACGAGCGCATTGCGGACGTGCGCCGCGACAAGGAGTCGGCGATCGACGCCCAGGACTTCGAGAAGGCTGCGGCGCTGCGCGACCAGGAGAAGAAGCTGCTCGCCGAGAAGGCCGAGCGCGAGCGCGAGTGGAAGGCAGGCGACCTCGACGTCGTCGCCGAGGTCGACGAGAAGCTCATCGGCGAGGTGCTCGCCCTCATGACCGGCATCCCGGTGTCCGACCTCACCGAGGACGACATCGCGCGTCTGCTGCGCATGGAGGACGAGCTGCACAAGCGCGTCATCGGCCAGGAACAGGCGATCAAGGCGCTGTCCAAGTCGATCCGCCGCACCCGCGCCGGGCTGAAGGACCCCAAGCGCCCGTCGGGATCGTTCATCTTCGCCGGCCCGTCCGGCGTCGGGAAGACCGAGTTGAGCAAGACGCTCGCCGAGTTCCTCTTCGGCGACGAGGACGCGCTCATCGCCCTCGACATGAGTGAGTTCTCCGAGCGGCACACGGCCTCGCGGCTGTTCGGCTCGCCGCCCGGGTACGTCGGCTACGAGGAGGGCGGCCAGCTCACCGAGAAGGTGCGGCGCAAGCCGTTCTCCGTCGTCCTCTTCGACGAGGTCGAGAAGGCGCACCCGGACATCTTCAACTCGCTGCTGCAGGTGCTCGAGGAAGGCCGCCTCACGGACGCCCAGGGGCGCGTGGTCGACTTCAAGAACACCGTCATCATCATGACCACCAACCTCGGCAGTCGTGACGTGTCGAAGGGGCAGACGCTCGGATTCGCCCCGGACAACGACAGCGAGGGCGCCTACGAGGCCATGAAGTCCAAGGTGCAGCAGGAGCTCAAGCAGCACTTCCGGCCGGAGTTCCTCAACCGCATCGACGACGTCATCGTCTTCCACCAGCTCACCGAGTCGGAGATTATCGAGATCGTCGACCTGATGATCAACAGCCTCGAGCACCGACTCGAGGAGCAGGACATGGCGATCGAGCTCACGCCGGCCGCCAAGGCCCTGCTCGCGCACCGCGGCTACGACAGCGCCCTGGGTGCCCGCCCGCTGCGGCGGACCATCCAGCGCGACATCGAGGACCCGCTGGCGGAGAAGATGCTCTTCGGCGACCTGAAGCCGGGCTCCATCGTGCTGGTCGACGTGTCGACGGAGGACGACGGTGAGCCGTTCACCTTCACGGCGACGGCGAAGGCGGAGCTTCCCGACGCGCCGCCCGTGGCGGCCGCAGGGGCGAGCGACGACGAGTCGATCAGCGGCTGACCGCCGCTCGGGGCTAGTCCGGAAGGGCGAAGCGCCCGCGGCCCGAGCGGACGATCAGGCCGTCGGCGAGAAGGCTCGTGAGCGCTCGCCTGCGCTGGTCGGCATCGGGCCACGTGCGTGCGAGGGTGCGCGCTGAGACGGGCTCTGACGAGTCCCGCAGGGCCGCGAGCAGGTGTCCGCGCGCCTGCCGATCGCTGCCGTCGTACTTCGGCTGCCGCCGCGAGCCCGTCGCGGCAACGGGCTGGCCGAGGGCGACCCAGGTGCAGTGCTCCTGGATCGGGCAGGCGAGGCAGCTCGGCGACCGTGCCGTGCACACCAGCGCGCCGAACTCCATCACGGCGGCGCTCCAGCGGGCGCTGCGGGCGTCGTCGGCCGGCCAGAGGGCCTCGGCCAGTGCGCGCTCGGGTGCGCTGATGCTCGCCGTCGGCTCGGCCGCGCCCCCCACCGTCCGTGCGACCACCCGGCGGACGTTGGTGTCGAGCACCAGGGACCGGCGTCCGAAGGCGAAGGCGAGGACCGCGGCGGCGGTGTACTCGCCCACGCCCGGCAGGGCGAGCAGGGCCTGGTGGTCCTCGGGAACCGCTCCCTCGTGCTGGTCACGCAGGACGACGGCCGTGGCATGCAGCCGCTGTGCCCTTCGGGGGTACCCGAGGCGGCCCCACGCGCGAAGGACATCGGCCACAGGCGCTTCGGCCAGCGAGGTGGGCGTGGGCCAGCGCTCGAGCCACGCGGTCCACAGCGGCAGGACCCGGTCGACCGGCGTCTGCTGGAGCATGAACTCGCTGACCAGCACTCCCCATGGCGTCGAGCGGCGCCAGGGCAGCGGTCGCTCGTGTTCGTCGAACCACTCGAGCAGGGGTGCGATGACGGGTGACTCGGCCGCACGCGCCACGACATCCGCCACGGTCCGATCGTTTCACGGTTCGCTGGGGCTCCCAGTACCGTGGTCTTGTGAGCACCCTGATGCATCCGACGGGTCCGGAACCGCCGACCGTCTACTGGATTCGCCGGGCCGCCATCCTCGTCGTGGTGATCACCCTCATCGTCGTGCTCTGGTGGCTGTTCAGCGCGCTGCTCGGTGGTGGTGGCAGCAGCGGTGACAGCGGGGCGGCAACCGAACCGAGCGCGTCGGCCTCGGTGGAGGCCTCTGCCCCGGCCGCCTCAGCGAGCGCGCCGGCCGCTCAGCCAGCGGATCCCAAGGCGTGCGAGGACTCGGCGATCCTCGTGGAGGCCACGACGGATGCGTCCACCTACCCCGTGGGCTCCACCCCGCGCTTGACCCTGGCCATCACGAACACCGGGACCGTGGCCTGCAAGCGGGACGTCGGCCCGAAGGCCAACGAGCTGGAGATCACCTCCGGCGGGTACCACGTGTGGTCCAGTGACGACTGCAATGCGAGCGACAAGAGCAAGGTCGTCGTGCTGAAGCCCGACGAGAAGGTGGCGTCGAGCATCACCTGGAACGGCCGGCTGTCGCAGAAGGGCTGCCCGGACAACGGCAACGGGGCGCAGGCCAAGGCGGGTCGCTACGACGTCCTCGGCCGCAACGGCAAGGTCACCAGCGACTCCACCCCGTTCGCCCTCAGCAACAAGAACTGACCCCCCAACAGCACGAGTTGAACCGCTTCCCGGTTTAACTCCGCAAATCGCGCACGGAATGCCCGATTTGCGAAGAAATTGAACCGGGAAGCGGTTCAACTCGTGGGGGGACTAGACGAGGCGCTCGAGCAGGGTGGACTCGGCGAGCCGAGAGACGCCGTCGCGGATGTGCCGCGCCCGGGCCTCGCCGACGCCCTCGACGCGCTGCAGGTCCTCGGTGGTCGCGGCCAGGAGCTTCGGCAGGCTGCCGAAGTGACCGACCACCCGGTCGACGATGACCTCGGGCAGTCGGGGCACCCGGGCCATCAGCCGGAAGCCTCGTGGGCTGACGCTGGTCTCCTGTGCCTCGGGTGTGTCCGGGAAGCCGAGTGCCTTGGCCACCTTCGTCAGGTCGAGCAGGTCGGGCTCGGACAGAGCATCCAGCTCGCCGAGTGCCTTCGCGACGGCCCGCTTCTTGCGGTACTGCGCCGGCACCAGGTAGTCGCGCACCAGCAGCACCCGGTCGGCCTCGACGCCCGCCACGAGCTCGTTGAGCTGCAGTGCCAGCAGGCGGCCCTCCGTGCCGAGCTCGACGACGTAGTTGTCGACCTCCTGCCGGATGATGCGCACCATCTGCGCGCGCTGGGCGACCAGGCACACCTCGCGCACGGTCGCGAGGTTCTCGATCTCCAGCCCGGACAGGGCGGAGCTCACCTCATCGAGCCGCGCCTTGTACTTCTCCAGCGTGGCGAGCCCCTGGTTGGCGCGGGAGAGGATCCCGGCGGTGTCCTCGAGGACGTGGCGGCGACCGTCGACGTAGATGGCGATGAGGTTCATCGACTTGCTGACGCTGATCACCGGGCTGTGCGTCTGCCGCGACACCCGGTCCGCCGTGCGGTGCCGCGTGCCGGTCTCCTCGGTCGGGAGGCTGGGGTCGGGCACCAGCTGGACGGCCGCCCGCACGATCGTGTGCCCGCCCGTGTCGAGGATGATGGCGCCGTCCATCTTCGACAGCTCGCGAAGGCGCGTCGCGGAGAACCCCACGTCGAGGACGAACCCGCCGTTGGCCACCTGCTCGACCGAGCGGTCCCAGCCGAGCACGATGAGGGCTCCGGTGCGCCCCCGCAGGATGCGCTCGAGGCCGTCGCGCAGGGCGGTGCCGGGCGCCACCAGCCTCAGGACGTCACGGACGCGGGCTTCTGGAGTGTCAGCGGTCATGCGGTGCCCCCGAGGGAGGAGTGACGGGCGGAGCGGGAGAGCTGCTGGGCCGTGGCGATGGCCTCGTGCAGGGAGGACACCTCGTGCAGTCGCATGCCGAGCGGCACCGATGCACTGCCGCGCGCCCGCAGGGCGCGGGCCGGCGCGATGGCGTCGGTGAAGCCGAGGCGTCCCGCCTCCGCGAGGCGGCGTTCGAGTGAGCCGATGGGGCGGACATCGCCAGCCAGGCCCACTTCACCGAAGGCGACCAGCCCGGCAGGCATCGGCACGTCGGAGGCGCTGCTCGCAAGGGCCAGCGCCACGGCGAGGTCGGTCGCGGGCTCAGTGAGGCGCACCCCACCGACCGTCGCGACGAAGCAGTCCGCCGCGGAGACCCGCACACCGGCGCGACGCTCCAGCACGCCCAGCATCATCGCGATGCGCGCTGAGTCGAGCCCGCTGGTCACCCGCCTCGGCTGGGGAGCCGACGACGGAGCCACCAGCGCCTGGACCTCGGCGACGAGTGGTCGGCGACCCTCGATCGTGACCGTGACGCAGGTACCGGGGGCGATCTCGCGACGGTCGCCGAGGAAGAGCCCGCTGGGGTCGGCCAGGCCGAGGATGCCGTCATCGACGAGCTCGAAGCAGCCGATCTCGTCTGCGGGTCCGTAGCGGTTCTTGACGGCCCGGACGAGGCGGAGCGGACCCTGACGGTCCCCCTCGAAGGTGAGCACGACGTCGACGAGATGCTCCAGGGTGCGGGGCCCGGCCACCGACCCGTCCTTGGTCACGTGCCCGACCAGCACCGTGGTGAGATCGCGGGACTTGGCCGCGGCGATGAGGGAGGCGGCCACCTCCTTGACCTGAGTGATGCCGCCGGCGGCGCCGTCGACATCGGCGCTCGACACCGTCTGCACCGAGTCGAGGATGAGCAGGGTCGGCTCGACCGCCTCGATGTGGGCGAGGACCCGGCCGAGGTCGGTCTCGGCCGCGAGGAACAGCGCATCGGCCACGGCCCCGATGCGCTCGGCCCGGAGCCGCACCTGAGCCGCGGACTCCTCACCCGTGACGTAGAGCGCGCGGTGACCACCCCGAGCCCACTGCGCCGCGGTCTCGAGCAGCAGGGTCGACTTGCCGACGCCCGGCTCGCCGGCGAGCAGCAGGACGGCTCCGGGCACGAAGCCGCCGCCCAGTACGCGATCGAGCTCCGGGAGGCCCGACGACACCGCCATCGCCGCGGCGACGTCGACCTGGCCGATGGGCACGGCGGGAACGGCGAGGCTGCCGGCGGCGGTCGTGCGGGCTCGCGGCGCTCCGACCTCCTCGACCGTGCCCCATGCCTGGCACTCCCCGCACCGTCCGACCCACTTGCCGGTGGTCCAGCCGCACTCGGTGCAGCGGAAGGCGACCTGCTGGCGGGCCATGGCTACCTCGGGTCCGCCGGGTGCGGCAGCAGACCGAGGTCGTACCGGCCGGTCGTGAGGGCCTCCTCGCGGACCCGGCACAGTTCGGCCAGCTCCTCGTACGCGGCCGTGCCGATCAGCTCGACGATCTCGTCGCGGTTGCCGACGTAGACCGGCACGTCCGCCTGGTGGGCCTCGGTGTTGGCGCTGCAGTACCAGGGGAAGTCATGGCCGCCGGGACCCCAGTCGGCCCGCCGGTACTCGCCCAGCACGATGACGAGGTACTCCCTGCCATCCTCGATGGTCCGGTTCTCGTAGGACCGCCGCAGAGGGAGCTGCCAGCAGACGTCGGGCTTGGTCTCGATGAAGGAGACCCCCTCGGCGAGCGCGAGGTGGTGGAGGGCACAGCCGGCGCCACCCGGGAAGTCCTCGTCGTTGTGGAAGATGCAGGCCCCCTTGACGACGCGGGTCTTCTCCTCGCCGTCCTCCTTCTCGGTCCACCCCTTCTTGTGGCCGGTCCCGTGGTGCTGCCACTGCTCCGGGGTGAGCCTGTCCACCCAGGCTGCGACGCGCTTGCGGTCCTTCTTCTCCGAGAAGTGGGCGCCGTGGACGCAGCACCCCGCATCGGGCCGGGTGGCGTCGATGCCGCGGCAGCCCCGGCCGTAGATGCAGTTCCAGCGCGACGTCAACCAGGTGAGGTCGGCCTTGATGAGGTGTTCCGGGTTCGCGGGGTCCACGAACTCGACCCACTGGCGGGCGAAGTCACCGGTCACCTCAGGCATGGCCGCAGCCTACGCACTTGGACGGACTGCCCGGTGATGCGCAGTCCACCCTGCCGGTCGCGTCCCGGGCCCGATAGTTTCGGTCTGTGCGACTCGGAGTGCTGGACCTCGGCTCGAACACCGTGCATCTGCTGCTGGTCGACGCCCACTACGGCGCGGCACCGATCCCGGCGTCCAAGCTCAAGATGCCCCTGCGCCTGTCGGAGCACCTGGCCGATGACGGCAGCGTCGCCATCGGGGCCGTCGACAAGCTCATCGACTTCATCGCCCGCGGCCAGCAGCTGGCCGAGGACATGGGGGCCACCGAGATCATGTCGTTCGCGACGTCGGCGATCCGGGAGGCCACCAACGGCGAGGAGGTGATCGACCGGGTTCGCGGGGAGACGGGCCTGACGATCGAGGTCCTCTCGGGCGAGGACGAGGCACGGATGACTTTTCTGGCGGTGCGACGCTGGTTCGGCTGGTCGAGCGGCCGACTGCTCGTGCTCGACATCGGCGGCGGATCCCTCGAGCTGGCATCCGGGGCCGACGAGGAGCCGGACGTCGCGGTATCGGTCCCCCTGGGGGCAGGTCGGCTCACGCGGGACTTCTGCCGCGAGGACCCGCCGAGCCCCGAGTCGATCCGGGAACTGCGCAAGTACGCACGAGCCTCGATCGCCCAGGTGGCCGGGAGGCTGCGCCGCGTGGGTGAGCCGAGGATGGCCGTCGCCACATCCAAGACGTTCAAGCAGCTGGCCCGAATCGCGGGAGCGGCCCCGTCGAGCGAAGGTATTCATGTGAGGCGGGTGCTGCGGGCCGAGGACGTGCGGGCGCTCGTGCCGCGGCTTGCGGGCATGTCGGCCGCCCAGCGCGGCAAGATCCCCGGCGTGTCCGAGGGGCGCTCGGAGCAGATGGTCGCCGGTGCCACCGTCGCCGAGGCGGCCATGGACCTGCTCGAGGTCGACGAGCTGGTGGTGTGCCCCTGGGCGCTGCGGGAGGGCATCATCCTCAACCGGATGGACGGCTTTGGACGCGACGAGGGTTGATCCGGACCTGGGCCTGACGTCGGCCCAGGTCGCTGAGCGGATCTCGAGGGGCGAGGTCAACGCCGCGCCGGAGGCGCGCAGCCGCAGCCTGGGCGACATCGTCAAGGCGAACACGTTCACGTGGTTCAACGGCCTGGTCGGCAGCCTCTGGGTGATCATGCTCATCGTCGCGCCGTTCCAGGACTCGCTGTTCGGCTTCGTGATCGTGGCCAACACCGCCATCGGCATCATCCAGGAGTACCGCGCGGCCCGGACCCTCGCGAAGCTCGCCGTGCTCGGCGAGGCGCGCCCGCTCGTGCGTCGCGATGGCGTGGATGCCGAGATCGCGACGGATGATGTGGTCCTCGGCGACGTCATCGTGCTGCGCACGGGGGACCAGCTGGTGGTCGATGGCGTCGTGCTCTCCTCCGAGGGCCTGGAGATCGACGAGAGCCTGCTCACCGGCGAGGCGGACCCGGTCGACAAGGCCCCGGGCGACGCGGCCATGTCGGGGTCGTTCGTGGTCGCCGGCGGTGGCGTGTACCAGGCGACGCGGGTGGGCCGCGACTCTTTCGCGGCCGGCCTGACGGAGGAGGCCCGCCGATTCCACCTGACGAACTCCGAGCTGCGCGATGCCATCAACGGCTTCATCCGCGGTATCTCGTTCCTGCTCGTGCCGGTCGGGCTCCTGCTCATCTGGTCGCAGCTGGTGCGCGCCAACCTGCCGGTCGACGAGGCCATCCGAGGCACCATCGCCGGCATCATCACGATGGTCCCCGAGGGACTGGTCCTGCTGACCTCCATCGCCATGGCCGTGTCCGTCATCCGGCTCGCGCAGAAACGCGTGCTCGTCCAGGACATGCCGGCCGTCGAGGTGCTGGCCCGCGTGGACACGATCTGCGTGGACAAGACCGGCACCCTCACCGAGCCGGGGATGCACCTGCGCGACCTGGTGCCGCTGGCCGATGTGCCCGACCTGACCGCCCTCCTCGGAGCCGTCGCGACGAGTGAGCCGAGCCCCAACCCGACGGTGCAGGCCATCGCGGACGCCTACCCCGATCCGACGTGGACAGTCTCCGGCACGGTGCCGTTCTCCAGTGCCCGCAAGTGGTCGGCCGTCGCGTTCGCCGACCATGGTGTGTGGGTGCTCGGCGCCCCTGAGTTCGTGCTTCCGCAGGATGCGGACCTGCTCGGCCGGGCGGAGTCGCTCTCAGCAGACGGCTCCCGGGTGCTCGTGCTGGCCGGCGCCGACACCCTTCCGGACGCCGATGCGGCACTGCCCCCGGTCCAGCCCGTGGCGCTGGTCGTCATCAGCCAGCAACTGCGCTCCGATGCCGCCGAGACGGTCGCGTACTTCCTCGAGCAGGACGTCACCGTCAAGGTGATCTCCGGCGACAACGCGGCCACCGTCGGAGCGATCGCGGCACAGGCCGGGGTGCCCGGCGCCGACCGTCCGGTGGACGCCCGGAGCCTGCCCGACAATGTCGACGAGCTCGCGACCGTCATGGGCGAGGCGTCCGTCTTCGGACGGGTCACCCCGACCCAGAAGCAGGGGATGGTGGACGCCCTGCACCATCGCGAGTCGACAGTCGCGATGACCGGTGATGGCGTCAACGACGTGCTGGCGCTGAAGAACGCCGATCTCGGGATCGCCATGGGCTCCGGCTCCGGAGCCACCCGGGCGGTCGCCCAGCTCGTGCTGCTCGACAACAAGTGGTCGGTGATGCCGAGCGTGGTGGCCGAGGGCCGTCGGGTGCTCGGCAACATCGAGCGGGTGTCGGACGTCTTCCTCACCAAGACCAGCTACGCGGTGATCTTCTCGCTGTTCACCGGACTGTTCGCGGTCGCGTTCCCCTTCCTTCCGAGGCACCTGACCGTGATCGGCGCCCTGACCATCGGCATCCCGGGGTTCTTCCTGGCGCTGATGCCGAACACCGAGCGGTTCCGTCCGGGATTCCTCAGGCGGGTGCTGCTCTTCGCGATCCCGTCCGGTGTCATCTGCGCTGCGTCGGCACTGACGAGCTACAACGTCGCCCTCGCGGTCGGGGAACCGCTGTCCAGTGCGCAGTCCGCCGCGACGGTGACCCTGTTCATCGTGGCGACGAGCGTGCTGCTGCAGTCGGCGCGCCCGCTCAACCTGATCAGGATCGGCATCGTCGCCTCGATGGTGGTGGCCTTCTGCGGCGTGCTGTTCATCCCCTGGCTGTCGACCTTCTTCGCCCTCTCGCTGGCGCCGGAGCGGTACTCGGTCGTGGCGGTCGTCACCGGCCTGGTCGGTGGCGTGCTCGTGTGGGTGGCCGCCCTGATCACCGACCGGTACCGGCGGCCCCCGAGATGACCGTGAAGGTCGGCCTCTCCACCTCCTCCGTCTACCCGGAGACGACGGCGGCCGCCTTCGAGCTGGCGGGGGCGCTGGGTTACGACGGCGTCGAGGTCATGGTGGGCACGGATGCGACCAGCCAGGATCCGGAAGCCCTCAAGGCCCTCCGCGACCACTACGAGGTCCCGATCCTGTCCATCCACGCACCGTGCCTCCTCATCACCCAGCGGGTGTGGGGCACCGATCCATGGGGGAAGCTGCGCCGCGCCCAGCAGGCCGCTGAGCATCTCGGGTCGCCGACGGTCGTGGTGCATCCGCCGTTCCGCTGGCAGCGCGACTACGCCAAGGAGTTCGTGTCGGGACTGCATCGCATGACATCCGAGACCGACGTGCGGTTCGCCGTGGAGAACATGTTCCCGTGGCGCGCCGGTCGCGGCTCGGTGGCCGCGTACTCCCCGGACTGGGACGTCCGCAACGACGACTACGTCCACACCACGCTGGACCTCAGCCACACTGCGGTCTCGCGGAGCGACGCGCTCGAGATGGCCTACGACCTGGGGGATCGGCTGGCGCACGTCCACCTCGCCGACGGCACGGACTCGCCGCGGGACGAGCACCTCGTTCCGGGCCGCGGTGGCCAGCCGGTCGCCGAGTTGCTCACCCTGCTTGCCGGCCGCGGGTTCGACGGCACGGTGATCGCCGAGGTGAGCACCCGTGGCGCCGTCGATCGGGCGGCGCGCATGGCCGATCTCGCCGAGACCCTGGCCTTCGCCCGCCTGCACCTCGGTCAGCAGCCCGCCACCGGGGCGTCGGCGTCCTAGTCTGGAGTCGTGGTCAACGTGCCGTCGGTGAGTCCGCAGGACGCGGCGGGTGCCGTCCTGCAGGCGGCCCGCCTCGCGTTCGCCTCCCGCGGGTATGCGGGCACGACCGTCAAGTCGGTCGCGGCCGCGGCCGGGGTCGCGCCGGGCGTGGTCACGTCGCTGTACCGCAACAAGGAGCGGCTGCTCGCGGCGGCCCTGCGACTGCCCTTCGACCCCTCGGCTGCTGTTCCTGAGCTGGTGGCCCCCGGACTCGACGGCATGGGGGAGCGGCTGGTCCGCATGGTGCTCACGCTGATGGGCGACGAGCAGGTCCGCTCCGACCTGGCCAAGGTCCTGCGCTCCGAGTCGGGCATGACAGCCTCCGCAGCGGCCTTCCGTCGAACGATGCCCGGCGAGTCGCCGTCCTTCGACCAGTTGCGCTTCGTCGCCGACTACCTGTCCGTGGCCGTCGTCGACCGCGTCCTCGAGGCCTTGGGCGTCCCCGATGCCCGCATGCGCGCAGCCGTGATCTCCTCCTACCTCGTCGGCATCGCCGCGACGAAGTACCTGCTGCGGGTGGAGCCCTTGGCGTCCGCGAGCGACGACGAGGTCGTCGCGATCGTCGCCCCGTCGATCCAGGCCCTGCTCGATCCCACGCGGAGGCCGGGTACGGAGTGATCCGGGAAGCCCTGTCTGCCGTGGCCCGCAACGAGTCGCTCGGGCCGCTGATCAGTCGAACGCCGGTGGCCCGCGAGGTCATCAAGCGGGTCATGGGCGGCGACACTGCGGCGGATGCCCTGGCGGTCGCCGACCGCCTCGCGGATCTGGGCTACGTCGTCTCCCTCGAGCGGGCTGCTCCGCGCGTGGAGTCCGAGGAGCAGGCCGAGGAGCTGGCCGGCGAGTACGCGGATCTCGTCCGGGAGATCGCCGACGCGGGGCTGGCCGGGGTGTGCGAGATCGCCGTCTTCCCGGACACGATGTGCGCATTGGACGATCCGCAGGCGGCGCTCCGCAGACTCGAGACGCTCGTGCGCATAGCCGGTGAGCGTCACGTCGCCGTGATGATCGGCTCGCGGACCGACCCCGACAGGTCGATCCGGCTGCTCGACGAGCTGGGAGAGCGGGGGCTCGACGCCGGGGTCACCATCGCCTCCGCCCATCGCCAGGCGGAGGCCGAGTGCACGCGACTCGCCGATCGCCGCGTGCGGCTGGTGAAGGGCGGTCGGCGCGGTGCCGCCGAGGACCTGCAGCAGCCCATCGAGATCGACAAGGCATACGTGCGGTGCGCGAAGCGGCTGCTGAGCGGAACGGGGGACCACTCGTTCGCGACCCACGATCCACGCCTGCTCGACATGGTCACGTCCCTCGCGCGCCGCTACCAGCGCCCCCCGCACACCTATGAGTTCGCCTTCTTCCTCGGTCGGCAGGAGGCCGCGCAGGAACGCCTGCTCGCCGATGGCGAGCGCGTGCGCATCTACATTCCGTACGGTCCGCAATGGTTCGAGCGGCTCGTGGGAGGCTTGGCCGAGCAGTCGAGCACCATCGGTGGTGCACTGCGGTCGCTGCTTCCGGGGTAGGCACCACCGCCGCGGGTGCGGCCGGGAACGGGGCGTGATCGCCCAGGGAGGACGGGACAGGTCATGACGGCTCGAATCGCGGTGCTCGGCGGTGGCGTGATGGGCGAGACGCTCGCCGGTGGATTCCTGCGGTACGTGACCCCGCGGCCGGCGGTCGTTGTCGCCGAGAAGCGCGAGGACCGGGCGCAGCAGCCCCGGGATGAACTCGGCGTCGAGATCGCCGATCCCCTGGACGCCGTTCGCGGCGCGCAGGTGGTGGTGCTTGTGGTGAAGCCGCAGGACATCCCCGCCCTGCTGTCGGACGTGGGCCCGTCGATCGAGCCGGGCACCGTCGTGATCTCCATCGCCGCCGGCATCCGCACGCAGACGATCGAGGAGGCCGTCGGACCTGACGTGCACGTCGTGCGCGCCATGCCGAACACCCCGGCGCGTGTCGACCGCGGCGTCACGGGCATCTCCGGCGGCAACCGGTGCTCGGACGAGGCGCTCGCACTGGCCGAGAGCCTGATGTCGTCCGTGGGACAGGTCGTCGTCGTACCCGAGTCGCTGCAGGACGCGGTCACCGCGGTCTCGGGCAGCGGTCCCGCCTATGTGTTCTACCTCGCTGAGGCGATGATCGCGGCCGGTGTCGAGCTCGGGCTGGACGAGGCGGCGGCGACCCACATGGTGACGCACACCATCCTCGGAGCGGCGACGCTCATGGAGACGTCGGGGGAGCACCCCGAGGAGCTGCGCCGCAAGGTGACCTCGCCCAATGGGACGACGGCGGCGGCGATCGCCCGGCTGGAGGAGCTGGGCGTTCGGGAGTCGGTCGGGGCCGCGTTGACCGCGGCGCGCGACCGCAGCCGCGAGCTGTCGGCGGGCGCCTGATGAGCGACAGCGTCGGCGTGGTCTGGGACGACCGGCTCGCGGAGTACGACTTCGGGCCCGGCCACCCGCTGGCCCCCGTGCGCGTGCAGTTGGCCATGCGCCTCGCCGCCGAGTTCGGGCTGTTCGCGCCGGGTCACGTCAGCCTGCTGACGCCGGTCGAGCCTGCCGACGAGGCCGCGATCCTGCGCGTCCACGAGGCCGGCTATGTCGAAGCGGTGCGACGTGCCTCGTCCGATCCGCACTTCTACGACGCCGCGCGCGGCCTGGGCACCGACGACGATCCGGTGTTCCCGGACATGCATCGAGCCGCCTCCCGGGTGGCCGGAGCCAGTCTCCTGGGCGCGCGAGCCATCCATTCGGGGGAGGTGCAGCACGCGGTCAACCTCGCGGGCGGGCTGCATCACGCCCTGCCGGGCGCGGCGGAGGGCTTCTGCGTCTACAACGACATCGCGGTGGCCATCGCCTGGCTGCTCGACCAGGGTGTCGAGCGCGTGGCGTACGTCGATGTGGACGTACACCACGGAGACGGCGTCCAGGCCATCTTCTGGGACGACCCTCGGGTGCTCACGATCTCCATCCACGAGAGCCCGGCCTCACTGTTCCCGGGCAGCGGTTGGCCGGGGGATATCGGCGGGCCCGGGGCCGTCGGCTCCGCGGTCAACGTGGCACTGCCGGCGGGCACCGGCGACCAGGGGTGGCTGCGGGCGCTGCACGGCGTCGTCCCGGACCTGCTCGAGGCGTTCCGTCCGCAGGTCCTCGTCACGCAGCAGGGCGTCGACTCGCACTTCGAGGATCCACTGGCGCACCTGCTGGTGTCGGTGGACGGGCAGCGGATGGCCTTCGAGGCGCTGCACCGCTGGGCGCACCGGTACGCCGACGGCCGGTGGCTGGCCCTCGGCGGTGGCGGGTACGAGTGGGTGAACGTCGTGCCGCGGGCCTGGACCCACCTGATCGCGGAGGCCACCGGGCGGCCGATCCGGCCGGACACCGAGGTGCCGGAGTCGTTCCACGCCTTCGTGCTCGAGGCCCTCGGGCGGCAGGCGCCCGGCCGGATGACCGACGGCCGGGAGCCGTGGCCGCGGCCGTTCGACCAGGGCTTCGACCCTGCGGACTCCGTCGACGCGGCCATCCTGGCCACGCGGGAGGCGGTCTTCCCGCACTACGGCCTCACGGCCGAGCCCGGCCTCTGGTTCTAGCCCCCGACGAGTTGAACCGCTTCCCGGCTCAAATCTGCAGAGTTGAGCCGGTTTCGCGGTTCTGCTGCGCAATTGAACCGCTCGCCGGAGGGGTCTCGGCCGTATCCCTAGGCTGAACGGGTGAGCGTGGACGACGCAGCGGACCCCATCCAGATCGCCGTCGCTGTCCTCGTGCGCCATGGCCACGTGCTGCTTGCGCATCGCCGCCCCGATCGCCATGCCTACCCCAACTGCTGGGACCTGGTGGGGGGTCACGTCGAACGGGGTGAGTCGCCGCGCGAGGCCGTCCTTCGTGAGTGCCTCGAGGAGCTCGGGGTCACCGTCCACGAGCCGACGCCGGTCCCGTTCGCCCACAGCAACTCAGTTCTGGACCTGCATGCGTTCGTGGTCACGTCCTGGGAGGGGGAGCCGAGGAACGCGGCTCCGGAGGAGCACGATGACCTCCGCTGGTTCCGGCCCACCGACCTCGGGACGCTGACGATGGCCGATCCGGTGAGCGTGCCCCACATCGTGAACGCCGTCCTGAGCGTCCCCTCGTAGGGACGGCGCGTGAACCTTGCCTTCCATCCCCCCGCGTGATCCCGACCCGGGGCCCCGCGGCCGGACTTCGGGCTGGGGCGGGTGACGTCCCCCTGAGTGGTGGCTTTTCGCTCTTCGCGCTCAGGTCAGTGTTCTGATCATGCCGTCATGAGTTCCGGTGTCGTCACCTGCCCCTCCGTCATCGTTGTGGTGGCCGTCACCAAGGTCATGGATCGCTCG
>WGLX01000030.1 GCA_016125355.1 Actinomycetales bacterium | reverse complement strand
GCGACATGCGACAGCTCACCCAAGCCGACTGCGACGAGGTCGCCCTCAGCCTGAACACCCGCCCCCGACAGACCCTGGGATGGAAGACTCCCCGCGAGGCCCTCACCGAGGTCCTCCGTGCAACCGCCGCTTGAAACCGCCCCCAAGTCGAACGCCGGAATCCGCACCATCGTGCTGCCCGCCTTCGTGACCGAGGCATTGCTGGAGCACGTGAGGGACTACGCGCTCATCGGTCCCGACGGGCTTGTGTTTCCGACTCGGGCTGGCAAGTGCGCCTACAACGGCATCCAGATCGCGGTGACCCGGACGCTGAGGTCGCTGGGCTATGAACAAGTCCGTGTGCACGATCTGCGCCACTCGGGCCAGCTCCTGGCCGCCACCAACGGTGCAACCCTCACCGATCTCCAGCGCCGCATGGGTCACTCGACGGTCAACGCGGCCATGGCCTACGCCCATGCCTCCCGCGACAACGGTCGAAGCATCGCCGAGCGGATGAACGCCCAGCGGGCGACGGTGGTGTCACTCGACGTTCGGCGCCGGGCCAAGTAGCGACGGCGTCGGTCGTTACCACCAGCGCCGGGCCTGCAGCGCCCGGAGGACTTCCTCCGCAGTCTGAGCCGTACTCGGTCGGGCGCCTACTACCACCTGCGCAAACTGACGGCCCTTGTGCGGTATCCGCTCCAAGCCGTGGTCGCGCACACGAAGGACGCGCCATCCTTCGCTCATGAGCCTCTGGCTCTTGGCCCAGTCGGAGTTCCGTTTCGCTTGACCGTGATGCCAGTAGCTTCCGTCGAACTCGACGATCACTCGCGCCCCCGGGATGACGATGTCCGGCCGATCCCACTTGCCGCCCGTCAGCACGCTGTGGACGTGTGAGCAAACCGGTAGTCCCAGAGCCGCCAGATGCTCGGCCAGCTGCCTTTCGGGAACGCTGCTGAATCTCGCCGTCTTGAAGTCGCTTGAGCGAGCGACGCCGAACGGAGCCCTTGCGGCACGTCGGCGATCGTTCGTTCGTACAAGCATGGCGGCTTGCCAGTTGAACGGCTCTCCATCCTTGGCGGGGTCCCGCACACTCCCCGCGACGAGCCCCTTGTGATGACGCGCATCGAGCCAGGGGAACGCCCTCCTCAGCGAAATGGCTCGACCCACTTCGATGACATGCCCTGGCCCCAAGGACCTTCTTCCGGTTGCGCCGACGTAGGCCTCGTCCTCGGTGCGCCTGGGGCTCTCGCTGTAGTAGCTCGCCACGATCGGAAGCGCCTTGCGAATGACGCCGCGATGTCTGATGAGCAGGTGGGTCTGGTCAGGAATGAGGTACCCCGTGGGGGCGGGCGCGTAGAGGTACCGAAAATCCTCGTACGTGCTGATATCAGACTCGCGCGGGGCGCCGATCATGTAGGCAACGACCTCGGGTGGTTGGGGCACATCCGAAAGGTAGAACTTCGCTCGGCCTGCGTCGCCGGTGGAGCTGACGTGGAGCACACCCCTGGCTGGGCACCCAGCTCTGTGGCAGCAGGTGGCTTCGCGGACTGGGTAGGCCGATTGCCCCTGTCGATTGCTAGTCAACGCAGACTCCAGTATCCATCGCAAAGCACCGACACCCCGGCTGGTATCGCCGTGACTGACACAGCGGACACGTCCACAGAGTGCGGCGCGCCGATCGCTGGGCCGCAGAGACGGCATCAACGAGTTGAGCAGGCACGCGGCCTCGGGCGTATCTAATGCGATGAGTTTCGTGGCGAGCCTCGAGACGATGCGGGCCCGCCATCGCTGTCTCTGTCATCCACGGACGTCCCACTACCGCATCATTGCCGCTGAGTCCGACCAGCGCGATCCACGGATCGCCGTGGGCAAACCACCGACGATCGGGGGCCAAGTCAGGTGATGACACCTCCACCCAACAGGTGCCCAGTTCACTGTTCACCAGTTCCTCGAGGTCCACTCCCAGACTTGACGCCAGTTCCGCGTCAGCCCACTCAGGTTCCCCTGGCCGGTCTACACCGACTATGAAGCCGCCCGCGTCGTAGTAGTCCATCCATGAGTACACACTGACCACCTCGTTTGCGTCGACTACCTCAGTCTCCCATCGCGGTGTGACAGCAATCGGTCCACCAGCGCCAGGGGGATTACCACTGCGCTCACGAGGCACGTCGGGTTGGCTGGGCAGCCGGCGGGTGCGAAGGTCAGTCGGCGTTGGGCAGTGACTTCACATACGCGATGTACCTGGGCAGGATCTCGTCAATGAAGGCATCCCAGTTCTCCACCAGGTCGCCTGTGGGCAGGTAGGGCACCTTCTTGCTGAGCTTGCCGCTGGGGCAGATCTCGATGAGGCGCTGCCGGATGGCCTCCGCCTCTTCATTCAGGTTCCCTCCCTTCCAACGACTGAGGCTCATCTCCAACTCGTCGTCTCGCGGGTACAGCCGAACCAGAAACACGCCCTCGGCGCGGTAGCCCATCGACTCGTTGGCCTCCGAGAGCTCGCCACCGCGAGTCAGGGACCAATCGGTGAGACGTTCGTGAACCGTCCGCGTTGCAGCACTCGCCTCCGCCAAGTACTCCGCCCAGTGGCGGCCCTTGACCCGTTTGGCGCGTTCTGCGGCCACGGTGCGCCCCACTATCGACGGCACGAGGGTCCGGTGGCCTTCGCCGACATACTGCGGGATCTCCATGGCGAGCACTTCCGTGTCCGGCATGCGCTCGTTGAGGAACTCCACAACTCGTCGCAGTTCCGCCGGAATCGCGTCCGCCAGGACGACCAACCGCACGCGCCCGCTGCGAAGGTTGTCCTCAACCCGCTGCCAGAACTCCGCCGGGTCGACATTGCCCGTCAGCTCGGCCACCGCCTCCGCCGCAAGCGCCTCGCCGTCCCCGTCGGGCGCCTCGTGCTGCAACCGCGCGACGAGCGCCCTATAGAGCTCACCTTCGGGCCAGTACTCCGTGCCGTTCGCGGCGTAGTCCAGGAGTTGTCCCACGACCATGCGTCGGATTTCCCGATTGGACGCCTGCTTGACCTCGATAAGCGTCGGTATGCCCTGATCGTCGACAAACAGGTGGTCCAAGCTCCATCGGCCAGAGCTCGCCTCACGATCGGGAACCTCCATCTCCCTCTTGACCAAGAGGTACCGGCGGTCCGCGAGCCCGGCGGTCAGGAGAACGGGGTTCCGCGCGACGAAGTCCTGCAGTTCCGCTTCACTGGCGTACGTCTGCTTCGTCATCGGCACGAGACCGCCACCGTCGGTGTGCAAGTACACGGTTGTCGCATCCACGTTGCCCCCGTCCAAGTCTTGTGGTCAGCGTATGCGTTTCCTCTGACGCTCGCCCCCGCTCCGCGGTAGTCGGCTATCGCGGGTCAGGAACGGGTCTGGCCGGCGAGTCTTGGCGCGTGTCTCCGCTGGGTGTGGCGACTGACCGCTCGTAGCGGGTCAGGAGCGAGAGCACTTCCGGAGCCTCGAACAGCCGGTTGCGCGCCGCTTTCCCCGTGGGCTCGAGGACTCCTGCGCCGACGAGTCGTTGAACCGCGACATTGGCTGCCTGGAAGCTCACTCCGGCGAGGGTCGCCACGTCCTCGACGGAAACCACGGGGTGTGACAGGAGGCTCACCAGCGCCCTATCGGCGGCGCTCCCTCTGCGGGGTGTGGCCGCTGCCCGCCAGCGCGCTTCGAGCGCCTCCAGGTCTTGACCCAGCCGAGCCGCGTCCATCACGGAGCGGTGGGTGGCTTCGAGGAATACCTCCAGCCAGAGCCTCATCGCCTCAGCCGCGACGGCTGAGGCGGCCGACTCGACATACCGATAGGCGTTCAAGCCGGCGATGTAGGCACGGCTGTTGGTGGCCAGCGCGAGGCTGACGGGAGGGACATAGGCGGTGGCGGACTGACGGCGCCGAAGAACCACATGGATGAGTGCCCGACCGGTGCGGCCGTTGCCGTCCGCGAACGGATGGATCGTCTCGAACTGGGCGTGCACCATGCCTGCCTGGACGACCGCGGGCAGGTCGTCTCGGTTGATGAACGCGCAAAGGTCCATGAGGAGCGGGTCCACGAATTCCGGGGGCGGGGGAACGAACTCTGCCGAGCAGGGGTTGAAGTCGTTACCGCCAACCCAGTTCTGGCGATCCCGCACGACTCCCCCGAGTTCAGGCGTCGTCGACCGACCCATGAGCGTCTGGTGCATCTTCAGGATGTGGCCCACCGTCACCTCCGACGCAGTAGCCACCACGTCGATGGCCAGGCGCATCGCCTCGATGCTGCCGAGCACTGCGTCAGCCGTCGCGTCATTGGGGTGATCGCCGTGGGCAACCCTGGCCTCGTGACGCGCCAGCCGTCGGGAGCCCACTCGCAGGCCTTCGATCCGTGACGATGCGACCGCCTCGGCCCTCAGCAGGAATCGGGCGAGCTGTTCTAGGTCGGGTCGCAGCCCCGCCGTGGCGTCGAAGGACGCCAAGGCGACCTCGACATCGACGACGTCGGCTGACATTTCCGCGTCGAGGTCGAGCGGCCTGTCCGCCAGGAGATCTGGGACGTACGCTTCATACCGGCACGGCCGTCGGTTTCGGCGTGCGCCGAAGGCTTCCGGCGACGCGGACCACGTCGCAGGGATCAGTCGCGCCATAACCTTCAACCTCCCGCCTTCTTATTCAAGGTTATCGCATAACCTTGAATAAGGACCAGTCATGTTCAAGGTTCATCGGCGCACCGCTGGGACGGCGCACTCCGCCAGGTAGACCTCGATGTCGGCCCGCCGGAAGCGAACCAGGCGCCCGACCTTCAGGAACGGGATGCGCCGCTCCCTGACCAGCCGGCGGACGAAGTGGTCGGTGATGTTGAGGTAGTCGGCGGCCTGCTCGACGGTGAGCAGGTCCCCCGAGCTCGATGTCGGCGTTGCCGACCGCCTCCCTGATTGCTCGATCTCGGTCATGGTCGGTTTCCTCCCAATCGGTGTTGCAGCGACGCGGGTGCGCCCCTATCTGTAAGACCGCGTCGAGCCCTCGGTGCCTAGCGTTCGCACCGCGGGCCAACTCGGCCTCCTACTCGGACAACGACGCGGGGGCTTCGGTGGCGCGCAAGTTTGCGGTTCATAGCGAAATCCCCATGCCGGGCGACCCGGTGCCGTAGCTCGGCGGCGTCGGCTCCCAGTGCGGCCGGGCCGCCTGCCGCGGGGAGTCGATCTGCTCGGCCCGCCCGGTGAGGACCTTGTGGACGCGCTCGAGGACCTCGTCGTCGAGATCGCTCGGCTGCCAGGCGCTGGCCTCGCGCATCTCCTTGGAGCTGAGGTAGTCCCGAGCATCCGCGACGAACAGCGTCCGTTCGCGAGCACGCGTGGCGCTGACGTACAGGCTGGCTGCGTCCTTGGTCGGGGCGAGGCTGGCGATGTGGACCTCGCTCGTCTGCCCCTGGACCTTGTGCGTCGTGCCCGCGTACCCGTAGTCGAAGTGCCGCAGCAGGGTGCGCGGCGCCATCGAGCGCTCGGTTCCGTCGTCGAGGCGAAGGCCAACCCGGTCGCGTCCCACGGTGGTCACCACGGCGCGGTCACCGCGGACCAGGCGACTCCCGGGGTCGCGGTGACCGCGCGGCGTCGTGACGCGCACGACGGTGCCGGGCGCGAGCACCCGGTCGGCGCCGTACCCGCGGTACGTGACCGCAGCGGAGGCGTCGAGGGTTTCTTCCGCCAGCAGCCGGGCGTGGATGCGCTCGTTGAGCTCGTCGACCTCGGCATTCGTGACCGCATCGCAGGTGACGTTCTCAGCGCCGACGGACGCGATGTGGCGGACGACGGTCTGCGCGACCAGGTCGAGCTTGTGCTCGCGGTTGCGGGCAACGAGGACGGTCCCCTCGTCGGACAGGTGCCCCCAAGCCGCATCGAGGTCGCGCGCATGGAGCGCGGCGGCCAAGGCGCGGCCATGCTCGGTCCGCTGGCGCTGGTTGGTCTCCAGCCGCACGACCTCGTCGGGATGCTCGGCGCACAGCACGTTGAACGCATCGCCCGCCCCGACGGCGCGCAGCTGGGCGTGGTCACCCTGCAGCACCAGTCGCCTGCCCGTCTGGACGCAGTAGTCCGCGACCCGGCTCAACGTGGCGACGTCGGCCATCGACGCCTCGTCAACCACGATCACCCGCGCCGCGATCCGCTCGCCGCGCACGATCCGGCCGGTCAGGGCGGTGAGGTTCATCCACGGGGCGCCGGACTCGTGCCCGGCGGCCGACGCGGCGCGGGTCGCGGTCGAGGTGACGAGCAGTCCGTAGCGCTCGTGCTGGAACGCCATCTGCGCGGCGGCAAGCACGCTCGTCTTGCCCGATCCGCCGACGCCGGAGATCAGCGTCACCGGGGCGGTGCCGTCGACGATGGCCGCGACAGCGGCACGCTGCTCCCCCGACAACTGCCAGCCGCGGTCAGTCTCGAACCGGGAGATCGCCCCGGTCGACCGGTACGTGGGCTCCGGTGCCAGGCGGGCGCTGGCTTCCATGTGGGCCAGGAGGCGGGCCTCGGCATTCAGGGCGGCCTTGGAGATCCACTGCTGCCCTCCTGAGCGCATCCCGCGGTCGTGAGATGCGTCGGCGCGCACGAAACCTTCCTCGACGACCAGGCGGGTGAGGCGCAGGCGCTCCTCGGCGGGCAGGCCGATGGAGGCGAGGTCGACGATCGACCGGATCCGGGCCAGGCTGGCGACGGACTCGTGCTCGCAGGCCAGCATCGACACCGCGGCGACCCACTGGTCGTCCGACCACGCCCCCGGACTCATCACCCGCGTGGGTGCCGCGGTCCGCTCCGTGTCGAGGTCGATCCCCAGCGCCGCTGCCCGGGCCAGTGTCCGGGCACGCAGCTGGCTCCACGTCGGCTGGTCATCGGCCTTCGCCGCGGTGGCCCGGCCCTTCGCTCCCCGATCGCGGGCGGCGCGCGCCCTCGCGGTCAGGGGCCGCCCGTCGTCGACGGCGTCGTCCTCGTCCTGCACAGCCTGACGGCCGCGGGAGAACGCCGCGACCGTGTCGTCGGTGAAGCCGCCGGCCTGCCACTGCGCGGTCACCGGGTCGAACCAGACCTCGCCGAGCAGTGCGCGGGCCTGCGCCTCGGCGATGACGAACTCCTGGCCCCAGGCGGCGAACCGGGGCGCGTTGATGTGGAGCTCGCGGCCGCCGTCGGCCATCGTCCGCACGATCCCGTCGCGACCAACCAGGACGTTCGGCAGCGTGCAGTGCACGTGCAGGTGGGGGTCTCCGGCGCGGGAGGAGATCTCCGTCGCGATGAACCCCGCCCACCCGTTCGCCGCCATGATCGACACGTCCTGTCCGTCGCCGCGGTGGCCGGTGGAGCAGAACCCGGCCTCGGCCATCAGCCGCTCCAGCGCCTGGGCGGCCGCAGCCTCCATCACGTCGAGCCACTCGCCCGCTCTCGCGGGATCGCCACTGACCGCATACAGGCTGATCGACTTCGGCAGCGTCAGGGTCAGTTCGTAGCCGGCATTGCCAACCGGCTCCCGCAGCGCGGAGGCAGCCGCGGCGGCCTGCCACACCCGCGCGCCGAGCTCCTGGTCCGTGAGCGCCTCCAGCTCGAGGACGTCCAGGTCGAGCTGCTGCACTGCGTCCTTGGCAGCGCGGGCGACGACCGGGCCGGTCAGTCGCGCGCGTGCCGCACGCCCCACGGCCGCGTCCAGCACGGCCTCGTCGATGAGCGCACCGGCACGCTCGGCCACTCGCAGCGCTCCGGTTGCGGTCAGGAACGACACGGACCGGTCCCGGTCGGCTGCGTTGCTGACAGAGCGCCACCAATTCGCCGCGTCACGGCTCGAGTACACCTCTGACGCATCCAGGCCCGCCTCGGCGAGCGCCGCGGTGATGACGTCCCGGACGGGCGCGGCCTGCACCCGCGCGAGACGGGAGCGCTGCGTCTTCACCCCCCGGGTCAGGTACTGCCCGGAGAAGGCCAGGTCGATTTGCAGGAAGTCCACCGGCTCGGTCACCAGTTCGCCCGGACGGAAGCCGACGAGTTCGGCCGTCGCACCGGCACCGACGAAGCGCACCCGGCGGACGTCGTCCGCGCCGACGCCGGTGCGGTACGCGACCTGCACGTTGGCCACTCCGGTGGTGCCCGTCACCCGGTACCAGAGCTGCCCGGCACCCGCGGCCGTGTGAGCCAGGAGCGTCACCTTCGTGTGAGCGGTCATGACGACAGCCCCGAATCCGGATTCCAAGCCGGATGTTGATCCTTGGTCTGGCTTGGCGTGTGGATCATGTTCTTGTCGTTGTTCATTTTCGTTCCTTGGGTTGGCCTGTTCTTCGTGTTCTTGTGGGCCTTGTTCTTGGATTCCTTCCTCAACTTCCTGAACTTCTTGAACTTCTTGGTCTTCCTTGGGCCTTGCCTTGGTTCCTGGGCCTTGCCTTTCGCTCTGGTCGAGGAACTGCCCCTCGACCTGTACGACCACGTGACCCCCTCGGTGCCTCGCAAGTTCGGCCCGCTGAAGACGGACCTCCTACCTGGTAAACCGCATTTCTCGCTCGATGCCTCGCATTGCGGCTCACGACGATCGTGTGTGAGCGGCCAGGAACTGTCGGCTCAAGCAGGGTGGCAACGTCAGGGATCAGCGGGCCGATACCCATGCACAGGCGAGCGAGCGACTAGCGTGGGCCCGCTAGGCAACGACACGACGGGGGTCGAGACAGACGTGACCGGCACGCCACCACCACCGGATGACCTGCCCAAGAGCCGCACCGGACGGATACCGAAGTGGGTCGTGGACGAGGCCATGGGACGGCCCGTCGAGGCCCCGGGGTTTCGCTCATACGGCGCCCCGGACCCACTCAAGAGCACTCCGGACGGCCGACGGGGACGAGCCCGCCGATGGCTCGCCGGCATCTCCGTGATCGTCGTCCTGGCAGCCCTCGTCGTCGGCGCCCAACGGCTTGGCATCAATCCCCTGTCCGGTCCGAGACTGGCCGCCGCCAAGCCCGTGAATGGTCCAACGCCGGGCCTGGAAGAGTCATCAACGCCGCTGGGAACGCCCCCTCCGATGACCGGCGCGCCGTCGGCGAGCTTCCGGTTTGAGAACACCCGGGCCGACGGCGTCGCCCCGGTGACGTGGTCGCCGTGTCGGCCGATTCACTATGTGATCCGAGAACTGCACTCGCCACCCGGTGGACGTCAGGCGCTTCTTCAGGCGATCGCCACGGTGGCGGCAGCCACCGGACTGAAGTTCGTCGACGACGGCGCGACCGACGAGCCGCCCAGCGGCCAGCGCGAGCCCTACCAGCCCGAGCGATATGGCGACCGGTGGGCCCCCGTACTTATCGCGTGGGCCACTCCGGAGGAGGTGCCGGACTTCGGCGTCGACATCGCCGGTGAGGCTGGCGCAGTCCGGGTCACCACGCCCAGCGGAGACTCCACCTACGTCAGTGGAGTGGTCTACCTCGACCCCGCAAAGTACACGCAGATCGCCGCTCGGTCAGGGCAGGCCGTCGCCGACTCCGTGATCCTGCACGAACTCGGTCACCTCGTCGGCTTGGCCCATGTGAACGACCAGAATCAGCTCATGTGGCCGCGAGGTAACTTGGCCGGGCTCACGACGTACCAGGCCGGGGATGCGGCCGGGCTTCGATCCCTAGGCTCGGGCCCTTGCCAGTCAGACGTGTAGCGCCCTTCGTTCCTTTTCGGAAGGTCTGGCCGTGAGACTCCGCTCTCACCACCCAGTGAGCCGACCCTCAGAGCAGACCGCGAAGGAAACTTCGGGTCTCCGGGTCCGTTGAGTACAAGAAGGTGCCGACCATCCCGCGCGTCATCAAGACCTTGTAAACGTTGCGGATCAGCCGGTCGAATTCGTCGTCTGAGACTCTGCTCGAGTTGCGGAATGCAGGGTCCTTCGAAGCAGCGCGGACCGCGATCCAACGATCTGTTCGCCATACGAGGTCCGGACCGAAGATGACACCGTTCCAGTCGTACTCGAAGCCCTGAGCCGTGTAGATGCAGCCCACCTGACCGAATCCGGCCGGGTCGGAGGCCCACAGAGCCGACGGCGGGGCTCCGCCGACGGCGCGTTCACCCTTGACGTTCCAGGGGTGCTGCCAGCCGTCGATGACGACGTCCGGCACGAGCCTGCCGTCCCGTTCGGGGTCGCTCCACGGCCAGCAGAAGCCGGCAGTCATGCGAGCGGTGAATCCCTTGTTTGCTTCGAGGGACAGCCTCGACTCCATCTCCTGAGGCGAGTCGACGACGTCGAGTGAGAAGTTGGTATCGCCCTCCCAGGGAACCGGACCGCCCGGCGAGAGTCCCAGCAGTCGCTGGACCCACCGCACATAGGACTCGCTCCCGCCGCACCGGAACTGATCGTCGAGGGAGATGCGGTGGACCTTCAGCCCAAGACCAGCCGCGAAGGACTCGATCTCGTCCACAGTGCCGAGTTCTCCCGGCCGAACGACCTGGTTCTCATCCAGCAGGAATACCGGGACGCGGGCAGCCGCGATGAGCTCGTCTACCTGAGGTCGCCCGGTTCGAGCCGCAGCCTTGGTGTAGCGGTTCGCGGACGTCTCTCGGATTCGATGCGCCTCGTCCAGGATCAAGACGTCGAGCCCGTTCCGCTCCGCGTCCATGAACGAGTTGAAGTACTTGAACATCGACTGAACACGGGTCGATCCCTTACCCGCGACCTTGCGGAGAGTCTTCGTGAACGACTGCGATCCGGTCGCGTGCAGAACGGTCCGACCCTGACGCGCCAACTCACCCAGGAGTGACAGTGCGATAACACTCTTGCCCGTTCCCGGGCCGCCGGTGACCACGACGATCGACTTGGTGTCGGCTTCACGAGCTCGCTCGACCTCATGCAGCACGATCTCGTAGGCGATCTTCTGCTGGTCCAGCAGGACGAACTGCTCGCGTTCCCTGATCTCCTCCGCCGCCACGGCCAGCAGCTGTCGGCTGGGACCCGACTTCAGGGCGAGAAGCTGATCGGCCGCCTGCGTGCCAGGTGTCGCGGGGTCGAGCCGCTCGCGGAGGAAGTCCACGAAATCGCCCTTGCGCTCGCCTGTGAACATCCGAACGAACTCAGTGGGCCGGCGGTCACGAAGGCCTCGAATGCCATGCTCGGTGGCGTTGTGGAGATAGGCAACCGCGGCCACAGCGTCGCCACGGCCATCGAGCCCGGGCAGGAAGTCGAGCATATAGTCCCGGTAGCCCGAGACCTGATCCATCGGATGGAGAACAGGACGACCGCCGTAGGCATCAACCGTCACAAGCCCGGCATCGCCTTCGTAGACCTCAGCGCCGCTCCATTGTTTCAACTCCACCAGCACGTAGGAGGCACTGCCGGTCTTGGGATGCTGGCCGGCGAGAACGGCGTCGACGCGTCGGCTCGTCAGCGGCAGTTGGTGCTCGACCAAGATGTCCAGGTCACCGAATCCCGCGGAGATGAGGTCATTGGCCAGCACCGGCAGCGAGGCATGCCATGCGCGGATCTCGCCGTCCGACGGACGCCGTCCCGTGGTCGCGAGCATCCGACCCATCATCTGCTCGACAGCACTGTCAGACTCGAAGAGCGAGCGAAGGCCATCGATCGACTGCCGAAGCAGAACCACGATCGGACCCCCACGCAGCACGAATGGACTCGTGCGGGTGGGGGCATGTCCAGCTCCATGATTTGAGACGTGGAAGCCCGTCGGACCGCAAGAAGAAGACTAACTGGGCGCGCGAACTCTGGCGTGAAATAGTCGGTTTGTGTCCGACTTTGATGACCTAACCGAGCGCATGCGTGCGTTCACACGCGCCCGCGACTGGGAGCAGTTCCACGATCCCAAGTCCCTCATCCTCGCCCTGGTCGGCGAGGTCGGAGAGCTCGCCGAGCTGTTCCAGTGGCTGCCAGCCGATTCGGCCGCCACGCTCGCGCTGGAAGATCCCTTGCGGACACGCGCCGCAGAGGAGTTGTCAGACGTCCTCCTCTACCTCGTCCGACTTGCCGACGTGCTTGAAATAGATCTGCCTCAAGCAGCTGTTGCGAAACTCGCCTCATCCGAGGCCCGGTTCCGTCCCGAGCACTTTCATGGCACCGCTCCCGTCAAGGACTGAGCACGTCAATCCGGTCGTCGTCGACGTGCCATCCGCGTGCCTTCCACCGCATTTCGGACGCGAACTCGTGAGGAAAATCGTGCCAGATCCGTGCCACGAAGGGGGCGCAAGAGAGCCCATTTCCTGCAAATTAGTAGGAAATGGGCTCTCCCGAAAGTCATTGCGCTGCAACGACTTTCGAGCGGTGGGGCGGGTCGGGCTCGAACCGACGACGACCAGATTATGAG
>WGLX01000036.1 GCA_016125355.1 Actinomycetales bacterium | reverse complement strand
TCGCCCGCCGCATCGCCGAGGGCAAGACCAAGCGCGAGGCCATGCGCTGCGCCAAGCGACACCTCACCAAGAAGCTTCACCGAACCCTCATGCGCGAGCCAGCCCTGGCCACTTGACGGAAATAGAAGAATCCCGGCTCAAATCTGCAGATTTGGACCGGGATCGCGGGGATTCCTCGCATGTGAACCGCCTGTCGGACTGAGCCAGGCTGCCAAGGTTCGACGAGGCTCCCCCGGACCGCGAGCGGCTCAACTCGGCAGAAGAGCCGCGAAAGCGGCTCGCTTCTGCCGAATTGAGCCGGGAAGCGGTTCAACTCGTCGGGGTGAGGGTGAGCAGGGTCGCCTCGGGGCGGCAGGCGAAGCGCACCGGTGCGTAGGGCGAGGTGCCCAGGCCGGCGGACACGTGCAGCATCGAGCCATCGTGCGTCGACACGCCCTTGGCCTGGCTGCGCGGCAGGTCGCAGTTCGTGACGAGGGCGCCGACGCCCGGCACGCACAACTGCCCGCCGTGCGTGTGGCCGGCGAGGATCAGGTCGGCGCCGTCGCCGGCCATCCCATCCAGAACCCGCAGGTACGGCGCGTGGGTGATCCCCAGCCGGAGGTCGGCGTCGGAGTCGAAGGGCCCGGCCACCACGTCGTACCGGTCGCGGCTGATATGCGGGTCGTCGACGCCGCGGATGTCGATCTCGCGGCCGTCGGCCTTCATCGTCGCTCGGGCGTTGCCGAGGTCGAGCCATCCGTTCGTCGTCAGTCCGTCGACAAGGTCGCCCCACGGCAGCATCGGTCGTTTCGGCTCCAGCTGGGACGGCCCCTTGAGGTAGCGGGCCCAGTTGATCGGACGCGGCGCGTAGTAGTCGTTGCTGCCGAGGACGAATGCCCCGGGCAGCTCGAAGAGCGGGTCGAGGGTGTCCAGCACGTGCGGCACCGCGTCCTGGTGCGAGAGGAAGTCGCCGGTCACGACGACGGCGTCCGGGCGCAGGTCCCGGAGCGAGCGGACCCACTCCTGCTTCGAGCGCTGCCCGGGGACGAAGTGCAGGTCGCTGAGGTGCAGGATCCGCAGGTCCGACTGCCCCTCGGGGAGTACCGGGAGGGTCTCTCGCCGCAGGATGTAGGCCTGCGCCTCCCATCGCGCGTAGGCCAGCCCGGCGACGCCGACAGCGGCCGTGCCGATGAGTGCCTTGGCCGCCAGGTGCATGCAGCCATGGTGACATGAGGATCGCCCGCCGTCGAATGTGTGCCCGGGTGAGAGGATCGGTCCATGAGCGCCCTCAAGGACCAGTTGCAGTCGGACCTCACCGTCGCGATGAAGGGCCGGGACGAGCTGAGCGCCGCCACCATCAGGATGGTCCTCACCGCCATCACCAACGAGGAGGTGGCGGGCAAGGAGCACCGCGAGCTCAGCGACGACGACGTCATCACCGTGCTCGGGCGCGAGGCGAAGAAGCGCCGCGAGGCCGCGGAGGCGTACACCGACGCCGGACGTGAGGAGCTCGCCGAGCGTGAGCGGTCGGAGCTCGACGTGATCGCCCGCTACCTGCCCCAGCCGCTCACCGAGGACGAGGTGCGCGCGCTCGTCGACGCCGCCGTCGCGGAGGTGACGGCCGGTGGGGCGTCCGGCGGCCAGGCCATGGGGCAGGTCATGAAGATCGTGCAGCCGCAGGTGAAGGGTCGTGCCGACGGGGGATCGGTCGCCGCGATGGTGAAGGCCGCACTGGGGATCTAGGCGCTAGGGGGTCGTCGGGCCGAAGGTGTCGCCACCGCCCGATGTGTTGCCACCTCCGGCGGGCGCATTGCCGCCGGTGTCGCCGCCCGCGGGGGCGTTCCCTGAGATGGCCGGGTCGGAGTTGTCGAACGTGGGCGGCTCCGGCGCGGCGGACTTCGTCGGCGTCGACGTGTACGTGGGTCCCGAGTAGGGGTCCTGGGTCGACAGGCCGTACTTCGTGCGGACGTCGAAGGGCGTCGGCTCGGTGCCCTGCAGGGCGATCTCCATTGAGTCCCGCCAGATGGGTCCGGGCAGCGTGCCGCCGTAGACCTGGCCGTAGTACTGGCCCTTGATCGTGACGTTCTTCATCGGATGCGCAAAGCCTCCGCGAGGATCGCCGACCCAGACGGCCGCAGCGAGTTGCGGGGTGTAGCCGGCGAACCAGACGGCGGCCGACTCGTTCGTGGTGCCCGTCTTTCCGGCGGCCTGTCGGTTGGCCAGCGTCATGGCCTGCCCTGTGCGGCCGGGGATGTTGCCGTCGACGACGCCGTTGAGCATGACGGTGACCGTGTCCGCGACGTCGCGCTTGAGCACGCGAGTGCAATCACCGTCCGGCGCGGGCAGTGCATTGCCATCGCGATCGCGGACGTCGAGGATCACGACCGGCTTGCAGTAGATGCCATGGGCCGCGAAGGTCGCATAGGCGTTCGCCATGGCGAGGGGAGTGACCTCCATCGTGCCCAGGGTCAGGGTAGGCACGCGCAGCAGCGGGTCGCCGTTGCCGAGGCGCACGCCCATGGACTCGGCGATCTCAGCGGGCCGGCAGATGCCGGTGCTCTCCTCGATCGTCATGAAGTAGGTGTTGGTCGAGTACGCCGTGGCGCGGGCCATGTCGAGGGTGCCCGACGTGGTGCTGTTGCGGACCGTGACCGGCGCGAACTTCTTGCCGGTCGTGCAGTTCGTGAATTCGGTGAACGTCTTGGGGCTGTAGGAGGGGATGTACTCGAAGGGCGAGATGCCGTCCTCGAGGGCAGCCGCGAGGGTGAAGATCTTGAAGGTCGATCCGGCCTGCATGCCGATCGTGCCGCCCATCGCGCGATCGACGTTGTAGTTGTAAGTCGTCTTGCCCTTGCCCTTGGTGCCCCAGTCACGGTTCTGCGCCATGGCGATCACGTGCCCGGTGCCGGGTTCGACCATGCTTATGGCCGCGGCCCGATGGCTGTTGTCCCGCTTGGGGATGTAGCTGTTGACCGTGTCGTAGGCGCCCTTCTGTGCCTTGGGGTCGAGCGTGGTCCGGATGGTGTAGCCGCCGCGCCGCAGGAAGGCCTCGCGCTCCTCGGGCGTGTTGCCGAAGGTGGGGTCCTGGCGGATGGACTGGATGACGTAATCGCAGAAGTACGGCGCGTACGACGACGTGCACCCGTTGGTCGTGACGGACGGGTTGAGGATCTGCGACATCGGCACGAGCGCGGCGCGATCCGCGCGGTCCTGGGTGATGTACCCGAGCTCGGCCATCCGCTTGAGCACGACGTTGCGCCGGACGGTGCTGAGATCGGGGTTGCGCAGGGGGTCGAACGCCGTCGGCTGCTGCACGATGCCGGCCAGCGTGGCCGCCTCGACGAGGTCGAGGTCGGCTGCCGGCTTGCTGAAGTAGCGGCGGGCTGCGGCTTCGACACCGTAGGCGCCGGCCCCGAAGTAGGCGATGTTCAGGTAGCGCTCGAGGATCTCACCCTTGGTGAAGATCTTCTCCAGGCCGAGGGCGAAGCGCACCTCGCGCAGCTTGCGGGCGGCACTGTCGCCGCGCGCGGCCGCGAGCTCGTCGGCTGTCGTCGCCTGGTTGACCAGGACGTTCTTGACGTACTGCATCGTGAGGGTCGAGCTGCCCTGCGCGATGCCGCCGGACTCGACGTTGGTGGCGAAGGACCGGGCTATGCCGCGCAGGTCCACGCCATGGTGGTCGAGGAAGCGGGAGTCCTCGATGGCCACGGTGGCCTGCCGCATGAGGGGGGAGATGTTGTCGAGCGGCACCTCGACCCGGTTCTGGTAGTAGACCGTTGCCAGGACGGAGCCGTCCGAGGCGAGGATGAGTGAGCGCTGGGGCAGCGGCGGCGTGCTGAGGGCCTCGGGCAGGTTCTCGAAGTTCTGCACGACGTCGCGAGTGACGACCCCGGCTGAGCCGACGAAGGGCAGGAGCATGGCAGCAAGCAGCAGCCCGCCGACGCAGGCGGCCGCGATGACGCCTCCGAGGCGAGCCAGGATCCCGAGCGGGCCCGGTCGTCGTCCGGGCGGCTGGTGCATGCTCATCAGACGACCAGAGTAGGTCGGCGGGTTCCCGCCGTGTGCGAACGGGCGTCCCGTGCGTCGCGGAACGTCGATACGCTGAGATATTTCTGGGACATTTAGTCAGAAAGAGTCATATCTTTATGGCTCAATAGAACCTTTCTGGCCCGTTTGCGGAGGCGTAGCGTCCGCCGACACGCGACGGATGAGGAGTGCTGACCAGCATGACCTTTGACACGGATTGGGCGACCAAGGCAGCCTGCCGTACCACTGACCCGGACTCGCTCTTCGTGCAAGGCGCGGCGCAGAACCGCGCGAAGGCCATCTGCGGGGGATGCCTGGTCCGGACCGAGTGCCTGGCCGATGCCCTCGACAACCGGGTGGAGTTCGGCGTGTGGGGCGGGATGACCGAGCGTGAGCGCCGGGCCCTGCTGCGTCGCCGTCCGAATGTCACCTCGTGGCGGCGTCTGCTGCAGACCGCGCAGGACGAGTACGAGCGGCACCGCATCCTCACGACAGCTGACCGCGCCAGCTAGCGAGCCCCCGCACATCCCACGCCTGGCGTCACATGGGCCGGGTGCTTGTGACGCTGACGGTGGGATTGGGCGAGCGGCCGTCAGAGGGCGCTGGCGAGCAGGCCGCCCACGGTGCGCAGGCCGTCGAGGTCGTGGACGTCCTCCGCGAGAGCCGGCACCGCACTGACCGGCACCCCGGGGTGTGCCGCCGTGAACCGATCAGCCAGGTGCCGCTGCCGGGCCGCCAGGCTCATCCGCTCGGCGTGCAGCGTCAGCAGCGCCGCCGTGAGCCGGGCCTCGTCGGCCGCCACGCTCGTCTCATCCTCGGCCATCTCCTCAAGCAGCTGTGCGCCCGCTCCGGCCTGCTCTGCGGTGAACTCCGGATCGAGCACGTCCTGGACCCGATTGAGCACGAGGCCGGCGAGCGGCATGTCGTCGGTGCGCAGTCGCTCGACGAAGTAGGACGCCTCGCGCAGCGCATCCCGCTCGGGTGCGGCGACGACGACGAAGGACGTGCCGCGGTCCTTCAGCAGTGCGTAGGTGGCATCGGCCCGCTCGCGGAAGCCGCCGAAGGTGGTGTCGATCGCGGCGACGAACGTGCCGAGGTCGGAGAGGACCTGCGCCCCGAGGATCCGGTTGAGGACGTTCGTGAAGATGCTGAAGCCCGCGGCGGCGAGGCGACCGAGTCCGCGCCCGGCCCCCCGGGCGGGGGCCGTGAGCACGCGGATAAGCCGTCCATCGAGGAACGAGCCCAGCCGCGCGGGTGCGTCGAGGAAGTCCAGTGCGCTGCGCGACGGAGGCGTGTCCACGACGATCAGGTCCCAGGTGCCCTCCTCCTCAGCGCGGACGTGCAGCTGGCCGAGCTTCTCCATGGCCATGTACTCCTGCGTGCCGGCGAAGGACGATGACAGGGCCTGGTAGAAGGGGTTGGTCAGGATCTGCTGGGCCCGCTCGGGATCCGCGTGACTCTCGACGACCTCGTCGAAGGTCCGCTTCATGTCCAGCATCATCGCGAACAGCGAGCCGGAGCCATCCGGAGCGCATACGCCGGGCACCTGGCGCGGCGTGTTGTCCAGGGACGTCAGCCCCATGGCCTGGGCCAGTCGCTTGGCGGGATCGATCGTCAGCACGCACACGTTGCGGCCCATCTCCGCCGCACGGAGGCCGAGCGATGCGGCCGTCGTGGTCTTGCCGACACCCCCGGCGCCGGTGCACACGATGATGTGGATCGACGGGTCCATGAGGATCGGGTCGATGTGCAGGCTCGGCGCGTTCGTGAAGGTCGCCCCGATCATCGGACGCCCCCTTCGCTGAGCACCTCGGCCAGCTCGTAGAGCCCACCGAGATCCACGCCCCCCGCGAGGAAGGGCAGCGTGAACGTCGGCAGTCCGAGTGCGTCGACCCGCTGCCGCTCGCGCGCCTCCAGCGCCACGCGCTGCGCGTGATCGGAGGCCTCCTCGAGCAGAGCCGGCACGATGTCGTCGGCGTGGGCGCCGAGACCGCATCTTTGCAGGGACCGGCGGATCGCGTCGGCCGGGAGGGTGCCCTCCGAGGCCGCCTGCAACTCGCGTTCGGTGAGCACCGGGGTGCGGGTCATGTTGACGACGACCCCGCCGACGGGCAGGCCGTCCTTGCGCAACTCCTCCACGCCGTCGATGGTCTCCTGGACCGGCATCTCCTCCAGCAGCGTGACCAGGTGCACGGCCGTCTGGGGTGAGGCGATAACGCCCATGACGAGGTCCGCGTGGTTCCGGATCGGGCCGACCTTCGCGAGGCCGGAGACCTCGGAGCTGACGTTGAGGAACTTGGCCACCCGCCCGGTCGGCGGCGCATCCATGACGACGGCGTCGTAGGCGTCGGACGCGTTCTTCTGCTTGCGCCGTACGACCTCGATGGCCTTGCCCGTCAGCAGCACGTCGCGCAGTCCCGGAGCGATGGTCGTGGCGAAGTCGACCGCGCCCATCCGTCGCAGGGCAGTGCCGGCGCGCCGGAAGTTGTAGAAGGTCTCGAGGTAGTCGAGAAGGGCCTCCTGCGCGTCGATGGCGAGTGCCCACACCTCCCCTCGACCCGGGGCGACGGCCACCTTGCGCTCCTCATAGGGCAGTGGCGGGGTGTCGAACAGCTGCGCGATGCCCTGACGTCCCTCCACCTCGATCAGGAGCGTCCGGCGACCATCACGTGCGAGGGCAAGGGCCATCGCAGCAGCGACGGTCGTCTTGCCCGTGCCGCCCTTGCCGGAGACGACATGGAGCGCCACGTCGGGCCACAGCCGATCGCTCACTCGTTCAGCCTATTCGGCGGCGCAGCAGGAGGACGGACGGACTACTGTCGCGGTATGACCACCTGGGAGTACGCCACCGTTCCGCTGCTCGTCCACGCCACCAAGCAGATCCTCGACACCTGGGGGCAGGACGGCTGGGAGCTGGTGCAGGTCGTACCCGGTCCGAACGCGGAGAACGTGGTCGCCTACCTGAAGCGACCGAGGGAGGAGGGCTGATGCCTACCGTCGAGGAGCGCCTCGCCGCCATGGGCCTCACCGTTCACGAGGTGGCCGCGCCCGTGGCCGCCTACGTACCTGCCGTGGTCACCGGACGGTACGTCTACACCTCGGGACAGCTGCCCTTCGTCGACGGCAGGCTCGTGGCGACCGGGAAGGTCGGCGCCGAGGTCACGCCGGAGCAGGGCGCGGAACTGGCCGCCATCTGCGCGCTCAATGCCATCGCCGCCGTGAAGTCGGTGGCTCTGCTGGAATCGGTCACGCGCGTCGTCAAGGTCACGGGCTTCGTCGCGAGCGCCCCGGACTTCACCGGCCAGCCCGGTGTCATCAACGGTGCCAGCAATCTCATCCTCGAGGCCTTCGGCGACTTCGGTGCGCATGCGCGGTCTGCTGTCGGCGTGGCCGCGCTACCGCTCGATGCGCCGGTTGAGGTGGAGATGATCGTGGAGCTCGCGGAGTAGGTGAGCGACACCGTCCGGTCCGCCGCCACCGTCGTCCTGCTCCGTGACGGCGAGTCGGGACTGGAGACCTACCTGCTGCGACGAGTCTCCACGATGGCATTCGCGCCGCGCATGCACGTGTTCCCAGGCGGCCGTGTCGACGACCGTGACTACGAGGTCGTCGTCGAGTTCACCTCGGGGGACGCGGAGGCGCTCGCCCTGCGCGGGAGCACCGACGTCCCCGGCATCCGGGCCCTGTACGCGTGTGCCGTCCGCGAGACCCTGGAGGAGGCCGGCATCGAGCTGGTGGCGGTGGATCCGGGGGGCCGGCTCGTGATCGACCCCGCGGAGCTGCCGCTCATCGACCACTGGGTGACGCCGGAGGTCGAGGGACATCGCTACGACGTTCGTTTCTTCGCGGCCCGGGTGACCAGCGGGCAGGCCATTCTCTCGACGACCGAGGCGGACGAGGCCGTGTGGATGCGGCCGGACGACGCCCTTACCGCCTTCCGCGACGGATTCCTGCCGATGCTGCCGCCCACGGAGGCCGTCCTGCGTCACCTCAGCGGCTTCGCCAGCGCGGCGGATGTTGTCTCCCATGCGCCCACGCGGACGATCGTGCCGCTGATGCCCCGCCGAGAGCTGCGACCGGACGGGACCCACCGATGGATTCTCGTGAACGAGCGCACCGGCGAGGTGCTGATCGAGGACGTGCGCCCGCCGCACACCCGGGAGACGGACGGCCTGCCGATGGAGCAGCCGTGAGCGGACGGGTGGTCCCGGTCGTCGGCTCCACGGAGCCCTGGGCCGGCGGAGTGGTCACGTCATCGACGCGTTGCATCCTCGCGCCGAACCCGTCGCCCTGGACGCTGGACGGTACGAACACCTGGCTGCTCTCGGCGCCGGGGAGCGCGGCCGCGCTGGTCGTGGATCCGGGTCCGGACGACCCCGACCACCTTGACGCCATCGCGGCCGCGGCGGACGAGGCGGGCCAGCGGATCCGGGGTGTGCTGCTCACCCACGGTCACGTCGACCACGCGGAGGGAGCCCGCGTCTTCGCGATGCGGCAGGGATCGTGGGTCCGCGCGCTGGACCCCGAGCATCGCCTCGGCGACGAGGGACTCGCGGACGGCGACGTCGTGGACGTCGGGGACTGGCAGGTGCGGGTTGTCGGCACTCCGGGGCACAGTGCGGACAGCCTGTCCTTCCACCTGCCACATGACGGTTCGCTGCTTACCGGGGACACGATCCTCGGCCGGGGTACGTCCCTGGTCGCCTGGCCCGACGGCACGCTGGGCGAGTACCTCGGCAGCCTGGCGCGTCTGCGGGCGCTGGCCGAGAGCACCGGGATGCTGCGGCTGCTGCCCGGTCACGGTCCCGTGCTGTCCGATCCGGTCACCGTGCTCGATGCGTACCTGGAGCATCGCCGGGCCCGGCTGGCCGAGGTCGAGGAGGTCGTGGCCTCCGGGGTCACGGAGGCGCGAGACGTCGTCGCGATCGTCTACGCCGACGTGCCCCGGGAGGTGTGGCCGGCCGCCGAGCTGACCGTGCGGGCGCAGCTCGCCTACCTCAGCGAAAGCCGCTAGCGGAGCACGCTGTCGCTCGCTCCTCAGCGGGCGCGGGCTGATGCCGCCCGCCTTCCGGGGCTCGCTTCGCTCGCTCCTCAGCGGGCGCGGGCTGATGCCGCCCGCCTTCCGGGGCTCGCTTCGCTCGCTCCTCAGCGGGCGCGGCGACCCAGTCGCTCGACGTCCAGGATCAGCACCTGCCGCGACTCCAGCCGGATCCACCCGCGCTGCGCGAAGTCGGCGAGTGCCTTGTTGACCGTCTCCCGCGACGCCCCGACCAGCTGCGCGAGCTCCTCCTGCGTCATGTCGTGCGTGACCATCAGGCCCTCGGGCGTCACCGTGCCGAACTTCTCGCCAAGGTCCATCAGCGCCTTGGCCACCCGGCCCGGAACATCGGCGAACACCAGGTCGGCCATCGCCTCGTTGGTCCGCCGGATCCGCCGGGCCAGGGCCTGCAGCAATGCCGCGGCCACCTCGGGGCGCCCGGTCAGCCAGGGGGTCAACTGGTCGTGGCCCAGTCCCAGCACGATCGAGTCGGTGAGCGCGGTGGCCGTGGACGTCCGCATCCCGGGATCGAACAGGCTCAACTCGCCGAACATCTCGCCGGGCCCGAGCACGCCGAGGAGTGACTCGCGGCCATCGCTGGACGTCTGGCCGAGCTTCACCTTGCCCTCGACGATCACGTACATGTGATCGCCGGGCTGGCCCTCGTGGAAGATCACCTCGCCCTTGGCCACGTCTCGGGCCACGAGGGAGGCGCGCAACGCCGCCGCACCCTCGCTGTCCAGAGCGGCGAACAGGGGTGACTGCATGAAGGCGTCGTCCACGGGCCGGTCCTCCTCTGCTTGCCGTCGCGCTGGGTCGTGTAGACGTATTCTGCCCACCCGCCACGAAGCGACGGCACTGCGGTCCGAATCCCCCGGCGACTTACGCTAGCGGCATGACGGGACGACGGGTGCAAAACGCCGGGGAGGACCCGGTCGCGCTCAAGCGTCGAGCCCGGCGCATGGTGAAGGTCCTCGGGGAGACCTACCCGGACGCTCACTGCGAACTCGACTTCCGGAATCCGCTGGAACTCCTCGTGGCCACGGTGCTCAGCGCGCAGTGCACCGACCAGCGCGTCAACGCCGTCACGCCGGCCCTCTTCACGGCGTACCCCGACGCCGAGGCGTATGCAGGGGCCGACCGGGAGCAGCTCGAGACCGCCATCGCGCCCACCGGGTTCTTCCGGCAGAAGGCGAAGACCCTGCAAACCCTCGGGCAGGCGTTGTGCGACCGGTACGGGGGTGAGGTGCCCGGCCGCCTGGACGACCTGGTCACCCTTCCGGGTGTCGGACGCAAGACGGCGAACGTGGTTCTCGGCGACGCCTTCGGGGTGCCCGGGATCACGGTCGACACGCATCTCGGTCGGCTGGCCCGCAGGTTCGCTTGGACGACACACACCGACCCCGAGAAGATCGAGCAGGACCTCATGGCCCTGTTCCCCCGCAAGGACTGGACCATCATGTCCCACCGGGTCATCTGGCACGGCCGTCGCCGATGCCATGCCCGACGCCCAGCCTGCGGTGCCTGCCCGATCGCGCGCTGGTGCCCCGCGTTCGGGGAGGGCCCGACCGACCCCGACGAGGCGGCTCGTCTTGTCCGCGACTCGGGGCGTGGCTGACATGGAGTGGTCACGCCGGGGCTGGGTCGATCCGCAGGCCCGCGCCGCGCTGCCCGGCTGGCTCGATCCCGTGGCCACGATGGCCGAGCGGGTGGACGCCGACGACCTCACCCGGTTCGTCCCTCCCCACGGTGAGGGCCGCCACTCCGCGGTGCTCGTGCTCTTCGGCCCGGAACGCGACCTGCTGATCATCCGGCGGGCGAGCACGATGCGCTCACACGCCGGCCAGCCCGCCCTGCCGGGAGGGGCCGTCGACCCTGGCGATGTCGATGCGGCGGACGCCGCTCTGCGGGAGGCCGAGGAGGAGACCGGGCTCGACCGGAACGGAGTGCTGGTCTTCGGGCAGCTGCCGGACCTGTGGGTGCCGGTCACCAACTTCGTCGTCACTCCGGTGCTGGCCTGGTGGGCCGAGCCGAGCCCGGTGTCCGTCGTGGATCCCGGTGAGGTGTCGAGCGTGCACCGTGTGGGCATCGACGCCCTCGTCGACCCGGCGAACCGGTGCCGCGTGCACCATCCCTCCGGCTTCATCGGCCCCGGCTTCACCGTGGACGGCCTGCTCGTGTGGGGGTTCACGGCGGGCCTGATCTCCGGCATCCTCGAGGGCGCCGGCTGGTCGGTGCCGTGGGACCAGGGACGCGTCGTGCCGTTCGACGGCGACCTCGTCGAGGAGACCGGTTCATGAACCTCGTGGACTGGCTGCTGATCGCGGGACTCGTCGTCTTCGCGCTCGCCGGCTGGCATCGCGGATTCATCGCAGGGCTGCTGTCCTTCATCGGTTTCCTCGGCGGTGGTCTCGCGGCCGCCCTGCTGCTTCCGGAGATCCTCGACCGCACGGTCTCCACGGACTGGCTGCGCATCCTGCTGCTCGGGCTGGGCGTGCTGATCGTGGCGCTGGTGGGCCAGTTCGCCGCGTCCATCCTCGGCGAGCGGCTGCGCGACCTGATCACCTGGCGGCCCGCGCAGGTGGTCGACAACGTCGCGGGCGCGGCCCTCAACGTCTTCGCCCTGGCCGTCGTGGTGTGGATCGTGGCCAGCGCCCTCGCGTATCTCCCCGTGTCCCTGGTCTCGCAGCAGGTGACGTCGTCGAGGGTGCTCGTCGCCCTTGACTCGCTGGTACCGCTGCCGGCGCGCAACGCGTTCGGCGACCTGCGCGACCTGGTCGGCACGACCGAGGTGCCGCGCATCTTCGCCGGGCTCGCACAGGTGACCGGCCCCGACGTGGGGCAGCCCAGTCCGTCGTCGGTGACGCAGCAGGTCGACGCCGCTCGCGACTCCGTCGTCCAGGTGACCGGCGAGACGCCGGAGTGCCGGGCGGCCGTCAGCGGCAGCGGGTTCGTCGTGGCTCCCGGGCGGGTGCTGACGAACGCCCACGTGGTGGCCGGTGTCAAGGATCCCCTGGTGCGGGTCAGGCAGTCGGAGGCCGGACTGCCCGCGACAGTCGTCTACTTCGATCCCGAGGTCGATGTCGCGGTGCTACTCGTGCCGGGCCTTTCCTCGCCACCCCTGCAGCTCGCCACCGAGCCCGCACAATCGGGTGACCCGGCCGTCGTCGCCGGCTTCCCGCAGTCCGGCCCCTATCGCACCGAGCCCGCGCGCATCCGCACGGAGGTCACCGCGATGGGCGATGACATCTACGGCGAGGCCGGCGTGGAGCGCGAGGTCTACGCCCTGCGCACCACGGTGCTTCCGGGCAACTCCGGCGGCCCACTCCTGCGCCCGGACGGAAAGGTGCTCGGCCTCGTGTTCGGTGCCGACGAGCAGGCCCAGGAGACGGGCTATGCCCTCACCGCGGGCGAGCTCTCCTCGGCGCTGTCGGCTTCGGGTGACCGGCGGGTGGGCACCGGTTCCTGCCGCATCCGCGACTGAGCGCCGGCGCGCGCGGGCAGGAACGCGAAGGCCACCAGGGCGCCCAGGGCGGCGACCGCTGCCGCCACCACCGATCCGGCGGCGAGCCCGTCGACGAAGGATTCCTGCGCCGCCAAGACCAGCTGCTGCGCGGCTGCGCCCGGCACGTTCTGGGCCACGGCCAGTGCCCCGGCCAGGGACTCCCGGGCGACCGCGACGGCCTCGGGTGGCGCCCCGGCGGAGGTCAGGGCGTCCGCGAGCCGGGATCCGTACACGCTGGCGTACACCGAGCCGACCACGGCCACGCCGAGCGTGCCGCCGAGCTCACGGGTGGTGTCGTTGACGGCCGATCCGACTCCCGCCTTCGCCTCGGGCAGCGCCCCCATGATCGACTCCGTGGCCGGGCCGGTGGCGAGGCCCAGTCCCACGGCCATCGTGACCATGCTGACGAGGGTGAGCCCGACGTAGGGCGTGTCCACGTCCACCCGCGAGGCGATCAGGAATCCCGCCGACATGACCGCCAGTCCGCTGCCGACGACCAGCTTGGAGCCCCACCGGTGCATCGCCACGATGGCGAGGGGCGAGGCGGCCGCCGTCGCGATGGCGAAGGGCAGGGTGCGCAGCCCGGCTTCCAGTGGTGAATAGCCCTGCACCAGCTGCAGGAACTGGGTGATGAGGAAGATGAAGCCGAACAGGGCGAAGAACGCCGCGGCGACGGCCATGCTGGCGGCGCTGAAGCGGAGGTTGCGGAAGAGCGAGATCTCCAGCAGGGGATGGGGCGAGCGCCTCTCCCACAGGACGAACAGCGCCAGCAGGGCCGCGCCGGCGCCTGCTGCGAGCAGGATCGGGGCTGACGTCCAGCCGCGGTGGGGGGCCTCGATGATCGACCACACGAGCAGGCCCACCCCGGCCGCCGAGAGCAGCAGGCCCTGCCGGTCCAGCGGCCCTGCCGAGGCGTCGCGTGACGGCGGGACCAGCAGCGCCCCGGCCGTGATGGCGACCAGGACGACGGGAATGTTCACCAGGAAGATCGATCCCCACGAGTAGTGCTCGAGCAGGTAGCCGCCCGTGACCGGACCGAGGGCAACCGCCACGCCCGTGCAGGCCGACCAGATGCCGATTGCTGCGGCGCGTTCCCGGCGATCGGTGAACACGTTGACGAGGATGGCCAAGGTGGCGGGGAAGACCAGCGCCGCGCCGATCCCCATGAGGGCGCGGGCACCGATGAGCTGGCCCGCCGTCTGCGACGCCGCGGCCAGCAGCGACATCGCGGCGAAGAGCCCCAGGCCCACCAGCAGCGCGAGCCGTCGCCCGAACCGGTCGCCCACGTGGCCCATCGCGAGGAGCAGCGAGGCGAACACCAGCGTGTAGGCGTCGACGATCCACTGCAGCTCGGTGGTCGTGGCGCCGAGATCCTCGCTGAGGGTCGGGAGGGCCACGTTCACGATCGTGTTGTCGATCACGACGATGAGCAGGCTCAGGCATAGCACCCCCAGGCTCCACCACCGTCGGTTGCCGGCCATTCCCTGTGATCGGGCCGCTGTCGTCGACGTCGCCATGATGCCTCCTATATAACAATGTTCTATAAGTATGGGACGTTATACTAGAGATATGGCACGTGCACAACCCCGGCCGCGCACCCCGAGCGCCGATGTCACCGGCTCGCTGCTCGCAGCAGCGGGAGAGTTGCTGGAGGCCGAGGGGCAGGATGCGATCACCGTGCGGGCGGTCGCCGGCCGGGCGGGCGTGGCGCCCATGGGCGTGTACTCGCGCTTCGGCGGCAAGGACGGCCTGCTGGAAGCCCTGTTCGTGCAGGGGTTCGAGGAGCTCCACCGGGTCATCAACGGGGCACGGGGGGCCGATGCCCGCGAGCGGCTGCGGCTCGGCTGCCTGGCCTACCGGGCCTTCGCCGTTGCGCACCCGAACCGCTATGAGCTGATGTTCCGCCAGATGAAGGAGCTCGACCTGAGCCCTGAGGCCCTCGAGCAGGCCGAGCGCACCTTCGCCCAGCTGGTCGGACGAGTCGAGGACGCTCAGGTCGCCGGGGTGGTCCGTCCGGGTGATCCCGTCGACATCGCCCAGCAGGTGTGGAACGCCTTGCATGGCGGCGTGACCCTGGAGGGACTCGGTGTCACCTTCTCCGCGGACCCCGAGCGCACGTTCGCCCGGATGGTGGAGACCCTGCTGACCGGACTGGCCTCGCCGGACGCGCGCTAAGAGGAGCGACGTGCGCAGTCGGAGCGCACGAGTCCCCAGTTGACGCCGTCCGGAAGCGTGTCGGCGGCATCGAGGGTGGCCAGGGCCCGCACGGCCAGACGCTGCGCGCCGACGCCGTTGCCACGCTCGTCGTGCGTGATGGCGGCAGCCCACTGGGCCAACGCCCGCCAGGCGACACGGTGCTCAGCCGGGCAGGACCGCCACCGTTCCTCGAACACCTCATGGGCGTGGAACGGCAGGCCATCGGCCAGAAGCCGAACGCCCAGGCCCCAGAACTCCCGGTCGGAGAGCCCCTCGATGCCCGGGACGGGTGGGGCAGTCGAAGGTTCCCCGACCGGGAGCGGACGTCCCAGGTGGTCGCGGTTCCGTTCTGGGGTCATGAGCCGCCGGGCCCGTCCAGCCAGGTGAGGAGGGCGCGGGAGAAGTCCTCGGGGACCTCCTCGTGGACGAAGTGCCCGGCCGACAGGTCGACGCGCGTGTAGGGCGCGCGCACGTACTCGTCGCTGCCGTCGACCGAGCCGACGAGCACCATGGGGTCGGCGGTGCCGTGCACCTGGAGCACGGGGCGCTGCACGGGCGCCTCCATCACGGACATGTAGCCGAGTCCGTCCGGGCGGATCACGGAACGCACGGCCCACCGGTGGTACTCGATGGCCGTGTGTGCGGTGGGCCAGCGGAGGAAGGCCGCCTGGAACGTGTCACGGGTCGCCTCGTCGAGCCAGCCGGGATCCTGAGACCAGGAGGCCAGGAAGTCCCCGACCCGCTTCCCGTCGTGCGCGGTCAGGGACCGTTCCGGAAGGAATGGCCACTGGAAGCCGAGGGCATAGCGCATGGCGGCCCGCTGCCGGCCGTCCCGCAGAAGCGCCGACCTCAGCTGTCGTGGATGCGGCATCGAGACGGGCGCGATCGCCCGGACCACCTCGGGCTCGAGGACGGCCGTGGACCACGCGACCAGGCCGCCCCAGCCGTGGCCGACGATGGTGGCCTCGGGTACGCCGAGGCAGCGGATGACTCCGGCCACGTCAGCCGAGAGGGTGCGGGGGTCGTAGCCCTCCGGGGGGTGGTCGCTGCCGCCGTAGCCGCGCAGGTCCATGGCGATCGCGCGGTACCCGGCCTCGGCCAGGAGGACCAGGTGCCGACGCCATGTCCACCAGAAGGTGGGGAAGCCGTGCAGCAGCAGGACGACCGGTCCGTCGCCGAGGTCGGCGACGTGGAACCGGGAGCCGTTGGCGGCGACATCCCGGTGCGTCCACGGGCCCGGCGCCCGGATGGCCTCCTCGGGGTCGGGCAGGGCCACCGGCTAGGAGCCCGGAGCCGAGGGCAGCGTCGGGGGCTCGTCGGCCGCCTGACCGCTCAGCGCGGCCTTGGTCTTCTCGAACTCGGCGATGGCCACCTCCGGCCCCTTGGCCTGCTCGAACTCCTTCTTCGCCAGCAGACCTGCGACGACGCCCACGAGGATCAGCAGGACCGCGACGATGAGCATCCCGGCCCAGATCGGCAGGCCGAGCGCCACGAGGACGAACGCGAGCGTCAGGAGGATGAAGAGGAAGGCGAAGAACGCCATCGTCCCGGCGACCACACCGAGCGCGCCACCCTTGCCGATTCGCGCCCCGGACGCCGACACCTCGCTCTGGAGCAGCGCCAACTGCGCCTTGGCGAGTCGCTGACCGTCGGCGACGGTCTTGGCGACGAGGTCCTTGATGCTGGGCTTCGGTTGCGGCGGCATGTCTTCCTCCGGGTGGCTGACTCCAGAAGGCTATCGGGACTCGGGTCGCTCGTGCATGCCCATCTCGTCCGCTTCGTTGGCGGCGCGGATCTGGTCGAGCCGCCAGAGGGCCGCGTAGTGGCGGCTGCGCCACGTCAGCGCGATGGCAGCCAGCGCGGCCGCGATCACCGAGGCCGTCAGGACGGCGACCTTGGCGGAGTCGAGGGTGGCCTCGTCGTTCTTGTACGCGAGCTCGGTGATCAGCAGCGCGACGGTGAAGCCGATACCGGCGAGCACGCCGATGGCCCCGACGTCGCGCCAGGCCAGCCCCGGACTGAGGCTCGCTCGGGTGAATCGGGCGGTGAGCCAGGCACCCGCCATCACGCCGATCGGCTTGCCGATCACGAGGCCGGCGAGGATGCCGAGGGCCACTGGGGTGGCGAGGGAGTCCACGAAGCCCACGCTGCGGAAGTCGACTCCGGCAGCGAAGAACGCGAACAGCGGCACGCAGAGACCTGCGCTGATCGGGTGGATCAGGTGGGAGAGGCGGTCCGCCGGGGCCTTGGCCTCGCCGGGATCGGGGCGCACCCGGGTGAGGAAGCCGAACACGACGCCGGCGATCGTGGCGTGCACCCCGCTGAGGTAGGTGAACTCCCAGCCGAGCAGGACCAGCGGGATGTACACGAGGGGCGTGGTGATGCGGAACCGCATGGCCAGGGCATAGGCGGCATAGGTCGCGAGGGCAGCGAGGAACCACGGCAGGGAGAACTTGTCGGAGTAGAAGATCGCGATCACCGCGATCGCGCCGAGGTCGTCGACGACCGCCAGGGTCAGCAGGAACGCGCGGAGCGCCACCGGGAGGCGGCGGCCGACCACCGCGAGGACGGCGAGGGCGAACGCGATGTCGGTGGCCATCGGGATGCCCCACCCCTCGAGGGATCCCTCGGCGGCGAAGGCGTTGACCGCGACGAAGATGCCAGCCGGGACCACCATGCCGCCGATGGCCGCTGCGGCCGGAACGACGGCCTCGCGCGCCTTCGACAGCGATCCGAGGACCAGTTCGTGCTTGAGCTCGAGGCCGACCACGAAGAAGAAGACCGCGAGGAGGGCATCCGCCGTCCAGATGCTCAGCGACAGGTTCAGCTTGAGCTCGGTGGGCCCGATCTGCAGGTCGGTGAGCGCGACGTACGAGTCACCCCACGGCGAGTTCGCCCATATCAGGGCGACGGCCGCCGCGATGAGCAGGAGGATGCCGCCGAACGTCTCGTCCCGGAGCTGGTCGCGCAGCCATGCGAGGTTCGACCGGGACGGTCGGCCGAGGAACTCGTTCGCCATGCTCATGGTCGGACCCCTTCGGCCATCGGCATGTCCCCCGCGGACACGCGCCATCCACTTGCCGACCAGGCTTCCCGGCACACCAGACGTACAGGTCCACCCTAGGGGATGGCGTCGGAGTCAGTCCTCCGACGAGGAGGACGCCAGACCGGTCGCGATGAGGTTCATCACGGCGGGGTCGGCCAGGGTCGTGGCGTCGCCCATGGCCCGGTTCTCGGCGACATCGCGCAGGAGACGGCGCATGATCTTGCCGGATCGGGTCTTGGGCAGCTCGGGCACGACCATGATCTGCCGGGGCTTGGCGATCGGCCCGATCTCATGGGCGACGTGGTTGCGCAGCTCGGTGATGATCGCCGAGCCCTCCGCCTCCTCGGTGGGCACGCCGCCCCGCAGGATCACGAACGCCACGATGCCCTGCCCGGTGGTCTCGTCGGCGGCGCCGACGACCGCGGCCTCGGCCACCTTGGGGTGGCTGACGAGGGCCGACTCGACCTCAGTCGTCGAGATGCGGTGGCCGGACACGTTCATCACGTCGTCGACGCGGCCGAGCAGCCAGATGGCACCGCTCTCGTCCCACTTCGCGCCGTCGCCGGCGAAGTAGTACTGCGGCCAGCGTGACCAGTAGGTGTCGACGTAGCGCTGGTCGTCGCCCCAGATCCCGCGCAGCATGGACGGCCACGGCTCGGTGAGCACGAGGTAGCCGCCGTGGCCGTTGCCGACCGGCGTGCCGTAGTCGTCCACGATGGCTGCGCCGATGCCGGGCAGGGGCCCCATGGCGGAGCCCGGCTTGGTCGCCGTGACGCCGGGCAATGGGCTGATCATGATGGCGCCGGTCTCCGTCTGCCACCACGTGTCGACGATCGGGCACTGGCTCGAGCCGATGACGGTGCGGTACCACATCCAGGCCTCGGGGTTGATCGGCTCGCCGACCGATCCGAGCAGGCGCAGGCTCGACAGGTCGTGCGCGAGCGGCAGGGCGTCACCCCACTTCATGAAGGTGCGGATGGCCGTGGGCGCCGTGTACAAGATGGACACCTTGTGGCGTTCGACGATGTCCCACCAGCGATCCTTCTCCGGGGTGTCGGGCGTGCCCTCGTAGACCACCTGCGTGACGCGGTTCGCCAGCGGCCCATAGACGATGTAGGAGTGGCCGGTGACCCAGCCGATGTCGGCGGTGCACCAGTAGACGTCGGACTCAGGCTTGAGGTCGAAGACGTTGCGATGCGTGAAGGCGGCCTGCGTCAGGTAGCCGCCGGAGGTGTGGAGGATGCCCTTGGGCTTACCCGTCGTGCCGGACGTGTAGAGGATGAACAGCGGATGCTCGCTGTCGAAGGCCTCGGGCGTGTGGGTCCCGGCCTGCCGGCCGATGATGTCGTGCCACCACACGTCGCGGTCGGCGTTCCAGTCCACGTCCTGCCCGGTGCGACGCACGACCAGCACGTGCTCGACGGACGGGCAGTCGGCGACGGCCTCGTCCACGGCGGGCTTGAGGGCCATCGCGCTGCCCCGCCGGTTCTGGCCGTCGGCGGTGATGACCAGCTTGGCCGTGGCGTCGTCGATGCGGCTGCGCAGGGCCTCGGCGCTGAACCCGGCGAACACGACGGAGTGCGGCGCTCCCAGGCGCGCGCAGGCGAGCATCGCGACGATCGCCTCCGGGATCATCGGCAGGTAGATCGCCACGCGGTCGCCTGCGGTGATGCCGAGCTCGATGAGGGCGTTCGCCGCCTTGGCGACCTCGACCTGCAGCTGGGCGTACGTGATGTCGAGCCGGTCGCCCGGCTCACCCTCGAAGCGGATGGCCACCTGGTCGCCGTGGCCGTCCTCGACGTGCCGGTCCACGCAGTTGTAGGCGACATTGAGCCGGCCCCCGACGAACCACTTCGCGAACGGCGCATTCGACCAGTCGAGGACCTCGGTGAACGGCTCGGCCCACGTCAGGTGGCGGGCCTGCTCGGCCCAGAAGGCCAGCCGATCCGCGGCGGCGTCGTCGTACATGTCGGCCTTGGCGTTGGCCTGCGCCGCGAAATCCGGGGTGGGCGGGAAGGCCCGGTCCTCGTGCAGCAGGTTGGACAGGGCCTCGTCGCTCATGTGCGATCTCCTCGGGGTGCGCTTTGCTTCCGAAGGTAGCCGAGGGGACGCCGTGTGAGGGGCGGATTCGATGTGAAGGAAGGACCGGTAGCGTCCGCAGGGTGACCATGGATCCCTTCGCCGCCCTGGCCGCCCGGTCGGACGTGGCCGAGTCGGTCCAGACGGCGCGCGACGCTATTGACGCCGTCCTCTGGCGGAGGGACGTGCGCGGCGAGGCCGCCCAGTTCGCCACCGCCTCGCGCGAGCGTGGGGCCCGTGACTCGGCGGCGATCGACGGTGCCGACGTCGTCGAGGTGGACGCGTCCCCGATGGGGCGGGTCCTCGAGGCGGCGCTGCGGCTGACGGCCGCCGTGCCCACGCAGGTGGACGTCTTCGCACAGGCTCCCTTGCAGGCGCTGGCCCACCTGCACGCGCTGACGGCGGTCGGCTTCGTCCCGGAGTCGGAGCTCGGGCGACCGCGTGCCGGGGAGGTGGCGGACGATCCGCTCACACTGGGCTCCCTGCCGCCTGCTCGGGCCGCCGCGGACCGGCTGGCGCTGCTGGCCGACGTCCTGGGGCGTCCGACCCGGGCGCCGGCGCTCGTGGTGGCCGCGCTCGTGCATGCGGAGCTGGCGGTGCTGCGACCGTTCACCTGGGGGTCGGGCCTGCTCGCCCGTGCGGGCACGCGGCTCGTGCTCGCCTCGCGCGGCGTGGATCCGTCGCTGTTCACCGTCCCGGAGCGCGGGTTCTGGGAGGCGGGCCGGCCGTCGTACGTCCGGGCGCTGCGCGGGTACGCCACCGGGACACCGGACGGCGTGGCGGCGTTCATCCGCTGGCATGCCGACGCCTGCGCCACCGGCGCCCTCACCGTCTAGGCCCGAATCCCACGCGGTGCGTCACATGCCTGGGGTCCTTGCGACGCTGCGCGTGGGATTCTCGAGGGCTGCGAGGATCCGTCGCGCCAACCGGTCCGTCTGCAGGTCCGTCCATCCCCACCGAATCACGTACCTACCGGTCGCGCGGATACGGTCCTCCCGCCGCTTCTCCCGGTAGAGGTCGTCCGGGGCGAGGTACTTGAAGCGGCCGTCGGCCTCTCCGACCAGTCGCGTCCCGTCCCACGTGCAGTCGGCACGGCCGATGAATCCGTCGTCGTCGAAGAGGTCGACCTGCCACTGTGGAGGCGGCACATCGTGCTGGTGGAAGTAGCAGCCGGATGCCGACTCGAGGGGTGACTCGCGGCGCGGCTCGAGCAGACCCAGTGCGGTACGCGCATGCCCCAGCAACTGGCTGCCCCCGAGCTCTCCGATGGCTCGGGCCAGGTCGACGTGGGTGGCGGCATCGGCACGGAGGAGGTGGTCTCCGGCCACCACGGCACCGACCAGGCCGTTGACGCGGGCGAGGTCGACCCAGGAGCGGGGCAGGGTCGTCAGCCGCAGCGGGGCCACGTCGAGATGGTGGTCGGGCAGCACCCACTCGTGCAGGCGCAGCCCGGCCCGGTGGCCCGTCCACCCATCAGGCGGGGCGATCAGGTGCACCTCGTCGGGAACCTCGAGGACCGGCAGCCCATGAAGGATCGCCGCTGAGGGCCCGCACACAGTGCTGCCCGGCACCCGCCGCGCGGCCGCCACGGACCGCAGCTGGTGGAGACGTCGTGACGCGAGGTGCGGGTCGGGCTCGTCCAGCGACTCGCGCCGGAGAAACCACCCCCGGCACATTCGTAGCCACTCTCCCGACCGGACCCGTTGCCGCACTTGGTCGCGGGTCATCCCGGCCGCCAGGGCGGTCCCGAGGTCGAAGAGCGGCGGCAGTGCCGGATCGGGGGCATGGAGTGCGGGCATGTCCCGACGATGCGGGGAAGACGCGGCCGATACGAGTCCTCGCCGCTGCCCTGTGGACGCATGACCACCGGGATCCCACGCCCAGCGTCACATGGACCCCCGCTATGTGACGCAGGGCGTGGGATTCGGGAGGGCTACGCGCGGGTGGCGCGGCGTCGGGCGTACCAGGTGAGCCCGAGGGCCACGCTTGCGAGCGCCACGCCGGCTCCCGCAGCGATCGCTGAGCGCTTCGTCGACTGCTCGCGCAGCGCCACGGGCTTGCGGAAGTCGCGGATCGGCCAGCCCCGCTCCACGGCGACCGCACGCAGGTCCGAGTCCGGATTGACGGCCACCGGGTGCCCGACCACTTCGAGCATGGGCAGGTCGGTGTGCGAGTCGCTGTAGGCGTAGCACTCGGCGAGGTTGTACCCCCGCTCCTCGGCGAGGGAGCGCATGGCGTCCGCCTTCCCGGGGCCGTACGCGTAGAAGAGGATCTCGCCGGTGTACTCGCCCTCCTCGATCGCCACCTGCGTGCCGATCGCGAGGTCGACGCCGAGGCGGGCACCGATCGGCTCGACGATGTCGGTCCCCGAGGACGAGATGATGATGACGTCGTTACCCGCGGCCTTGTGCTCCTCGATGAGCTGCACGGCCTCCTCGAACACCATCGGGTCGACGATGTCATCGAGGGTCTCCGACACGATCTGCTGCACCTGCTCGACGTTCCAGCCCGTGACCAGCTTCGACATGTACTCCCGCATCGTCTCCATCTGATCGTGGTCGGCACCGGATGCCAGGTAGACGAACTGCGCATAAGCGCTGCGCACGACGTCGGACCGCCCGATCAGGCCCTCACGATAGAAGGGACGGGCAAAGGCGAACGAGCTCGACTTGGCGAGGATCGTCTTGTCGAGATCGAAGAAGGCCGCGGCCCTGCTGCGGTCCGGATCGTCCATGGCACGACGGTACCCGCGCTTTCCACACCCGGGCGTCAGGCGCGTCGTCATCCACAGGGAACCGTCGGGACCTCTGCGAGTGACGGCCGAGAAGCCATGGTGAGCGCGGAGGTGGACATGTCGAACCGGCCCCTACTCATCACTGAGGACCCCACGCTGATCGACGACATCGTGCGGCTGGCCGCGGCCAATGGGGTGGACGTGCACGTCGTGGCCGACGCCGAGTCCGCGCGTGGGCGGTGGACGGCCGCACCGCTCGTCCTCGTCGGCGCGGACCTGGCACCCGCCGTCGCGGCGACCCGGCCGATCCGTCGCCCCGATGTCCTCCTCGTCACGCGGGCCCCGGCCACCGACGAGTGGCAGATCGCCGTGGGCATCGGCGCCGAGCACGTGGCCGTGCTCCCGGAGGCGGAGCGCTGGCTCATCGACCGGCTGGCCGACAGCGCCGAGGGTCACTCGCGTCAGGGGCTCGTCCTGGCCGTGGCCGGGGCCGGGGCGGGCAGTGGTGCCTCGACCTTCGCCGTGACGGTCGCTCTCGCCGGTGCGGCCACCGGCGTTCGTGTGCTGCTCGTCGATGCCGACGCCTCCTCCGGGGGGCTGGACCTCCTCCTGGGCATCGAGGACGAGCCCGGCATGAGATGGCCCGACCTCGCCGAGGCTCGCGGGCGCATCAGCCCAGCGGACCTCCTCGCGGCCCTGCCCGCGGGTGACGGCGTCTCGGTGCTCGCGTCGGGACGTCGGGGCACGGGCACCCCCGTCGCCACCGAGGTCGTGGCCTCGATCCTCGATGCTGGTGAGCGGGGCTTCGACCTTGTCGTGGTGGATGTGGGTCGTGTCGCCGATCCGATGGCGCAGGCCGTCGTTGCCAGGGCTCGGCAGACCATGCTCGTCACCGGCAACCACGTCCTCCCGGTCGCCAGCGCCGCGCGCCTGGCACGCCGGCTTGAAGCCATGTCCGCCGGGGTGGGCGTGGTCATCCGCCTCGACGGCAATGGTGTCTCGGATGAGTCCATCCGCTCGGTGCTGCAACTGCCCGTCCTCGGACGCCTGCCGCGCGCCGCCGGACTGGTCGCGCGGGCCGATGACGGTGATCCGCCGTCGTTGCGTGACGCCTACGGCCGCGCCTGCGCGAACATCCTCGACGACCTGCTCGAGTTCGCCCATCCCACCAAGAGGCCGGCATGAGTGCGGGCCTGGTCGACCGGGTTCGGGCGCGGCTGGTCGCGGAGAACGGCGAGGCCACGCCCGGCCGCGTTGCCGCAGCGCTCCGGGCTGAGGGGATCGTGCTCGGCGACGACACGGTGCTCGAGCTCAGCGGCCGTCTGCGCAGCGATCTCGTCGGGGCCGGCCCTCTCGAGCCGCTGCTGGCGCTGCCGGGGGTCACGGACGTCGTCGTCAACGGGCCGCGCAGCGTCTGGGTCGATTGCGGCGACGGCCTCACGCGCACGGAGGTGACCTTCGAGGCGGATGACGAGGTGCGCGCCCTCGCGCAGCGGCTGGCCGCGTCCGCGGGACGACGACTCGACGATGCCAGCCCCTACGTGGACGCCCGACTCGGCTCCGGCATCCGGCTGCATTGCGTCGTGCCGCCGATCGCCGTCGATGGCACGCTGATCTCGCTGCGCGTCCCGAGCGCTCGACGCTTCCGCGTCGACGACCTGGTGGCCCGTGGTGCGGTGGACGCTGAGGGCGCGGCGCTGTTGCGCGGGATGGTGAGCGCACGGCTGGCCTTCCTGGTGAGCGGTGGCACGGGGTCGGGCAAGACGACGGTGCTCGGCGCGTTGCTCGGCGAGGTCCCGCATGGTGAGCGGATCGTCATCGTCGAGGACGCCTCCGAGCTGGCCCCCGAGCATCCGCACCTCGCCCGCATGCAGGCGCGGCCCGCGAACATCGAGGGTGCCGGTCAGGTGACCCTCCGCGATCTCGTGCGCCAGGCGCTGCGGATGCGACCGGACCGCCTGGTGGTCGGCGAGGTCCGAGGCGCGGAGGTCGTCGAACTGCTCTCGGCGATGAACACCGGCCACGAGGGCGGCTGCGGCACGGTGCATGCGAACTCGGCCGAGGACGTGCCCGCCCGCCTCGAGGCACTCGGGCTGATGGCCGGACTGGACCGTCAGGCGGTCCATGCGCTCATGGCGGCCGGCATCGATGCCGTGCTCCACCTCGGACGCGACGATGGGCGTCGCGTCATCGCCGGCGTGCACCTGTTGCGACGTGACGAGGCAGGGTTCGTGCAGACGGTTCCCGCACTGGTGCGCGTGGACGGACGCCTGGTGCCGGGCGTCGCGATGAGCGCACTGGCGGAGCGCCTTGCCGGTGCCTGATCTGGTCGCTGCGGCTGCGGCGCTGGCGGGGGCCGTCCTGGTGGGCTGGTGGGTGGTGCCGCGGCGCGGTGACGTCCGGCTTCGCCGCCTGTGCGTGCCGGGCCGGCGGTGGCCCGCGCTCCGGGATCGGGCCGCCATGGCACGGAACCGATGGCGCGTAGGGCCGGCCGCCCGGCGTCGGAGCGCCGGGCGTCGGGCCGTCGTGATCCGGTCGCTCACGGCCCTGGTGGCCGAGCTCGAGGCCGGGCAGGTGCCCAGCGTGGCGCTGATCCGCGGGGGTGGGGACGCCCCACCGTGGCCGATCGCGGCCGCGGCGGCGAGGTCCGGAGGAGACATCACCGCGGCCCTGTTCCGAGACGGGGCCAATGTGCCCGTGCTGAGACAGCTCGCCGCGTGCTGGAGTGTCGGCGAGCGTTCCGGTGCCGGACTGGCCGCTTCCGTGTCCCGACTGGCCGAATCGGCTCGGGTCGCCGAGGAGGTGCAGGTGGCCCTCGAGGGACAGCTGGCCGTGCCCCGGGCGACCGCCCGGATGCTGGCGGGCCTGCCCCTCATCGGCGTGGTGTTCGGCGTGCTGCTCGGCGCGGATCCGATCGCGTGGCTGACCGGCTCCGCCTCAGGGCGTCTCTGCCTGGGAGCGGGGGTGGCGCTGATCCTGCTCGGCCTGTGGTGGACGGGCCGCATCGCGACCTCCGTGGAGCGGCAGCTGTGATGGCCCTGAGCGCCGCCCTCTGGTCCGCGGCCGCGTGGATGTGGCTGGGACCCCCGGCGGAGAGGCGATCCCTGTTCCGCGGGCACGGCGCTGGACGCGGGCGCGACGGGCCGCGGGCGGTGGGGCGCCATCGTGTCCTTGCGGGTGCCGTCGCCGGAGTCGCCGTCACCCTCGTGCTCGGCTGGCCCCTTGGCCCGCCCGTGGGACTGGCCTGCCTCGTCCTGCTGCCGCGCTGGCTCGGACGCCTCGAGCCCATGGTCACCCGGCGTCGGCGCGAGGCCCTGGAGAGGCAGGCGCCGCTGCTCGCCGATCTGCTTGCGGCGACGCTGGCGGCGGGCGCAGGAACCCGGGCCGCGGTTCATGCCGTGGCCGAGGCGTTCGACGAACCCGGAGCCGCTGCCCTCAGGCCGGTGGTGATCGCGCTCGACCTCGGTGCGGACGTGCCCGAGGCATGGCGACTGGTCGACGATGGGGGAGCGTGGTCTTCGATCGTCGAGTCCGTGGTGCGGGCTACCACCACGGGGGCACCTCTCGCCTCGACGCTGGCGGCGGTCGCGAACGACCTGCGAAGGGAGCGACGCCGCGCCGTCGACGTCGCCGCGCGCGCTGCCGGCGTGCGTGCCGTGGGTCCGCTCGCAGCCTGCTTCCTGCCGGCCTTCCTCCTTCTCGGCGTGGTGCCCGTCGTCGTCTCCCTTGCCTCCGCGGTGACCGGGCTGGGCTGAACGCGATGCGTCGACCACAGTTTGGACCCAGCCTGGTCAGCGGTCCCCAGCCCGGCATCGGCACCTGTCGGACCGACCGCACGGACGCGACGGTGGGCACCGACGACCTCGGTCGTCGGTGCCGAGGGTCGGTACCGCCGCTCTAGCGGCAGGAAGGACGGCATGCGCACGGTCATCAAGGGAATGCCGCGAGGCGACGAGGGGCTGTCGACCGCCGAGTACGCGGTCGGCACGGTGGCAGTCGCCGGTCTCGGGGGTGTGCTCATCAAGCTGCTCACGAGTCCGGAGGTGCGGGACCTGCTGTGGAGTGTGCTCTCGCAGGCGCTCCGCGCGTTCACGGGATAGCGAGTGAGTGGGTTTGCGATCCGAGTCCGGGAGGCCCGCCTCCCGGACTCGGGGAGCGTCCTGGTCGAGACCGCCATCGCGATCCCGGTCCTCCTGATGGTCGCTGCGGCCCTGGCGTGGGCGGTCACGCTGGGCAGTTCGGCACTGGCGCTGCAGGAGATCGCCCGTCAGGTGGCCCGCGACGTGGCCCGGGGCGTCGACCTGCCATCGGCCGTCGCGGCTGCGGAGGATGCCGTTCCGGGGGCGGTGGTCTCCGTGCAGCGGACGAGTGGTGGCGTCGAGGTGGAGGCCGCGCGGGAGGTGGCCGCGCCCGTCCCGCTGCTGGCGGGCATCACCGTCCCCCTGCGCTCGCACTTGACCGTGCCCCAGGAGTGGTCGTGACAGCAGGAGTGGTCGCGATTGGGCGCGACCGAGGCGCTGCGCTGCTTATGGCGGTGCTCCTGATGCAGGCGCTCATGGCGGTGGCGCTGGGTGGCCTGCTGGTGGCAGGGCTGGCCGTCCGACACGCCGCAGTCGCGTCGGTCGCCGACCTCGCCGCGCTGGCTGCGGCCGAGGCCATGACGGATCCGTGTGCTGCGGCGGAGGAGACGGCGCTCGCCAACGGCCTCGAGCTCAGCGCCTGCGTCATTCAGGGGCTCGACGCGGTCGTGACGGTGGCCGGCGACGCGGGCCGCGTCCCCGCGCGGCTCCTTGCCCTCCTCGGCCATCCGCATGACCGGCTCGAGGTCACGGCCCGGGCGGGGCCGCCATGAGGCCCAGCACCGTGCTGAGGAAGGTCACGGCGCCGTCCTTGTCGAGCGGCTCGTTCCCGTTGCCGCACTTCGGTGACTGGATGCACGCGGGGCATCCCGTCGCGCAGTCGCACTCGGCGATCGTGGCACGCGTCGCCTCGAGCCAGTCGCGGGCGACCCGGAAGCCGTGCTCGGCGAAGCCGGCCCCGCCCGGGTAGCCGTCGTAGACGAACACCGACGGGCACCCCGTGTCGGGATGCTCGGCGGTGGACACTCCGCCCAGGTCCCAGCGGTCGCAGGTGGCGAAGAGCGGAAGCAGCCCGATGGCCGCGTGCTCGGCGGCGTGTGCCGCCCCGGGAGTGTCTGCGGGTCTGACGCCGACGCGGGCCAGGGCGTCCTCGGGCACGGTCCACCACACGGCTTGCGTGGTCAGGGTCTGCGGAGGAAGGTCCAGCGGCTCCTCTCCGAGGCTCTCCCCGGTGGGCCGCCGCCGCTGGAAGGAGACCACCTGCGAAGTCACTTCGACGACCCCCCGGTGCACCGTGCCGGTGCGGTCGGCCTCGAACTCCTCGACCACCCGGATGTCGCTGATCGAGCGCGACAGCGTCGAGTAGTCGACGTCCTCCACCACGACGGCGGCCACGGACTCGTCCAGGTCCAAGGACTCGACCACGTGGGACGTGCCCTGATGCACGTACACGGCACCCGGATGCACGGTTCCGGGGGCGCTGGACCGGTCCACCGTGCCGAGCAGTCGGCCGGTGCCCGACTCGATGACCCGAACGGGGCCGCCCCCGCTGCCCCGGAGGTCGGTGAGGTCGGATGCCCGTTCGGGGCGCGTCCAGTACCAGCCGGTCGGCCGCTCGCGCAGCATGCCGAGCCGGACCAGGTCGTCCACGATGGCGCGGGCGATCGCCGGGAACCACGATGCGAGGGACTCCTCGGTCAGGGCCAGTTCTGCAGCGGCCGCGCACAGGTGGGGTGCGAGGACGTAGGGGTTGGCGGGGTCGAAGACGCTCGCCTCGACCGGACGGCCGACCACCGCGACGGGATGGTGGACGAGGTAGCCATCCAGCGGGTCGTCTCGCGCCACGAAGACGCCGACCGCGTCCGTGCCGGACCGCCCTGCCCGACCGAGCTGCTGCCACAGGCTCGCCCGGGTGCCGGGCCAGCCGGTCACCAGCACCACGTCGAGTCCGCTGATGTCGATGCCGAGCTCGAGCGCATTCGTGGTCGCGAGCGCGCGGATCGCCCCGGACCGCATCGCCGCCTCGAGGGCCCGGCGCTCCTCCGGGAGGTAGCCCCCACGGTAGGCGGCCACCTGATCCGGCAGTCCCGGGTCGACGTCGGCGAGCAGGTCGCGGGTCATGAGAGCCGTGGTCTCGGCGGCGCGTCGACTGCGGACGAAGGCGAGCGCCTGGCGTCCCTCGACGACGCAGTCGGCGAGCAGGTCGGCGGTCTCGGCGACGGCGCTGCGGCGTGACTGCGCGCCGCTCGGGGAGGTCACCAAGGGTGGCTCCCAGAAGCCGAGGACGCTGCCTGGCCGCGGGGAGCCGTCCTCGGTGACGGCGACCGCCGGTGCACCGATGAGACGGGCCGCCGCGACCTCCGGGTCGGACATGGTGGCCGATGCCACGAAGACCGTCGGCTGGGCGCCGTAGTGCGCCGCGATCCGGCGCAGTCGGCGCACCACCGCGGCCACGTGAGCGCCGGTCACGCCCCGGTACGCGTGTGCCTCGTCGATGACGACCAGTCGCAGGCGGCGGAGGAAGGGCGCCCAGGTGCGATGCCCGGGCAGCAGGGAGTGGTGGAGCAGGTCCGGGTTCGTGAGGACATACGACGCGTGCTGACGGACCCACTGGCGCTCCTCGCTCGGGGTGTCACCGTCGTAGGTCGCCGCGCGGAGCCACGGCAGGCCGAGGGCCTGCAGGGAGGCCGCCTGGTCGTGGGCCAGTGCCTTCGTCGGCGACAGGTACAGCACCGTCGCGCCGCGGCCGTCGGGTGCGTGCGTGCCGTCGAGGATCTCCTGCAGGGCGACCATGCCGAAGGCCATCGACTTGCCGGATGCCGTGCCGGTCGCCAGCGCGACATGGCGGCCCGCGTGGGCGGCGTCGGCAGCCGTCACCTGGTGCGACCAGGGACGCTCCACTCCACGCTCGCGGTAGGCGGTGGAGATGGCGGGGGACACCCACTCCGGCCACTGCCGGGACTGCGCCGCGCGCATCGGCACCTCATGCACGTGCACCAGGCGACCGGGCCGCCCGATGGACAGGCGGTCGAGGAGTTCGCGCATCCCCCCATTGTGGGGCGACCCGGGGTGAGCCTGTGCCACAGTAGAAGCATGCAGTTCAGCGTGCAGTCATCGGAGCGGTCCGGCCGCACCGTCCTCACCGTGGCCGGCGAGCTGGACGTGCACACGGCACCCGAGCTGGAGTCCACGCTCGGCCCCCTGACCAGGCTCGCCGGAGCCGCCGTCGTGGTCGATCTCACGGCTGTGAAGTTCATCGACTCGACGGGACTCGGCGTGCTCGTGACCGGCTTGAAGCACGTACGCGAGCACGACGGCTCCCTCGATGTGGTGGCCACGACCCCGCGCGTGCTCCGGGTCTTCTCGCTGACCGGGCTCGATGCGGTGATCCCGCTGCACGCAACGCTCGAGGAGGCCCTGCCCTCGGCGTGAACCGAGCGGGCCTGCTTATGGAAGGGGGCCGGGCGCGGCTCCCCTGAGTCGAGGGGGTGGGCGCATGGCCGCCCGGTCCGCCGGCCGCAGCCACGGCGCTGGTCTCTACCTTCGGGCCCTGGCCACGACGCGCCAGGGGCAGGTCTCCATCGCGACGCTGGGCGCCATCGCCCTGTGGGGCGGTCTGCGTCTGACCGTCGGTGACGCGTGGTGGACCGACCTGCCCCTCATGGTCATGTCCGCCATTGTCGGAGTGCCCCTGGCCGTAGACGTGGTGCGGGGCGTCATCGGCCGCCGCATCGGCGCCGACGTCCTCGGACTGCTCGCGATCGTCACCGCGGGCGTCATGAGCGAGTGGCTGGTCGCGGCAGTGATCGCCCTGATGGTCTCGGGCGGGCGGGCCCTGGAGGATGCCGCATCGGCTCGCGCGTCCGAGGTGCTCGCCGCCCTCGCGCGGCGCAGTCCGACCATCGCGCACCTGCGCGCGCAGGACGGCTCGCTCACCGACCAGGAGGCGACATCGGTGCGGGTGGGCGATGTCGTCGTCGTGCTGCCGCACGAGATCTGCCCGGTCGACGGCGTGGTCCGTGAGGGGCATGGGGCCATGGACGAGTCGTACCTGACGGGCGAGCCGTATGTCGTGCCCAAGACCCCCGGATCGGAGGTCCTCTCCGGAGCCATCAACAGCACGGAGGCGCTCGTCATCGAGGCCCGGCGCGCTGCACAGGACAGCCGCTACGCGCAGATCGTGGGCGTGCTGGAGAAGGCGGAGGCCGAGCAGCCGCCCATGCGCCGGCTGGCGGACCGGCTGGGCCTGACCTACACCGTCATCGCCCTGGGACTGGCGACCGCCGGGTGGGTGGTGAGCGGCGATCCCAACCGGTTCCTCGCCGTCCTCGTCATCGCGACGCCCTGCCCACTGCTCATCGGCGTCCCCGTGGCCATCATCGGCGCCATCGCGCTGGCTGCCCGGTACGGGATCATCGTCAAGGACCCGTCGATGCTCGAGCGCATCAGCACCGCGCGCACCATGATCTTCGACAAGACCGGGACGCTCACCTACGGGAAGCCGACACTGACGTCGGTGCACCTGGTGCCGGGCATCGATCGGGATCGGCTGCTGGCGCTCGCGGGATCGGCGGAGCGTTACAGCCGTCATCCGCTGGCCGTGGCCGTCGTCGAGGCGACCGAGGACATCGCAGTCCTGCCGGTGACGGAGGTGACCGAGATCCCAGGCGCGGGACTGAGGGCCTGCGTGGACGGAGCCTTGCTGCTCATCACCGGACGGGCAGGACTCGCACGCTCGCGTCCCGAACTCCTCGAGCTGCTGCCTCCCGAGGCGGCCGGGCTCGAATGCGTCGTCCTCGTGGACGATCGCTACGCAGCGACGCTGCAGTTCCGCGACGAGCCCCGGGTCGGCGCCCGCGAGTTCATCGGTCACCTGGGGCACCGGCATGACGTGGTCCGCACGATGCTGCTGTCCGGCGACCGATCCAGTGAGGTGGAGTACCTCGCCGGTCGCGTCGGGCTCTCGGAGGCGCGGGCCCAGGTCTCGCCGGAGGAGAAGCTCGACATCGTGCGGCGGGAGACGGAGGCTGCCCCCACGGTCTTCCTCGGCGACGGGATCAACGACGCCCCCGCGATGACAGCGGCCACGGTGGGCGTGGCCTTCGGGAAGAACAACGACGTCACGGCCGAGGCGGCCGATGCCGTCGTGCTCGACTCCTCCTTCGAGCGCCTGGACGAGCTCCTGCACATCGGACGGCGGATGCGCCGGATCGCCCTGCAGACCGCGATCGGGGGCATCGCCCTGAGCGCGATCGGCATGGTGCTGGCTGTCGTCGGGCTGCTCCCGCCCCTGCTGGGGGCTGTCGCCCAAGAGGTCATCGACGTGCTCGCGATCGTCAATGCCGCCCGCGTCTCGATGGCCCGCAAGCCCATGGCGGACCTGCCGGCACCGGGCGTTCCGGTCGTCTCGTGACGAAGGTCACGGTATGTAAGGGCTTCCACATATAGGGCTTCGGTGAGTCAGATCACACGCCTGCGTAGACTCCCCGGCGTCGCGGAGGAGGCGTCTCCTCCTGCGCACCCCGAGAACGTCCGGGCGGGGGCCGTTCCCGCTCGGTACTACCCGAAGGAGACCCATGATCGAGTTGAGCGGGAGCAACATGACGACAGTCGTCGTCGTTGCTGTCATCGCGCTCCTTGCACTGGGCGTCGCCGCGCTCCTGGTCCGCGAGGTTCTCGCGGCCAGCGAGGGCACGCCGCGCATGCGGGAGATCGCGGCCGCGGTCCAGGAGGGCGCTGCTGCCTACCTGAGCAGGCAGTTCCGGACGCTGGCCATCTTCGCGGTCATCGTGTTCTTCGTGCTGTTCGCGCTTCCGGCGGAGACGACGGGTGAGCGCATCGGCCGGAGCATCTTCTTCCTCGTGGGCGCGGTCTTCTCGGCTACCACGGGCTACATGGGCATGTGGCTCGCGGTACGTGGCAATGTCCGCGTCGCGGCCGCGGCCAACGAGTCCGGCGAGCAGAAGGCCACCAAGATCGCCTTCCGGACCGGCGGCGTCGCCGGCATGTTCACGGTCGGGCTCGGATTGTTCGGCGCAGCGCTCGTCGTCCTCGTCTACAAGGGCGACGCCCCCAAGGTCCTCGAGGGCTTCGGCTTCGGCGCGGCTCTGCTGGCCATGTTCATGCGTGTCGGCGGCGGCATCTTCACCAAGGCGGCCGATGTCGGCGCCGACCTCGTCGGCAAGGTCGAGCAGGGCATCCCCGAGGACGACCCCCGCAATGCGGCCACCATCGCCGACAACGTCGGCGACAACGTCGGCGACTGCGCCGGCATGGCTGCCGACCTCTTCGAGTCGTACGCCGTCACCCTGGTCGCGGCCCTCATCCTCGGCAAGGCCGCCTTCGGCGAGATCGGGCTCGTGTGGCCCCTCGTCGTCCCGGCCATCGGCGTCGTCACGGCCGTGATCGGCATCTTCGCCGTCTCCCCGCGCCCCGGTGACCGCTCCGGGATGTCGGCCATCAACCGTGGCTTCTTCATCTCTGCCATCATCTCGGCCGTCCTCGTCGCCATTGCCGCCTTCATCTTCCTGCCGGAGCGCATGGTCGACTTCAAGGGCGTGGCCGTCGAGAACCTCGGGCTCGGGGTCGCCATCGACACCTTCAACCCCCGGATCTTCTCGATCATGGCCGTGATCATCGGCATCGTGCTGGCGGCGGTCATCCAGCAGCTGACGGCGTACTTCACGGAGACCAACCGCCGACCCGTCGACGACGTCGCCAAGACCTCGCTCACCGGCCCGGCCACGGTCATCCTGTCCGGCATCTCCGTCGGACTGGAGTCGGCCGTGTACTCCGCGCTGCTGATCGGCGCGGCCGTCTACGGAGCGTTCCTGCTCGGCGGGGGCTCGGTCATCCTGTCGCTGTTCGCCATCGCGCTGGCCGGCACCGGCCTGCTGACCACGGTCGGCGTCATCGTGTCCATGGACACCTTCGGCCCGGTGTCGGACAACGCCCAGGGCATCGCCGAGATGTCCGGCGAGGTGCACGGCGAGGGCGCGCAGGTGCTCACCAGCCTCGATGCGGTCGGCAACTCCACGAAGGCCATCACCAAGGGCATCGCGATCGCGACCGCCGTGCTCGCAGCCACCGCGCTGTTCGGCTCCTTCCGGGATGCGGTCGTCGGGGCGGCGGCCACGGCCGGCGAGACCGTGAGCGGAGCGATCCAGGTCGTCGACCTGACCACGGCGGCCCAGTACCTCGGCATCCTCGATGTCGCGACGCCGAGCAACCTGGTCGGCCTGATCATCGGTGCCTCGGTGGTGTTCCTCTTCTCCGGCCTGGCCATCAACGCGGTGTCCCGCGCGGCTGGCGCCGTGATCTTCGAGGTGCGTCGCCAGTTCCGCGACCATCCGGGGATCATGGAGGGCACGGAGAAGCCGGAGTACGGCCGCGTGGTCGACATCGTCACCCGCGACTCACTCCGCGAGCTGGCCACCCCCGGCCTGCTCGCCGTCCTGACCCCGATCGCGGTGGGCTTCGGCCTCGGCGTGGGTGCCCTCGGCGCCTACCTCGCCGGCACCATCGCGACCGGTGTGCTCATGGCGGTGTTCCTGTCCAACTCCGGTGGTGCCTGGGACAACGCGAAGAAGTTCGTCGAGGACGGCAACCACGGTGGCAAGGGCTCCGAGGCCCATGCCGCCACCGTCATCGGCGACACGGTCGGCGACCCGTTCAAGGACACGGCTGGCCCGGCCATCAACCCGCTCATCAAGGTCATGAACCTCGTCGCGCTGCTCATCGCGCCCGCGGTCGTGGCCCTGAGCGTGGGCGACTCGGCCAACACCGGCCTCCGCTGGCTCATCGCACTCGCTGCGGTGGCCATCGTCGTGGTCGCCGTCGTGATCTCGAAGCGGCGGCCGATCGCGGTGGGCTCGGAGGTTCCCGCCTAGCCCGACTGCTCGTCGATGAGGGACTGGATCATCGCGCCACCGCGCTCGATGATCCAGTCCCTCTCCGTTTCCAGCAGCCGGAGGGGGCGGATGGCGGCGGCGATGCCGATGAGGACCCCCGCGGCGAGCTCGGCCTCGCGGCGGGCCTCCTCCCCGCCGAAGCGCCGGCTCAGCCGACTGACGTAGTGGTCGACGAACTCCTGGCGGGCCTGTGACGGATCCGGGGAGTCGAGTGCCCCGAGGAGTGCTTGCAGCCACGGCTCCACGGCCCCGTCCTCACGCCGCTGGACGATGCGGCGCACGAGCTCCCGGCCGATCTCCTGGCGCTCCCACTCGCGGTCGACGGGCTCCGCCTCGGGCGGAGTGGCGTCGCGGAAGATGGCGGCCTTGCTGCCGCCCACCTTCATGACCATGGCAGGCGAGACCCCCGACTCGGCGGCGATCTGCCGGATGCTGACTCCGGCGTATCCCCGTTCGGCGAACAGCCGGCCGGCCGCCTGCAGCACCCGGTCCCGCGTGTCGCTGGTCATCGGGCAGCCCGGACGCCGAACGGCACCGTCACGTCGAGGGACTCCTGCCCGATGATCAGGTCCTGCGCCGTGGCGTCGCCGTCGGCGCTGACGACCGTGAGGACGTACTGGCCCGGAGCGGGCAGCGGCAACTGGAACCGCCCCTCGGGCCCGGTCTCGGCGTGGCCGGCCGGTGCGCCATCGGCATCGAGCAGGAGGATCGACGCCTCGGCAGCCAGGCCGCTGGGAGCCAGCACATGGCCGGTCAGGAGCCGTCGTTCCGTGAGCACGACCTCCGGCCGCTTCTCCGCCGACTCGAAGGCCACCACGACCGCCCTCGAGGCCCAGCCGGGCGCGGAGGCAGTGACGACGTAGGTGCCCCAGCGCGGCAGCGCCACCGCGAACTCGCCGGACCCGTCAGCGCGGTTCCAGTCGAGTGCACGACCGGAGAGGGAGGTGACGTTGACGGTGGCGTGGGCAGCCGGGTGGGGGGCGGTGTCGAAGGCCGTGCCGACTACTCGACCCCGGGCCACGACCTCCTCGATGGACTCCTCCGGCCGCAGCTGGTCCGGCGACTCCGCAGGCGGGGTGCGCCGGCGCGGGATGGCGATCGCGACCAGTCCGCCGAGAACGGCCGCGACGGCAGCCAGCACCCAGACGGTCTGGAAGGCGATGCGGTCGGGCAGGTCGACCCCCGCGACGCTGAGCGTGAAGGTCGTCAGCACGGCGGCGACGGCCGCGCTCGCCGTCGAGGTGCCGATGCTGCGCAGGACCGTGTTGACCCCGTTCGCGGCCGCGGTCTCGGTGGCGGGCACCGACCGCATGATGAGGACCGGCATGGCCGCGTAGGCGATCGCTGTCCCCGCGGAAACGACCATCGCCCCGATGATGATCTGCCATTCCGATGTCATGAGGAAGATGCGCAGCAGGTAGCCGGCCGCGAGGGTCGCGGCCCCGGCGATCAGGGTGATCGAGGCGCCGAACCGCCGGGTGATCGTGGCCGAGACCGGGGCGAGCAGGACCATCATGAGGGCCGCGGGCAGCATGGCCAGGCCGGCCTGCATGGCTGTCAGCCCGAAGCCGTAGCCCGTGGCCGTGGGCATCTGCAGGACCTCGGTCGTCGTCAGCATGTTGCAGTACATGGCGAAGCCGATGAGGAACGACGAGATGTTGGTCAGGAGGACGGGGCGGCGGGCCGTGGTGCGCAGGTCCACCAGTGGCCGTCGGGCACGCAGCTCCCACGGCAGCCAGGCCAGGAACAGGATGGCGGCGAGGCTGAACGCGGCGAGGGTCGGCTCGCTGATCCAGCCCCAGTGGCCGCCCTTGGTGATGGCGAGGAGCAGTGAGACCAGGGCGCCGGACAGCAGCACGGCGCCGAGCAGGTCGAAGGCGCCGCCGCTGCGCAGGCGCGACTCGGGGATGGTGGCGAGGACGGCGCCGATCATGAGAGCCCCGGCCACCGTGGACACCCAGAACAGGGCGTGGAAGCCGAAGTGCAGGTAGATGAAGCCCGAGAGCGGCAGTCCCACCGCGGCACCGATGCCGAGGGTGGCACTGACGAGAGCCACGGCGGAACCGAGCCGTTCACGCGGCAGCTCATCGCGCATGATGCTCATGGCGATCGGGATGAGGGCGATGCTGCAGCCCTGGAGTACACGCGCGACGATGAGCAGGCCCAGCGACTCCCCGAAGACGCCGAGCAGGCTGCCCGCCGTCATGAAGCCGAGGCTGACGACCATCATGAGGCGCTTGCCGTACATGTCGGCCAGTCGTGACAGGCTCGGCGTGGCGACCGCGCTCGCCAGGAGTGTGGCCGTGATCAGCCAGGACGCGTCCTCGGCGCTGACACCGACCAGGCGCGGAAGCTCCGGGATGAGGGGCACCATGAGGGTCTGCATCACCGCCACGACGAGGCCGGCGAGAGCCAGCACGGTGATCGTCAGGCCGGCTGAGCGGGGGCGGGGCATCATGCTCCTTCAGTGGTGAACGAATGTTCACCAAGCGTACTCGCCACGCCCGGAGGGCCCCCTGCGAGTTGACAAGGAGGCGGGTCGTACCGTCAGACTCCGGTCCCGAAAGGAAGGACACGCGTGGCCGACACAACCCTGGTGATCGTCGAATCGCCCGCCAAGGCGAAGAAGATCGCCGGCTATCTCGGGCCTGACTACACCGTCATGGCCTCCGTCGGCCACGTCCGCGACCTCGCCTCCAAGGCCTCCGAGCTGCCTGAGACGGTCCGCAAGCAGCCGTGGGCGAAGTACGCCGTCGACGTCGATGGCCAGTTCGAGCCCTTCTACGTCGTGCATGACGCGAAGAAGAAGACGATCGCCGACCTGAAGCGGGCCCTTAAGGACGCCGACGCCCTCCTCCTCGCCACGGACGAGGATCGCGAGGGCGAGGCGATCTCCTGGCACCTCATGGAGGTGCTGCGTCCGAAGGTCCCCGTGCAGCGCATGGTCTTCAACGAGATCACGCCCGAGGCCATCCGCGAGGCCGTCGCCAACCCGCGGGACCTGGACATGCGCCTCGTGGAGGCACAGGAGACCCGGCGCATCGTCGACCGGCTCTATGGCTTCCCCGTCTCCCAGGTCCTGTGGATGAAGCTGGGCCGTGAGGCCCGCTCGGCCGGCCGCGTGCAGTCCGTCGCGGTGCGGCTGGTCGTCGATCGCGAGCGGGAGCGCATCGCCTTCCGGGCCGCGGGCTACTGGGACATCACCGGGGAGTTCGCCGCCACGGACGGCACCTTCGAGGCGCGCCTCACGAGCCTCGACGCGGTGCGGGTCGCCACCGGCAGCGACTTCGACCGGCAGGGCGCCCTGAAGAAGGACACCGTCGTCGTGCTCGACCAGCAGCGGGCGACGGCGTTGGCGCAGGAACTGTCCGGGGGCGCGTTCACCATCCGGTCGGTCGTGGAGAAGCCGGGACAGCGCTCGCCCAAGCCGCCCTTCATCACTTCGACGCTCCAGCAGGAGGCGTCCAACCGCCTGCGCTGGGGCAGCCAGCGCACCATGCGCATCGCGCAGTCGCTGTACGAGAACGGCTACATCACCTACATGCGCACCGACTCCGTGCATCTCTCGGAGCAGGCGATCACCGCAGCGCGGTCGCAGGCCCGCGAGCTGTACGGCGCGGAGTTCGTGGCCGACGCCCCGCGCGTCTACAAGAGCAAGGTGAAGAACGCCCAGGAGGCACACGAGGCGATCCGGCCGGCAGGCGACGTGTTCCGCACTCCCGGCGAGGTGTCGGGCGAGCTCAATGCCGACCAGTACGCGCTCTACGACCTGATCTGGCGACGCACGGTCGCCTCGCAGATGGCCAACGCCCAGGTGGCGAAGACGACGGTCAAGCTCGGCACGGCCATGGCCGACGGCACCGATGTCGAGTTCACCGCCTCCGGAACGGTGGTCGTGTTCGCCGGCTTCTACGCCGCCCTGAAAGACGTGGACGAGTCGGCGGACGCGGACTCCGAGCGCACCCGCGAGCGCGAGCTTCCCCGGATGGCCGAGGGCGATGCGGCGACGGCCGACTCGATGGTGCCGGAGGGCCACACGACGTCCCCGCCGGCCCGCTACACCGAGGCCTCGCTGGTGAAGGCCCTCGAGGAGCTGGGCATCGGACGGCCGTCCACGTACGCGTCCATCATGTCGACGATCATCGATCGCGGATACGTGTGGAAGAAGGGCTCGGCGCTCGTGCCGTCCTTCACCGCCTTCGCCGTCATCCGGCTGCTCGAGGAGCACTTCACCGACCTCATCTCCTACCAGTTCACCGCGAATATGGAGGACGTCCTCGACCTGATCTCCGTCGGCAAGACCGACAAGGTCGCCCAGCTCGAGGCGTTCTGGCGGGGTGGAGCGGGTCCGAACGGCGGGGACTTCCCCGGCGTGAAGTCCCTCACCGAGGACCTCGGCTCCATCGATGCCCGCGCGCTGGCCACCTTCCCCATCCCGGGCAGTGACGCCTCACTGCGGGTGGGTCGCTACGGCGCGTACGTCGAGCGCGGAGAGGAGCGGGCCAACATCCCCATCGGGCTCGCACCCGACGAGCTCACGGCGGAGAAGGCCGAGGAGCTGCTCAAGGAGCCCTCGGGCGATCACGTGCTCGGCGAGGACTCGGACACCGGGCTGACCATCGTCGCCAAGTCGGGTCGCTATGGGCCCTACGTGAGCGAGGTGCTGCCCGAGGGCTCGCCGAAGTCGGCCAAGCCGCGCACGGCCTCGCTGCTGTCGGGGATGACCCCGTCGACCGTCACCCTCGAGGAGGCGCTGCGGCTGCTCAGCCTGCCGCGCCTCGTCGGCACTGACCCCGCCGACGGTGCGGAGATCCTCGCGCACAACGGCCGCTACGGCCCCTACCTCACCAAGGGCTCCGACTCGCGCTCGCTGGCCAGCGAGGAGGAGATCTTCACGGTCACCCTCGAGCAGGCGCTCGCACAGTTCGCGCAGCCCAAGCAGCGACGCGGCCGCGGCCAGGCGAAGCCGCCGCTGCGCGAGCTCGGCAACGACCCGACGACCGGCCTGCCGATCGTCATCAAGGACGGCCGCTTCGGCCCCTACGTCACCGACGGCACGACGAACGCCTCGCTGCGGTCCGCGGATGATCCGGAGACGGTGTCCGTCGAGCGCGCCAGCGACCTGCTCTCCGAGCGTCGGGCGA
>WGLX01000008.1 GCA_016125355.1 Actinomycetales bacterium | reverse complement strand
CTACATCGCCCGCCGCATCGCCGAGGGCAAGACCAAGCGCGAGGCCATGCGCTGCGCCAAGCGACACCTCACCAAGAAGCTTCACCGAACCCTCATGCGCGAGCCAGCCCTGGCCACTTGACGGAAATAGAAGAATCCCGGTGCAATTCTGCAGAATTGCACCGGTTTCGCGGTCAGACTGCGGAGTTGAACCGCCTGCTTGGTAATCACACGTCCGCCTGGGTGGACGCGGCGACGAGCGGTTCAAGTCCCCAGAAAACCGCTGATCCCGGCTCAAATCTGCAGATTTGAGCCGGGAAGCGGTTCAACTCGTGGGAGGGGGTGCGCCCCGGGGTCGGGTCAGGCCTGGAGGGTGGCCTCGACGTCGAGAGTCAGCTTGATCTCGTCGCTGACGAGGACGCCGCCGGTCTCCAGGGCCACGTTCCACACCAGGCCGAAGTCCTTGCGGCTCAGCTTGGCCTCGCCCTCGAAGCCGATGCGCTTCTGGCCCCAGGGGTCGGTGCTGATGCCGGTGACCTCGTAGGTCACGTCGACGCTGTGCGTCACGCCGTGGATGGTGAGGTCGCCGGTGACGATGACCGCGTTGCCGTCGACGCGGACGGCCGTGGAGGTGAAGGTCAGGGTGGGGAAGGCCTCCACATCGAGGAAGTCCGCGGACTTCAGGTGCGCGTCGCGGTCGGCGTTGCGGGTGTCGATGCTGGCCGCCTGGATGGTGAGCTCGGCGGACGAGGCGGCGAGGTCCTCGGCGATGGTGAACTGGCCGGCGAACTCGGTGAAGTTGCCGCGCACCTTGGCGACCATGGCGTGGCGGGCGGTGAAACCGAGGTTGGTGTGGGAGGCGTCGATCACCCACGTGCCGGTGGCGGTGCTGAGGAGGTTGGTCTCATTGACGGTGGCGGACATTGCTGCTCCTTCGAGGGATGGACCAGACGATGCTGGCGGGTCGGTATGTAGTTAAGTCTTCAACTAATAAAGTTCAATGTACAACTACATTCGACGGTGCGCAACTCGCGGCGCGGAAGCCCTCAGGAGGCGCTCAGCATGTGCCCTAGGGTTCGGGCATGGCTGCCGTCTGCGTCTTCTGCGCGTCCAGCCTCACCATCGACGACCGCTACCTGGAGCTCGCCGCCCGCACGGGCGAGGCCATCGCCCGGCGAGGCTGGGGCCTGGTCTCCGGTGCCGGCTCGATCTCGATGATGGGAGCCCTCGGCCGTGCGGCCCGCGCCGCCGGCGGCCACACCGTGGGGGTGATCCCCGATGCCCTGGTCGCGCTGGAGGTGGCCGATCACGAGTCGGACGAGTTCATCATCACGAGGGACATGCGCCAGCGGAAGGGTGTGATGGACGAGCGCTCCGATGCCTTCCTGGCCCTGCCCGGCGGCATCGGCACCCTCGAGGAGCTCATCGAGGTGTGGACGGCGCGGTCCCTCAACATGCACCACAAGCCCGTGGTCGTGCTCGACCCCTGGGGCGACTACCAGCACCTGCACGCACTGCTCGACCACTGGATGCAGCGCGGCTTCGTCAAGGAGGCGGCCGTCGCGCACGTGCACTGGGCTGTGGACGTGGACGACGCCCTCGACGAGATCGCCCGCGCATGGCAGGAAGCCGACGGCCATGGTGGAATGACGCCATGACGTTCGTCTTCGTCCTCGCCGTGATGGCGGTCCTCGGTGCGGCGGTCTTCGTCGCGGTGGGCCGATTCGGCGAGCTGCCCGAAGCCGAGCCGGATCTGCGGCCGGAGGAGCGCGACGGGGCTCCGTCCTTCGACATCGTGGCCCGCGGCTACCGCATGGACGAGGTCGATGCGCAGCTCGCCGCGATGCAGCAGGAGATCGACGAGCTCCGCGGTCAGGCCTGACGTGGCCGCTGCCGGCCGGGCCACGGTCCAGCTCGACGTCGTGGTGGGTGCCCCGGTCCAGACGGTCTTCGACGCATTCACCCAGTGGTCCGAGCAGGGCCGGTGGATGGTCGGCACCCGTGTCGAGGTGCGCTCGGGAGACGGTCGCAGCGTCGGCTCACAGCTCGCCGCGTGGTCCGGCGCGGGTCCGGCGGGCTTCTGGGACACCATGGTGATCACGCGGTGGGAGCCGCCCTACCGGGTGGATGTGGAGCACACCGGGCGCGTGGTCCGCGGTACCGGGACGATGGAGGTCGTCGCGCTGCCAGGCAATCGCAGCCGCTTCATCTGGGGTGAGGAGCTCGACCTGCCGTGGGGAGCCGTGGGGCGGATCGGCTGGCCGGTCGCCCGACCGGGCTTCCTGTTCGGCGTCCGGCGCTCCCTGGAGGCATTCGGACGGCAGGTCGAAGCCGGTCAGCTGCCGCGCTGAGTGCGTCACCCCGCCGACATGGCGAAGGCGGCTTCAGGGATAATGGTGCAGCCCGCGTGTTCCGTGGGCGGCACGAGCGAGACGCTTCGAGACGACGCACGGACGGAAGGGGTACGAGATGGCCGCGATGAAGCCGCGGACGGGCGATGGCCCGCTCGAGGTGACCAAGGAGGGACGTGGATACGTCATGCGCGTCCCCCTGGAGGGCGGCGGCCGGCTTGTCGTCGAGCTCAATGGCGATGAGGCGAAGGATCTCGGCGACAAGCTCTTGGCGCTGTTCGCCTGACTCCGCCCGAGAATTCGTCAGGGCCCCGGACCGATCGGTCCGGGGCCCTGACGCTTGTCGTGGGCCCTCCGCCTCGCGGGCGGAGGATGGCGGGACGCTAGCTGCGATCCTGAAGGCGCGCCACCAGCAGGCCGTCGCCCACCGGGATCAGCACAGGCAGCCAGTCATCGTCCGAGCGCAGCACACTGGCCGTATCCCGCAGCGCGACGGTCTCCGGGTCACGCTCGGCCGCATCGGCGACCCGCCCGCCCCAGAGCATGTTGTCGAAGATCGCCAGCCCGCCGATGCGCAGGAGGCGCTTGGCCTGCGTGAGGATGGCGGGGTACTCGGTCTTGTCGCCGTCGACGAGCACGATGTCGTAGGCCGCGTCCGAGAGCCGGGGCAGCACATCCAGGGCCCGCCCGGTGATCAGGCGCGTGCGCGTGTGGTCGTACCCCAGGGCGGTGAAGGTCTCGCGGGCCACGCGCTGGTTCTCTGCCTCCACGTCGATGCTGGTGAGCACGCCTGTGGGTGCCATGCCGCCGAGCAGCGCGGCGCCGGAGATGCCCGCTCCCGTGCCGACCTCGACGACGGACTGGGCTCCGACCGTCGCGGCGAGCAGCTGGACCAGCGAGGCGGACGAACGGCTGAGGGGCGGGCAGCCGAGCTCTGCGGCCCGCTCGCGGGCCTCGCGGATCGTCTCCGAATCCTCCGGCCAGTCGTCGACGTAGGACCAGGTCGAGGCGTCAGGGGCGTTCTGGCCGCTCTGGGGACTGGCGATGATGCACCTCCGGGGCAACGGGCCGACGACTCGGCGGCGGGCTGGCGGGCGGGCGCTGGACCGGCCGCATCGCGAGCAGCCTAGCCTGATCTAGCCTTGAACCCTGTGGCCCACCCGGGCCCGGCTCCTCGTGGGCCGTCATCGTCCGCCGCCGGAGGTCGTGATGTCAGAGCCGATGCCGCCCTACGGCATGCCTGCTCCGCCTCCCGAGCCCGAGCGCTCCGTGTCCAGCCAGCCCCCGCTGCGCCGTCGTGGGCCCGGAGTGTTCGGCACGGTGCTCATCGCCGCCGTCGTCGCCGCGATCGTGGGAGCTTTTGCCGGGGTGGCTGGCTACGCCCTCGGCCGTAGTGTCGACTCGCGGTCGGCAACGAGCTCGTCGGCGTCGGCCCAGGTGGCCGCGTCCGCCACGAATGATGCACCCACCCTGCCGGCCCGCCCGCTGGTGACGGGCTCGATCGCCGAGATCGCCGATCGCACCCTGCCCGCCGTCGTGTCCCTTCTCGTGCGCGGCGGGACGCAGGAGGGCAGTGGATCCGGCTTCATCATCAGGCCGTCGGGCTACATCGTCACGAACAACCACGTCGTCGGCCTGGCCGCCGGCGGCGGGACGATCACCGTCGTCTTCAACGACGGCCAGCGCGCGAAGGGGACCGTCGTCGGCACGAGCCCCTCCTACGACCTTGCCGTCGTGAAGGTCGACCGGAAGGGGCTGCCGGCCATCGAGCTCGGTGACTCCTCGTCGGTCCGGGTCGGTGACACGGCGATCGCCATCGGTGCGCCTCTCGGACTCGACGGCACCGTGACGTCGGGCATCATCAGCGCCGTCGACCGACCGGTCACCGCGGGGGAGTCCACCGCCGACGTGTCGTTCATCAACGCCATCCAGACCGACGCGGCCATCAACCCGGGCAACTCGGGCGGGCCGCTCCTCGACGACGCGGGGGAGGTGATCGGCGTGAACTCCGCGATCGCGACGATGGCGGGTGGCGCCGACGCCGGCAGCATCGGCCTGGGCTTCGCGATCCCGAGCAACTCGGCCAAGCGGGTCGCGGAGGAGATCATCGCGACCGGCACGTCGAGCACCCCGATCATGGGCGTGCAGCTCGACACGACCTATGTCGACGGGGGCGCCAAGGTCGAGTCGGTCACTCCGGGCAGCGGGGCGGATGACGCCGGCCTCCGGGCGGGTGACGTGATCGTCAGCCTCGGTGGCCGGACCATCGACGACGCGACTGAGCTGGTCGTCGCCGTGCGCAGCTATGCGCCCGGGGATGAGGTCAGCATCACCTACGAGCGCAATGGGCAGGAGCGGAAGACCGCCCTGGTCCTCGGCGACGACAGCAAGGCGAGCTGAGCATGTTCGACGTCGGCATCGGAGAGATCCTCGTCATCGCGGTGATCGGGCTGCTGGTCTTCGGGCCGGAGCGGCTCCCGCGTGCAGCGGCGGACGCCGCCAAGTGGCTGCGTGACATCCGTGCGATGGCATCGGGTGCCCGCAAGGACCTGGCGGACTCGGCGGGGATCGACCTGTCGGAGACTGTCGACACGGTGCGGTCGCTGCAGGAGTTCCATCCCAGGCGGCTCGCCTCCAGCCTGCTGAAGGACGACGGGCTGGACGAGGAGCCGAAGCCCAAGGCGGGTGGCAACGGCGCAACCCCGGGGCCCGCGGGGGGCACAGGCTCCCCAGCGAGCAGCCCGGATCGGCCGACCTTCGATCCTGACGCCACCTGAGCGACGGGACCGCTCCGCGAGCGGTTCAGGTGCGGGCGGCCCCGGTCGGCGGGCAGGTGACGGCGGCCGTGAAGGCGAACGTCAGCATCTGCTGGAGCGGGACCGCGCTGCGGAGCAGCCGGCTCCGCAACGCCGCCCCCTCCCAGCCATTCACCAGCAGTGTCGCCAGTGCGGCGGTGTCGGTCTCGCTCGGCAGGTCGCCCTCGGCCCGCGCGATGTCGAGCACCTCGGCCAGTCGACCGGCGATGTACCCCAGGCACCACTCGATCTTCTCCGCGAACACCGGGCTCTCGCCGGAGAGCTCCTGGCCCAGGCCGCCCAGGAGGCAGCCGAGGTAGCCCTCCGACTCGTACCCGGTCACGACGATCTCGAAGAACCCGCGAACGCGGTCCAGCGGCGGCCGCTCGGCATCGGACAGGCTCAGGTCGAGCGCCTCATGGACGCCCGCCATGTAGGCGTCGATGACCTGGAGGGCGAACTCCTCCTTGTCCGCGAAGTGGTGGTAGAAGGAGCCCTTCGGAGCGCCGGCGGCGTCGAGGACGCTCTGCACTCCCACGCCGTGGTACCCCTGCTCGAGGAGCAGGGTCAGGCCGGCGTCGAGCAGTCGGCGACGCGCGTCGCGGTCATCCCTGGGCATTCACCTTGTCTAGCATGTGCGCGATCACCGCGGAATGCTCCTCCTGCGGGGAGAACATGATGATCTCGGCGTCGCTGTCGACGCGTACGTTATGCCCGGCGGGCCAGTAGAAGATGTCGCCCGTCGCCACGGTCTCCGACGTGCCGTCGGGCGCGGTGGTCGTCAGCTGCCCCGCCAGCACATAGCCCCAGTGCGGACACTGGCAGGCGTCCTCGTCGAGCCCGATGAACAACGGGGTGGTGTCCACGCCTGCTGCCAGGGTGAAGTACTCGCAGCTGACCAGGCCCAGCGAACCCGCCGAGCCGAAGTCACGGTGCTGACGAAGCGTGGCTCCGGGGATCGCCATCTGGACTTCCACGTCACTCTTGTTGATGCGCATGGTGCCTCCTCGACATCCTGTAGACCGAACGGTCTAGACCGATTGGTCTACAGGATGTCGAGGAGGCACCCCCGGCGTCAAGATCCCTGTCAGGAACGGTTGCACCCCTCGCGGGGACGCGTGGATTCAGGCGCGCCGACTCGGGCTGATGCCGAGGGACATCCCCGCCAGCCCCCGGGGCTTCTGGCAGAGCTCGGCGGCCAGCCGACGCAGCTCCTGCCCTGCGGCACTGTCGGGTGCGCTCAGGACGAGGGGCTGCCCGTTGTCGCCGCCCTCGCGCAGGGCGACGTCGAACGGGATCTTGCCCAGGACGGGCACCGAGGACCCCAGTTCCGCCGAGAGCATCTCGGCGACCAGCTGACCGCCGCCGATGCCGAAGAGGTCCAGCGGCTCGCCGCAGTGCGGGCAGGGGAAGGAGCTCATGTTCTCGATGACGCCGGCCACCTTCTGGTGGGTCTGCGCAGCCACCGTGCCGGCCCGCACCGCGACGTCCGCGGCGGCCGGCTGCGGGGTCGTCACCACCACGAGCTCGGAGTTGGGCAGCAGCTGGGCCGTCGACATGGCCACATCGCCGGTCCCCGGCGGCAGGTCGAGCAGCAGGACGTCGAGGTCCCCCCACCACACGTCGGACAGGAACTGCTCAAGGGCGCGGTGCAGCATCGGCCCGCGCCAGATCACCGGCTGGGCGATGCCGCCGGGCTTGAAGGAGAGCATCGAGATGACCCGGACCCCGTGGGCCTGCGGCGGCATGATCATGCCCTCGACCATCGTCGGCGGCTCGGTGACGTTCAGGATCCGCGGGATCGAGTGCCCGTAGACGTCGGCGTCGAGCAGGCCGACCGACAGGCCCAGCTCGGCCATGGCGACCGCGAGGTTCGCCGTGACCGACGACTTGCCCACCCCGCCCTTGCCCGACGCGATCGCGTACACGCGTGTGAGCGAACCCGGCTTGGTGAACGGGATCTCGCGCTCCTCGTGGCCGCGGAGCTTGGCCTTGAGCTCGGCTCGCTGCTCGTCGGACATCACGTCGAGCTCGACGAGGACGCCGGAGACGCCGTCGAGCGCCTCCACGGCCGCTGTCACCCGGTCCACGATGGTGGTGCGCATGGGGCAGCCACTCACGGTGAGGTAGACCACCACCCGAACCGAGCCGTTGGCAGCAACGTCGATGGACTTGACCATCCCGAGCTCGGTGATCGGCCGGTTGATCTCCGGATCGTTGACGGTGGCGAGGGCGGCGGTGACGGCGTCGGTGCTCGGAACAGGCATGCTGCGATGCTATTCGCGGTCGTCGACGTCCCCGCGGCTGGCCTCCACGGCCCGGCGCTCCGCCTTGCGTTCGGCCTTGCGGCGCTTCTGCTCGCGCTCGTCCAGGAGCTCGTCGAGGTCCGAGATGAGGTCGCGCAGCTCGCCGCGGACGTAGTCGCGTGTGGCCACCTCGCCGAGTGCGTGCCGCAGGGCCGCGATCTCGCGGGCGAGGTAGTCGGCGTCGGCGAGGAGCCGCTCCGTCCGCTGCCGGTCCTCCTGGAACTGCACGCGATCCCGGTCGGCCTGCCGGTTCTGCGCGAGCAGGATGAGCGGGGCCGCGTACGAGGCCTGCAGCGACAGCAGCAGTGTCAGGAAGATGAACGGGAACGGGTCCGGGGCGCCGTCGGCCATGGCCAGGTTGATCCCGACCCAGATGATGATGGCGATCGTCATCCACAGGATGAACGCCCAGGAACCGATGTACCGGGCCACCGTCTCGGAGATCCGGCCGAACCGCTCGGTGTCGACCGAGGGGCGAAGGGAGCGCGAACTGCCCCGAGGCTGGTCGATGGGGCGCCCGCGCGTGTGCCGCAACCGTCCTGACGCCACCGCTACGCCTCCTCGGTGAAGTCGCTGCTGTCCCGCCAGTTGTCGGGCAGCATGTGGTCGACGACGTCGTCGACGGTCACCGCGCCGAGGAGATGGCCGCTCTCGTCCACGATCGGCAGGGCCACGAGGTTGTAGGCGGCGAACATGCGGGTGAGGGCGTCCAGCGGCGCCTCAGGGTGGACCGGCGCGATCGTGGTGTCCACCAGCGAGGAGACCAGGGTGCCGGGGGCCTCGCGCAGCAGCTTCTGGAAGTGGCAGGTGCCCAGGAACCGCCCGGTGGGCGTCTCCGTCGGGGGCCGGGAGATGTAGACCTGCGAGGCGAGCGCGGGGGAGAGCTCGGGGTTGCGGATGCGGGCGAGCGCGTCGGCCACCGTGGCATCCGGCGGCAGCACGATCGGCTCGGTCGTCATCATGCCGCCGGCGGTGTAGTCGTCGTAGGACAGCAGTCGGCGCAGGTCGTCGGCGTCGTCGGGCTCCATGAGCTCGAGCAGGTCCTCCGCCTGGTCGGGAGTCAGTTCCGAGAGCAGGTCAGCAGCGTCGTCCGGGTCCATCTCCTCGAGGACGTCGGCGGCCCGCTCGTCCTCGAGCGCCTCGATGATCTCGACCCGCTCGTCGTCGGCGAGCTCCTCCAGGACGTCAGCCAGCCGCTCGTCCTCGAGCTCGCGGGCGATCTCCAGGCGGCGCTTCGCGGGGAGGTCCTGGAGCACGTGGGCGATGTCGGCGGCCCGCATGGTGTCCATGTGCGTCAGGAGCTGCTCGGCCGGCTGGTGGGTGGGGGACAGGGACAGCCCGGAGACGTCCTCCCAGTCGACGATCATCGTCGCCCCGCGACGTCGCAGCCCGCCGCCCGGCTTGCGGACGAACAGCTGCGTGACGAACCAGTCCCGCGTCGGGGTCTTCTCGACCGCCACGTCGAGAATGGAGACCCGCTCCCCGGACTCCCTCAGGTCGACGGTGCGGTCGAGGATCTCGGCCGTCACGAGTGTCTCGTTGCCGCGCTTCTCGAAGCGGCGCAGGTTGACGGCGCCGGTGACGATGACCTGGCCGGCCTCGATGGCCGTGACCTTGGTCATCGGCACGAAGATGCGCCGACGGGGCGCCACCTCGACGACCAGTCCGGTGAGACGCGGCGGGTTGCTCCCGATCCGCAGGACGACGATGGCATCGCGTACCTTGCCCACCTGGTCGCCATTGGGGTCGAAGACTCCGCTGCCGGCCAGGCGCGCAAGGAATACTCGGGTCGCGGCGCCGGTCGTCACGTCGAAAGGCTACCGCCGCCACGGGAGAGGACGGCCATGGCAACGCCCACCGAGCAGCCGCGCGCACTCGGGCGTCCGCCTGCCGCCGACGTGGCCCTGCTCGGGGTCGCGGTCCTGTTCATCTCCTCGTCCGGCCCGATCATCGCCGCCATCGCTGCGCCCGCGCTGGCGATCGCCTTCTGGCGCACCATCCTCGGCTCGCTGGCCACCGGGCCGTGGGTGCTGCTGCGGCACCGGTCCGAGCTGGTGCGGCTGACGGCAGCCCAGTGGCGGCTGGTCGGGCTCGCCGGACTCCTGCTCGGTGCCCACTTCGCGACGTGGATCCCGTCGTTGCGATTCACGACGGTCGCGTCGAGCACGGCACTCGTGGCGACCCAGCCCGTGTGGGCGGCCCTGATCGCCCGCCGCCGTGGGGTCGAGATCCCGCGGCAGGCCTGGATCGGCATCGGCATCGCCCTCGTCGGGGTCCTCGTGCTGACCGGCATCGACCTGTCGGTCGATCCCCGGCACCTGGTCGGTGATCTCCTCGCCCTGGCAGGGGCGGTCCTCGCGGCGGCCTACGTCACGGTGTCGGAGCGGGCACGGGCCACGATCTCGACGGCGACGCTGACGATGGGGCTCTACGCGTCGGCCTCGATCCTGCTCCTGGTGCTGTGCCTCGTGGGCGGGGTCGCCCTGGTCGGGTTCTCCGCCCGGGACTGGGTCCTGATCCTGCTGCTCACCGCGGGTGCCCAGCTGCTCGGCCACACGCTGATCAACAAGGTGCTCGCGACGACCTCCGCGACGGTGGTGTCCTTGGCCATCCTCTTCGAGATGCCCGGCGCCACGATCATCGCCGCCGTGGCGCTCGGTCAGGTGCCGCCGCTGGCCATCCTGCCGGCGGTGGCGCTGATGTTCGTCGGGATCGTGATGGTCATCCGATCGGGGTCGTCGTCGACGCCGACGGAGTCGTCCCCGCTGTAGGTCAGCGGACGGTCAGGCCGCGAGGCCGGCGACCGCGCCGGACACGGTCACGGCCAGGCCCATGAGGGCAAGGGCCTCCGTGGCCTCGCCCATGCCCCGCCGGTCGGAGCCGGCCGTTCCCAACTGCTTGCCGCTGAGTGCGCGGGCGTGGATCGACTCGGCGATCACGGCGAGCTTGTAGCAGGCGAGTGCCGTGCACGCGTCCAGGTGCTCGATCGACCGTCCCACCTGCGCTGCGTACGCGTCGATGAGGCGAGCCCGGCTCCAGAATCCCTCGGCGTCGGTGAGATCCTCGGCGATCGGGATGCGGTGTCGGAGCCGGTCGGTGGGCTCCGACCAGTAGACGAGCAGCAACGCCAGGTCGGCGAGCGGATCGCCGAGCGTGGACATCTCCCAGTCGAGCACGGCGCGGGTCCGCCAGGAGTCGTCGGCGAGGATCACGTTGTCGAGCCGGTAGTCCCCATGGACGAGGCCGGACGGGGCATCGGGAGGCACCTGCGCGACCAGCTGGCTCACTCGCGCGTGCAACTCGTCCATGTCGCTCAGCTCACGGGTCTTCGTGATCTCCCACTGCTTGGCCCAGCGACCGGCCTGCCGAACCAGGAAGCCGTCTGTTCGGCCGAGGTCGGCCAGCCCGCAGGAGCCCGGGTCCATCAGGTGCAGCGATCCCAGCATCGAGATCAGCGAGTCCGACACGGTTCCTCGGGCACCTGGGTCGAGACCGGCGACGTCCGCGGCCGTGGCGAGGATCCTTCCCGTGACGAACTCCATGACGAGGAACGGAGCCCCGATGACGTCCTCGTCGGTGCACAGGGCCAGCGGCCGAGGTGCCGGGAAGCCCCCGAGAGCCATGCCGGTCAGGACCCGGTGCTCCCGGCCCATGTCGTGTGCCGTCGGCATGACGTTGCCGAGCGGCGGCCGGCGCAGCACGACGGACCGCCCCTGGCGGTCGGTGAGCAGGTAGGTGATGTTCGACCGGCCACCGGGGAACAAGGTGGCCTCGAGCGGCCCCGAGACGTCGATGGCGACACCCGCGTCGTCCAGCCACCGAGCGAGGGCGGTCATGCGCAGCCCCGGCGGATCCGGCGATTCGGCCATGCACGGGACCCTATGACAAGGTGGCCCCATGCCCCCTGAGAACGTCCCGCTCGAGCCCCCGGAGGGGGCTCGGGCGCTCCTGTTCGACTGTGACGGGACCCTGGTCGACACGCTGAGCCTGTACCGCGTGTGCTGGCGCCAGGTGTTCGGGCGGCACGGGTTCGACCTCACCGACGAGTGGTTCGCGCACTACGCGGGCCACCACGTGCACGATTTCGTGGCCGCCGCCTTCCCGGATGCCTCGTCGGAGCTGAGGGCCGAGATCACGGAGGAGGGGATGGGCATGTTCATGTCCTCCACGCACCTGCTCGAGCCCCTGGAGAACGTCGTGTCCGTGGCCCGGGCCCACTACGGGCGGATCCCCATGGCCGTGGTCTCGAGTGGTCCCCGGGACGCTGTGACGGAGTCCTTGGCGGCCGTCGGCATCACCGACCTCTTCGACTTCGTCCTGACCCTGGACGACGTCTCCGCGGGGAAGCCGTCGCCCGAGGGCTACCTCCAGGCCATCGCCCGGATGGGCGTCGACGCGAGCGGGTGCGTGGCGTACGAGGACTCGGCGCCGGGCATGGCCGCGGCGCACGCCGCGGGCATTCCGCACGTGGTGGACGTGCGCGTCCACCTGGGCTGATACTTTCTGTCGTCACTGACAAGTTTCTAGTCCCATCGGCCCGGGAGGCTCCGTGTACGACTACTCGAACGAGGTGTTCCACGTCGGTCATCTGGTGGCGGACCTGCCTGCGGCGATGGACGAGCTCGGCGCCGGTCTGGGCCTGGAGTGGACCGAGGTGGTGCACCGGGAGGACCAGCGCGTCTGGACGCCCGAGCACGGCCAGCGCCGGGTGCCGCTGACCTTCTGCTACTCCACGGCTGGTCCCCAGCACGTCGAGCTCATCCAGGGGGTCGAGGGCACTCCCTGGTGGTTCGGGGACACGCAGAACCTGCACCACGCGGGCGTCTGGGCCGATGTGCCGGCCTTGACCGAGGACCTCGTGGCCCGGGGCTGGACACTCGTGTGCAGCCAGGTCTCCCCCGAGGAGGGGTACGGCTCGTTCTCCTATGTCCGCTCGCCGTCGGGCTTCCTCCTCGAGCCTGTGACCTACGCGAACCGGGAGCGCATGGCCCGCTGGTTCGCTGGTGGCGGCCTGTCCTGAGCCAGGACGGGCCTGCCGGTCGCGACAATCGGGACCAAAGTCCCTGCGGGTTGCTGGTCGAGTTTCTTTAGAGTGCCTCCACATAAGGAATCCCGCCAACCTGGAGGACATGTGCGCACCCGCATGCATCCACTGAGCAAGGCCATCTATGACGTCCGGCCGGATGGCCTCGTGGACGTGACCCTCGGGGAGCGCCACGGCGTGTTCACCCCGAACGGCAACCGCGTGGAGGGCGATGTCTACAACGTCGACATCCACCTCTGCCACTGGCTCGCCGGACCGCAGCTCCCTGAGGGCTCCGCAGGGAACCCCAAGGACTTCCCTGCGGAGAAGAAGGACGAGACTCCGGAGGTGTACCGGTGACCGCGACCGACGACCGCATCCTCGGCTCCCTCGACGGGCTGAACCCCGACCAGGCGAACCAGGTCCACGCCTACTTCGACCTCCTCGATGCCGACTCCCGTGTCGTGCCGGACGTCTACCGCTGGACTGCCCCCCTTCCGGGGCAGGTCCTGACCGTTCCCGTCGAGCGCTACGTCTCGCGTGCGTTCCATGACCTCGAGGTGGAGAAGGTCTGGAAGAAGACGTGGCAGATGGCGTGCCGCGTGGAGGACATCCTCGAGCCCGGCCAGTACGTGAAGTACGACATCGCCGGGATCTCGGTCCTCGTGGTGCGCCAGCGCGACGGCTCGATCAAGGCGCATCGCAACATCTGCCTGCACCGCGGCCGCCAACTCCGCGACGTGGACGGGCGTGCGGACTCGTTCCAGTGCCAGTTCCACGGGATCACCTGGGACCTGGACGGATCCCTCAAGCACATGCCCTGCAAGTGGGACTTCCCGACCGTGGACGGCGAGTGGCCACTGCCCTCGGTCAAGGTCGGGACATGGGGCGGGTTCGTCTTCATCAACCTCGACCCGGACTCGGAGTCCCTGGAGGACTTCCTCGGCGACCTGCCGCAGCATTTCGAGACCTGGCCCCTGGAGAAGCGCTACAAGCAGGTCCACGTCGGCAAGGTCCTGCGCTGCAACTGGAAGCTCGCGCAGGAGGCGTTCATGGAGTCGTGGCACGTCGTCGCCACGCACGCCCAGCTCCTGCCGGGACTCGGCGACACCATCACGAAGTACGACGCCTGGGGCAACTTCTCCCGCACCCTGACGCCGAACGGGGTGCCCAGTCCGCACCTCAACTGGGCGCCGACCGAGCAGGAGATGATGGACGCCGTCACCGACCGCAACCTCGACGAGCCCATCAAGGTGGTGGTCCCCGAGGGCCAGACGGCTCGACGCACGATGGCCGACAGCCGGCGCAAGCACCTGGAGGCCGAGATCGGCGCCGAGGCGGCACAGGCGCTCTCCGACGCGGAGATGTGCGACTCGATGCCGTACACGCTGTTCCCCAACCTCCACCCCTGGGGCTCGTACAACCGGACGTGCTACCGCTTCCGGCCGTACGGCAACGACCCGGGACTGTCGATCATGGAGTGCATGATCCTGAGCCCGTACGAGGGCGATACCCCGCCGAAGGGCGCGGAGCTGAAGATGGTCGAGATGGACACCTCGTGGACCACGGTCCCGGAACTGGGCCTGCTGGGCCGCGTCTTCGACCAGGACGATGCCAACCTGCCGTTCGTGCAGAAGGGCCTGGAGTCCGGTGCGATCGACGAGGTCACCTTCGCCGAGTACCAGGAGACCAAGATCCGGCACTTCCACCTGGTTCTGGAGCAGCTGCTGGGCTGACCCACCTCCCCCTACCGCCGAGTGGCGGGTTGTGCCGGTCCTGGAGCGCGCTCCGACCAGCACAACCCGCCACTCGGCGTTCGGGGGATTCGGGTGTCGCGGCGGCGCGTCTTGGCCTAACGTTCGGGACCATGACGGAGACCATGCAGGGACAGGTAAGCGACGACTGGTGCATCGACAGCCCCAAGCTGAACGAGCGCTTCCCCATCTACACCCGCTTCAACGCCAACGACGTCCTTCCCGACCCCATCACGCCCCTGGGCGCCGACCTGATCTGGAACCCGCACATCCTGCCGGGCTTCTCCAATGCCTACGCCCAGATGGGCTGCATCTCGGTGGCCGAGGCCAACACCGATCCCGACGCGTTCCCGGCGGCGTGCTTCCGCTACGGGCACATGTACGTCAACGTCACGACGGCTCGCCTCACCGGCATCCGGGCCGGCATGGGCTGGGAGGCGATCGACGCCTCCTTCTTCGGCAGCCATCCGGACGCCCCGCCGCACGAGACGCACCCCGACGACGGTGACCCGGACATCGCCGCCCGCCTCGCCGAGCGGACCGGATGGACCCTGACCACGTCGACCTTCCCGGAGCTGGAGGAGGACACCCGCATCGCCGACCGTCTGCGGAGCCAGCGCCCGGACTTCGACGAGATGTCGAATCTCGCGCTGGTCGCCTACGCGCGGAGCCTGGCGCCGTATGAGCGCATCACGTGGCGCGGTGAGCTCATCGGTGGCGCCCAGGCCGCCATCGGCCCGGCCGTCGTCGGCTCGGTCACCCCGCCGGAGCTGGGCATCTCGCCGTTCGACCTCGTCGGCCCGGCCGGCGACGTCGTGTCGGCCCAGCCGTCCTACGCCCTGTGGGACCTGTCCCGGATCGTCCGGGCGGATGCGGCGCTGAGCGAGCTCTTCGATGCCGGTGTCGAGGGGATGGTGCCATGGCTGCGGGACCACCACTCCGACTTCCACCAGAAGTTCCAGGCCTTCCTGCACGACTACGGCTACCGCGGCCCGTCCGAGTGGGATCTCGGTGCGGACTCCTGGGAGACCAAGCCCGAGCTGCCGCTGGCCCTCATCGATCGCATGCGGCACCTCGACGACTCGCAGTCGCCGGCGGCCCGGCGCGCCGAGGCCTCCCTCGCCGCCGAGCGCAGCGTGGCCCGCGTCGTCGAGGCGCTGGCCGGCAACGACGAGGCGCAGGCGACGCTGCGGATGGGGCTGGACTCGGCCCGCCGCTTCGCCGGCTGGCGCGAGCTCGGCAAGAGCAACTGCATCAAGGTCATCAACGAGGCCCGCGTGGCGCTGCTCGAGGTGGGCCGCCGCCTGGCCAACGAGGGGATCCTCGACCACCCGCGGCAGATCTTCATGGCGCTCGACAACGAGCTCGACCGCCTGGTGCTCGACGCCGACCTCGTGGTGCCGGCCATCCGGCAGCGCGAGGCCGACTGGCGGATGTACTGGGACCTCGAGGTGCCGTTGTTCCTCGACGCGCGGCAGCCGCGCGTGCCGGTCGCCCAGGTGCGGCGCAAGGCCGGCGACGACATCAGTGCGGCCGGTGTAGGGGACACCCTCACCGCCATCGGGGCCGCGGCCGGGGTCGCGTCCGGAAGGGCGCGGATCATCACTGACCCGGCCGAGGTGGCCTCGTTCGAGCCCGGCGACGTGCTCGTGGCTCCGCAGACGGACCCGTCGTGGACGCCGCTGTTCGTCGTCGCGGCCGCCGTCGTGGTGGGCGTCGGCGCGCCGAACAGCCACGCGATGATCGTCAGCCGCGAGCTCGGCATCCCGTGCGTGGCCGGTCTCGAGGGTGCGACCAAGCTGATTCGGGACGGGGCGACCGTGACCGTCGACGGATCGGCGGGCACGGTCACGATCGACGCCCTCCCCTAGCGCGGTGGGGGAGCCGCTGCTCCGGCATGCGCCGGTGCAGTTCGCCTACGTGGTGCCGGACCTCGCGAACGGAATCCGGCACTGGGTCGAGGTCATGGGCGCGGGGCCCTTCTTCGTCATGCGCGACTTCCTCGGCCAGGGCCTGACCTACCGGGGCGCGCCGTCGACGACGCGGGTGCACTACGCCTTCGGCCAGTGCGGTCCGGTGCAGGTCCAGCTGATCGCGCAGGACGACCCGGGCCCGTCCATCTACCGGGACATGTACCCGCCGGGGCAGGGCGGCTTCCACCACATGTGCTCCCTGGTTCCGCTGCCGGAGTGGGACGAGCAGGTCGCCCGGTTCACCGACGCGGGCTTCGAGGTCGCCGCATCGCTGACGACGACGGTGCCGGTGGTCTACCTCGACTGCCGCGAGGGGCTGGGCTGCTTCGTCGAGCTGTACGGACGGACGGAGCGCACGGAGTCCTTCTTCGCCATGGTGCGCATGGCGCATGAGGACTGGGATGGGGTCACGGATCCGGTCCGCGCACGCGACGGCAGCGCCATCGAGCTCGGCGAGGCGTGACCCGTGGCCGCATGGGCTAGCGTCGGTCCCTGTGCGCGAGCCCCTGATCCGCTATCCGATCGTCCAGTACGCCTACGTCGTCCCTGACCTTGACGAGGGCATCCGCCACTGGGTCGAGCTCATGGGGGCCGGACCCTTCTTCGTCAGCCGCAACCACCGTGGGCGGGAGCACACCTACCGCGGGACCCCGGACGATGCCGTCTTCTCGTACGCCTTCGGGCAGGCAGGCCCCGCGCAGATCCAGCTCATCCAGTGCATGGACGACCGGCCATCGGTGTACCGCGACATGTACGGACCGGGGGAGGGCGGCTTCCACCACGTGGCCTGCCTCGTGCCCGCGGACGACATGGCGCGGGAGGTGCAGCGGTTCGTCGATGCCGGTTACGAGGTCGCGTCGACTCTCCACTCCTACGTGCCTGTCGCGTACCTCGACTGCCGGTCGGCTCTCGGCTGCTTCGTGGAGCTGCATGGCCTCAACGACGACGTGGCGGAGCTGTTCCGCGAGATCCGCCAGGCCCACGAGGCCTGGGACGGGGTGACCGAGCCCATGCGGGTGCGGTCGAAGACGAGTTCGCTGCCTGCCGAGGAGGGCTCCCGATGATCGACCTGCCGTTCGACCTCGTACCGCTGGCCACCGTGCGCGTGACGCGCGGTGACGTGCACCGTCTGGGGCAGACCGCATTCCACCGTCGGGTGATCGGGGGCATCTCGCGGGGCCGCTGGGAGGGTGAGCGCCTGAGCGCCGACATCGTGCAGCCGGCTGGTGACTGGGCACTGCCCTCGACGGACGGCACGATCATGCTGCTGGACGTGCGGCAGACGCTCGTGACCGACGACGGGGCCACGATCTACGTGACGTACCAGGGACGGGCCGACCGGGGCCGGGGGACGTACACGGTGGCGCCGACCTTCGAGACCGACGACGAGCGCTACGCCTGGCTCAACGCCATCCAGGCCATCGGGCAGGGGCGAACCGAGGGCGACGACATCGTCTACGCGATGTTCGAGGTGCGCTGACCCGATCCGCCTCCGTCGTTGACGTCAGCCCGCGCGGACTGAAGGGCCTGCCGGGCACGGGCGAGGGCGAGGTCGACGACCTCGATCGCGTCGAAGAGCGGCGGCGACACGACGCGGCCGCCCGCCTGCGCGACCACGTGATCGTGGAGCCGCCCCGGGTAGAGCAGGAACGACGCCACGCTGACGCGGTGTCCCGTGCGGTTCGCCAGGCCGATGGCCGTCGTGGCGATCGAGGGAGTGGACAACGACACGAAGGCGACCTCGACGGGGGCTCCACGCCGGCGTGACCAGATGGCGGCCAGGTCGTGGATCTCACGCCGTGCCGTCTCCTGCGAGGTGGCGGCCGCGGCGAGGACCACGGGGCCGGGGGCGGTCCGCGAGTCGAGCGCGTCCAGCAGGGCCGGGTCGATGCCGAGGGGGGCGGCGAGAGCGATCCGGCCGGCCGACACCTGCTGCGCCTGCGCCAGTGCCTCGGGCACATCCACGCGTGCGTGGTACGCCGCCGCCAGCAGCATCGGCACCACCACGACCGTGCCGTTGCCGAGCGCTTTGAGCTCGCGGCAAGTGTCTGCGAGCGAGGGACGGTTGTGCTGCAGGAAGGCCGCGGCGACGTCGAGCCCGGGGACGCGGCGCCCGACCGCGAGGCTGAGATCCCGGGCTGCCGCCGCGGACCGCAGGTCCGGGCTCCCGTGCGAGAGCAGGGCCACGGACGTCACGAGGCGAGCTCCCATGCGAGGGCCGGGGCCACGGAGACGACGTCGCCGATGACGATCACCGACGGATTCGCCACGTCCGCTGCTGCTCGGCGTGCCTCGATGTCGGCGAGCGTGCCGACGACGACGCGCTGCTCGGGCGTGGACGCGCGGTGCACGATCGCCACGGGCGTGGACGGCGCCCGCCCCGCCGCGACGAACTTCCCGACGAGTTCCGGGAGCGTGGCGACGCCCATGAGCACGACCACGGTGAGCCCCGTCCGGGCGACTGCCTCGACATCGCCCACCACGTGACCGCTCAGGACGACGAAGCCGGAGCTGAGGCCGCGATGGGTGACTGGGATCCCGGCGGCAGCGGGGCCCGCGACGGCGCTCGAGATGCCGGGGACCACCTCCACGGGTATGCCGGCGGCGTCGCAGGCCAGGACCTCCTCGGAACCACGCCCGAGGACGAACGGGTCCCCGCCCTTGAACCGGGCCACGCGGAGCCCCTGGCGGGCGCGGGCCACGAGGACGTCGTTGATCTGGTCCTGGGTGAGCGCATGGTGGCCGGGGCTCTTGCCGGCGTCGATGAGCTCGACCCCGGGATCCACCTCGTCGAGCAGGGCGAGGGGCGCCAGCCGGTCGTACACGATGACGTCGGCCTCGAGCAGCTCGCGCCGCCCCCGGACCGTCACCAGGTCGGGGTCTCCCGGGCCGCCGCCGATGAGGACGACGCTCCCCGACGCGCGCGGCCGACGAGGGCGCGCATGGAGCTCCCCGCTCGCCAGTCGCGCACCGATCCCGTCACGGAGGGCTGCGCTGCGGCGCGGATCGCCGGTGGACACGGAGACCACGGCTCCCGACAGGTCAAGCACAGCCGGCGTGCGCGCCGAGCTCAGGTCAGCCTCGTCGGCGCGCACCGACCAGATCCGTCGACGGGTCGCCTCAGCCGCGACGCTGGCGTTGACGGTGGGATCGTCCGTCGTCGCGTGGACGAGCCACGCGCCGAGCACGTCGCTGTAGTCGAAGGTCCGGGCGCGGTAGGCGATCCGGCCGTCCTCCGCCCAGCGGAGGATCTCCGGCCGCGCGTCGGGTGCCACGACGACGACATCAGCGCCCGCCCGCAGCAGGCCGTCGACGCGGCGGACGGCAACCGGGCCGGCACCGACGACGAGGGCGCGCTTCCCGGCGATGCTCAGGTGGAGGGGGTAGGTCATCGGTGCAGCCCGCATTCGGTCTTGCCCAGGCCGCGCCAGCGGCCGGAACGGGGATCGTCGCCGTCGGCCACGGGGTGGGTGCACGGCGCACAGCCGATGGAGGGGTAGCCGTCATAGACCAGCGGATTGACGGGGACGTCGCTCTCGAGGGTGTAGGCCAGCAGGTCGGTGTCGCTCCAGTGCAGCAGCGGGTTCACCTTCAGTACCCCGCGGTCCTCGTCGAACGAGACGATGGGCGTGCCCGCGCGGTGTGGCGCGGCCGAGATCCGCAGGCCGCTGATCCAGGCGTCGTAGCCGAGCAGCAGCTCCTCCATCGGCTCGACCTTCCGCAGGCGGCAGCACAGGTCCGGGTCGCGCCGCCAGAGATCGACGCCGTGCTCGGCGTCCTGCTCGGCGATCGACTGCCGAGGCCGCACGTCGATGATGGGCAGGCCGATGCGCTGGGCGAGGTCGTCGCGCGTGGCGAGCGTCTGGGGGAAGTGGTAGCCCGTGTCCAGGAACGCCACGGGGATCTCGGGGGCCACCGAGTGCACGAGGTGTGCGAGGGCGGTGTTGGCCATCGACTGGCTGATCAGGACGCGGCCCCGGAAGGCCTCCGCCGCCCACCGCACGATGTCGCGGGCCCGTGCGCCCTGGAGGTCGGCATCCGCGACGCGTGCGATGACCCGAAGCTCATCGGCGCTGTAGCGCTCGTGCGGGTGGGCGTGGGCCTGCACGATCGTGGTGCTCATGACGTGATCTCCCATCCGAGGAGCGACTCGTCGGCGCGGACCACCCAGCTGCTGAACGTGTCGCCCTCGGACCGCTGGTCGAGGTAGGTGCGGAGAAGGGCCTCGACGTAGTCGGCGAGGTCCGCCGCCGGCAGCCGCAGCCCCTTGACGGTGCGTCCGAAGTCGGCGGAGTCCCCGAGGCGGCCACCGAGGTGCACCTGGAAGCCCTCGACGTCGTTCCCCTCCGCGTCGAGCGCGCGGATGCCCTTGAGTCCGATGTCGGCGACCTGGATCCGCGCGCACGAGTTGGGGCAGCCGTTGACGTGGATGGACAGGGGCTCGTCGAAGTCGGGGAGGCGCTCCTCGAGCTCATCCACCAGCTCGGCGGCCCGCCCCTTGGTCTCGACGATCGCGAGCTTGCAGAACTCGACGCCGGTGCAGGCCATGGTGCCGCGCCGGAAGGCGGTGGGGGTCACGCGGAGGCCGAGGCCGGACAGCCCGGCCACGAGGGCGTCGACGCGAAGCGGCTCGACGTCGAGGATGACGACCTTCTGGCCGGGTGTGAGGGCGATGCGCTGCGACCCGGCCGCCTCGGCGAGGTCGGCGAGCGCGTCCAGCGTCGTCCCGGACAGCCGCCCGGCTGTCGGCGCTGCGCCCACATACAGGTGGCCGTCGCGCTGCAGGTGGACGCCGACGTGATCCCGGCTGCTGTGGGCCGGTGCCGGGGGCGGCGGACCGTCGAGCAGGCGACGACCGAGGTACTCGTCCTCGAGCACCTGCCGGAATCGCTCGACGCCCCAGTCGCGGACGAGGAACTTCAGGCGGGCCTTCGTCCGGAGGCGGCGGTAGCCGTAGTCCCGGAACAGCCCGGCGACGGCCGCCCAGACATCCGACACCTCCACGAGCGGTACCCACGTGCCGAGTCGCACGGCCAGGTGCGGGTTCGTGGACAGGCCGCCGCCGACCCAGACGTCGAACCCGGGGCCGTGCTCGGGGTGCTGGACACCGACGAAGGACAGGTCGTTGATCTCGTGGGCGACGTCGAGCCGCGGTGAGCCGCTCACCGCCGACTTGAACTTCCGGGGCAGGTTCGAGAATGCCGGGTCCAGCAGGTGGCGCCGGAGGATCTCCTCGATCGCCGGGGTGCCGTCGATGATCTCGTCGATCGCGACCCCGGCGACCGGTGATCCGAGCACCACCCGGGGCACGTCACCGCACGCCTCCGCGGTGGTCAGCCCCACCGCCTCCAGTCGCCGCCAGATCTCCGGGACGTCCTCGATCCGCACCCAGTGCAGCTGGATGTTCTGGCGGTCGGAGACGTCGGCAGTGTCGCGGCCGAACTCCCGTGAGATGCCGGCGATCGTCCGCAGCTGCTCGAGGGTGAGCCGGCCGCCATCCGATCGGACCCGCATCATGAAGTGCTCGTCCTCGAGCTCCTCCGGCGCGAGCGTCGCGGTGCGGCCGCCGTCGATCCCGGGCTTGCGCTGGGTGTAGAGGCCCCACCAGCGCAGTCGGCCTCTCAGGTCGTCGGCGGGGATCGAGGCGAAGCCCTCGTGGGCGTAGATCTCCTCGACGCGCTGGCGGACCGAGAGCCCGTCATCGGCCTGCTTCAGGGCCTCATTCGGGTTCAGGGGCGCTCGGCCGTCGAGGGCCCACTGGCCCTGGGGCTTGGTGGTGGGAGGGGTGTCGCGGACGACGGTCATGGGAATCCTTCGGAAGGGAGCAGCGCGACGGCTGCCTCGAGGCAGGCGGTCAGGGAGAGGGGTCGATCCCCGATAGATGGGATCGACGATGCCGACTCAGGGGTCGGCGGCCCGGGTGCGGTCTAGCGACAGGACATGGAGATGGTGCGCATGCAGTCCGTGACGATGCAGGTCGTCAGCGGGGGGATCTGCGCGGTGCGCACCATGTCGTTCTCCTCACATCGGTTCTGGCATTAGCACCCGACGAGCTGGTTGCTGCGGCGTCTTCGAGCCAGATCTCTCAGCCGCTCTGGATGGTGTCGCAGAAGCTACCGATGGGTGCAGGTGGCGGGGCGATACCCCTCCGGCAGCTGCGAATCGTGTGCAGGTGACGGACCGTCATCGAGGATGAGTCTGCTTGGATGTCGAACGTGCTCAACGTCGTCGTGGCCGGGGCCACCGGGTGGACGGGACGGGCTGTGTCGGAGGGCGTGCTCGCCGCTTCCGACCTGAACCTGGTGGGCGCCACGTCCCGCACCCACGCCGGGGTCGACCTGGGAACGGCCTGGGCGGTCGAACCGCTCGGCCTGTCGGTCGTCGCGTTCGTCGACCAGGCCCTCGACGATGCCGACGTCCTCATCGACTACACGGCCCCGCAGGCCGTCAAGGCGAACGTGATGGCGGCGATCTCCTCCGGAGTGCACGTGGTCGTCGGCACCTCCGGACTGTCGGCTGCGGACTACGAGGAGATCGACGTCGCGGCTCGCGAGCACCGTGTCGGTGTCGTCGCCTCGGGCAACTTCTCCGTGACGGCCGCGATGGCCACGGCCGTCACCGTGCTGGCCGCCCGATTCCTGCCCCAGCGCGAGGTGATCGACTATGCGTCGGCCGGCAAGCCGGATGCGCCGAGCGGCACGTCGCGCGAGCTCGCCGAGCGCCTGTCCTCGGTGTCGACGAGCCCCCTGGTCGTGCCGGTCGACGAGACGATCGGATGGCCGGAGGCCCGCGGCGCGGACATCGCGGGTACGCGCGTGCACTCGCTGCGGCTGCCGAGTTTCGTCGTGTCCACCGAGGTGGTGTTCGCCGCCGAGGACGAGCGGCTGACCATCCGCCACGACGCGGGCTCGACGGCCGCACCCTATGTCGCGGGCACCCTCCTCGCGGTGAGAGCCGTGCCCGGCATCGTCGGGGTCGTGCGCGGCCTGGACACACTGCTGCTCGGCGCCGCGGACTAGGGGATCAGGCCGTCCTGCGCTCACGCACGCCGACGGATTCCTGTCGGCGTCGCGACCAGGCGCGGCGCTCGTCCTCGGTCGTCCCGCCCCAGATGCCGGACAGCTGACCGGCGCCCAGGGCCCATTCCAGGCAGGCCTGCTGCACGCTGCAGCGTCGGCAGACACTCTTGGCGATCTCGATCTCCCGGCTGAGCGATGCCGTGGCACCGGTCGGGAAGAACAGATCGGGATCCTCCTGCAGGCATGCCCCTGACTCACGCCAGTCCATGATCACCCCTTCCTACGCGGCCGACGCTAGGTACCGAACGTTGCGGGCAGGCGCCCCGGAGGTTTCCGGGGTGTGACGTTTGGGCGCTGTTAGGGTCGGGGCCTCGCGGCGAGGGAGTGGATGTGGCAGCGGAGCAGGTGGACGGACCGGTCGCCATCGTGACCGGAGGCGGGGCGGGAATCGGCCGGGCCACGGCCGAGCTGTTCCTCCAGCGGGGCGGCCACGTCGTGGTGGCCGACGCTGCCGAAGAGGCGCTCGGCTGGGTGGTCGAGTCGCCTCGCGCCGTGCCGTTCGTCGCGGACGTCAGCGAGGAGGCCGGCAACGCCGGCATGGTGCAGGCGGCGCTCGACCGGTGGGGGCGGGTGGACGTCCTCGTGCTCTGCGCCGGGATAGCCCGGCGCACGAGCTGGGAGGGTGAGGATGCCGTCGAGGCGTTCGACCGGACCATGGCGGTCAACAGCCGGGGCGTGATGCTGGGGATCCGGCACGGCGCCCCGGCCATCGCCGAGGGCGGTGGCGGCTCGATCGTCGTGGTGGCCTCGACCTCGGGCGTCCGAGCGGATCCTGAGCGCTTCGCCTACAACGCCTCCAAGGCCGCGGCCATCAACCTCGCCCGGGCGGCGGCGATCGACTGGGCTCACCGCGGTGTGCACGTCAACGTCGTCGCGCCCGGCCCCACGATGACGTCGATCCTGCAGGGCGGCAAGGTGACCCCCGAGCACCTTGCGGAGCTGACCCGCAACATCCCCCTGGGCCGCATGGCGACCCCCGAGGAGCAGGCAGAGGCGATCTGCTTCCTCGGCTCCCCGGCGGCGAGCTTCATCACCGGCGCCGTGCTCATGTGCGACGGGGGCATCACGGCGCAGGCGGGAATCTTCCCGCCACCGCAGGGCTAGGACCGCTCAGGCGCGGCCGCAAGTCGGGGGCGGCCGATCGTGTAGACGATGTCGTCCAGGGACCGGATGCCGCGGACATACGACTCGGCGAATCCGCTCGCACCGACCGCCGGATCCGTGCGCCGCCAGGAGTAGGCGATGACGCGCTCGAGGATCCGCCACTCCGCCCCCCTGCGCTCGAAGACGTCCACGTAGCGCAGCCCGGCCGTCATGTCGGTGAGCTGGCCGGTCTCGTCGGTGAACCGGTGGTAGGCCACCGCGTAGGTCTCCGCCCGCGCGCGGCCCGCGTCGAGGTCGATGTCCACCAGCATGTTGCCGAGGAAATGGTTGGTCATGTCGAAGCGGGCGAGGGCGCCCTGGTTCCACTCGACGAAGTCCGCTGCGCTGCCCTTGAAGGATCCGTGGTCGTCGGTTCCCTCGGGCCAGTAGCAGTCGGCCAGGGCGTCGAAGTCGTACCGGTCGACGGCCCGGCTGTAGGCGAGGATGACCCGCTTGATGGCGCGCTCGGCCATGAGGAGCTCGAGGTCGCGGGAGGCGTCGGACATGGGACTCCTTGGAGTGGGCGAAACCGTGGCAGAGATTCTGTAGTCCATCTATAGTTACCACACTCATCGGTCAGGAGGACAGGCATGGGCGCGTGGGACTTCGACGTCATCGTGGTGGGCTCCGGCGCGGCCGGCCTCGCAGCGGCCCTGGCCGCAGCCCAGGACGGTGCCACGGTCCTCGTCGCAGAGGGCGAGGGGATCGTCGGCGGCTCATCGCGCCTGTCCGGCGGCCTCATGATGGGTGCCGACACCCGCTACCAGCGTGCCCTCGGCATCCAGGACAGCCCCGAGGCGCTCTTCCACGACTACATGACCCTCAATCAGTGGAAGGTGGAGTCCGCCGTGGTGGAGCGGCTCACCCAGCGTGCGGGGGCGGCCGTGGAGTGGCTCGGCGACCTCGGCGTGGAGTTCTACGACCAGATGGTCTACGGCGGGGACGAGACCGTGCCGCGCGTGCACTGCCCGATCGGCCGGGGACAGGCGGTCGTCGACGTGCTGTACGCGCGCTGCCGCGACGCCGGTGTCGAGTTCGCCCTCGGTCAGCGCATCGACCGGCTCCTCGTGGTCGACGGGGTGGTGCATGGCGTCGCCGTGGGGGACGACGAGATCACCGCGGGGGCGGTCGTCGTGGCCACGGGGGGCTTCGGCGCCAATGAGGAGAAGCGTCGGGAGCTGTTCCCGTCCGTGTACGACACGGGCTGGTCGTACTACATCGGTGCCGACGGCTCACGCGGTGACGCACTCGACTTCACGCGGGACCTCGACGCGCAGGTCACCGGCTTCAACCGCGGACTGCGCCTGATGCACACCGACTTCGACCGGATGTACGAGGCGTATATCCCGGGCTGGCTCGTCTTGGTCAACCGCGAGGGCCGCCGGTTCTGCAATGAGACGGCGCCGTACGGGATCATGGACGGCCTGCTGGCAGAGCAGGGAGATGTCGCCTTCGCCATCCTCGACCACCGTCGGCTCGTCGAGGCCACCGAGCTGGGGGTGGCCCGGTACAAGCAGGCGATCCCCGGCTCCACCAAGAAGCAGAGCCCGCACTGGAACCTCGACGTCTTCGAGCTGATGATGCGCGAGGGCAAGGTGCACGTGGCGGACAGCATCGGGGAGCTGGCGGCGAAGATCGGCGTCCCGGTCGACCACCTGCAGGCGACCGTCGAGCGGGTCAACCAGCTCGTCACGCTGCAGGAGGACATCGACTACCTCAAGGATGCGTCCTTCCTCGAGCCGATCGACGAGGGCCCCTTCTACGGCGTCGAGGTGCGGCCGGCCACCTGCTGCTTCACAGCCTGCGGACTGCGCATCGACCGCGACGCCAGGGTGCTCGACTCGTCGGGGAGGCCGATTCCGGGGCTCCTCGCCGCCGGCGAGGTCACCGGCGGAGTGATCGGACCGCGTTACGTCGGCAGCGGGAACTCGTACGGCAACTGCGTCACGATGGGCCGGGTGGCCGGCCAGTCGGCGGCCGCGATCAGCACGGGAGGGGGAGCGTCATGAGCATGCGGATGGACGATCGGGAAGGGATCCGCGAGGCGGCCTTCCGGTACGCCCGCGGTGTGGATCGGCTCGACGCGGACCTGATGAAGAGCGCCTACTGGCCCGAAGCGACCGACGATCACGGTCGGTTCGTCGGCAACGGCTGGGAGTTCGCCGAGCGCGTCGTCGGCACCCACGACCGCTGGCGGATGACGATGCACTGCAACCTGCAGCACGCCATCGAGTTCGACGACGAGGACCATGCGCGCGGCGAGATCTACAACGTGACCTACCTGGTGCCGCGTGATGACGGGCCGTGGTCGGTGTGGCTGGGCCGCTACCTGGACCGCTACGAGCGGCGGGACGGGGAGTGGCGGATCAGCCATCGCACGTGCGTGCACGAGGCCACGACGACGATCGAGCACGCACCGATGTCCGGCGACCTGTCGAACTTCCGGGAGGGCTCGGCCGACCGGCCTCGCGGCGACCGCCCCCTCGGCACCTGATCCGCCCGCGCGAGCGCCATGGCTCGTTTCTCCCACTTAGTGGGAGAAACGAGCTAGCGGGCGGGCGGCGGCGCGGCCGGTCCGTCGGCCGAACACCAGGATCGGGCCGAGGGTGCCGCCCGCCCCGCCGTAGGCCATCGCGGTCGGCGCCGCCGCCACGTTGCCGCAGGCGAACAGCCCCGGGATGGGCTGCAGCCGGGTGTCGAGCACGCGGCCGTCCACGTCCGTCCGCGGTCCGCCGCTGGTGCCGAGGGTTCCGGATTCGATCGGCACCGCGTAGTAGGGGCCGGTGTCGATGCGGCCGAGCGTCGAGGCCTTCGTGAAGCGGAACTCGCCGTCGCCGCTCCACCGGTCATAGGCACTGTCCCCCCGATGGAAGTCGCGGTCCTCCTCGGCATCGACGAACGCGTTCCACCGATCGACGGTCTCCGCCAACCCCGCCGGATCGATGCCCACTGCCTCGGCGAGCCCGGATACGGTCTCGGCCCGGGGGATCCAGTCGGCCACCGGCTGCCCGGCGGGCGTCCCGAAGGATCCGTACCGATCCGCATGCGCCTGGTCGAAAACCAGCCAGGCGGGCAGGTTCGCATAGCCGAAGGCGACCGGGTCGATCTGGTGGAATGCGCCGCCGAGAGCGTTGTAGTTGGTGGCCTCGTCCGTGAAGCGCCGCCCCGCCCCGTTGACCAGGATCGAGCCCGGCAGCGTGCGCTCGCGGTTGACCAGGTTCGACCGCTGCTCGCCGAAGGCGATGTCGCCCGGGATCTTGACGGCCGGGACCCACCACGCCTGGCCCATGTTGGCCAGCCGCGCTCCTGCGCGCATGGCCATGAGCAGCCCGTCCCCGGTGTTCGTGGGCACGGACGTCGGCGCGGTCATCGGACCGCGCAGGAACTCCGCGACGAGGTCGGCATTCCACTCGAAGCCCCCGGTGGCGAGAATGACACCCCGTCGCGCCTCGACATCGGTGGGCTTGCCGTCGATCTCGACCTGCACCCCTGCGACGCGTCCATCCTTGACGATCAGGTCCAGCGCACGCGCCTCGAGCACCGGTTCCACCCCGCGATCCAGCAGCGCCTTGAGGATCGGGCCGACGAGGGCGTTCCCGCATCCCCGAAGGTCCTCGTCCATCCGCCGTTCGAGCTCCCCCTCGGGGAGATAGCCCGTTCCCCCGCCGAGGGTCGTGTCGGTGATCTTCAGATGCGCACTGCGGCGGGACCGCGCCACGCGGTCGGCCCAGTCGCCGAGGGATCGATAGCTGAACAGGCCGGGATCCAGGGAGCGGCCGCCGTCGGGCTTCCCACCGGGGTTCTCGGGGTGGTAGTCCGGGTAGCGGGGCAGGAGCGTGAAGCGGAGGTCCGTGACCTCCTCCAGCCACTGGATCGTGTCCCGGCCGCTGTCGACGAATGCCTCCGCCATCGCGGGGTCCATCCGGCCCAGGGAGAGCGAGGCGAGGTACTCAAGCGCCTCCTCCCGGGAGTCCGTGATGCCGGCCTCATCCTGATGGTGGTTGAGGGGGATCCATGGCACGCCCCCGGAGATCGCGCTGGATCCACCGAGCACGGTGCCCTTCTCGTAGATCCCGACGTCCGCACCGTCGAGCGACGCGGCCAATGCCGCGGTGAGACCCGCGGCCCCGCTGCCGAGAACGACGACGTCGTGACTGAAACTGAACGGCATGTAAAGAATCTATCGGTACAGTGGGCGCTCTGTCTGCGGCTCCCAGGAGGCTCCCACCCATGATCGGACTGCGCGTTGAGCGGGAGGCCGGCGTGCTGCGCCTGACCTTCGACCGCCCGGAACGCCTGAACGCCGTCACTGCCGAGATCATCCATGCGGCCGCCGACGCGGTCGAGGCCGCGGTGGAGGACGGCACACGCGTCATCGTCCTGACCGGCGAGGGCCGCGCGTTCAGCTCCGGGGCGGACGTGGGCCCCGACGGATCCCCGCCGGGCATGGACACCCTGGAGGCCGCGAACCGACTGGTGGCCGGGCTCACCGCGGTGCCCGTTCCCGTGGTGGCGGCCGTCAACGGCATCGCGGCCGGCGTCGGCTGCTCCTTCGCACTGGCCGCCGACATCGCCGTGGCGGCCGAGTCCGCCGGCTTCATGCTCGCCTTCACCCGCATCGGCCTCATGCCCGACGGCGGGGCCAGCCTGCTGGTGCCGGCCGCAGTCGGCCGCGCTCGGGCCCTCCGCATGGCGATGCTGGCCGAGAAGGTGAGCGCCGCCACCGCGGCAGAGTGGGGCCTGATCGCCGACGTCGTCCCCGACGCGGACTTCGTGACGTACGTCGACGGGCTGGTCGGCCAGCTCGCCTCCGGTCCGCCGCTGGCCTACGCGGCCACCAAGGCCGTCATCAACGCTGTCACCCTGGACCTCCTGCCGGAAGCCCTCCAGGCCGAGCACTCGGGCCAGGAGCCGCTCCTCGCGTCGGCGGACTTCGCCGAGGGGATGACGGCCTTCCAGGAGAAGCGCGCCGCTCGGTTCACGGGAGCCTGACGCGACGCGTTCGCCCGGCCGGCGGCTGCGACGCCTTCGAGGCCCGGATTCTCGAATTCCCCGCGCAGATTCGTGGATGTCCTACTAATGTCTGATCACCGACACCCGGCGACCGTGCCCGGGATCCCACGTATGAAGGAGTTCCAGATGGGTCAATTGGACGGCAAGGTCGCAGTCATCACGGCCAGCACCCGCAGCATCGGCCGCGGCATCGCTGAGGCCTTCCACGCCGAGGGCGCCAGCGTCGTCCTCAGCGGTCGCAACGCCGAGAAGGGCCAGAAGGCCATCGAGGAGATGGGTGGCGGGGACCGCCTGCACTTCATCGCGGCCGATGCCTCGAAGCAGTCGGATGTCGAGGCCCTGGTCGACGGGACCGTCGAGCACTTCGGTCGTGTGGACATCGTCGTGCCGAACGCCGGCGGCGTGGCCAACACCGCACCCGTCGCCATGATGAGCGACGAGGAGTGGCAGTACGAGCTCAACTTCAACATCAACCAGACGTTCTGGATGGCCCGCCGAGCGCTCAAGTACATGATCCCGCAGCAGTCCGGCCGCATCATCGGCATGTCCTCGATGTACGGCAAGATCACCACGATGGCCGTGCCCGGCTACATCACCAACAAGCACGCGATCATCGGCCTCATGAAGGCGCTGGCCAAGGAGGTCGGCACCCAGGGCATCACCGCGAACGCCGTCTGCCCCGGCTTCGTCGAGACCGACATGTTCTTCGAGACCGGGCCCGCAACGGTCGAGGCCATGGGCCTGCCGGACCTCGACGCCCTCGCGGCCGTCATGTACAGCGTCACGGCGATCCAGCGGCCGAACACGGCGGCCGAGGTCGGCGCGGCGTGCGTCCTTCTGGCGTCCGATGCGGGTGCGGGCATCACCGGCACCACGATCAACGTCGACGGCGGCGCCTCGCCCTACTAGCCGGCACGTCCGACCGTCGCGATCCACAGCCGTATCTCCACAAGGGAAGGCCCTGCCTGTGTCACACCTCGGGAACCTCGACCAGTGGTTCGAGGACCGTTCAGCGATCGTCACGGGCGGGGCCGGAGGCATGGGACGGGCGACCGCCCTCGCGTTCGCGGCCGCCGGCAGCAAGGTCACGGTCGCGGACGTGGCGGAGGAGGGCGGTCGGGAGACGGTCGCGCTGATCGAGGCGGCGGGTGGCACGGCGCAGTTCGTGCGCGCTGACGTCTCCCAGGACGCCGACGTCAAGGCCATGGTCGAGGCCGCCGTGAACGCTCACGGCGGCCTCGACTTCGCCGTCAACGCGGCCGCGATCGAGTTCGAGGTCGACTACCTGGCCGATCTCGCCGAGTCGGACTGGGACCGCATGATCGCGGTGAACCTCAAGTCCGTCTTCCTGTCCATGAAGCACGAGATCAACGCGATGCTGGTCACGGGCCGGGAGGGCGCAGCGATCGTCAACATCGCATCGACCAACTCCTACCGGCCCCAGCCGCATCAGTCCGCCTACACCGCCAGCAAGTTCGGCGTTCTGGGCGTGACCAAGTCGGCGGCCGTGGACTATGGGCCCCGCGGCATCCGCATCAACGCCATCTGCCCCGGCTCCATCGATACTCCGATGCTCCGCGGAGCCATCGAGAAGCGCGGACGCGATCCGCAGGAGGTGGCCGACCGGCTGTCCCTCATCGGGCGCTTCGGCACGGTCGACGAGATCGCCGCTGCGGCCCTGTGGCTGTGCTCCGGTGCGTCCAGCTTCACCATGGGCCATGCGCTCGCCGTCGACGGCGGCTACCTCGCCCGCTGACGTGACCGCCTCCGCGCCGTTGATCGGCACGCCGACGCCGATCCCGGGGACGGAGTGCCGCCTCGGGGAGAGCCCGGTGTGGGACCCGCGGTCCTCACGGCTGCGCTGGGTCGACCTGATGGGCGGCGTCCACCATCACACCGACGTCGTCACCGGCGAGGACGAGGCCGTCGAGGTCGGTGGCGCATGCGGTTTCGTCGTGCTGGCCGACGAGGGCATCGGATACGCGCGCAACAGCACCGTCCTGCGCCGGGACTCCTCGGGTGTCAGCGAGATCGTCGACCTGGACCCGGATGCAGTACTCCGCATCAACGACAGTCAGGTCGCACCGGGCGGATGGCTGTTCTGCGGCACCATGGCGGTCGAGCGGGAGCGGCGTCCCGGCTCCGCCGTGCTCATGCGGGTGGCGCGGGACGGCGCCTTCCAGCCGGCCACCCGCGGGCTCTCGATCTGCAACGGGATGGGCTGGAGTCCGGACGGTCGGACCATGTTCCACGTCGACACCATGGATCATCGCGTCGACCGACTCGACTTCGATCCGATGACGGGCGAGGCGACGAACCGCCGGCCGGCCTTCTCCACCGACGCCTTCGGGGGCATGCCGGATGGACTCGCCGTGGACACCGAGGGCCGCATCTGGCTGGCCCACTTCGGAACCCCCCTCGTGGTCTGCACCGACGATGACGGGCGTGAGATCGCCCGCGTCGAGCTGCCGGTCACGAACGTCACGTCGTGCGCGTTCGGAGGCCCGGACCTCAGCACCCTCTTCGTGACGACGAGCTTCCGTGACGGCACCGGCGAGCATCCCCACGATGGCGCGGTCTTCGCGGTGCCGACGGACGCCCGTGGCCAGGAGCCGCGGTACTGGAGCCGCTAGCGCTGCCGGGCACGTCGCGCGATACCGGCGCGGCGCAGGCCTTTGTCGGCGGCATCGACGCCGAGGAGAACGGGCATGGCGGCCAGCGCAATGACCCAGCCCACCGCCGTCGGCGGTGACTGCCCGAGGGCGGTCGCAAAGACGGGCACGAACAGCAGGATCACCGAGAACGCCAGCTCCACCGCAGCGGCCGGGGTGAGCAGGCGGTTGGTCAGCCAGCCCAATGCCCACGGCGGCCGGGTGGAGCTGCGGCAGGCGAATGCGTTGGCCGTCTGGGCGAGCACGATCGTGATGAAGGCGGCGCCCGAGGCCGCGGACAGTGTCGCAGCCGTGGGCGCGGAGCCGCCGCTGGACCATCCACCGATCGCCAGGACGGCCAGGAACGCGCCCATCGCGAGCACCGCCTCCGTGGGGCCGAGGATCCCGAACGCCCGTCGCAGCACGGTCCGGTTGAGCAGCCGACCGCTCACCGGCGGCTCCTGGAGCAGGTGACGGGCAGGCGGCTCGGCGCCCAGCGCGACGGCGGAGAGCGTGTCGGTGCCGATGTCGAGGGCGATGATCTGCAGGACGCCGAGGGCCAGGGGGATCGAGCCGCCGCTCAGCCCCCAGATGAGGAAGGGCGTCAGCTCGGCCACGTTGTCGGTCAGGTGGTAGGTCAGGAACCGGCGGATGTTCACGTAGGTGGCCCGACCCATCTCCACGCCGCCGACAATCGACGCGAAATGGTCGTCGAGCAGGACCAGGTCGGCCGCCTCCCGGGCCACGTCCGTCCCCGACTCGCCCATGGCGATGCCGATGTTCGCCTCGTGCAGCGCCGGGACGTCGTTGACTCCGTCCCCTGTCATGGCGACGACATGCCCGCGCTGGCGCAGGGACCGTGCGATGCGGAGCTTGTCCTCGGGGGAGACTCGTGCGATCACGGTGCCGGTGTGGTCGATCAGCGTTCCGAGGGCCCTGTCCTCGACGGGCAGGTCGGCACCGACGAGCACCGGATCATCGGGTGCCCGCAGGCCGACCTCGGTGGCGATGGCGGCGGCGGTCGCCGGATGGTCTCCGGTCACCATGATCACGGAGATCCCCGCGGTGCGGCAGGCCTCGAGGGCCTCGCGGACATCGGTACGCGGCGGGTCCTCGAGCCCGAGAAGTCCGACGAGGGTGAGGCCGGCCTCTGCCTCGTCGGCGCTCCCGGGCAGGGGCCCGGGCGCCAGTTGGCGTGCGGCCACCGCGATGACGCGCAGGCCTGACGCGGCCATCGACGCCGCGGCGTCGGCAGCGTGATCGGGGTCGGCGCAGAGTGGGAGCACGGCGTCCGGTGCGCCCTTGACGAGCACGGTGCCGTCGACGACCACCGACATGCGCCGCCGCTCGGGATCGAAGGGGAAGCGCGCCTCGTCCCGGTCGGTGCGTCGCAGGTCGTCGGTCCCCACCCCCAGCCGTCGCGCGAAGACGTCGATCGCCGCCTCCATCGGGTCCCCACGGGGTCGCCAGACCCCGTCCAGGCAGGCGACGTACCCGTCCGAGCAGCGGACCGCGTCGGCGGCGAGGTCCATCACGGCGGCGCGCTCGGATTCCGGTGTCACGTCGAGTGGGGAGTTCGGCACGTAGCCCGGGACGGCCGACTCGACTCGCGCGGACGGTGTCCAGGCGCGCACGACGGTCATCTGGTTGCGCGTGAGGGTTCCGGTCTTGTCCGTGCAGATCACGGTCGTCGATCCGAGAGTCTCGACGGCCTCGAGGTCACGGACGAGCACCTGCCGGCGTGACATCTGCTCGGCTCCCCACGCCAGCGTCAAGGTCACCGTGGGGAGCAGGGCCTCGGGGACGAGGGCCACTGTCACCCCGATCGCGAACATCAGGCCCTCGGAGATCTCCCCGCCGAGCGCCACGGTGACGGCGAAGAAGGCGGCACCGACCCCCAGCGCGATGGCGGCGATCAGGCGTACGACCCTGCGCAGTTCGAGGGCGAGCGGGGTGCGTGGCTTGGGCGAGGCGGTCGTGAGCCGCGCGATCTCGGCGAGGCGGGTCCGGGACCCCGTCGCGTCGACGTCGATGTCGGCCTCGCCCAGAACGGCGAACGTCCCGGCGAACACGGCGTCCCCGGTGCCCACGGCGACCGGCCGGCTCTCTCCGGTCAGCATCGAGGTATCCATCCGCAGCGTCGCAGCCGAGCGCACGATGCCGTCCGCAGGCACGCGGTCACCGGCACGGAGGATCACCCGGTCGCCGACGACGATCTCGGTCGCGTCGACCTGCTCCTGGCGCCCGTCGCGTACGACGGTGACGAGGGTCGGGAGCAGCGAGACGAGTCGCTCGGCGGCGCGGTCCGCTCGGCTCTCCTGGATGAAGGAGAACACTGCGTTCAGGAGGATGACCGCGACCACGGCGATGCCCAGCTGCGGCATCCCGGCGAGGACCGCGAGGACGGCCGCGATCCACAGCATGATCGCGAAGAAGTGCGTCAGCTCATCGAGGAACCGTCGGGTGGACGACCTGCGGCGCGGGCGGGGCAGGGTGTTCGCACCGTCGACGCGCAGGCGCTCGATGGCCTCAGCGGAGGTGAGCCCGCCGGGCGGACGACCCTCGACCATGGCCGCAGTTCACACCCGGCACTCCGGGACCGTTAGGGCCCTTCGGCTCCCGACCCCTTCGCGAGTGGCGGGTTGTGCGGGTGCGCGCGCCGCGCGCCGGCCGCACAACCCGCCACTCGGATCAGGAGTAGTCGTAGAAGCCGCGGCCCGACTTCCGGCCGTACATGCCGGCCTCGACGTGGCGCTTGAGAAGGGCGGGCGGTGCGAACCGGAGCTCCAGGTGCTCGGCGTAGAGGCTCTCCGCGACCAGCAGCATCGTGTCGAGGCCGATCATGTCGCACAGGCGCAGGGGGCCCATCGGCATGCCGCAACCACTGACCATGCCCTCGTCGATGTCCTCCTTGCTCGCCACGCCATTCTCCAGCGAACGGATGGCATCGAGGAGGTACGGAACGAGCAGGGCATTCACGACGAAGCCGGACCGGTCCTTGGCGCGGATCACCTTCTTGCCCAGCACATCGGCGCAGAACTCAGCGGTGCGGTCCGCGGCGTCGGGCGCGGTCTGGATCGCGGCCACGACCTCGACCAGCGGCATGACGGGAACCGGATTGAAGTAGTGCGTTCCGAGGACGCGCTCGGGATGCGAGCTGGCGGCCGCGATCTGCGCCACCGGGATCGACGAGGTGTTCGTCGCGATGATGGCCTCAGCGGAGAGGATCCCGTCCAGCTGATGGATGAGCTCGACCTTGTCCTCGAGCCGCTCGCGGATCGCCTCGGTGACGAACTCGCGGTCGGCGAGCTCGGCAAGGTCGCTGCTCCAGCGGATGCGCCCCATGATGGCGTCGGCCGGCTCACTCAGCTTGCCGGCGGCCTCGGCCTTCGCCAACGAAGCGGCCATCCGGCCCTGGGCCTTCTCCAGGGCCTCCGGGAAGGCATCGACGACGACGACGTCGCAGCCGCCCTTCGCGCCGATCTCAGCGATGCCGGCTCCCATGACGCCGCAGCCGACCACACCCATGCGATTCATGCGTTCCACTCTCTCGATTCCTGCGCGCGCTTCCACGTGCGCCTCGTGGTGTCCCAGGCGCCGGAATGACGCGGGATCAGAAGTCGCCGGCGTTCGCGCGCAGGGCGCGCAGCACCGTACGGAGCTGGTTGATCTGATGCTCGGTGATGCCGAGCTGCTCGAAGACCTGTCCGTTGAGCGCGTGCGTCGCGGCCAGGGCACGGGCCCGTCCGGCCTCGGTGATCGAGGCGAGCACGGCGCGCCGGTCCTTCGGGTGCGGCAGCCGCTCGACGAAACCCTGGCTCTCCAGACGGTCGACGGCGCTGGTCACGCTCGTGGGATGCACCTGCAGCAGGGCGCCCATCCGGGTCATGGGCAGGGACCCCCGCTTGGTGAAGGACAGCAGGGTGAGGATCTCGTACCGCGCGAAGGTCAGGTCGAGGGGCCGGAGCACGGTGTCGATGCGCTGCAGCACGATCTGCTGCGCCCTGACGATGGAGGTCACCGCAGCCATGCCGTCGGCGGCGGCCGTCCAGCCGTGATCGATCCACTGGCGCCGAGCCTCTTCGATGGGATCGCTTTCCAGCGTCCGGCCGATCGTCACCCGTTCCTCCGTCCACAGCCGTCCTACCGGATCAGACGTTGCGCCGGTATTGGCCACCCACCTCGAAGAACGCCGAGGTGATCTGTCCGAGCGAGCATACTCGGACGGCCTCCATTAGGGAGTCAAATGTGTTGCCTCCCGATGATGCGACGTCCTTGAGATGGGCGAGAGCCGCCTCGGCCTCGCCGCGGTGTGCCTCGTGGAAGGCCGCGAGGCGCTCGACCTGCGACTGCTTCTCCTCCTCGGTCGCGCGGGCCAGCTCGAGCTCGTGGATCGCCGTGTCGCCCTCGGGATTCAGGAAGGTGTTGACGCCGATGATCGGCAGCGATCCGTCGTGCTTCTTGTGCTCGTACAGCATCGACTCGTCCTGGATCCGGCCGCGCTGGTAGCCGGTCTCCATGGCCCCGAGCACGCCTCCGCGGTCGGAGATGCGGTCGAACTCGGCGAGGACCGCCTCCTCGACCAGGTCGGTGAGCTCATCGACGATGTACGACCCCTGCAGGGGGTTCTCGTTCTTCGAGAGCCCCCACTCCTGGTCAATGATCATCTGGATGGCCAAGGCCCGGCGCACGCTCTGGGCGCTGGGCGTGGTGACCGCCTCGTCGTAGGCGTTGGTGTGCAGGGAGTTGCAGTTGTCGTAGATCGCGCACAGGGCCTGGAGAGTGGTGCGGATGTCGTTGAAGTCCATCTCCTGGGCGTGCAGGGAGCGCCCGCTCGTCTGGATGTGGTACTTCAGCTTCTGGCTGCGATCGTCCGCGCCGTAGCGCTCCTTCATCGCGATGGCCCAGATTCGCCGTGCGACCCGGCCGAGGACGGTGTACTCCGCATCGATGCCGTTCGAGAAGAAGAACGAGAAGTTGGGCGCGAAGTCGTCGACGCTCATGCCCCGCGCCAAGTAGGCCTCGACGTACGTGAAGCCGTTGGCCAGGGTGAACGCGAGCTGCGAGATGGGGTTCGCTCCCGCCTCCGCGATGTGGTAGCCGGAGATCGAGACCGAGTAGAAGTTGCGGACGCGGTTCTGGATGAACCACTCCTGCACGTCGGCCATGCAGCGCAGCGCGAACTCGGTGCTGAAGATGCAGGTGTTCTGGCCCTGGTCCTCCTTGAGGATGTCGGCCTGGACCGTGCCGCGCACGTTGGCGAGCACCCACGCACGGATCTCCGCCGCCTCCTCGGGGGTGGGCTCGCGGCCCTCCTGCTCACGGAACGCATCGAGCCGCTGGTCGATCGCGGTGTTCATGAACATCGCGAGGATCGTCGGCGCGGGGCCGTTGATCGTCATGGAGACCGACGTCGAGGGGTCGCACAGGTCGAAGCCCGAGTACAGGACTTTCATGTCGTCGAGCGTCGCGATGCTGACGCCCGACGTGCCGACCTTGCCGTACACATCGGGCTGCTCGTTCGGGTCCCGGCCGTAGAGCGTCACGGAGTCGAAGGCCGTCGAGAGGCGGGTGGCCGGCTGCCCCGACGCCAGCAGGTGGAATCGGCGGTTGGTGCGGTACGGATCCCCCTCACCGGCGAACATGCGCGCCGGCGCCTCGCCCTCCCGCTTGAAGGGGAACACGCCTGCGGTGTACGGGAACCGGCCCGGCAGGTTCTCCTCGCGCAGGTAGCGCACGAGGTCCCCATGGTCCTCGGTGCGCGGCAGGGCAACGCGTGGGACGCGCGACCCGGAGAGCGTCTCCCTCCACAGGGCGGTGTGCAGCTCGTTGTCGCGGATCCGGACGACGAGCTCATCCTGCCCGTACTGCTCGCGGAGCCGGGGCCACTCCTCGAGCAGGGCGGCGACCTGGGGCTGCAGCTCCGTCTCCTGGGCGGCGAGCAGCTCGACGACCGCGCTGGTGTCGGCGCCCTCGGCCGCCAGCATGTCGGCCGCCGTCTGAAGGTGCTGGGCCCGGCGTGCGATGGCCGCCTGGTCGGCGGTGGTGGCGTGATACCGGCGGATGGTCTCGGAGATGTCGGAGAGGTAGCGGGCCCGCGCCGGCGGGACGATCGTGGTCAGGCCCGTGGGGTACTTGGTGTCGACGCGCGGCAGCAGGCCGCTTCCGGCGGCGAGGCCCTTGTCGGTGAGCTGGTCGCGCAGGTAGTGGTACAGCGCGGTGACGCCGTCGTCGGCGAACCGGGCCGCAGACGTGCCGAAGACCGGCATCGCCTCCCAGGAGGAGCCGAACGCCTCGCGGTTGCGCATGAGCTGGCGGGCAACGTCGCGCCGAGCGTCGTCGGCGCCGCGGCGCTCGAACTTGTTGATCGCCACGGCGTCCGCGTAGTCGAGCATGTCGATCTTCTCGAGCTGCGAGGCCGCGCCGAACTCGGGAGTCATGACATAGAGCGCCACGTCGCAGAAGGGCACGATGCCCGCGTCGCCCTGGCCGATGCCCGGGGTCTCGACGATGATGAGGTCATGGGTGGCCTTGCAGGCGGCGATCACGTCGGAGAGGTGCTCGGGGATCTCGGATCCGGCCCGGCGGGTGGCCAGCGAGCGGAAGTACACGCCGCCCATATCGATGGAGTTCATGCGGATGCGGTCGCCGAGGAGCGCACCGCCGCCCTTGCGGCGCGTCGGGTCGACCGCGATGACGGCGATACTGAGCTTGCCCTCCTGGTCGGCGCGGAAGCGGCGAAGCAGCTCGTCGGTCAACGACGACTTGCCGGAGCCACCGGTGCCGGTGATGCCGAGAACCGGGGTGGTGCGCTGCTCGGCGGCGGCCAGCAGGCCCTCGCGCAACCCGGCGGGCGCGCGGCCCTCCTCGAGGAGGGTGATGGCCCGGGAGAGCTCGGCGTCGCCGCCAGCCAGGACCGCGTCGAGGCTGGGGGCACCGTCGAGCGCGACGTCGCACTCCTCGACCATCGAGGCGATCATCCCGACCAGGCCCAGTCGCTGGCCGTCCTCGGGGGAGAAGATCCTGGCGCCGCGCTGCGCGAGTAGCTCGATCTCCTGGGGGACGATGACGCCGCCACCGCCTCCGTAGATGCGCACGTGGCTCGCGCCGCGCTGGTCGAGCAGCTCGCGGAGGTAGGTGAAGTACTCGACGTGGCCGCCCTGGTACGAGGAGATGGCCACGCCCTGGGCGTCCTCCTGGATGACCGCACGGACCACCTGGTCGACGCTGCGGTCGTGGCCGAGGTGGATCACCTCGCAGCCCTGCGCCTGGAGGATGCGGCGCATGATGTTGATCGAGGCGTCATGGCCGTCGAACAGGCTCGCCGCCGTCACGAATCGAACGGGGTGGGCCGGTGCGTGCACGTCCGTCACGTCGCCTCCTTCATACCTTGGATGACAAATATTAGGATATCCGTGTTTCTGGGTACAGCGAATCCTGATATCCGTCGGTTCCCGGTATGGGCGTCAGTGCACGAGGGACTCGGCCAGCTGGGCGGCCGTGGCCCGGAACCGCACCGGACCGAGCGTGCGGTAGCTGGCATCGAGCTCCAGCCGGCTCCGCGAGACGATCTCGAGCAGGGTGATCAGGCCCAGGCCGGCGATGGCCAGGCGGATCCGGTCCTGCTGGGGGGCGGTCTCCCGCAGCGCGCGCGCTGCCCGGCGCCCCAGGTCGTTGCGGGTACGCCGACGCACGGCCTCGCAGGCGCTCGTGGCCCCGATGGACGTCACGAAGTAGACGCGCGCCGGGCGCTCGTTCTCCTCCACCCACGCCAGCACCTCGTCGACGCACTCCGCGAGGTCCTCACGGTGCTTGACCTTGCCCAAGGCGGTCCCCACCACGTCGGACCACTGCGCGGAGAAGTCCTCGACGATCTCGTCGAGGATCTCGTCCTTCGAGGAGAAGTGGTAGTAGAAGGCCGCCGGGGTCATGCCGCAGTGGGCTGCGATGTCGGAGACTGCGATCTCGTCCGGGGGCTGGACCGCCAGCAGCTCGACGGCGGCCTGGAGGATCTCGTGCCGCCTCGACGGCCTGTTGGCCGGGCGTGAGGAGCGCGACTTTGGCATGATTCGCGCATCCTCCCACACAGGAGGATGCCTGCTGGGGTACTCGCAGGGGAAGGTTGGCGACCGAATGGATGACCGCGTGGACGAGGTCCCGGCAGCAGCGGCACGGCCCGCGCACCGCCCGTCCCGCCGCAGTGAGATCGTCCGGGCCGCCACGAACGTCTTCTCCCGCCTGACCTACGCCGAGGCGACCGTCGAGGACATCGCGCAGGAGTGCGGCGTCGCCCCGACGGCCGTGTACTACCACTTCGGCGGCAAGGAGGAGCTCTTCGACCAGGCCTTCGAGTCCTGCCTGCAGGGCTTCAGCGCCATGGTCGACTCCGTCCGCGCCACGGCCGACACCCTGGACGAGTCCGTCCTCCGCGAGGTCATCTACGCCGGGTGGGCGTGGTGGCGGACCCACCCGGTGGAGGCCCGGTTCCTCACGCTGCACCTGAACGGCGCGACGCCCCAGTCCCGCCGCATGTACGAGGCGTGGCAGGAACGCCATGCCCAGCGGGCCTTCGACTACCTGCCTGAGGACGAGCGGCCGCCGCGCAGCTCACGCAAGGCCCGTGAGCAGTACGCCGTGCGCCTGCTGGGATTCCGCTTCCTGGCGGCGCTCCTGGCGCTCAGTCAGACCGCCTGGCTCGACGGCTCCCTGAGCCGGCTCCCGGTGACCAAGGTCGAGGCGACCCTGGCCGACATCCTCGTGCCGATCATGCAGGGAGCTGCACAGCCCGATCCCGCTTGAGCTCCCAGCGCGCGATCGAGCGCAGGTGCACCTGGTCCGGGCCGTCGAAGATCTTCAGGGCGCGCTGCCAGCCGTACATCTTGGCCAGCGGGATGTCGTCGCAGACGCCGAGGCCGCCGTGGACCTGGATGGCGCGGTCGATGACGTTGCAGGCGACCCGTGGGGCCATGACCTTGATCGCGGCGATCTCGGTCTTGGCGGACTTGGCGTTGCCCTGGTCGATCATCCAGGCGGCCTTCAGGGTGAGTAGCCGGGCCTGTTCGATCTCGATCCGGGACTCGGCGATCCACTCCTGGATGGAGCCCTGGTCGGCGAGCGGGCCGCCGAAGGCGACTCGTGACTTGGCGCGCTCGACCATCATCTGCAGCGCCCGCTCGGCCGCGCCGATGGAGCGCATGCAGTGGTGGATGCGGCCGGGGCCGAGTCGGGCCTGGGCGATCATGAAGCCGTCGCCCTCCTCGGCGAGGAGGTTGCTCACCGGCACGCGGACGTTCTCGAACTCGATCCAGGCGTGGCCGTGCTGGTCCTGCCGCCCGAACACCGTCAGGGAGCGGACGATGTTCACTCCGGGGGTGTCGACGGGCACGAGCACCATCGACTGCTGGCGGTGGGCCGGGCCGTCGGGGTCGGTCTTGCCCATGACGATCAGGATCCGGCAGCGCGGGTCGTTCGCGCCGGAGGTCCACCACTTGGTGCCGTTGATGACGTACTCGTCACCGTCGCGCACGATGGAGCACTCGATGTTCGTCGCGTCGCTCGAGGCGACGTAGGGCTCGGTCATCGCGAACCCGGACCGGATGGTGCCGTCGAGCAGCGGCTCGAGCCACTGGGCCTTCTGCTCGTCCGTGCCGAACAGGTGGATGGTCTCCATGTTGCCGGTGTCCGGGGCCTGGCAGTTGATCGCCTCGGGGAAGATGTCGACGCTCCAGCCCGAGATCTCGGCCAGCTGCGCGTAGTCGACATTCGTCAGCCCGCTGACCGCAGGGAGGAACAGGTTCCACAGGCCCTGGGCACGTGCTTCGGCCTTCAGCTCCTCCACGACCGGCGGCAGCGTGTGGTCGTCCGGTCCCACCTCCGCCCGATAGGCGTCGTACACGGCCTCCGCCGGCAGCACCTTCTCGTTGAGGAAGTCCCACATCTGGGCAGACAGCTCCTGTGCCTGCGCACTCGGCTGGAAGTCCATGCTCGCTCCGCGACTCGTCGGGTGGTCACCCTGCTGAGGGTGCTGTTTCTTGACTCGCACTTTAGTAACCGCGCTATCCTCGCGCCTGTGCTGGGGCGGATGCAACCGTCCGCCGGCGCGAGTTCGCGACCGATCACCGTGAGGACTGCCCGTGGCTGACCTGCCCCTCGGACCCATTGCCGACGCTGCGCAACTCGATCCGGACGGGATCGCCCTGGTCGACGGCTCCGGCGAGCGCACGTGGTCGCAGGTGGTGGCGGACCTGACGGCCGCGGGTGCGCAGATGCTGGCGGTGGCCACCGACCCGGACCAGCGCTGGGGGATCATGGGCGACAACGCCGCGCCGACCCTCGAGGCGCACGCGGCCGCCGCGCTGGTGGGCGTGGGCACGGTGGCGGTCTCCCGGCAGCTCACCCTTCCCGAACTGACGGACCAGATCGACGACGCGTCCATGGTCGGTCTCATCGCCGGCCCGAGCAGCGCGGCGACTGCGGTGGCTGCGCTGGAGGCGGGCCTGGTCCGCGTCGTCGTCCTGCACTCGGGAGCCTCGTCCGGCTCGACTCATCACGGGCTGGTCTCGTGGGACGACTGGATCTCGTCGGCGCCGGCGCTGACGGACGTCCCCGACCGGCCCGCCCGACCAGCCATGGTCTACACCTCGGGCACCACGGGCAGGGCGCGCGGCACGAAGACCCGGTGGGTGCTCGCGCCGGTGACCACGCACCGCGAGTACCTCGCCAAGCTGCGGGAGCGGGCGCAGTTCCCCGAGGGCTTCCACATCGTGGTCGGCCCCCTGCAGCACAACGGGCCGCTCACGGCGGTACGGCACCTGCTCCTCGGGCGACCGGTGGTCGTGGTCGGCAAGTTCGACGGCGCGGCCGTGCTCGGCCTCATCGACCGCTACCGGGTGGCCTCGTCGGTCATGGTGCCGACGCACTTCCAGCGGCTGCTGGCCGTCGACCCCGACGTGCGCGCGAACGCTGACGTGAGCAGCGTGCAACTCATCGCGCACACCGGATCCGCCTGCCCGCCCGACGTGAAGCGGGCCATGATCGACTGGTTCGGCCCCGTGCTGCTCGAGTCGTACGGCGGGAGCGAATCCGGCACCCTGTGCCGGATCAGTGCCACCGAGTGGCTCGAGCATCCAGGCTCGGTCGGGCGGGCGGTGGACCCGTTCCGGGTGATCGTCGTCGACGAGGACGGTCAGGAGCTCGCGCCGGGGGAGACCGGGATCCTCGCCTTCGAGGCGCCGGAGGGCTACGGCCCCACCTATCACCAGGATCCGGAGAAGACGGCCAAGGCCTACGTCCGACCCGGTGCGTTCACGCTGGGCGACATGGGCCATGTCGATGAGAACGGCTTCATCTTCATCACCGATCGGATCTCCGACATGGTGGTCTCCGGCGGGGTGAACCTGTATCCGTCCGAGAGCGAGAATGCCCTGCGTCAGCACCCTGCGGTAGCCGATGTCGCCGTCATCGGCATCCCGCACCCGGACCTCGGCGAGCAGCTCCTCGCCCTCGTCGTCCCGGACGATCCCGAGGACCCACCGGACCCGGCCGACCTCGAGGCCTTCTGCCGGGACCTCATCGCGGCCTACAAGGTGCCGCGCCGCTACGAGTTCATCGCGGAGCTCCCTCGAAACGAGATGCAGAAGGTCGACAAGAAGTCGCTGCGCCGCCCGTACTGGGACGGCGAGCGCACCATCGGCGGCTGAGCCGGGAGGGACGGATCCATGACGGACCGGATGCGCGTCGGCTTGGCGCTGCCCCAGCTGGGCCCGCACGTCGATGCGCGGGTCGTCCGGGGCTTCGCCGAGCGCGCTGAGGAGCTCGGATACGGCCACCTGTTCGTCCAGCAGCACCTGTTCTATCCGCACGAGGTGGTGTCGGGGTACTCGGCACGCCCCGGCCTCGCTGTCCCCGAGGCCTACCGGTCGGTCCTGCAGCCGCTGGAGCTGCTGGGCGTGGTGGCCGGCTGGACCTCGGAGATCGTGCTCGGCACCAGCATCCTGGTGGCCGGCTACCACCGTCCGGTGGACCTCGCCCAGCGGATCACGACCCTGGACGTGCTCTCCGGGGGCCGCACCGTCTTCGGGTTCAGCGTGGGCTGGTCGGACGAGGAGCATGCGCAGTACGACGTCGATCCGCGCACGCGCGGCCGGCGGGCGGGCGAGCTCATCGACGCGCTGAAGGCGTGCTGGGCACCGGATCCGGTGTCGTTCGAGGGCGAGTTCTTCCGGATCCCGGTGTCCGACGTCGATCCGAAGCCGGTGCAGAAGCCGCACCCGCCCCTGATGTCGGGGATGCGCTCGGAGGCGGGAATCCGCCGCACCGCTGAGCAGTTCGACTGGTGGAACCCGGCGTCGGGGACCCTCGAGCAGCACCTGGAGACGATGGCCCGTCTCGCGGAGCTGCGGCCCGGTGGGCTCGAGCCGCTGAAGATGTGCTGGAACCTGTTCACCGACCCGCCGGTGGTGGTCGCCAACCTGCGGCCGCTCACGGTCGACGAGCTCAGCGAGCAGGTGGCGGCGGCGGCCGCGGCCGGTGTGGATGCCGTCTCGATCGAGGCCAACTTCGATCCGGCCATCACCTCGCCCGAGGACTGGCTGGCCGTCCCGGACCGGCTGGCGCCGGTGCTCGACGCGGCGGGGCGATAGCCGTGGACAGGCTCGAGGACCGGGCGGCGATCACGGAGCAGATGTTCGTCTACGCGCGGGCGACGGACTGGCTGGATACCGAGAACCACCACCTGGTGTTCGCGGACGACTGCGTGTTCGCCTCGCCGCACAGTGGGGACATGCACGGACCGGATGCGGTCGTCGAGTGGATGAACCGCGTGCTGGCGCAGTTCGAGGCCACCCAGCACCTCATCAGCAACATCTCGATCACCTTCACGGGGGAGGACAGCGCCGACGCGGTCAGCTACGTGCGCGCATGGCACCGGTTCCTTGATCGCGACAAGCCGGACATGATCCTGTGGGGCGAGTACCACGACTCGTGGGTGCGCATCGGCGGCGCCTGGCGCATCCGCGAGCGTCGCGTCAAGGAGGCCGGGATCGAGCCCCGCCGCGAAGGTGGTGTCGTCAACCCCAGGCGGGCGAAGTCCTCGTGAAGCTCGGCGTGGTCTACCCGCAGAACGAGACCCACGGTGACCCGAGGGGTCTTCGCGAGATCGGCCTCGCTGCGGAGGAGCTCGGATTCGACAGCCTGCTGTTCTACGACCACGTCGTCGGTGCGGAGCACGCGGATCGGGAGCCGCCGCTGTGGGGGCCGTACACCGAGGACGACTCCTTCCACGATCCGTTCGTGGCGTTCGGCTACCTCGCGGGGATCACCTCGCGGATCGAGCTGGCGACCGGCATCCTGATCCTGCCCCAGCGGCAGACGGTGCTGGCCGCCCAGCAGGCGGCCGATGCCGATCTGCTGAGCGGGGGCCGCCTGCGCATCGGCGTCGGCACGGGGTGGAACTGGGTGGAGTACGACGCGCTCGGCGTGGAGTTCGCGCATCGGGGAGCGCGCCTCGATGAGCAGATCGCCTTGATGCGCCGCCTCTGGGACGAGCCCCTCGTGACCTTCGAGGGACGTTTCCACACTCTCGAGCGGTGCTGCATCAATCCCCGCCCGAACCGGCAGATCCCGATCTGGGTCGGCGGGTTCAGCGAGGCCGCGTTCCGCCGGGGGTCCCGGCTCGGGGACGGGTTCACCTTCGCCGGCAACCCGGACGACGCGATTGCCGGGCTCGGTCGGGTGCGCGAGCTGCTCTCGGAGGCGGGTCGCGACGAGGACGGCTTCGGCCGCGAGCTGATCCTCACCCGGGCCCGGACGCCCGAGGACGTCGTCGCGATGACCGCGCGGTGGCGGGCGGCGGGCGGCACCGGCGTCTCGGTGCTGACGCAGAAGGCGGGACTGGACTCGATCGCCGCGCACGTCGACTACCTCGGCCGGGTCAAGTCCGCCCTCGATGCGGGCTGACCGGACACTCAACGATCAGGAGGGGAGCAGGAGGGCGCGCAGGGCGCCGACGTCGCGGACCACGTGGGTGGCACCGGCAGCCGCCAGCTCCCCCTCCGGCGCGTAGCCCCACTCCACCAGGATGCTGTCGACTTCATGAGCCTGCGCTGCCTGTGCGTCGAGCTCGCGATCCCCGACCATGACGATCCGGTGCGTGGAACCGTCAGCGTTGATGTGCTCGAACGCGTGGGCGATCACGTCCGCCTTCTCCTGCCGCGAGCCGTCCGAGGCCGAGCCGGCCACGAACTCGAACAGCGGCCGCAGCCCGGCCTTGTCGAGGATGCGTTCGGCGGACTCCTGCGGCTTCGCGGTGGCCAGCACGACGTCGACGCCGTGCGCATGCAGGTCGGCGATCAGCTCGGACACTCCGGGGTAGACGTCGAACTCGTACTCCGTGTCATGGAAGTACTTCTCGCAGTAGAGCTCGAAGAACCGTGCGTGGTCGGACGGATCGGACATGCCGTAGACCCGGGGGAGGATGTCGGACAGGGGCGGGCCCATGAACTCCTGCAGCTCGGCGGCCGTCGGCACGATCCCGAACCCCTCCACGAGGGCGTACCGAAGCGCGGTGTGGATGCCCGGCTCCGAGTCGATGATGGTGCCGTCGAGATCGATCAGGACGACGTCATAGGCAGGCACGGCCTCGGTGACCACGCGTCACGCCCGCAGGCCACGCCAGGCCAGCGTCCCGCCGTCCACCGCGTAGACCCCGCCCGTCACGAACGACGCGGCATCGGACGCGAGGAAGCAGGCCACCTCCGCCACCTCGTCGGCCTCGCCGAACCGCGGCAGCAGGTGAGCACCCGTCATGTGGTTGATCGTGTACTGCCGGTCCTCCACGGAGTCGAGGAACTCCATCGCCATCGGGGTGGCGATGGCTCCGGGCAGGAAGGCGTTGACCCGCACCTGCGGCGCCAGCGCCACGGCGGTCGACTTGGTGAGTGAGATGAGCGCCGCCTTGCTGGCTCCGTAGGCCACGGCGTTCTGGGTCCCGTTCATGCCGGACACGGAGGCGGCGTTCACGATCGAGGGACCCCGATCGGATGCCCGCAGGTACGGCGCGGCGGCCTGGGAGACGAGCCACACGGCCCGCACGTTCACGTCGAACACCCGGTCCCACACGCGCTCGTCGATGGTGTCGAAGCTCGCCCCGTCCATGAGGACGGAGTCGATGACGCCCGCGTTGTTGACGACCGTGTCCAGCCCGCTGGCGAACACCGCGGCATCGCGCACCATGGCGCGGATCTCGTCGCCGTCGGTGAGGTCGGCCACGAGCACCGTGGACGTGGCGCCCAGCTCCCGGACGCGCTCGGCGGTCTCGGCTACCGCATCGGCCTTCACGTCCGTGACGACGACCGACTCCGCTCCCTTCCTGGCGGCCATCACCGCGATGGCGCGGCCCATGCCCTGCGCCGCGCCGGTCACCAGGACCCGCTTGCCCTCGAGACCGGTGCTCATGGCGTGATCTCCCCTGCCCAGCCCTCCCGGCTGTCTGCATGGACGTCGATCGAGATCCGCTTCTCGGAGATACGGCCGACGCCATCCTCCACGCGGACGGTATCCACGTAGTTGCCCCAGCCGAGGATCGACGTGTCGTCCCCCGCGAAGGTGTAGAGGAAGTACGACGAGACCACGGCGGTGCCGGGTGCCGTGACGTCGACGGTCTGGTTGAGCAGGAAGTGCTTGCGAGCCACCGGGTCCGCCAAGGCTTGACGGTAGTAGTCAAGGACGACGTCACGACCGGTCCGTGTCCCCTTCCGAGTGGTCAGCGCGGCGTCCTCGGTGAAGGCCTCGGCCAGGAGGTCGAAGTCCAGGGTGTCGATGGCGGTGGCGTAGCGCCAGGTCGCCTCCCGTGCGGCCTCCGCCGTCTCGAGCCGCGCCAGGCGCTCACTCACCGTCGCGACGCTGCCTGGCAGGTGCTGGGACGGGGTGAACACCTTGCGGGAGATGCGACCCACCCCGTCGACGACCGTGACCTCGTCGCGGTAGTCGCCCCAGCCAACGGCCTCGTATCCCGCCCCCTCGTGGAGGTAGTACACCGTGGCGGTGACCACGGCCCTGCCAGCCTCGAGGACCTCCACCTGCGGGTTGACCATGAGGTGCTGGGTGACGAATCCCGCCGGGAGCATCGACCGCAGCGCGTAGACGATGGCGTCGCGGCCTGTTGCCGTGGAATCCGGCATCTCCAGCACGGCATCCTCGGTGAAGGCCGAGCCCAGGAGGTCCCAGTCCTTGTCGTCCGCGCCCTTCGCGTACCGGTACAGGGCCGCGCGGGCCGCCTCGGCCGTCTCCAGCCGCGCCACGCGGGCAAGGATGGTGGACAGGTCAGTTGCTGAGACGTCCTCGGATTCCGACATGGTCACTCCTCGCCCTCGGGGCGCACGCCGCGCTTGGTCAGGGTCACCGGCCCGGTGACCGTGAGCCGGCAGGCGAGCCGTCTGCTGGGGTCCACCATCCCCATGGTCCGCTGCAGGGTCTCCTGCTCCTCGTCGGGCATCGGACCGCAGTTCTCCACCCCTTCCCGGACGATGCTGACGCACAGGCCGCACTCTGCCGACATCTCGCACTCCGTGGGCCATACGTACCCGGCCTCGTGTGCCGCCTGCATGACCGGCTGCCCGTCCGCCACCTCCAGATCGAGGCCCAGGGGCAGGACTCGGACCACGCTCATGCCGCCTCCGGATCGACTTGGGAAAGGGATACTTACCGTAGTCGGATTGCAGTAACATGCCAACCCTTACGCGGTCGGTAGGACCGGGGCGGGCGAGGGCCCGAACGAGACAACGGATGGGACGAACATGGATCTGGGTATCGCGGGCAAGCGGGCGCTCGTCACGGGCGGGACACGCGGAATCGGCCGGGCGACCGTGGAGCTCCTCGCCGCAGAGGGGGCCGCAGTCGCCTTCTGCGCGCGCAACGCCGAGGCCGTCGAGGCGTTCGCCGAGGAACTGCGGGGCCGGGGCGCCACCGTGTTCGCGAAGGCCATCGACGTGAGCAAGGAGGAGGAGCTCAAGGGCTTCATCCGGGCGGCCGCGGAGGCGCTGGGCGGCCTGGACATCCTCGTGTCCAACGTGACCGGCGGGTCCCTGAAGGGCCCGGAGCAGTGGCAGCAGAGCCTCGACCTCGACCTCATGCCGCTGGTCCACATCATCGATGAGGGCACGCCGATCCTCGAGGCCGCCGGCGGCGGCTCGATCATCGCGATGTCGTCGACCTTCGGCTTCGACAACGTGTGGCCGAGCTCGCCGAACTCCTACGGCGCCTTCAAGGCCGCGATCATCCGGCACGCCTCCTCGGCGGCGCAGGCACTCGCTCCCAAGGGCATCCGCGTCAACACCGTCTCGCCCGGTCCGGTCTACTTCGAGGACGGCGACTGGGGCAAGATCAAGGCGGGGCGCCCCGAGGTCTACGAGAAGGTGCTCAGCTCGATCAAACTCGGTCGCATGGGCAAGCCGGAGGAGGTGGCGGCGGTCATCGTCGGCCTCGCCAGCCCGGCCTTCGGCTACTGCGTGGGCACGAACGTGGTCTGCGACGGCGGCATGACGGTCCGCACGCAGTACTGACCGGCCATCAGCTCGGACGAGGAGGCGCAGCGCATGCCCACACCGGCGCGCTGCGCCTCCTCGCGTGTTGACGTGGCCCTCGTCGTCGGGGGTCGCTGGCATGACATGGACTTCGCGCGACTGGAGCTGCTGAGGCTCCTCGACGCCCACGACTCGGTGCGCTGCACGGTCCACGGCGACTTCAGCGAGGTCGACACGATCGGTGCCGCGGACGTGGTGGTCGCGTACACCTGCGACGTCCGGCCGACGGCGGAGGAGGCCCTCACCCTGGCCGGGGCGGTGGAGCGCGGCGCTCGACTGCTCGCCCTCCACGCGACCAACTCGGCGATCGATGCCCCCGAGCCGGGCGCTCCGCGGATCTTCCGGACACCCGACGCGATGCCCGAGTTCACCGCGCTGCTCGGGAACCGTTTCCTCGCCCACCCGAAGATCGCATCGACCCGCATCGACGTCGTGCAGCCCGAGCACCCGCTCGTGCAGGGAGTGCCATCGTTCACGACCACCGACGAGATCTACGTGATGGCGCTTCGGGACGACCTCGACGTCGTCCTGGAGGCGGAGTACGAGGGCGAGTGCCCGGGCTTCGAGGTGTCGCACACCGGATCCCGCACGCATCATCCGGTCCTCTACACCCGCCGGCAGGGCGAGGGCACGGTCACCTACTTCACGCTGGGGCACTGCCGGGGCCGGTTCGACGTGGCGGACCTCGGGATCGACGATCTCGGGGTGGTCGACCGGGTGGCCTGGGAGTCCGCCGAATACCGCGAGGTGCTCCGGCGCTGTGTCAGCTGGGCCGTTCACGGGGACGACTGGGCAAGGTGCCCGGCGAGCATGAGGGAGGACTGATGGGCGAACGCGGCAGTGCCGTCGTGACCGGGGCTGGCCAGGGACTCGGGCGCGCGATCGCCACCCGGCTGGCGGCAGACGGCTTCGACATCGTGGCGCTCGACGTCAATGCGGAGCCGCTCGCCTCGGTGGCGGCCGAGCACGGATGGCGCTCCGCGGTCGTCGACGTGTCCGATCCTGCGCAGACCGCCGCCGTGGCCGACCTCGCGCCGGACTGCACCGTGCTGGTCAACAACGCGGCGATCCAGCGCTACCGGGACCTGATGACCACGACGCCTCAGGACATGCGGGAGATCCTCGAGATCAACGTGATGGGACCGGTGCTGATGGCGCAGGCCCTTGTCCCCGTCATCGAGGCGAACGGCGGAGGCAGCATCGTCAACCTCTCGTCGATCACTTCGCAGTCACATGCCGCGTCCACGTCCCTCTACCCGACGTCGAAGGCGGCCATCAACCTGCTCACCGAGGCCATGGCGGTGGAGTTCGGCGCCCGGGGCATCCGGGTGAACGCGGTCGGCCCCGGAACCGTGCTCACGGAGGGGACATCGGGCCACTACGGCAACGAGGAGGCACGGGCCGCGATCGCCCGCGTCCTGCCGATCGGCCGGATGGGCGAACCCGACGACATCGCGAACGCGGTGTCCTTCCTGTGCTCCTCCGACGCCTCCTGGGTCACCGGTCAGGTGCTGTTCGTCGACGGTGGCTTCAGCGCCTCCCAGGGCCAGTTCTTCCGTCTCGCGAGGAAGGCACCGCAGTGACCCGGCCGTTCCGATTCGCCATCCAGGCCTTCAGCGCGACCTCGCGCACCGAATGGGTCGACCTCGCCAGGAAGGTCGAGGACTCCGGTTTCTCCACCCTGCACGTCGCCGATCACCTGCTCGGTCCTGGCAGCAAGATCGAGGGCACGGGCCACCGGGTGCAGACCCTCGCACTCATCCCCGCGCTGACGGCGGCCGCCATGGCCACGACGACGCTGCGCATCGGATCGCGCATGGCCTGCGTCAGCTACCACGTCCCTACGGTGCTGACGAAGGAGATGGCATCCATCGACGTGATCTCCGAGGGCCGTCTCGAGATCGGCCTCGGAGCCGGCTGGCTGGTCAACGAGTACGAGGCCCTGGGCATCCCCTTCGAGTCGGCGGGCCGCCGCATCCAGCTGCTCCGCGAGACCGCGGAGTTCATGCGCATGGCCTATGCGGACGACGCCGAGGTCGACTACCGCGGGGAGTTCATCCAGTCCTTCGGCTACCACGCCGTGCCGCCCACGGTGCAGCGCCCGAGGCCGCCGCTGATGATCGGCGGGGGAGCGCCCAAGGTGCTCGGCCTGGCCGGAGAGCTCGCCGACATCGTCAGCGTCAACTTCAACAACAGCAGTGGGGTCGTCGGCGCGGGCAGCATCACCTCGTCGACGGAGGATGAGACCCGCAAGAAGATCGAGTGGATCAAGGACGGCGCGGGAGCCCGCTTCGACGACATCGAGCTCGAGACCGCCACCTACTTCATCTCGGTGGAGGGGCACTCGCAGATCACTCCCGACGCGGTCATGCAGCGCACCGGCATGGATCTCGAGACGCTCAAGAGGTTCCCGCACGCCGCGGTGGGCAGCGTCGACGAGATCGTCGAGGAGCTCCAGCGTCGGCGCGAGGAGTACGGCTTCTCGTACATCACCGTCGGCGACGCCCACCTCGACGCCTACCTGCCGATCGTGGAGAGGCTGGCGGGCACATGAGCCGGGAGTACTCGCTCGCCCACCTGTCGATGATCGCCGTGCCGCCGGCACGGCTCGCGGACGTGGCCGCGGGCGCCGGCTTCGACTGGTTCAGCCTGCGCCTGACGCCGAGCCCCTCGACGGGCGTCGACCATGGACACCTCGGCGACGAACGGGCGCTCGACGCACTGCGCCGCCGCATCGACGACAGCGGGGCGCGGCTGCTGGATCTCGAGGTCGTCCGGATGAAGAGCTCCGAGTCGGTGGCCGAGGCGGCTCCCCTGCTCGAGGCGGCCCAGGCCCTCGGGGCCCGGTACGTCATCGCCACCGTCGAGGACGCCGACCCGGTGCGTCGCGTCGAGACCCTGGCGACCGTGGCCGATGCGGCGGCTCGGCACGACACGGCCATCGCACTCGAGTTCATGATGTTCACCGCGTCACGCACCCTCCTCGATGCGATCGACATCGTCCGGAGCGCCGGGGCGTCCAACGTCGTCGTCCTGCCGGACGTGCTGCACGTGGTCCGCTCGGGCGGCACCCTCGCGCAGCTGGCGGACACCGACCCGGCGCTTCTCCCGTACGCGCAGATCTGCGGCGCCACGGGGGCCGGCCCGGCCCCCGATCCGGACGCCGCGCGGTCCGAGGGCGTGCGGGCACGACTGCTCCCGGACGAGGGCGACCTCCCCGTTCGCGAGTTCGTTGCCGCGCTGCCCGCGTCGACGATCCTCGCCGTCGAAGCCCCGCTTGCGGGGCAGGCGGACCCGGCCGATCCGGATGCCCTCGCGGCCCGCATGATGCTGGCAGCGAGGCGGGTCGCGGGGGAGGGCGAGTGACGCACGCGGAGGAGCTGCGGATCGACGGTCTCGTCAACGTCCGTGATCTCGGCGGCATCCCCACGGCCGACGGACGGACGCTCCGGTCCCGCCAGGTCATCCGCGGCGACAACCCGAAGGGGCTGACCGACGCGGGCCAGGGCGACTTCGCGGAGGTGATCGCGCCCGCCGTGATCGTGGACCTGCGGATCCAGCTCGAGGTCGGACGTGAGGGCTACACCGTCCTGCACGACCCCGTGCGCATCGTGAACCTGCCGATGCGCCCGCAGTCGGGCGTGAACCAGGAGCAGATCGAGGCCGGGGCGGCCGACAACCTCGTCGACGACTACCTCAGGCAGGTCGATGTCAACGCCGGGTCCATCATCGAGGCTCTCCGGCTCATCGCGGATCCCGGCAACCGCCCGGTCTTCGTCCACTGCACCGCGGGCAAGGACCGCACGGGGATCGTCATCGCGATGCTGCTGTCGCTGCTCGGCGTCGAGGACGAGGTCATCGTGGCCGACTACCACGTCACGACGAAGAACATGGCCCCCGTCGTGGAGCGGATTCGCAGCGCTCCCGTGTTCAAGGAGAACGGCCTGGCCTTCGCTCCGGACTGGATCTTCGCGAGCGATCCGGAGACGATGCGGGACTTCCTCGCGCGGTTCCGCGCGACCTACGGCACGGCGGAGCGCTGGGCCATCGGGCACGGCCTGACGGGTGAGGAGATCGACCGGCTGCGGGCCAACCTCCTCACCTGAGAGTCGTCAGTGCAGGGCGCCCGTGAGCGCGGCGATGCGGGCGGCCCAGATCCGCTCGCTGAGCTGCGCCGTCGGCGCGAACACCTCGGACCCGTGGTACGCGCCCGGGTACACGTGCAGCTCCACCGGCACGCCTGCGGCGTCGAGCCGCTCTGCGAAGGCGACGTCCTCGTCCAAGAACATGTCCTGGTCGCCGACATCGATGAACGTCGGGGGCAGGCCGGAGAGATCCTCGGCGCGGGCCGGGGCGGCATAGCCGTCGGCGGCCTGCCCGCCCAGGTACCACTCCCACGCCTCGACGTTGCCGGCGCGGTCCCAGATGCCGACGTCGACGATCGCCTGGCTGGACGAGGTCTCGTTGCGGTCGTCGATCATCGGGTAAGGCGTCATGACGAAGCGGATGGCCGGGCCGCCCTCATCGCGGGCGCGCATGGCGGTTGCGATGGCGAGGCCACCTCCGGCACTTCCTCCGTAGAGGGCGAGCCGGGTCGGATCGAAGCCCAGTTCGTCGGCGTGGGCGGCCATCCACACCAGGCCCGCGAAGCAGTCGTCCGGTCCGGCGGGGTAGGGATGCTCTGGCGCCAGCCGGTAGTCGACGGAGACGATCACGGCTCCGATCGCCTCGCAGAGGATCATGGCGGCCGCGTGGTCGGTGTCCAGGTTGCCCAGCACCATGCCCCCGCCGTGCATGAAGTACAGGGCTGGGCGGGTGGCCGCGGGGCTGACCGGGCGGTAGATGCGAAGGGCCAGATCGCCGGCGGGACCCGCGATGGTGATGTCCTCGACGTTCACGTTCGGGTTCGGCGGCGCATCCGCCGTCATCTGGGCAAGCATCCCGTAGAGCGTTTCGCGTCTGGCGACGATGTCCGGGATGGCGTTGAAGCCCCCGGGCAGCACCTCATACAGCGCCGCCAAGGGGACAAGGGACTCGGGATCGATCTGCTCATGCTGCGGCATGGTCACCTCTCTGGAGTCGGTCCCGCCATGCTGCCACCGGGTCGCCGGTGCCGCGACCGGAATGGTGCGACCCCTAGGAGATGGTCTCCCCGCCGTCGACGACGAGGGTCTGTCCGGTCACGAACGAGGCATCGTCGCTGAGGAAGAAGCAGATCGCGGCGGCGAGCTCGTCGGGAGTGCCCATGCGCTTCATCGGGATCGCGGCGCCGAAGATCTCCTCGCCCTTCTCCATGTCGCCGCCACGGGCGAGCATGAGCGGAGTCGTCATCCCGGTGATCGTCCTGCCCGGCGCGATGCAGTTGATGCGCACCTCCGGCAGCGCCTCGAAGATCAGCTGCCGCGTGATCCCCGTGATCCCGGCCTTGGCCGCGCCGTAGGGCACGTTGTTGTTGTTCGCCATGAACGCCGCCGTCGAGGCGATGGTCACGATCGAGCCAGAGCCTCGCGCCTTCATGGCCGGCAGCACGTGCTTGCAGACGTAGAAGGTGCCACCGAGGTGGACGCTCAGCATCTTCATGAACCGCTCGGAGTCCCAGTCCGCAGTGGGGCCGAACTCGGCGTGGCCGCCGGCTGCCAGGGCCAGGTCGATCCCACCGAGCTGCTCGACGGTGGCGTCGACGGCGGCCTTGACCTGCTGCTCGTCGGCGACGTTCGCCGCCAGCCCGATGCAGCCGCCGCCGATCTCCTCGGCGACGGCTACGGCCTTCGCACCGTCGAGGTCCACGAGCGCGGCGCGTCCCCCTTCGGCGACCACGCGCTCGGCGGTGGCACGGCCGATACCGCTGGCGCCACCGGTGACGAAGAGGACCTTTTTCTCGAAGCGCATGGGAATCCGATCTGGGGGGGGTGTCGTGGGGCCTGGAAGGGGCTCAGTGGCCGCTGGGAGCCGAGGGGGAGTCGCTGGGACGGGCCGCCTCGGACGCGGCCCACATCTTGGCGCTGTCGAAGCCGACCCGCTTGACGGGGATGAGCTCGAAGACGACCCGTTCGGGGGAGTCGAGCATCTTGAGGAAGGCTGCCGCCTTCTCCGGCTCACCCGGCCGCATGGCGCTGGCGAACTCGGGAAGGATGCGGTCGAGGGTCTCGCGGTCCTTGTGGACGATCGCCTCGCACTTGTACGTCAGGCTCTGCCGCTCCTTGATGGCCGAGCCCTTCGACGAGATGGCGATGCACACGCGGGGGTCCTTGCGGATCTGGTTGACGCGCGGGCGCTCCTCGCTCGCGGTCAGCCAGAACCGGCCCTCCCGGAAGATGTAGTTGACGATGACGCCCATCGGCCAGCCGTCCTTGCTGGACCAGATGAGGGTGCACTCGATCTGGGCGTCGTACAGCCGCTGCTCGGCGTCGTCGTCGAGGGAGTAGGACCGCACGTCCTCCCAGTTCTTCACCTGCTCGGCCATGCCGTCCTCCACGAGGTAGTCGGTCGTCGGATTGTTGGAAACCCTTGCAATAACCGTAGTGCCTGTCTAGTTTCTCCGCCATGGCTTTGGACCTTCAGCAGATCAATGACCGCATCGAGATCGAGGAGCTGCTCGCGCGGTACTCGCGTGCCCTCGACTACCGGAACTTCGACGAGCTCGACTCGATCTTCACCCCTGATGCGGAGTTCGATGCCGGCGGCCTCGGCCACCCGGTCGGGCCGGCCGACATCCGGGCCATGATCGAGGGGACGATCGGGCACCTCGACGCCACCCAGCACCTCATCGGCAAGAGCCTCATCGAGTTCAGCGAGGACGGCGACACCGCGGAGGTGCGCACGTACCTGATCTCGCAGCACATCCGCGAGTCCGCGCCCTCGGACGTCAAGCACTATTTCCTCGGGGGCGAGTACGCCGACCGGGTGGTCCGTACCCCTGACGGCTGGCGCATTCGCTACCGTCGCCTCGACCGGATGTGGAAGCAGGGCGATCGCGCCGTCATCGGCCACTAGCCCGATCACGCGTCGCCACGAACCGACACTCGTCACCACGAACGAAGGAACACCATGGACACCTGGATCTCCGATACCGAGCCGTGCGAGCGGTTCCCCCTGTACACCCGGGCCAACGCGGACGAGGTCGGGCCGGAGCCGTTCACCCCGCTGAACTGGACCCTCGCCTGGGAGCAGGGCGTCGTACCGGGCACGGCGGATGCGTGGATCGCGCTGGGAACCTTCACCCCGGACGAGTTCGACTGGAGCATCCCCGAGACCTACGGCAACTGGGGCGGGTACTTCTTCAACCAGGTCTCGCTGGGCCGGGTGTTCGGCTACCGGATGCCGGGGGCCACACCTGATGCGATCGACATCTCCTTCTTCGGCCAGAACCCCTCCGTGCCGCCGTACCAGCACGACCCCCGTGACGACAACGAGGAGTGCTCGGCCAAGCTCGCCGAGTCCATGGGCGCCATCCTCGGCGGTGCGCACGCGGCACTGACGGAGTCCTTCCTCGCCGAGTGCCGTCGCCTGCGCAACACCCGCCCTGACCTGGCCGCCATCTCCGACGAGGAGCTCGTCGAGTACGGCCGTACCTCCGCCCGCTGGCAGCGGTACGGCTGGGACATCTACGCCCAGATCGTGATCGGCGCGACCGTCGGCCCCCAGATCGTCCAGGGCATCGCGGACGCAGTGGGCAAGCCCGAGCTGGGCATCAGGATCTTCGCCGCACTCGGTGACGTCGCCTCCGCGGGGCTCCCCGAGAAGGTGTGGGAGCTGTCCCGCATGGTCCGCTACACCCCGGCCCTCACCGCGGAGTTCGACGCGGGCATGGACGGGATCGCCGAGCGGCTGGCGGCCAACCCGTCCGCCGAGGCGTTCAAAGCCGCCTTCGACTCGCTGCTCGCGGAGTTCGGCCATCGCGGGGTCAACGAGTGGGAGATCAGTGCTGAGACCTGGACGATCAACCCCACGCTCGCGTACCAGATGATCGATCGGGTGCGCCGGCAGGACGATCCGATGTCCCCCGCGGCGCGCGCGGCGAAGGGCGCGGAGCAGCGTGAGGCGGCCGTTGCCGAGCTGACCGCGGCGGTGGCAGGCGATGAGGCGAGCGCGGGCATGCTGGCCGCCGGGATCGCGTCGGGCCAGTCGTCCTACCGCTTCCGGGAGGCCGGCAAGAACGCGACCGTCATGCTCATGCAGGAGCCCAAGCTCGCGTTCCGCGAGCTCGGCCGGAGGATGCACGAGCGGGGGCACCTGAAGGATCCCTTGCACGTGTTCCAGCTGCTCGAGTCGGAGCTCGCCGCCTTCCTCGCCGACCCGGCGTCGTTCACCGAGACGCTCGCCGACCGGCATGGGCAGTGGCTGACCCTGGCCGACAAGGAGCCGCCGTACCTCGTGCAGCGAGGGGTGCCGATCCCGCCGATCAGCGAGTGGCCCACGCGCAAGCGGATCGCCGAGAACACCGGTGCCGGCGCTGCCGTCGGAACCGAGCTCACGGGGATTCCCGGCTCACCGGGCACGGTCACGGCCAAGACGAGGGTGATCCTCGACCTGGCCGACGCGGACTCCCTCGAGCCGGGGGAGATCCTCGTCTGCACGACGACCGACCCGTCCTGGGTGCCGCTGTTCATGATCGCCAGCGCGGTCATCTGCGAGATCGGGGCCCAGGCCAGCCACGCGGTGATCGTCAGCCGTGAGCTGGGCGTGCCCTGCGTGGTCTCCCTGCGCAACGCCAGCCAGGTCCTCCCCACGGGCACGACCGTCGAGCTCGACGGATCGACCGGCGCGGTCCGGGTCGTCGAGTCGGCGTGACGCTCAAGCCCCCGCCGAAGTCGCCCGAGCCGCCGTTCTCCGTCCGCCGCCCGTTCCTCTTCCTCGAGGAGGAGGGGGTCACCCGGCTGACGCTCGTGCGCCATGCCCAGCAGGACTACCCGTCCGGTACGGACTACGACCCCAAGCAGTGGGACGACCCGCCGCTGAGCGGCCTCGGCACGACCCAGGCGATGGCGGTCTCGGCCACGCTGGCCGAGGACTTCGAGGTCGATGTGGTCGCGTGCAGCACGATGAACCGAGCCATCGAGACGGCGAGGATCATCGCGGCGCCGCATGGGCTTGAGCCGATCGTCCGGCCGGAGCTGGTCGAGGTGCAGACCTTCAACCAGCTCGAGCACGGAGTCGATCCGCGGACGCTCATCGACCCGGAGGACTGGGCCGCTCGGGAGGCCCGCTTCGAGCGGTTCGTGAAGTGGGATGAGATGCCGTTCGGCGAGGGGTCGGCGGAGTTCCGCCAGCGCGCCGTCGGTGCCATCGAGCAGCTGGTGGCGGACTTCGAGGGGCAGTCCATCGTCCTGGTCAGCCATGGCGGGGTCATCAACGCCTATCTCGGCTGGATCCTGGGCATCGAGGAGGACATGTTCTTCCTGCCGAGCCACTGCTCGATCACGACCGTCTGGGCCAAGGGCGAGGTCCGCCGGGTGCATTCGGTCAACGAGCGCCAGCACCTGCACGTCGGCATCCACACCAACTGACTCGTTTCTCCCACCTAGTGGGAGAAACGAGTCAAAACGGCCCCTTCACCCGATGTTTGCGTCGTTTGTCCCACCTCGTGGGAGACACGAGTCGGGGGTTGACGCGGGGGCGACGGCGGCTAAAGTCATCTAGACGACTTGCGGGACCACCCGCACGAGCCCCGAGGTGCCGATGACCGCGATCGACCATGTTCCCCAGTACCTGGCCGGCGGCCATGCCGCGCTGACGCGCGACGAGGCCATGGCCATCATGGACCGCCTCGTCGAGCACCTGCGCAACGGCACCACCGACCAGGCGGCCGCCCCCCTGGAGATCCCGATCTCGTACTACCTCGATCCCGAGCAGTGGCAGCGCGAGGTCACCGAGGTCTTCTACAAGATCCCGCTGCCTGTGTGCACCTCGGCTGAGGTGGCTCAAGTCGGCGACTACAAGGCGCTGCGCGTGGTCGGCAAGGAGATCATCCTCGTTCGCGGCCGGGACGGGCACTTGCGCGCCATGCTCAACGTCTGCCGGCACCGCGCGATGAAGCTCGTCCCCGAGGGCTGCGGCAACTCCCGCCGTGGTTTCGTGTGCCAGTACCACGCGTGGTCGTACGACCACGAGGGAAGGCTGACCGGCGTCCCCGGCGAGGACACCTTCGGGGAGTTCGAGAAGGACGACTACGGCCTGGTGCGCCTCGCGTGCGAGGAACGGGCGGGGATCGTGTACGTGTGCCTGACGCCCGGCCGGGAGATGGACATCGATGCCTGGCTCGGCCCGGTGCTGCCCTACCTCGAGGCTCTCGAGCTCGACAAGTGCACGCACTTCGTCACCAAGGAGCTCCCCGGCCCGAACTGGAAGGTGACCCTCGACGGCTACCTGGAGAGCTACCACTTCGGCGCCCTGCACCCGAACACGGTGGCGCTGACCAACCACGCCAACCGGGCCACCAATGACCGGTTCGGCCCGCACGTGCGCAACGTGTTCGCCCTGCGGACCCTCGACGCGATGATGGACAAGCCGCGCGAGGAATGGGACCCGGCGGTCGCGATGGGCCTCGTGTACTGGATCTTCCCGGGCATGTCGATCGCCGGGGGCATGCGCGAGCGCACCGTCATCTCGATCATGCTTCCGGGTGACTCGTGGGGGGAGTCGATGACCTGGCAGACCACCCTGCTCCGCACGCCGCCGCAGACCGAGGAGCAGATGACGGAGGCCGAGAAGACCGCCGAGTGGTTCTTCGCGGCCTTCCGCGACGAGGACTACACCGCCCAGACCGACGTGCAGAACGGCCTGCAGTCCATCCCGGACAAGCACATGATCATCGGGCGGAACGAGATAGCGGTCCAGTACGCGCACGACACCCTGGCACGGCTTCTCGACGGTCGGCCGGTGCACGGCGAGCGCACCATCTGACCGCGGCCCCAGCCGGGAGGCTTACCCTGCAAGGGTGATCCCCTTCCCCTCCGTTAGTTCCCGTATCCGCAGGCCCGCAGGGCTCGTCCTCGTCGTCGTCCTCGCCGGTGCCCTCATCGCGGCCTGTGGCCGCGATGCCGAACCTGGCGCGGGCGCGCCAGCTGTGGTCGAGGTGCCCGACGGAGCTGCTGCGTCGGCAGCCACCCCTGCCGCCGGCACCGCGTTGGACCAGGTGCTGCCGCCGGCGGCGATGGACCTGCCGCTGACCGACCAGGACGGGAACGTGGTGACCCTCGCGTCCCTCGCCGGCAAGACCGTGGTGGTCAGCCCCAACCTCACGCTGTGTCAGGAGGTCTGCCCGCTGATCTCGGCGAATCTCGGCGCCGTGACCCGCGCGGTCAATACGGCGGGTCTGCAGGACTCGGTCGAGGTCGTGGAGGTCACCGTCGATCCGGAACGCGATGACCGGGCGCACCTGAAGGCCTACCAAGGGATGTATGGAGCGCAGCCGAACTGGGAGTTCCTGCGCGGCACACCAGACGAGATCGCCCAGTTCTGGAACGCCTTCCACCTGTCGTACGGCCGTTCGGATGAGGCTTCCGGCGCCTCGGCCACCGACTGGCTCACGGGAGCGCCGCTCACGTACGACGTCCAGCATCAGAACGTCGTCTACATCGTGGGTCCGGACGGTCACCTGCGGTGGCTGATGGATGCTGCCCCGGACGTGCGGGGCACCTCGATCCCCGCCCCTCTGGAGAGCTATCTGAGCGACGAGGGTCGGCAGAACGTCGCCTCCCCGGTGGGGCCGGCCTGGACCCCCGGGGACGTCGAGGCCGGCATCTCCTTCGTCACGGGCACGCCGCTGACCTCCTAGATCCGTGGATTTCCACATAAAACGTGCCATCGTCCCGCGGTGGTGGCAGACTCCGCCTCGAGTTACTCCCCGAGTCGAATGGATGGCGCATGTCCGAGAAGGCCTGGCTCACCGACACCGAGCCCAGCACCCGCTTCCCCGTCTACACCCGTCTCAACGCCGCGGACGTGATGGCCGATCCGATCACGCCGCTCGGCGCGACGATGTGCTGGATCCCGAATGTGCTGCCCGGCTGGGCCTCCGGATACGTCGAGGACGTCTGCTTCACGGCGGAGGAGCTCGCCGAGGAGGCGTCCGTCGCCGGCTTCATCTACGGATACCTGTACGTCAACCAGAGCTCGGTCCGTGTGCTGGGCATCCGCAAGGGCATGACCGCCGAGATCATCGACTCGATCTTCTTCAACTCACCGGGGGCCCCGGCGCACGTGTCCTCGCCCGAGGACCAGAACCCCGAGCTGTCCGAGCGCGGCGCGGCTCGCGCCGCCTGGGTGCTGTCCACCACCAAGTTCGAGGGCGCCGATGAGGACGAGGCGATCGCCGACGACCTCCGCTGGAACCGACCCAACCTCAAGGCGCTGAGCAACCGCGCGCTCGTGGCGCGGGCGCGGGCGATGATGCCCTACCAGCGGCTCGCCTGGCGGTCGGAGCAGATCGGCTCGTCCAACGCCGCCCTCGGGCCGGCGGTCGCGGGCCAGATGCTGCCCCCCGAGAAGGCCCACCTGCTGGTCACGATCCTCGGCTACGCCGGCGACGTGGAGTCCGCGGCCCCGACGTACGCCCTGTGGAACCTGTCCCGCACGGTGCGCAACAGCCCCGAGCTCACGGCGCTCTTCGACAGCGGGGTCGACAAGGTCGCCGAGAAGCTCCCGATCGCCGCGGGCGGATTCTGGAGCGAGTTCGCCGCCTTCATCGGCGAGTTCGGCTACCGCGGCCCGTCCGAGTGGGACCTCGGCACGGAGTCATGGGAGTCCAAGCCGACCTTGGCCCTCGCCCTCGTCGACAAGATGCGACTGCTCGACGACACCCAGTCGCCGTCGGCCAAGCAGGCCGCCCACGCCGCCGAGACGGACCGGGCCATGGCCGAGGCGACGGCGGGCATGGACGCCGCCACGGAGGCGGCCTTCCGCGGTGCCATCGGCTCGGCCCGCCGCTTCGCCGGCTGGCGCGAGAGTGGCAAGTCGTCCTGCATCAAGATCATGAACGAGGCCCGCATGGCGCTCATCGAGCTCGGTGAGCGGCTCGCCGCGGACGGGATCCTGGAGCACTCCCGCCAGATCTTCATCGCGCTCGACAGCGAGCTCGATGCCCTGGCGCTCAAGGACACGTCCTACCTCGAGGCGCTGAAGGAGCGGGAGCAGGCCTGGAAGGCCCTGCAGGAGCTTGACATCCCGACCTTCGTCGATGCCTCCCAGCCGATCCCCTCCATCTCCGACCTGCCTCGGAAGGGGGCGAGCAGCACGGCTCGCGCCAACGCCGGAGACGTGCTCAACGGGGCGGCGTCCTCACAGGGCGTCGTCGAGGGCTCGGTCCGGGTCGTCCTGAGCACGGATGCGATCGACGAGTTCCAGCCGGGCGAGATCCTCGTCGCCCCGCAGACGGATCCGTCGTGGACGCCGCTGTTCCTCGTGGCATCGGGCGTGATCGTGAACACGGGCTCGATGGGCTCGCACGCCATGATCGTGGCCCGCGAGCTCGGCATCCCCTGCGTGGGCGGCCTCGTCGGTGCCACCCAGGCGCTCAAGACGGGCGACCGCGTCCGGGTCGACGGAGCCAAGGGCACGGTTGAGGTTCTCGAGACGGTGTAGCCGCCTAGGCTGCATCCATGACGCGGGTCGGCGAGCAGCTCACGGTTCTGGGGGCCTGCCACCACGACTGCCCGGACACCTGTGCCTGGGTGGTCACTGTCGAGGACGGCGTCGCCACGCGGCTGCGCGGCAACGCGGATCACCCCTTCACCCGGGGCACCCTGTGCCCGAAGGTCAACCGGTTCCTGGACCGCGTCTACCACCCGGACCGGGTGCTGACGCCGTTGCGGCGGTCCGGCCCCAAGGGCAGCGGCGCCTTCGAGCCGATCGGCTGGGATGAGGCCCTGGCCGACATCGCCGGGCGGATGCGCGGCCTCATCGACGATGGCCGGGCGGAGGCGATCCTGCAGTTCGCGTCGGCCGGCACCCAGGGCGCCCTGCAGATGGGCGTGGCGCTCAACCGGCTCTTCGACCTCGTCGGGGCGAGCGACATCCGAGGCGAGATCTGCGGGACCACCTCCCGCATGGGTGCGGCCGATGTGCTCGGCGTGCCGCTGAGCGCGGATCCCGAGGCCATCCGGCACGCCCGGACCATCGTCCTGTGGGGGACGAACACCCGGATCACGAACCGCCACCTGTGGCCGTTCATCGAGGAGGCGCGAGCGGCCGGCGCCCACGTCACCGTGATCGATCCGATCCGCACCGACACGGCCAAGGCCGCCGACGAGCACCTGCAGCTGCTGCCCGGCTCCGATGTCGCCCTCGTGCTCGGCCTCGTCCACGTCCTTGATCGGGACGGCCTGCTGGATCCCGGCTGGCTCGCCGATCGCACGACGGGCTGGGACGAGTTGCAGTCGAGCGCCGCCGCGTGGGCACCGGAGCGCGCCGGTGCGGCGACCGGTCTCGCCCCGGAGGTCATCGAGGCACTGGCACAGCGCATGGCGACTCGGGGGCCGACCTTCCTGCGCACCCTCATCGGCTCCGAGCACCGCGAGAACGGCCTGGAGATCGCCCGCGCCATCGCGATGCTGCCCGCGGCCCTGGGCTCCTGGCGCGAAGTCGGGGGCGGTCTCGCGCGGTCGACGAGCTCATGGCCCGGGCTCGCGCTCGCCACCCCGGAGCGGCTGCCCCGGCGCCTGGTCAACATGGCCCGGCTCGGCCAGGTGCTGACCGAGCCTCGGCTGGGGGATCCGTCGATCGAGCTGCTGTTCGTCCACAACGCGAATCCGGCGGCCATCCTCCCCGACCAGAATCGCGTGGTGGCGGGGCTGGAGCGCGAGGACCTCTTCACGGTCGTCGTCGACCAGTTCGTCACGGATACGGCCGCGTATGCCGACCTCGTGCTGCCCGCGACCACGCAGGTCGAGCACTGGGACCTGATGGACCCGTGGGGGCACCTCTACCTCGCCTTGAACCGGCCGGCGATCGCACCGCTGGGGGAGGCGCTGCCCAACAGCGAGCTCGCCCGGCGGCTGGCGCGCGAGCTGGGGATCTCGGATCCGGTCCTCGAGCGCGGCGACGAGGACCTCATCCGCGACATGCTCGCCAGCGGCCATCCGTTCCTGGACGGCATCACCTACGAGCGTCTGGCCGAGGAGGGCTGGGCACGGCTGGCGGTGCCCGAGGAGGTGCGTCCGCACGTGGATCCGCTGCCCGGGGCCCCGGTCGCCGCCATGCGGTTGGGGGCCCTCGAGCATCGCCCGGGTCGCGAGACCGTGGGCGGCGGCTCCGTCGAGGAGGATCGCTACCCGCTCGCGCTCATGTCCCGCAAGCAGCACAACAAGTTCCTCAACTCCAGCTACGGAGGGCTGCCGGCCCATCAGCCCAACGCGGGCGAGCCGACGCTGCAGATCCACGAGCGCGACGCGAGCCGTCGCGGGATCGTCGACGGGTCACCGGTCGTGGTCCGCAACGACCGCGGGTCGCTCACGCTGACCGCGGAGGTCTCCGACGACGTGCAGCCCGGGCTGGTGGCCATCCCGTTCGGCTGGTGGCATCGCAGCTCGCCCGAGGGGCGGGCCGTCAACGCCCTGACCAACGCGACCGTGGGCGACGACGACCGCGGCTCGCCCTGGTTCCACGACACCCTCGTCGAGGTCACCCCCGCCTGAACGCGGAATCCCACGCCAGGCGTCACAAGACGGGGTGCCTTGCGACGCCTGGCGTGGGATTTCGGTGGGACGGGCCTTACGGGGTTATGACGGCGCGGCCGGTGAGCCGCCCGGCCTCCATGTCGCCGTAGGCGGTCAGGGCGTCATCCAGGGAGTACGTCGAGTACTCCGGGGTGATCAGGCCCTTGCCGGCCAGGGCGAGCACCTGGCGCAGCTCGGCGCGGGTGCCCCAGTAGATCGAGCGCATCGCCGTCTCGTAGGGCGGGGCGTACAGGTTGAAGCCGAAGCTGCCGCCCGCCACGCCGACCAGGGTGAGGTCGCTCTGGTACTTGCACGAGGCCGCGGCCGTGGCGAGGGTCCCATCCGTGCCGACGAAGTCGATGACGACCTCGGCGCCGCCCTTGGTGGCCTCCTTGATCTGGTCGACGACGTCGTCGGCGCCGCCGTCGAGCACGACGTCGGCACCGGACTTGAGTGCCAGGTCCCGGGCCGCAGCTTTGACGTCGACGGCCACGACGTTGGCGGCGGTCATCGCCTTGATGATCTGGATGCCCATGTGGCCGAGGCCGCCCGCACCGATGACGACGACGTTCGAGCCCGGCACCATCTTGTGCACGGACAGGTTGACGGCGTGGTACGGCGTCAGGCCGGCATCGGTCAGCGGGGCCGCCGCCACCGGGTCCATGCCCTCCGGGATCGGCACGAGGAAGCGGGCGTCCGGTACGAGCATGTACTCGGCCTGCCCGCCGTTGGTGCCGAGGCCGCCGCCGAAGGCACTGTCGTAGCCGTCGAGCGGGGCGATGCAGTAGGTGTCCTGACCGCGTCCGCAGGCGTCGCACTTGCCGCAGCCCCACGGTCCGAAGACCGCCATGGCCTGGCCGACCTGGACCGTGTCGACGCCCTCGCCCACAGCGTGCACGTAGCCCGAGTTCTCATGACCGAGGATGAACGGCACGTGCCACGGCAGCATGCCCTCCTCGAAGTCGTGCAGCAGGTGCAGGTCGCTGTGGCACAGGCCTGCGCCGGCGATCTTGAGGACGACCTGCCCCGGCCCCGGGGTGGGCTCCTCCACCTCGACGATCTGCGGATCGGACTTCCAGTTGGGCAGCAGTACCGCCTTCATGCATCTCTCCTCGTAGCCGGGGCGTGTCGGTTCGGGCAGCGCGGGGATGTGCGGCGCTGCCCCGGGATGCTAGCCGTGGGCGGGTCCAATTGGGAGGGGTTTCTTGAGGCAATCTCTAGAAATAGGATCCCCACATCTGAGATAGTTGGACGTCCATATGATTACTCGGCCCGGGACACCCCGGGGTACGGGAGCGACCGAGAGACGCGGAGGAAGCCGATGGCTGACGTGGCCCTGACGGACGAGCAGCGGGACGCCATGGTGAGCATGGCCGTCCGAGGGATGGCCCGTGGCGAGGCGAACGCCGAGCAGCAGGCACTCGCTGACGCCGGCCTGATCCTCATCAAGGGCCCGATGATGATGCCCACGCCCGCCGGCACCGCCTACGTCGCCGAGCTGCTCCGGCTTCCGGACGACGCGCCGGAGCGCGAGCGCATCATGGCCACCTTCCACCGCTTCCTGCCCATCAACCGGCAGCTGCGCGACCTCTGCACCGCCTGGCAGCTGCGCCCGGATGGCAGCGTCAATGACCACTCGGACGAGTCCTACGACGCGGATATCCGCGACCGGCTCGATGACATCGACGACGCCGTCGGCCCGATCATCAAGCGCTTCGCCGAGGACCTGCCGGGCATCGCGGTCTACCGTCCTCGCCTGACCGAGGCCCTCGAGAAGCTCGACGACGGCGACGACGCGTGGCTGGCCTCGCCGCTGTGCGACTCGTACCACACGGTCTGGATGCACCTGCACCAGGAACTGCTGCTGACCATCGGCATGACCCGGCAGGAGGACGAGGCCCTGGAGGAGCAACTCGTCTCGGGTGGCGGGGCGTGACACCTGCGTCGTGGACGTCGCCCATCGACGACGTCGGCCTCGTCCCGTTCGGCAAGGGCTTCGCCCGCGGCCTCGACCAGCGATCCCTGTGCACGCGTGGCGTGCAGCTCGAGACCCTTGCCGGCCTCGGCCTCCCGGTCGGCGCCGGCCTGACCATCCCGGTCCCCAACGTGCCCGGCTTCACCTCGGCCGATCGGGCCAAGGCCGCCATGAACCTGCTCGAGAGCATCTCCGGGCGGCAGATCAGCAGCACCACGGAGACCGGTGGGCTGATCCTGCTCCGGCTGAGCGCCAGCGCGCCCGTCGACGCGGCCGGCCTCCCGCCCGATCTGGTCTGCCTCGGGCTGAAGCGCAGCGTCATCCCTGACGGACTCGGCGAGGGCGCGCTCACGTCGCTGGCCACGTCCTGGTGGAAGACCGCCACCTTCATCGCCGAGTACGCCCTCGAGGTGCCCAGCGACGAGCTCGGTGCGCTGGACTTCGACTACCCCGATCCGGTCGCGCGGGTGGAGCCCTTCAAGGAGCTGTGCGCTGCCCGCGGCATCGCGCCGTTCCCGGAGAAGCGCTCCCAGCAGGTCGCCCTCGGCGCCCGGGCGATGATCGCCCGGTGGAGCTCCCCGCGCGCGGCGCGGGCCCGCAAGAAGCAGAACCTGCCGGCCGACCTTCCGCTGGCACTGCACCTCGAGACCATCGTCGTCACCGAGCACGATGACGAGGGCTACGGCTTCGCCGTGTCCCGCGACATGGACTCGGGAGCCTTCGCGCCGAACGGCATGTTCCACCACGGCTTCCGCATGGTGGGCGAGCGCATGGTCGACGGCCATCCCCTCGACGAGCTGCCCGGCGGCGTCGAGATGCTCACCGGCGTGCTGGCCGAGCTGGAGGGACGACTGCGAAGCGCCGTGACGGTCGACTTCGAGTACGGCCCCGAGGGGCTGGCCCTCGTGGGGCTCGAGCAGCTGCGCCGTCCGAACGCCCGCGTGGCCACCAGCCTCGCGGTGGACCTCGCGATCCGGGGCATCACCGACGAGTCCGCGGCCGTCGGCTCGACCAACCCCGTGCACGTCGTCGAGCTCCTCCACCCGCAGCCGAAACTGACCGGCGACGAGGTCCCGCTCGTGACCGGGCTCGGTGCCTCCCCCGGAGCGGCGGTGGGTCGCATTGCGCTCGACAGCGAGACCGCCGTCGAGCTGACCGAGGCGGGCGACAAGGCCATCCTCGTGATGTCCGAGACGACCCCGGGCGACCTGCCGGGCATGATGGCGGCGACCGGGATCCTGACCGTGAACGGCGGCTCGGCCTCCCATGCCGCCGTGGTGGCCCGCGGCATGGGGCGCCCGGCGATCTGCGGTGCCGGCGACCTGCGCATCGACCGCGACGCGCGGACGATCTCGGCCGGGGAGCACGTGCTCGCCGAAGGCGACCTCATCTCCATCGACGGCAGCTCCGGCGTCGCCTATGTCGGCGAGCTGCGCATCGAGCGACCGGTGCCCTCGCCCAGCCTCACGACGCTGCTGGGCTGGGCCGACGACGCCCGTCGCCTGGGCGTCCGTGCCAATGCCGACAACGCGGCCGACGCATCCGTCGCATTCGACAATGGCGCCGAGGGCATCGGACTGTGCCGCACCGAGCACATGTTCCTGGGCGACCGGCTGCCCTTCGTGCGGGCGGTCATCCTCTCCCACGACGTCGACACAGAGGAGAAGGCGCTCGCCGAGCTCGCCGTCGCGCAGCGCGAGGACTTCCGTGAGCTCCTGCGCGAGGTCGGTGACCGACCGGTCACGGTCCGCCTGCTCGACGCCCCGATGCACGAGTTCCTGCCCTCGAGTGCCGACGAGCTCGAGGACGAGAAGCAGGGCCGCATGCTCGAGCACCTGCACGAGGAGAACCCCATGCTCGGGGTGCGCGGAGTGCGCCTCGCACTGATGCACGAGGGGCTCTACCCGGCCCAGGTCGAGGGGCTGTTCAACGCCTGGGTCGACGTGGTCCACGAGGACGATGTCCGGCCGCAGCTGGAGGTCATGGTCCCGCTCGTCTCCATCCCGGAGGAGCTGGTGATGTCCCTCCGGCTCATCCGACGGGTAAACCAGCAGGTGGCGTCGCGGACCGGCATGGTCGTCCCGTTCAAGATCGGCACGATGGTCGAGACCCCGCGAGCGGCGATGATGGCGGGCAAGCTCGCGCAGTGGGCCGAGTTCCTCTCCTTCGGCACGAACGACCTCACGCAGCTGACCTACGGCTTCTCCCGGGACGACGTCGAGCGGCGCATGCTCGGCACCTACCTGGAGAAGGGGCTGATGACCGCGAGCCCGTTCGCCGAATTGGATGGGGACGGCGTCGCCGGACTGATGGAGTACGCCGCGGCGCGAGCCCGGGAGGTCCGCCCGGACATCAAGCTGGGCATCTGCGGCGAGCACGGCGGCGACCCCGCTTCCATCGCCATCTGCGAGCGGCTCGGACTCGACTATGTGTCCGCCTCGTCGACGCGCATCCCGGTGGCTCGGCTGGCGGCCGCCCACGCGGTAACCGGTACCGATTCGTGACCGGGAAATATTAGGAAGACCTTGCATTTCGGTGCTTGGCAGGTAGTGTTCCACCGATCGTGAGGGAGGCGTGATGACCACGGCGCTGTCGGTTCGCAACGCGACGAAGATCTTCGGCGCGCAGGTGGCCCTGAATGACGTCAGCATCGACGTCGAGCCGGGTGAGGTCCGCGCGCTCGTCGGGCAGAACGGCTGCGGAAAGTCGACGCTGATCAAGATCCTCGCCGGCTTCCACGCACCCGAGCCCGGGACCGAGGTGACAGTCGGCGGCGAGCCGCTGCCCTTCGAGGATCCGGTCTCCAGCGAGGCCATCGGGCTGCGCTTCGTCCACCAGGACCTCGGCCTCGTGGGCAACCTCGACGCCGTGGACAACATGGCGATGGGCCAGGGCTACATCACCAACGGGGTCAAGACCATCCGGTGGCGCAAGGAGCGCAAGCACGCACGGGAGGCGCTCGCCAACCTCGGCTACGACATCAACGTGCGCATCCCCGTCGCGGGCCTGCAGATGTCCGAGCGCACCGCGGTCGCGATCGCGCGCGCGATGTCCGACCGGGGCAGCGAGGTGAAGATGCTCATCCTCGACGAGCCGACTGCCAACCTGCCCAACGCCGAGGCGCAGCGCCTGTACAAGCTCGTGCGGCGCGTGGCCGATTCCGGCGTGGCCGTCCTCTTCGTCTCCCACCACTTCGACGAGGTCTTCGAGATGGCGGACTCCGTCACGGTGCTCCGCGACGGCAAGCACATCGTCACGCGACCGGTGGAGGGCCTCACCGAGGAGGAGCTCATCGAGCTGGTCGTCGGCCGCAAGCTCCAGGAGCACAACAAGGACGCCGCCGATGCCCGCGAGCACGGGCCGGAGATCCTCAAGATCACCGACGTCGCCGGCGGATCGGTCGCGAAGCTCGATCTCGAGGTGCACCGCGGCGAGGTCGTCGGCGTGGCCGGCATCACCGGGTCCGGTCGCGAGGCGGTGGCCGGGCTCGTGTTCGGTGGCATGGAGCGCGGAGGCGAGGTGACAGTGGACGGCAAGGTACTGCCGCAGAACCGTCCCGATATCTCCATCGAGCGGGGAGTGGCCCTCGTGCCGGCCGAGCGGCACGCCAATGCCTCGCTGATCGACCAGACTCTGCGCGAGAACATCACGCTGGTCGACCCGGGCCGGCACATGACGATGGGCATCCTGCGTCGGCGCCCCGAGCGCGCCGACGTCCGAATCTGGCTCGACAAGCTGACGGTCAAGCCGGCCGGCCAGACCGAGTACACGATGGCTCAGCTGTCCGGCGGAAACCAGCAGAAGGTGATCCTCGCCCGTTGGCTGCGCCAGCAGCCCGAGGTGCTGATCATGGATGAGCCCACCCAGGGCGTGGACGTCGGTGCCAAGGCCGACATCCACAAGCTCGTCGACGAGGCGGCGGCGATGGGCACGGCGGTGCTCGTCTGCTCGACCGACCACGAGGAGCTCGTGCGCGTGTGCGATCGCGTGGTCATCATGCGGCGTGGCCGGGTCGCCGAGATCCTCCGTGGCAATGAGATCACCGCGGACAACATCACCGCCGCGACCATCGGCCGCGACGCCAACGAGCCGACCGAACCCGCGGCCTGACCCACCACTGACGAAACAGCACAAGCGAACCGGAGTCCATGACATGACCGACGTGCAGACCGCCCCCGCTCCTGGGGGCGAAGAGACCAAGCCGAGGCGGCGCATCAACCTCGGCTTCGACCGGTTCAGCGGCATCTACGTGTGGGCCGTGCTGGTCATCATCTTCTCGCTGTGGATCCCGGACCTGTTCCTCAACTGGGACAACTTCAAGACGATCCTGACCTTCCAGGCGATCAGCACCATCGTGGCCCTCGGCCTGATCGTGCCGGTCGCGGCGGGCGCCTTCGACCTGACGATCGCGGGCACGCTGACGGTGTCCGCCGTGTTCACCGCCTGGGCGCTGCTCGACCACCGCGGCGTCGTCTTCGCCTGCGGCGGTGCGCTCATCGTCGGAGTGATCATCGGCCTGGCCAACTCGCTCGTGGTCGTCAAGTTCAAGGTCGACTCGTTCATCGGCACCCTGGGTATGAGTTCGATCCTCGCCGCGGTCGCTTACATGATCTCGGGCGGTGGCCAGCTCGTCCTTCCCGAGGCGGGCTACTACCCCTTCCTGGACTTCGCCCGGCAGGAGTGGTTCGGTATCTCGGCGTCGGTGTACTACGCCGGCGCGCTCGCCCTGCTGATCTGGTGGATCCTCGAGTACACGCCGGGCGGCCGCTATCTGTACGCCGTCGGTGGCAACCCCGTGGCGGCGCGGCTCGCCGGCGTCAAGGTCGGCCGGATCATCATGCTGTCGTTCATCGCGTCCGCCGTTGTCTGCAGCTTCGCCGGCATCGTCTACCTTGCGCAGAACGCGAACGGCGCTCCCGACTCGGGTGCGAACTACCTGCTGCCGGCCTTCTCGGCGGTCTTCCTCGGCGCGACCCAGATCCGCCCGGGTCGCGTCAACGTGCTCGGAACGATCGTCGCCATCCTGCTGCTCGCCACCGGCGTGACCGGCCTTCAGCTCGCGGGCGCACCGACGTACGTCACCCAGCTGTTCAACGGCGCGGCGCTGATCATCGCCATGGCGCTGGCGGCCCGCACGGCCCGTCGACGCGGGTAGCCCCGCCCCGCCCCCGCTCGACGAGCGGGGTGCGGCGTCAGGGCGCTAGGGGAGGGGCACCGCGAAGGGGTGCTGCTGGGCCTCGGCATGGGCCTCATCGCTGCTGACCCACTCCAGCGCATTGGCGAGCAGCTGACGGAACATCGGGTTCGCGAAGGTGCTCGGCCCGTCTCCCATCAGCAGGGTGGCCACCGGCGACCGGCCGGCCGTCGACGCCCACCCCTGCAGGCGGCTGCCCCCGTGCAGGCCCCCGTCCGCCGGCCTGTCCGCGCACGTGACGCCGGTGGACGTGCCGTTCGTGACCTCGTCCCAGGTGTCCTGGAACAGGGCCCCGTCCATGTCGGCGTCCTGCTCCAGGAGGGGAGTGATGCGGTCGTTGAGCACCGGGATGAAGTACAGCTCGTCATCGACCTCGAACGGCTCGACCCCGGCGGTGATCGGGTGCTCGGCGATGGGCGAGACCGTGAAGTGATCCAGCCGGTAGCCGGACGAGGGCAGGTCCTCGCCCCGCAGGCGCCCCGGCCGGTAGAGGAAGCGTGCCCCGGTGACCTCGGCCCATCCCTCCCAGCCGGGCCAGCCCGAGATGGCGTGATGGAGGACCACGAGTCCCTGCCCGATGTCGAGCAGGTTGACCACGTCCTGTGCCGTCTGCGCGTCGGGGCCCTCGGCAATGGGCTCAGTGCCGCGCTTCAGCCGCAGCCCCGGGATGTCGTGCAGGAGGATGGCGTCCCACTGCCCGGCGAGCTCGTCGGTCAGCCAGCGCTGTGCTGTGGGCTGGGTGGCGTGGGCCCACACCCAGCCACGTTCGGTGCAGATGTCGGCGACGGCGCCGAGGAAGTCGTCCAGGGCCACCCGATGGCCGCCGGTGATGACGAGGATGCGACGGATCATGGCGGTCTCCCGAAGCGATTTACTTGGACGTCCTAGTTACTATAGTCTGCGTTCCGTTACTGGAGATGCGTTCCCCGAAACCGGAGATCCTCGATGACCACACCCACGGAGGCGATCGACGAGGTCGTGCCCGCCACCCGCGACGTCGTGCTCGACCTGCACCGCAGGATGGTGCGGATCCGGCGTTTCGAGGAGTCGTCCGGCAAGCTCGTGGAGACCGGGGAGATCCCGGGGTTCCTGCACCTGTACGTGGGCCAGGAGGCCGTGGCCTCCGGCGTCGGTGCGGTTCTGACCGACGACGACCAGATCACCTCGACCCACCGCGGCCACGGGCACGCCATCGCCAAGGGCGCCGAGCTGCGCCCCATGTTCGCGGAGCTGTACGCCAAGACCACCGGGTACTGCAAGGGCCGCGGCGGCTCCATGCACATCGTCGACATGAGCCGCGGCATGCTGGGGGCGAACGCCATCGTCGGCGGTGGCATCCCGATCGCCGTAGGCGCGGCCTTCGCGTCGCAGTACCGCGGCGACGGCGGGGTGGCGGTGTCCTTCTTCGGTGATGGCGCCACCAACATCGGCGCCTTCCACGAGTCGGCCAACATGGCGGCCGTGTGGGACCTGCCCATCGTGTTCGTCGTCGAGAACAACGGCTACGCCGAGTTCACCTCGCAGGAGCGGCACATGCGGCTGGTCGACATCGCGGAGCGGGCGGCGTCGTACGGCATGCCGGGCGTGATCGTCGACGGCATGGACGCCCTGGCCGTTCGGGAGGCCGCCCTCGAGGCCGTCGAGCGGGCCCGGCGCGGTGAGGGCCCGACGCTCATCGAGGCCAAGACGTACCGCTTCTTCGACCACCAGGGCATCAAGGGCATGCGCATCCCGTACCGCGACCCCGCCGAGGTGGAGGCGTGGAAGTCGCGGGACGCCATCCGGCTCATCGAGACCATCGGCATCGAGCGCGGCCTGGTCAGCGCCGAGGAGTTCGAGGGCATCTGGGCCGAGGTCGAGGCGGAGATCAACGACGGCATCGAGTTCGCCCGCAACAGCCCCGACCCCGACCCCGCCGACATCCTCGACGACGTCTACACCGTCTGAGCCCGGAAGGACTCTCCGTGACCACCCGTGAACTGACCTACGTCAAGGCCTTCAACGAGGGCATGCACCAGATCATGGCCGAGGATCCCGACGTGTTCCTCATCGGCGAGGACGTCGCCGGCTATGGCGGCGTCTTCCACATGTTCGACGGTCTCCTCGCGGAGTTCGGCGAGAGGCGCGTCAAGGACACGCCCATCGCGGAGCAGGCGATCATCGGCCTCGGCGTCGGGGCGGCGGCCCGCGGGCTCCGGCCGGTCTGCGACCTGATGTTCATGGACTTCGTCGGCGTCGCGATGGACCAGATCTTCAACCAGGCCGCGAAGATGAAGTACATGTTCGGCGGCGCCGTCTCGGTGCCGCTGACGATCACGACGGCCGGCGGCGCGGGGATGTCCGCTGCGGCTCAGCACAGCCAGAGCCTCGAGGCGTGGCTGGCGCACGTGCCCGGCCTGAAGGTCGCGATGCCAGCTAGCCCGTACGACGCGAAGGGCCTCATCGTCGGCGCCATCCGCGACGACAACCCGACCATCGTCGTGCTCAACAAGAAGATGCTGGGCGTCAAGGGCGAGGTTCCGGAGGAGCTCTACGCGATCCCGTTCGGCCAGGCCAATGTGGTGACCGAGGGCGACGATGTCACGGTGGTCGCGATCGGCCGCATGGTGGTCGAGGCCCGGAAGGCGGCCGAGGCGCTGGACAAGCAGGGTGTCTCCGTCGAGCTGATCGATCCGCGCTCCGTCCAGCCGCTCGACACGGAGACGATCGTGGCGTCGGTGAAGAAGACGAACCGGGTGCTCATCGTGCACGAGGCCGTCGAGTTCGGCGGCATCGGCGCGGAGATCTCCTCGCAGATCCAGGAGCAGGCCTTCGACTACCTCGATGCGCCGGTCGCGCGGCTGGCCGCCCCCTTCGCGCCCGTGCCCTACGCTCCGGTGCTGGAGAACGCGTACGTCCCGGACGCCGCCCGCATCGAGGCGGCCGTCCGCCGGCTCCTCGAGCGGAGGTAAGGCGTGGCCATCGAGATCCTCCTGCCGAAGCTGGGCCTGACGATGGAGGAGGGCACCGTCGACGAATGGCTCGTCGAGGACGGCGCCGTCATCACGGTCGGGACGCCCCTGCTGCGGCTGGCCACGGACAAGATCGATGTCGACGTCGAGGCGGAGGCCGAGGGGATCCTCCACCGCGCGGTGCCCGACGGCTCCACGCTGGAGCCGGGATCCGTGCTCGGCTGGCTGCTCGCGGACGGGGAGGCCGCCCCGTCGGGCGCTGCCCCGGCCCTTGCCGCGGTGCAGGTCGAGGAGGAGGTCACCGTCATCACGACGAAGGCGGCCGCCGACGATGTCGAGGTCGCCTCAGCGGGCGGCCGCGTCTTCATCTCCCCGAACGCGCGGCGAGTGGCCGCCGAGCTGGGCGTCGACCTGGGCGAGGTGACCGGGACCGGCCCCGGCGGCCGGATCGTCTCGGAGGACGTCGAGGAGGCCGCAGCGCGGGAGCCGAGGACGCCCGCGGGCCCGGGCCGGGTGACCTCGCCCCTGGTGCGGCGCGACGCCCGTGCGGCCGGGATCGACCCGTCGAGCATCCCGACGGCCAACGGGGTCGTGACCCGCAGCGATGTGCGCGCCGCCGCGACGACTCCGCAGGAGACGGCGGCAGCCGCAGTGGCGTCCTCGTCGGTCGCGGTTCCGGCGACCTACGAGCAGGAGTCCGTATCCATCGTGCCCATGAAGGGCATGCGGGGCACGATCGCGGCCCGCATGCAGCAGAGCCTCACGGAGATGGCCCAGCTGACGCACGGGTTCGAGGTCCGGATGGACGCCGTTGTGGCCCTGCGGTCGGAGATGAAGGAGCAGTACGCGGCTCTGGGCGTCCCGGTTCCGAGCCTCAACGACTTCGTCGTCCGGGCGGCCGCGCTCGCCCTGCGGCAGCACCCCATCCTCAACGCGACGATCGTCGACAAGGAGATCCACCTCCTCGGCCGGATCCACATGGGCCTCGCGGTGGCAGTCCCCGGGGGCCTGATGGTCCCCGTCATCCGCGACTGCGACCGACTCTCCCTGCCGGAGCTCGCCGCCACGACGCGCGACCTTGCGGAGCGGTGCCGCAACGGGTCCATCGGGCTCGACGAGCTCGAGGGCGGCACCTTCGCGGTCACGTCGCTGGGCACGTACGGCGTCGACATGTTCACGCCGGTGGTCAACCCGGGCAACGTGGGCATCCTCGGCGTCGGCCGGCTGCGTGACTCGGGCATGTGGGAGGGCGACGCGTGGGTGCGCACCCAGGTGCTCACGCTCAGCCTGACGTTCGACCACCGCGCCGTGGACGGCGCGCCCGCCGCCGAGTACCTGCAGACCGTGGCGGAGCTGCTGGCCCGTCCGCTGGTCCTGGTCTCCTAGCCGTCCTCGCGGGAGGGGGCGCGCATGCCGGTCATCTACCTGCTGAGGCACGGGCAGGCGAGCTTCGGCACCGACGACTACGACGTGCTGTCGGATCTGGGCGTACGCCAGGCGGAACTGGCCGGCCACGAGCTCGGGCGGCGGGGCGTGCGTGCTCCCGCCTTCTGGTCGGGTGGGCTGCTGCGTCAGCGCAGCACGGCCCAGATCGCGGCGGCGGCCATGGGACGGCCCGGTGATCCCTTGATCGATCCGCGGTTCGACGAGTTCGACGCGCACGGCGCGGTCAATGCGCATCTCGGTCGTCCCGACGCGACCGTCGGGATGTCGTCCGATGAGTTCCAGCGACACCTCGACGACGTGATGATGGCGTGGTTCGCGGCGGGGGATGAGCGCTGGGCGGGCTTCGTCGATGGGGCCTACGACGCGCTGGTCGCAGTGGCCGCCGGGCTGGCGCCCGGGTCCGATGCCATCGTGGCCACGTCGGCCGGCGTGACCGCGGCCCTCGTCGGGCGGCTGCTCGGCGCCGACGCGGCGGGCGTCGTCGCCCTGAACCGGGTGAGCGTCAACGCCTCCATCACGACGGTCGTCGCCGGAGCTCGGGGGCTGTCGCTGGTGTCCTTCAACGATCACGCCCACCTCCTCGGCCAGCCCGGCCTCCGCACCAACCGCTAACTCGTTTGTCCCACTACGCGGGACAAACGAGCCAAAATCGAGGTAGCGACCCCTGTTTGCATCGTTTGTCCCACTACGTGGGAGAAACGAGTCAGTGGGCCATGAAGGCGAGCGGGTGCGGCTCCCGGGGGTCGGGCGGGTCGATGGGCGTGAGGAACACCAGCGTCGGGCGGATGCCGAGGTCGGCCAGCGCCGCCCTGAACGCGGCCATCGCGGAACTGGTCGCATGCGCCTGCAGGGCGGCCTCGTCCTCGTAGCGCTCGATGATGCTGAACGTGCCCGGCTCGTCGCGGTGCTCGTGCAGGGCGTACATCGTCGTGCCCGGCTCGTCGGTCGCCGCCGTCTGCAGCGCCTGGATCGCGGCCAGCGTCTCCTCGCGCCGTCCGGTCGGCGCGACGAGGGTCGCCAGCACCCCGAGGGCGGTCACGACGACTCGATCCAGCGCACCACGTCGGACCCGTCCCAGCCGTCGGCCATCGCGGCGACCTTGTCGTAGAACCCCTGCAGGTGAGGTGTTCCGACGTAGAGCTCGAGCACGCCGCCCACGACGTGGCGAGCGTCATGGAAGTGCACCTGCATGCCGCTGGACGACACCAGGGCCATGGTCAGCGGCATGCCCTGCTCCTCGAGCGCAGCACTGGCGGCCTCGAGATCGTCCACGAAGCAGGCGAAGTGGTTGGGCTGGCCGACGCGGTCGTGCTCGAGGACCTCCTGCATGGCGGCGGGCTCGCATGCGTGCACCTGGATGAGCTCCAGCATGACCGGACCCCACTGGCCGAAGGCCGCCGAGTGGTCGTACACGGCCGGCTCACCGTTGTGCGTCGCGGTCACCGGCAGGTGCGGACGGCACAGGAACGGCCCGGCCCCGACCTTCTGCGCCCACTCGTGGCAGGCCGCCTCCAGATCGGGGACGCGGTAGGCGATCTGGACGAGGCGGCCGGGCAGGGCGGCCTGTGCGGCATTCGGCGGGTTCGTCATGGGGCTCCGATCAGGCGGGGAAAAGAAAGTTACTGTAGACCGTGACAAGTTGTGTAGTCTTTGGATCCGTTCCCATGTGCCAGAGCGTCCAAGGAGTCGGCATGGCGAAGGTGTACAAGCACCCGATCTCGGGGTTCCACTACTCGGTCAACGAGGTCGGCCTCGTCCGGGTCGACGACCCGGAGACAGGCCGTTACGGCATCTTCGACGACAACGGCGTCTGGTTCGAGGGCGAGATCATCGACGTGGACCTCCAGGCCGCCGGCTGGGTCGGTCGCACTCCCGAGGCCCGCGCCCTCCGGGAGGCCAACTCGTGAGGCAGACGACCGCCGTCCTGCTCGATCACCGCCCTCAGGGCACGGCCGTGGCCGAGGCCCTCACGTTGGGCACCATCGATCTTCCGGAGCTGACCCCGGGCACCGCGCTGGTGCGCAACCAGTACATGAGCGTGGACCCGTCCACGCGCGGGCGCATGGATCCCGGCGAGAAGCAGTACACGACGAACTTCGAGATCGGCGGTCCGCTCGACGGCTCGGCCATCGGCGTCGTCGAGGAGTCCCTGTCCGACCTCCTCCCCGTGGGGGCGACGGTCCGGCATCGCATGGGCTGGCGCGAGTACGCCGTCGTCAGCGACTCGGCCGCCACGATCTGCGACCTCGACAAGGCGCCGGCCGCGTCGTGGCTCGCCTCGATGGGGCAGACCGGCTTCACGGCGTACGCGGGGCTGCTGCCGGTCGGGCGGATCCAGCCGGGGGAGACCGTCTTCGTCACGGGCGCGGGCGGTGCGGTCGGCAGCATGGCCGGCCAGTTCGCCCGCCTCATGGGCGCCGGCCGCGTCATCGGCAGCGCCGGCGGGCCGGAGAAGTGCGCCTGGCTGCGCGAGGAGTGCGGATTCGACCACGTCATCGACTACCGCAACGAGAACGTCCGGCAGGCGCTGGGCGATGCGGCACCGGACGGCATCGACCTGTTCTTCGACAACGTGGGCGGCTGGCAGATGGTCGATGCCTTCCACAACATGAAGATCCATGGACGCATCAGCATGTGCGGGGCCGTGTCCAACTTCGGATCCCAGGACCAGCCGTCGCTGGCGGAGCTCATCGAGATCGTCCTGCGCCGCGTGACGATCAGCGGGTTCATCGTCCGTGACTTCGAGGACCTGCGCCCGGAGTTCGAGGCCCGGGTGAGCGGCTGGCTGGCCAGCGGCGAGCTCGTCGATCGCGCCACGATCTTCGAGGGCATCGAGAACGCCGGTGCCGGCCTGGAGGGGCTGCTCAACGGAGCGAACCTCGGCAAGGCCCTGATCCGGCTCAGCGAGTAGGCGGCCCGGATGCCTCTGACCGTCGTCGACGAGACCCTCTTCGCCTCCCTGGACCCGGTGGCCCTGCGGGGTTCGGCGTGCTCGGACTGCGGGGCGACGGTGTTCCCGGCGCTCGGCTCGTGTCCGATGTGCACCGGGGTCGACGTGCAGCCGGTGGCCCTGCCGACCGAGGGCGTCGTGTGGTCGTGGACGACGCAGCACTTCGAGCCGAAGCCGCCCTACCGCACGGACGCCTTCGCGCCGTTCAGCATCGGCTACGTCGACCTCGGCCCGGTCATCGTCGAGGGCTGGCTGCTCGGCAGGACCACCTGGCAGATCGGCGAGCCGGTGCGGCTGACGCTCGCCACGGCGTGGACTGACGGCGACACCCCGGTGCAGACCTACGGATTCGAGGCAACGTCATGAGCGGGCGCGCCGCGGACGACGAGATCTACATCGTCGGGGCCGCCCGGACCACCTTCGGCCGCTTCGACGGCGAGGACAACGACCTCGCCGAACAGGCGGTGCGCGGTGCCCTCGCCGACTGCGGCCTGACGTGGAAGGACGTCGACTTCGCCGTCGGCGGCACCAACGGCGAGACGAAGCCCGACAACCTGGTGGCCCGTCTCGGCCTGACCGGGCTGCCGTTCGTCACCGTGAAGAACGGGTGCGCCACGGGTGGCGTCGCGCTGATGACGGCCCGCAACGGCCTGCTCGCCGAGGGCACCGACATCGCCTGCGTCGTCGGCTACGACAACCACGCGCGCGGGGCCTTCAACGCGTCGCCGGCCCGCTACGGCATCGGCGACTGGTACGGGCAGACCGGCATGATGGTCACCACGTCGTACTTCGCCCTCAAGATCCAGCGGTACCTCCATGAGCACGGCATCGATCCCCGCACCCTGGGGTACGCCTCCGAGAAGGCCTTCGACTACGCGGCAGCGCACCCGTACGCGTGGCGCCGCAAGCCGGTGACGGTCGACGAGGCGGTCGACGCCGACATGATCAACGACCCGCTCACCCGGTTCATGTTCTGCTCGCCCGATGCCGGCGGGGTGTCCATCGTTCTCGCCCGGGGCCGGCGCGCGTTCGACCTCTGCGAGAAGCCGGTGCGGCTGGCGTCGGTGGCCCTGCGCGGTCGGCGACCGGGCTCCTTCGAGGTCTTCTCCACGTGGCTGTCGCCCGGCGAGCGCACCAGCCCGTCCATCGATGCGGCGAAGGCGGCCTTCAGCGCGGCCGGGATCATGCCGTCCGACGTGCAGGTCGCGCAGCTGCAGGACACCGAGTCGGGCGCCGAGGTCATCCACCTGGCGGAGACCGGGCTCGTGGAGCACGGTGCCCAGGAGGAGGGGTACCGCAACGGCGACTACCTCATCGACGGCCGGCTGCCCGTCAACACCGACGGCGGCCTGCTCGCCAACGGGGAGCCCGTGGGCGCCTCCGGCCTGCGGCAGGTGCACGAGGTGGTCCTCCAGCTCCAGGGCCGGGCGGACGGCAAGCAGGTGCCCGGCGGCCCGACCATCGGATTCACCCACGTCTACGGAGCACCGGGCATCAGCGCGTGCACGGTGCTGACTGTCGACTGACCCACGAAGGAGGACGGCCGGTGGCCGACCACGATCCCGCCCACCTCGAGGCCTGGCGCGCCGAGGTGCGCGCCTGGCTGGCGACCGTTGCCGAGCCGAGGACCGAGGAGGTCTTCGAGTGGGGCGTCGGCGATCCGCGCCTGCAGATCTTCCTGGCGATGTCGCATGACGAGGAGGTCGCCTACCTCGACCGCGTGCGTGAGTACCGCCGCAAGCGATTCGACGCGGGCTACGGCGCGATCGCGCTGCCCGAGGAGTACGGCGGCGCCGGCCTGCCGAGCGTGTACGCCGTGGCCTTCGCCGACGAGGAGCGCGAGTTCGCGGTGCCGCCGTCGTCGGAGATCATCTCCGTGACGACCAACCTCGTGGGTGCGGCGGTGAGCGTGTTCGGCACCGATGAGCAGCGCGATCGGTTCGCACGCGCGTTCCTTCGCACGGACATGCTGTGCTGCCAGCTGTTCAGCGAGCCGGGCGCGGGCTCGGACCTCGCCGGCCTGACCACGAAGGCGGTCCGCGACGGCGACGACTGGGTGATCAGCGGGCAGAAGATCTGGAGCTCCAACGCCCAGTTCTCCGAGTACGGCTTCCTCCTGGCGCGCACCAACCCCGACGTCGTCAAGCAGGCCGGGATCACCGCCTTCCTGGTGCCCATGGACGCCTCGGGCGTGGAGGTCCGCCCCATCCGCCAGATGAGCGGGCCATCGACCTTCAACGAGGTCTTCTTCGACGAGGTGCGCGTCTCGGACGCTCTGCGGATCGGCGACGTCGATGCTGGCTGGAAGGTGGCGCAGGCGACCCTCGGCTTCGAGCGCTCGTCGTCGGGCTCGGGCCACCGCCGCAAGGGCGGCACGGCGGACGACCTCGTCGAGCTGGCCCGCCATCTCGGCGTCGGTGGTGACCCGGTGGTGCGCCAGGAGCTTGCGGACGTCTACATCCGCACGCGGCTGCATGCGGCGATGGTGGCCAAGGTGGCGCGGGCGACGGCGTCGGGCGACAAGCCCGGCCCGGCCGGGTCGCTGGGCAAGCTGCTCGCGTCGGACAACCTCGTCCGGATCGGTGACTGCGCGTCGCACCTGCTGGGCATGGCGATGGTGGCCGACACCGGGGAGTGGGGCGAGTTCGCGTGGACCGAGCACGTGCTCGGGGCCCCGGGCTACCGCCTGGCCGGCGGCACGGACGAGATCCAGCGCAACATCATCAGCGAGCGGGTGCTGGGCCTGCCGGCGGAGCAGCGCGTCGACAAGGCGCCCTTCTCCCAGCTCGCCAAGTCCTAGCCACCACCCCGCCGACTGCTACGGCTTTCGTCACACAGGTAGCCCGTTGTGACGAAAGCCGTAGCAGTCGGCGATCTGTGAGCTACCAGCCGAGGAGGGTGGCCACCCGCTCGCGGTGGTACGGGGCATCGCCGAGGAACGCTGCGTCGTAGCGGGCCCGGCGGAAGTACAGGTGGGCGTCGTGCTCCCAGGTGAAGCCGATGCCGCCGTGCAGCTGGATCGCCTCCGCCGCGAGGTCCTGGTACGAGTCGGACCCCCACGCCTTGATGACCGAGGCCTCCGCGGCGCGGTTGTCCGCCGGAGCCCACGTGATCCGCTCGAGCCCCGAGCGCGCCATCTCCACGAGCATCAGCGCATCGGCCATGCGGTGCTTGATGGCCTGGAAGCTGCCGATCTCCCGGTTGAACTGGCGACGCACCTTCACGTAGTCCAGCGTCATGTCGAAGCACCGCTGGGTGCCACCGAGCTGGTCCGCGGCGACGGCGAGCAGCGCGACATCCACGCCATCGCCGACCGCCACCTGCCCGGCGCCATCGGCCGTCAGCCGCACCGCGGGAGCGGAGTCGAAGGTGACGGTCGCCGAGGGGCGTGAGAAGTCCAGCGAGGCGAGGGGCGTGATTTCGGCGTCGGCCGCCTCCACCGCGAACACGTCGATGCCCGCATCTGTGCGAGCGGCGACCACGAAGAAGCCGGCTGAGGTGCCGAAGGGCACGAAGCGCACCGACCCGGAGACCGCGGCGCCGTCCGACGTGCAGCCCACGGCGTCTGCCGACCAGACCCCTCGTGTATCGGTGATGGCCGGTCCGGCGACCTCCCCGGCCGCCACTCGCTCCAGGTACGGATCGGCCGCGGAGCCGCAGCCGGCCAGGATCTGGCCCGCCAGCACCGTGCTCGACACGAAGGGGACGGGTGCCAGCGTGGCACCGAGCTCCTCGGCGACCGCAAGCACCTCCGCCAGACCCCCGAGGCCCCCGACCTCCTCGGGGAGCCCCACTCCGGCGAGGCCGATGTCCTCCGCGAGCAGCTTCCACAGGTCGGCATCCAGGCCGGTGGGCGATCCCTCCAGCTCACGGACCCGCTCGGGGTAGCCGGCCTCCGTGGAGGCATCGCGAACGGTGAGACGGAGCTCGCCGAGCTCCTCAGCGTCCAGGCTGGACAGCGGCAGGTCGCGGGGCATGGGACTCCGTGGATCGAGTTTCCGAAGTGGACGAACAGAAAGTGTATCCGCAGAGCCCGCATTCGCGAGCAGACTCGTGACCAAACAGAGATCATTGGGAAGGTCCCAGAATGTTGGACGTTCAGGTATATTCCGAGACCACTCACTTGTGGAAGGCGGATCCATGCGCAAGTCCCTCCTTGCCGCGGCCCTGACGGCCTCGGCACTGGCCCTCGCGTCCTGCGCGATGCCGGCGGATGACCCGAACTACGGCGGTGCCTCGGGTGCGTTCGACCAGATCGACTCCGCGGTCGCCTCCGCCAACGCTGCGGACCAGGCGGCGATGAGCGATGCCCTGGCCGCTCCGACGTCCATCGGGGTGGACGCCCCCTTGTCGGCCGCACCGGCCAAGGGCGCCACGATCGTCTCGTTCACCGACGGATCGGACTTCCAGGGCGTCTTCGAGACCTCGCTGGCCGAGGCAGCGGACGTGCTCGGCTGGAAGGTCGACTCGATCACCATCGACCCGGCCGACCCCACCTCGATGGCCTCGGCCTTCGATGACGCGGTGGCCAAGAAGCCGGCCGGGATCCACATCACCGGCGACATGGTGGACGCCATCACCGAGAACCTGCCCGCTGCCCAAGCCGCCGGTATCCAGGTCGTGTGCACCGGCTGCTCCTCCTCGGCCCCGATCGACGGCGTGGCCGACACGAGCATCGACAGCACCGACCAGAACACGATCTGGGGCAACGTGCTCGCCTCGTACGTCGTCAACAACCAGTACGCCGGGGAAGATCCCAGCGTCCAGGTCTTCTCGCTGCCAGGTGGCGCGCTCGCCGACTTCAACGTCGAGTTCAGCAACAGCCTCACCGACCAGTGCCGCAACTGCGGCACGTCGGAGTCCTTCGTCGACCCGACGATGTACGACGTGACCGATCCGACCTCCATCGCCGACTTCATCAGCAGCGAGATGTCGACCGCCCTCGGGGCCTGGGCCCTGCTCGACTCCGGGCAGCTGTCCGCCCAGTCGGCGGACTCGCTGGCGAATGATCCGCTGCTCCTCGACCCGGTCGTGGTGATCGGCCGCGGCGCCTCGGCGGCCGATATCGCCGCCCTGGCGGCCCTTCAGGGCACCGCGCCCGCCCCGCAGATGTCTCCGGGCGCGTCAGCACAGGCCTCCCCGGCACCGGTGGACTCCGCCGCGCCGGTGGACTCGGCGGGCGCTTCGGGGGATCCCGTCACGGCCACGGGCGGCCGGACGCCGGACGAGGCCATCGCCCTGCAGGCGTGGATCGCCATCGCCCAGCCGGTCGAGGCCTGGCGCGTGATCGACCAGTTCGCCCGTCTGATCGGCGGCGATGCGCCGGCTACCGGCCCGCTGCCGAGCCAGCTCCTCACCTCCGACAATGCTGCCGATGCCGTCCTCGACGACAACGGCAACTTCATCGGCATCGCGGACTACCAGGACCAGTTCAAGAAGCTCTGGGGCGTCAGCTAGCGCCAGCTCGGACGCAGCGGGGGACCCCATCCACGATGGGGTCCCCCGCTGCGTCTGGAACTTGATGCGCACTTCAGTTTCCGTCCCATTCATCCGGGGTTAGGGCTGCCTAAGAGCGTGAGGCGTGCGGAAATCTCCCAGAAAAATTCTCGGAAAACCCTTCCCATTCCTAGGACGTACAGGTAATTTTGCGGCGCTCGGGTTCAACTGACCCTCGACTGGAAGAGAGATCCATGCGCAAGACCATCGCCGCGGTCGCACTCGTTGCGGCCGCCTCAATGACCGCAGTCGGCCTTGCGCCGGCAGCGTCGGCCGCCGATGGCGTGACCGTCGCCAAGGGGATCGTGGCCAAGTACTCCAAGAACCCCACCTCGATCGGCAACTTCACCAAGATCACCAAGCCGATCCCCAAGGGCAAGTACATCATCACCATCACCAACGCGACGGATGCCGCCATCACGCTGAACAAGTTCACCGTGCAGGCCGGCAAGCTGCTCGGCTGGAAGATGGAGGCCATGCAGGCCGAGAGCACCCTCGAGGGCCAGCGCAAGACCCTGCAGCAGGCCATCGCCAAGAAGCCGGACGGCATCGCCATCTCCGGCATGGAGTCCGACTCGTACGGTGACCTCTTCAAGCAGGCGCAGTCCAAGGGCATCGTCATGGTCTGCTCGGCGTGCATGAGCCGTCCGTACGGCGCCGTCAAGGACACCCACATCTCGGGCCCGAAGATGCTCGACCTCTGGGGCCAGATGATCGCCGCGTTCACGGTCGCCAACGTCAAGGGCACCCCGAACGTCCAGATGTTCGGTATCTCGGTGTACCCGATCCTCAAGCGTTTCGACACCGCCTACGCGGCCTTCCTGAAGAAGCTGTCGCCCACGGCCAAGACGAAGTACAACGAGCTCGACTTCGCCACCGGCGTGCCGCAGCAGGTGGGCAACGTCTACAAGGCGAACCCGGGCACGAACATGGTCACGGCCGACCTCGGTGACTTCTTCATCGGCGTTCCGCAGGGCCTGTTCAACGTCGGCGCCAAGCCGGGTTCGGCTCCGCTCGTCGGTGGCCTCACCGCTGGCAAGGACGCCATCGCCACGCTGAAGAACAAGACCACCAACGCCTGGACCGGCTACTCCCTGCCGATCGTCGGCTACTCGGTGATCGACTCCTTCGCCCGCTACTGGACGAAGACTCCGTTCAACAAGGGCAACCTGCCCACGCAGATCCTGACCCAGAAGAACATCAATACGGCAGTCATCGACAAGGACGGCAACTACGTCGGCGTCAAGGACTTCCAGAACCAGTTCAAGAAGGTCTGGGGCCTGAAGTAAGCCCAAGCAGCACGAGAACGAGGGCCCGGTCCATGAGGACCGGGCCCTCGTCCGTGTCCGCCCCCGGAGGTCCGTGATGCGGCGATGCAGGATCACCGGACATTGAGTATCTTTACTTGACGTTCAGTAACGGCTGATGCAGAATCGAGCATCCCCTTCTTGAGGAGTCATATCCATGACTGAACTGGCCTCCCCTCAGCGCGAGTCGACCGAGGAGCCGAGCCCGCGCTCGCCGGGCACGAGCGTGCAGGAGTACCTCGACAACGATGCCCGTCCGGTGCCCCCGGTCCTGCGCTACGACATCAACGAGAGCTACGGCACCGCTCCACTCGACGTCGAGAGGTACATCTCGCGGGAGTACCACGACAAGGAGGTCGAGAAGGTCTGGCGGCGGGTCTGGCAGTTCGTCTGCCGCGAGGACCACATCCCCAACCCGGGCGACCACATCACGTACGACATCGCCGACGACAAGCTGATCATCATGCGCCAGCACGATGGCAGCATCAAGGCGCTCTACAACGTCTGCCTGCACCGTGGTCGTGCGCTCCGCCAGGAGGGCGGCCGGGTCGGCGAGCTGCGCTGCCCGTTCCACGGCTTCTCCTGGAACATTGACGGCTCGATGAAGACGCTCCCGTGCGCCTGGGACTTCCCTGAGATCGACCCGGGCAACTTCCCGCTCCCTGAGGCCAAGGTCGCCACGTGGAACGGCTTCGTCTTCATCAACCAGGATCCGAACGCAGAGCCGCTCGAGGCCTTCCTCGGCACGATGCTCAACGACTGGGAGCGCTGGAACTACGACGACCGCGTCGTGTACTCGCACTTCGGCGGCATCGTCGACTGCAACTGGAAGGTGGCGGGCGAGGCCTTCATTGAGGGCTTCCACTCCCTGGCCACCCACCCGCAGATGATGGAGTGGCTCGGCGACGAGAACACCCAGTACGACGTCATCCGCGGCGAGAACTGGAACCGGCAGATCGTGCCGCAGGGCGTGCCCAGCCCGACGATCGCGAACCACATCTCCGAGCAGGAGGTGCTGGACTCGTACTACGAGACCCGCGCGTTCTACACGCAGGGCAAGGGACGCGACCTCGCCGCCGGCGACGACGGCACGCCGCAGGTCCCGGAAGGTTCGACCGCACGGCGCGAGCTGGCCGCGCAGATGCGATCCGCCCTGCAGGAGATGTCCGGCTCCGATCAGGACCACTGGACGGACAGCGAGCTCCTCGACGGCATCCAGTACTTCGTCTTCCCGAACTTCTACGTGTTCGCCGGGCCGCGCACCAACGCGGTCTACCGCTTCCGTCCCTACGGCAACGATCCCGATCGCTGTATTGCAGAGGTCTTCCTGCTCGCCCAGCCGCCGGCCGATGGCTCCCATCCGAAGCCGCCGGCTCCGCGCTGGCTCCAGCCGGGGGAGACCTTCTCCGACATCAAGGAGATCGGCCTGCTCGGCCCGGTGTTCGACCAGGACATGGCCAACATGCCGTTCATCCAGCAGGGACTGAAGTCGATGCGGACGCCGGGCGTGCAGCTGGCCCGGTACCAGGAGAACCGCATCCGGCACTACCACGCCATCCTGGACGAGTGGATCTCCCGGCCCTAGCGTGGTCGGCCGTAGCGCGGTCGTGACGGATCAGGCGTCGTAGCGCAGGACGTAGCTGACGCGGTCCATGCGCGCGCGTCGGCACACGTGCAGCACCGGGTCGCCGGCGGCATTCGCGGTCAGGCCCTCGCGGGCCAGGATCGGGGTGCCGACCCGGACGCCGAGGACTTCGGCATCCTGCATCGTGGCCGCATCGGCGGAGATGGTGCGCCAGACCGGCTTCGGCTCGCCGATCGCCGCGTTCACCTGCCCGTAGACGCCCGACACGGTGCTCCAGTTGCCCTCGGGATCGGCCACCAGGTCGCGGGGGAACCAGGAGCTCGACCACATCCACGCCGTGCCGTTGACCACGAGGGCGCTGTCGACCCGCCACAGCGGACCAGGGGGCAGCTCCAGGGTGGCGTTGAGGCGCCCCGCCGGGACCTTGACGGCCCGGAGCAGCACGTCCTCGTAGGTGTAGCCGTGCTCGGAGATCTGCGCCGTGATGCCGGCCACCAGGGAGTCGGTGGACAGCCGCTGGGACAGCGGCAGGCGGACGATCGGTGCGGATACGTAGGTGCCGGATCCCTGCCGGGACTCGACGACGCCCGCGCGGGCGAGCTCCTCGATGGCGCGGCGCACGGTGAGCCGATTGACGCCCAGCTCCTCCGCGAGGCGGGCCTCACTGGGCAGCCGGTCCCCGGGCAGGTACGTGCCGTCGGCGATCGACGACACGATCGCCTGTCGCACGCGCTCGTACAGCGGCATCTCGGCCATGCCGGGACGTTACCGGGCGTGGGCTCAGGATTCTCGGTGGGCTCGCAGATCGCTGCCGGGCCGGTAGTTTCTTTGGTCTTCCTACAGTATGGTGGCCGAGTGTCTGACGACCTCGAACTTCGGGTGCGCCGCCTCGAGGACCGCTTCGCCATCAACGACCTCGTGGTGAACTACGCCACGCTTCTCGACGACGCCCAATGGGACGCCCTCGGCGAGCTCTTCACCACCGACGGCGTCTTCGGCTCGCCGCACAGCACCACGGTCGGTCGGGCGGCCGTGGTCGAGAACTTCAAGGTCAAGCACGCTCCCTTCACCTGGACCTGGCATGACCCCCATGGCGTGAGCGTCGAGATCGACGATGACGACCACGCACGGGGAACGGTCATCGGCTACGCCGAGCTCGGCAATGACGAGCTGACCATCAGCACGTCGATCCGGTACCTGGATGACTACCGGCGCGAGGACGGACGGTGGCGCTTCGGCCGCCGCACCGTGCTCTCCGTCTACGGCATGACGCTCGCCGATCGTGCGGCCGACGGCATGCAGCAGCGTGAGAGGAAGCGCTGGCCGGGGCGCGCCAGCAGCGTCGCGGAGCTCCCCGACTACGAGCGTGCCTTCCCCGGGTACCCGGGATGACGACGGCGAGCACCCGGAAGGTCGACCTCGGCGGCATCTACAACGTGCGGGACCTCGGCGGGTTCCCCGGCACGGACGGTCGCCGCGTGCGCCGCGGCATGCTGTTCCGCTCGTCGAGCCTGCACCGGCTCGGCGATGCGGACGCATGGCGGGAGTTCGGGGCCCGCTGCGTCGTCGACCTGCGGTACGACCGCGAGCGCGACGCCTTTCCCCTCCCCGACTTCATCACCAATGACACCCACGCTCCGCTCCTCCCGAACCACTGGCGCTCCGATGCCGAGGCCAAGAAGGGGAAGCCGGAGACCTTCCTGAGCGGGGTCTTCCAGGACATGCTCGAGCTGGGCGGGCCGTCGGTGCGCGAGATCCTGCACGCGCTCGCGGACGCCGATTCCTACCCCGCGGTCTTCTTCTGCATGGCCGGCAAGGACCGCACGGGCGTGCTGGCCGCCATCCTGCTGTCGCTGCTGGGGGTCAGTGAGGCCGACATCGTGGCGGACTTCGAGCTGAGCGGCAGCGAGGTGATCGCCCTCGTCGACCACCTCCGCTCGCGTGAGGACTTCGAGGATCATCCGATGATGAACCAGCCGGTCGAGCACCTGCGGGCCCCGCGCGGCGCCATGGAGCTGTTCCTGGCCGAGGTGGATGTGAAGTACGGCGGACTGCCGGGGTACGTCCGCAGCCTGAACGTCGACGAGGCAACCGTCGAGACCCTTCGAGAACTACTGCTGGAGGAAGCGTGATCGAGCGTCGAGAGCTCTACATCGACGGACAGTGGGTGGCCCCCACGTCCGACGAGGTCATCACCGTCGACGAGGCGGCCACCGAGGACATCATCGGGACCGTCCCAGCCGGTGACGTGACCGACGCGGAGCGGGCCATCCTGGCGGCTCGCCGTTCGGCCGACCTCCTGGCGGAGATGCCCATCTCGGACCGCGCCGACATCGTCACCGCGATCGCCGCGGGCCTCCGCGAGCGCGAGGACGAGCTCGCCCGCATCATGGCGCAGGAGGTCGGCACGCCGATGCCGAGTTCCCTCCGGGTGCAGGTCGGCCTCGCGGCGACGGTGTTCGAGACCATCGCCGAGGCGGCGCGTGAGCTGCCGGCGGAGGAGCGGGTCGGCAACTCGATGATCATCCGGGTGCCGGCCGGCGTCGTCGGCGCCATCACGCCCTGGAACTACCCGCTCTACCAGCTCGCCGCCAAGGTCGGCCCGGCGCTCGCCGCCGGCTGCCCCGTGGTGGTCAAGCCGAGCAGCGTCGCGCCTCTCGCCACGTTCATCCTCGCCGACATCGTCGACGGTCTGGGCCTGCCGGCCGGAGCCTTCAACCTGGTCTCCGGACGCGGCGCGCTCGTGGGCGACCTGCTCTCCTCGCACCCGCAGGTCGACATGGTCAGCCTCACCGGATCCACCGGGGCCGGGGTGCAGGTGGCCCGCGCGGCCGCGGGCACGGTGAAGAAGGTGGCCCTCGAGCTCGGCGGCAAGTCGGCCTTCCTCCTCGCCGAGGGCGCCGACCTGGATGCCGCGATGGCGGCCGCCGTTCGCGGTTGCTTCGTGAACAACGGGCAGACCTGCTCCGCGACGACGCGCCTGATCGTCCCGCAGTCCCTCCTGGCCGAGGTCGAGGAGCGGGTGGCGGCCCTGGTCGGGGCCATGACCGTCGGCAACCCCCTCGACGATGGGGTCGACATCGGCCCGGTGGCCTCCGCAGCCCAGTACCGGACGGTGAGCAAGTACGTCGACATGGGCCTGGAGGAGGGCACCCTCATCGCCGGCGGCCCCGGTCGGGTCGACGGCCTCGACCGAGGCTACTTCGTGAAGCCGACCGTCTTCAGCCGGCTGGATCCGGGCGCGACGATCGTCCAGGAGGAGATCTTCGGCCCGGTCCTGTCGATCGTGGCCTACGACGAGGGCATCGAGCAGGGCATCGCCATCGCCAATGACAACGACTACGGGCTCTCCGGCGCGGTGTTCGCCGAGGACATCCCGACCGCTGTCTCGATCGCCCGTCGGCTGCGGACCGGGCAGGTGGCCATCAACGGCGGCCGCTTCAACGCGAAGGCACCGTTCGGCGGCTTCAAACAGTCCGGCGTCGGCCGCGAGCTCGGCCACCACGGCCTGCTCGAGTACTTCGAACTGCTCAGCATGCAGTTCCCGTCTGCGGACGACCTCGGCAGCTTCGGGCAGACCGTCTAGTGGCGGTGTCCGTCGCGGTGCCCGCCGAGGTGCTGCTGGTCCGGCATGCCCAGCCGCAGCCCGACGGCACCCTCGACCCCGGGCTGAGTGACGACGGCCGCCTGCAGTCCCAGGCGCTCGTCGAGCACCTCGAGGGGGTGCCGCTCGCTGCCGTCTACTCCAGTCACCTGAAGCGGGCTGCCGAGACGGCGGCTCCGCTGGCCGCGGCCCGCGGCCTGGAGGTGCGGATCGACGAGGGCCTGCGCGAGTGGAAGTCGAATGCCACCCACTACGCCGGAACCGAGAACCTCGCCGACCCGTCGCGGCTGATCGCCTTCCTCGAGGGGCGCTTCGAGGAAGGCTTCGTGCCCCCGCACAACGCGGAGGAGCTGCGCGCCACCATGGTCGCCACCATCCGACGCATCGGCCTGGACCACCAGGGCGAGCGCATCGTCGCCGTCAGCCATGGTGGTGCGACGAACACCTTCCTCGCGGAGGTGGTGGGCAGCCCTCGCCGCTTCTTCTTCAACCCCGGCTATGCCTCGATCTCGCGCGTGCAGGTGTGGCCCGACGGCCGAATCGTCCTCGTGAGCATCAACGAGCCGGTAGATGCCCGTGCCCAGCACACCTCTTTGCTGCCCGGCGGCTGACGCGCCGGCCACGTCTTCGCTGCCCGGCGGCTGAACTCGGGACCTTCGGCCCACCACGCACCGGTCACCTTCGCCCTAGCCTCAGGTCATCTAGATGACTTTCGGGCCCGCGGCCCGATCGAGTGACCCCGGGAGCCGGCATGACCGAGTTGATCGCTGAGGAGCAGGACCTCGAGCTCGAGCGGGAGGTCCCGCAGTGGTTGCGCAGCGACGTCCTCGACGGGGAGGCGCGTGAGCAGGCCCTGGGGATGATGCGCCGGCTCGTGGCCCACCTCGAGCGCAGGACCACGGATCAGGCGGACTCCACGATGGAGGAGCCGATCGACAACTACCTCGACGAGGATGTCTTCCGAGCCGAGGTGGACCTCATCTTCAAGCGCATCCCGCTGCCGCTGGCGCTCTCCGCGGAACTGGTCGGCAAGAACTCGTACAAGGCGATCGAGGCGGTGGGGGTCCCGGTCGTGATGACCCGGGACGCCACCGGCGAGGTGCACGCCATGCTCAACGTGTGCCGCCACCGTGGCGCGCTCCTCTGTGAGGGGCGGGGTTCGGCCCGGGCCCTGACCTGTCCCTATCACGCCTGGTCCTTCGGCATGGATGGCGAGCTTCGGGGCGTCTACGGCGAGTCCACCTTCGGGGACATCGATCGGGAGAAGCGTGGGCTCATCCAGCTCCCGGTGGCCGAGCGGCACGGCGTGATCTTCGTCTGCCTGACCCCGGGACTGGAGATGGACATCGACTCGTGGCTGGGGGAATGGGGGGAGCAGCTGGCCCACCTCAAGCTGGACGAGTGCCATGTGTTCTCCTCGCGGATGATGCCGGGGCCGAACTGGAAGGCCACCATCGAGGGCTACCTCGAGGCTTACCACTTCGCCGCGACCCACCCCAACACCGTCTTCAAGGTGAACCACGGCAACACGATGGTGTTCGACGGCTACGGCGCCCACGAACGACTGGGCTTCGCGCTCCGCACCATCGACGACGTCACCGACGCGCCGGAGGACGAGTGGGATCCCTCGCACCATGTCGGGCCTATCTACTGGACCTTCCCGGGCTTCTCCATCGCGGGCGGCTGGCGCCAGCGGATGACCGTGGCGCTGTGCCTGCCCACCACCAAGGTCGACGAGTCGATCACCGAGCACCGGATCGTGGTCCGGCACCAGATCACCGACGATGTCCAGCACGACCTCGAGGTGATGCGCGACTGGTTCTACGACGTCGTCTACAACGAGGACTACCTCACCCAGTACGGCGTCCAGGCCGGCGTGCGGGCGACGGGCGGGCACACGCAGGTCTTCGGCCGCAATGAGATCGGCGTGCAGTACCTCCACCGGACGATCAATCGGCTCATCGACGAGAACTGGCAGGAGGGGTACGCCAAGCCCCGGGTCATCGAGTAGGCGCCCCATTGCATTGACTTCCGATAGTCGGGGCACCATAGTTATCTAGACGACTGGGCGCCCGCGCGGGCGCGCACGCCTCGACCCTGGAGTCCCCGTGAACGAGATCGCCCCCGTCCTGCAGCCGGAGGTCCTGCCCGAGTACGTCGCGAGTCCCGTCCTCGACGGCGAGGCGCGCGAGGAGGCAGTCCGCATGATGATCCGACTGGCCGAGCACGTGCGCAACAAGACCACGGACCAGGCCGACGACAACTGGTACGAGCCCGTCGAGAACTACTACGACGAGGAGTTGTTCAAGGCGGAGATCGACCTGCTCTTCAAGCGCATCCCGCTGCCGCTGGCCCTCTCGGCCGAGCTCCCCGGCAAGAACACCTACAAGGCCATGGACGCGGCGGGTGTGCCGGTCATCATCACCCGTGACGCCAAGGGCGAGGTCCATGCGATGCTCAACATCTGCCGCCATCGCGGGGCGCTCATCTGCGGCGACGGGTACGGCGAGTCCCGGGCCCTGACCTGCCCGTACCACGCATGGTCGTACGGGATGAACGGCGAGCTCCGCGGCATCTACGGCGAGTCGACCTTCGGCGAGTTCGACAAGTCCGAGCGCGGCCTGGTCCAGCTGCCGGTCGCCGAGGCCGCCGGGCTGATCTTCGTCTGCCTCACGCCGGACCTCGAGATCGACATCGACTCGTGGCTGGGGGACTTCAAGCCGGTCCTCGAGGCGCTGAAGCTCGACGAGTGCTACGTCTTCTCGTCACGGCAGATGCCCGGGCCGAACTGGAAGGTGGTGATCGAGGGCTTCCTCGAGGGCTACCACTTCGCCTCGCTGCACCCGAACACCGTGTTCAAGACCAACCTCAGCAACACCGCGATCTTCGACGGCTTCGGCGCCCACGAACGGGTGGCCTTCGCGCTGCGCACGCTGGAGAAGGACATCGACGAGGACATCGAGTCCCTCGACCCGTCCTCCCACGTCGGCTCCATCATCTGGCTGTTCCCCGGGATGTCGTTCGCGGGCGGATGGCGCGAGCGCATGACCTGCGCGTTCGTCCTGCCGGGCAAGACGGTGGGCGAGTCCATGACCGAGCAGCGGGTCCTCACCCGCAAGCCGATCACGGAGGAGAACCGGGCGGACCTGGAGACCTTCCGTGACTTCTTCTACGACGTGACCTACGAGGAGGACTACCTCACCGGCTACGGCGTCCAGAAGGGCGTGAGCAACATGTCCGGGACCACCCAGATCTACGGGCGCAACGAGCCGGGCGTTCAGTACGCCCACAAGACCATCAACCGGCTGATGAAGGAGAACCACCAGCCGGGCTACCCGCTTCCGCGCGAGGCCTAGGCCGAGCCGGGGAGGATCACGGGTGCGGGACATCGAATCCCCGACGCAGCTCGTCGATGTGCACAACTGCACAAGCCTGGTCGTCAGGTACACGCACCTGATCGATCTGGGGCACCCGGAGCTGGTCTGGGAGCTGTTCGCCGAGGACGGGATCTGGGAGTTCCCGGCCGCCGGGATCGCCCTTCGCGGGCGCGATGAGCTGAGGACGGGAATCGCAGAGCACCTCACGGGTGACACCTGGCTCGCCCGGCACATCTGCACGAACACGGACATCACGCTGACGGACGCCTATCACGCCGAGGGCCTGACCTACTTCATGAACTACCGCCACTACTTCGACCATCCCGTCGATGCGGCGGCCGACCTCGACCGCGTGGTCGCCCCCATCGGACCGGTCCGCCACATCGGGGAGTACGTCGACCGGTTCGTGCGCACCGAAGATGGATGGCGCTTCGCGCACCGACGCACGCGGCTGGCCTTCAGCTACCGGGCCTGACGTCCGCGGGGTCTCCGACCGGCCCCGGCAAACAATTTGGACGACCTACTTTCCGATTTCCATTGACGTTGCCCTCCGGCTGGTGTGAGATATCGGCACGGCGGTGCCCCGGCCGCCCTCGGACAGGCAGGAGACCTCATGGGTTCGTTGGACGGCAAGGTCGCGGTCATCACCGCAGGCAGCACCGGAATCGGGTTCGCCATCGCCAAGGCTTTCGTCGATGAGGGCGCGTCGGTCGTGATCGGCAACCGGTCCGAGGAGAAGGGCGCCCATGCGCTGGAGCGGCTCAATGCCGGCGACCGCGCTGCCTTCAAGGCGACCGACGTGCTGCACGCCGACCAGGTGGATGCGCTCGTGGACTTCGCCGCCGAGAAGTACGGCACCGTGGACATCCTCGTCAACGCGGCCGGCGGCTCGGACGGCTGGGCGATGATCGACTCGCTCAGCAACGAGGCGTGGCAGAAGGCGTTCGACTGGAACTGCGCCTCGGCCTTCTGGGCGACCAAGCGCGCCCTGAAGTACATGCTGCCGCAGCAGTACGGCCGCATCATCAACATCTCGTCCATCGAGGGCAAGCACGCCTCGAAGATGGCCGTCAGCCACTACATCATGGGCAAGCACGCCATGAACGGCCTGACCAAGGCCACCGCCGCCGAGTACGCCCTGCAGGGCATCCGCTGCAACGCGATCTGCCCCGGCCCGATCGAGACCGAGCTCATGCAGGAGGCCGGCGCCCAGGTCGCGGAGGCGGCCGGCATCACCTACGAGCAGTTCCTCGACGAGTTCGCGCAGGACACGATGACCAAGGAGCTCAACACCGTTGAGCAGGTGGCCGGCATGGCCCTCCTGCTCGCCGGACCGCTCGGCAACGGCATGACCGGCACGCTGTACAACGTGGACGCGGGCACGGTGCCCTACTAAGTCGACCCAACTCATGAGCTCGTGCGCCGCCGGACGTTCCCTGGGCCCGGCGGCGCACGAATGTCCGGACCCGATACTGCACAGGAGTGACGACGGTGGTTGACAGCTGGCTGGTCGACTGGGAGCGCAACGAGCGCCTGCCCTACTACACGCGGGCGAATGCCGGCGAGGTGCTGCCAGATCCGGCCAGCCCGCTCGGCTGGACCCTCGTGTTCGAGGAGGGCCTGCTGCCCGGGTGGTACCGGGGCTTCGTCGAGTTCGGGATCTACGGCCCCGACGAGTTCAACACCCCGCCGAAGATCCCGATGGTCGGCATCTTCGGTGGCTACTTCTACCTCAACCTCTCGCACATGCGGCTGCTCGGCCTCCGGCTGGGTGCCGACCTCGACGAGTTCGACGCCGGCCTGCTCGGCTCCCACCCCGACACTCCGCCCTACCAGGCGCACCCGGACGACGTGAACCCGGAGCTGTCCGCCAAGGCAGCGGCCACCATCGGCGAGATCCTCGGCCGCAGCTCGTTCGAGGAGATCGATGAGGACCGGGCTCGTACCGCGCGGTTGGCGCAGGACCGCCCCGACCTCACCGCGCTCTCCGACGCCGAGCTCGTCACCCGGGCCCGATCCTTCGCCTGGGAGCTCGACAACGGCTTCGCCCGGCACGACTACTCGAGCCTCGCCTCCACCCTGGGGCCAGGCATCCTGGCCGGGCTCTGCGCCTCGGTCGGGCATCCCGAATGGCAGCTGGAGCTGATCTCCGGACTGGGTGATGTCGACTCCGCGTCCCCGTCGTGGGGGCTGTGGCGCCTGTCCCGGGAGGCGAATGCCTCGGCCGAGCTCACCGCGCTGTTCGACGAAGGGCCGGAGGCGGTATTGGCGGCCATCGCGGATCCGCAGACCGACGACACCCGTGCCTATGCGGAGTCCTTCGCGGCGTTCCTCCGCGAGTCGGGCTCGCGGGGCCCGAATGAATGGGACATCCACGCGCTGTCCTGGGAGGCCGATCCGCGGCAACCCCTCAAGCTGGTGGCCGGCATCCGCAAGGCGTCCGATGCCGATTCGCCCGAGGCTCGGCATGAGCGCCTCGAGGCCCGACGGCTGGCGGCCGCAGACCGGCTTCGGGAGGCGCTGGCCGGCAACGACGAGGCGCTCGCCACCTTGGAGATGGCCCTGGCGTCCACGTCCCTGTGCGTGCCCGCCCGGGAGCGGACCAAGGCCACCTGCGTGGCCGTCATCAACGAGGTCCGGATGACCATCCGCGAACTCGGCCGGCGCGGAGTGGAGGCCGGACTGTACGGCCGGCCGGAGGACGTCATGATGCTGCTCTCCTCCGAGCTCGACGACTACGTGGCCGATCCCGCGTCGTACCGGGACGTCATCGCCCAGCGGCTGGCCGACTACGAGGAGCTCTATGAGCTCGATCCGCCGTTCATCATCGCCTCGGATCCGCTGCCGCTGAGCCAGTGGACGCGGCGGACCGAGCGCTCGATGCCCCCGCTGCGCGAGGGCGAGGTGCTCTCGGGCCTCGGAGGTGGCGCCGGGCGGTACACGGGCCGGGTGTGCGTTGTCCATGAGCCGTCCGACATGGCCAAGCTGGAGCCGGGCGACGTGCTGGTCGCGCCGTTCACGGACGCCGCGTGGACACCGCTGTTCCTCATCGCGGGGGCGGTCGTGGTCGATGTCGGCGCGATGAACTCGCACGCCGTGGTGGTTAGCCGTGAACTGGGCATCCCCTCCGTCCTCTCCGTCACGACGGGCACGACGCAACTGTCCGATGGCATGCAGGTGACCGTCGACGGCTCTGCGGGGACGGTCACTGTCGACTCCGTGCCGCTAGCGGTTACCGTCTAGCCATGCCGTACGTCTACGAGGAGTACCGGGACCTGGTCGTCATCGAGCGGGTGGAGGAGGCCGACGGCGTCGTCACCATCCGGCTGGGCGCTCCCACGGGGGAGCGGCTGCCGGCGTGGGATCCCGGTGCGCACATCGACGTGCAGCTCGAGAACGGCGTCGAGCGGCAGTACTCCCTGTGCAGTCACTACCAGGCGGACACCTGGCGCATCGCCGTGCTGAAGGAGCCGCACAGCCGCGGCGGCTCGTCGTGGATCCACGACCACATCAAGGTGGGCGATGCGGTCAAGACGCGGGGGCCGCGCAACCACTTCCCGCTGGTGGACGCACCGTCGTACGTCTTCATCGCGGGCGGGATCGGGGTCACCCCGATGGTCCCCATGCTCGGCGAGGTGATCTTCGACAAGGGCGCACCGTGGACGTTCTGGTACGGCGGCCGTACCCGCTCCTCGATGGCCTTCCGAGACAAGCTCGAAGCCCTCGGCGTGCACATCTGGCCGGACGACGAGAAGGGACTCCTGCCGCTCGAGCAGATCCTGCGGGAGGCCCCGGCGGAAGCCGCGGTGTACTGCTGCGGCCCCGAGCCGCTGATCTCCGCGGTCGAGGCGACGTGCGCGGAGCTCGGGCGGCCTGCACCGCACGTGGAGCGGTTCTCCGCGAAGGCCGTCGACACCGAGGGCGACCCCGGCGACCACGAGTTCACGGTCGTCGTCAACAGCACGGGCGAGGAGTTCACCGTGCCCCGGGACAAGAGCATCGTCGAGGTGCTGCTGGCGAGCGGGGTCCGCATCATGACGTCCTGCGCCGAGGGAGTGTGCGGAACCTGCGAGACCAAGGTCATCGAAGGGGAGATCGTGCACCGCGACTCGCTGCTGACCGACGAGGACAAGGAGGAGGGCATCTACATGATGCCGTGCGTCTCCCGCTGCCGCGGGGATCGGCTGGTGCTCGACCTGTAGCCGCGGCGCGCCGGGTTTTGCTTCTAACCTACGGTGGCGTAACCTACGGATACGTAGGTTACGAGGGAGACACCATGGACGAGAAGCCGCGCCTGCGGGGAGTCCTCCACGCCGTCGCAGCGCCACTCGCGCTGGTGGGCGGCATCATCCTCATCCTTCTCGCGTCCTCGCCGGCCGCCCGCATCGGCGCGGCCCTCTTCGCGGTCACCAGCGTGGTCCTCTTCACGACCTCGGCGACCTACCACCTCGGTACCTGGCTGCCGCCCACCAAGGCCATGCTCCGCCGGCTCGACCACACGAACATCTTCCTGATCATCGCCGGCACCTATACGCCGCTGTCGCTGCTCCTCCTGCCGGCCGGTCAGGCACGCGTCCTGCTCTCCGTGGTCTGGGCTGGCGCCCTCGCCGGGGTGCTCATCCGGAACTTCTGGCTCAGCGCGCCGAGGTGGGTCTACGTGCCCATCTACGTGGCACTCGGCTGGGCGGCGCTGTTCTACCTGCCCGGCTTCGCCTCCGCGGGCTGGCTGATCCTGGCCCTCATCGTGGCAGGCGGCGTCCTCTACACGCTCGGCGCCGCCGTCTACGCGACGAAGTGGCCGCGGCTGAACCCGCAGTGGTTCGGCTTCCATGAGGTCTTCCACTCGTTCACGCTGGCCGCCTTCGTGGCCCACTTCTCGGCGGTCGCCGTCACCCTGGTCAGATTCGCCTGACGGGTGCATCCTGAGGGGGTCCGGCGGGCCTCGAAATCGGGTCCTTGGACGTCCATATAGTGGTTGCCAAAGTTGTCTAGACAAGTTACGGTGAACCGTCGCTCAGCCTGAGCACCCCCGTTTGCCGAGAGGACCCCAGATGACGATCCCCTTCGTCCCGCCGACCCGCGGAGATGGCCCCCTGCGCTTCGCCCCGGAGATCCCCAACACTCCGGGCACGTCCGAGACGATCCCGTCCTCCTGGTACACCGATCCTGCGCGCTTCGAGCTCGAGCGCAAGTACGTGCTCAACCCCAGCTGGCAGATCATGTGCCGCTCGGAGCAGCTCAAGGAGCCGGGTGACCACGTCGTCTGGGAGGGTCACGGCGAGACCATCGTGATCACCCGCAAGAAGGACGGGAGCCTCGGCGGCTTCCACAACGTCTGCCTGCACCGCGGGGCCCGCATCGTGCGTGACTCCGGCGAGTGCGCCCGCCGCTTCAAGTGCCCGTGGCACGACTGGGTCTACGACTTCGACGGCAAGGTCGTCGGCGTCCCCGACCGCGAGGACTTCGACCAGGACAAGATGGCCGGGCTGCAGGCGCATCAGGTCGAGCTCGACGAGTGGGGCGGCTGGGTCTGGGGCGTCCTCGCCGGTCCCGGCGTCGCGCCTCCGCTGAAGGAGTGGCTGGGCGAGGACATTCTCGTCGACCTCGGCGCCTACCGCATGGAGGACATGTTCCTCAAGGAGAAGCTCACCTGGTACGTGGACGTCAACTGGAAGGTCGTCGTCGACGCGTTCAACGAGTTCTACCACGCGCCTGCGCTGCACCACATCCCGCCGCAGGACGTCAAGGACGGCCGTGAGATGCGGATCTTCGAGTTCGACCGTCACTGCATGATGGTGGTGCCGCTGAAGGGTGCGCTGCCCAAGCTGCAGGAGAACCCGGACCACCAGTCCGTGGCCATCTGCCACTACACGATCTTCCCGACCAGCGTGTTCAACAACAACCCGGAGCACCTCCAGCTCTTCCGCTCCGTGCCGGTCGCGCACAACAAGACGCGGTTCGAGACGTGGGAACTCTGGTACAAGTCCGACGATCCCGACTACCTCGCCCGCACCCAGCGGCACTGGGATCACCTGAAGATCGTCGTCGGCGAGGACGTCTGGACGTGGGAGGACGTCGCGGCGGCGTCGCGCTCGTCGTACTACAAGGAGAACTTCTTCAACGACCGCGAGTGCAAGATCCCGTTCTTCCACAACCAGGTCGATCGGGTCATCCGCGAGGGTCTCGCGCGGGACAACGGTGGCGAGTAACCGACCGCCGGAGATCTCGGACTTCGCCTTCGCGTTCAACTGCCTCGGGGAGGACGTCCCCCTCGAGGAGCGGTTCTCGGCGGCCCAGTCAGCCGGCTTCACCGAGGTCGGCCTCAGCGTCCGCTGGCTCTCCCAGTGGCTCGAGCAGGGTCATGAGCTCGGTGAGCTGGATCGCCTCGTCGAGGACAGCGGCATGAGGGTGAGCGAGCTCGAAGCCGTGCGGATCATGACCGTCGAACCGGATCCGCGGGTCGAGTTCGCCGCGGTGCTCGCCGAGCGCTACCGGCCCAGCCGCCTGCAGGCCATCGGGCCGTACGACGGGACGATCGACGAGGGCGCCGAGCGCGCGGGCCAGGTGGCCGACCGGTTCGCGGCGTGGGGTGTCGACGTCGTGCTGGAGCCGCTGCCGTTCACGAACATGCAGACCCCGGCGGATGCCGCGGCCGTCATCCTGCGCGCCGATCGACCCAACCTGTCGATGTGCATGGACGTGTGGCACCTGTACCGGATGGGACTGCCGCTGTCGCACCTCGACGGGCTGTGGCCGTTCATCTCGACGGTCCAGTTCAACGACGGCACGATCGAGTGCGAGCACCCCGAGGACCTCCGCGAGGACTGCCTGCTCAACCGACGCGTTCCCGGGGAGGGCGAGTTCGACCTGGTCGGCCTGATCCAGGCCCGGAATGCGCACCGGCCCGACTCCGCGTTCTCACTCGAGGTCATCAACACCACGCTCCGCAACCAGGACCCGACCCTCTCGGCGAAGCAGATCGCCGACGGACTCGCCTCCGTGCTCGAGGCGAGTCGGATCGCCTAGCCGCCCACCCACCGAAGGAGAAGGAACCATGACCAGCTACCGCGTCGATGGCCTGCGTTTCCCGGACCGGTTCGACATCGAGCAGTTGATGTACAAGTACGCCAAGGCCGCGGACCAGGCGGACATCGAGACCCAGGTCACGGTGTTCGACCCCAAGTGCCGTGTGCGCTTCAGCGGCGACGCGTGGCTCGAGGGCCACGACGCACTGCGTGAGGCCTGGCGCAACGCCTACACCCGGTACGTGCAGACCTCGCACGCCGTCACCAACATCTCGATCACGTTCACCGGCACCGACGACGCCGAGGCCGAGAGCCTCATCACGGCGTGGCACCGCACCGCCGAGGGCAACGAGTGGACCCTCCACGGCCGCTACCTCGACACGTGGCACAAGGGCATGGAGGGCTGGAAGATCATGACCCGCGAGATCGTCGCTGCCGGCGCCGTGGGTCGCGATGAGGCGAGCCTGACCATGATACAGCGCCTCGTGATGAGTGACGGGCACTGATGGGGCGCATGGAAGGCCTCGCCGCCGTCGTCACCGGCGGCGCGCGGGGCATCGGTGAGGGCATCGTCCGCCGCTACGTGGCCGAGGGCGCGCGCTGCGTCATCGCAGACATCGACGTCGAGGCAGGGGAGCGGCTCGCAGCCGAGCTCGGTGACTCCGTGGCCTTCCTGCGGTGCGATGTGACGTCCGAGGCCGACATCGTTGCCGCCATCGACCTGTGCATCTCCCGCTTCGGGGCGCTGGACATCATGATCAACAACGCCGGGATCTCGGGCGTCACCGGGCCGATCCAGGACACTGAGCTCGCGGACTTCGAACGCACCATGGCCATCCTGACGACGAGCGTGTTCCTCGGGACCAAGCATGCGATGCGGGTCATGAAGGAGCAGGGGCACGGCTCGATCATCAACACGGCCAGCACCGCGGGAGTCCAGGGCGGCCTCGGACCGCACGTGTACACGATGGCCAAGCACGGGGTCGTCGGGCTCTCCAAGTCCGTCGCCGTCGAGGCCGCACCGCGCGGGATCCGCGTCAACGTGCTGTGCCCGGGCGCGACGCTGTCGTCGCTGACGGCCGCGGTCGTCACGGGCGACAAGGACAACCTCGACGCTGCCTACGAACGCCTGTCGTCGAAGTACCCCGGTGGGAAGGCCCCTCGCCCCGAGGACATGGCGAATGCGGCCGTGTGGCTGGGCAGCGACGAGGGCCGGTTCATGAACGGAGCCGTCATCATCATGGATGCGGGCAAGGAGGTCCTCTCCGACCGCGCCGCGAAGTTCTATCCCATCGACTGAGGGTCGCGCCCGGGATGACCACTGACGACACGCCCCCAGCCGGACCGATCCAGCACGTTGTGCACATCCGGCTCGATCCATCCCTCGACGACGGCGTCCGTCGGTCGCTGGAGGCCGACCTGCACCGTCTGGTGGACGAGCATCCGCATGCCCTTCGCGCATCCCTGCACCGCGACCTCGGCCGAAGGCCGAACGCACCCGTCTCGGCGACCTGGATGGTCTCCATGGACTTCGCCTCCATGGCCGACTTCGAGGCCTACCTCGCCCACCCCACGCACCGGGACTTCCTGCAGACGCACCAGCCGTCGATGGCGTACATCACCGCCATCCAGGTGCCGCTGGAGGGGTAGGTCACCGTCCGCCGCCCTGGACTAGCGTCCGGCGCTCCCATGGCCGGCCGCTTCCGGGGCTCGGCTACGCCTCACTCCTCCCCACGCGGGCGGCGTCCGGGGCTCGCTCCGCTCACTCCTCCGCCGCCCTGGACTAGCGTCCGGCGCTCCCATGGCGGGCCGCTTCCGGGGCTCGGCTACGCCTCACTCCTCCCCACGCGGGCGGCGTCCGGGGCTCGCTCCGCTCACTCCTCCGCCGCCCTGGACTAGCGTCCGGCGCTCCCATGGCCGGCCGCTTCCGGGGCTCGGCTACGCCTCACTCCTCAGCGCCCGGCGCTCGCGACCTCCGCCATCAGCTGCTCGTTCGCGATCCGCTTCCTCAACAGCTCCTCGCCGCGTTCCACGAGGTCCGTCGCACCCGCGTCCATCGCGGCCTCCAACGCGGTGGCAAAGGCCTCACTGGCCCGTGTGTATTCCGCCACGACGGCCTCGAGCGTGAGATCCGCGGCGTTGCCGATCGCCTCGGTCTCGTCTCGCACAGCCCGGTCGCCGGTCACCGTCGCCACGGCATCGCTGTAGGCGCGGTAGTCCGCCGTTTCGAGCTTCATGAGGTCGATCTCTGAGCCGGCGCGCACGGCGCACTGCCCGAGGACGGCCATGATCATATGCAGCCGGATCTGGTCTGTTGAGTCGGTGAGCAGCGGCATGACCTCGCGGTTCAGCTCCTCGGCGAGATCGCGCAGGACCTGCGGTGTGGACGGGCGGATGTTCACGGCGTCGCCTCCTGCGCGGTGGTCGTGGGGGAGTAGGGCAGGTCCAGGCAGATGCCCAGGAACAGGTTGCGGAAGTGGGTGATCGACCCGAGCAGGTAGGAGCCGAGGATGCCGCGGTGCTCGCCGCGCGCCACAGCCTCGGCGGCATCGATCATCTGCTCGAGAAGGTGGACCATGCCGAGCAGCATGAAGTACCGGACGATGTCCGGGTTGACCTGCTCCTCGGTGTAGCCGGTCTTCTCCCGGTAGATCGCGAGGAAGCCTTCCGGATCCGGGTGGTAGAGGTGGGGCGGCATCGGGATCTGCAGGTAGTACCCGAGGTCCTGGCGGGGGTCGCCGATGTGACCGAACTCCCAGTCGATGATGACCGCGTCCTCTCCCTCGGGGAGCAGGAAGTTGCCGGGCTGGGCATCTCCGTGCACGAGGCCGAGGGGCACCGCGGGAGGACGATTGGCGCGCATCTTCCTGCGCACGTACCTCAGCACGGGGTCGCTGTCGCCGTTGACCGCCGCCTTCTCCAGGATGCGGTCGTAGATGCCCATCAGCGCCTCGATGTGAGCGTCCCAGCTCGCCGGCTCCTCGACAGTGCCGGCGATGGCATCGACCGGGGTGGTGTGGATGCTGGCAACGATGCCGATGAAGTCCTCGCGCGCCTTGTCGAGATCGGGACCGGACTCGAGGAACGCCTGCATCGACTGCGTCGGGATGGCCTCCGAGATGATGCACTTGGTGCCGAGGTACTCACCCGTGGCGTCGTAGTAGCGCGGTCGCGGGATGCGGAGGTACGGCACATCAGCGAGCGCGTTGAGCAGCGTCCACTCCCGGTCGCGATCGCTGCGGAACACCGACTCCTCGACCGCCGGGTCGCCGCGGAGGACCAGCCTCTCCGTACTGCCGTCCGCCCATCGGACCTCGGCGATCACGGTGTCGCGGCTGTAGCCCCCGGGGATCGGCTCGGCGCTGACGACGGAGGGTCCGCGGTCCGGCTCGACGGCGGTCAGGAACTCCTGGAGACGGTCTGCGTCCACTATGCCTCTTCCGGTCGGTAGCTCAGGTCGGTTGTGTCGCGAGTGCCGCGCACGGTGTGCGGGCGGAGGGTGAAGTAGTCGTCGGCGATCGGCTCGGTGCGGGTCCAGTCGACGACCTCGGTGCGGTGGGTCATGAGCCACCCCCCATCGCGCCTGCGGTAGCGGTCGACGTAGCGACCGCAGATGAAGCGGTCGAAGTCCTCGGTGGCATGCTGGTGGAAGGCCTGGAAGTACACCTCACCCGTCGCCTCGTCCCCGTCGATGCGGAGGTTGATCTGGCCGAGCAGGTGCTGGGTGGTGCGGTAGGCGGTCAGCGCGCGCATCGCCATCGCGGCCATCTCGTCCGGTCCGCCGGTGAAGGACCCGTAGTGCGTCGTCGCTTCGTCGGCGAAGACGGAGCGGACGAGGCTCTCGTCGAGCCGGTCGAGTCCGCGCATGTACGTCGCGGACAGGGCGCGCAGGTCGCTCTCGTCCAGCAGGCGCTGGACCTCCGGATCTCGATCGGTCATGGCGCGAGGACGCACTCCAGGTGGCCGAATCCCCGGTCGTCGGCATCGTCGAGGTTGACGCAGGTGGCGAACTGCTCGGCCCACGCATCGGGACGCTGGCGGAACCATCCGGCGGGATCGCCGACGTCCACGGGATGAGAGACGTCCCAGACCTCGCCCTCGTGGTGCTCCTCCCCGCGGAAGACACCGCGCCCCTGCCGATCGGCGAATCCGTCGTGGTAGCCGCCGCCCTGCAGGTACACCGGGGCGCCCACGGCGGTGAGCTCGTACCGATCGATGCTGCCATCGGGGCGGGTCAGGTCGACCCGGCTGGAGAGCGCCCGCGGCGACTCGCCCGCGCGCACGGCGTCCGCCTGCGCATCGACGTACCGCCAGGCGGGGCTGCCGTCCCGGGGGATCACCACGGCCTCCAGTGGCTCGAAGCTGCCGTCGTGCTGAAGGTGGAACTGCCAGAACAGGACGCGGTCGGGCATCCGGATCATGGTCCACTGCCGCATCGCGAAGCCGCGGCGAGGGTCGCGCCCCGCATCGGGCGCGATGGCCGAGGAGGAGGCACCGCCCGTGCGCCCCATGCCCCACGAGTGGTCCCGCACGCCCACCCACGTCGACGGGTCGACGGCGAGGGTGCGATCGCCGACCGTGATGGTGCCGGACACGTCGCAGCACTGGTCGTAGTTGGTCCGGTCGTAGACCTTGCGCCCACCGGAGTAGCGCACGATGCGGTCCTCCAGGTAGGGCTCGTGCAACCCGAGCCAGTCGAGATCGAAGGTGATCCCGTACGGGTTGTCCGTGGCGGTGAGGCGCAGCCGGCTGAGCGGCTCGACGATGTCGAGGCGCAGCGGTCCGACGGCGAGGTCGTCGATCCGCGGGCGCAGCCGGCGGGACCATCGCATGTTGTGCTGGCGGCCATCGACAGATGCGACCGCGAATCCGTCCATGACATCGGTGTTGGCGTACAGGCGAAGGGCTGCGAAGAGCGAGGCCCCGGTGGCCTCGTCGCCGAGAGTGAAGTAGAAGCCGTCATTCCAGTGCACGGAGTCGCTGACCACGCTGTCGAAGGTGCCTCCGACCTGGTGGCGGGGGTACTCGTCCATCCACGTCAGGCGTCCGGCGTCGCTCATGCTCGCAGCCTAGCGGCATCGGCCTAGTTATGAGACAAAATGTCCTATAGGGTCGGCACGTGAAAACCCTCATCCTCGGTGGCAGCACGTTCGTCGGTCGGCGCATGGTCGATCTCCTCGTCGGCGAGGGGCACGATGTCGCCGTACTCAACCGCGGAAGGACGGCCTCCAGCCTGCCGGAAGGCGTCAGCCGCATCGTCGGCGACCGCACCAGCACCGAGTCCATGCGGGCCGCACTCGGGGGCACGGAGTGGGATGCCGTGATCGACGTGTCCGGGTTCGTCATGGCCGCAGGAGGCGGCGAGTTCGAGGACCTGCTCGGCCTGCTCGATGGGAGCGTTGGTGCCTACGTCTTCGTGTCGTCGATCATGGCGTACGAGCCCAGTGGCGTCATGCCGTGGACGGAGGACGCGCCGTGGACGTCCGACCCCGTCACGACGTACGGCGGCTTCAAGGCGCACGCGGAGCGGGCCATCCTCGAGCGGCACCGTGCGACGGGATTCCCCGGCTCCATCGCTCGGCCCGCGGCCATCTACGGTCCGGACAACAACATCCACGACATGGAGACCGCGATGTTCCTGCGCCTGCGGCGCGGACTGCCGATCCTCCTGCCGCACGAGGGGCTGGTCACGACGAGCTACGGCCACGTCGATGATCTGTGCCTCAACCTGCGCGAGATGGCGCAGCTTCCCGCCGCGGCCGGTGAGATCGTCAACATCACCGGTCAGGGGGCGTCGTCACGGGCATGGACCCGGCTGCTGGCTGACATCGTGGACGTGGAGCCGGACCTCGTCGAGGTGCCGACCGGGTTCACGGAGGCGAAGCCCCTCTACGGGCACCTGTTCGGCATCAAGCACCACGGGGTCCTCTCCGTCGCGAAGGCGGCGGCGCTCGGCCTGACCGTCGAGCGCGGGATCCGTCGCGGCTACGAGCAGACGTACGAGTGGTTCCTCGCCTCGCCGCTCGTCGATGCTCCCGACCAGCTGTCCGACCCCGTCTGGGGCGCCGGCTACGACTTCGCCCTGGAGGCCGAGGTCGCCGCGGCCCTGCGCGCGTGATGGGCGAGATCCCCGCGTACGTCCCGGAGCAGGTGATCGCCTCCGCGATCGTCGAGGGCCTCCGCGACGACAGCCTCGGCTCCGCCGCGCAGTGGGCGAGGGTGCAGGAGTACCTCGAGGGTCGAGGGGACGACCCGTGGCCGGCTCGGCGGGCGGTCATGGCCCAGCGGGATGTCTCCCTCGGTGAGCTGCGGTCGTGGGTGTCCGAGGACGTGGCTGCCGCGGCTCCGCTGATGGCGGCCTTCACGAGCCACGACACCAGCATCGAGCACGCCGTCGTCGAGGTCGAGCCGGACGACCGGTCCCGCCTGTCCGAGTGGCTCGAAGGTCAGGCCGGAGAGCCGGTGGAGATCGTCGAGGCCACGGTCATCGGCGGCGGGTTCTCGCGTCGCATGTGGCGGGTGCGGCTGCGACAGGGTGGGCGGGACCGGCGCGTCATCGTCCGGATCGAGCAGGGCGGCATGTTCGGAACCGATACGGCGACCGAAGTGCGCTCGATGCGGGCCCTGCTCGGTGCGGGGTTCTCCGTTCCCGAGGTCCTCGCGGTGGAGGACACCGGGGAGGTGCTGGGGGAGCCGTTCTTCGTCATGGAGGAGGTCCCCGGCGTCGTCCGCCTGGACGACCGGGGGCTGGACGACATCATCCGCTCCGTCGTCGCGCTCCACGACGTGCCCGTCGGCGTGATGGACCCGTCCGGGCGCAGCGCCGAGGAGGTCGTCTCCGACAACATCGAATACTGGCGCTCGATGTACCGGGCCCACTCGCCGGAGATCCCGCTGGTGGAGCGGGCCGCCGACTGGCTGCACGAGCACCTGCGCCCCACGGGGCCGTCGGTCATCGTGCACGGTGATGCCGGCCCCGGCAATGCGCTGTTCGACGCCGATCGTGGCCTGACGACCATCGACTGGGAGTTCGCCCACGTGGGCGACGCCGCCGAGGACTGGGCCTATCTCGCCATGATCCGCGGCCGACGGATCATGGATGCCGAGGCGTGGAAGAGCCGCCTCGCGTCCGTCGCGGGAGTCCGGTACTCCGAGGAGCAGTGGCGTACCTGGCTTGCCTTCATGCACCTGCGCGGCGCGTGCGTCAACCTCACGGCGCGGACCGTGTTCGAGAAGGGACCGCGGCGCACCGCCGATCAGCTGGCGATCGGCGTGGCGGTCTCGTTGAGGTCGCTCCATCAGCTCGGCGAGATCATCGACGCATGACCGATGCGCGCTTCGTGCGCACGCGGGGGGCGGTCCACGCGGCCGTCTGCGAGGTGCTGCTCGCTGAGGGGCTGGGCGGGCTGACCGTGGATCGCCTTGCGGCTGAGTCGGGCATCTCGCGGAGCACGATCTACCGCAACTGGCCCGATCTTGCCGACCTCGCCTGCGAGGTGTTCGACGAGCTCATGCACCGGGACGAGGTGGAGTTCGAGGGTGCGGCCGACGTCGCCCTGCGGGCCTATCTGGCGGATTACGCCGAACGGCTGAACGACAGGGTCTATCTCGCCGTCCTGGTCGCCCTCGTGGACGGGTCCACGCGTGACACCGCCTTCGCCGAGGTCCATGCGCGCGCGTTCTCCCCGACGCGGTCCCGGGCCGGCGCCATCGTGCGACGGGGGCAGCGGGAGGGCTGGATCGACCCCGCCCTTGATGTGCAGGGCTGCGTCGAGGACATGGTGGCGCCGTTCCTGTACCGCCGGCTGGTCCGTCAGGTCCGCATCACGAACCGCCAGGTGGATGACCTGACCGGTGACTTGCTCCACCGCTGGCACCCCACGAGTTGAACCGCCTCCCGCAGAGTTGAACCGCTTCCCGGCTCAAATCTGCAGAACTGCACCGCTTTCAGCCGAAAACTGCAGATTCGAACCGCTCGGACGTCGACGTAGCCGCTGCGGAGCTGCGAGCGGTCCAAATCGACGGTCTTGCCGCGATCCCGGCTCAAATCTGCAGATTTGAGCCGGGAAGCGGTTCAACTCGTCGGTGGTGAGGGCTAGGGCTCTAGGGAGCGCTGGCGGGCGCCCTTGTCGTGGTAGTCGTACTCGGCGGAGACCCTCATGCCGTCGAACACCAGGAAGGACAGGCCGGGGACCTTCCACGTCTTGCCCACGTGCTCCGCCCCCATGGAGTCGTCGACGACGCTCGCGCTCATCTCCCACTGCAGGGCCAGGCCATCCGGACGCGCCCAGAACTCGCCGGTCGGCACGAGGGCGAGGTCGGGGTACCGCTCGAGGCCGTGCCCGAAGTACTCCCGGATCGCCTCCCAGCCCTCCTTCAGCCCGCCGACGCTGTCCCACAGGACGGGATCCTCCGTCAGGTACGCCCTGGGTGCATCGAGGTCCCCGCTGGACCACGCAGCGAAGAGCCGGGTGGCCACCTCGATCCGGGCCAGGTCGGTCTCGTCGAACTCGCTCATTGCTCTCCTCGGTCCATGGTGGGCGGGTGGGGGGGGTGGGGGGGCAGTGGCCGGCTCAGCCGGGCAGGAAGGTGCCGCCGTTGGCGGTAAGCACCTGTCCGTTGATGAAACCTGCCGGCGGCGACGCGAGGTAGGCGACCGCGCTCGCGATCTCCTCGGGCGTGCCCGGGCGGCGGGACGCGTTGCCCGCAAGCAGGCGCTCGTGGCGCTCCGGGGTGATGCGCCCAGTCAGCAGCTCCGTGCCCGCCGTGTAGCCCGGCGCGACGACGTTGGCGGTGATGCCCGCCTCGCCGAGCTCGCGCATCAGCGTGACGGTGTAGACCTCGATCGCCCCCTTGGCGGAGGCGTAGGCCGGGCTGCCCGTGCCGAGCTGCGCGGCGAACGAACCGATGGTGACGATGCGCCCGCCGGGTCGCGCGAGGATCGGCTTGAGGGCCTCGGTCATGAGCACCACGCTCAGCGCGTTGGCTCGGAACGTGGACTCCCACGCCTCCGCGATCTCCCTCAGCGTGACGGCGCCCTTCGGCTGTGGCGACCCCGCGTTGTTGACGAGCACGTCGACGCGGCCGAGCTCGGTGGCGACCCACTCGGCGAACGCGGAGACCGCGTCGACGTCAGAGACATCGACGGAACGGGTGTCCACCACGAGACCCGGGTGGGCCGAGCGGAGGTCGGCGGCGACGCCCTCCAGCTTCTCGAACCTCCGGCCCAGGAGCACCACGCGCCCGCAGCTCGGGGCGAGGGCGGTCGCGCACGCGGCGCCGATGCCGGTACCCGCCCCCGTGACGACAGCGACGCGCGACTCGGCCATGGCTTCCTCCGGGGCTCTGCGGGCGGGACCAGGGGGTCCAGATTTGCTAGGACGTCCGTATACATGACGCCCAAGGACACGGTACCCTCACCTCAGCCACTTCGTGAGGAGAAACCGTGACCACGTCCGTCATCATCGATGGAGCCCGCACCCCGATCGGCAAGCTGCTCGGGGCCTTCAGCTCCCTCACCGCGGTCGACCTCGGCGCCGTGGCGATCAAGGGGGCACTCGATCGGGCCGGGGTCGCCCCCGATCAGGTCGACGCGGTCGTGTTCGGGCAGGTGCTCCAGGCAGGTGCCGGCCCCAACCCGGCGCGACAGGCGGCCGCGGCAGCGGGCCTGCCCATGACGGTGCCCGCGGTGACGGTCAACAAGCTCTGCCTCTCCGGCCTGGTCGCCGTCGCGATGGCGGACCAGATGATCCGCAGCGGCCAGCACCAGGTCGTCGTCGCCGGTGGCATGGAGTCGATGACCGGCGCCCCCCATGTGCTCATGGGAGCTCGCCAGGGCTACAAGTACGGCAACACGGTCGCGGCCGACATCCTCGACCAGGACGCGCTCGTCTGCGCCTTCGATGCGATCTCCATGGGTGCGGCGACGGAGAAGTACGGCGAGCCCTACGGCATCACCCGCGAGGAGCAGGACGCGTTCGCCGCCCGCTCGCATCAGCTGGCCGCGGAGGCCACCGAGTCCGGCCGCTTCGCCGAGGAGATCGTCCCCGTCGAGGTGAAGACCCGGAAGGGCGCCGTCACGGTGACCGAGGACGAGGGCATCCGCCCGGGCACCAGCAGTGAGTCACTCGGCGGCCTGCGCCCGGCCTTCAACAAGGACGGCGCGATCACGGCCGGCAACGCCTCCCAGCTCTCCGACGGAGCGGCGGCGCTGATCGTCACCAGCAAGGAGTGGGCCGAGCAGCACGGGCTCTCCTGGATCGCCGAGATCCGCGCGCATGGCGAGGTGGCCGGCCCGGACCCCTCCCTCCTCCTCCAGCCCGCCAACGCCATCAAGGACGCCCTCAAGCGCGACGGCGAACTCAGCGCGAGCGACCTGGACATCGTGGAGATCAATGAGGCGTTCGCCAGCGTGGGCATCGCCTCGATGCGCGAGCTCGGCCTCGACCCGGACAAGGTCAACGTCCACGGCGGTGCCATCGCGGTCGGGCATCCGGTCGGCATGAGCGGGGCACGCATCCTGCTCTCGGCCGCGTACGAGCTGAAGAACCGAGGCGGCGGCAACGGCGCTGTGGCGCTCTGCGGTGGCGGCGGCCAGGGCGAGGCCATCGTCTTCACGACCCCCGCGAGCTAGTCTCGGGGCGTGCCCCGCTCCTCAACGGATTCCCGGGCTGCTGGTCTGCGAGGGGATCTCGAGTCCCGCGCGGCCTTCCGGGAGTTCGCTTCCGCCGCGCTGTACATGGCGTTGGTGCTCATGGCCGTGCTGGTCGCACTGCCCGAGCATCGGCTCCCGACGGGCTGGGCACTGCTCAGCGTCCTTCTCGGGACTGCCGTGGGGCTGACGCTCGCGCACTGGGTGGCGTTCCGGCTCGCCGCGCAGCTGGCGGAGCAGACGGGTGTCTCGCCTGCATCGGCGGCGCGAGAGGCCGGCGCCCAGGTGGCCGGCGGTGCCTTCGCCGCAGTGGTGGCCTCCCTGCCCCTCGTCCTACTCGACGGCCAGGCTGCTGTGACTGGCGCCCTCGTGCTGCTCTCGGCGCTGCCGGCGCTGGCCGGCGTCCGGGTGGGGCGGCTGCGTGGCCGGTCGTGGCCGGTCAGTGTCCTTGCGGGGCTGGCCGTGCTCGTCGTCGCACTCGCGGTGGTGGCCGTCAAGTCCTCGCTGAGTCACCACTGACGCAAACCTGCGGGCGGCGCCCGGCGGGTCACCAGGGATAGAACGGCGGCATATCCGTCGAGGTGCGCCCGGGAAACTGTGCGGGCCGCTTCTCGAGGAACGCGGTCACCCCCTCCTTGCCGTCACTGATGCTCGCGTAGAACATCGCCAGGGACTCCACCCGATGGGCCGTGACCGGATCCGGCTGCGCGCTGTTGCGGTAGAGCATCTGTCGCATGAGGGCCGTGGCGACCTGGGACTTGCCGTGCACGAACCTCTGGGCGAGTGCGTACGCGGTGGGCAGCAGGTCGTCGGGAGCGACGACCTCGCGGACGAGCCCGTACTCCAGGGCCTGCGGGGCGTCGAGGATGTCCGCGGAGTAGACGAGCTCCAGCGCCCGGCTCATGCCGACGACCCGCGGAAGGAACCACGTGGAGCACGCCTCGGGAACGATGCCCAGTCGGCCGAACACCAGGCCGATCCGCGCCTTCTCGGAGGCGATGCGCACATCCATGGGCAGGGTCATCGTGGCGCCGATGCCCACGGCTGCCCCGTTGATGGCGGCGATGACCGGCTTGGTGCAGCGGTAGATGGACAGCGACACGCGTCCACCGGTGTCGCGGACACCGGCGACGATGGCCGGGTCCTCGAACCGGTCGACCATGTCCGCCATGGTCGGGTGCTGGGACTCATCGAGGCCGAAGACGTTGCCGGGCACCGAGAGGTCCATGCCCGCGCAGAACGCCCGTCCCGTTCCCGTGACCACGATGGCGGCGACGTCATCATCGATGCTGGCGCGGCCGAAGGCCGCTTCCAACTCGTTGGCCATGGTGACCGTGAAGGCATTCATGTGGTCGGGCCGGTCGAGCCAGAGCGTGAGGATGCCGTCGGCCACCTCGTAGCGGAGGGTCTGGTACTCGGTGACGTCGCTGCTCATGCGTTCCTCCTGGCGAAGGCGGCCACGCTGGACCGCACGTGATCAGTGCTGAGTCCCGCGCGCTCGCGGATCCACTCCTGGCCGCCGATGATGTGCGTCGCGGCGTCGGCGAGCCCGAGCGGGAGGACCGGCGTGCGGTAGCCCTGGAGGGCGAAGCCCTCGAGGACCGCGCTGCCGAATCCGCCGAGGACGGTGTGCTCCTCGAGGGTGACGATGCCGGCCGTGCCAGTGGCGGCAGCATGCACGGCCTCGGCGTTGAGCGGCTTGATCACGGGGCAGGTGAGCACGCGGACCGAGACACCCTCCGGCTCCAGCTCCTCCGCGACGGCCAGGGCCTGGGTGATGATCGGTCCCGCCGCGATGACGGTGACGTCGGTGCCCTCCCGGATGAGGAGCGGGGCTCCGGTCGACAGGTCCGGCTGCTCATCGTGCATGAGCGGCTCCTTGTTCTTGCCCAGCCGCAGGTAGGCCGGGGACGGGTCCGCGAGGATCTCATCGACAGCCGCCGCGCACTCGAGGGCGTCGGCGGGCGTGTAGACCCGCATCCCGGGCAGGGAGCGCAGGATGGACATGTCCTCGACACCGTGGTGGGTGTAGCCGAGGGCGCCGTAGGCAAGGCCCGTGCCCACGGCCACGAGGGTGACGCCGAGGCCGTGGTAGCAGACGTCGTTGCGGATCTGCTCGAGGGGACGCAGGCTGGGGAAGTTGGAGATCGAGTAGACGAAGGGACGTCGGCCCGAGGCCGCCAGGCCGGCAGCGACGCCGACCATGGACTGCTCGGCGACGCCGCAGTTGAGGAACTGCTTGGGGTAGGCGTCGCCGAAAGCGGCGACGACCCCGAAACCGAGGTCGCCCACGAGGAGCATGACGTCCTCGTTGGTCTCGGCCTCCTCGGTCAGCTTCCGGACGAAGGCATCGCGCATCGGTCAGGCCTCCGTCGTATTCGTCTCGAGTTGCGCCAGGGCCGTGACGAGGTGCTCGTCGTTGGGGACCAGGGTGTGCCACTCGACCCGATCCTCCATGAAGTCCACGCCCTTGCCCTTCGTGGTGTTCGCGATGATGGCGCGGGGCCGCTGTGAGCGGGTGTGCAGCGCCCTGCCGAGCTCCCCGTGGTCGTGGCCTTCCACCTCCTCGACCTCCCAGCCGAAGGCCCGCCACTTGTCGGCGAACGGCTCGAGGCCCAGCACGTCCTCGGTGCGCCCGAGGATCTGCAGGCCATTGCGGTCGACGATCACCGTGACGTTGCGGAGTGCGTGGTGGGCCGCCATCAGGGCTGCCTCCCAGTTGCTGCCCTCCGCGCACTCGCCGTCGGACAGGACGACGAAGATGCGGCGGTCGATGCCGTCGAGCTTGTCGGCGATGGCGCGACCGACTCCGAAGGGGAGGGCGTGGCCGAGCGCGCCGGTCGACAGCTCGACGCCGGGGATCCCGTGGGCCGTCACGTGCCCGCCGAGGTGCGATCCGTCGAGGTAGTAGTCGTCCAGCCACTCGACCGGGAAGTAGCCGGCGTGCGCCATGACGGCGTACACGCCCGAGGCCGAGTGTCCCTTGGAGACCAGGACGATGTCCCGGGACGGGTCCTCGGTGCGATGCGGGCTCACGTCGGCCACCTCGCCGTACAGGACGGACAGGATGTCGATGACGGAGAGGGCGGCCCCGATGTGGGACGCCCCGGACCGCGAGCACATGGCCAGCGCACTGCGCCGGGCCTGGCGGGCCAACTCGGTGGGCATGACTCTCCCGACTGTGGTGGAAAATACTTGGACACCATATAGTCCGATGCGCAAGAATACCCGCGGTTCGCCAACTTGTCGCTCGACGACGCCGACCTGGTCCCGAGGAGGACTGGATGAAGATCGCTGTGTGTGTGAAGCAGGTGCCGGACACCTGGGCGGAGAAGCGCCTGCGTCCGGAGGACTCGCTGCTGGACCGCGACTCGGCGGATGGGGTGATGAACGAGCTGGACGAGTACGCGGTGGAGGAGTCGCTGAAGCTGGTCGAGGCGCATGGCGGTGAGGTCGTCGTGGTCTCGATGGGCCCGGAGCGCGCCGCGGAGACGGTCCGCAAGGCGCTGAGCATGGGCGCCGACTCCGGGATCCAGGTGACGGACGCCGATCTGGCCGGTTCGGACGCCCTGGCGACGAGCGCCGTCATCGCCGCCGTCCTCAAGGACCGCGGGTTTGATCTGGTGGTGTTCGGGTCGGAGTCGACGGATGCGCGCATGTCCGTGGTGCCGGCCATGGTGGCCGAGCGGCTCGGCTGGGCCCAGCTGACCTTCGCCTCCTCCGTGGAGGTCGACGGCTCCCAGGTGACGATCGAGCGCGTGACCGAGGACGGCCACGCCACGGTCACGGCGTCGACACCGGCCGTGGTGAGCGTCGTGGAGAAGATCAACGAGCCCAGGTACCCGTCGTTCAAGGGGATCATGGCCGCCAAGAAGAAGCCGGTCGAGACGCTGTCGGTCGCCGACACCGGTCTCGAAGCGGCGACCGTCGGCACGTCGGGATCCTGGAGTGCCGTGCAGGACTTCGCGGCGCGGCCCCCGAAGGCGGCCGGCACGGTCGTGACCGACGAGGGCGACGGCGGCATGAAGATCGCCGGCTTCCTCACCGAGCAGAAGTTCATCTAAGGAGATCCGGACATGGCTGATGTGCTGGTCCTCGCCGAGGCCAAGGATGGCGCGGTCAAGAAGTCGACTCTCGAGCTGCTGACGTTGGCGCGTCGCCTCGGCACCCCGGTGGCGATATGGCTGGACGGCGCCCCGGGCGATGCGGCCGTGGCCACGCTCGGCGAGTACGGCGCCGCGAGAGTTCTGGTGGCCGAGGTTCCTGCGGACCATCCCGTGGCTCCCGTGGCCGATGCCCTCGCGGCGGCCATGGTGGAGACCGAGGCCGCGGCGGTCCTGATCCCGTCGACGGCGGATGGCAAGGAGGCGGCGGCACGGTTGGCCGTCAAGACCACGTCAGGGATCATCACGGATGCGGTGAACGTGTCTGCGGACCTGGTGGCCACGCAGTCGGTGTTCGGCGGGTCGACGGTGGTCCACTCGCGGGTCACGCATGGCACCCCGATCATCACCGTGCGCGGCAACGCGATCGCCCCGGAGCCGGCCCCCACGACCTGTGAGCCGGTCGCGCTGGATGTCGTCGTGTCCCCACGCTCGACGCTGGCGCGGGTCACGGGTCGCACCGCGGCGGTCAAGGGCGGTCGTCCGGAGCTGACCGAGGCGGCGATCGTGGTCTCCGGGGGCCGGGGCGTGGGCAGTGCGGAGGGCTTCTCGGTGATCGAGGCGCTGGCCGACTCCCTCGGCGCGGCTGTGGGGGCGTCGCGG
>WGLX01000035.1 GCA_016125355.1 Actinomycetales bacterium | reverse complement strand
CGGTCGTCCGGAGCTGACCGAGGCGGCGATCGTGGTCTCCGGGGGCCGGGGCGTGGGCAGTGCGGAGGGCTTCTCGGTGATCGAGGCGCTGGCCGACTCCCTCGGCGCGGCTGTGGGGGCGTCGCGGGCGGCGACGGACGCCGGCTGGTACCCGCATCAGTTCCAGGTGGGGCAGACCGGCAAGACGGTCTCGCCGCAGCTGTACATCGCGAACGGCATCTCCGGCGCGATTCAGCACCGGGCCGGGATGCAGACAAGCAAGACGATCGTGGTGGTGAACAAGGATCCGGAGGCACCGATCTTCGAGCTCGCCGACTACGGCGTGGTCGGCGACCTCTTCCAGGTCGTCCCCCAGCTCACCGAGGAGATCGCGAAGCGGCAAGGCTGACGGGTGCTCGCAGCGGCAAGCGTCTAGCATGGCTCGCCGTGAGCGAGCGCGTGTACCTGGACCATGCGGCGACCTCGCCCATGCTCGATTCCGTGCGCGAGGTGTGGGTCGAGCAGTCCGCCCGAGTCGGCAACCCCTCGTCGCTCCACGCATCCGGGCGCGCGGCCCGACGGGCCGTCGAGGAGGCCCGTGAGTCGATCGCCGCGGACCTGGATGTGCGGCCGAGTTCCGTGGTGTTCACGGCAGGCGGTACGGAGGCGGACAACCTGGCGGTGAAGGGGCTCTACTGGTCGCGTCGCAACCAGGTCGGTGCCACCCGGATCCTCTGCTCCGCCATCGAGCACCACGCCGTCCTCGACCCGGTCATGTGGCTCGCAGAGGCGCAGGGGGCCGAGATCGTCTGGCTGCCCGTCGATCGCTGGGGCCGTGTGGACGTCGACGCGGTGGGAGAGGCCCTCGCCGAGCCCGATGCCGCCGCCCTGTGCACGGTCATGTGGGCCAACAACGAGGTCGGCACCGTCCAGCCCGTTGCGGAGATCGGGCGGCTGTGCCGCGAGGCCGGCGTCCCCTTCCACACCGACGCTGTGCAGGCCCTCGGACATCTTCCGCTCGACATCCCCGGCTCCCACGCGCAGGCGGTCACGATCAGCGGCCACAAGATCGGCGGTCCGTTCGGCGTGGGTGCGCTCCTGCTCGACCCGCGCGTGTCCCCAACGCCGGTTCTCCACGGTGGGGGACAGGAGCGGGAGGTGCGCTCGGGAACGGTGGATGCTGCGGGCATCTCGGCCTTTGCCGTCGCCGTCCGCCACGCCGTCACGGGCCAGCAGGAACGGGCCGCGCACCTGGTGGACCTGCGCGAGCGCTTGGTGCGCGGCATCCTCGAGGCCGTCCCGGATGCCGTGCTCAACGGCGACCCGGGAGCAGGGGCGCACGAGCGCCTGCCGGGCAACGTGCACGTGACGTTCCGGGGCTGCGAGGGCGACTTGCTGCTCATGCTCCTCGATGCCGCGGGGATCGACTGCTCCACCGGATCGGCCTGCACGGCCGGCATCCCCGAGCCGAGCCATGTGCTCATGGCCATGGGGGCCGACGAGGCGCTGGCGCGGTCCTCGCTCCGCTTCAGCTTCGGCGAGACCAGTGCGGAGGCCGATGTCGATGCCGTCATCGAGGCTCTCCCCGCGGCGGTCGACCGGGCCAGGCGGGCCGGCTCCCTGGCCAGTCGGGTGGGCTGATGCGCGTCATCGCGGCCATGTCCGGCGGCGTTGACTCCTCGGTGGCGGCCGCCCGTATGGTCGATGCCGGTCATGAAGTCGTCGGCGTCCATCTGGCGCTGGCGAGCACGGAGGCCAGCGGGGTCGTGGCCGCTCGCGGCTGCTGCACGCTCGACGATGCCCGCGACGCGCGTCGGGTGGCCGACCTGCTGGGCATCCCGTTCTACGTGTGGGATCTGTCCGAGCGATTCCGTTCGGAGGTCATCGAGGACTTCATCGACGAGTACCGGCACGGACGAACGCCGAACCCATGCCTGCGCTGCAACGAGCGGATCAAGTTCGCGGCGGTCCTCGACCGCGCGATCGCCCTCGGTTTCGACGCCATCGCGAGTGGTCACTACGCCCGACGCGTGGACGGGCCGCAGGGGCCGGAACTGCACCGGGCCGTCGATCCCGCCAAGGACCAGTCGTACGTCCTCGGGGTCCTGAGTGCGCACCAGATCGCGCACTCGCTCTTCCCCCTGGGTGACAGCCTCAAGGAGCAGGTACGACGTGAGGCCGAGGACCGCGGGCTGCTGGTCGCCCGCAAGCCCGACAGCCATGACATCTGCTTCATCCCGGACGGGGACACCGCGGCCTATGTGCGATCCCAGGTGGGTACCCGGTCCGGCGACATCGTGGACGTGTCCACGGATGCGGTCGTGGGGCACCACCAGGGGGCCGAGGCCTTCACCATCGGTCAGCGGCGGGGGCTGGACCTGCGCGTGCCGACCGCCGACGGCTCGCCACGCTATGTGATCGACGTCGACATCGTCACGAACACCGTCAGGGTGGGACCGCCCGAACTCCTCGATGTCACCACTGTCGTGGGCACCGGCGCCACCTGGGCCGGCCCCGAGATCGGCGCGGTGCCCACCCCCGTGACCGCGCAGGTGCGCGCCCATGGGACGCCGGTCCCGGCTCGCGCCCGGATGGCAGCTGGCCTGCTCGTCGTCGACCTCGACGAGCCCATCCGCGGACTGGCTCCCGGCCAGGCCGTCGTGCTGTACGACGGAACGCGGGTGGTCGGCAGTGCCACGGTGGACCGCACCGGACGGGCGATGCGCCCGTGAGCACGTGGTCGCCGGCCGTGGCCACCGGAGTCGGATCCCTTCCCGGCACCTCACCCCTCGAGGCGGCACGCATCGTGGCCGGAGAGCTGCCCGGATTCCTCCACGTCGTCGAGCTGCCGGCCCGCGGCCCCGGCGCGGACATGGTCGGGCGCACCGGGGGACTGCTGGCGGCGGTGTCCTCGGGACTGGGGCTGGAGACGACACCGGACGGCTGGCGGCTCGCCGGCCATGCCGGGCGGCAGATGCGTCGCGCGTCGTCGTTCCTCGGGGAGGACCTGGATGCCCTGGAGGAGACCGCCCAGGGCTACACGGGCCCCGTCAAGTGCCAACTGGTGGGTCCGTGGACGCTGGCGGCAGCTGTCGAGCTGCCGGGCGGCGAGCGCGCCCTCCGTGACGAGGGGGCGACTCGCGAGTTGGCCGAGGCGCTGGGCGAGGCGGCACGGGAGCACGTGGCGGACATCCGGCGACGGGTGCCGCGGGCCAGTGACATCCTCGTGCAGTTCGATGAGCCGGCCCTCCCCGCCGTACTGGCGGGTCGCATCGGGACGGCCAGTGGGCTGTCGTCCTACAGGGCCGTCGACGAGCAGGTGGCCGGTCGCGCCCTGACCCAGCTGACGGCCGCGGTCCGTGAGGCCGGCGCGCTGCCTGGCGTGCACTGCTGCGCGGCCGAGGTCCCCTTCGGCCTGCTGACGTCGTCGGGGGCCGGGTTCCTGAGCATCGACATCACGCTGCTCGACACCCGGGGCGACGAGGGCCTCGGGCAGGCTTGGGAGGCGGGGACCGGCATCCTCGCGGGATCCATTCCTTCGGCCGGATCGGGTCGCCTGAGCGACACCCGGGCGAGCGCGCCGGTGCGGGACCTGATGAACCGGCTCGGGCTCGGCGATGAGGCCGCCCTGTCGGCGCTGGCCATCACCCCGACCTGCGGCCTCGCCGGGGCTAGCCCGGAGTGGGCACGCACCGCGCTGGCGGCCTGCCGGGCTGTCGGCCGGGTCCTACGCCATGAGGACGACGGCCCCGTCGCGGAGGAGTGACGCAGCATCCTGGGCTCTGTCGGGGCATGGCGTTCCGCGATGCCGGTCAGCGGCCTGGGGCAGGCGCCTTGGGCGCGTGGTAGCCGACGGTGGCCGTCACGAGCAGGGTCAGGAGCCCAGCGATCACCGCTATCCACTCGACGCTCACGACGTCGGCCATCGGCCCGAAGATGAGCATCCCGATCGGCATGGCCAGCGCCATGACGATGCCCTGGACGCCGAACACCCGGCCCTGCATCTCGGGTTCGACCTGCTCCTGGAACAGCGTCATGGCCGTCGTCGAGAAGAACGCGACGGCGACACCCAGGATGAGCATGAAGGACAGGTAGAGCGCGAAGGTGCCGGACCACCCGAGGATGTCACCGGACAGCCCGAGGGCGATGGACAGCAGGCCGAACGCGAACGAGGTCGCCGTCAGCATCCGCATGCGGTCGTGCCAGCCACCCCAGGCGGCGATGATCGCGCCGCCGGCCAGCATCCCGAGCCCGAATGCGAGCTCGTTCAGCGTCAGCCTCCACACTTCCTCGCCGAAGGTGCGCACGACCATCAGTGGGCTCAGGTATCCGGGCGGCGCCATGAGCACGAAGACGATCGCGAAGAAGACCAGGACGCGCAGGATGACGGCGTGCGAGCGCACATACCTCAGGCCGGCCTTGAGGTCGCCGAAGTACCCCCGCCTCTCCGCCGTGCGGACCAGGGTGGCAACGGGGATCACCACGACGAGCCCGATGCCGACAAGGGCGGTGCCGACGTCGACGAGGAGGACGGCGCCCAGGCCCAGCCAGGCGAAGACCGCGGCCGCCGCAGCAGGCGCGATCAGGGTCATCGCCGACTGGATGCTCATGTTGATCCCGTTGACGCGGATGAGCGCGTGGGTCGGCACGATCTGCGGAAGCAGCGCACCGACGGCCGGCATCTGGATACCCGCCCCGGCCGACCGGATCATCAGGGTGATGTAGATCAGCCACAGGCTGTCCACACCCTGCCAGAGCAGGACGGCGAGCACGAGGGTCGTCGCGGCGATCGTCGCGTCGGCGCCGATGAGCAGGAACTTGCGGTTGTGGCGGTCGGCCCATACTCCGCCGAAGATCGAGAAGACCGCCTGCGGAAGGAAGCCGAAGGCCGTCGCCAAGGTGAGGACCACGCCCGACTGCGTCTGCAGGGTGAGGTACCACAGGATCGCGTACTGCACGATGGAGGAGCCGAACAGCGAGACGGTCTGTCCGCTCAGGAAGAGCGTGGTGTGGCGCACCCAGTGCCGGCGATCCGCGGCTTCGACCGGAGCCTGGTCCGCCTCAGGTGCTAGGTCATCAGCGGACATCGGCACAGTCAAGCAGGAGTCGGACTCCTGCGGCACGATGGGACCATGCCTACCGAGGACACTCCCGTGCCCCACGCTCGAACCCGGTGGACGGAGCTCGTCGACGCGATCAACCAGGCGCGCGCCGAGTACTACCAGCAGGATGCGCCCCACCTGTCGGACGCGGAGTACGACGCTCTGTACGCGGAACTGGTCGCGCTGGAGCAGGAGCACCCGGAACTGGTCAGCGGCGAGTCGCCCACGCAGACGGTCGGCGGGCAGCGGTCGGAGATGTTCGAGCCGGTCGAGCACCTGCAGCGCATGTACTCGCTGGACAACGTCTTCGATGAGGATGAGCTCACGGCGTGGCTCGACCGCACGGAGGCGGCTCTCGGGTCAGTCCCGGAGCTGCTCTGCGAGCTGAAGATCGACGGCCTGGCGGTCGATGCGGTGTACGTCGACGGTCAGCTGCGGACGCTCGCCACGCGGGGTGACGGCCGAGTGGGCGAGGACGTCACGTACAACGCCCGGTTCATCCCCGCGGTGCCTCGGCGACTGACGTCGGCGTCGGGAGCGGAGGTGCCGCGCCTGCTGGAGGTCCGGGGCGAGATCTTCTTCCCGGTTGCCGACTTCGAGCGGATCAACGCCGAGCAGCAGGACCTGGGCCTGCCGGTGTTCGCGAACCCGCGCAACACGGCTGCGGGGTCGTTGCGGCAGCGCGTCGACCGGCGCGAGGCGGAGCTCGCTGCCGTCCGCGCGGAGGGGCGCACCGGCGAGCGGGTGGAGGCGCGTATTGCGCGCATGGAGGCGGAGCTCGGGCGAGCGGTGCAGCGGCTGGAGAACCTGAAGCTCACGGTGCACGGCCTCGGTGCGGTCGAGGGCGCGTCGGTCTCGCGCCAGTCCGAGGGGTACACCCTGCTGGCCGATCTCGGCCTGCCGGTCAGCGAGCGGGCCAGGGTCCACGACTCCCGTGCCGGCGTCCACGAGTTCATCGCCTACTACGGCGAGCACCGGCACGACGTCGAGCACGAGATCGACGGCGTGGTCATCAAGGTCGACGAGCTGGCACGCCAGGCAGAGCTCGGGGAGACGTCCCGCGCCCCCCGGTGGGCGGTTGCCTACAAGTACCCGCCCGAGGTCGTGCGCACGCGGCTGCTCGACATCCAGGTCAACGTCGGCCGCACGGGCCGCGTCACGCCCTTCGCCGTCATGCAGCCGGTGCGGGTGGCAGGCTCGACAGTGTCGATGGCCACCCTGCACAACATGTACGAGGTCGAGCGCAAGGGCGTCCTCATCGGCGACATGGTGTTCCTGCGCAAGGCGGGGGATGTCATCCCCGAGGTGCTCGGCCCGGTGCTGGAGGAGCGCGACGGCTCCGAGCGGGCGTTCGTCATGCCGACGCGCTGCCCGGAGTGCGGCACCCCGCTGCGCCCGGAGAAGGAGGGCGACAAGGACATCCGCTGCCCGAACTCCCGGTCGTGCCCGGCGCAGATGCGCGAGCGGCTCTTCCATGTCGCGTCCCGTGGGGCCCTCGATATCGAGGGCCTCGGCTACAAGGCGGCCATCGCACTGCTCGACTGCGGTCTCGTGCAGGACGAGGGTGACCTGTTCCTCCTCACCCCGCAGGACCTGCTGGGCTGCCCGTTCTTCACCCGCGAGCCCGGCAGGGGCGAGGAGGGGCCGCAGCTCACGGAGAACGCCAAGGCGATGCTCGGCAATCTCGACGCCGCGCGCCAGCAGCCGCTCTGGCGGGTCATCGTGGCGCTGTCGATCCGGCACGTCGGCGGTCCCACCGCGCAGGCACTGGCGCGGGAGTTCGGCTCCCTCGACGCGATCGCCTCGGCCGCTCCGGAGGAGCTCGCCGCGGCCGAGGGCATCGGTCCGATCATCGCGGAGGGCGTCCTCGACTGGTTCGCCGAGGACTGGCACCGCGACATCGTGGCCAAGTGGCGACGCGGCGGCGTCCGGATGGCCGATAACGTGGCCGAGGTGGGGGAGCAGCCGCTGGCCGGGACGACCGTGGTCATCACCGGCTCGCTCGAGGGCTTCACGCGCGACTCCGCAGCGGCGGCCGTCACCGAGCGGGGAGGCAAGGTCGCCGGTTCGGTCTCGAAGAAGACGGACCTGCTGGTCGCCGGCGAGAACGCGGGGTCGAAGCTCGACAAGGCCGTTTCCCTCGGGGTGCCCGTCGTCGGCCTCGACGGATTCCGCGCGCTGCTGGACGATGGCCTCGAGGCCGCACTCACCCACCGGACGGAGACCTGATGAGCGCCGAATTCCACCTCCTGCACACCGGCTACGTGGGGCCTGAGACCGACGAGGGCCTGCGGGTCGGCTCCACCGTGGCGTTCATGCGCCAGGGCGATGCCCTGGTGATCGTGGATCCCGGCCTGGTGCCCGCCCGCACGTCGATCCTCGAGCCGCTGGCCGATCTGGGCGTGGGCCCGGAGGAGATCACCGACGTGGTGTTCAGCCACCAGCACATCGACCACACCCTGAACGCCGCCCTGTTCCCGGCAGCCCGGTTCCATGACTTCGCGGCGATCTACCAGGACGACCTGTGGACCGACGTCGACGCCGAGGGCCACCACCTCGCCGAGGACATCTGGCTCATCAAGACCCCGGGGCACACGGTCGAGGACATCTCGACGGTGATCCGCACCACGGACGGGCTCGTCGTCTGCACCCACGCGTGGTGGTTCGAGGGCGGACCGGTCGAGGACCCCTACGCGCCCGACAAGGCGATGCTCGATCGCTCCCGCGAGCGCATCCTGGGACTCGAGCCGCGCCTCGTCGTTCCCGGCCACGGGGCGCCCTTCTCGCCCTGACGCACACTCGCCGAAGGGGGGTGTCGGGGGCTCACTAGGATCGAGCGCATGACGGCCATCACGCGCGCGGAGGTCGAGCACCTGGCTCGGCTGGCCCGCCTCCAGTTGACCGACGACGAGCTCGACCACTACGCGGGGCAGCTGGACGTGATCCTGCAGTCCGTCGCCAGGGTCTCCGAGGTGGCCGCCGAGGACATCCCGCCGACCTCGCACCCGATCCCCGTGCAGAACGTGTTCCGCGACGACGTGGCCCGCCCCGGCCTCGACCGGTCGGCCGTGGCCGCGGGTGCGCCGGCCTGGGAAGACGACCGCTTCCGCGTGCCGCGGATCCTGGACGAGGAGTGATCGTGACGACGATGGAAGGTGACCTGACCCGTCAGTCGGCCACCGTGCTGGCGGATGCGATGGCGCAGGGCGAGGTCTCGGCCGAGGAGGTGACGCGCGCACACCTCGACCGCATCTCCGAGGTGGACGGCGACGTTCACGCATTCCTCCACGTCCTGTCCGACGAGGCGGTCGAGGTCGCGCGCGGCGTGGACCGCCGTCGTGCCGCGGGTGAGCGACTGGGACCGCTCGCCGGAGTGCCGCTGGCCCTCAAGGACGTCCTCACGATGTCCGGCGTGCCGACCACGTGCGGTTCCCGGGTGCTCGAGGGGTGGCGTCCGCCGTACGACTCCACCGTCGTCGAACGACTCCGCGCCGCGGACGTGGTCATCCTCGGCAAGACCAACATGGACGAGTTCGCGATGGGGTCCTCGACCGAGCACTCCGCCTACGGCCCCACCCGCAACCCCTGGGATCTCGAGCGCATCCCCGGCGGCTCAGGCGGCGGGTCGTCCGCCGCCATCGCCGCCTTCGAGGCGCCGCTCGCCATCGGCACCGACACCGGGGGCTCGATCCGCCAGCCGGCGGCGGTCACCGGGACCGTCGGCGTCAAGCCCACCTACGGCGGCGTCTCCCGCTACGGTCTCGTCGCCCTCGCCTCGTCACTCGACCAGGCGGGTCCGTGCGCCCGCACCGTGATGGACGCCGCACTCCTGCATGCGGCCATCGCCGGGCACGACCCCCGCGACTCCACGTCGATCGATGCCCCGGTGCCCGACGTCGTGGCGGCGGCCCGCAAGGCCGACATCCGCGGCGTGCGGATCGGCCTGATCAAGGAGCTCGGCGGCGAGGGCTACCAGGCCGGGGTCTCCCAGCGGTTCGACGAGGCCGTCGAGGTTCTCACCGACCTCGGTGCCGAGGTCGTGGAGGTGTCGTGCCCGAACTTCGAGTACGCGCTGGCGGCCTATTACCTGATCCTGCCGTCCGAGGCGTCGAGCAACCTCGCGCGCTTCGACGGCATGCGCTACGGGCTCCGGGTCGGCGACGACGGCGACCGCTCCGTCGAGCAGGTCATGGCCCTGACGCGTGAGGCCGGCTTCGGGGCCGAGGTCAAGCGCCGCATCATGATCGGCACCTATGCGCTCTCCAGCGGCTACTACGACGCGTACTACGGACAGGCGCAGAAGGTCCGCACGCTGATCACCCGCGACTTCGCCGCGGCATTCGAGCAGGCCGACGTCCTCATCTCGCCGACAGCACCGACCACGGCCTTCAAGATCGGCGAGAAGGTCGACGACCCCCTGGCGATGTACCTCAACGACGTGGCGACGATCCCGGTCAATCTCGCCGGCAACGCCGCCATGTCGCTCCCGGTCGGCCTCGCCCCCGAGGACGGCCTTCCTGTCGGCATGCAGGTCATCGCGCCGGCGATGGCCGATGACCGCCTCTACCTCGTCGGTGCCGCACTCGAGCGCGCACTGGTCGACCGCTGGGGGCACCTGCTCATCGAGGAGGCTCCGGACCTGTGACCACCACCGCGGAAACCATGCCCTACGCCGAGGCGATCGCGGCGTTCGAGCCGGTGCTCGGCCTCGAGACGCACGTCGAGCTCGGCACGGCCTCGAAGATGTTCTGCTCCTGCCCGACGGCCTTCGGTGCGGATCCCAACACGCAGGTCTGCCCGGTGTGCCTGGGCCTGCCCGGCTCGATGCCGGTGGTGAACCGCATGGGAGTCGAGTCGACGATCCGCATGGGCCTCGCGCTCAACTGCAGCATCGCCGAGTGGTGCCGGTTCGCGCGTAAGAACTACTTCTACCCGGACATGCCCAAGGACTACCAGATCAGCCAGTACGACGAGCCGCTCTGCTTCGACGGCTGGCTCGATGTCACGGTCGAGACCGATGACGGGCCCAGGGCCTTCCGCGTCGAGATCGAGCGCGTCCACATGGAGGAGGACACCGGCAAGCTGACGCACGCGGGTGGTGCGACCGGTCGCATCCACGGTGCCGACTACTCGCTCGTCGACTACAACCGCGCCGGCATCCCGCTCATCGAGATCGTCACCAAGCCGATCGTGGGCACCGGTGAGCTCGCCCCCCTGGTGGCCCGTGCCTACGTCACCGAGCTGCGCGACCTGATGCGCTCCCTCGGCGTCTCGGATGTCCGCATGGAGGAGGGCTCGCTCCGGTGCGATGTCAACGTCTCACTCAACCGTGCGGGCGATGACTGGGGTACGCGCAGCGAGACCAAGAACGTCAACTCCCTCAGGTCGGTGGAACGGGCGGTGCGCTCGGAGATCGAGCGGCAGGCCGCCGTGCTCTCGTCGGGTGGCCGGGTGATCCAGGAGACGCGGCACTTCCACGAGGACACCGGCCGGTCGACTCCGGGCCGCTCGAAGGAGCAGGCGGAGGACTACCGCTACTTCCCGGAGCCCGACCTCGTGCCGGTCGCGCCCTCCCGCGAGTGGGTCGAGGAGCTGCGGGGCACCCTCCCGGAGCTGCCGTCTGCCAAGCGGGCGCGGTTGCGCGCGGAGTGGGGGATCAGCGACCACGACTTCCAGACGCTCGTGAATGGCGGTGCCCTGGAGCTTGTCGAGGCCACGATCGCCGAGGGTGTCGACCCGGCGGCCGCCCGCAAGTGGTGGACCGGTGAGCTCGCCCGCATCGCCAACGACCGGGAGATCGAGCTCGCCGACGTCCCGGTGTCGCCCGGACAGATCAAGCACATCCAGCGCCTCATCGAGGACGGCAGCCTCACGGACAAGCTGGCCCGACAGGTCATCGAGGGCATCATCGCCGGCGAGGGCGACGTCGACGATGTGGTCGCGGGACGCGGGCTCGCGGTCGTCAGCGACGACTCGGCCCTGCTCGCCGCGATCGACCAGGCGCTGGTCGACCAGCCGGACGTCGCGGAGAAGATCCGTGGGGGCAAGGTGCAGGCGGCAGGGGCCATCGTGGGCGCGGTCATGAAGGCGACCCGGGGCCAGGCCGATGCGGCCAAGGTGCGGGCCCTGCTGTTCGAGCGGCTCGGCGTCTCGGAGTAGCCGTGCTCGGTGCGTTGCTGCCGGAGGACGTCCGTCCCTCGCAGTCGCCGGTGCCCCTGGTCGATCGGCTCGACGAGGTCGTGTTCTACGTGCCGCCGTACATGGGGCCGACGGAGGACCTCGCCGTGATGGCGCGGATGCCGAACCTCAAGGTCGTGCAGCTGTTGACCGCCGGGTACGAGAACGCCCTGCGCTTCCTCCCAGCCGGGGTGACGCTCTGCAACGCCGGGGGCGTTCACGATGCCAGCACCGCGGAGCTCGCGGTGGGGCTCGCCATCGCCTCCCTTCGCGGGCTCGACGAGTTCGCCCGCGCCATGCCCCAGGGCACGTGGCTGCACGCCCGTCGTGAGGCGCTCGCCGACAAGCGCGTCGTCGTCGTCGGGGCCGGGGGAATCGGCCGTGCCGTGCAGGCCCGGCTGGAGCCCTTCGAGGTCGATGTCGCCCTCGTCGGACGGACCGCTCGTCCGGGGGTGCACGCAACGACGGAACTGCTGGCACTCCTGCCTGTCGCCGACATCGTCATCCTCGCCGTGCCGCTCACCGAGGACACCCGGGGCATGGTCGGGACCGAGTTCCTCGCCCACATGGCCGATGGCGCCCTCCTGGTGAACGTGTCCCGCGGACCGGTCGTCGACACCGAGGCCCTCGTCGAGCAGGTGGCCACGGGACGGCTACGGGCCGCCCTGGACGTCACCGACCCGGAGCCGCTGCCTCCGGACCACCCGCTCTGGGGTCTTCCCGGCGTGCTCATCAGCCCGCATGTGGGGGGTAACACGTCGGCGTTCCTTCCCCGGGCCAGGGGGCTCGTGGCGGAGCAGTTGCGGCGCTTCGCCACTGGCGAGCCGCTCGCGTCCGTGGTCGCCGGCTGACCCCGACCCGTTCGTGACCCCGGCTCCGCCTCGGCGTGCCGGTCAATAGGCTGCGGTCATGACGAACATGAAGCCACGCAGCGCCGACGTCACCGATGGACTGGAGCGGGCCGCCGCACGCGGGATGCTCCGCGCGGTGGGCATGACCGACGAGGACTTCCCGAAGCCCCAGATCGGCGTCGCCTCCAGCTGGAACGAGATCACGCCCTGCAACCTGTCCCTCGACCGCCTCGCGATCGCGGCGAAGGAGGGTGTCCATGCGGCCGGTGGCTACCCCCTGCAGTTCGGCACCATCTCGGTGTCCGACGGCATCTCGATGGGCCACGAGGGCATGCACTTCTCGCTCGTCTCCCGGGAGATCATCGCCGACTCGGTCGAGGCGGTCATGGAGGCCGAGAGGCTGGACGGCATGGTCACCTTCGCGGGCTGCGACAAGTCGCTTCCCGGCATGCTGATGGCCGCGGCACGACTGGATGTGGCGTCGGTCTTCGTCTACGCAGGTTCGATCCTGCCCGGCCACGTGAAGCTGTCGGACGGCACCGAGAAGGACGTGACCATCATCGACGCCTTCGAGGCGGTCGGTGCCTGTGCCCGCGGCCTCATGTCGCGTGAGGATGTGGATCGCATCGAGCGTGCGATCTGTCCCGGCGAAGGGGCCTGCGGTGGCATGTACACCGCAAACACGATGGCGAGCGCAGCCGAGGCCATGGGCATGTCGCTGCCCGGCTCGGCCGCCCCGCCGGCAGTCGACCGTCGGCGCGACGGCTACGCCCGCAAGTCGGGGGAGGCTGTGGTGGAGCTCATCCGCCAGGGGATCACGACCCGCGACATCATCACCCGACAGTCGCTGGAGAACGCGATCGCGGTGCTGATGGCGTTCGGCGGCTCGACGAACGCCGTGCTCCACCTGCTGGCCATCGCCCACGAGGCCAAGGTCGATCTCGAGATGGAGGACTTCCATCGGATCGGCTCGAAGGTCCCGCTGCTCGCCGACGTGAAGCCGTTCGGGCGCTTCGTCATGAGCGACGTCGACCGCGTCGGCGGCGTGCCGGTCGTCATGCGGGCGCTCCTGGATGCGGGCCTGCTGCACGGGGATTGCCTGACGGTGACGGGCAAGACGGTCGCCGAGAACCTGGCGGACATCGACCCGCCGGATCCGGATGGGACGATCCTCAAGGCCTCGCAGGACGCCATCGCGCCGACGGGGGGCATCACGATCCTGTCGGGGTCGTTGTGCCCGGAGGGTGCGGTGGTGAAGAACGCGGGGGTGCCGGTGAACGTGTTCGAGGGCGCGGCGCGGGTGTTCGAGCGCGAGCAGGCGGCGATGGACGCGCTCGAGGACGGCACGATCCAGGCGGGTGACGTGGTCGTGATCCGGTACGAGGGCCCCAAGGGCGGCCCGGGGATGCGGGAGATGCTGATGATCACGGGTGCCATCAAGGGCGCGGGGCTGGGCAAGGATGTCCTGCTGATCACCGATGGGCGGTTCTCGGGTGGGACGACGGGTCTGTGCGTGGGGCACGTGGCCCCGGAGGCGGTCGATGGGGGCCCGATCGGGCTGGTGCGTGATGGCGACCGGATCCGGATCGACATCAACGCGCGGACGCTGGACCTGCTGGTCGACGAGGCCGAGCTGGCCGAGCGTCGCGAGGGCTTCGCCCCGCTGCCGCCCCGGTATGAGCGGGGTGTGCTGCACAAGTACGCCAAGCTGGTCGGCTCCGCCTCCCGCGGGGCGGTGTGCGACTAGCCCGCCCGACTCATATCCCACGTCCAAGGTCACGAGCGACCTCCATCCGTGACGCTCAGCGTGGGATCGCCCCGGGGATGGAGGGGAGTGGACGTGACGTGGTCAGGCATTCGGAACGTGGTGCGGCCGGCTCTCTCCATCTACGTCGGCCCCTGGCGATGGGTGGCGAGGCGCCCCTCGGTGCCGGGCACTGACCCCCAGGGCTTCGCCTATGTCGGGGTCATGGCGCTGGTGATGTCCAACCAGACGAGCGTGACCGTCTCGCTGGTGCACCCGACGACTATCAGGGGCCGACGGGGTCGTGACGAGGACGTGGTCGTGATCCGGTTCTGGGCCGACGAGCCGCAGGCTTTGGTGAGGGCCGCCGGGGTCCGGCTCGTGGCAGCTCCTGCGCGCGCCGGAGGTGCCGACGCCGACTGAGACCACCTACCCGCCCATTCCCCGGGGGTGCAGTGTGCGCGCCCGCGCCAGGGGAGTACGCTCACCCTCGTGGCACGAATTCTCGTAGTACTCAGGCGCGTGGGCTGACCCCAAGGTCACCCCGCGCCCCCTCCGCTACCCCACCAGGGTCGGAGGGTTTTTCATTGCACGGGCAACAGTCCCGCAGGGGACGGACGAGGAACGGACGAGATGGGCGAGAAGATCACCGGGGCGCAGAGCCTGGTGTACGCGTTGGAATCAGCGGGCGTGAAGGACATCTTCGGCATCCCCGGAGGAGCGATCCTCCCGCTGTACGACCCGCTGTTTGACTCCAAGATCCGGCACATCCTCGTACGCCACGAGCAGGGCGCCGGCCATGCCGCCGAGGGCTACGCCGTCGCGAGCGGAGGCGTCGGCGTCTGCATGGCGACGAGCGGACCCGGTGCGACGAACCTCGTCACCGCCCTGGCTGATGCCAACATGGACTCGGTCCCCGTCGTCGCGATCACCGGCCAGGTCCCGTCCAGCTCGATCGGCACGGATGCATTCCAGGAGGCGGACATCCGCGGCATCACCATGCCGGTGACCAAGCACAACTTCCTGGTGACGAACCCTGATGAGATTCCCCGCGCGGTGGCCGAGGCCTTCCACCTGGCCTCGACGGGCCGCCCCGGTCCCGTCCTCGTCGACGTGTCCAAGGACGCCCTGCAGGGCGCGACCGAGTTCACCTGGCCGGTCCAGCTGGACCTGCCCGGCTACCACCCCGTCACCAAGCCGCACTCGAAGCAGGTCCGCGAAGCGGCGAAGCTGATCCTGTCGTCCCGGCAGCCCGTGCTGTACGTGGGCGGTGGAGTCATCCGCGCCAATGCCGCCCCGGCGCTGCGGCGGCTGGCCGACCTGACCGGCATCCCGGTCGTCACCACCCTGATGGCGCGCGGCGCCTTCCCCGACTCGCATCCGAGCCACCTCGGCATGCCGGGAATGCACGGCACGGTGGCGGCCGTGGGCGCCCTGCAGCAGTCGGACCTGCTGATCACCCTGGGTGCGCGCTTCGACGACCGGGTGACGGGCAAGCTGTCGACGTTCGCGCCGAACGCCGCCGTCATCCACGCGGACATCGACCCGGCGGAGATCGGCAAGAACCGCGCCGTGGACGTCCCGATCGTGGGCGACCTCGCGGAGATCCTGCCCGAGCTGGTGACCGCCATCGAGGCGGAGCAGGCCACCGGTGCGGTCGGCGACTACGAGGGCTGGTGGCGCACGCTCAACCGCCTTCGCGAGACCTACCCGCTCGGCTATCAGACTTGGGACGACGGCACGCTGGCGCCGCAGTATGTGATCGAGCGGCTGGGCAAGATCGTCGGACCGGAGGCGCTCTACGTCGCCGGCGTCGGCCAGCACCAGATGTGGGCCGCGCAGTTCATCGACTACGAGCAGCCCAACACCTGGCTCAACTCGGGTGGTCTCGGGACGATGGGCTACGCCGTGCCGGCTGCGATGGGTGCCAAGGTGGCCCGTCCCGACAAGACCGTGTGGGCGGTGGATGGCGATGGCTGCTTCCAGATGACCAACCAGGAGCTGGTCACCGCATCCGTCAACGACATCCCGATCAAGGTCGCCTTGATCAACAACGGCAACCTCGGCATGGTGCGCCAGTGGCAGACGCTGTTCTACAACGAGCGCTACTCGAACACGAACCTGCACTCGTTCCGCGTGCCTGACTTCGTGAAGCTGGCCGAGGCCTACGGCTGCTACGGCCTGCGGGCGGAGTCGCCGGAGCAGGTCGATGCCGTCATCGAGAAGGCCATGGCGATCGACGATGCTCCGGTGGTCATCGACTTCGTCGTGCACAAGGACGCCATGGTCTGGCCGATGGTCGCGGCCGGCACGAGCAATGACGACATCATGGTCGCGCGCGAGATGGCGCCCGACTGGAGCGGAGAGGACGACTGATGTCTCGCCATACCCTGTCCGTCCTCGTGGAGGACAAGCCCGGCGTCCTGGCCCGCGTGGCCAGCCTGTTCTCGCGACGCGGCTTCAACATCGAGTCGCTGGCCGTCGGCCCCACCGAGGTGCCCGAGATCTCGCGCATGACCATCGTGGTCAGTGTCGACAAGCTCCCGTTGGAGCAGGTGACGAAGCAGCTGAACAAGCTCATCAACGTCATCAAGATCGTCGAGCTCGATCCGGACGCCTCCGTCCAGCGGGAGATCATGCTCGTCAAGGTCAAGGCCGACATGGACACCCGCTCGCACATCCTCGAGACCGCACAGCTGTTCCGGGCCAAGGTCGTCGACGTGGCGCCGGACGCGGTCACCATCGAGGCGACGGGCAAGGCCGACAAGCTCCAGGCGCTGCTCAAGGTCCTCGAGCCCTTCGGGGTCAAGGAGCTCGTCAAGTCCGGGATGGTGGCCGTCGGGCGCGGACCCCGGTCCATCACCGATCGCGCGCTCCGCCCGGTGGACCGCTCCGCCTGACGGCAGCCCCCGCGATCCCTACCGATAGCCTTCGCACGCATTCACCCGATTGAAGAGGAGAGCCCATCGTGGCTGAGCTGTTCTACGACGACGACGCCGACCTGTCCATCATCCAGAATCGCGTGGTCGCGATCATGGGCTTCGGCAGCCAGGGCCACGCCCATGCCATGTCCCTGCGCGATTCCGGCGTCGACGTGCGGGTGGGCCTGCCCGAGGGCTCCAAGAGCCGCGCGAAGGCGGAGGAGGCGGGCCTGCGGGTCGTCGATCCCGCGACCGCGGCGGCCGAGGCCGACCTCATCATGATCCTGGTTCCGGACCCGGTCCAAGAGGCCCTCTACAAGGACGCGATCGAGCCGAACCTGCAGGAGGGCGACGCGCTCTTCTTCGCACACGGCTTCAACATCCGCTTCGGCTACATCACGCCGCCGGACTTCGTCGACGTGTGCATGGTGGCACCCAAGGGCCCCGGCCACCTCGTCCGCCGCGAGTACGTCGCGGGACGCGGTGTCCCCGCGATCGTCGCCGTGGAGCAGGACGCGACCGGCGAGGCGTGGCCGCTGGCCCTCTCCTACGCCAAGGCGATCGGAGCGCTGCGCGCCGGCGGCATCAAGACCACGTTCACCGAGGAGACCGAGACGGATCTCTTCGGCGAGCAGGCGGTCCTCTGTGGCGGCGCGTCGCAGCTGGTCATGTACGGATTCGAGACCCTCGTCGAGGCCGGCTACCAGCCCGAGGTCGCCTACTTCGAGTGCCTCCACGAGCTCAAGCTGATCGTCGATCTCATGTACGAGGGCGGCATCGCCAAGCAGCGCTGGAGCGTCTCGGACACTGCCGAGTACGGCGACTACGTCTCCGGCCCGCGGGTGATCGATCCGCACGTCAAGGAGAACATGAAGGCCGTCCTCGAGGACATCAAGAACGGCAACTTCGCCAAGCGTTTCGTGGACGACCAGCGTGCCGGCGCGCCGGAGTTCAAGGAACTGCGCGCCAAGGCGGAGCAGCACCAGATCGAGCAGGTCGGCCGTGACCTCCGCAAGCTCATGAGCTGGGTCGACAGCGGCGACGACGACTACGTGGAGGGCACCGCAGCCCGCTAGGTCAGGTCCCCTGCCTCGGTCTGGCAAGGGCCGCGCAAGGGGGCGTGTCGACCACCTCGTGGCGACGTCCTAGTCGGGGTCCGTTCGACCCGTCATCACGCTCCTCCCGTTTCTAGGCTTCCTTCGTAGACCGCGTTCGCGGTCATGTTGGAGGGAGCAGAGATGAACGGTGGGTTGTCGATTCGGGGGAGGCGCGGCGCACTGGCCGTGGGTCTTGCCGGGGCGACTCTGGTGGCCACGGCAACCGTCGCGTACGCGGCAGGGGTCCCGAATGGTGATTTCTCGAACGGACTGAACAACTGGACGATCGTCACGGTGAGCACAGATCCCGCAGACTTCGTCAACCTCGGCGTGACGGAACTCGTCCCGGGCTGCGGGGCCAGCCCGGACTACCAAGACTACACCGTCATGGGGCCCTGGGGAGATCCTCCGCCCAACGAGGACGACTCACAGCCCGATGACATGATCCAGGAGGCCTCCGTCGTGTCGTTCACCCCGCCGGACGGCGTGGCGAAGACGGCCATGGAGCTGTACTCGGACATCAACTACACGGCGACCGGCTATGACGTCGTACATGGGCCGGCTGCCGTGAGCGACCAGTTCTCCGCCGTAAGCGGCGACATCATCTACTTCGACTGGTACGCCTCCGACGCTTCGGACAACTTCGCGGTCACGGCCTACATCCAGAACACGGATACGTGCGACAGCTACCCGGTGCTGGTGGCCACCGGCGTTGATCCCACGGACATGACCCCCTCGGGCTCCGGTGCGAACGACTGGCAGCAGGCGTACACGACGATTCCTGCGAACGGCAACTACCGCTTCGTCTTCGTCTCGGGAACCTATGACGCATCCGGCGGCCAGGCGGCCGGCGCCTACCTCTACATCGCCAACATCTATGCCGGCGTCAACTTCTTCCAAGAGCCGGGTCAGACTCCGCCACCGTGGCTCCAGGCCTACGGCCGGGCTGACTCCTCGGTCTCCTGTGAGGACGGTTGGAACCCGAGTTGGGCCGAGTGGCCCGGCGACGGAAGCGGTGGGTACACCTGCGAGCGTCACCTCGCGTGGATCTCCTCGGGGATCGGCGGCTGGGGCGAGCATGGCGGCTTCCCCTCCTAGGAGGCCGCACGAGAGGGGAGCCGCACTCGCGGCTCCCCTCAGCACTCCCTCGACGCCTGGGTGTTCTGTCCATCGATGAAGTGCCGAGGCGACGAGATGATCCGCGAGGTCATCAGCGACGGCGGGTCCCACTACCGCTCCCGCGACTGGGTGGCAGCCAGCGTGACCAACCTGCCTGGACGGAATAGCGATTCGCAGACACAGTCAGTACGGTCACGGCCCGCTGGGTCGTGACCGTTCTGCTTCGGTTCGCCCATCCGTCATGAGCGCGTCCACGTCCATGAGCCCTCGGAACGCGTCGAACGTGCCGCTCTCCGCGATCTGCGAGGCCGCCGCGAGGAACGCGGTCCACGCCGTCTTGGCGAGCGTGCCACCGACGCTGATCCGGCGGACGCCCAAGGCCGCCGCCTCGGCCACCGTCATGAACGGTGCGTTGATGAGCAGGTTGACCGGCTTGGGCGCCACGGCCTCGACCACCGCCCGCACGTCCGCCACGGAGTCGATCCGCGGTGCGTAGAGGCAGTCAGCGCCCGCATGCGCGTAGGCCCGCAGTCGCCGGATGGTCTCCGCGATGTCCGGCCTCCCGACGACGAACCCCTCCGAGCGAGCCGTCAGGAGCACTCCTGTCCCGCTCCGGTCGATCTCCTCGCGCGCCGCGCGGACCCGGTCCACGGCGAGGTCGATGTCGATCAGGGGCTGATCCGGATCCTGGCTCGAGTCCTCGATGGACAGTCCGGCGATGCCCGTCGCGACCGCGAGCGCGACGTTCCGCGCCACTTCGTCCGGCTTGAGGGCGAAGCCGCCCTCGAAGTCAGCGTTCACGGGCACCTCGACGGCATCGACAACGTCACGGAGGTGCGCCAGCACCTCGTGAAGAGTGACGTGATTGTCCGCGCAGCCCAGAGTCCAAGCGAGTCCGGCACTCGTGGTCGCGAGGGCCGGAAAGCCGAGGCGCTGCAAGGCACGAGCGCTGCCCGCGTCCCACGGGTTCGGCATCACGAAGCATCCGCTCTCGTGAAGTCGATGGAAGGCGTCGATCCGTTCGTCGTGCTGCGCCATGGCACACCTCGTCGCTGTTCCCCGTCCGCCTGACAGCCTAGTCTCGCGATCACGTACCGGCAGTCGCCGAGCTCGGCTCGGCCGAGATGGCGACAGCGCCCCTCGGTCTCGATTCCCCGGGCTCTCCGAGGGGGTGGGGGCAGCATCCCGACGGGCCACGTGACGGGATTCACAAGGGTGGATCGGCCGGTGGGGGTCCCGGACCCCCTCGCTAGACTCCGCGCGTGACCAAAGCCCGTGTGCTCATTGCCGAAGAACTCTCGCCCGCCACCGTCGAGGCCCTCGGGCCCGACTTCGAGATCGTGACCTGCGACGGTGCCAACCGGGACGAGCTGCTCCCGGCTATCGCGGACGTCGACGCGATCCTCGTCCGCTCGGCCACCAAGGTCGACGCCGAGGCCATCGCCGCCGCCCGGCAGCTCAAGGTGATCGCCCGCGCGGGCGTCGGCCTCGACAATGTCGACATCAAGGCCGCCACCCAGGCGGGCGTCATGGTCGTCAACGCCCCCACCTCCAACATCGTCAGTGCGGCCGAGCTGGCCGTCGCCCTCCTGCTCGCCTCCGCGCGCAACGTCGTGCCGGCGAGCACCGCACTCCGCAACGGCGAGTGGAAGCGCTCCAAGTACTCCGGTGTCGAGGTGGCCGACAAGGTGGTCGGCATCGTCGGCCTCGGCCGCATCGGCATCCTCGTCGCCCAGAGGCTGAGCGCCTTCGGCGTCAAGCTGCTGGCCTACGACCCCTACGTCCAGCCGGCACGGGCCGCTCAGCTGGGCATCCGCATGGTCACCCTCGACGACCTCCTGGCCGAGTCCGACTTCATCACGATCCACCTGCCCAAGACCCCCGAGACGATCGGGCTGATCGGTGACGCCGAGCTGCACAAGGTGAAGCCGACCGTCCACATCATCAACGCCGCACGTGGCGGGATCATCGACGAGGCTGCTCTCTACGAGGCCCTCGTCGACGGCCGGGTCGCCGGCGCCGGGCTCGATGTCTACGCCAAGGAGCCCTGCACGGACTCGCCGCTGTTCTCGCTCGAGCAGGTCGTCGGCCTGCCGCACCTGGGCGCGTCGACCGACGAGGCCCAGGAGAAGGCCGGCATCGCCGTCGCCAAGTCCGTGCGGCTGGCCCTCGCTGGCGAGCTCGTCCCGGATGCCGTGAACGTCCAGGGCGGCCAGCTCGACGAGGTCATCAAGCCCATGCTTCCGCTGGCCGAGCAGATCGGCTCGATCGCCAGCGCGCTCGCGGACCAGGCGGTCGTGCGGGTCGACGTCGAAGCGCTGGGCGAGATCGCCGACCACGATGTCCGCGTCCTCGAGCTGTCGGCCCTCAAGGGCGTCTTCCAGCGGCTCGTCAACGACCCGGTGTCCTTCGTCAATGCGCCGGTGCTCGCCGAGCAGCGCGGCGTGGAGGTCGCCCTGACGTCCGATCGCACGAGCGAGGACCACCGCTCACTCCTGCGCGTGACCCTGACGCAGAACGACGGCGCCAAGGTCAGCGTCGCGGGCACGGTCACGGGCCCGAAGGACGTCGCCAAGGTGGTCGAGCTCGACGGCTTCGATGTCGACGTCCCCGTCAGTGAGCACATGGCCTTCTTCCGCTACCACGACCGTCCCGGCGTCGTGGGGGTCGTGGGTCGCATCCTCGGCGAGGCCGATGTCAACATCGGCGGCATGCAGGTCAGCCGCGACGACTCGGGACACGCCCTCATCGTGCTCACGGTCGACTCGGTCGTGCCCGCCGAGAAGCTGGACGAGCTCGTCGCGGAGATTGACGCGCACTCGGGCAAGGCCGTCGACCTCGCCTGACCACCGACCGAGCCGTCTGCCCGGTCCCGTGCAAGACGCTGTCGCCCCCGAGGAATAGATTTCGTCGTTGGTGGTTAGCGTGTGCGGGGGATCGATCGGGCGTGCCCGGAGAGGAGTCTGGTGAAGGACCTCCTGGTCGCCTACCTGCGGCCGCACTGGCGAATACTCGCGGGCATCTCCCTGCTGCTGCTGATCCAGGCGATCGGCAACCTCGTGCTGCCGACCCTGATGGCCGACATCATCAACAACGGCGTCGTCACAGGCGACACGGGCTACATCCTGCAGATCGGCGGCCTCATGCTGCTGATGTCGGTGCTTGTCGGCGTAGCCGCAGTGGTCACGGTCTACTTCAGCGCGCGCACGGCCATGCGCTTCGGTCGCGACGTCCGCAGCGACCTGTTCCGCCGGGTCGAGGACTTCTCCCTGGCGCAGATGCATCGATTCACGGTGCCCTCGCTCATCACGCGGAACACGAACGATGTGCAGCAGCTGCAGATGCTCATCGTGATCGGACTCACGATGATGGTGCTCGCCCCGATCACGGCGATCGGCGGCATCATCATGGCGATCCGCACCGATGTTCAGCTGTCCGCCCTGCTCCTCGTGGTGGTCCCGCTGATGCTCATCGCCATTGGGATCATGGTGGGGCGCGCGGTCCCGCTGTTCCGGTCGATGCAGGTCAAGATCGACAAGGTCAATGGAGTGCTGCGCGAGAACCTTGCCGGCATCCGCGTCATCCGGGCGTTCGTGCGCACGGCCCACGAGGAACGCCGATTCGCGGAGGCCAACGCCGAGCTGACCGCGGTATCGCTGCGCGTGACACGGCTGTTCGCCCTGATTTTCCCGACACTGATGCTGATCATGAACGGCGCGCTCATCGCGACGATCTGGCTTGGTGCGGGCTTCATCTCCGATGGCAGCATGCCCATCGGCAACCTCTTCGCCTTCCAGTCCTACATCATGCAGATCCTGTTCTCGGTGATGATGGCCGTGATGACCATGATGATGGTCCCGCGAGCCGCGGCGTCGGCGGAGCGGATCCAGGCAGTGCTCGAGACCGAGCCGGAGATCGACGACCCTGAGCAGGCGGTCACCCCGGTCGGCATCGGGCGCATCGAACTGCGTGATGTGTCGTTCCGGTACCCCGGTGCGGAGGAGGCGATCCTGCAGGGCATCTCCTGCACGTTCGAGCCGGGCAAGACCACCGCGATCGTCGGTGGCACGGGCTCAGGCAAGAGCACCTTGGTGAACCTGCTGCCACGGCTGCTGGATGTCACCGCGGGCGGGGTGTACATCGACGACGTGGACATTCGCGATATGCGCCTGGACGACCTGTGGACCCAGTTCGGCATCGTGCCCCAACGGGCGTTCCTGTTCGGCGGCACGATCGCGACGAATGTGCGGTTCGGGCGACCGGACGCCACCGAAGACCAGGTGTGGGATGCCCTCGACGTGGCGCAGGCACGCGAGTTCGTGGACACCCTCGCCGAGGGCCTGGAGGCCCCGGTCGACCAAGGGGGCGTGAACTTCTCCGGCGGGCAGCGTCAACGGCTGGCGATCGCCCGGTGCATCGTGCGCGACCCCCTCATCTACCTCTTCGACGACAGCTTCTCGGCGCTCGACTACACGACCGATGCCCGCCTGCGGGCGGCCCTGGCCCGTCGAACCGAGGACCGCACGGTCGTGATCGTCGCGCAGCGCGTGAGCACCATCATGAACGCCGACAAGATCATCGTCCTCGACGCCGGCCGGATCGTCGGAACCGGAACGCACGACGAACTGGTCGAGACGTGCGAGGCCTATCGGGAGATCGTCGCGTCCCAGGCGCAGCTGGAGGGATCCCGATGAGCATGCGTGGCGGGCCGGCACGCCGACCGGGTGGTCCCATGGGCGGCGGCCCGATGGGCATGGGCATGGGCGCCAGCGACGAGAAGGCGCAGGACTTCCGCGGCTCGCTCAGGCGATTCGGGGCCCGGCTCCGTCCGGAGCGGTGGATCGTGTCGCTGGTCGTGCTGCTCGGCACCGCGAGCGTCTTCCTCGCCGTGCTCGGCCCCAAGCTTCTCGGCAATGCTACGAACATCATCTTCGAGGGCGTTGTCAGCACGATGATCCCGGCCGGCGTCACGCAGCAGCAGGCCGAGGCGGCGCTGCGTGCCCAGGGTCAGAATTCGCAGGCAGATCTCCTCGCGTCGATGACGGTCAGTCCGGGGGCGGGTGTCGACTTCACCCAGCTGTCGCGGGTGCTGGCCCTCGTCATCGTCGTCTATGTCGCGAGTTCCGTCCTGAGCTGGGCGCAGAACTACCTCATGGCCGGGGTCACCAACAGGACGATGTACCGGCTCCGTGAGGAGGTGGACCTCAAGCTCGGACGGCTTCCGCTGCGCTACTTCGACTCGTCCTCACGGGGCGATGTCCTGAGCCGGGTCACCAACGACATCGACAACATCTCGATGACCCTCCAGCAGACGATGACGCAGCTCATCACGTCCGTGCTCACCATCATCGGCGTGCTCGGCATGATGATCTGGATCAGCCCCCTGCTGGCCGTGATCTCCCTGCTGACGGTCCCCCTGTCCTTCTGGATCACGATGATGATCGCCAAGCGCTCGCAGCCCCACTTCATCGCCCAGTGGAAGTGGACCGGCACGCTCAACGGCCACGTCGAGGAGTCCTTCACCGGTCAGGAGCTGGTCAAGGTCTTCGGCCATCGCCGTGCGTCGCTGGCCGAGTTCGATGTCGCGAACGATCGCGTCTACGAGAGCTCCTTCAAGGCCCAGTTCATCTCGGGGATCATCCAGCCGGCGATGATGGTCGTCGCCAACCTGAACTACGTGGCCATCGCCGTCATCGGCGGGATGCGCGTGGCCAGCGGCTCCATGTCCCTGGGCGACGTCCAGGCCTTCATCCAGTACTCCCGGCAGTTCACGATGCCGATCACCCAGGTCGCCGGCGTGGCGAACCTGCTGCAGTCGGGCGTGGCCTCCGTCGAGCGGGTCTTCGAGCTTCTCGACGAGCCGGAGGAGGAGCCCGATGCCGATCCCGCGCTCCGCCCGGATCGGGTCGATGGCCGCATCTCGTTCGACGACGTGTCCTTCCGCTACGTCGAGGACGTGCCCCTCATCGAGGACTTCACCCTGCATGCGGCACCCGGCGAGATCGTGGCGATCGTGGGACCGACCGGGGCCGGGAAGACGACGCTGGTGAACCTGCTCATGCGCTTCTACGACGTCGACGCAGGCCGCATCGTCATCGACGGGGTGTCCACGATGGACATGCGCCGCGACGACGTTCGGCGATGCTTCGGGATGGTGCTGCAGGACACATGGCTCTTCGAGGGCACGATCCGCGACAACATCGCCTACGGCGCCGAGGATGCCTCGGAGGAGCGGATCGAGGCCGCGGCCCGCGCCGCTCGCGTGGACCACTTCGTCCGCACCCTTCCCGACGGATACGACACCGTGCTCACGGAGGGTGGGGCCAACATCAGCGCGGGGGAGCGGCAGCTGCTCACGATCGCCCGCGCCTTCCTCGCAGATCCGGCCGTCCTCATCCTCGACGAGGCGACCAGCTCGGTCGACACGCGCACCGAGGTTCTGATCCAGCAGGCGATGGCCGAACTGCGATCCGGCCGCACGGCCTTCGTCATCGCCCACCGGCTGTCGACGATCCGCAACGCGGACACGATCATCGTCCTCGAGCACGGCCGGATCGTCGAGCAGGGCAACCACGACGCGCTCATGGAGGCGCGAGGCGCCTACTACCGCCTGTACCAGAGCCAGTTCGAGGAGCCCGAGGAGGCGGCCTGACCTCAGGCAGCCCCTTCGCTCAGACGAATCGCTTCCGCAGCGCCGCAATTTCGACGGGTGCCAGGCCCAGCCCCCGCTCAAGGTACTCCGGGATGCCCCCGAACTCCGTGCGAACGATGGCCAGGGCCGTGTCGAGGTACTCCGGGTAGACCAGCATCATGTGGGACAGGGCATCCGAGTCCCCGCCCTGCGCGGCGAAGTCGTCGAGCATCCGGCCGTAGGTGGCCCGCATGGGTTCGTTGCTCGCGAGGTAGTCGTCGACGACGTCGTCGATGCCTGCGCCGGCCAGCAGCTGGAGCACGGCGACGGCCCAGCCCGTGCGGTCCTTCCCCGCGGTGCAGTGGATCACTGCGCCGCCGACGCCCTGGGCGAGCCCCCGGAAGAGGGTGCGGTAGCCGGAGTGCGCCGAGGGCAGCGTGACGAAGTGCCGGTAGGTGTCGCGCATGTGCTGTTCGGCCTGGCCGTCGCCGATGGCGGCATTGATCGCCGCCACGCTCGCGCGCTCCTCGTACTGGTTCACGAGGGCAGCAACCTCGGCGGCGCCGCTGTGCGGCCGGTCGGCGAGGACGTCGAGGACCACGAGCGTGATGTCGCCGGGCAGCGTGTCCGGCCGGTGGTGGATCTCCTCAGCGGTGCGCAGGTCCACCACGGTGCGCACGCCGAGCTCGCGCAAGGCGGCCTGCACGTGCGGCTCCAGACGGGTCAGCTGCGCCGCCCGGAAGACGACACCCTCCCTCATCGGTCCGTCGGGCGTCGCCAGGCCACCCACGTCGCGGAAGTTGGGGACCGCCCCCTGGACGACGTCGAGCGGGACCGGGCTCACGCGTCGCGTACGGCCCGGTTCACGGCGCTGATGATCGCCTTGAGGGATGACGTCGTGATCGACGGGTCGATGCCGACACCCCACAGCACCTTGCCGCCCACGGCGCACTCGACGTAGGACGCCGCCTTGGCATCGCCTCCCGACGACATCGCATGCTCGACGTAGTCGAGGACGCGCACGTCGATGCCGTGCGTGGCGAGGGCGTCGCAGAAGGCGGCCACCGGGCCGTTGCCGTGTCCGCCGAGCTGATGCTCGACGCCGTTGTCGCTCAGGATGAGGTCGATCTCCGTCTCGCCGTCGACCTCCGAGTCCTGCTTGACGCCGATGAGCTTGAAGCGGCCCCATGGGGCGTTCGGGTCCGGCAGGTACTCGCCCGAGAAGACCGTCCACATCTCGTCGGGCGTCACCTCGCCGCCCTCGTCGTCGGTGACGTGCTGGACGACCTGCGAGAACTCGATCTGCAGCCGGCGCGGCAGGTCGAGCTTGTGCTCGGTGCGCATGATGTACGCCACGCCGCCCTTGCCCGACTGCGAGTTGACCCGGATGACCGCCTCGTAGGTGCGGCCGACGTCCTGCGGATCGATCGGCAGGTACGGGACCTCCCAGCGGAAGTCGTCGACCGGAACGCCCGCTGCGGCCGCGTCCGTCTCCATCATCGTCAGGCCCTTGTTGATCGCATCCTGATGCGAGCCCGAGAAGGCGGTGTAGACCAGATCGCCGCCGTAGGGGTGGCGCTCGTGCACGGGGATCTGGTTGCAGTACTCGACCGTCCGACGGATCTCGTCGATGTCGCCGAAGTCAATCTGCGGATCCACGCCCTGGCTGAACAGGTTCATGCCGAGGGTGACCAGGCAGACATTGCCCGTGCGCTCACCGTTGCCGAACAGGCAGCCCTCGATGCGGTCGGCGCCTGCCATGTAGCCCAGCTCGGCCGCGGCCACCGCGGTGCCGCGATCGTTGTGCGGATGCAGCGACAGCACGACGGAGTCGCGGCGCGCCAGGTTGCGGTGCATCCACTCGATCGAATCGGCGTAGACATTCGGCGTGGCCATCTCCACGGTCGCCGGCAGGTTCAGGATCACCTTGCGATCGGGCGTCGGCTGCCAGACATCGGTGACCGCGTTGCAGACCTCGAGGGCGAACTCCAGCTCCGTTCCCGTGTACGACTCGGGGGAGTACTCGAAGAAGATGTCGGTCTCGTCGGCGATCTCGTCCGCGTACTTCTGGCACAGCTGCGCGCCGTGCACCGCGATGTCCTTGATGCCGTCCTTGTCGAGGCCGAAGACGACGCGGCGCTGCAGGGTGGACGTGGAGTTGTAGAGGTGGACGATCGCCTGCTTCGCGCCGCGGATGGACTCGAAGGTGCGCTCGATGAGGTGCTCACGGGACTGGGTCAGCACCTGGATGACGACGTCATCCGGGATCAGCTCGTCCTCGATGAGCATGCGCACGAAGTCGAAGTCGGTCTGCGAGGCCGAGGGGAAGCCGACCTCGATCTCCTTGTAGCCCATCTCGACCAGCAGGGTGAACATCCGCAGCTTCCGCTGGGGGGTCATCGGGTCGATGAGGGCCTGGTTGCCGTCCCGCAGGTCGACCGCGCACCAGCGGGGAGCCTGGGTGATCACCTTGGCCGGCCAGGTGCGGTCGGGCAGGTTGACGGGGACGAAGGGGGAGTAGCGCTGGTAGGGCATCTGGGATGCGCGCTGGGTATTGCGTACCTCGTAGGGCACCGAGCGGTCGAACGTGGCGGACATGGGGGCTCCTGGACTCTGTCTGTTGGCCGATGGGCTGGTTACCGGCGAACGACGAATCCCGCGACGAGGAGGCCGGTGGACTAGGCCTCGCCGCGGCAGCGAAGGAGCAGCGCTGTCGTCATGATGCGCACAGGGTAGCAGGCCCTAGGCGGAGATCGAATCGGGTGCGTGCCGGCGCCCGAACGCGAAGTAGCTGATCGGCCCGACGAAGTTCACCGCGATGGCCACGGCCCAGGCCCCCTTGGGTCCGCGCACCATCTCCCGCGGACGTCGCGCCAGGTCCACCCACGCCGTCGCCGCGAGGGACAACTGGATCGAGGCGGCGACCAGCACCGCGGTCTTCTGCCCGTCGGTCAGGTCGCTCCAGCGCTTTCTCGCCATGATGCACCTCCACCGACCACGATGCCCCATGCCCATGCGGAAGTCCACCGGGCGGTCACTAACCTTCGACCATGCCACGAACCCTGAACATCGCCCTGATCCCCGGTGACGGCATCGGCACCGAGGTGGTCGCGGAGGCCGTCAAGGTCCTCGCCGCCATCGCTCCCGAGGCCGGCCTCGAGATGTCCACCACCGAGTACGACCTCGGTGCGCGCCGCTACAACGCGACCGGCGAGCTGCTCCCGGACGCGGTGGTCGAGGAGCTGCGCGGCTACGACGCCATCCTGCTCGGGGCCATCGGTGACCCGTCTGTTCCGCCCGGCGTGCTCGAGCGGGGCGTGCTGCTGCCGCTGCGGTTCGTGATGGATCATCACGTCAACCTGCGACCGGTGAAGCTCTACCCGGGCGTGACGAACGGCCCGCTCGCCGGCAAGGGCCCGGAGGACATCGACTTCGTCGTCTGCCGGGAGGGCACCGAGGGCCCGTATGTGGGAGCCGGCGGCACGCTCCGGGCCGGAACGCCGCACGAGGTGTCCACGGAGGTCAGCATCAACACCGCCTTCGGTGCGGAGCGGATCATCCGTGATGCCTTCGAGCGGGCGATGAAGCGCCGGAAGAAGGTCACGCTCGTCCACAAGACGAACGTCCTCGTGCACGCCGGCAAGACGTGGAAGCAGGCCTTCGATCGCGTGGCCGAGGAGTACCCCGAGGTCGAGACGGAGTACCAGCATGTCGACGCGGCGTCGATGTTCTTCCTGACCCGTCCCGAGTCATTCGACGTGGTGGTCACGGACAACCTGTTCGGCGACATCCTCACCGATATCGGCGCGGCCATCGGCGGTGGCATCGGCCTCGCCGCGAGCGGCAACATCGATCCGAGCAGGTCGAACCCGAGCATGTTCGAGCCCGTGCACGGCTCGGCTCCCGACATCGCCGGACAGGGCAAGGCCGACCCGACGGCCACGGTCATGTCCCTGGCCATGCTGCTCGACCACGTCGGGGAGGCCGACGCTTCAGCCTGGGTCGAGGCAGCCGTGGCAGCGGACCTCGCCGGTCGCGGGGATGCCGTGCGCAGCACCTCCGAGATCGGTGATGCCCTTGCGGCGGCTGCCGTGGCGGCAGCGAAGGGGTAGGTTCGCGATATGACGACGACGGAAACCGGTACGGCCCTGTGGCCGATCGAACTCCATCCCACTGATCGCCCGACGCCCGATGCCCGGCGCGCGGAGATCCTCGCCGACCCTGGTTTCGGTCGCTACTACACGGACCACATGGTCCGGGCGACGTGGACCGAGGCCGATGGCTGGCACGACGCCCGCCTCGAGGCGTACGCACCCCTGACCTTCGACCCCGCGACCAACTTCATGCACTACGGCCAGGCGATCTTCGAGGGGCTGAAGGCCTACCGGCATGCGGATGGCAGCATCAAGACCTTCCGCCCGCTGAAGAACGCGTCCCGGTTCGCCAACTCGGCGCGCCGCCTGGCGATGGCCGAGCTCCCCTGGGAGCTGTTCCTCGGGTCGATCGAGGCCCTGGTCCGTCAGGACGCCGCGTGGGTGCCGGAGGGCCAGGAGAAGTCCCTGTACCTCCGTCCGTTCATGCTGGGCACCGAGATCGGGCTGGGCGTGCGGCCCTCGAGCCGTTACGACTACCTGCTCATCGCCTCGCCTGCAGGGGCGTACTTCCCCCGAGGCGTGAAGCCGGTGTCCGTCTGGCTGTCCGACGACTACGTTCGGGCGGCACCGGGCGGCACCGGAGAGGCCAAGTGCGCCGGCAACTACGCCGCGTCCCTCCTCGCCCAGGCCGAGGCCGCGCAGCACGGCTGCGACCAGGTGGTCTGGCTCGATGCTGTCGAGCGCCGCTTCATCGAGGAGATGGGCGGCATGAACCTGTACTTCGTGTACGGGTCCGGCGACGCCGCCCGACTCGTGACGCCGCAGCTGACCGGCTCCCTGCTGCCGGGAATCACGCGCGAGTCCCTGCTCACCGTCGCGGAGAGCATGGGAATCCGCGCGGAGGAGGGGCACATCAGCGTCGACGACTGGCGCGAGGGCTGCGCCTCCGGGGCCATCACCGAGGTGTTCGCCTGCGGAACGGCCGCCGTCATCACTCCGGTCGGAGAGGTGAAGAGCCGCACGTCCGGCAACTGGGAGGTCGCCGGAGGCGCCACCGGCCCGGTGACCATGCGGCTGCGCCAGGCGCTCCTCGACATCCAGACTGGCGTCGCCCCGGACAGCCACGACTGGCTGCACACCATCTGCTGATCGCCGTCGGTCATGGACTGGCGCGGGACCCAGACGGCGGGCTACTCGGTGTGGGTCACGCTGCTCGGCGTGCTGCTCGTCCTCGTGGGTGCCTTCCTGACGGTGTCCGGGGCGGGCGGCGACTCGGCGACCCTGTGGTCCGGACTCCTGTGCGGTGTCGTGGGGGTCGCGATCGCGGTGTCCGGGATCGTGTTCGGTCGTCTCACTCTCGTGCTCGATGCCCAGGGCGTCCACCTGTCCCTCGGCCCGTGGCACCGGCCGCGGCGCGACGTCCCGTGGCACGAGGTGCGCTCGGTATCCGTTGTCGATGTTCGGGCCCTGCCGTGGGGCGGCTGGGGAATGCGCTGGCGGCCAGGTCATGGCACGGCGGCCCTGCTCCGGCAGGGCCCGGGTGTGGAGTTCGCCCTGGTGGACGATCGGGTCCTGGTCGTGACGGTCGACGAGCCGGAGGCAGCGGCGGCTGCCGCACGGTCCTGGCTGGGCATGGCGAGCAGGTAGTACACGGCGCTGAGCCACGGGGACGGCCCGTGTGGCAGGATGGGCGCGTGCTCAGCACCCGCATCATCATTAACTAGCGCGTCGACGTCTCCGTCGACGCGCAGCCCTTCGCACCCGCGGGGGGCTTTTTCGTTGGCCGGCGACCTCGCCCGGGAAGAAGGACGACCATGCCCCGCCCAGACGACTTCCACGTCTACGACACGACGCTGCGCGACGGAGCCCAGCGCGAAGGCATCTCCTACTCGGTCAACGACAAGCTCGCTGTCGCCCGGCTG
>WGLX01000015.1 GCA_016125355.1 Actinomycetales bacterium | reverse complement strand
GCATCCGTCCGCGGTCTCGAACCGCGAATCCTTCGCGAGCGTGGTGATGGCGTCCATCACGGCCACTCCGTGCGCGAGGGGCAGCACGGCGGTGATCTCGCACGAGCCGTTCTCGGGCGGCGTCAGCCACACCCCGTGCTCCCGTTCCGCCGCGTCGCGGCGCCGCTCATCCGCACCGCGCGGATCCACCGCCAGCACCAGGGTCTTCGTCTTCCGTGCCGCCTGCCGGGCCGTATGCGTCACTGCGTACGGGATCACGACCGCGAGGATCCGCGCGCACTGCTCGGCGTACTCCGCGGCCCGGTCCCCGTCGCCGGCCATCGGCAGGCGGGTCAACTCCCGCGCGATCGCGGACACGTGCCCCGCCGACAGCGACCCCGCCTCGAGAGCGTCGCGCAGGGGCCGCATCGGCCCGGCGAGGTCCGCCGCATGCTCCAGCTGGACGTCCATCGCCCGGGGGCTCAGCCGCAGCGCGGCAGCGAGCTCCGCCGAGGCGAGCATCTCCGCCGTGACGAACTCCGACGCGGAATCAGCGCGGGCGGCCTTCTCCACCTCGAAGTGCCCGACCAACCGCTCCCGCACGTCGGCCCGCGCCTTCGCCTGCAACCCGGCGACGTGCGCCGCGAGCCGGTCCACCTGCTGCGCATAGGTGACCGCCTCATCCGCCGACAGTTCCTCCGCCGCCACGCCAAGAAGCGACGCCAGCAGCCCGAGACCGGCCGACCGGGCCACCGCGTTCGCCAGCGACTCGCTCGACGTCCACGACGCCACCTCGCCGCCGTCAAGCCACTCCGGCGCCCCTGGCCCGTCCTCCAGGACGACCGCCAGCCACTCCTCGTGGGAGATGGGGTCATTCGGTGGTTCGAACATGTGTTCGATTCTAGTACCAGAGGGCGACAAATACAAGCAATACCAACGACTTCCTGTGCATTGCCACGGGTTCGCTGCGGGTTCGCCGCGGGCCCTACTTCGCCTCGCGCTCCCGCCGTTTGCGTTCGAACACCGGCCTCAGCACCAGGTAGGTGAAGTACGCCGAAGCGAGGAACAGGGGGTAGCCCATGATGATCTTGACGATGCCCTGGACCTCGACCCAGCCGGCGAGGTACATCGGCGTCTGGATCACCAGCCGGCTGTAGAACAGCCCCACCCAGATCCACGACGCGGCCGCGTAGACGCGGCGCAGCTGAGGGTCCTGCCGCCACGTGGTGCCGTCGCCGGTGAGGAAGCCCATCGCCACGCCAATGAGCGGCCACCGCACGAGGATGGAGATGAGGAAGGCCGTGCCGTAGCCGAGGTTGGTGAGCATTCCCGGCAAGTACACGTCGCTGGCGTTCTGCGTACGCGAGGCGAACCAGGCCGAGAACACCAGGCCCACGAAGCCCGCCGCGATCTGCATGAGCGACTCGCGCCGGATCAGCCGCCACACCGCGATGAGTGCACCAGCCACGATGGCCGCCACGAGCGAAGGCATGAGCGTGCCCGAGGTGATGATGTAGGCAATGACGAAGACGCCGGTGGGGACGCCCGAGTCGATGATCCCGCGCCATCCGCCGATCGCCCGCTCGAGGATGAGCGCCTCCTGCCGCACGTCGGCGGGGGTCTCGAACTCCTCGTCCTGCTCGTCCGGCCGGTCGGCGCGCTCTGCTGGCTCGTCGGCCTCGGTCATTCGGCCGACGGCTTCAGCTCGTACTTGGGGTTGAAGATCGTCGGGTTCTCGGTGTTGCAGGTCAGGCGCCCGCAGACCACCATCGTGCGTCCGGGCTCGATCCCCGGGATCTCGCGACGGCCCAGCCACACCACGGACACCGAGCCGGAGCCGTCGTAGAGGTCGATCTCGAGGGCGGGGTTGGTGTTGCGCGGCTGCAGCGTCACGCTGCGGACCATCCCGCGGATGGTCACCGTGTCGCCCGGGGTGCAAGCATCGATGGCGGTGAGGTCCGGGTCCTGCGCCTCGCGCACCTGCTTCTGGAGTTCCTGCGCCTCCACCTCGCCCCGGGAACGGGTCAGGCGACCCCACAGGCTGGCATGCGGCTTCGGCTGCTCGATGACCGACACGACAACAGGCTAACGCGTCTCGGTGATCTCAGGACCACGCTCGAACGGCGACGGCGGAGCCGGTGGGCCGTCCTCCCCCGGTCGGGCCTCCTGCGGCACCACGAGCGGGATCGGCGCACCGACCGGCATGGCGTCGTCACCGCGCACGACGATGAGCCCGCGCACCATGGCCTCGAGGGCCTCGGCGTCGACGCCCGGGCGGGCCGCCGTGCCGAGGAAGACGGCCCGCAGGAACCACCGCGGGCCTTCGATGCCGCAGAAGCGGGCCGGCTGGAGGACGCCGGAGCCGTCGGCGGGCACCTGTGCCCGCAGCTCGACGCCGAAGGGTCCCTCGGCCTCCTCGACGAGGCCGCCACCGGAGTTGATCGATGCCTTGATCTGGCCGCGGACGTCCTCCCACAGGCCCCCGCTGCGGGGTGCCGCATAGGGCTGCACCTGCACCGCGGCGCCCTTGGTGGTGAAGGACAGCTGCGCGACCTGTCCGGTGCCCTCATCGACCTGGACCTGGACGTCGATGCCGGGGCCGGGTGCGAGGCGCAGGCCTCCGAGGTCGAGCCTCTCGACACCGTCGTCCTCGAACTCCGAGGCGTCCCAAGGGCCGTTCTCGCGTGAACTCACGAATTCATCCTCCGCAGCGGGCACATGCCGTTACCAACCCGTTACCGTACAGGGCCTTAGGCGCTGTGGCCTCCGGTGGAGCCGAACCCGCCGCTGCCCCGATGGGAGCCGGGCAGCTCGGCGACCTCGACGAGTGCGGCCTGCTCGATCCGCTGCACGAGCAGCTGGGCGATGCGGTCCCCCCGCTCGAGGGTCACGGACTCGGCGGGATCGTGGTTGACGAGGATGACGCCGATCTCGCCGCGGTATCCCGCGTCGATGACACCGGGCGCGTTGACCAGGCCGATTCCCTTGCGCAGGGCGAGGCCGGACCGCGCGCAGACCAGCGCGACGAAGCCGGCCGGAAGGGCGATGGCGATGCCGGTGGGCACGAGGGCCCGCTCCCCCGGAGCCAGGGTGACGGTCTCCCGGGCCCGCAGGTCGAGGCCCGCGTCACCGGGATGCTCGTAGGCGGGCAGCGGCAGCTCGGGATCGAGGCGCGTGACGAGGACCTCGGTCACGGGTTGACCTCGAAGGCCTCGTTCTCGCCCTCGGGCCGCCACGCGGGGCCGCCGCTGGCGCGATCCTCGATCGCCTGCTGCACGTGCTCGCGGGCGCCGTGGTCCACGAAGTGCTGCAGTGGCACCTGGATGAACAACGCGGCGGCGGAGACCGCGACCGGGCCCTCCGGGCTGCCGAGGCGACCGACGGCGCGGGTGAAGACCTTGCGACCCTTGACGCCCACCACCTCGGCGTCGATGAACAGCTGCGATCCCACCGGGACCGGCCGCCGGAAGTCCGTCTCGAGCCGGCCGGTGACCGCGGGACCGGCCAGGAGCCAGTTCAAGGACCCGAGGATCTCGTCGAGCGCCACGGTCAGCAGCCCGCCATGCGCCAGGCCTGGAGCACCCTGGTGGTGCTCGCTGACCGTGAACACGCCGGTCACGGTCAGGCCCTCACCTGCGGTCATCTCCATGTGCAGCCCGGTCGGGTGGTCACTGCCGCACCCGAAGCACCACCGGTAGTGGGACGGGATCGGCTCCCCCGGCGCGGGCGCGTTCGGGGCCCGCATCGGCATGACGGCATCCGGGGGCGGCGAGGTCGGCAGTTGGGTACGCGGTCGGTTCGCACCGGAGCCGGAGGAGTCGCTGGGAGCCACGTCACGACCCTACCGGGGCGCCGTCCCGGCACCCGCGTGTCAGGCTTGGCCCATGACGCACGGGACGGGCTACCGCGAGCGCCTGCTGCCCCGCTGGTGGGCGTGGCTGCTGCCGCTCAGCGTCATCCTCATGCTCGCGGTCGCGTACGGCGCTGCCCTCGGCACCACGGCCGGGTGGCTGGTCGGCGCCGCCGGCATCGCCATCGTCGTGACCTTCCTGTGGGTCAGCGCCCCCCTCATCACCGTGACCGAGGAGGGTCTCCAGGCGGGACAGGCGGTGCTGCCGCGCACCAGCGTCGGCGATGCCGAGACGGTCACCGCCGAGGACATCAGGAGGCTCCGAGGCCCCGGTGCCGACGCCCGGCTGTTCGTCGCGCTGCGGCCCTGGTCGGCACGCGGCGGCGTGCTGGTGACCCTCGACGACCCGGAGGATCCGCACCCCGCCTGGCTGCTCAGCAGCCGCAACCCCACTCGCCTGGTCGCCGCCCTTGCTGCAACGATGGACCCTGACGATCACGACGTCGACGACCGGGAAGACCACCAACGGACCGCGGAGGACGCATGAGCGACAGCACCGAGATCGAGCCGATGTTCGAGGAGGACCTCGAGGTCAACCCGATGGTGCACCTCATCGCGCCGGTCGCGGCGATCCTCGGCACCATGGTGGTGCGCAAGATCGTCGGCACCGCCTACAGCCGGGCTACCGGCCGGCCGGCGCCCGATGCGCGGGACCCGCGCACCCCGGTGATGCGCGCGTTCATGTGGACCGCCGTGATCACCACGACCACCGCGATCGCGGAGGTGGCGATCTACCGCGCCGTGCAGCGCATGGGTGAGAAGAAGGACTAGCTCAGGCGCACTCGCGCCCCACGCCTCGTGCGCTCAGGCGCACTCGGTACAGACCGGACCGTTCTTCCCCTCATGGTCCAGCTGGCTGCGGTGCTGCACCAGGAAGCACACACTGCAGGTGAACTCGTCCAGCTGCCGCGGCAGCACCCGCACCGTGAGGCTCTCGTCGGACAGGTCCGCGCCCGGCAGCTCCAGGCTCTCCGCCAGGTCCGCCTCGTCGACATCGACCGCCGATGAGGCCTTGTCAGCACGACGGGCCTTCAGCTCCTCAAGGCTGTCCTCTGCGAGCTCCTCGTCGGTCTTGCGAGGCGCGTCGTAGTCGGTTGCCATGTATTCGCCCTCCGTACGTCTGGTTCAGTGCCGCGCCTCGTGGCGAGGCCAGCACGGTCGACCCACCCAACACCACGGGGAGGACGTCCATTCCCCGCGCCACGGGTGCGCGCGCAGATTGTGCCTCATGACACATCCCGACGCATGGCAGGGTAGGCACATGCCGCTTTACGCCCTGGGAGAACGCACCCCGAACATCGACCCCTCCGCCTTCGTGCACCCCGATGCCGTGGTCATCGGAGACGTCACGATAGGCCCCGAGTCGAGCGTCTGGCCCACCGCCGTCCTACGGGGCGACCACGGACGGGTCATCGTGGGCGCGCAGACGTCCGTGCAGGACGGCACCATCGTCCACTGCACCTCCACCCTGGACACGATCATCGGCAACCGCTGCGTGATCGGGCACAACGTCCACCTGGAGGGCTGCCGGATCGAGGACGACTCACTGGTCGGCTCGGGGTCGGTCGTGCTGCACCGGGCCGTCGTGGGACCGGGCGCCCTGGTCGGGGCGGGCGCCGTCGTCGGCAACGACAAGGTCGTGCCGCCGCGAGCTCGGGCCCTGGGCGTCCCGGCCACCATCACCCCGGACATCGTCGAGCCGGGTGCCTTCACGCACGCCGTCGAGATCTACGTGCGCAACGCGCACTGGTACAACGCGGACCTTCGCCGCCTGGACTGAGCAGGCCGCAGCCGTCCTCAGCGGAAGTCGGCGTCGAGATCGACCAGGGCCTCCCGCAGGTCGTCCGCGATGCCGGGTGCCGCCGCGAGCACGAACTCGCCGAAGTCAGGCCCTCGCAGACCGGAGACGGCCATCCCGGACTCGGCCGCGATGAGCGCACCGGCCGCGACATCCCACGGGTTGAGCCCGTACTCGAAATAGCCGTCGAGCCGTCCTCGGGCCAGCCAGCAGAAGTCGAGCACCGCGGCGCCCATGCGGCGGATGTCGCGCAGGTGCCCGATCAGCCCCGTGACGACCGCGGCTTGGTCGCGACGCCGGTCGGCGTCGTAGCCGAATCCGGTGGTCACGAGCGCCTGCGAGAGGTCGGAGCACGTGCTTCCCGTCAGGCGACGCGCCTCACCGTGCTGCACGAGCCACGCGCCCTGCCCCTTCACCGCGAGGTAGGCCTCGTCGGCATCCGGGGCGACGACGACGCCGACCACGACGTCCCCGTCGACCTCCGCGGCCACGGACACCCCCCACATCGGCAGGCCGAACAGGTAGTTCACCGTGCCGTCGAGCGGATCCACGATCCACCGCACGCCCGACGTCCCGTGGCGTGGACCGCCCTCCTCCCCGAGGAAGCCGTCGTCCGGGCGGGAGCCGAGCAGCGCCGCCACCAGCATGGCCTCGGCCTCCCGATCCATGCGGGACACCGCGTCGGTGGGCGAGCTCTTGGTGTCCACGACCAGGGCCTCGGGGCGTTCATCGCGGAGGAAGGCACCGGCCGCCACCGCGGCCCGCCAGGCCAGCGGTGCCAGCTCGTGCGTGGACAGCAGGTCAGCGAGGGTGCGGATGCTCGTCATGCCCCCCATCCTTGCGCGTCGGGGACACCGCGCCGATACGGTCCACTCGTGCTCCAGACCTATCGACGCGCCTACGCGCTGCCCGGGGCCTGGCGGTTCTCCTCCACCGGACTGGTGGCCCGGCTGCCGATCGCCATGATCGGCCTGGGCATCGTGCTCCTCGTCAGCACGACGACCGGGTCCTACGCCCTGGCAGGTGCGCTGTCGGCCTGCTTCCAGGTCTCCGCGGCGCTCGGCGCGGTGGCGACGTCGCGATGGACCGACCGCGTCGGGCAGGACCGGCTGCTTCCGGGCCTGGCGGTCGTCCACGGTGTCGCACTCAGTGCCTTCGCGATGTCCGTGGTGTGGCAGGTGCCGCTGCTCGTCCAGGTGCTCCTCGCGACGCTCGCCGGCGTGGCGCAGCCGGCCATCGGATCCATGGTCCGCGCGCGGTGGGCGACCATCGCGACGGGGCCGGAGGAGCTGCGCAGCGCCTTCGCCGTCGAGAGCATCATCGACGAGCTGGTGTTCAGCGTGGGACCGCTCATCACGGCACTGCTGGCCATCCAGGTGGCGCTGCCACTCCCCCTGATCGTCGCGTCGGTGCTCGTGGTCGCCGGCTCGATCGTGCTGAGCCTGCAGCGCTCGAGCCAGCCGGACCCGCACCGCGGCCACCATGACGGCACCCCGCAGCGCCGGGGCGGGGCCATGGGCCAGCCGGGCATGCCGGTCCTCGTCGCCGTGGCCCTCGGCATCGGCGGCGTCTTCGGCACGTACGAGGTCTCAGTGGTGGCGTTCACCGCCGACGCCGACCAGCCCGCCGCCTCGGGATGGGTGCTCGCCCTGTGGGCCTTCGGCTCCATGCTGGCGGGGCTGGTGTTCGGTGCCCGCCACGTTCGCTGGCCTCTGCCCCGGCAGGTCCTCGTGCTGACCGCGATCCTTACCCTCGTGCTCGTCCCTGCCGCGTTCGTGCGGACGGTGCCGGCACTGGCGATCGTCACCCTCATCGCCGGCGCCGGGGTGGCACCCGCGCTCATCGCGACCTTCTCCCTCACCGAGCGGCTCGTCCCCGCGAGACTCCTCACCGAGGGACTGACGTGGTCGAACTCCGGGCTGGCGCTCGGCTTCTCCGGGGGCTCGTGGCTGGCCGGCACCGTCATCGACGCGTACGGCACGACCGTGTCCTTCATCCTGCCGCCGCTGAGCGCCGGCACCGGCGCGCTCATCTGCCTGCTCGGCCAGCGGGTGCTCACCCGCGCCGCGCGGCGCCCGGCGGAGCACGGGCTGGCCACCCCGTTGAACGCCGACCCTGTTCCGGGCCCGACGCCCGGCGGCATCGTCGACGATCCGGAGTGACGACGCGCGCGGGGACGCACCGCCTGCCACACCGCCGTGGAAGGCGATAAGTTGCCTGTGAGGGCGTAGGGTGCCCACGACAGATGACCGGCCAGAGCTTGGAGACGACGCTGCAGACGTTCAGCCCACGGGAGGTCCAGGCACGCGTGCGCGCCGGCGAGTCGCCGGATGTCATCGCCGCGGAGTCGGGCTGGCCCATGGACAAGGTGATGCGCTACGCCGAGCCCCTGCTCGCGGAGCGCTCCTTCATCGCTGAGCAGGCGCAGCGCGTGGAGGTCCGGCGTTCCGGAGGCGGCGCGACCCTCCTGCAGTCCGCCTACGACGCCGTGGGGGGCGACCCGGAGGCCGGCACCATCGCGTGGGACGCCTACCGCCGCGAGGACGGCAAGTGGATCGTCACGGCGTCGTACACCGATGCCGACGGATCGCACCTCGCGCGCTGGACATACGACCATGCCGGTCGCAACCTGCACCCGCTGGACGACGACGCGCGCACCCTGCTCGGGGCCCGCCCCGCACCCGCACGTGACGAGGACGTCGACATCGCCGAAGCACTCGACCTCGTGGCCGACGTGCCCGTCGTGCGCGAAGCCGAGTCGCGGCCGCGCCTGGTCGCCGTGCCCGATGCCGTCGACGAGTCCGATGAGGCGGAGGACGCCGACGAGCCAGCCGGTGGCCCCGACGAGGACGAGGCCGACCGCCCCAGCGCCTCCGGGCCCGCGGACCAGACCGAGACCATGGCGCTGCCGCACCCCAGCCTGCTGGATGACGAGGCCGTCGAGGAGCCGGCCAAGGCGGTCAAGCCGACACGGCAGTCGAAGAAGGCACAGGAGCCCGTCGAGCCCAAGCCGGCACCGGCCAAGGCGACCCGCAAGCCCCGCGCGAAGAAGGGTCGCGCGAGCGTGCCGAGCTGGGACGAGATCCTCTTCGGCGCCACCAAGCACGACGACTAGACCACGAAGGGCAGCGGCTCCGCCGACATGTGGGCCCGCTTCGCGTTCGCGGCGGTCATGCGCGTCCGGTAGTGGGTGCGGCACAGCACCTCGTAGGCGATGGAGGCGGAATCCTGGTTGGCCGTGTCGCCGACCATCACCTGATCGCCCTCCACGACCATCACCCCGTTGACCGTGCGAGCGTTGTGGATGGCGCGGGCACCGCACCAGCACAGGGCCTCGACCTGGAGCACCTGCACCCGGTCGGCCAGCTCGACCAGCCGCGCCGACCCGGGGAAGAGCCGGGTGCGGAAGTCGGTCATGATCCCGAACGCGTACACGTCGATGGACAGTTCATCGACGACCGCGGCCAGCTGCTCGATCTGGGCGGGCGTGTAGAACTGCGCCTCGTCGCAGATGAGGTAGTCGAGGCGCGCACCCGCGGACAGCCGCTCGACCACGAGCTCCCGGATGTCGAGATCGTCATGGACCTCGATGGCGGGCACCTCGAGTCCGAGCCGGCTCGACAGGACCGATTCGCCCGCGCGGTCGAGCTGGGTGAGGACCAGCCCCGCACGTCCGCGGGAGGAGTGGTTGTGGTCGGTCTGGAGCGCCAGCGTCGACTTCCCGCAGTCCATGGTGCCTGCGTAGAAGATCAGTTCCGCCACGTCGTCATCCTGTCAGACCTCACTCCCCGCGGAGGACAACTGCCGGGATGAGCAGCTCGTCCTCGGTGAGGGCGCCATGCTGGCCCAGCAGGCCCGAGACGGTGGGATCCACCCGGCTCGCCAGCAGGACGTCACCGCGGGCGATGGCCATCACGTCGCCGATGCGCTCGTGGAGGGCGGGGTCCGCGTCGCCGAAGAACCCCTCCTCGATGAGGCGCGCCCGCGTGAGCACCAGGGCGCGGTCGCCGAGCACCTCGGTCCACGCCGCCGCGACGTCTGCGCCTGCCCCCGGGACGGTGTAGACGTGACGCGCCCGGGGCTCGCCGGCCACGCGGCGGACCCCGGCCAGGAGTCGAGCGTCGTCCTCGATGGCGATCGCGCGCTCCGGCGGACAGGTGACCATGCCGTGGTCGGCGGTGACGACGAGTGCGGACCCGGGTACCAGGGCGTCGGCGAGGCCGCGCACGAGGCGCTCCACGCGGGCGAGGCCCTGCCGCCACTCGCCGCTGCCGGCTCCCGACTCGTGGCCCACCCGGTCCAGGTCCGGCCAGTACACGTAGGTGAAGGTGGGGCCGCTCCCTCCGAGGATCGACCGGGTCAGGGCGATACGGGTGTCGATGTCCTCCGCCGGGCGGTACTCGGCGCCGCGCAGCACCGACCTCGTCAGTCCGGACTCCCGATAGGCGCCCGGCGCGAGCGTGGACATCGTGACCTCGGCGCGCGCGACCTGCTCGAAGACCGTCGGCTCCGGCTGGACGGCCACCGGTGTGGGGTGTCCGCCCCACTGCAGGGGGCTGAGCACCTCTCCGGTCTCGGGGTACTCGAAGGCGGCGCCCACGAGCCCGTGCGCGCCCGGTGGCAGGCCGGTGCCGAGGGTGCCGAGTCCGACGGGTGTCGTGGTCGGGAACATCGCCCGTATGGGCTCCCCCACCGCCCCGGTGAGCGTCGGCGCAAGATCCCGGTGCTGCTGGAGCGCCTGCCAGCCGAGGCCGTCGACCAGACAGACGACGACATGCCTCAGCGCACCCAGCCCCATCGTGTCGACGAAGCCCGGCACCCCTACGGCCGCCGCTGCCGACGGGCTGACATCGGCCAACGTCAGGGTCAGCCCTGCAGGGGTGGTCATGCCTCCGGCCGGACTAGCGGGCCCGGTGCGCGGTCGCCTCGGACAGGGCGGCCGCGAACGCCAGCGCCTGCCGCACCACGGGGGCGCCGTCCGCCGTCTCGGAGACGCGCACCGACAGGTCGTCGTTGCTCGCCGTTCCCGTGTAGCCGTGATCGGCGTCGCACTGCGGGTCCCCGCAGGTGGCCGGCTCGAGGTCGATGCGGCTCACCGCACCCCACCCGATGGTGAGCACGACCTCGGTGGCTGACCCGCCGGGCGTGTGCTGCGCCGGATTTGTGACGACCCGCGTCACGACAACCGAGTCGACGCGCTCCAGCCGCACCGCCTCGGTGGACGCGGTCGCCGTGGGCAGCGGATTGATGTCGTCCGGTGGGTGCTCGTCGGTGTGCCCGACGATCAGCCGCGTGGGAGTGAGCGCCAGCACGGTGACGTGGCGCCGCAGCTCGTCGCGGTCGAACGTGGCCTCATGGTGGACCAGGTAGGACCGCAGCGCCTCGCCCGCCAGCGCCGTGTCGAGCGCGTCCGCCACGAGGTCCGGGTAGTAGCCGGACTTCTGGATGTCGGAGCGCAGCTTCTCGGCGATCGCGAACTCGGTCATGCCCGCATTGTTCCACTCGGCTGCGTTTCCCGGCCGTCCAGTTCCGCGGTCAGGTGCTTGCGGAGCGAGAGCGCCAGGGCGCCCGCCATCAGGGAGCCGCCGGACACCACGGCCACCCACACGCCCACGAGCTCGGCCCCGAGCAGGAAGCCGGCCATGGCGGGTCCCAGTGCGTTGGCCACGGACCACACCACGCTCTGCACGGAGTTGTACCGACCGCGCAGGTGGTCCGGGGCCAAGTCGTTGACGAGCGAGGGTCCGATCGGCGCCACCAGTGTCTCCCCCATCGCGAACACCACCGTGGACAGGCACGCCGCGACGATGCTCACCGTCATCGGCACGAGGCTCGAGGCGCCGAGGATCAGCCAGGACGCGGCCCAGAGCACCGCCACGACTGCGAACATCCGGGTCCGGGAGCGTCCGCGGATGAAGCGCAGCGACACCATCTGCATCAGCACGATGGTCGCGGTGTTGACGGTGAAGGCCACCGCCACCCAGGCGACGTCCAGGCCGTTGATCACCGTCATGATCGTGGGCAGTCCGACGTCCATGGAGGCCCAGCCGCACGTCAGGAGGACGAGCGCCATGACGGAGAACCTCAGCAACCGGCGATCGGAGAAGACCTCGCGGTAGCCGCCTCGCGGGGGCGCGCCGAGCGCCTCGTCATGGGCAGCCGGTCCGACGCCCACTCCCGGCATGGTCAGCAGGACGACCACGTAGAGGAAGAAGGTGACTGCATCGATCAGGTACAGGGTCGTGAACGAGCTGACGGACTCCACGTCCGCGACCAGGGCGGAGACGATGCCGCCGATGCCGATCCCGAGGTTCATGAGCATGAACTGGATCCCGAAGGCCCGCTGCCGTCCCTCCGCAGGCGTGAGGCGCCCCAGGAGGGCCGCCTGAGGGCTCCAGGAGAACGAGCGGCCGGCGGCCAGCACGGTCGCCACGCCGAAGGCCATGGCCACGGTCTGGACCTGGGTCAGCAGGATCACGCCGACGCCCTCGACGACCAGTCCGGCCATGAGGATCGGGCGGGGGCCGTAGCGGTCGACGAGGGACCCGCTCGGCCACAGCAGGACCAGTCCCACGAGCGCCATGTAGGCCACGACCAGCCCAGCGGCCTGGGTGCCGAGTCCCCGCACCTGGCCGAGGTACACGATGAGCAGGGGCAGCACCATGCCGTTGCCGATGGCTGAGAGGGCGTTCCCGGCCAGGATGCGCCGGACGACGGGGGTGAGGCGCGCGTCCGCAGGCAGGCTCACAGTCGTCGGGCCAGGGGGTCGCGAGCGCTCGGCGCGGCTCCGGCCTCGATGCGGATCTCCCCCGCGGCGACGTCGCCACTCTCCGTGACCCGTGCCTTGCGCAGCGTGGCGCCCACGACACCCGGCGCCCGCAGGTGCAGCTGGCTCACCTCGCTGACGATGAGCGCGAGGTCGGCCAGGGCCGATGAGCCATCGTCGTCTGCGACGAGGAGGTCGACAGTCGCCAAGCCGGCCAGCATGTCCTGCGCCGCTGACCGGCTCACCGGGGCCAGCCGGTAGGAGCGGTCTCCCAGCAAAGCCGCGGCCGGATCGTCGAGGCCGACGGACACCACCATGCCGAACAACGGATCGTCGACGAGCTCGATGACCAGGCCCGTGTCCCCCGCAGCATCGGAGTCCATCACCACGCCGCAGACGCCGGTCCGGCACAGGATCTCGGCCGCACGGTCGCCGGTCAGGACGCTGTTCGGCGTCACCGGCACCGGCAGCCCCTCCCAGACCGGGTCCGGATCGCCGGCCCGCCGCGCGTCCTCCGCGCGCCATCGCGCAACCCGATGCGCCGTGGCCAGGGCCTCAGCCGCCACCTCCACGTCCGCGAAGGTGGGCACCTCGCCCGGCGGCCCGGCGGCCATCACGGCGACGACCGGCGCGTGGACGCCGGCACCGCATCCGCCGCATCCCCTCAGGCTCTCGCGGATATCGGCATCCGACTCCTCCTCGATGGGCGGCACGTGGATCACGAGGACCGCGCCGATCGACGGATCGTGGGCCCAGTCGCTCACGACCCGGCGGTATTCGCCGGGCGGGGTGGCGCGCGGGAACGTGGGCTCCGGCCGGAGCGGCTCCAGACCCCGGGCCACGAGCGCGTTCTCGGCCAGTGCGGCAAGCGCGTCGCTGTTGCCCACCACCGCCACGGTCCGGCCCGAGGGCAGGGGCTGCGACAGCAGCACCCGGCCGGTGTCGATGAGCCGGTCGATGCTCTCCACCACGACCAGTCCGCAGTCCTGGAGGATCTGGTCCACCGCGGCCTGAGGAAGCTCCGAGGGGGTCGACGCGTGGCCCAGGGGGTGCCTCTGCCGCGCCCCGCCCATCCGCACCATGACGACGGGCTTGCGCTGTGAGACCCGGTGGACGAGCCGGGCGAACTTGCGGGCGTTGCCGATCGTCTCCAGATGGAGGAGGACGGCGTCGGTCTCCGGATCTTCGTCCCAGTACTGCAGGAGGTCGTTGCCGGACACGTCCGCGCGGTTGCCCGCCGAGACGAACGTGGAGATCCCCACGCCGCGGTTGGCAAGCCGGCCCAGGACGGACGTCCCCAGCGCGCCGGACTGGCAGAAGAACCCGGCGCGCCCGGCCGGCGGCAGCACCGGTACAAGGGAGGCGTTGAGCCGTACCTCGGGGTCGGTGTTGATCAGGCCCAGGGCATTCGGCCCGACGAGGCGCATGCCGGCGCGACGGGCGGTGGCCGTGAGGGCGGCCTGCTCCGCCAGCCCCTCCGAACCGGCATCGCCGAAGCCGCCCGAGACGACCACGAGACCGTGGGCGCCCACGGAAGCGGCGTCGTCGACGACCTCGGCCACGGCCTCGGCGGGCACGACCACGACCACGAGATCGAGCCGATGGTCGACATCGCGCAGCGAGCGGACGCAGGGCACACCGCGAATCTGCTCCACCTCGGGATGGACCGCCACGAGCCGTCCCGGGTATCCCGCATCGACGAGGTGCGCGAGGATCGCATGGCCGAGCCCGCCGGGGTTTCGTGAGGCGCCGACGATCGCGACCGACTCGGGCCGCAGCATGCGGGCCATCGACCGTGCCTCGGCCCGCTGCTCGCGGGCCTGCATCACGGCGATGCTCTGCTCCGTCGGCTCGATATCGAACGTCACGGAGATGACGTCCTCCTCCAGCCGCTGGCGGACGGCGAAGCCCGCCTCGCGGAAGGTGGCCAGCATGCGCGAGTTCTCGGGCAGCACCTCCGCGACGAACCGGGTCACGCCGCGTTCGCGCGCGGCGGCGGCCAGGTGCTCCAACAGGATCGATCCCAGGCCCTGCCCCTGGAGGTCGTCGCGGACCACGAAGGCGACCTCCGCGCTGCGCTCGTCGATGACGTCGAAGCGGCCGACCGCGAGGATCTGCCCGTGCTCGAGGGCCACGAACGCCACCCGGCTCACGTGGTCCACCTCGGTGAAGCGCGCCACGTCGGCGTCCGTCAGGACCGGCTTGGCCGAGAAGAAACGGAAGTAGATGGTCCGCGCGGACAGCTGCGCGTGGAATTCCCTCAGGGCATCGCCGTCGTCGGGCGTGATGGGACGCAGGTGCACGGGGTGCCCATCCCTCAGCAGGACGTCCGCCTCCCACTCGAGGGGATACGTCGACGCCGCCACGCCCCCCATTGTGGTCGTCCCCGGGGGGCGTCGGCACCCCCGTTCCTCGTCCGGCGCGCCGGGACGCAGGTATGGTCGTCGTGTGACAGCCAGCCCGGTGCTCGACCTGACCCGCCTCGACCCGACCCTCGTCCGCATCACCGACGAGGTGACCGAGGCTCTGGCCTCGCAGCAGGCCGTGGTCGCCCTCGAGTCCACGATCATCAGCCACGGGCTGCCCCGCCCCGAGAACCTGAGGGTGGCCGCCGAGGTCGAGGACATCGTCCGCTCCCGGGGAGCGGTTCCCGCGACCATCGCCATCCTCGACGGCCTCGTCCACATCGGACTCGACGAGGATGCCCTCGAGCAGGTGGCCAGCCGCATGGACATCGTCAAGGTGAGCACGCGCGACATCGCCACGCTCATCGCCCGTCGGCAGTCAGGGGCGACCACCGTGGCGGCGACCAGCCATCTCGCCCACCTCGCCGGGATCCGCGTGTTCGCGACCGGCGGGCTCGGCGGCGTCCACCGCGAGGCGCGCGACAGCTGGGACGAGTCGGCTGACCTGCACACCCTGTCGATGACGCCCGTCACCGTGGTCTGCTCTGGCGTCAAGTCCATCCTCGACGTTGGCGCCACCCTCGAGCGGCTCGAGACGCTCAATGTCGGCGTGCTCGGCGTCCAGACCACCCGCTTCCCGGGGTTCTACCTGACGGACTCCGGACACGATGTCCACTGGTCGGTCGACTCGGCCGACGAGGTCGCCTCGATCATGAGGGTGCGGCAGTCGCTGGACATCCCGTCCGCCCTCGTGGTCGCCAACCCCCTGCCGCCCGAGGAGCAGCTCGACCCCGACCTGCATGACGCGGTGCTCCAGGAGGGCCTGCGCATGGCGCACGCCCGCAACGTGACCGGCAAGGACGTCACCCCGTTCCTCCTCGACCACTTCCACCGCGCGACCCACGGAGCCAGCCTCATCGTGAACGAGCAGATCATCGTGAGGAATGCCGAGCTCGCCGCCCGGATCGCAGTGGCGGCGGCCGACGCCGACCACTGACCTGGCATGACCGTTCGCTGCGTCCTCGTGGGTGACGTGATGATGGACGTGACCGCTGTCATCGACAGCGATATCGCCTACGCCAGTGACACCCCCGCGAACGTGACGCTCCAGCCGGGCGGCGTCGCTGCCAACACCGCGGCCTGGATGGCGATGGACGGGAAGCCGGTCACGCTGATCGGCTGCGTGGGCGACGACGCCTTCGGATCGTCGATCCGCCGTCAGCTGCTCGAGCTCAAGGTGGACCTGCACCTCCAGCACAGCCGCAAGTCCACCGGCACGGTGGTCGTCATCGTCGACCGACGCCGGGAGCGCACGATGTTCCCGGACGCGGGCGCCAACGCGGATCTGGTCGCTTCGGAGGCCGCGGCGGTCATCACAGGCGACTCGCACGTCCACATCTCGGGGTACACGCTGCTCAACCCCGCGACCCGCCCCGTCGGGCTCGCCCTGCTCGAGCGCGCCATCGAGGTCGGCGCCACCCGCAGCCTCGATCCGGCGTCTGCCGCGCCCCTGCGCGCGAACCTGCCCCTGTTCGAGGAGCTCGTCCCCCAGTTCGACCTCCTCCTGGCCAACGAGGACGAGGCCGCCGTCCTGTCATCCGTCGACGACCCGCACCGGGCCCTCGAGGTGCTCAGCGACTCGGTCAGCTGCGTGGTCATCAAGGTGGGCGCGCGTGGCGTCCTGGCCCGTGACCCCTCCGGTCTGGTCAACGCGCCCGCACCGCGCCGCGCCGTCGTGGACACGACGGGTGCCGGCGACGCCTTCGCCGCGGGCTTCCTGCCCGCCTGGCTGGGCGCCCGACCGCTCGCGGAGGCCGTCGATGAGGGCCAGCGCCTCGCGGCCCAGGCGATCAGCCGTGTCGGAGCCAGCCCCCTCGTGAGGTGACCCGAGACAATGGGTGAGACCGTACGACTGACGAGAGGACCGCATGGCACGCCGCACCGCCCGCAGCACCGAGCCGCCGACGCACGGGCGCATCGTCGACGTCGACGTCTCCCAGGAGATGCGCGGGTCGTTCCTCGAGTACGCGTACTCGGTCATCTACTCCCGGGCCCTCCCCGATGCCCGTGACGGGCTGAAGCCGGTCCAGCGGCGGATCCTGTTCCAGATGGCCCAGATGGGCCTGCGGCCGGACCGTGGCCACGTCAAGAGCGCCCGCGTGGTGGGCGAGGTCATGGGCCGCCTGCACCCCCACGGTGACTCGGCGATCTACGACGCACTCGTCCGCATGGCCCAGCCGTTCACCCTGCGGCTGCCGATGGTCGACGGCCACGGCAATTTCGGCTCGCTCGACGACGGTCCCGCGGCCATGCGCTACACCGAGGCCCGGCTCGCCCCGCCGGCGATGGACATGACGGCCGGCCTCGACGAGGACGTCGTCGACTTCGGGGCGAACTACGACGGCCGCGAGACCGAGCCGCTCGTGCTGCCCGCGGCGATCCCCAACCTGCTCGTCAACGGTGCCTCCGGCATCGCCGTGGGCATGGCCACGACGCTGGTGCCCCACAACCTGGGCGAGGTCCTGAACGGCGCCCGTCACCTGCTCGCCAACCCCGACGCCTCACTCGACGAGATCATGACACTGATCCCGGGGCCCGATCTGCCCGCGGGCGGGGTGATCATTGGGCTCGATGGCATCCGCGAGGCCTACGAGACCGGGCGTGGCAGCTTCCGCATCCGCGCCCGCACGCGGATCGAGCAGATCACCCCGCGCCGACGTGGGATCGTCGTCACGGAGCTGCCCTACAACGTCGGCCCGGAACGGATCATCGACCGCATCAAGGACCTCGTCCAGGCGAAGAAGCTCCAGGGCATCTCCGACGTCGTGGACCTCACGGATGGCGAGAGCGGGCTGCGTCTGGTCATCGAGATCAAGAACGGCTTCCACCCGGAGGCCGTGCTGGAGCACCTGTACAAGCTGACGCCGATGGAGGATTCCATCAACGTCAACGCCGTGGCGCTCGTCGATGGCCAGCCGCAGACGCTGGGCCTGCTTGCGATGCTGCAGGTGTGGCTCGACCACCGCCTCGAGGTGGTTCGGCGGCGCAGCGCCTTCCGTCGGGGGAAGGCGGAGGCGCGACTGCACCTCGTCGAGGGGCTGCTCGTCGCCATCCTCGACATCGACGAGGTCATCCAGCTCATCCGCGAGAGCGACGACGCCGCGACGGCGCGCGACCGGCTCATCGCGGTGTTCGACCTCACCGAGGTGCAGGCGACGTACATCCTCGACATGCCCCTTCGGCGCCTGACGAAGTTCTCCCGGATCGAGCTCGAGAAGGAGGGCGACGAGCTGCGGCGCGAGATCGACCAGCTCACGCAGATCCTCGAGGACGAGGCGGTTCTTCGTGCGACCGTCGCCGACGAGATCGGCGAGGTCGCCCAGGCCCACGCCACGCCGCGTCGCACCCTGCTCATGGAGGCAGCGGCCTCCGGGCCAGTCACCGCGGTGCCGCTGGAGGTCGACGACGAGCCCTGCGTGGTGCTGCTGTCGAGCACGGGGCTGGTGGCACGCACGTCCGACACCCACGCCGGTGCCGATGTCGGCCACGACCAGCGCAGCACCCACGACGTGATCATCAGCGCCGTCCCGGCGACCACCCGCGGCGACCTCGGGCTGGTGACGAGCGCCGGACGCGTCCTGCGGCTGCGCGCCCTGGACCTGCCCGCGCTGCCACCGGTGGCCGGCGTGCCCTCGCTGTCGGCCGGAGCGCCGCTCGGGGCGTTCGTCGACCTCCCGGCGACCGAGACCCCCCTGTGCCTCACCACGCTCGATGACGACGGTGCCCTCGTGCTCGCGACGGCCAGGGGCATCGTCAAGCGGGTGGTGCCCGATGCCCTGCAGAACAAGGACGCCTGGGAGGTCATCCGGCTCGACGAGGGCGACCGTGTGGTGGGTGCCGTCCGGCTGCCTGAGGCCGACGCCGAAGGCGCGGAGATCGTGCTGGTCTCCAGCGACGCCCAGCTCCTGCGCTTCCCGGCGAGTGCCGTCCGCCCCCAGGGTCGGGCGGCCGCCGGGATGGCCGGGATCAAGCTGGGCAAGGGCGCCGACGTGGTCTTCGCGACCGCTGTGCGTCCGGACGAGGACTGCGTGGTCGTCACCGTGGCCGGGTCCGCGGCGGCCCTGCCCGGTACGGAACCGGGCACCGCGAAGGTCACGCCGTTCGCTGAGTACCCGGGCAAGGGCCGGGGAACCGGTGGCGTCCGCTGCCACCGGTTCCGCGCGGGCGAGGACCGACTGCAGCTGGCGTGGGTCGGACGCGGCCCGGCGCGCGCGTCGACCGCGTCTGGGGTCGCGGTGGCACTGCCCGACGTGGATGAGCGCCGCGACGGCACGGGCACGCCGCCGCCAGCGCCGATCGCCGGACTGGGCGGCAACCTGTGACGCTGGGCACGCCCTGCTCGCTGCAGTCCGCCGCCGTCGGTGAGCCCCTCGCCGGCACCGCCCCGGAGGCCCGCGGCTGGGTCATCGTCGAGCAGGGCGGGCCGTGGGGACGCGACGTCCTCGTCGACAGCCTCCTGCCCGACGAGGTCAAGGTCGCGCTGCGGCAGCTGAAGGCGAACGGGCTCGGCGTACTGCTGGTCCGTCGGCTCGAGCGGGGAGAGCGTGGCGGCGACGCGGGACCGCACCGGGTCTTCCTCGCCGTCGACGGCCCGGAGGGGGCGTCGCTGTGGGAGGCGGAGCTGGACGACCTGCTGCCCCTGAGCACGCTCACCGTGGGCGACGTCCTCGACGGTCGGCCGTCAATGCCGTTTCAGAGAACCGATCGACCCGTGCTGCTGGTGTGCACGCACAGCCGGCGCGATCAGTGCTGTGCGGTCCACGGACGGGCGCTGGTGGCGGGGCTGCGCGAGCGCGCGCCGGTCGACCTCGCGGACCGCATCTGGGAGTGCAGCCACGTCGGTGGCCACCGGTTCGCGCCCGTCACGCTGTCGCTGCCGATGGGGGTCGTGCACGGGCGGTGTTCGATCGACGAGGCGATCACCCTCGCGGAACTTCTCGACCACGGCCGGGTCCTGCCCGACCGCATGCGCGGCCGCACGAGGCTCGCGCCGGCCCTGCAGGCGGCCGAGGTCGCCGTCCGCCGGGAGACGGCCGACGATGACGCGCACTCCCTGGACGTCGTCGGCGCCGAGGCCGAGGGGTCGCACGTCGTGGCGGAGGTCCGGCACCGGGACGGGCGCGCCTGGCGGTGCACGCTGCGGCGGGTCGTCGACGACGTGCTGCGGGCGGAGTCGTGCGGCAAGGAGGCCCTGCCCCTGGAGTACTGGCAGGTCACCGACCTCCACCCCACGAGTTGAACCGCTTCCCGGTTCAAATCGTCAGAAAAACCGCGATCCCGGTGCAGTTCTGCAGAATTGCACCGGGAAGCGGTTCAACTCGTCGGGGGGCTAGCCGTTCGCGGCGTCGAGGAGGGCCACCCGATCGTGGATCGTCGTGCGGTCCCGGCCCCGGGTCGCGCCGAGGGCCTGCTCGGCGGCGTTGATCGACCGCCACCCCGCCGTGCTGACGACGGCCACCCCGCGCTCCGCCAGCAAGGCGTCGATCCCACCCGGCTGCGTCGGCGCTCGCAGCAGGCCCGCCTCCGCGTCCGCAAGCAGCGAGGTGACGGTCTGCACGGCGTCCTTCTTGTTCGTGCCGATGATGCCCGTGGGTCCACGCTTGATCCAGCCGGCCACGTACTCCCCCGGAACCTGCACGCCGTCCCGCTCCACGCGGCCATCGGTGTGCGGGATCACGTTGCGCCCGCTGTCGAAGGGCACCCCGTCCAGCGCCGTGCCGCGGTAGCCGACGGAGCGCACCACAAGGTCCGCCGCGATCTCCTCGGTCTCGCCGGTCCCCTCCGCCTTGCCGTCCGAGGTAAGGCGGGTCCGCTCGACGACCACGGTCCGCACGCGGTCGTCACCGCGCATCTCGATGGGCCGCGACAGGAACCGCACGTGGATGCGGCGCGGCTTGCCCTGCGGCTCCCGCTCGGCCCACTCCTGCACGACGGCGACATTGCGGCCGACGGCCCGGTCCGACGCGGCCACCTCCGCGCTGCCCTCGTCGAGGACGACGTCCTCGGGCCGCACGATGACCTCGGCGTCCAGGAGCTCCCCGAGCTCCTTCAGCTCCTTGGTGGTCCAGGCTGCCTGGGCCGGACCACGACGCCCGAGGAGGTACACATCGGTGATGTGCGACTGGGCGAGCGTGTCGAAGACGTGCTGCGGCATGTCGGTGTGGTCCAGCTCCCCGACGGTCTTGGCGAGGACGCGGGTCACGTCCACCGCCACGTTGCCCACGCCGACAACCACGGCGCTGGTGGCGGTCGGGACGAGGCGCTCGAAGAGCTCCCGGTCCGCGTCCGGGTGCCCGCAGTACCACGCCACGAAGTCGGTTGCCGCGACGCTGCCGTCGAGGTCCTCGCCGGGAATGCCCAGCCGACGGTCGCGCGAGGCCCCGTAGGTCAGGACGACCGCGTCGTAGCAGGCGTGCAGGTCGGCCATGGACACGACGCCGCCGTCCTCGGGCTGGCCCACCGTCACGTTGCCGAGGAAGCGCACGCCCGGCTTGTCGAGGACCTTATCGAGGGTGTCACGGACCGATCGGATGCTCACGTGATCGGGTGCCACGCCGTAGCGCACGAGGCCGAACGGCACCGGAAGGCGGTCGATGATGTCGACCTCCACCGGCACCGCATCCTGGGAGACGAGGGCGTCGGCTGCGTAGACGCCTGAGGGACCGGAACCGACGACCGCGACGCGCATGTGGCTACTCCTGTGGAAGTCCTAACAGTTCGCGACACAACCTAAACCCTGGCGCCGGGTCAACGGGGTCCAGGTGCACAGGTGTGAGCCCCACCACGTCCGCGCCGGCCAGGTTGACCGGCTGGTCGTCCAGGAAGACGGCGTCCTCGGCCTCGATGCCCATGCGCTCGAGGATGATCTCGTACATCCGCGGATCGGGCTTGTAGACGCCTTCCGTGCGCCCGTCCACCAGCACGTCGAACTCGGTCAGGACGCTCATCCGGTCGAGCCAGGCCTGATCGTGGAACGAGGTCAGATCGTTGGTGAGCGCCCCCACGGCGATCCCCGCAGCCTTCGCGTCACGCAGCAGGGCCAGCGCCCCAGGGCGCACGAGCTCCTCCTCCGCGCCGGAGTAGAGGTGGCCGCACAACGCCTTCATCGTCGGTTCCTCGCCGGTCAGGTCGGCGAACTCGCGGGCGCGATAGGCCCAGTACTCCCGCTCGTTCATGCCCCCGGACTGGAAGACCTGCCAGTCCGCATCGAGCTCGGGAGCGAACGGACCGGTCCACGCGAAGGTGCCGGCCGGCAGGCCGAGGTCGCGCTCGCCGACATGCCGCAGCTCGAAGGGCGTGAGGAGGACCGGACCGCCGAAGTCGAAGATCAGGGCGGTCTTGGGGGCTGCCACCATCCGCTAGTGCTCCACCTCGGTGATCGTGACCATGTCGAAGCGCACGCCCTCGCCGAACCAGCCGCATGCTCCGCACCAGGTCATGAAGTACCGCGCATCCGCGGCCCAGTACTCGGTGCTGATGCCGCCATCCGCATCGAGACCCTCGCCGCACATCGGGCAGAACCGCGGCCGGTCGAGGAGGTGGCGTTCGGCGTCTCGCGCGAACCAGGCCTCGCGGGGAGGCAGCCGGTGCGGATCAGGGGGCAGCATCATGATCAGGCGTTCGCCGCCGCACCTTCCCGACGCGCCCACGCATCGGCGTGCAGGTCCAGGAGACCCTGCTTGTTGGGGCTGTAGCGCATCGACCCCATCGTGATGAAGGCCTCCGCGAATTCGCGCTCCGCCCCGAACTTGTCGCGCTCGCAGGGCAGCGGGATGATCTCGTGCGGCTCGCGGATCGTGCCGATCGGATCCTCGCCGTCCTGCACCTTCTTCATGTTCTCCTTGAACATCTTCCGCAGCATGGCGACGCCGGCATCGGACCGGCCGAGGTGCTCCTGGGTGCGATCGGTGATCGGACCCTGCGACACCCACGCCATGATGTCCTGGCCCTCGATGTAGTCGGTGATGAAGCGGCCCTCCTCGTCGCGCCACTGGTACTCGTAGACCACGGGGCGCTCCTGGGGCTCCCACTGCCCACCCTCGGGTGCGTGGTTGGAGTAGAAGAGCTTCCAGGTGGTGGTGTCATCGATGGGCACCCGGATCTGCATCTGGTCGATGCCGGCGCCGCCCACGCGCATGTAGAAGGGGAAGACCAGTGGGTGACCGATCTTCCAGTCGTCGTTCTCCTCCGTGCCGCCCTCTTGGACTCGACGCTTGAGGATGCCCCACTCCATCTCCTCGAAGCCCGTCTTCAGGTGCTTCTTCTGGAAGGACTTGGGAGCATCGAAGCCCTGCATCTGACCGAGGAACTCGAAGTAGTAGCCGTGCAGCCACTCGACGTGGTGCGGGTCGACCGAGTTCTCCATGATCTGCAGCCAGTTGCACGGAAGAGTGGTGTAGCCGACGTCCTTGATGCCGTCCATGACGAAGACGTCGAACCGCGGCAGCTCGGGAGCGGGGTCTGGGCCCACGTAGACCCAGACCATCCCGCCCATCGTCTTGGCCTTGCCGGCCTTCTGCTTCACGCGGTCCCGGAAGTTCTGGTTGTCGGCCTCGGCGGGCTGCTCCACGCAGGTGCCGTCGAAGTCCCACTTCCAGCCGTGGTAGCCGCAGCGGATGCCGTCCTCGTGGACGACACCGTAGGTGAGCGAGGCGCTGCGGTGGGGGCACGCCTCGGCGACGATGCCGTAGCGACCGCTCTTCGGGGTCTTGAACAGCGTCCAGTTCTCGCCGAGCAGCCGCACGGTCTTGCTGGGCACCTCGTCGAAGTCCTGCTCGAAGGCGATGGGGTACCAGTACCGGCGCAGCAGCTCGCCCATGGGCTTTCCGGGCCCGACCTGGGTGAGTTCCTCGTTCTGCTCGACCGTCAGCATGGTGCGTCCTTCCGGGGGTCCTCGTCGTTCATGGTAGTTCCGTTCCTAGAGCTTGGTCACGACGCCGTTGGTGCCGTCGACGCGGATCCGGTCGCCGGTCTGGATGGTGGCGGTCGCGAAACCGGTGCCGGTCACGGCCGGCAGTCCGTACTCGCGACACACGATGGCCGCGTGGCTCATCATGCCGCCCGTGTCGGTGACCGTCGCCTGGATCTTGCCGAAGATCGGCGCCCAGGAGGGTGCGGTCAGCGGGGCGACGAGGATCTCGCCCTCCTGGACCTCGCTGATCTGGTCCGGGTTGAAGATCACGCGGGCCACGCCCTCGACGACGCCCGGAGACGCCGCCATGCCCTTCAACTGGCCCTCATCTCCGGCACCGCCACCGAGCCATGCCTTGGTGCTCTCGGACGTGATGCCCCACAGCATCACGGTGAACGGCTCGGTGATGACCTCCGGCGGCACGCCGAGTGCAGGCGTCGGCTTCCAGGCCGACAGCGCGGCGCAGATCTCGCGACGCCGCTTCACGATCGGCGGCCAGTAGCCCGGGCCTGCAGCCTGCTCCGGCGTTGCCCACGACACGTAGTAGTCCCACAGCGCATCCTCGACCTCGGTGCGCTTGAGGTAGAAGATGTCGTTGGCCTCCGTGAAGAACCCCTCCTTCACGAACAGCTCCCCCAGCTGGCGCATCTTGCGCCAGATGACCGAGTGGCTCCAGTGCTCGACGTAGAAGTTGTGGTTCTCCACGTACGGGAAGACCACGCGCGCCAGGCCGAGCTTGCCCTGGAAGGCCTCCCGGTCGGCATCCGACGGAAGCAGGTCGGCGTACTCGTTCACGATCCGGTCGCGCTCGGCGCGGATGGCCTCCATCGGCCGGGCAAGGTCCTCGCCCTTCTGGAGCATCCCGATGTAGTTGCCGATGAACTCGAAGGGGACCTCGACGTTCTCGATCCAGATCTTGTCGGAGTGGTAGAAGCCCGAACCCGTGGAGAAGTTGAACCACGGCTCCGCCGACTCCTGGAAGGACGAGATCCATGCGTTACCGGCGTCCGAGCTCTTGAGCACCTGGCACGTCGCCTCGACGTCACCGGCCGAGAAGGCGTCCGCGATGCCGGTTTCGACGGCCATCCGGGCGAGGCGCTTGAGCTCCTCGTCCGGGCGGAACAGGTCGACCTCGACCCCCGCGACCATCTTGGCGATCGCGAGGTCCGGGATGTTCGGCCACGCCTCCTTGCAGAAGCCGAAGAAGTCGAGGTACGCGGCGTAGCCGAGGTTGAGGAACTCGAAGTGGTAGTTCCACAGCTTCAGGCCCAGGTTGACCAGGTTCCGGTAGCTCTCCTGGATCCGGTAGCCCGAGCCGAGGCCCGCCCCGGACTTCACGACCTCGTCGGCGTCCTCGATGTCGGGCAGGGGGTCGAAGGAGACCGCCTCCAGTTCCGCGACGAGGTCCCGCATCTTGAGCATCCACTTGTCGTACAGGTCGTTCCAGTTCATGAAGTAGAAGCCGGCGCGGTCCAGGAAGTTGGCGACCCGCTCCTCAATCGTCGCCGGGTCAGCAGGCATGGGGGTCAGGTAGCCGTAGCCGTTGAGGATCCGGAAGGCGATGCCGTTCGCGGGCGGCACCTGCAGGTGACGGGTGTTGTACTGCGACAGCGAGGCGATGCCGAACTCGAAGAAGGTCGCGTCCCACGGCGTCAGGACCTTGGGCCAGTGGACCCCGTCCTGGAACCAGAAGGTGTTGTCGTCGAACTCCCGTCGCCCCTCACTGAAGAGCGACGAGTACACGTACATCTCCTGCCAGCCTTCAGCGCCCTCGGGCGTCTCGATCTCGAAGGGGCTGGGGAACCGATCGGCCATGCGAACTCCCTCTGGTTGACTGCTCTGACTGCGGTGGATGATCGACTACTTGTTGCGGCTGTGCAGCGGGTTCATGAGAGTCGACACGATGCTCTGCATGAGGTCGACGTTGCCGGTGGCCGCCCGAGCTGCTGCTGCCTCGGCCGCCTTCCTGCTCCAGACCGTCTCCGGACGTGACTGCAGGAGCACGATGTTCTCCGTCTCGGGCAGGTCGGCGTCCACCGCCCACTCGATGTCCTGCGGGCACCTGTAGTGCCGCTCGGCGGTGCGCGCGAGCCGGGCCACGGCCTTCAGCTGCGCGTCCGTGAGGCTGGGCGCGGTCGCCCGCTCCCCCTCGAGGGCCACCTTCTCGACGGTGTCGTGGTCGGTCAGCCGGAACTCGACCTCCTTGGTGGCGACGCGCCGCTTGGTGATCTCGTAGAGGACCTTGTCGACGAGGAAGTTGTCCGGGGTGACCTCGCCCGAGACCACGCCCTCCCCGAAGCCCCAGGCGGAGTCGATGGCCACGGTGGACCGGTCGCCGTCGGACGGGTTCAAGGTGAACGCCACACCGGCCGCGATGGGGCGGACCATCTTCTGGACGACGACGCTCATCTCGACAGTGCGGTGGTCGTAGCCCATCTCCACGCGGTAGCAGGTGGCGCGATCGGTGAAGAGTGACGCCCAGCAGCGGCGGACGGCATCGACGACGGCATCCGCCCCGCGGACCCACAGGTAGGTGTCGTGCTCGCCTGCGAAGGACGCGTCCGGCGAGTCCTCGCTCGTCGCCGACGACCGGACCGCGACGGGGACATCGGGCGTATCGCAGCGACGGCACAGCTCCTGATAGGCATGCCGCAGTCGTGACTCCACCTCCGGGTCCATCGGCATCTGCTCGATGTGCGCCCGGATGCGACCGCATCGATCGGTCACCATCGCGGTGTCGTCGGTGTCGAGCCCGTGCAGCAGGCGCGCGAGAGTGGCGTCGAGATCGGCCGCGTCGCGCGACTTGCGGTACGCGCCCGTGGTGAGGGCGAACCCCGGTGGCACGGGCAGGCCGGCGCCCGTCATCTCACCGAGGCTCGCGGCCTTGCCGCCGACCTCGGCCTTCATGCCCTCCCAGTAGCTCTCGAACCACATGACGATGTTCACGCTCGAGCTCCTTCGTCGAGATCGGTGCGAAGCGAGGTCGGCAGGGCCCGGCCGGAGAGGCCCTCCCACCAGTCCGGCATCTCCTCCAGGTGGGGCACCTGCACCTCGGAGACCCGGTTGCGGTAGGCGAGGAAGGCCCCGTTGTCCCCCTCGAGGAGCTTCACGATGACCTCCTCCGTGTTGTAGGGCTCGCCGGGGTCATACCCGTGGGCGGCCATCGCGAAGACGCGGATCGGCCCGGAGTGGGTGGCGACGATGATGCGATCCCCGGGCGTCTCCGCCTTGACGCGCTGGATCCCGGCCCAGAAGCGCCGGACCGTCGCGGACGGCGGCTCGAAGCAGAGCATCGGGATCTGCGTCCAGTAGGTGATCGGGTCTCCCCCGCCCTGCTGCGTGCGCCAGAAGCGGTCCACCTCCACCAGCCAGAGGGGGCGGTCGCCGAGAGCGACGCGCTCGTACTTCTCCATCTCCTTCTGGTACAGGCGGAAGGCCTGCGTGACGTCGCGCAGGCCCTCGGGAGTCCAGACCTGGAAGTTGCGGAACTCCGCCATCCCGTCGACCTCGGAGATCTCCGCGGTGCGACCCCACATCGTCAGTCCGTCCAGCAGGCCCTTCCGGATCTGCTCGGCGGTCTGGCGGGCCCGATTCGTGTCCGCGCAGACGATCCGCACACGCTCGCCCTCCCGGATGCCCTTGCTGATGTCGAAGCCACGACGATGCCCCTGCCAGGACCCGAGAGGAGTCAGCCCGCTCTCGGTGGAGTACCCCTGTGTCTCACCGTGACGGATGATGTGGACCTGCGTGACCGTCCGGGGACCGGCGGCCTCGGCCGACTCGGGGACGATCTCCTTGGTCTTGGTGATGCGCGCGCGGGCCTGGGTGACGCCGAGGTCCTGACCCTCCCACTCGGGCACGGGGGCCTCGAGCGGGTTGGCGCCGCTGCGACGGTCGCGGAAGCGCCGCAGGTACAGCGGCCCCTCCCCCTCGCGCTCCTCCACCTCATGCGGTTTGCCGCCGCGGTTCTCGCGTGCGAGGTAGCGCTGCAGGTACGCGGGCGCGTCATTGCGCTCCGTGCGCGGCAACGAGGCCGGGCCGGTCTCCTTGATGTCCGATGCCGTCACTGTCCGCCCCTCAGCTGTGCACCGTCAGGAACCGCTGGTTCACGACGCCGTCGTAGTAGAAGATCGCCCGGCCCATCTCGGCCTCGGTCCAGGTGACCGCGGGCTCGTCCGGATCCACCCAGTAGCCCCCGGAGAAGGCCTCATTGCGGTTGCCGGCCGGGTCGAAGAAGTAGACGCACTGGCCACGGGTGGCCCCATGGCGCGTGGGGTTCGTCTCGATGGGGACGCCGTGGTAGGCGAGCACGTCGGCGGCATCGCGGATGGCATTCCAGTCATCCACCCACCAGGCGAAGTGGTGCAGGCCGCGATCCTGCCCGGTGACGAGGGCGATGTCGTGGCTGTGATGCGACCGCTCCAGCCACGTCGCCAGCTGGAATCCGTCGTCGCCGACGACCTGCTCCGTCAGGTGGAAGTCGAGGAGGTCGATGAGGAACGCGGTGTTCGCGCCGACGTCCTCGCAGGTGAGGAACACGTGGTCGAGCCGGGGCGGAGCGAAGCCCACGAGACCGAGCGGCTTCGGCGGCGGGTTGACCTTGGGCAGCAGGTTGCCGACCTGCTCCATCCCGTAGACGAGCTCCATCACGTGCCCGCTCGGGATGGCGAAGCGGATGGCCTCCCCGTGGCCGGGGCCGATCTCGCCCGGCCCGAACCGGTGCACCTCGACCCCGGCGTCCGCCAGCCGGCTCGCATAGCGATCGAGGTCATCCCGCTCCGAGACCTTCCAGCCCATGTGGTTCAAGCCGTAGGTGGGCGAGAAGGTCAGGATGAGGGAATGGTGCTGCTGCTCGTCCCAGCACTTCAGGTAGACCCGATCGGGCTCGCGCGCGGTCTCGTACATCCCGACGACCTCGGTGTAGTACGCGGTGGCGAGCTCGAGATCGGGTACGCGGACCTCGACATGCGACAGCCTCAGGATGCTCATGTGTGCACCGTCATGAATCGCGTGTTCAACTCACCCTCGTAGTAGAAGACGGCCCGGCCGATGTGGTCCTCGGTCCAGGTGATGGTCGGGAAGTCCGGGTCCGGTCGGTAGCCGCCGGTGAAGACCTCGTTCCGGGTGCCGAGCGGATCGAAGAAGTAGATCGTGTTGCCACGGGTGATGCCGTGGCGCGTGGGACCGACGTCGAGCTGGATGCCGTTGTAGGCGAGGATGTCCGCCGACCGGCGCACGTGGTCCCAGTCGTCGAGCCACCACGCGAAGTGGTGCAGGCCGCCGTTCTGCCCGGTCACGATCGCGATGTCGTGCACGCGGCCCGAGGTCTCCAGCCACACCGCGGCCTGGTGGCCTGCGCCGTCGAGCAGCTGCTCGGTGAGTCGGAAGCCGAACACGTCCATGTAGAACTGCGCCGAGTCACCCACCTCCTCGGCGGTGATCAGCAGGTGGTCCAGCCGGGGCGGCGCGATGCCCTTGAGCCCCTCCACGTACGGCGACGGGTTGATCGGCGCGGTGGCACGGCCGACCATCTCCATGTCGTGGACCAGCTCCATCGTCTGGCCGGACGGCGTCTCGAACCTGATCGACTCGCCCTGTCCGACGGACTCGCCCTTCGAGACGCGCTGCACCGGGTAGCCCCACCGCTGGATGGCGTTCTCGAAGTCGCCCAGGTCGGACTCGTGCTCGACCTTGAACGACATCTGGTCGAACCCCACCCGAGGCGCGTAGCGCAGCCGTAGCGAGTGGTGGTTCGGCTCGTCCCAGCACTTGAGGTAGACCGAGTCCTCGTCGCGCTCCGTCTCCATGAGGCCGATGACCTCGGTGTAGTAGGCCGTCGCCAGGTCCAGATCGGTGACCGTGATGTCCACATGGCCGAGACGGAGAATGCCCATGCCGCTCCTCATCGGGTTGCCCGGTGATCGGATTGCCGGTTGATCGGATTGCCGGTGCGTGACCTTCGTCACGCGATGCCGGGACGTTAGGCCCAGGCTGTTCCGTATGGAAGGACACTGTTCCCCTATGCGGGACAGACTGCTACTTTTCCGTCGATGAGCGAGATGCCCGAGCGATGACGGAGATACCGAACCCGGGCCGCGGCCCCGAGGCGATGCGCGCGGCGCTGACCGGTTACGTCCGCGCGGTCCACCAGGCGTACCTCGAGGTCGCCGATGCGCTGCCCCCCGGTGACCGAGGCCGACTGCCCCTGCTGACGACCGACCGCCTCACGGTCGCCGCGATCGGCACCCGGTACCTGCACGTGCTCGCGACCGCGGACCCGTTCGCGGCACCGACCGGCCACGAGGTCGAGATCGTCGACGAGATGGGGCCCCTCCACTGGCGGCTGCGCTTCTTCGACCCCCTGCTCGTACCCGCACTGGACCGGGTCGACGAGACGGCCGGGCCCCGCCCCGAGGACGTCCGCGGCGTCCTGGGGGTGCGCACGGTCGTCTACCACATGAGCGTCCCACCGGGTGGCGGCCTGACGCCGCACCACGCCCAGCACGCGGGGACGGGACTGGCCCATTCCCATGCGGCGGCCAGCCGTGACTACGCATCGATCCGCGCACTTGCGGACGACCGTGACCTCGTGGACCAGATGCAGGGGGCTGAGGTGGCGGGCCTGCCGCGTGCGGTGACCGCGCTCGCCCGCGAGCTCCTCGGCGATTCCGGCGCCTTCCGCGACGACGCTGATGCGGGCTCGGACCAGGTGCGCCGCGCCGTCCTCGACCGCCTGCGGGAGGGCTCGTGATGTCGGACGCGGAGTCGGCGCCCCGCGCGCATTCGACACTCAGCAGCGTGCGCAATGCCGCGCGCCTGCTGAAGGAGTTCTCCCGGGGCAATCGCGAGCTCGGGGTCACCGAGCTGTCGCGACGCCTCGGCATCGGCAAGAGCACCGCGCATCGACTGCTGGCCACGTTGGCCGAGGAGCGGCTCCTCGAGCAGGATCCGCACACCGGCGCCTACCGGCTGGGCCTGGCCATGTACGAGCTCGGGGCCTCCGTGGCGATGCACACCGATCTCCACCATGCCTGCGTCCCGGTGATCGACCAGCTCGCAGCCGCCACCCGCGAGACCGTCCAGGTCGCCGTCCTCGACAGCCGCGAGGTCGTCTATGTCGAGCGCCGGGACAGCCCCCAGGCCTTGCGCATCTTCGGTCGCATCGGCCACCGGAACGACGCGTACTGCACCAGCACGGGCAAGGTGCTGCTCGCGTTCCAGCCACCGGAACAGCTTGAGCCCCTGTTCGATGGTTGGGTGTTGACTGCGAAGACCGAGTTCACGATCACGTCCATTCCCAGATTGCGCCGTGAGCTCGAGGTCGTCCGTGCCCGCGGATGGGCCGAGAACCTGAACGAGGTGGAGATCGGAGTGGCATCGGTGGCGGCCCCGATTCGCAACGGCTACGGCGAGGTCATCGCGGCCATCTCCGTCGCCGGGCCCCTCCAGCGCCTGACGCCGGAGTCGCTCCGGAGACTCGCACGACCGACCATCGAGGCGGGGCTGGCGGTCAGCCGCCGGCTCGGGTACCGAGACACGACCAGTGGGAGGACCGGGGCATGACGATCGTCACCGACGAGCAGGCACGCGAGTTCGCGGCTGCGCTGTACGAGGCGCGGCGGAGTCGTGCCCCGATCGCGCCGTTCACGGATGCGCTGCCGGATCTCGGCATGCCGGATGGGTATGCGATCCAGCAGCACCTGGTCCAGCACCTCCTCGACGACGGGGAGTCGATCATCGGCTACAAGCTGGGGCTGACCTCGACGCCGATGCAGAGGCTGCTGGGGGTGGACTCCCCCGACTTCGGGCCGGTGTTCGCGTCCACGGTCTACCGCGACGGCGCCGAGCTGCCGGTCGACCGCTTCATCGCCCCGAGGATGGAGGGCGAGATCGGCGTGATCCTGGGCAAGGACCTGAGCGGCCCGGACTGCACGCCGGCGCAGGCGCTCGACGCCACGGCGGGCCTGGTCGCCGCCCTGGAGATCGTGGACTCGCGGATCGCGGACTGGCGGATCAAGCTCGCCGACACGGTCGCCGACCTGGCGAGCAACGGGGCGATCGCGCTGAGCTCGCTGGTCGTGCCGGTCGACGGGTTCGACCCGCGCTTGCTGGGCATGGTGTTCACGAAGAACGGCGAGGTCGTCGCGACGGGTGCCGGTGCCGCTGCCCTGGGCGATCCGATCGCCGCCGTCGCCTGGCTCGCCAACACCCTCGCACCCATGGGCGTGACCCTGCCGGCGGGCAGCGTGATCATGACAGGTGCGCTGCACGCGATGGTCCCGGTCGCTCCGGGCGATGTCTTCCGGGCCGAGTTCGACCGGCTGGGCCCGATCACGATCCGTATGGCACGCGAGGGAGAGTAGGGGCGATGCGCTGCGCGATTCTGGGTTCCGGGAACATCGGGACCGACCTGATGATCAAGCTGCTGAAGGCACGCGAGCTCGACGGCCCGCTCGACCTGGTGGCGCTGGTGGGCATCGACCCGGCCTCGGACGGGCTGGCGCGGGCGCGCCGGATGGGCATCGAGGGCACGCATGAGGGTCCGGACTGGATCCTGAGCCATGCCGACGAGCTGGACATGATCTTCGACGCGACGAGCGCCTACGTCCACAAGGCGCAGGCGCAGGCCTATCAGGATGCCGGCATCATCGCGGTGGACCTCACGCCCGCGGCTATCGGCCCGAAGGTGATCGCGGCGGTGAACCTCACCGAGCATCTCGATGCGCCCAACATCAACATGGTCACCTGCGGCGGGCAGGCGACGACGCCGATGGTCTATGCGATCCGCCGTGCCGTGGAGAACCTGCCGTATGCGGAGATGGTCTCGACGGTGGCGTCGAAGTCGGCCGGGCCGGGCACGCGGCAGAACATCGATGAGTTCACCAAGACCACCTCGACCGCGCTGCGGGAGATCGGGGGCGCGGAGAACAGCAAGGCGATCATCATCCTCAATCCGGCCGAGCCGCCGATCATGATGCGCAACACGGTCTTCGGCGGGCTGCCGGAGGGCACGGACCACGATGCGGTGATCGAGTCCATCTACGCGATGGAGAAGTCGGTGCAGGAGTACGTGCCGGGCTACCGGCTGAAGAACCAGCCGGTGATCGAGGAGGGTCCCTACCTGACCCCGGGCGGCCTCGTGCCGCACCGCGCCGTGGTGCTGCTCGAGGTCGAGGGCGCCGGCGACTACCTCCCGCCGTACGCCGGGAACCTGGACATCATGACGGCCGCCGCCCAGCGCGTCGGCGAGGCGATCGCCGGCCACAAGGCCGCCCAGAACGAGGGAGCGAGCAAGTGACCACCACAGCCGTGAAAGCCGACTACCGCCTGATCGACTCGACCCTGCGCGACGGCTCGCACGCGATCAGCCACCAGTACCGGATGGACGACGTGATCCAGATCGTCACCGGACTCGACCGGGCCGGCGTGCCCGTCATCGAGATCGCCCACGGCGACGGCATCGGCGGCTCCAGCTTCAACTACGGCTTCTCCGCCGTGCCCGAGAAGGAGCTGATCGCGAAGGCCTGCGAGGTCACCACCAACGCGAAGATCGCCTGCCTGCTGCTGCCCGGCATCGGGCTGGCGGACGACCTCCGCGAGATCAACGAGATGGGCGTCAAGGTCGCCCGCATCGCGACGCACTGCACCGAGGCGGACATCTCCGAGCAGCACATCAAGGTCGCGAAGTCCCTCGGCCTGGAGGCCATCGGCTTCCTCATGATGGCCCACATGAACTCCCCCGAGGGCCTGGTCGAGGAGGCCCTGAAGATGCAGTCCTACGGCGCCGACACGATCTACATCGCGGACTCCGCCGGCGCCATGACGACGGAGGACATGAAGGTCCGGGTCGACGCGCTCGTGCAGGCCCTCGAGGTGCCCCTCGGCGTGCACGCCCACAACAACCTCGCCATGGCGGTCGCCAACTCGATCGCCGCCTACGAGAACGGCGCCAAGAACCTCGACGGCACCAGCGCCGGCCTCGGCGCAGGAGCGGGCAACTGCCCCACCGAGATCCTCGCTGCCGTGTCCAGCAAGTACGGCATCGAGACCGGCGTCGACCCCCTCGCCCTGATGGACCTCGCCGAGGAGGTCGTCCGGCCGATCATGCCCCGCGCGCAGGTCATCGACCGCGCCGGCCTGATCCTGGGCTACGCCGGCGTCTACGGATCCTTCCTCCTGCACGCCGAGCGCGCCGCTGAGCGGTACGGCGTCTCCCAGGCCGACATCCTCTTCGAACTCGGCCGACGCCAGATGGTCGGCGGCCAGGAGGACATGATCATCGACGTCGCCCTCGAACTCGCCCGCAAGCATGCCGAGGCCGAGGCGACCGGCGGGGAGGCCTGACCGTGTCATTGCCGAAGGACCAGATCGCCCGCACCCTGATCGAGGCGGCGCGCACGCGAACCGCCGTCCACCCGCTCACCGACGACTACCCCGACCTCGATCCCGCGACCGCCTACGAGGTGCAGGATGCCGTCGTCAACGCCCGGGTCGAGGGCGGCGCACGGATCATCGGCGCCAAGCTGGGGCTCACCAGCGTCGCTAAGCAGAAGCAGATGAACGTCTCCGAGCCGCTCTACGGCTGGCTGACCGACGACATGCAGCTCGACACCGGACAGACGCTGGTCTGCAGCGACTACATCCAGCCACGCTGCGAACCGGAGATCGCCTTCCTCCTCGGCGAGGACCTCGCCGGTCCGCAGGTGCTGGCCGCCCACGTGCTGGCCGCCACCGAGCTGGTCTTCCCGGCCATCGACGTTCTCGACTCGCGGTTCGCCGGGTACAAATTCACGGGCAGCGACGTCATCGCCGACAACTCCTCCTGTGCAGGCTTCGTGTTCGGCGGGCAGGGCACGGATCCGCGCGGCATCGACCTCCGGCTCGTGGGCTGCGCCTTCGAGAAGAACGGCGAGCTGGTGGCCACCGCCGCCGGCGCCGCCGTGCTGGGGCATCCCGCAGCCAGCGTCGCCTGGATGATCCGCCGAATGGCAGAGCGTGGCCAGGGGATGAAGGCGGGGCAGATCGTCATGGCCGGAGCGCTCACCGAGGCCGTCGCGGTGGCTCCCGGCGACACCGTCGTCGCGCGCTTCGATCGTCTGGGCTCCGTCGAACTCCCCTGCCGCTAGAGAGGATCAGGCATGCCGTTCATCCAGATCACGATGATGGAAGGCCGCACCGTCGAGCAGAAGCACGCCCTCATCAAGGGCCTGACGGATGCCACCGCCGAGGCACTCGGCGGCGACCCTGAGCGGATCCGCGTGGCCATCTACGAGGTGAGCACCGATGACTGGGGCATCGGCGGGGTGCCAGTGTCGGTGCTGCGGCCGAACGGCTGACGTGCAGGTCCACAGGGTCGTCCACCTGGACGACCTGCACGACTCCGTACCCCTGCGGGTCGTGCTCGACGGCCAGGCCATCTGCCTGACGAAGATCGACGGCGAGCCGCACGCGATCTCCGACGTGTGCCCGCACAACGGCGCCTCCCTGAGTGAGGGAGTGATCCGGGACGGGTGCGTCATCTGCCCGTCCCACCTGTGGCGATTCAGCTTCCACGACGGCGAGAAGCAGGGCAGTCACGACGTGCGCGTGCAGGTCTACGGAACCCGCCTGACGGCCGAGCAGTGGGTGGAGGTGGAGGTGCCCGAGCGCGCGCCCGAGCGGTCGCTGCGCGAGGTGCTGCTGGCCCACGCCCGAGGAGAGGTCCTCGGCTAGACGTCCAGCGGCTGCAGCCGCCCGCTGCGGATGTCCAGGATCGCCCCGGCCACGACAAGGTCCTGCGGCAGCAGGGGGAACGACCGCACCCGCACCACGTCGGTGATCAGGGCAGACCGCTGATCGGTCACCGTCCGGAACTCCATACTGCGGGTGTCGACCCCGAAGCCGTCCTTGATGGCCTGATGCACGTCGGCCTCCTCGCCGCTGGCCATCTTGCAGTCCGTGTGCGGCATGATCAGCACCCGCCGCACCCCCAGCAGGTAGGTGGCCAGCACGAGGGTGCGCAGCACGTCCTCCGTGACCCGGGCGCCGGCGTTGCGCAGGATCTTCGCGTCGCCGGCCTGCATGCCGAGCACGCCCAGGGGGTCGATCCGGGAGTCCATGCAGGTGATCACGGCCAGGCCCTTGGCCGCCCAGCCGGTCAGGTCGGAGGCCGCGTGGTCACGTGCATACTCGCCGTTGGCGGCGAGGACGTCGGCGAATGCGTCCTCGGGGAAGGGCTCCAAGGTGGCCGTGCGCGACAGGGGCATGCGACGAGGTTAGCCTGTCAGCACAGCCCCTCCGGCAAGGAGAACCCGTGGTCACTGTTCCCGACGTCACACTGAACAACGGTGTCGAGGTGCCCATCCTCGGCTTCGGCGTCTACCAGATCGAGCCCGCCGACACCGAGCGCTGCGTCACCGACGCCCTCGAGGTCGGGTACCGCCACATCGACACGGCGGCCGCCTACTGCAACGAGGAGGAGGTGGGCCGGGCGATCCGCAGTGCCGGCATCGCCCGCGAGGACCTGTTCGTCACCACCAAGATCTGGCCGCAGGACGCCGGTGACGCGGCCGCGGGCGCTGCTCTGGACGCCTCCCTTCGTCGCCTGGGCCTCGACTACGTCGACCTGTACCTCATCCACCAGCCCTACGGCGACTACTACGGCTCCTGGCGCTCCATGCAGCGCTCCCTGGAAGCTGGCAAGACCCGCGCCATCGGGGTGTCGAACTTCCATCCCGACCGGCTCGTGGACCTCATCGACCACAACGAGGTGGTGCCGGCGGTCAACCAGATCGAGACGCACCCCTTCTACCAGCGCGCCGAGTACCAGGACCAGATGACCGAGCTCGGCGTCCAGATCGAGTCCTGGGGACCGTTCGCCGAGGGCCGCGGTGGCCTGTTCACGCACCCGGTGCTGGCGGCCATCGCCGAGGAGCACCACCGCAGCGTCGCCCAGGTGGTCCTCCGCTGGCTGCTGCAGCGCGGGGTCGTGGTCATCCCCAAGTCCGTGCACCGCGAGCGGATGGCGGAGAACCTGGACGTGTTCTCCTTCTCGCTCACCGATCACGACATGGAACGCATCGCGGAGCTCGACACCGGCAAGTCAGCCTTCTTCGACCACCGGGATCCCGGGATGACGCACTTCCTCGGCACGCACCGCTTCGACTGAGTCACGCTGAATGCGGGCGGCCCGAGCCGACCGCTGGCATGCTGCACCGATGGGGATGCTCCACACGCAGATCGCCACCAGTGTGAGGATCCCCGACGCGGCTGCCCGCAATCGCGCGATCACCGAGACCTACGTCTCCTTGAGCCGGGCGCTCGCGGGCATCCTGGGATCGCGGGATGCCAACTGGCTGCACTTCGGCGCGTGGGCCAGCGCGAGTGCCGGAGTCGTCATCCGCGGCGAGGGCCACGCCCCGCGAGCAGTGATGGACACCGTGCTGGTGGGCAACTCCGCCATCATCGCGGACATCGGACCCCGGTTTGTCCGCTTCCTCGACCTGGTCGACGGCGGACAGGCGGGTCGGGAGCTCGACCAGTACGTGGCAGAGGATCCCCTGCTCGCCGAGACCGCGGAACTGGCCGACGCTTTTGCATGCTACGCACGCCTTGCCGCGCCGGACGGGGCCACCACGACCGCCCGTCAGCGTGCGCAGCTGATGCTTCGGGCCAACGTCCAGATCGCCTTCCACGAGCAGCGCTGCGCGGACCCGATCATCGACGACGCAGTTCCCGGGGGTGCGCTGCTCGGCGCCCTGACGTCACAGGCGATCCAGTTCCACCTGCCCGACGCCACACTCCGCGTGAGCCGGGACGTCCCGCGCCCCGCCTACCTCCGAGGTCGTCAATGGCCCGACGACCTCGTCACGCTCGAGGACGAGCACCTCGCGCGCCTGGCTTCCGCGTACGGCCAGGACGACGACTCGACCCGGGCGTCCAACGCCACCGACTGGCAGGACCTCCAGGAGCGGATGGGCTTCATCTTCTGCCTCCTCCGTGCCTACCAGCAGGACCCCTCGATCCGCGAGAACCCGCTGGAGCGGTAGCGGCTGCGGGCGTCAGGCGTCGATGCGCTCCCGGTCCAGCGACGCGGCGCCCTCGACGATGAAATCCTTGCGCGGCGCCACATCACTGCCCATCAGCAGGTCGAACACGCACGCCGCGTCCTCCACGTCGGACATGGTGATCCGGCGCAACGTGCGGTGGGCGGGATCCATGGTCGTCTCCCGCAGCTGAGAGGCGTCCATCTCCCCCAGGCCCTTGTAGCGCTGGACCGGGTCCTTCACGCGCCGCCCGCGCTTCTCGGCGTCGGCCAGCACCGAGCGCATCTCGGCGTCGCTGTACGTGTAGATCACGTCGTTCGCCTTGCTCCCCGGATTGATGATCTCGATCCGGTGCAGAGGAGGGACAGCAGCGAACACACGCCCGGCGTCGAGGAGTGGGCGCATGTACCGGTGGATGAGCGTGAGCAGCAGGCACCGGATGTGCGCACCGTCGACGTCAGCATCCGACATGAGGATCACCTTGCCGTAGCGCGCCTGATCGAGGTCGAACGTGCGCCCCGAACCGGCTCCGATGACCTGGATGATGGCGGCGCACTCCGCGTTCTTCAGCATGTCCGCCAGCGATGACTTCTGGACGTTCAGGATCTTGCCGCGGATCGGGAGCAGCGCCTGGAAGTCCGCGTTGCGGGCCGTCTTGGCCGTTCCGAGCGCACTGTCGCCCTCGACGATGAAGAGCTCCGTGCGCTCGACGTCCTCGCTCCGGCAGTCGACGAGCTTCGCCGGGAGGGCCGACGACTCGAGCGCGGTCTTCCGCCGCTGCAGGTCGCGGTGCGTCCGCGCCGCCACCCGGGCGCGCATCGCGTTGGCGGCCTTGTCGAGCAGCGCCTTGGCCGCCGCCTTCTCGCCACGCGGAGGCGAGGAGATCCACGAGGACAGCTCCTTGGTGACCACGTTCGCCACGATGCGCGACGCGGCGGGCGTCCCGAGGACCTCCTTGGTCTGACCCTCGAACTGGGGCTCGGCGAGCCGCACGGTCACGACCGCGGTCAGCCCCTCCATCGCATCGTCTTTGGCGATGTTGTCCTCGCTGGCCTTCAGCACCTTGGCGGCACGGAGCTGGTCATTGATCACCTTCACGAGCGCGCGCTCGAACCCGGCCACGTGGGTCCCGCCCTTGGGCGTGGCGATCACGTTGACGAACGAGCGCATTGTGGTGTCGTACCCGGTGTCCCAGCGCAGGGCGATCTCGACACCGAGGTCCCGCTCCACCTCCTGGGGAGTCATGTGGCCCTTGTCGTCGAGCACGGGAACGGTCTCGTGGAAGTGGCCCTGGCCGCTGAGCCGGATCACCGAGGTGACCGGATCGCCGTGCGACAGGTACTCGATGTACTCGGCGATCCCGCCCTTGTGCTGGAAGGTCTCCTCCCACAGGTCACCGGGATCCCGATGGTCGCGGAGGACCATCGTCAGCCCCGGCACGAGGAAGGTGCTCTGCATGGCCCGCTCGCGCAGGGCGGCCCGGTCGTAGTCGGCGTCCTTGGTGAACACCTGCCGGTCTGCCCACCACCTCACCCGGGTACCGGTCTTGGTGCGCGAGCACTTGCCGATGATCTGCAGGCCGCCTTTGCGGCTGAAGGCCGCCTCCGGGCCCTCGCCGTCGAACACGCCCGGGACGCCACGGCGGAACGACATGGTGTGGACCTTGCCGCTCCGGTCGACCTCGACATCGAGACGCGACGAGAGGGCGTTCACGACGGAGGCGCCGACGCCGTGCAGCCCGCCGCTGGCGGTGTAGGAGCCACCGCCGAACTTGCCGCCCGCATGGAGCTTGGTCAGCACGACCTCGACTCCGGTGAGCTTCGTCTTGGGCTCGACGTCGACGGGGATGCCTCGCCCGTTGTCGGCCACCTCGGCCGACCCGTCCGCGTGCAGCGTCACGGTGACCGAGGTACAGAACCCGGCCAACGCCTCATCGACCGCGTTGTCGACGATCTCCCACAGGCAGTGCATGAGGCCGCGGCCGTCGTTGGAGCCGATGTACATGCCCGGGCGCTTCCGGACCGCCTCGAGGCCCTCCAGCACCGCGAGATCCCGGGCGGAGTAGCCGCCGGCGGACGGTGCTTTGGACCTGGTCGATTTCGCTGCCACGCCGACAACCTACCCAGCGTCGCGGTTCGGACCGCGCAGGGTGAGGCGTGTCCACCTGCGACCGTAATGTCCGTTTACCGGCTTCGCTCACCGCGAACGGCCCCGGCGTGGCGAGTCGGGAACAGACGGGCCGTGTAAGACTGTTATCCGGAAAGGACGGCACCACGGGATCGGCCCGCGGCCGAGACCACGACGAAAGGACGGGACACATGGCCACCACACTGTCCGCGCCCGCGCTCAGCGCCACCGATCGCTGCGATCGATGCAACGCACAGGCATACGTCCGCGTCGTGCTTCCGGGTGGCACCGACCTGCTGTTCTGCGGTCACCATTGGAGCCGTCACGAGGACGCCCTGCGTCCCCAGGCGATCGAGATCGTCGACGAGACCCACCGCCTCACCGAGAAGCCGGCCGCCGAGGACTAGGCGCCTGCACCGCTGAACCCCGTGCCCAGATCGTCAGGTCCCGCTGAATCGCGCGGACCGCTTCTCGCGGAACGCGGCAACCCCCTCCTGGTAGTCGGTGCTCGTCCATGCGAGTCGTCGCAGTTCCGTCAGGCGCTCGAAGTCGTCGCTGGTGAGTGACCGGGCATCGGTGAGCGCCGTGATCTCAGCCTTGATCGCACGCACGGACAGGGGGGCACGGACCGCGATCCGGTTCGCCAGCTCCCGGCTGACCACCCCCAGCTCATCGCCATCGGCGACCAGGCGGTTGACGACGCCGTATCCGGCCAGGGCCTCCGCGCCGAGCGGATCCGCCGTGTAGAACATCTCACGAGCGACATTCAGCGGCAGGGCCGCCACGAAATGGGCCACCCCGGAGGTGTTGTAGGGCACCCCGAGTCGGGTTGGTGTGATCGCGAAGGTCGCCGTGCGGACCGCGACCACCAGATCGCAGGTGAGCGCCAGTTCGCAGGCCCCGCCCCAGGCCCCTCCCTCCACCGCCGCGATGACGGGGAACGGGGCGAGCCGGACGGCGTGCAGCAGCGTCTCGAGGGGATTCGCCCAGGTCAGTGGGTCCGCCCCATCCAGGGGCAGGGCCTCGATGTCGTATCCGGCCGACCACGTGCTCACCCCGGCCTCGGCCCGCAGGACAAGCGCCCGGCAGGACACGGCCGCCGCCTCCTCGATGGCCGTCGTCAGGGCGTCGAGCATGCCCTGGCTGAGCGCATTCCGGCGGGCCTGGTTGGCCATCGTCACCTCGACGACGGCGCTCCGGGAGCCCTCCGGCCCGAGATGAGCGATGCTGACGAGCGGATCACCGGCCATGGGCCGGGACCCTACCAACGCTCCGGCAGGCCCTACGTGCTCGAGGTGGGGGCCGCCGCAGGCGTGGCGCCTGTGGTGGCCGGCGATGGAGCCGGGACGCGCTTGGCGATCACGGCCTGGGTCTTGAGGAAGACGCCGCCCTGGAGGTCATCGCAGGTGAGCAGCACGAGCCGGTGCGCGCCGGTCCGGGCGAACCACGAGGCGCGCAGACGGTTCTTCGGGACGCTGTCGCGCTTCATGATCTGGAAGTACACGGGATCCTTGCCCCGCTCCTTCACCATGAAGGTGCTCCCGATGGGCGCCTTGAGGACGGTGTTCAGCGACCCGTAGCACCCCACGCCGTACCGCACGTGCCAGGTGATCACCGACTTGCCGCGCTTCGCCGTCAGCTTGGCGTTGCGGATGGACAGGCCGGCCGCCTGATTGGTGGCCGGCGGATCCAGCGGGCCGCCCTTGCGGTAGGTGACAGGCTTGAGGGGCACGGAACGGTCGCCGACCTTGATCCAGCCGATGGCCTTGCCCCCGACGGTGGCCGGCGGGCAGGAGGCCGCCTCGGCGGGCAGGGCCGTCACCAGGCTGCCCATCAGGGCCAGGGCCACGATGATGACGAGTCGCTTCATGACTTCCTCGGGGATGTGCGCATGCAAGTGGACAGTGCGATCGACCATACGGGAGATTCCCGTGGAGGTCGAATAGCCGCGCCCCTCAGTCGAGGTAGTCGCGGAGGACCTGGGACCGCGACGGGTGGCGAAGCTTCGACATCGTCTTGGACTCGATCTGGCGGATCCGCTCGCGGGTCACGCCGTAGACCTTGCCGATCTCGTCGAGGGTCTTCGGCTGGCCGTCCGTGAGGCCGAAGCGCATGCGGACGACGCCCGCCTCCCGATCCGACAGGGTGTCGAGGACCGACTCCAGCTGCTCCTGCAGCAGGGTGAAGGACACCGCATCCGAGGGGACGATCGCCTCGGAGTCCTCGATGAGATCCCCGAACTCGCTGTCCCCCTCCTCGCCGAGGGGGGTGTGCAGCGAGATGGGCTCGCGCCCGTACTTCTGGACCTCGACGACCTTCTCGGGCGTCATGTCCAGCTCCTTGGCCAGCTCCTCGGGAGTGGGCTCGCGTCCGAGGTCCTGCAGCATCTGGCGCTGCACCCGAGCGAGCTTGTTGATGACCTCGACCATGTGCACCGGAATGCGGATGGTCCGCGCCTGGTCGGCCATGGCCCGGGTGATCGCCTGGCGGATCCACCACGTCGCATAGGTCGAGAACTTGTAGCCCTTGGTGTAGTCGAACTTCTCGACGGCGCGGATCAGGCCCAGGTTGCCCTCCTGGATGAGGTCCAGGAAGAGCATGCCGCGCCCGGTGTAGCGCTTGGCGAGCGAGACGACCAGGCGAAGGTTCGCCTCCAGCAGGTGGTTCTTCGCCCGCCGGCCGTCCGTCGCGATCCACTCCAGGTCAAGCCGGGTCTTCTTGTCGAGCTTGGGTCCCTCGGCCAGCATCTCCTCGGCGAACAGTCCCGCCTCGATCCGCTTGGCGAGCTCGACCTCCTGCTCGGCATTGAGCAGGGCCACCTTGCCGATCTGCTTGAGGTAGTCCTTGACGGGGTCGGCCGTCGCGCCGGCCACGGTGACGGTCTGGACGGGCTCATCCGTGTCGTCGATGTCGGAGATCGTGAAGCCCTCGTCGGTCTCCGCGGACTTCGCCTCGCCCTCGGACTTCTCCTCCTCCTCGACTCCCTTGAGGTCCTCGGCCAGATCAGCCTCGAGGTCCGCCTCGAGCTCGGCCGCCTCCTCGAGATCCTCGTCCTCGACCTCCTCGACCTCGTCGATGTCCTCGACCTCGACAAGGCCGTCCTCGGTCTCGACGACCTCGACGAGCTCGTCCTCACCCGTCGCCTTGCCGGCCGCCTTCTTGGCCGGAGCCGCCTTCTTCCCGGCCGCCGCCTTCTTCGCCGCCGGCGCCTTCTTGGCCGGAGCCGCCTTCTTCGCGGCAGACGCCTTCTTCACCGGCGTGGTGGCCGCCTTCTTGGCGGCAGACGCCTTCTTCACCGGCGTGGTGGCCGCCTTCTTCGCCGCCGGCGCCTTCTTCGCGGAGGCCGACGGAGCGGGAGCGGCCTTCTTCGCTGCAGGTGCCTTCTTGGCCGGAGCGGACTTCTTTGCAGGGGACTTGCTGCTGCCAGTTGCCATCGAGTGGGGTATGCCTTCCTCGCGTTGACCCACGACAAGGGCCCGTGTCAAGCCTTCAGCTTGGACGGGCCGGTCTGTGGGCCATTGTGCCACGGACATCCGGCCGGATGTCCGGCGGGCGGTCGCCGGGCACCAGAGCGGCGCGTCCCTCCCCCACGACCACCGGGAAGGCAGCCTCCTGCCGGATGCCCTCCGGCACCGGGAACGGGCCCAATCCATCGCTCCAGAACTCAGCGGTCCACATCGTGGCGCACACGACCTCGAAGGTCCCCGCCACGCGGTACACGTGCGTGACGGTGCCCCACGGGAAGCTGCCACCCGGGTCGTCGGTACGCATCGACGCGCCATCCCCGAACGTCCACGACCAGCGGGGCTGGGCATGCACGGCCAGCGCGTGACCGGCGACCATGAACGTGAACACCTGCTCCCCGCGCGGCATTCCCGTGTCGAAGTAGGTCGGGAGCTGGGGCAGCACCCCGCGCGGCGGCGCGGCCGCCGGTCGAAGGGCGGGCACGGCTCGGGACAGGCGCTCCAGGACCGCCGCGCGGGCGTCCCGCACCGTCAGCAGCCCTCCCTGGCGCAGGCAGACCAGCCCCGTCTCCCGCCAGGGCCCGTCCGCGGCCCGGAACCAGGTGCGCCGCAGGGAGCCCCCGGGACAGCCGCGCACGACTCCCGCACACGCCCTATCGAGGGGTGCGCCGAGGTCGGACCGTGCGCACGGTGACGTCACGCGCCACTCACAGCCGAGGCACGAGGACACCTCACGGCGAACGGACGCGTCGACGCTCCCCGGCAGGATCAGTCCACCCGTGCCGACGTACTCGTCCGCGAGGTCGTCCCCGTGCACCGGGCCGCCGATCGGATGGCCTCCGGCCGCCGTCGCCGCGTCGGCGCCGCCCAGCACCATCATCGTGGCGACGATGGCGACGACGAGGAAGCGGACGTGGGCAGACACGGTGGCCACGCTGGGACAGTAGGTCGCCGAGCGTGGAGTCGGCGAGGGGCGAAGGCGCGCCTGTGGACAACCTCAGCCGCGGGACCCGACCCGTTGGCTAGGCGCGGTGGTCGCTGCGGCGGACCCGGTGGAGGGCGTGCGCCACGAAGACCCCCACCTGCTCATCCTCGACGAGGAAGCCGTCGTGACCGAACTCGGACAGGATCAGGTGCAGCCGGTCGGCCCCGGGCGTCAGGTCCACCATCTGCTGCTGCAGCCGGACGGGGAACAGGCGATCGGAATCGATGCCCACCACCGTGAGCGGGGCGTGGATGCCCCCGAGCGCCGCAGCCACGCCACCCCGGCCCGCTCCGACGTCGAACAGGCTCATGGCGCGCGTCAGTGCGATGTAGGTGTTCGCGTCGAACCGTCGGGCCAGCTTGTCCGCATGATGATCGAGGTAGGACTCCACAGCGAAGCGGCCGCCGTCGTACGGATCCTCGTCGGCCTGGGCGCTGCGGCCGAAGCGGCCGTCCAGCTCGGTCTCGGATCGGTACGTCAGGTGGGCGATGCGTCGGGCTATGCCCATGCCGACGTGCGGCCCCTCCCCCGGCCCGGCGTCGTAGTAGTCGCCCCCGCGGAAGGCCGGGTCAGCCTCGATGGCCGCGATCTGCGTGGCGTGCGTGCCGATCTGGTCCGCCGTGACCGCCGCGGTGGACCCGAGCGTGAGACCCCCGCGAACGCGCTCGGGGTACCGCACCATCCATTCGAGGACGCGCATCCCGCCGAGGGATGGTCCGAGCAGGAGGGCCCAGGACTCGATGCCGAGGGCATCGGTGAGGCGGCGCTCCACCTCGACCATGTCCGCCACCGTGATGACGGGGAAACGGCTCCCCCACGGGCGCCCGTCCGGGGCCAGCGAAGCCGGGCCCGTTGTGCCCTGGCACCCGCCGAGGACGTTGGCGCACACGACGTACCACTCGTCGGTGTCGACCGGGCAGCCAGGTCCCACGAGGGAGTGCCACCAGCCCCCGGTCTTGTGGCCGGGACCGGGCTCGCCGGCCACGTGCGAGTCCCCCGTCAGCGCGTGGCAGATGTAGACGGCGTTGGACCGGTCCTCGTTGAGGGTGCCCCACGTCTCGTAGGCCACCGTGACGTCGGGGATGACGTCGCCGAGCTCGGTCTTCAGCTCGCCGATGTCCAGGAAGTGACGGTCGCCCGGGTGGTCCTCCTCCCGCCACGCGGCGGTGGCGGGAGGAGGACCCTCGTAGGACAGGGCGCCGTACTCGGACACGTCAGGACTGCTTCGCGGCCCGGAACCCGGCGTCGAGGTCGGCCAGGATGTCGTCGATGTGCTCGATGCCCACGGCAAGGCGCACCAGGCCCGGCGTGACGCCGGAGGCCAGCTGCTCCTCCTCGGTCAGCTGGGAGTGCGTCGTGGACGCCGGGTGGATGACCAGGCTGCGCACATCGCCGATGTTCGCCACGTGGCTGTGCAGGTCCAGCGCCTCGACGAACGCCTTGCCGGCCTCGAGGCCGCCGTCGATCTCGAAGCTCAGGACCGCGCCGGTGCCACCAGGCGCGTACTTCTGGCCGAGGGCGTACCACGGACTTCCGGGCAGCCCCGAGTAGTTGACCTTGAGCACCTCGTCTCGTCCCGCCAGGAACGCGGCCACCGCCTGCGCATTCTGGACATGCCGCTCCACCCGGAGCGACAGCGTCTCGAGACCCTGCGCGATCAGGAAGGCGTTGAACGGGGACACCGCGCAGCCGAGGTCACGGAGAAGCTGCACCCGCGCCTTGAGGATGAAGGACAGGTTGGCCCCGAAGGCCGAGCCCACGCCGAGGTCGCGTGCGTAGACCAGCCCGTGGTAGCTCGGATCGGGCTGGTTGTAGTTCGGGAAGCGCTCGGGATACTGCGCGTAGTCGAAGGTGCCGCCGTCGACGATGACACCCGCCACCGACGTGCCATGGCCACCGAGGTACTTGGTGGCCGAGTGGATGACGACATCCGCTCCCCACTGCAGCGGGTTGACCAGGTACGGCGTGGCCACGGTGTTGTCCACGATGAGCGGGACGCCCACCTCGTGCGCCACAGCCGCGACAGCCTCGATGTCGAGCACGTCATTCCTCGGGTTGGCGATGGACTCCCCGAAGAACAGCTTGGTGTTGGGACGCACCGCAGCCCGCCATGACTCCGGGTCACCCGGGTCGTCGACGAACGTGCACTCGATGCCGAGCTTCGGCAGCGTGTAGTGGAAGAGGTTGTAGGTGCCGCCGTACAGGCTCGGGCTGGAGACGATGTGGTCCCCCGCCTCCGCGATGTTGAGCACGGCGAGCGTCTCCGCCGCCTGCCCACTGGCGACGAGGAGGCCGGCCACGCCTCCCTCGAGGGCCGCGATGCGGTCCTCCACGACGGCCTGGGTCGGGTTCATGATCCGCGTGTAGATGTTGCCGAGCTCCTTGAGCCCGAACAGGTTCGCGGCGTGCGTGGTGTCGTTGAACGTGTAGGACGTGGTCTGGTAGATCGGCAGGGCCCGCGCATTGGTGGCGCCGTCGGGCGACTGGCCGGCGTGGATCTGCTTCGTCTCGAAGGACCAGGCGTTGCTCATGGTGGTGCACTCCTTCTGGCCGCACACGGCAGGCCAACTCATATGAGGGCCTTGCCCTGTGCAAGACCCGCGCTTGCCCCATAGGGGCCTGGTCTTCATCCGGAGCACCCCACCGCGGGGGAGGGTTGCCGTCCAGCAAGCCGGAGCTTTCCACTGGAACTCTTGACCTGCGCGGAACTATAGCCGCGTCCACGTCCTCGTCAAGTCACGCCGCCCCGTAGCGGCACTCCGCGTAGCTCAGGTCATGCAGCGCCGCCCGCCATCCCGCCGGGTCGAGGCCTCCTCCCACGGCCGTGCCGATGATCCGCGCGAGGGAGTAGGAGGAGTCCTCCGCGAGCACCCGCTCCAGCACGATCCCGGCTCGGGCCCCGTCCCCGGCGAGCCACGCCAGCGCGGCATAGAGGGTCCCGACCGGTGGGAGGCAGCCGCACGGCGCGCACCGGACCAGCTGCGACAGGGTCTCGAGGGCAGCGAGCAGCCGCTCTCCGCGCCAGTGGCTGGCAGTCCACAGCACGCTGTCGCGGATGCGCACATCGCCGAGCGCCGTCATCGCGTCCGCCATGGCCACCGGGTCGATCGTCGCGGTCGGCGCCGATAGCAGTGCCAGCAGGCGGTCGATGGAGGCGTCCCGCCACTCCTCGCGATCCCGTGGCCCCGGACCCGTCCGCTGCGCCACGACCGCCGCGACCGCCGTCGCGAGATCCTCATCCCTCGCCAGGAGGCGGACCACCTCCTCGCGGGCGGCCTCCGGCGCGATCCCCGCCCACGCGAACTCGGCGGCGACCCGTGTGCGCGTCTCCGCGTCGATCAGCCGGCCCGCCTCCGGGCAGCAGCCCGCATCCGTGCACAGCAGGCTGCGCCACCGGCCCTCGCGGGAGAGCAGCAGATCGAGCACCTCGACGCCGCGGCTCGCAGCCCGGTCGAGGATCGGGTCGGCGATCTCGTGGGGGCGCGGCCCCTCAGTGACGAGCACGATAACGATCTGGTCGGCCACCGCGGCCGCGTCATGCGACCACAGCACCTGATGCCACGCCCGGTCATGCGGATCCCGCGGCAGGTCGAGGCGCTGCGTCAGCAGGATGCGGCGGTCACGCAGCCACACGACCACCGCGCTCTCCCGGGGCTCGAACCCGAGCAGGTAGGGCAGGGACGCGATGAGCGTCTTGGGGTCGGACAGCACCGGGGACGTCGTCATGCGCATCACCCTGCTGCGTGACCGCGTCCCGGCTCGGGCTGGCTGCGTTGGCTGTGGACAGCCGACCACATGCCCCCCTGCATGGGGATGGCCTGGGCGGGCGGGGCCGGCTAGCCCCAGGCCAGCCATTCGGGCTGCTTGGCGGTGACGGCATCGCCCGAGGACTCCCCCCGCAGGCGGCGGAGCATCCAGGGGGCAAGGTGGTCGCGCGTCCAGCGCGCATTCGCCGCGAGGCGCCGGCTGCGCGAGGGGACCGGACGGGGCACGAGGGGTGTCCGCCAGTCCTGGTCCAGTCCCGACGTGGGCGCCTCCACGCCCAGCTCCGACAGCACCATGCGGGCCGTGATCTCGTGACCCGCCGGCGCCAGGTGCAGCCAGTCGGACGCCCACACCTGCGGGTCGTCGAACACGGCCACCTGCCAGAACGACACCCGGTAGCAGCCGTATCGACGGCCGATGTCCTGCAGTGAGGTGTTGTAGGCGCGGATCCGATCCGCCACCGGCCTCATCACCCGACTGCGGCGCGCCGGATCCCCGAACTCGAACAGCAGGACGTCGGCGCCCGTGGCGCGCAGGGTGCGCACGCCCCTCTCCATGGAGGTGGCGATCCGGTTGAGGTCGAAGTGCGGACGGAGCGTGTCGTTCACGCCCGCCCCGAGGGTGACCAGGTCGGGACCCAGCTCGACGGCGAGGGGAACCTGCTCCTCGATGACCTCAGGGGCAAGGCGGCCGCGAACCGCAAGGTTCGCGTACCGGAAGTCCGCGATTCCCCGGGCGTGCGCGTGGGCGGCCAGGGCGTCGGCGACCCGGTCGCTCCACCCGCGGTGCCTGCCGTCGGGCCGCATGTCGTCCTCGAGCCCCTCGGTGAAGCTGTCCCCGAGGGCGACGAATCGGCTCCAGGCCGGCACCATTTCCTCCGTTCTCCGGGACACCGCCCGGGGCAGTTCGCCCGACCACAGTGACGCCAGGCGATAACAGCAAAGACCTGGTCGTCGAAGGCTTCCCCTCCCGCGACGACCAGGTCGGCTACAACCTAGATGCCACGATGGGCCGGCACGCGCGCGACACGCCGCGTGTCGCGCGGTCAGGTCGTGGTGGCCCCGCCCTCGTGCTCGGGGCCCACGGTGGCGAAGGCCGCGTTGGCCTTCTTGAACCAGGTGATCAGCGCGATGATGCCGATGATGATCTGCGGGACGTAGGACGCCGCCCGCCACACGAGGTCGGCGGCCGTGGCATCACCGGCAGAGACCCCCGCGCTCTGGAGCAGGGCGATGATCAGCGCGTCCACCGTGCCGAGGCCGCCCGGGGTGATCGGCACCATGAGCATGATCTGCGCCGTCGCGAAGGCCCCGAACGCGGCGATCGCCGAGGTGCCGGGCTGGTCCCAGCCCTGGATCCCGCGCAGCGCCACGTAGAAGATCAGGAACTGGGTCATGATCACGGACAGCTGCGCCACGGTGATCACGTGCCACCGACGCACCAGCAGGTCGTGCATGTCGGACCGGAACTTCGTGATCGGCGCCACGAGATCGAGGTCGCGCAGGGCCTTGATGCGCGCCCGGAGCGGCTTGATCGCCGCATTGCCCAGCCGGCCGATGCGGACGGCGAGCGGCTCCGAGCGGACGACGAGGATGAGCACGACGACGATAGCCAGAAGGATGGCGAAGCCGACCGGGGCCACCCAGCTGTAGTTGAGGTCTCCCCCGGACGCGCTCAGCGCCGCCACCCCGAGGACCGGAAGCCCCAGGCTCACGAACATCGACCACAGGCCCACGGCGGTGATGGCCGAGGTGGCCACCGTGCCGGGCACCTTGTAGGTCGCCAGCATCGCGTACTGGACCGCGAGGCCGAAGGCGCCACCGGCGGGCACGCCATTGCTGATCGCGAAGGCAGCCTGGTTGATCTGCTGCGAGGGCCAGTACTTCAGCTTCGGAGTGGCCGCCATGAAGGGGAAGCCGTAGGCGACGAGGTAGATCACGACAGCGACCCCGACGGCGATCATCGCGCCCACGCTCATCTCCTTCAGCGCGTCCAGCGCATCGGAGTAGCTGCCGATCTGGGGAATCACCTTCCAGAAGATGATGATGATGATCGCCAGGCCGATGACGCCGAGGATGATCGACTTCTTCTTGTCGAGCTTCGAGGTGACGGCATCGGTGCCCGCGGGCGCTGGCTCGGTCATGCGCGAAGCCTGCCACAAACTGCACCCAACAGGGGGGCACCTGCACGGCCACGAACGGCATTGGGCAGGATGCATTCATGCGGCTCGACCACATCTCGTACGCCAGCACGACCGCTGAGATCGCGGACGTGATCCAGCGCATCGGCGGCGACCTCGGCGCCACCTTCGTCGACGGGGGTCGGCACCCATCCTTCGGCACCAGGAACTTCATCCTCCCCTTGGCACACGGCTGCTACGTCGAGGTGGTGTCCGCGCTCGATCACCCCGCGGCTGAGAAGGCCCCCTTCGGCCAGGCGGTCCGCCGCGCGGCGGAGGATGGCGGCGGCTGGATGAGCTGGGTGGTCGCGGTCGATGACATCGCGCCGGTCGAGGGTCGCCTCGGCCGACAGGCACGCGCCGGACACCGGGTCCGCCCGGACGGCGTCGAGCTGTGCTGGAAGCAGATCGGCATCCTCGACGTGATGGAGGATCCCCAGCTGCCGTTCTTCGTCGAGTGGTCGTGCTCGGACATCGAGCATCCGTCCTCCGGCGGCGGCAGCGTGGCGATCAAGGGCCTCGAGCTCGCCGGGGATCCGGGCGCGGTGACCGCCTATCTCGGCACGGATCCGGAGCGGGCGCTCGAGGGCATCGAGGTGTCCTGGGTCGAGGCCGAGGAGCCCGGACTTGTGGCAGTCTGGTTCACGACGCCGCACGGCGACGTCCGTATCGACTAGTCGGTCGTAGAGAGAGGGAGCGCCATGTCCGCGTTCACCGCCGTCCCCGCCTCCGGAATGCGCTGGGAGCGCAATGTCCTCGGCTCTGAGGTGACGCGCCTGCGCACCGACGGCGCGATGCTCACGGTCGTCCACGGGCGGGCCGGCGATGTCGTTCCCGACCACGGCTACAGCAAGGGCTGCGTCACCTTCGTGGTGTCCGGGCGCATCCAGGTCGGTGGCGCGATCCTCGGCCCCGGGGACGCCGGAACGTACACCGCCCCGGGCGGCTACTTCAGCGTGAAGTTCCTCGAGGACTCCACCTATGTCGTGGCCCGATCGGCCGACGATGAGATCACCGTGCCGGACATCGGCGAGCGCGCCGCCCACAACCTCGACGCCTGACTGGCTAGCCTGCGGGGCATGAGCGATCCCGCAGCCCCCTCCGAGGGGGACTCCGCGGTTCCCGGCACCCTCCGGCTCACCGCCGGCATCACCTGGCGACTTCTGATCGTCCTGGCGGGCGTGGCGGTAGCCGGCTACCTGCTCAACATCATCTTCCCGGTGGTCTTCGCACTGTTCTTCGCGCTTCTGATGACGGCCTGGACCCAGCCCCTCATGAACGTCTTCCACCGGGTGCTGCCCAAGGTGGTGTCGATGATCCTGGCGCTGCTGGTGATCGGTGCCGCCGTGGTCGTCATCGTCGGCTCCGTCGTGCGGTCCTCCGTCGCGGAGGGTCCGAAACTGGTGACCGCGGTCGAGGGCGGCATCACGCAGATCGAGGACTGGCTCAAGACCGGTCCGCTCCAGCTCACGGACGCCAACATCAACGCGCTGCTCTCGCAGGTCCAGGACTGGGTCAAGACGATCGCGAGCGGGCTGCTGGGCGACGCCTTCGGGGCGCTCGGCTCCATCGGCACGCTCGTCATCGCCGCGTCGGTGTTCTTCTACGGGGTCGTGTTCTTCCTGCTCACCCCCAACAGCATCTGGTCCTGGATCGTCGGCTGGATGCCGGGTCGGCTGCAGACCCCCGTGGACGTGTCGGGTCGCATGGCCTGGGACGCGATCGCCGGGTACACGCGGGGCATCGTCGTCGTCGCCTTCGCTGACGCGGTCCTCGTCTTCATCGGCCTGACCCTGCTGCAGGTGCCCTTGGCGCCGGCGCTGGCCGCATTGGTGTTCCTCGGCGCGTTCATCCCGGTGATCGGCGCGCCGATCGCCACCTTCTTCGCCGCCATCGTCGCGCTCGCCGAGCGCGGCCCGATCATCGCCCTGCTCGTCGTCGCCCTCACGGTCGTCGTGGGATCGTTCGACGGCGACGTGCTCCAGCCCCTGGTCATGGGCAAGGCGGTCAGCCTCCATCCGCTGGCCATCGTCTTCGCCATCGCCGCCGGCGGCATCGCCATGGGCATCGTCGGTGCCCTCATCGCGGTGCCGATCGCCGGCGCCGTGTACAAGGTGGCGAAGTACCTGACCGGCCGGGACCCGGACCATCCGTTCCCGCCGCCGGCTCCCCCACCCGCGGAGGCGGCCGTCACCGCGTGACGTGACACCCCTGCAGGTGGTCGTCGACCAGGCCGCACGCCTGCATCGCCGCGTACATCGTGGTGGGCCCCACGAAGGTGAACCCCTCGGCCTTCAGCGCCTTGCTCAGCGCCGTCGACTCTGGGGTGGCGCTGGGGACGTCGGACATCGTCATCGGACGCGTCGCCCGAGCGGGGGCGAAGGACCAGATCATCCCGTCCAGGGACCCCCCGGCGTCCTGCAGGCGCACCAGCGCCCGTGCGTTCTCGATCGTGGCCGCGATCTTGCGGCGGTTGCGGACGACGGCCGCATCGCCCATGAGCCGCTCGACATCGTCCTCGCCGTAGGCGGCGACGGCGCGCGGCTCGAACCCCTTGAAGGCGGTGCGGAACCCCTCCCGCTTCCGCAGGATGGTCAGCCACGAGAGCCCGGACTGGAATGCCTCCAGGCTGATGCGCTCGAAAAGCGCCGTGTCGCCGCGCACCTGCCGCCCCCACTCGGTGTCGTGGTAGTCCCGATATTCCGGCGCCGAGTCCGCCCACGAGCAGCGAGGCAGGCCGTCCGGCCCCGTCACGAGGTCCGCCATCACGAGCCGTCTGCGAGGGCGTTGGCGTACACGGCGTCGCGCACGTACTCAGCGAGGCCGGGTGCCCGGTCGTCGTAGTGCGCGGTGAACCTCGGGTCGGCCACGTACATGTCCGCGAGCCCGACGTGCATCTCCGACGAGCAGGGATAGAACCACGTGTCGATGTGCAGCCGGTGGCGCTCCGCGGCAGCCCGTGCCCGAGGTGCATCCGCAGGCAGCCCCAGCGCCAGGCACTCGGCCAGTTCCTGCTCGATGGCCTCCGACTCGGCGCCGAGTCGCTGCCAGTCCTCCTTGGTGTAGCCGGAGGTGCGGCGGTGCGACTCCCGATAGGCGTCGGTCTGCCCCCAACGCTCCCGCGCCTCGTCCGCGTACTGACCGGGGTCGTGCTCGCCGAACACCTCCAGCCGATCCTCCGGTCCCAGGTTGATCCCCATGGTCGCTGCCTCCAGTCCCTTCTTCAACGCCGCTCGCTGGCGGCCGAGCGCATCCAGTCGTGCATTGATCAGGTCCAGCTGCCGGGTCAGGTGATCGATGAGCCCGTCGCCGCTCTCGTCGAGGGCGATCCGGATGTCCTCGAGCGGCATCCCGCAGGCGCGATAGGCCAGCACGTGCGCGAGCCGCTCGACGTCCGCCGGCCGGTAGGACCGGTATCCCCCCGGCGTGCGCTCCGAGGGCACGACGAGCCCGATCTCGTCGTAGTGGTGCAGTGTGCGGACGGAGATGCCGGCCCGCTCGGCCAGCTCCCCCACCGTGTAGTGCTCCTCCATGACGGGCACGCTAGGCCCTCACGTGGCGTGAGGGTCAAGCTCGCTAGGACGCCGCCTGGCACTCGGGCGCAGCGGCGAACGCCTCCGACAACTGCCCACCCTTGGCGGAGACGGTGTCGGATACAATCCCGAGCAGCGCCTGCCCGGCCTCGAACGCCGCCTTCGCCGCGATGAGCGCCTTCCCCGCGGACGCGACACCGCCCAGGATGCTGTCCGAGTGGACCATCTCGTCCAAGTTCGTCGTGACGGCGTCGACGGCCTCCTGCGCGTCCTGCTTGGCCTTGGCGGCCCGGACGACGAAGTCGTTGGCCTCCTGCAGGTCGGCCGGCACGCCGGTCAGGGCGGTCCCCAGCCCGTTCACCGCGTCGCCCACGGCCAGCACCTGGAGCCTCAGCTGCCGGTCGATCTGCTCGAGGGCCGAACGGTCGGACGTCACGTCGTAGTTGAGGTTCCGGCCGAGGGAGGAGACGGCGGCGCCGAGGTCGTCTCGGGCCGTGCACACCTGTCCCGCCCACACCACGGCGGCCGGTGTGGCACTGACCGTCGGGACGGGCGCTGCCGGTGCCGAGGTCCGGTCCGCGGACGGCGACTCGTCTCCGCCGCTCAGGCCGCGCACGATGAGCACGACCGCCAGCACGACGCCGGCCACGAGCAGCACGACCAGCGCCGCCCGGACCCAACGGCTCATCGCGCGGCCCGCCCGGTCATGGTAGTTCCGACTGTGCGGCCCACAGGTTGATGTCGCCGTCGATGGCGAACTCGTCGATGGCCGCGAGCTCGTCATCCGAGAACGCGAGGTTGGACACGGCGGCCGCCGTCTCCCGGAGCTGCTCGGGGCTGCTCGCGCCGAGCAGTGTCGACGTGACGCGCGGATCCCGCAGCGTCCAGGCCACAGCCATCTGGGCCAGCGACTGGCCACGTTCCGCGGCGATGCGGGCGAGGCCGCGCACACGGTCGAGGTTCTCGTCGGAGAGGTGGCTGGAGAAGAGCGACTTGTCCTCGGTGGCCCGGGACCCGGCCGGCACGCCTCGGACGTAGCGGTCGGTCAGCAAGCCCTGCGCCAGCGGGCTGAAGGTGATGGCGCCCGCCCCGACCTCCTGGAGGGCGTCGAGCAGGCCCTGCTCGATCCAGCGGTTCAGCATCGAGTAGGAGGGCTGGTGGATGAGCAGCGGTGTGCCCATCTCCGCGAGGATGCGAGCCGCCTCCAGGGTGCGGTGCGGGGAGTACGAGGAGATCCCGACGTACAGGGCCTTGCCCTGCTGCACCGCCGTGTGCAAAGCGCTCATGGACTCCTCGAGTGGGGTGTCCGGGTCGGGGCGATGGTGGTAGAAGATGTCGACGTAGTCCAGGCCGAGCCGCGAGAGGCTCTGGTCGAGGCTGTTCAGCAGGTACTTGCGGGTACCCAGGTCACCGTACGGGCCCGGCCACATGTCCCAGCCGGCCTTGGTGGAGATGACCAGCTCGTCGCGGAACGGGGCGAAGTCCTCGCGCAGGATGCGCCCGGCGTTGATCTCCGCGGAACCGTAGGGCGGGCCGTAGTTGTTGGCCAGGTCGAAGTGCGTGATGCCCAGGTCGAACGCCGTGCGCATGATCCCGCGCATCGTCTGCAGCGGCTTGTCATCGCCGAAGTTGTGCCAGAAGCCGAGTGACACCGCCGGCAGCTGCAGGCCGCGAGTGCCGCAGCGTCGGTAGGGCATCCGGCCGTCGTAGCGGGCGGGATCGGGCACGTACTGATCGAGGATCGCCATGCCCCGATTCTGTCATCCGGGCCTGGTCACCCGCGCCACGAGGAGAGCACCTTCTGGTACTGCGCGCGCTCGAACGCTCCCGGGTCCGGACTCGTGTGCTGGGCGACACTCCCGCGCAGCTGGCCGACGGACTCGTAGTCGTTCGCCGCCATCCACGTCTCCAGCTCGTCGAGCAGCTCCTCCGCCCGGCGCGGGCCGTGCCGGAGCAGCTCGGAGGTGGACATGACCACGTCCGCTCCCGCCAGCAGGCCCTTGGCGATGTCGGCACCCGACGCCACACCGCTGGTCAGGGCCAGCGAGGTGTGCGGCAGCAGGGGGCGCAGGATTGCGATCCAGCGCAGGGGCAGGCGGATCTCGCCGGGCCGGGAGAGCTCCAGCCGCGGGGTGACATCGAGGGTCTCAAGGTCGAGATCAGGCTGGTAGAAGCGGTTGAACAGCACGAGGCCGTCGGCGCCGGAGTCCACGACCTGACCTGCGAAGTTCGCCATGGACGAGAAAAAGGGCGAGAGCTTCACCGAGACGGGCACGTCGACGGACGCCCGCACATGCGCGACCAGCTCCAGGTAGGCGCGCTCCACGGCCGCGCCGGTCGACATCGGGTCGGCCGCCACGTCGTACATGTTGAGCTCGATGGCCTGCGCACCGGCGGAGACGAGGTCCTGCGCATAGCGCACCCACCCGCCCGCCGACCGCCCGTTGACACTCGCGATGACCGGGATGGTCAGGCGGGTGCACGCCTCCTCCACCAGGAGGATGTGGCGCTCGAGGCCGAGGTGGTCGAGCTCGACGTCCGGGAAGAAGTCGGTCGCCTCGCTGAACGCGCCCGCACCGGTCTCGAGCCGCTCGTTCAGAACCAGTGCCTCGGACTCCACCTCCTCCTCGAACAGGCTGGGCAGCACCACGGCACCCACGCCCGCATCCTCGAGCTCCAGGAGGACATCGAGCTTCCCGGTGAGCGGCGAGGGCGAGGCCACGAGCGGCGTGGCGAGATCGAGACCGAGGTACCGGCTCTTCATGATGGTCATGACGCCCCCTTGACGGACGAGATGTCGGACTCCTCAGCGGCCGGCTCGAGGTCGGCTTCCTCGTGCGCGTCCACCGGGATGGTGCGTTCCACGCCGGCCAGCTGCTCGTAGTAGTGCCACCGCTCATCGACATCCGCCTGGGCGAGCGCCTGCAGGTGCTCCGCCCGCGGCGGGTCGGTGCGCTCCAGCACGGCGAAACGCGTCTCCTTCTGCAGGAAGTCGCGCACCGGGACCGTCGGCGCCTTGGAGTCGAGACTGAACGGGTGCGTGCCCGCCTCCGGCGCAGGGTGGTAGCGGTAGAGCGGCCAGTAGCCCGACGTGACGGCCAGCTTCTGGTGGGCCATCGAGGTCGCCATGTCGATGCCGTGGGCAATGCACGTCGAGTACGCGATCACCAGGCTCGGGCCCTCGTAGGCGACCGCCTCACGCAGCGCCCGGACCAGCTGGGTCTCATTGGCGCCCAGAGCCACCTGGGCGACGTACACATCGCCGTAGGCCTCCGCCAGCAGGCCGAGGTCCTTCTTGCGGGTGCTCTTGCCGTCGCTCGCGAACTTCGCCGTGGCGGCCCGCGGAGTCGCCTTGGAGGCCTGCCCACCGGTGTTGGAGTACACCTCGGTGTCGAGGACGAGGATGTTCACGTTGCGTCCACTGGACAGCACGTGGTCGAGTCCCCCGAACCCGATGTCGTAGGCCCACCCGTCGCCGCCCATGATCCACACGGCCACCGGCACCAGGGCGTCCGCGAGGCTGGCGAGCTCGGCCGCCAGGGGCGAGTCCAGGCCCGCCAGCCGCTCCTTGAGGGTCGCGACCCGTTCGCGCTGCCGGGCGATGCCATCCTCGTCCGCAGGTCCCGGCTCGTCCTCGAGCAGGTCCCGAGCGAGGTCCTCGCCCACGAGGTGCGCCATCTCTGCCAGCAGGCGTCGGGCATCCTCCCGCTGCTGGTCGGCAGCGAGCCGCATGCCGAGTCCGAACTCGGCGTTGTCCTCGAAGAGGGAGTTGTTCCACGCCGGGCCCCTACCCGCCGCGTTCTGCGACCAGGGCGTGGTGGGCAGGTTGCCTCCGTAGATGGAGGAGCAGCCTGTCGCGTTCGCGACGATCATGCGATCGCCGAACAGCTGCGTGACCAGCTTGACGTACGGCGTCTCGCCGCACCCGGAGCACGCACCCGAGAACTCGAACAGCGGCTGGAGCAGCTGGGAGCCCTTGACGGTGTCGTGCCGGACGGCGCTGCGGTCGATCTCGGGGAGCGCCTCGAAGTAGGCGTAGCGCTCGCGTTCGACGTCACGATGCTCGATCGTCGGCAGCAGGTCGATGGCCTTGTGCTTCGCCTCGCTCTTGCTGCGCGCCGGGCACACGTCGACGCAGATCCCGCAGCCCGTGCAGTCATCGGGTGCGACCTGGACCGTCAGCTGCGTTCCCTGGGGCAGGTCGCGGCCGCCGTAGGTCTTGTGGAGGAAGTCCTCGGGCGCGCTCGCGAGCTCGCTCTCCGGGTAGGCCTTCATGCGGATCGCCGCATGCGGGCAGACGATGGCGCACTTGCCGCAGTCGATGCACAGGTCCGGGTCCCAGATCGGGATGGACTGGGCGAGGCCGCGCTTCTCCCAGCGCGCGGTCCCCGTGGGGAAGGCGCCATCAACCGGCAGCGCACTGACCGGAAGCCGGTCACCCTCACCGGCCAGCATGACCGCGGTGACCCGCTGCACGAAGTCGGGCGCCTCGGCGGAGACCGGCGGCAAGCGATGCTCCGTGGCCGTGACCTGCTCGGGAACGTCGATGCGATGCAGCTCGGCGAGCGCACGGTCGACGGCAGCGTGATTGCGCTCGACGACGGTGCGGCCCCGGCGGCCGTAGGTCTTCTCGATCGACTGCTTGATCAGGTCGATCGCTGCCGCCTGGTCCAGGACCCCGGAGAGGGCGAAGAAGCAGGGCTGCATGACCGTGTTGATGCGGGTGCCCAGTCCCACCTCGCGGGCGACGCGATGCGCATCGACCACCCAGACCTGCAGCTCCTTGTCGATGACTTCCTGCTGCACCTCGGCGGGCAGCCTGTCCCAGGTCTGGTCCGCGGGGTACGGCGAGTTGAGCAGCACGGTCGCTCCGTGCTTGGCCGACCCGAGCACGTCCATGCGGGCGAGCAGGGAGAACTGGTGGCAGGCGACGAAGTCGGCCTCGTCGATGAGGTAGGTGGACGTGATCGGCTCGGTCCCGAACCGCAGGTGAGAGACCGTGACCGATCCCGACTTCTTCGAGTCGTACACGAAGTAGCCCTGGGCCCACAGGTCGGCGTTCTCGCCGATGATCTTGATGCTGGACTTGTTGGCACCCACGGTGCCGTCGCTACCCAGGCCGAAGAACACCGCCGTGCGTGCGGTGGACACCGGTCCTGGGAGGCCCACCGGAGCGACCGACAGGTGCGTGACGTCGTCGACGATGCCGACGGTGAAGGACTCGCGCGGGGCCGGCAGGGCCAGCTCGGCGAAGACGCCCGCGGCATCGCGAGGAGTGAACTCCTTCGAGCCGAGTCCGTACCGGCCGCCGATGGTCCGCACGCCCCGCCCGTTCAGCGCATGGCGGACGTCCAGGTGGAGGGGCTCCCCGATGGCACCCGGCTCCTTCGCCCGGTCCAGCACCGCGACCGCCGACACGGTGTCCGGCAGCGCGGCGCGCAACTCTTCGGCCGGGAACGGTCGGTACAGGCGCACGGTGACCATCCCGACCCGCTCACCCGAGGCGACCAGGGCATCGACGGCCTCCCGGATGGCGCCCGCGCCGGATCCCATGACGACGATGACCCGCTCGGCGTCCGCCGCGCCGTGGTAGTCCACGAGGTGGTACTGCCGCCCGGTGTGCTGGGCGAACTCGTCCATCACGTCCTGCACGGTGGCGGGTGCCGCGTCATAGAACGGATTGGCCGCCTCGCGCGCCTGGAAGAAGACGTCGGGGTTCTGGGCCGTACCGCGCAGGTCCGGCCGCTCGGGGCTCATCCCCCGGGCACGGTGGTCCAGGACGTCGGCGGGGCGCACCAGGGCGCGCAGCACGTCGTCGTCGAGCACGCTGATGCGGTTGACCTCGTGCGAGGTCCGGAAGCCGTCGAAGAAGTGGAGGAAGGGCAGGCGGGTACGGAGGGTGGCCGCGTGTGCCACGAGGGCGAGGTCGTGCGCCTCCTGGACGCTCGACGACGCGAGCAGGGCCCAGCCGGTGCCGCGGGCCGCCATGACGTCCGAGTGGTCTCCGAAGATGGACAGCGCATGCGTGGCCAGTGCCCGCGCGGCCACATGGATGACCGCGGGCGTGAGCTCGCCGGCGATCTTGTACATGTTCGGGAGCATGAGCAGCAGGCCCTGGGACGCGGTGAACGTCGTGGCAAGCGATCCCTTCTGCAGCGCGCCGTGCAGCGCGCCGGCGGCCCCGGCCTCCGACTGCATCTCGACGATGTGCGGCACCGAGCCCCACAGATTCGTCCGTCCGGCAGCACTCCAGGCATCGGCGAACTCCCCCATCGGGGACGCCGGAGTGATCGGATAGATCGCGCAGACATCACTGAGGCGGTGTGCCACCAGTGCCACCGCCTCGTTCCCGTCCACGCAACGCCACGACGACACCATGAAGCCTCCCTTGCTCGGTACTTGACGCTATCCCCGGTCGCGAGCAGCGACTTAGGGCATTTCGTCCCACCGGGAGGTGTCCAAAGCCGCGATACTGGACGGGCCAACCGCACACGAGGTGATCAGGCTCACAGGAGGTCCATGTGTCCCCCAGGAACCCGATCCGCGCCGCCGTCCTCAGCGGCCCGGGTCACTACGAGATCCAGCAGTTCGACCGTCCGACTCTCCCGGACGGAGCCCTGCTCATGGAGGTGGAGATGTCGGGCATCTGCGGCACCGACAAGCACACCTACCAGGGGGAGACCAAGCAGTACGCCGGGACGCCCGCAGAGACGGACACGCCCTTCCCCATCATCCAGGGCCACGAGAACGTCGGCATCGTCTCCGAGATCACCCCGGCCGCAGCCACGGGGCTGGAGTTCTACGGCCGGCCACTGAAGGTCGGCGACCGCATCACCATGTGCCCCGACATCGTGTGCGGCCACTGCTACGAGTGCAAGCACGTCATGGGCTATGTCTGGTGCGAGAACAGCGACTGCTACGGCAACTCGTACACCTCGGCGACCTGGCCGCACCTCATGGGCGGATGGGCGGAGGAGATGTACATCCGGCCGGACACGTTCGTCTACAAGGTGCCGAGCGGCTTGAGCCCGCGGGTGGCCGTCCTGGCGGAGCTCATGGCGTGCACGGCCTCGCTCGACAAGCTCAAGGAGTTCTCGTCCATGTCCTATGAGGGCTTCAACTCAGGGGACACGGTCGTGGTCATCGGCTCCGGGCCGCTCGGCCTGCTGCACATCGCCAAGGCGGACATGATGGGCGCGGGGCAGATCATCGCCACGGATCTCAGCGAGACCCGGCTCGCCTTCGCCAAGAAGATGGGCGCCGACATCACCGTCAATGTGTCCACCACGTCGTCCGAGGAGCGCGTCGACCTGGTGCGTCAGCTGACGCGAGGGCGTGGCGCCGATGTCGTGCTGCACATGGCGAACCGCCAGTCCTCCTTCGTCGAGGGCATCGAGATGCTCAAGCGCGGCGGGATGATGCTGGAGATGGGGGTCTTCGCGGACACCGGCGAGGCCAGCATCAACGTGCACCGGCACATCACGAGCAAGAACATCCGGCTGATCGGCATCACGAACCACCCCTCCACGGGATACGGGCCGGCGCTGACGCTCATGGAGCGCTATGCCGACCGGTACCCGCTGGAGGAGATGGTCAGCCACGAGTACCCGCTCGATCGGGTCGACGAGGCCATGCACATGAGCATGTCGCCCGAGAGCCTGAAGGTGGTCATGACCCCGAACGCCTAGGTGCGCGCTCAGAGGGTGAGGAACACCTCGTCCTTCTCCAGGCGCGGACTCCGGGGACGCGTGCCGTCCTCGGCAGCGTGCCCGATGTTCACGATGAGGAACGACCTGAGGGCGCCGTCGCCGAGCAGGTCCCGGTCGACTCCCAGCATGTCGAAGCCGCCCATGGGTCCGGCATCGAGCCCCACGGCGCGCACCGCGAGGATGAAGTAGCCCGCCTGAAGGGTCGCGTTGAAGCGGGCGGCCTGCTCGCGCAGGCCGTCGTCCGCGAACCGGTCCTTCGCCCCCGGGGCGTGCGGGGCCAGCCGCGGCAGGTGCTCGTGGAAGTCCGTGTCCGCCGCCAGGATGGCCACCACCGGCGCCGAGGCCGACTTCGACCGGTTGCCCTCGGCGAGGTACGGCACCAGACGCGCCTTCGCCGACTCGTCAGTCAGCAGCACCACGCGCAGCGGCTGGATGTTCATTGCCGTCGGAGGGAACTGCAGGAGGTCGTGCAGACGGTCGAGCTCGGCCGGAGTCACGGGCTGGTCGGTGAATCGGTACGCGGTCTGGGCGTCGCGGAACAGCAGGTCGGCGGCGCGGTCGTCGATGCCGCGGGTCACGGTGTCCATCAAGGCGGTCATGATCGCTCCCTGGGTCGTTTCCCCTTGCAAGGTAATTGAGCGTTCAATTATTCCGCGCGACACGTGATACGGCTCACCTCGCTGCGCAAGCGCTTGCAGGGCACGGCCGCGGATACTGGTGCCGTGGACGTCGGCGAGATCCTGCAGGGCTGGGCCGACATCGCGGCCGAGCAGCCGCTCCTGCTCCTCACCGTCATCCTCGCCGTCGGCGGCGCACTCGGGTCCCTCCGGATCGGCAGCTTCTCCCTCGGCCCGGCGGCGGTCCTGTTCACCGCGCTCGCGTTCTCCGCCTATGACGAGCGCCTCCGGCTGCCGGCGATCCTGGGGGTCTTCGGACTGGCCGTCTTCGCCTACGTCGTCGGCGTCGGTGCTGGCCCGTCCTTCTTCGCCGCCCTGCGGACCGGAGGCCGCGCACTGGCCGTCGTCGTGGGGGCCCTCCTCGTGGGTGCCGTCGCCACCGTGCTGGGCGCGCACGCGGTCGGCCTCGACGGGCCGCTGCTGTCCGGCATCTATGCCGGCGCCCTCACCAACACGCCGGCACTGGCCGCGGCGACCGAGGCCTGGTCATCGGACCTGCCGACGGTCGGCTATTCGGTGACCTACCTGTTCGGCGTACTGGGCATGCTCCTGGCCGCGCTCGTGAGCCTTCGCCTGCCGGCACCCCGGAAGGCCCTGGCTCCGGTGACCGAGGACGCGCCCCCACCCGCCCTCGACACGATGACCGTGCGCATCGAGGTCGGATCGCTGCCGGACCTCGGCACGCTCGTCGAGCAGTACGACCATCGACTGGTCTTCAGTCGCATCATGCGCGGGGACGCACCCGGCCACCCCGGCACCGTGGACATCGCCACCGACGATGCGATCCCCCAGCCGGGTGACATCCTCACCGTCATCGGCGAGCCCGACGCCATCGCCGCCTTCGTCGAGCATGCGGGCCACCCCTCCACGGTTGCCCTCACGCTGGACCGCTCCCTCGTGGACTACCGGCGCATCGCGGTGTCCGATCCGCGGGTCGCTGGCCGATCACTCGACGAGCTGCGGCTGCGCCGACGCTTCGGAGCGGTCGCGACCCGGGTGCGTCGCGGCGACGTCGACCTGCTGGCCACCGACGACCTCGTCCTGCAAGTGGGTGACCGCGTCCGTGTCGTGGCACCCCGATCGCGGATGCAGGACGTGACCGAGTTCCTCGGGGACTCCGAGCGCGGTGCCTCCGCGTACTCCATCACCAGCCTCGCCCTCGGCCTGGCGCTGGGCGTCCTCCTGGGAGAGCTCGACTTCCCGTTGCCGGGCGGCGGGGCGTTCGCCCTCGGCCTCGCGGGCGGGCCACTTCTCGTCGGCCTCCTGCTCGGGCGCGTGGGCCGTACCGGCCCGATCCTGTGGACGCTGCCGCACTCCGTCGCCGCCACGCTGTCCCAGCTGGGGATGATGCTGTTCCTGGCGTACGCGGGCTCCAACTCCGGGTCGGCGCTCGCCGAGGCGCTCGGCAGCCCGACCGGCCCACGCCTGCTGCTCGTCGGCGCCCTCGTCACGTCCATCACGGCCGCCACCGTGATCCTCGGCGCCCGGCTCCTCGCCGGCTGCCACGGGCCGCGCCTGGCCGGGATGCTCGCGGGTCTGCAGACCCAGCCCGCTGTGCTCGCCTACGCCAATGAGTCGACCAAGGACGACCCGCGGGTCAACCTCGGCTACGCCCTCGTGTACCCGGCCGCCATGATCGTCAAGGTCATCGTGGCCCCCCTGCTCGGACGTTTCTGACTGACATCGGATGAGGCCTGACTGACGTCAGATGACGTACTCCCTGCTCATCTGACTGACGTCAGATGACGTAGTCAATGGCGTCGGCGTCCAACTCCCACTCGCCGCTCGCCCGCATGTGCGGTCCGTGCTCATGCGTGTGGTGCCCCGAACCGTGGACATGCGCCTCGAGCTCCTGGACGCGGGTCAGCAGCGTGGCCACTGCCAGGCCGAGCGGGTCCGGAGCGGTCGGGGTGTCCTGCTTGGGCTTGGTGTCCGGCTCCGGTGACGTTCCGTGCGCGATGACCTGCCCGGGGACCCCTACGACGACGGAGTGGTCCTGCACCGACCGGACGAGGACGGCATTCGCACCGATGCGCGAGTCGTCGCCCACGGTCAGGTTGCCGAGCACCTTGGCGCCGGCCCCGACCGTCACGCGGTCGCCGACCGTGGGGTGCCGCTTGCCGTGGCTCAGGCTGGTGCCGCCGAGGGTCACGCCGTGGTAGATGGTCACGTCGGAACCCACCACCGCCGTCTCGCCGATGACCACGCCCGCGCCATGGTCGATGAACAGGCGCGGCCCGAGCTCGGCGGCCGGGTGGATCTCGATGTTCGTGATGAAGCGCATGGTCTGCGACAGGGCCCGGGCCGGGAAGTAGGCCCCGCGGTGCCAGAGCGCGTGCGCGACCCGATGCGACCAGACGGCGTGCACGCCCGGGTACAAGAAGGCCACCTCGACCTTGGAGCGCGCCGCGGGATCCCGCTCGACGACGGAGTCCAGATCGCCCTTCATCGTCGCCAGCACCCGACCGGCCTGTCGCCGCAGCCGGCCCAGCCCGCCGCCCGAGGTCATTCCGCCAGACCGGCGAACAGCGCCGTCGACAGGTACCGCTCCCCGAAGGACGGGATGATGACGACGATCAGCTTGCCCGCGTTCTCGGGGCGGGAGGCGACCTCGCGCGCCGCCCAGAGGGCCGCCCCGGAGGAGATGCCGACGAGCAGCCCCTCCTCGGTCGCCGCGCGTCGCGCCATGGCGATCGCGTCCTCGCCCTGGACACCGACAACCTCGTCGAACACCTCGGTGTCGAGGATCGGCGGCACGAAGCCGGCGCCGATGCCCTGGATGGGGTGCGGGCCCTTCTGCCCGCCCTGGAGGACGGGTGAGGCGGCGGGCTCCACGGCGACGACCTGAACGCTGGGCTTGCGCTCCTTGAGCACCTGGCCCACGCCCGTGATGGTGCCGCCGGTGCCGACGCCGGCGACCACGATGTCGACCGCGCCGTCGGTGTCCTTCCAGATCTCCTCGGCCGTCGTGCGGCGGTGGATCTCGGGGTTCGCGGCGTTCATGAACTGCTGCGGCATGAAGTAGCGGGGGTCGCTCGCCGCGAGCTCGGTCGCCTTCGCGATGGCCCCGCCCATGCCCTCGGCTCCGGGAGTGAGGATGAGATCGGCGCCGTAGCCGCGCAGGAGGGCACGCCGTTCGAGGGACATGGTCTCCGGCATCGTGAGCACGATCTTGATCCCCCGTGCTGCACACACCATGGCGAGGGCGATGCCGGTGTTGCCGCTCGTCGGCTCGACGACGATGGTGTCGGGGCCGATGAGTCCAGCAGCCTGCGCCGCATCGATCATGGCGACGCCGATGCGATCCTTCACGGAGCTCGCGGGATTGAAGAACTCCAGCTTCGCGGCGACGTCCGCCTCCGCTCCGTCCATGACCTTCCGGACCCGCACGAGGGGGGTGTTGCCGACCAGTTCGGTGATGTCGTTGGCGATGCGCATGTGGTTGATCCTTCCACTATCCCCGCACGGCCACCACCTCGGCGGTCAGGCACCTGCAAGGCTCTTGCAGCAGGCGCTACCCGACGAACCCCTCGCCGGCCACCGCCACGGCGTCCTTGCCCTGGCGCTTCGCCTCGTACATGGCCCGGTCCGCCTCCGCGACGAGATCGTCGACGCTCTGGCCCGGCTCGGCCATCGCCACCCCGATGCTGGCGCTGACCCGGACGAAGCCGCCCGGGATCCCGATGGGCTGACGCACGGCCTTGCGGACCTTGTGCGCCACCGACAAGGCATCCTCGACTCCTCGAAGGCCCTTGAGCACCACGAGGAACTCGTCGCCGCCGATCCGCGCAACCACGTCGTCGCCGCGGACGACCTGCAGGACCCGTTCGGCGACGGTGCGCAGCACGAGGTCGCCGACGGCATGCCCGGCGTCATCGTTGACCTCCTTGAACCCGTCGAGGTCGAAGAACATGACGCCCATCTCGGTTCCGCTGCGGGACTGCCCGTCGATGACCCGGCCCAGCTGCTCGAACACCGCGTGCCGGTTCACCAGGCCGGTGAGATGGTCGTGATGCGCCATGCGCTCGAGTTCCCCCAACGCGGCGACCTCGGCATCCACGATCCGCCCACCGATCACGACCCGCCGCTCCTCGGGCGTGGTCACGACCGATCCGGAGACCTCCATCCACCGCCATTGCCCCTCGTTGTCGCGCATGCGGAAGCGGGTCCGCGGCAGGGGGCCGCTGTCGACCTGCATCCACGCGCCGATCGCCGGAAGGTCATCGGGGTGGACGAAGGCCCGCGGATCCTGGCCCACGAACTTCCCCTCCGGCCAGCCCAGGACGCGGTTCGACGACGGGGACACCCACTCGACCATGTGGTTGGTGATGAGCACGACGATGTCGGACATCTTCTCGGCGAGGAGGCGGAACCGCTCCTCGGACTGGGCCAGCCGCTGCTGGGACTGGTACCGGTCGGTCACGTCACGCCACTGGTACGAGACCCGGTCATCGCCGATCGACACAATCCGCAGGTCGACCATGATGCGGCGGCCCTGGGCGTCGACAGAGTCCGTGGTGTCGTCGTTGAGGAGCAGGGGCTCGCCCGTCTCGACCACGTGCCGGCAGTTGTCGATGTCCTCGACTGCCTCGTCGTAGGAGGCATAGACCTCCGAGAAGGTGCGTCCGATCATGGACTGCCGCGTGCGCCCCTCGAACGACGCTGCGGCGGCGTTGCAGTCGACATAGCGGAAGTCGACGATGCTGCCGGACGTGTCGCGAACGGCGACCGCCAGGACGTGGGGGTCCACCTCGTTGTCGAGGACCGCCCGGAGCGTGTCGTGGGCCACGGCGATGTCGTTGCGAGCGCGCACGATCTGGTCCACGTCCTTGAGCGACCCCGAGACGCCGATGAGCCGGTGGCCGCTGTCGAAGAGCGCCTCGCGGTGCACGATCATCCAGCGGTAGGTCCCGTCCGCCGCACGGATCCGACGCGCCGCCTCCGCTTCCGTGGCTCCCGCTCCTGGATCACTGTCCGAGGGCTCACCGGCACGCTCGAGATCGTCGGGGTGGATGAAGTCCCCGGGCAGGTGGCCGATCCAGTCCGAGGGCAGCCAGCCGAGGGAGCGGGCGATGGTGCCGGCCACCCACGTGATCCGCCCGTCCAGACCGGCCAGGTACACGACGTCCGAGGAGGCCCCCGCGAGCAGCCGGAACCGCTCCTCCGACTCCAGCAGACGCCGCTGGTCGTCGTAGCGATCGGTGACGTCGCGCCAGGCGTAGGACACGCGCTCACCATCGATGGGGACAATGCGGCCGTCGATGACGATGGGGCGCCCATCCGGCCGCAGGTAGCCGGTGACGACGTCGTTCTGGATCTGCGGTCGACCTGTGGAGAGCACCCGAGCGCAGTCCGCGATGTCGACCTCGGCGTCGCTCCTCGACGGTGTCACCTCGATGAGGGACCCGCCTACGAGCTCGTCGCGCCGACGCCCTTCGAAGGCGGCAGCCGCGTCGTTGCAGTCCTCGTAGACGAAGTCCACGGCGACGCCCCGCTCGTCGCGCACGGCACGGAGGATGGCGTGCGGCTCGATCTGGGCGTCCATGACCGCGCGCAGCAGGTGGAACGCCTCCGCCTGTCGGGCCACGGCGCGGTACCGCTCGGTGACGTCACGCCAGGTGTACAGGATGCGGTCGTGGCCGACCGGGCTGATGCGGATGTCCAGCCACGTCGGCGGCCGCCCGTGCCGCTGCGACACCTCGGACCACTGGTCGTTGAGGACCAGGGGCTCCCCGGTGGCCAGGACGGTGGCGCCGGCCGAGATGTCGGCGTCCACGCTGTCGCCGCCGTACGTATCGCGCAGCGTGTGTCCCGCCAGCTCGTCGACGGACCGCCCGTGGAAGGCCGCTGCCGCCCGATTGACGTCCTCGTAGCGGAAGTCGACGACCGAACCGGTGGAGTCACGGATCGCCACCGCGGTGATCCACGGGTCCTGCTGCGCATCCAGGGCCTCGTGCACGTTCAGGTTGGCGCGCGCCGCCTCCTCGCGCGACTGCACGATCTCGTCGACGTCGCGGAGGGCCCCGGTGATGCCGACGATGACATCGGACCTGTCGAACACGAGCCGGGCGGTGACCGCACACCACACGATGCGCCCGAGTCCGGTGCGGAAGCGCAACGGCTCCGTCGTGATCGCGGGATCCTGGGGGCCCAGGGACATCAGCTCCGCCCGCAGGCCGTTCGCCCGATCGCGATCGACCGGATCGACCAGGTCCCGCACCCGCAGGCCCATGAGGTCCTCCGTCGATCGCCCCAGGAGGTCGGCGACGGACGGCGCAACCCATGTCAGGTGCCCTGCCACGTCCGTGATGAACGCCGCCTCGGTCGGGTACTCCATCCGCACGCGCACGGGATCGAGCAGCGCGTCGACAGAAGGATGCCCCTCGACCACGTACGACTCCCCGGCCCCTGATGACTACGGATTGTCCCTAGGGTACGGGGCCGACCGCATTCTTCGGGGGATATCGCCGGTGCTACCCGGCGAGCGCCTCCCAGGCCGCATAGCCGCCCAGGAGGTCCGACACGTCCTCGAAGCCGTGCGTGCGCAGCAGCGAGGCACCGGCGCTGGACCGGTACCCCCCGGCGCAGTACACGACCGTGGGACGCGCGGGATCCAGCTCGTCCAGCTGGCGCATGAGCGAGCCCAGGGGCAGGGTCTTGGCGGGGTCGATGACGCCCACCGAGAGCTCCCCGGGATTGCGGATGTCCACCAGCTGGATGTCCGGGGTGGAGCGCAGGATGTCGCGCAGCTGGTCGGCCGTCAGGCGGGAGGCGTGCTCGGTGCGCTCCGGGTTCTCGGCCATGACCTGGTGCGGCTGCTCGAGGTGGCCGATCACGTTGTCGAAGCCGATCCGGGCGAGCCGGGTCACGGCCTCGCGCTCGGCACCCTCCTCGCACACGAGGACGATCTGCGAATGCGGCTCCACCACCGAGCCCGCGTACTCGGCGAAGCGCCCGTCGAGACCCACGTTGACCGAGCCGATCAGGTGCCCGGCCGCGAAGTCGGCGGCCTGCCGGGTGTCGATGAGCACGGCACCCGCGGCGATCGACTCGTCGAGCTCCGCCAGCGTCATCGAGCGGAGGTCCGCCTGCTCGTCGAAGAGCGCCCGATCCTTGCGGTTCGTGATGGCGTCGAAGACGAAGTAGGGCGGCGCCGCCGGCTGGCCGTCAGTCACGATCGCGACGAAGTCGTCCTCGCTCATGGGCTGGAGGGCGTAGTTCAGCGCTCGCTGCTCGCGCATCGTCGACATCGTCTCGGTCGACAGGTTCTTTCCGCAGGCCGATCCAGCCCCGTGGGCCGGGTAGACCTTGACGTCGTCGGCGAGCGGGATGAGCTTGTCGTGCAGCGAGTGGTACAGCATCCGACCCAGCTCGTCAGCGGTGACGCCCACCGAGGCGAGCAGGTCGGGTCGGCCCACATCGCCGATGAACAGGGTGTCGCCCGTGAACACGCACTCCGGCTCGGTGGCGTCGGGACCGTCGTAGGCGGTGATGCAGATGGACTCGGGCGTGTGACCCGGCGTCTCGAGGACCTGCAGGCGCACGTGGCCCATGTCGATCCAGGTGCCGTCGGCCACGAGCAGGGCGGCGAACTCCACCGGTGCCGCCTTGCCGAAGACCATCTCCGCCCCGGTCGCGGCGGCCAGCTCGAGGTGGCCGCTCAGGAAGTCCGCATGCAGGTGGGTGTTGATGACGTGGGTGATGCGCAGGCCCAGCCGGTCGGCGTCCGCGAGGTACTCGGCCACGTCGCGGCGCGGGTCGATGACCACCGCGGTGCCGCTGGCCTCGTCGCCCACGAGGTAGGAGGCATGGGAAAGGCACTCCAGGTAGTACTGATTGATGATCACGGGCTCTCCTACGGAAGGCGCGACGGGTGGCGCGCGTGGTGTTCGTCTCACTCCGACGTGTCGACTTGCTCGACTGTACGGATGTCCGTACATTAACAGACATGACCGCGCCTGTCACCCTCCGGTCCGCCCGCCGGCCGGACCGCTCCTCCCCCACCCCGCTGTGGGCACAGGTGAGCGCCGACCTGCGACGACGCTGCGAGTCCGGCGACTTCGAGGAGGGCGTTCCCGGCGAGTTCGCCCTGGGCGAGGAGTACGGCGTCAGCAGGCATACCGTCCGCGAGGCCCTGCGGGCCCTCCGCGCGGAGGGACTGATCAGCAGCGGCCGAGGTCGCCCCTCGGTCGTGCGCGGCCGCTACTCTCAGACCCTCGGCTCGGTCTACTCCCTGTTCCAGTCCATCGAGGCCCAGGGCGCGACCCAGACCAGCGACGTGCTGCGGCTGGAGACCACCACGGACGCCGACGCGGCAGCGCGGCTCGGGCTCGCCGACGACGCCCTTCTGGTCGTGCTGGAGCGCGTCCGCCGGGCCGACGACGAGGCGCTCGCGCATGACACCTCGTGGCTGCCGCACTCGCTTGCCCATCCGCTGCTCACCCGCGACTTCCGCCGAACGGCGCTCTACGAGGAGCTGGCCCGGATCGGGGTCACCATCGAATCCGGCCACGAGTGGATGTCCGCGGACGTGGCCGAGGAGCGCCTTGCCGCCCTGCTCGACCTGCCCGTCGGCGCCGCAGTCCTGCACGTGGACCGCGTGGCCACCGCGATGGGACGTCCGGTCGAGTGGCGCCAGACGCAGGTGCGCGGCGACGCGTTCACCGTAGAGACCGACTGGTCGACCTCCGGCGTCTCCCTCAGCCTCTCCGGCACCCCCACCCCCTGACCTCACCAAAGAACCGCCCACCAGGAGATGACATGAGCACTGGAAGCCTCACCCAGATCCGGCCCGCCGAGGTCCCGCCGCTGGTCGAGTCGGGAGCCGTCCTCATCGACGTGCGCGAGCACCAGGAGATCACCGCGGGCCACGCCCCCGGGGCCATGATGAACCCCCTGCAGGCCTTCGACCTCGGCAAGGTCCCGACGGATGCCCCGGTGATTCTCATCTGCCGGTCAGGAGCCCGCTCGATGGCGGCGGCCAACGCCCTCGCCAACATGGGCTTCACCACCTACAACGTGCAGGGCGGCATGGCCGCGTGGCAGCGCGACGGCCTCCCGGTCGTCGCCGACGACGGCTCGCAGGGCATGGTGCTGTAGTCGTGCTGGCCCTCGTCACGGCGCTGTCCGTCTTCGTCGGCATCGCCTTGGGCCTGCTCGGCGGCGGCGGATCGATCCTCACCGTGCCGCTCCTCGTGTACGTCGGCGGCCTGGACGCCAAGGCCGCCATCGCGTCGAGCCTGTTCGTCGTGGGCGTCACCTCGCTGTTCGGCATGGCCTCCCACGCCCGGGCCGGACGCGTGCGCTGGCGCACCGGCCTGGTCTTCGGGGGCGCGGGCATGGCCGGCGCCTTCGTCGGCGGGCGGATCGGCTCGCTCCTGCCCGACGCCGTCCTGCTCGTCGCGTTCGCGACCATGATGGCCGTCACCGCCGTCGCCATGATCCGCGGACGGCGGGACACGGGTCCGGGGCACACTGCCGACCTCCCCGTCGGCCGCACTCTGCTCATCGGCACCGGCGTCGGCCTGGTCACCGGGCTCGTGGGCGCCGGTGGTGGATTCCTCATCGTGCCCGCGCTCGCCCTGCTCGGCGGACTGGCGATGCCGTCCGCCGTCGGAACATCGCTCCTCGTGATCGCGATGAACTCCTTCGCGGGCTTCGCCGGGCACGCGACCTCCACGTCCATCGACTGGCGCATCACGCTGCTGGTGACCAGCGGGGCAGTCGTTGGCGCGTTCGTCGGCAGTGCCCTCGCGGGCCGCATTCCGCCGGCACGACTGCGCGCAGGATTCGGCTGGTTCGTGCTGGCGATGGCGGCCTTCATCCTCACGCGGGAGGTGGGCGGATCCCTGCTCGCCTTCGCCTCCACATCCGTGCTCGACGCTCTTCTGACGGTGGCCGGACTCGCAGCGGTGGTGTCGGGGATCCTCGTGACGGCCCTCAAGCGACCGCGGCCGAAGCAGGTCGAGGACGCGGATCAGATGTCGAAGCCGGCGGTGTCCTCCTCGTAGGAGCGCGGGTCGTCGATCGGCTCCAGGTGGGTGTGCACGAGCAGGTCCGGGATCGCCGAACGGAGCCGGTCCTCGACCAGCTCGAGCACGTCGTGGCCCTGCGCCACCGTCCACGCCCCGGGCACGAGCACGTGCAGGGAGACGAAGCGCTCCCGACCGGACTCGCGCGTCTGGATGGCGTGGAAGTGCACCTGGCCGTCCGGGTACTCCTCCGTCACCTGCCGCAGGATCTCCGAGACGAGCACCTCCTCGGCATGCGGCATGGCGTGGTCCATCAGGCCCTGCGTGGAGCGGCGGACCAGTCCGGACCCCGTCCACAGGATGTTCAGGCCCACGGCGATCGCCACCAGGGCGTCCAGCGGCAGCCAACCGGTCAGGGCGACCAGGCCCACGCCGATGATCACCCCCACCGAGGTCCAGACATCGGTCAGGAGGTGCTTGCCGTCCGCGATGAGCGCCATCGACCGGTGGTGTCGCCCGGCCCGCAGCACGGCGAGCCCCACGGCCAAGTTGACCGCCGTGGCCACGGCGGTGATCGCCAGGCCGATGCCCAGGTCCTCCAGCGGCTCCGGGTTCAGCAGCCGCCCCACCGCCGACCAGATGATCATGGCCGCGGCCACCAGGATCATGACCCCCTCGGCCCCCGCCGAGAAGTACTCCACCTTGCCGTGGCCGTAGGGATGGCTGCGGTCCGGAGGCAGTGACGCGATGCGCAGCGCCACGAGCGCGATGATCGCCGCGACGAGGTTCACCACGGACTCGAGGGCGTCCGAGAGCAGGCCCACCGATCCGGTGAGCAGGTAGGCGGCGAGCTTCAGCCCGATCGTGAGGACGGCCGCTGCGATCGACAGCCACGCCCACTTCGTCAACGACCCGCGGACCTCCATGTGCACCCGGCAAGCATGTCATCCGACCACCGGCCGACGCTGCTCCGCCGTGAGAGGGTGTGCGCGTGGCCGACACCGACCCGCATCCCCAGACGAGTGACCACGCCTACGCCGACCTCGTGGAGTGCCAAGACCGACTGCGGACCGGCGACTGGACCAGTCGCGAGCTCGCGACCCGGCTGCTCGAGCGGATGGATGCCGTCGACGAGGCCGGCCCGGCGCTGCGTGCCGTCCTCGCCCGCACCGCGGGCGCTCTCGACGAGGCCGACCAGCGCGACCGGCAACGGCGCGCAGGCGAGCTCGTCGGCCCGCTCCACGGGGTTCCCGTGCTCGTCAAGGACAACATCGAGGCCATCGGGCTGCCGGGCACGGCCGGGTCGCTGGCCCTCGCGGGTCGGCCGGTCACCGGCGATGCCCCGGTCGTGACGGCCTTGCGCCGGGCCGGCGCCGTCGTCCTCGGCGCCACCAATCTGTCGGAGTGGGCCAACTTCCGCTCCCCCCACTCCACCAGCGGCTGGTCGGCCGTGGGCGGCCTCACCGGCAACCCGTGGGCCCTCGACCGGAGCGCCGGCGGGTCGTCCTCCGGATCCGGGGCGGCCGTCGCCGCCGGGCTGGCGCCCCTGGCGCTCGGCACGGAGACCAACGGCTCCATCACCTGCCCGGCGGCCCTCAACGGCCTGGTGGGGCTCAAGCCGACGGTGGGCACCCTGTCCGCCGAGCAGGTCGTCCCGATCAGTGGCAGCCAGGACGTCCCGGGACCGCTGACACGTTGCGTGGATGACGCCGCGCTCGCCTACGCCGTCCTGTCGGGGCGACCGGAGTGCCTGCCTGACGGGCTGCCGGACCCACGGTCCCTGCGCATCGGCACCGTGGGCGCCTGGGACACCGGCCATGAGCGAACCGACGCGCTCGCGCACGCGATCGTCTTCGGCCTGCGCGACGCCGTGGCGTCGATCACGGAGGTGGCCATGCCCTCCGTCGATGGGGCGGTGATGGCCGACCAGGTGGCCGTCCTCGTCGCCGAGATGTCCGATGACCTCGGCGCCTACCTGCGGCGCCGTCCCGGCCCGGGAGCGAGCACCGTCGCCGAGCTCGTGGATTTCAACGCCGAGCATGCCGAGACGGAGCTGGCGTTCTTCGGCCAGGAGTTCCTCGAACAGGCGGCCCGATCGCCCGGACGCAACGGCGACGAGTACCGGGAAGCCCGGCAGCGCAACCTCGCCTTCGCCCTCGACGCATGCCTCGGTCCCGCCTATGACACCGTCGACCTGCTCGTGGCACCCGCGTACCAGCCGGCCTGGAAGAGTGACCTCGTCCTCGGCGACCTCCTCGCGGGCGGGGGTGCGGTCGCCACGCCGCCGGCGATCCTGGGGTGGCCCATCCTCACCGTCCCCCTGGGTCTGGTCGACGGTCTTCCCGTCGGCCTGTCGATCACGGGGCCTGCGCGCTCCGAGCCGGCCCTCCTTGCCGTGGGCCGACTGGTCGAATCCGTGGTCGGCTGGGCAGGGACCCCTGCTAGCCGACCTGCGTGGCGGCCCGCCGAGCGCGGCTGACTAGCCGAGCACCCGCCCCGCGCCGGTGTAGTGGGATCCGTACCAAGGGCCCTTGTAGTCGGTGATCTCCACCCCGTCACGGGGATTGGCGGCATGCACCATCTTCCCGTTGCCGATGTACATCCCCACGTGGTGGGCGCCGCCACCGAAGTAGAAGACGAGGTCGCCGGGCTGCAGCTGGGAGTCCGGGATGCGCCGCACGCTGCTGTACTGCGCCACCGAGTAGTGCGGCAGGGAGATGCCGGCCTGGCGCCAGGCAGCCAGCGTGAGCCCGCTGCAGTCGTAGGCGCTCGGCCCGGCCGCAGCCGCGACGTAGCGATCACCCACCTGCGCGAGCGCGTACTGGATGGCCACGGCGGTGCGGCTCCCGCCTGTGAAGCCGCCACCGGCGGCGGCTGAACCCCCGGACGACCCCCCGCTCGAGCCGCTCGAGCCGGACGAGGACGACGAGGATGACGACGAGCCAGCGGGTCGCTGCGGGGTCGGCCGGGACTGCTGGGCCTGTTGCTGGGCCTGCTGCTGCGCCTGCTGGGCGGCTCGGCGCGCCGCAGCGGCAGCCGCCGCAGCGGCAGCCCGGGCCTCCCGCTCGCGCTGCCGACGCAGCTCCTCCAGCCGCTTGCGCTCCGCCTCCTTGAGGCTCGCCAAGACCGCCTGTGCCTTCGCCAGGCTGTCGTCCGCCGACTGCTGAGCCGCCTTCATGTCGTCCCGGTAGCCCGCCGCGAGGCGCTGCTTGTCGGCCAGTTCCGCCTGGCTCTGTCCCAGCCGCAGCTGCGCGGTCTGGGTCCGCCGGAGGCTCGCGGCCTGCGCCTGGGCCACCTGGCCGAGCGCGGCCGACTGGGCGAGGAAGTCCGTCGGGTTGTCGGCCAGCAGCACCTGCAGCGTGGTGTCCATGCCGCCCTGCATGTACACCGACCGGGCGAGGTCGTTGACCGACGAACGCGCGGTCGCCAGCTCGTTCTTCTGGCGCTGGATCTTGCTGGAGACGGCGGCGAGCTCCCCCTCGGTCTGGTTCAGCCGGATCTGAGCCTCATTGAGCTTCTCGTTCGCCGAGGAGGCCTGCATCTCGAGGTCGCGCACCTGCGCCTCGACCTGGGCGATGTCACGGCCCGGCGCGGCCCAGCCGGGCACCGCCGTGCCAAGGACGAGGGCCACGGCGACCGCGACGGGAACGGCTCCCCGTCGAAGCGCCTGCCTCATCCACGGCCCCTTGAGTCGTCGAGAGCCGCCCACCGCGGCTCAAGGTTCCAGCAGGGTACGTGACGCCGGTGAGCGGGACCAAAACGCCGCTCCGGAGAACGGACCGGCCGCGTCCCCTCGGGGGACGCGGCCGGTCGCGGTCGAGCGGGGTGCTGCTCCTACTTCTTCGGGAGGTTCAGCTTGACGTACTGCACGGTCACGCCGAAGCCCGTGCTGCCCAGCGAGCCGGCCGGAAGGCCCCAGGCGTACACGATGGTGTTCCAGCCCTGCCGCACCTTCAGCGGAACCGGGCCGAGGGCGATGCCCGCCGTGCCGGCACCGGCAAGACCGGCAGCCGCCTGGTAGGTGCCCTTCTTCAGGGTCGCCTGGGCCTGGTTCGGGTTGGTGAGGCTCTGGACCGCCACCTTGCCGTCGAGGAACACGTCGACCGCGGGCGCCACCGCGATGTGCCGGATCGTGACCCGGCCGAGGCCGTTCTTGAGAGCAATCTTCTTGGTCTTGCCGAGGGGCGCCTGATTGTTGGCGAACACGTTGAGGGCCGGTGCCGCCGGAGCCGCCGGGCTGCCGGTCGGGTACAGGTTGGCGGTCACGGTGTAGCTCTTGCCCGCGGCGACGGTGGCCCCGGCGGAGAGCAGGGCCGGGCCCTGGCAGCCGGACGGTCCGGCGAAGACACCCAGGCTGTAGCTGCCCGGATCGACCTTGAGGGTCTTGAGCTGGCCGGGCGCGAAGTCGGTGACGAGCTGCACGGAGCCGTTGGCACAGACGTTCACGACGCCGCCGGGAACGCCGAGGCCCTCGAGCACAGCACCCGGGATGGCGTGGAACACGGTCACAGTCGCCTGCTTGGAGGCTGGAGCCGCCGAGGCCGACGATGTCGCCGCCACGGTCATGGGGAGCGCGACAGCGGCGGCTACGGCCGCGATGCGCAGCGTGCGCTTACCGAACATGGGTGTCCTTTCCTTGCCCGCGCGAGAGCGGAAGTGGGTGCAGGGGCTGGTGCCCCCGTCGTTGGGTAAACGGTAGGTGAACCGCGGCCGCATCGCACCTCGGAATGGCAGCTGGCGCGAACGCGGCTACGCCTCGACGACCAGTCTGCCCCCGCCCTCGACCTTGCCCCGGTAGAGGGCACGGCGGGCACGCTCGACTGCGGTCTCGAGGGCCTCGTCCGCCGCCCACGCCGTGGCGCCCACGGACATCGTCGCCGGGATGAGCCCCGAGTCGGTACGGATGGGGTTCTGGTTCACCTTGTCGGCGATGAGGGTCAAAGTGGGAAGGCTCTGCTCGAGGTCGGAATGCAGGACGATGAGGAACTGCTGGTCCGTCCATCGCGCGACGACGTCGGGCTCGGTCAGGGCGTATCGCGTCCGGCCCGCGACGGCGAACACGAAGGTGTCCCCCACTGCGCGACCGTGCTTCTCGTTGAGAGCGGCGAGATGGTCGCAGTCGATCAGCGCCACGACACGATGGCCCGACGGCTGCTCCTCCCCGAGGCGCGCGCGGATGCCGCGACGCGTCGGCAGCCCGGTGAGTTCGTCGACAACAGGATCCTCACCCGACAGCCCCGGTGCCGGGGTCGGGGCAGTGGCCGGAGCGGGTCGCGGTGCCACGGGGCTCTTGGCCTGGGCAACCAGTACCGCTGCCCCGGACAGCACGATCACGCCGACGAGGACCGGAAGCGCCTCGGTGAACTGGGCGCCGTAGGCCGCGGCGGCCGAGAACCCGCAGGCCAGCACGGTGGCCAACGCGACGATCCCGGTGAACGGGGCGCGGGTGAACATCGCCGCGAACATCGGCATGGCACCCGCGAACGCCAGCCAGGCCTCGGGCTGCCCGGTCCGGGGCGCCACCACCGCCAGGAGGGCGACAACGACAAGCGGCACGAACAGGCCCCAGGCGAACTCGCTTCGTCGTGCGTCCATCAGCGGGTTCCGTCGCTCATGAGGCGGCGGCCGCCGCCGCGGCCGCTGCGTCGGCCGCGGCCACGATGACCTCGAGGTCCCGATCGGTGTGCGCGCCCGATACGAACCACGCCTCGAACGCGGACGGCGGCAGCCAGACTCCGTTGTCGAGCATCGCGTGGAAGAACGCGGCGAACGCTGCCGTGTCCTGCTGCCGGGCGTCATCATAGGTGTGCACGGCGTGCTCGGTGAAGAAGAACGAGAACAGGTTGCCGGCATGGTGTGTCTGGTGGACCACGCCGTGCGATGTCAGGGCCGCGTCGATCACCTCGCGCACCCGGACCGCCGTGGCGTCCAGATGGCCGTAGAGGTCGCTGTCGCAGCCGCGCAGGGTGGCGAGTCCGGCCGCCGTCGCCGCCGGATTGCCGCTGAGCGTGCCCGCTTGGTAGACCGGACCCGCTGGCGCGAGGAGATCCATGACGGCGGCCGGGCCGGCCACGGCGGCGAGCGGAAGGCCGCCCCCGATGACCTTCCCGTAAGTGAACAGGTCGGGTGCCCAGCCCTCGGCTCGCCCCTCGATCCCCCACCAGCCGTCGGCGGCCACGCGGAAGCCCGTCATCACCTCGTCGAGGATGAGCAGGGCGCCATGCCGTCGGGTGATCTCGGCGAGGAAGGCGTTGAAGCCGGGAGGCGGGGGCAGCACGCCCATGTTGGCAGGGATCGCCTCGGTGATGACGCAGGCGATCTCGTCGCCTCGCTCGGCGAAGATCGCCGTCACGGCCTCGACATCGCCGTACGGCAGGACGACGGTGTCCTGGGCGGTCCCCGAGGTGACGCCGGGCGAGTCGGGCAGGCCGAGGGTGGCCACCCCGGACCCGGCCGCGACCAGAAGGCCGTCCGCGTGCCCGTGGTAGCAGCCGGCGAACTTGACCACCAGGTCGCGACCAGCGGCAGCCCGAGCCACCCGGATCGCGGTCATGACGGCCTCCGTGCCCGAGTTGGTGAAGCGCACGCGCTCGACCGGGGCGATCCGGCGGACGATCTCCTCGGCAAGTTCGACCTCGGGAGGGCACGGCGCACCGAAGGACGGGCTGTCCGCGATGGCGGCACTGACCGCGGAGACCACGGACGGGTGGGCGTGGCCCAGGATCATCGGTCCCCAGGCACCCACGAGGTCGACGTACTCCCGACCATCGACGTCCCAGATGCGCGATCCCCAGGCCCGGGCCACATAGGGCGGTGTCCCGCCCACCGAGCGGAAGGCCCGGACCGGCGAGCTCACGCCGCCCGGGATCACCGCCTGCGCCCGCGCGAACCAGTCCGCCGAATCTGCCGATGTCATGGCCTGACCACGCCCTTCCCGATCCGATTCCGACCTAGCGGAGCAGCCGGGCGACCTCGCTGGCCCAGTAGGTCGCGATGATCCCGGCTCCGGCCCGCTTGACGCTGGTGAGCACCTCGAGGATCGCCCGCTCCCGGTCGATCATCCCCGCCTGCGCGGCCGCCTCGATCATGGCGAACTCCCCGGAGACCACGTACGCGGCCACTGGCACGTCGACCATGTCCTCGACCCTGGCGATGATGTCGAGGTAGGGCAGCGCCGGCTTCACCATCACGATGTCGGCGCCCTCGGCGACATCGAGGCGCACCTCCCGCAGTGCCTCGACGGCGTTCGCCGGGTCCTGCTGGTAGGTCTTGCGGTCGCCGGTGAGCTGGCTCTCGACGGCATCGCGGAACGGCCCGTACATCGCCGACGCGTACTTGGCGGCGTAGGCGAGCAGCGCCGTGTCCGTGTGCCCCCACTCGTCGAGGATCTCGCGCACGGCTCCGACCTGCCCGTCCATCATGCCGCTGAGGCCCAGCATGTCCGAGCCTGCCTCCGCGAGCACGACGGCCATGCGCCGGTACACGCCGAGCGTGGCGTCGTTGTCGACGGATCCATCTGGGGCGAGGACCCCGCAGTGGCCGTGCGAGGTGAACTCGTCGAGGCAGAGGTCGGCGATGACGGGAAGGGCATCGCCCGTGGTCTCCTTGGTCCAGCGGACCGCCTCAGCGAGCACGCTGTCGACCGCGCAGGCCGCATCGCCACTGTCGTCGCGCTCCTCGGGGACGCCGAAGATCATCACCGCGCCGACGCCGAGTTCGGCCGCCTCCTCCACCGCCGCCCGCAGGGAGTCCGGCGAGTGCTGGACGACCCCTGGCATCGACGCGATCGGGATCGGCTCGGTCGCGTTCTCTTTCACGAACACCGGGAGGATGAGATCGGCTGCGGAGATCGTGGTCTCGCGCACGAGCCGACGCATCGCCTCCGTGCGGCGGAGTCGGCGGGGTCGCTCGATGATGGCCATGGCGTGGGGAGCCTATGCCCGCGAGCAGATGCCGGGCACCACCGGGCGGTCCCCGCGTGCGTTCCGGCAGCAGGAGTCCGCGCAGAAGCCGCACGGCGGCCGATCCTCCGCGAGTAGTTCGTCCGCCAGCAGGCCCACGAACGCCGCGTGCACGCCCGGCGTCGGGACACGGGCCAGCCCGATGCCGAGCCGCTGCGCCGTGGCCGCCGCCTCGTTGTCGAGGTCCCAGACGACCTCCATGTGGTCGCTGATGAAGCCGATGGGGACGAGGATCGCGTGCGTGATGCCCGCTTCTGCCTCCTCCTCGAGGGCATCGTTGACATCCGGCTCCAGCCACGGCACCTGGGGCGGACCGCTGCGCGACTGGAACACCAGGCGCCACTCGACGGCTGATCCGGTTCGCTCCATCACCGCGCGGGCCACCTCGAGATGCGCCCGGGTGTAGAGGCCCGGAGGACCGTCGTCGCGCTGGCCGTCGGGCCCGGAGGCCTCGTCCATGCCCGTCGGGATGCTGTGCGTGGTGAACAGCACGGTGATGTCCTGCTCGCTCACGTCCTCCCGAGACGCCGCCGCCAGGGCCTCCTCGAGCCCGTCGGCGAAGGGCCGCCGGAAGCCGTCCCTGTCGTAGTACGGCCCGACCACCTCGATGTCCAGCTCGTCCTGCAGCCCGGCCTCCGAGAGGGCACCGGCGAGGTTCTCCCGGTACTGGCGGCAGCCCGAGTAGGAGGGATAGGCGCTTGTCGTGATGGCTCGGACGCTGCGGTGCCCGTCGGCACGGATCTGCGCCAGGACATCGGCGAGGAACGGCGCGGAGTTGCGGTTGCCCCAGTACAGCGGAAGGTCGACGCCTCGAGCGTCCAGTTCGGATCGCAGGGCGGCGAGGAGGTCGCGGTTCTGTCCGTTGATCGGGCTCACGCCACCCATCGCCAGGTAGTGCTCGGCCACGGACTCGAGCCGCTCACGCGGTACGCCACGGCCGGCGGTCACCCGCTCGAGGAACGGCATGACCTCGTCGGGGCCCTCGGGACCGCCGAACGACACCAGGAGCAGGGCGTCGGGCGCCACGTCAGCTGAGGACGTCGACCACACCGGCGGCGTCGACCAGTCGTCCGGTGTAGAAGGGGATCTCCTCGCGCACGTGTCGCCGCGCCTCGGATCCGCGCAGGTGGCGCATCAGGTCGACGGTGTCGTGGAGGACGTCGGACTCGAGGCAGAGGATCCACTCGTAGTCGCCGAGGGCGAACGCGGCGACCGTGTTCGTGAGGACGCCCTCGTAGCCGCGGCCCATCATCCCGTGCTCGACGAGCATCGCGCGGCGCTCCTCCTCGGGCAGGAGGTACCACTCGTAGGAGCGGACGAACGGGTACACGGTGACCCACTCCCGCGGCTCCTTCTGGAGCAGGAAGGCCGGTACGTGGCTCTTGTTGAACTCGGCAGGCCGATGCATGCCCACGGCGGAGAAGGTCTGCTCCATGACGCTGCCCACCGCCGAGCGACGGATGCGGCGCAGCGCCACCTGAAGCTGGTCCGCGGACGCCGCGTGCATCCACACCATGACGTCGGAATTGCTGCGCAGGGCGGACACGTCGTACCACCCGCGGACGACCACGTCCTCGGCCGCCAGATCGGCGACCAGGCTCTCGAGGTCGGCCTGGGCACCGTGCGGGGGCTCGGCCCCGGTCCGCTGGAAGACGGTCCAGCTTGTGTAGCGGATGGTGTCGTTGATCTCGCGCGCGGTCGGCCGGGTCCTGTCGTCTGTGGTCACGGGGCCAGTCTCCCATCCGGCTCGGAGGCCGGCTCGTCGGGAATCCCGTGTACGTACTCCACGAGCCGCGTGAGCACATCGGCGTCCGCGTCCTTCGGCACCCCGTGGCCGAGGTTGACCACGTGCCCGGGGGCCACCTGGCCGCGTCGCAGCACGTCGTCGACGTGTGCGGTGAGCACGGGCCAGTCGCTGAAGAGCAGGTCGGGGTCGATGTTGCCCTGGAGCGGGGTGCGGCCGCCGAGGATCGTGTTCGCCTCGTCGAGCGGGGTGTACTGGTCCACGCCCATGACGGTCGCCCCCGTGTCCCGCATGGCGGAGAGCAGCGGCCCGGTGTGGACGCCGAAGTGCACGCGTGGCTGGGGCAGGTCCGAGATGGCCGCCATCACGGCCGCCGAGTGCGGCGCCGCGAATTCGACGTAGTCGGCCGGCGTGAGCGCACCGGCCCAGGAGTCGAACAGCTGCAGTGCGCTCGCCCCGGCCAGCGCCTGGGCCCGCAGGAAGGTCCCGGTGACGCCCGCCGCCCAGCCGAGCAGGGCGTGCCAGGTGGCCGGGTCCTCCCGCATCAGGGCGAAGGTGTGCGCGTAGTCGCGCGATGGCCGCCCCTCGACGAGGTAGGAGGCCAGCGTGAACGGCGCCCCGGCGAATCCGATGAGCGGCGTCGCCCCCAGCTCCGCGACCAGCTGCGCAACGGCCGTGGTGATCGGCGTCAGGGCCTCCTGCTCCAGCGGACGCAGTCGCTCCACGTCCGCGGCGGTGCGCACCGGCGCCCCCATGACCGGACCCACGCCGGCCACGATGTCGACGTCGACCCCTGCCAGCTTCAGGGGGATGACGATGTCGCTGAAGAAGATGGCCGCGTCCACGCCATGTCGGCGCACGGGCTGGAGGGTGATCTCGGTCACCAGGTCGGGACGGAGGCAGGACTCCAGCATCGGGATGCCGGCGCGCACCTCGCGGTACTCCGGCAGGGACCGGCCCGCCTGCCGCATCATCCATATCGGGCGGTGAGTGGGCCGCTCACCCCGATAGGCGCGGATCAGCGGGGAGGTCGACGTGCGGCCGTCACGGAGCGGGTGGTCGGCCGGCAGGACCTCCTTGGGCGTCATGGCCGCAACCTATCCGAGGGCAGGGGTAACGACGGCCGTGCGTACTATGCCGCCATGGTCTTGGTGCTGGTGGGAGCCAGTCACCACGACGTCAGCTTCGAGGAGTTGGACCGCCTTGCCGCCGCGGAGAGCGGCCTGGTGCAGCGGCTGGTCCAGTCCAGCGAGGACATCTCAGGCGCCGTGGTGCTGTCGACGTGCAACCGCTTCGAGGTGTACCTCGACCTCCAGCGATTCCACGATGCGGTCGACCACACGACCGAGACCATCGCCGCGCAGGCCGGGGTCGACCGCGACTTCGTGGTCGATGCGATGCGGGTGGTTGTCGGCACGTCGGTGTCCCAGCACCTGTTCTCCGTGGCCTCCGGCCTCGAGTCCATGGTGGTCGGCGAGGACGAGATCGCCGGGCAGGTGCGTCATGCCCTCGCGGACGCGCAGTCGGCTGGTACCACGACCCCCACGCTCGAGCGACTCCTGCAGCGCGCGCTGGCCACCTCCAAGCAGGTGAGCAGCAACACGGGACTGGGAGCAGCCGGCCGGTCCATCGTCAGCGTCGGCCTCGACGTCGTCGAGGAGCGCCATGGACCGGTGGCGGGCACCCGCGCGCTCGTCCTCGGCACCGGCTCATACGCGCGGGTCGTGATCGCCACCCTGCAACGTCGCGGGTGCACGGACATCTCGGTGTTCTCCGCCTCTGGCCGGGCCGCACAGTTCGCGCAGTCGCACGACGTGCATCCCGTCGAGGTGAACGACCTCGCCGACGCCCTCGCCTCCGTGGATCTCGTAGCGGCTTGCAGCGGCGCACCGCACCACCTCATCGACCTGCCGCTCATGGCGGCCTCCGGCGCTGCTGCAGATCGCGTGCTGCCGATGCTCGACCTCGCCCTCACCCCGGACGTGTCCCCCGAGGTTCGCGCCCTGCCCAATGTCGACGTCGTCGACCTCCAGGTCATCCACGACATCGCCCCGCGGGAGCACTCCAGCGCCATCCTCGAGGCCCAGGAGATCGTGCTGTCGTCGGTGCGGGAGTTCGAGGACAACGAGACCGGGCGCAGCGCGGACCATGCCATCGTCGCCATGCGGGCTCACGTCATGGGCATCATCGGCGAGGAGATCGAGCGCATTCGCCGCCGTGTGGACCCCGACACCGCCGAGGAGGTCGCCCGGTCATTGAACCGGGTGTCCAACGCGATCCTGCACACACCGTCCGTGCGTGCGCAGGAGCTCGCCCGCACCGGGGACTTCGCGGACTACAGCAAGGCGGTGCACACCCTCTTCGGCATCGACGTCTCCGCCCCTCGTGACTGATCCCATCCGGCTCGGCACGCGGGCGAGCGTCCTCGCCCGCACGCAGTCGGCGACCGTGGGCGACGCCCTGGCCGCACTCGCCGGACGGCCCTGGACCGAGGTGCTCGTGACCACCCCCGGGGACGACACGAGCAAGCCTCTCGACCAGCCCGGCAGTCCCGGCCTGTTCGTGTCGACGCTCCGGAAGGCCCTGCTGGCCGGCGACGTCGACGTCATCGTGCACTCCTTCAAGGACCTCCCGAGTGCCCCCGAGCCCGGGCTCGTCCTCGCCGCGGTGCCCTCACGCGAGGACCCGCGCGACGCCTTGGTGTCGCAGAACGACGTCGCCCTTGCCGACCTGCCGGCCGGCTCCGTGGTCGGCACCAGCTCACCGCGCCGCAGCGCGGCGCTGCTCCGGCTGCGGCCCGACCTGGCCGTCGTGCCGATCCGCGGCAACGTGGACACCCGCATCCGCAAGGCCCGCGACGGCGAGGTCGACGCCACCGTCCTGGCTGTCGCGGGCCTGACCCGGATCGGGCGCGCGGACGAGATCACCGAGGTGCTTCCGCTCCTGCCGGCACCGGCCCAGGGAGCCCTGGCGGTGGAGTGCCGGGCCACCGACCGGGAGATGCTCGACCTGCTCACCCAGCTCGACGATCCGCACTCGCGCCTGACCACCATGGCCGAGCGCGAGGTGCTCGTCGGCATCAACGCCGAGTGCACGACGGCGATCGCCGCGCTCGCCACCTGGGCGGACGACACTTTGTCCCTGACCGCTGAGCTGACCGACGACCGGGGCAACCAGCGCGTCGAGCTGCAGGCTGATGCCCGACTCGACGACCTGGCCGCCGCTCGGGAGCTCGGGCAGCGGGCCGCCGCCGCCCTCGTCGCCCCAGACGGCCGGCCGGTCCTCCTGGTTCGCGGTGAGAGGAACGCCGTCGATGCGCGCGCCCTGGCCGAGGCCGGCGTCGCCAGTATCAGCGACCCGTATGTGCGCACCACGCCGTCGTCGGATCCGGCCGGTGGTCGGGCATTGGTGGACGCCCTCCGTCGTGCCGTCGCCGACCCGGACGAAGCGGCGCAGACGTGGGTGGTGGCGACCTCTCCCATGGCGGCACCGGGCTGGCAGTCGGCGGCCGTCGCCGATCTGGGGTCCGCCGTGCGCGAGGCGGTCGCGGCCGGGGTCCGCGCGGCGGCGACCGGTGATCGCACCGCCCAGACTCTGCGCGACCTGGGCTTCCTGGACGTCCTGACCCCCGAGGAGCCCTCCGCGGCGGGCCTGGCCGCGGCCCTGGCCGACGTGCCGGCCGGCCGCGCGATCTTCCCCCGCGGGAACCAGGCCCTGCGCGTGCTTCCGGATGCGCTCGTCTCCGCGGGCTGGAGGCTGGCGGAGGCCGAGGTCTACGAGACGACCGCGGTCCCGTACCGGCCGGGAAGCGCCGCTCTCGTGGAGTCCAGTGACGTGGCCGCTGTGGTGGTCCGCTCCCCCAGTGCGGTCCGCGCACTCGTCGGCTACGCCCGGGTCCCGATGGATCTGCCCGTCGTATGCGCGGGTCGCACCACCGCGAGTGCCGCCGAGGAGGCGGGACTGATGGTCGCTGGGGTCGCGGTGGACCCGTCACCGTCGGGGCTGGCGCGGGCGGTCGTCGAGGCGCTGGGTCGCTAGAACGGCGGCGGAGACGTGCCGGGTGTCGTCGCGTCAGGAGCCGGCACGTCGGGTGGTTCGTGGTGGTAGATGCGGCCGAGGGGGGATCGCCAGGTGCAGGCACCCGATCGTCGGCTGGTGGTGATGTGCCAGCCGCCGTGGGTCTTCAGCTGGTGATGGTGCTTGCACAGCGGTCCGAGGTTCTCGAGGTCGGTGCGTCCGCCGTTGTCGTAGGGCCGGGCGTGGTCGATCTCGCAGGTCTCGGCCGGTCGGGTGCAGCCGGGGAACCGGCAGGTCCCGTCCCGCAGCGTGATCAGGTGGCGCTGGAGGTCGGAGATCGCGTACCGGGCCCGTCCGGCGTCGACGATGCAGCCCGCGGCGTCGGTGACGATCCTGCGCAGGGTGGAGGACGGGTCCGCGTCGATCAGCAGGTCGCGGATGGTGTCCGCGGTGACCGGCTCCCCCGCGATCGACCCGCCCGAAGCGGCCGGGTCGGTGTTGGTCAGCGTGGCGACGGGAACGAGGACGCTGACCGAGGCCCGGATCTTCGCCTCGGACACCGGTCCGGTGATCGTGGCGACGCTGCCCGGGTCGCCGAGCATCAACGTCACCATGGCGGCGACCTTCCGCTGCCCGGTGGTGATGCAGCCGTCCGCCGTCTCGAAGCGTGAATCCTTCGCCAGGGTGGTGATGGCGTCCATCACCGCGACCCCGTGGCTCAGGGGCATGACGGCGGTGATCTCGCACGAGCCGTTCTCGGTCAGCGTCAGCCACACCCCGTGCTCCCGCTCCGCCGCATCCCGACGCCGCTCATCCGCACCCCGCGGATCCACCGCCAGCACCAGTGACTTCGTCTTCCGTGCCGACTGACGGGCCGTATGCGCCTGGGCGTAGGGGATCACCACCTGGAGGATCCGCGCACACTGCGCCGCGTACTCCTCGGCCCGGTCCCTATCGCCGGCCAGCAGGAGACGCGTCAGCTCCCGCGCGATCGCGGACACGTGCCCCGCCGACAGCGACCCCGCCTCCAGCGCATCGCGCAGGGGCCGCATCGGCCCGGCCAGGTCCGCGGCATGCTCCAGCCGGACATCCATCGCCCGCGGCGAGACGCGCAAAGCCGCCGCGAGCTCGGCCGAGGCGAGCATCTCCGCCGTGACGAACCCGGACGCCGAATCCGCGCGAGCAGCCTTCTCGGTCTCGAAGTGCGCGACCAGCCGCTCCGCAACCTCCGCACGCGCCTTCGTCTGGAACCCGGCGGCGTACGCGACGAACCGGTCCACCTGCTGGGCGAACGTCACCGCCTCATCCGCCGACAACCCGGCCGGGTCGACCTGCAGCAGGTTCGCCAGCTGACCCACACCGGCCGGCCGAGCCACCGCGTCGGCGAGGGCGTCCGCAACGGTCCACTCCGGCAGGTCGTCGAGCTCCTCGTCCAGCCACGCCGGAGCCTCCGCGACCGGCGGCGGCCAGTCGGCGAGGAGGTCTTCGGGGAGTTCGAACATGTGTTCGATTCTAGTCGCACGGCGCCGAAGAACGCAACCCCCAATCCCAAGAAAACCCTTGCAAATCAAGGAAAATCGCGGCAGCCAGCAACGTCGCTAGGGGCGAACCACGCGTGGCAGCGGATCCTTGGGTCGACGGCCGTCACCGCTCGACACTCCGCGCAGGCGGCGACCGACCCAGGGCACGAGATGCCGGCGGATCCACCGGAGATCGGCGGCCAGCGCCGCCGTGCGGTCCGTCGGGGGCGCGGTGGGCAGCGACTCCCGCCACCACCCAGCAGGCCCTCCGAGTGCGACCTCGTCCGTCACCCCGAGTCGCTCGAGGACGGCGGCTGCGACGCGTCGGTGCCCATCGGCATTCAGGTGGAGGCGGTCCTCGTTCCAGAGGCGCCGGTCGGTGAGCGCGACCACGGGCTCCAGGTCCACCACGAGTGCGTCGTGCTCCCCCGCAGTCTCGCGGACGACCTCGTTGAACCGCCGGAAGCGGTCGGCCAGCGCCTCCGCCAGACGACCCGTTCCGCCAGCCCTTCCGATGGCGGTGAACAGCACCACCTGCGCGCCCTGTCCGCTGATGCGATCCGCTGCATCGCGATAGCGCCGCGCCAGGTCGTCGAAGTCGGTGCCCCGGCGCAGGACGTCATTCGGCCCGGCGTGGAAGGTGAGAATGGTCGGCGCCATCGCCACCGCCGGCTCGAGCTGCTCGGCGACCACCTGGTCCAGCAGCTTGCCACGGACGGCGAGGTTCGCGTACTCCACACTCTCACCCCGTGCGGCGGCAAGGGCGAGACCACCAGCCACCCGGTCGGACCAACCCCTGTACTGGCCGTCCGGGCGCGCGTCATCGCACATCCCCTCGGTGAAGGAGTCCCCCACGCACACCAGTCGTGTCATCCGTTGCTCGCGTTCCATCGATCAGCTGCCGCCGGTTGTCGCCTGGTACTCGGCGCGGAGCCATTCCAGTGCCTGCTCCCGGGTGGGGAAGGCCTGCACGCCAGCGGATCCCTCGCGCGCGGCACGGGTCCACGTGCGTGCCACGGCCGCCGCTCCCGGCCCGACCACGAGGGCCTGCCGCACATGAGGGGGCATCTCGCGCCGCCAGCGTGAGCGTAGGTACAACGTGAGGGCGGCCGGAGCCTCCGTCACATCCGCAGCGTCATAGAGCACCCGGCACCACTCATGGGCGACGCCGAGCAGGCCGTCGCTGATGGCCTCGAAGTCCTTCGCGGTAAGCGTGCCCGAGGCGCGAAGCTCGACGACGTCGCCGGGAGCGGTCACGATCTCGAAGGGCACGCTCGGAGGCTACTGCCACCGTGGGCTCCCGACGGCGAGAGCCTGCCGGCGAACCTGCGTCACTGCCATCACGACAGCCCCGAGCACGAGCGCGACAGCAACCGAGGCGACGACGTCGGTGAGCCAGTGCGCACCCACCAGGAGCCGGTCGGCCGCCATCACGGTCGTGGCGACTACCGCCACGGCGACGGCCAGGGCGCGGGCGGAGGCGGACAGGTGACTCCAGGCGAGGACCACGAGCACGATCGCGATCGTCGCCACGATGAGGACGTGACCGGACGGGAACGACCCCTCAGCCTCAGGAGCCAGGTTCACCGGCGCCACCGGCCGCGGGCGGTGCTCGGCGATCTTGGCGAGACCCCCGATGCCGTAGGCGGCAACGACGGTGATCGCCAGGGCGACCGCCTCGAACCGGTGTCGTGTCAGCCACAGGGCCGCCGAGATGAGCGCGACGACCGCGACGAGGACGACCGGACTCGTCAACCGGGCGATGAGCAGCCCGATGTGACCCTCGGTGATGGACCGATGCGCCGCGATCCACGCCGACGTGGGCCCATCGATGGCCGTGATGCCGTCGCGCTCACCCACGGCGTCGCACAGCCAAACGAAAAGCACCGTGCCGGCGGCCGCCAGCACAGCCATCGGTGCGAGCGACCGCGCCGTCTCCAGACGGCGGAACCGAGTCAGGTCCAGCGCAAGCAGCATCAGCACTCCAACGAGGGGGAAGGCCTTCCGGCCTCGCGAGACTACCTCCGCGCGAGCCTGCCCCCGTCCGTGCGACGCGCGGCCCTCAGCCCAGGCTCAGGAAGCAAGCCGTGAGGCGCATCAGCCGAGCTCGTAGGTGGTGCTGCCGTAGATGCGTTCGTACGGCAGCTCGGGCGCCGGGCCGCGGTACATGCGCGCGCACGCGAACGCAGGAGCCATGCCGTGGCCCGTGACGAGCTGCGCCGCCGACTCGTTGCGCTCCGGCACGTCGATGCACACCTGGTCCGTCCACCCGGACGCGACGCGGGCGCACTCGGCGAGCAGCGCCCGCGCCACGGCGTCGCCCACGGCGAACAGGGGCCCGATACGGGCCGCCCCCGAGATGCTCGGCCGAACGGTCGCGTAGCCCGCCAAAGAGCCCTCGACAGACGCCGCCAGAGTCACGCGGCTCGATCGTGGATCAAGCCAGGAGCGCAGGAAGGCCGTGCGACGTGCCGGCACGTGCAGGCCGTCGAACTCCTCGATCGCCTCCGCCACGTCCGGCAAAGCATCTGACGCGTGAATCGGCTGAACCACGACGCTGCCCTCGGTGCCCAGGCCGTGGACGAGGTCGGCGCACGGTCCCTGGTAGCGGGGAGTCCAGTGCGAGAAGGCGAAGCCGCATTCCTCGTAGGACGGCACCTGCTCGGCGACGCCGTCCAGGCCGACCACGCGATCCCGAGCAGTGTCCATGCCTGCGGCCCAGATCCGATGACCCAGGCCCTCCCCGCGCCGGTCGGGCGCGACGATGTAGAAGCCGAGGAAGGCATAGGCCGGCTCGTAGCGGACCACGCTGATCGTCGCCACTATCCGGCCGTCCTCGAGCGCGACATGGAATCCCTGCGGGTCCGCCGCATGGAACGGGTCGAGATCGTCACGCCCCGGGAGCCAGCCCTCCGCATCCGCCCACGCGGCGAAGGTCGCGAGCTCGTCCCGCGTGGCGACGCGCACGTCCATCGTCACCCGGAGCGCTCCCACACCACGATCGTGTTGCCCTCCTGGCTGTACACGTGGGCCATGCGATAGCCGTTCTCGTGGCGCTCATTCGCGACCGAGGTGAACTTCTTCATGTTCACCGAGCCCTCGTTGACCTCGATCTCGTAGAACGGACCACCCTTGCTGCCTCCGCTGAAGCCGCCGATGCCGAACATGGAACCTCCCTGAGAGAGCGCATCCCGGTGAGGATGCGACGCCCGCGTACCGCTAGGTGCCCGCAGTATTCCCGAGCACGACGACCTGGTCACGGCCGGAGCGCTTGGCCTCGTACATGGCCGCATCGGCGCGGGCGAGCACCTCGTCCACCGACTCCCCCGGCTCGTGCCACACCACGCCGATGCTCACTGTCGAGGTGACCTGACCGGTGGGGAGGGCGATGGGCTCCCGGACCGAGCGACGCAGCTTCTCGGCGATCTCACCGGCGTCCTCCAGGCTGTGCATGTCCTTGAGCACGACGAGCAGCTCGTCCCCGCCCATGCGCGCCACCAGATCCCCGCCTCGGATGACCTCGCCGATCCGAGCAGCAACGGTGCGCAGGACGGTGTCGCCGGCCGCGTGGCCGTGGATGTCATTGACATCCTTGAAGTCGTCGAGGTCGATGAACAGGACCGCGGAGCCCTCGCCCGGGCGTCGGCGCGAGTCGTCGAGGTGCGCGAGCTGAATCAGCGCCTCATGCCGGTTCGGCACGCCGGTCAGTTCGTCGAACCGTGCGCGACGGTCGAGTTCGGACTCGGTCTTGATCACGTCGTCGATCACGCGCATCGAGGCCGTGGCGCCGACGATGCCGGAGGCATCCCGATAGGGGCCGACGTTCGCCTCCACCCAGTGGACCGCGCCGCGGGGCGAGCGCGCCCGAGCCCGACCGACTCGGCTGGCACCGTGCAAGGCGTCAGCGGTGATCTCCATGAGCAGGTCGTGGAACTCCGGCAGCACGATCTCAGTCGCCGGTCGCCCGATCCACTCGTCCGGAGGTGCCCCGAATGCTCCCTCCACGGCAGGCGAGATCCAGTCCACGCGCCCGTCCTTGACGACCACGACGATGTCCGCGGAGTTCTCCGCCACCAGCCGGAACCGCTCCTCACTCGCACGTGCCAGAGCAAAGGCCTCGTCGCGCTGGTGCTGGGAGCGCTGCACATAGGCCGCCAGCCAGATGGCGATCACGCTGGCCAGCAGGACGAGGATCTGCCGTCGGATGATGTCGTCGGTGGGATAGTCCTCGAAGACTTGGAGCGGTATCGAGCCGAGGAGGACCAGGCCGGCCAGGACGGCCGTGAGCCAAGGACTGCCGAGGACTGCGGAGCCGACCACCGGGATAACGAGGAACGCCGTCAGCGGAACGTCGGGGAGCAGCACTTCCGCCAGGGAGATCGCAAGCACAACGACGAGCAGCGCCCAGGCGCGCCTGTCGGCCCACCAACGCTGCGTGCTCATGGCCCCTCCGAACGCAGCGTATCCGCCATGAGGGCCACGATGTCGGCCACGACGTCGGGGACCTGCCGGGTGCCATCGACAACGATGGCGGCGGCCGAGCGGAACGCGGCGTCGCGACGGTCGTACATCGCGTGGATGACGGAGTCCGGGTCGTCGCCCAGCCACGGCCGCTCCGGGTCCTGCCGAAGCCGGGCGGCCAGTGTCTCCGGATCCCCATGCAGGTAGATCCCCAGGAAGTGCGCGCGGACGAAGGAGCAGTCGTCGGGCCGGTCCCCGAGGCTGGCCGCGGCGCCCGCGACCCACGGGCCGGGGACGTCTGCCAGCGACCGCAGGTGCCGGGACTCCGCCTCGTGCAGGATCGCCTGGCCCTGCGCGGCGAGGTCGAGCAGCCCCATGCCGTTCTCCGCCTCGAGGAGGGCGTCGTTGTCGAGGTACGGGATCCCCCATGCTGCGGACAGCGCCGTGCCGACCGCGGTCTTGCCCGCTCCCATGAGGCCGATGAGGAGCACCCGCCGGGGTGGGGTCACTCCTGTGCGCCCGGCAGCAGCACGGCCTTGACCACGGCCTTCGCGCGCACCGCGTCGAACATGCCCGCCCAGTCCGCGAGCGCATACGTCGTCACGAGCGGCGTCGGATCCAGGCCCTCCTCCAGCAGCCGTAGTGCCCGATCCCAGGCGGAGTACTCGGACGACATGCTGAACGCCACGGTGAGCGCGCGGGTCATCGCCTGGTCGTAGTCGACGGGTTGAGCGCCGCGACCGCCGATCCCGAGGCAGACGATGGTGCCCAGTCGTCGGGTCATGGTCATGGCAAGACTCAGGCCATCGCCCGATCCCGAGGTCTCGACGACGACATCGAACTCGGCGGGCGTGATCCCGGCAACATCCGGCAGCGTTCCGACCTGAGTCAGGGTGACCACGCTCAGGCCAAGGGACTCGGCGAGCTCGAGTCGGGCCAGGCTCGACGGTCGGCCGATGACCGTCACGTCGGCGGCACCGCCGGCCCGTGCGATGAGCGCCGTGAGCAGGCCCACCGGGCCTGGTCCGATCACCCCCACCCGCTGGCCCAGGACGGAGCCCGCGCGATCCAGCCCGGTCACGCAGATGGCCATCGGCTCGGTGACGACGGCCGTCAGGTCGGGTACTCCATCGGGCACGCGGTGGAGCAGGTGCGCCGGCAGCCGCACCCGGTCGGCGAAGGCACCGTCGATGCCCCACCCCGGCGAGCGCTTGTCGGGGCACAGGTGGATGGCCCCGCGCCGGCAGGCGTCACAGGTGCCGCACGCGAGGGTGTGCTGCTCGCACACCACGCGGTCCCCCACCTGGAAGCCCGTGACGCCCTCGCCGACCTCGCGGATGCGCACCACGTACTCGTGTCCGAGCACCACCGGCGGCCAGTACTTGTGCTCGTCGTCGAGGATGTGCAGGTCCGTCCCGCAGACGCCACACGCGAGCACGTCGGCCACCACCCAGCCCGGTCCCGCTGTCGGGTCGGGGAGGTCGTCGCGGAGCTCGACGTGCCCGATCCCGCGGCTGGTCTTGACCAGTCCTCGCATGGTCACTCCTTCGCCTCCCATTTCCCCAGCACCGACACGAGGGCCTCCGTGAACGACCGCACCTGGCGGAGGTCCACCCACTCGTCCACGGAGTGCAGCCCCCCGCCCGAGGGCCCGCAGACCAGCGTCGGGCAGGTTCGCTGCCACAGCGGGGCTTCCATCCAGTACGGGGCCTCGAAGGTCAGTCCCGTGCCGAGGGCCTCGCCCAGGCGCACAGCGAGGTCGGCGACCGGGCCGCTCTCCTCCTGGCGCCAGCCGTCACGCGCGGCGACCAGCGTGACCTCGGCCGCCCAGCCGTCGTCCAGCACGGCTCCAACCTCGTCCAGCACGCCGGAACCGGGGGCGTCGGGCAGGGTGCGCAGTTCGACGAGGCACTCCGCGGAGTCGGGGATGACGAAGGGCGTCGACCCCCCGCGGACCATCGTGACCATGAGGTCCCCTCCGGACGCGCGAACCGCCGCCGATCGCTCGTCAACCGCCTGCAGCAGGTGTCCGAGGCGCGTGACGGCGTTGACGCCCAGATCCGCCTGTGAGCTGTGTGCCGCACGACCGGGGAGCCGAACCCGTGCCACCCCGAAGCCGCGCAGTGACCGGGTGAGCGCGAGGTCGGTCGGCTCGGCGATCAGGCAGGCGTCGGGTGCAAGCCCCATCGACGGCAGGGCCGCGATGACGGCCTCGCTGCCGAGGCTCGCGTCCTCCTCGTCGGCCACTAGGGCAAGCACCGGACGCACCCGCGCGCCTGACGCGACAAGATGCTCGGCAGCGACCACCAGGGCGGCGACACCGCCCTTCATGTCGGCCGTCCCCCGGCCGTACATCCGGTCACCGTCGACCCGTGGCACGAACGGCGCGCTCATGCCGGCCACCCCGACGGTGTCGACATGCCCGTTGAGCACGATCGTCGGGCGGTCCCCGGCCGGGCCCGGCGGGACAGCCACCAGGCTGGGGCGACCCTGCCGGCCCGACGCCTCGATCACCGAGGTGAGGAAGCCCGACGCATCGAGCCGGGCGCGCAGGTGCTCGATGATTCGCGCCTCGCCGGCGGCGCCGTCGACGAGCCCGGGGTTGACGCTGTCGATCGACACCAGCTCGGCCAGCAGGTTCTGCGCAGCGGCGCCGAGCGAGGTCATGCCAACGACACTGGTCAGGCGCCCAGGCTGTTCGGGTCGCGCCACGTGCGCTCGAAGGGCAGCCGCCACGCGTGCGGCGCGATCAGCTGGTGGATGGCGTTCGGCCCCCACGAGCCGGGCGCATAGGGCCGGACCGGCGGCGGACTCGCGATAAGTGGCGCCGAGACCTCCCAGAGCCGCTCGATGCCATCCGCGGTCGTGAACAGGGTGTGGTCGCCCTTCATGGCGTCGAGGATGAGCCGCTCGTACGCCTCGAACACGTCCCCCTCGAGGCCGGTGTCGTGCATGGCGAACTGCAGGCTCAGCTTGTCCAGGCGCATGCCCGGCCCTGGCCGCTTGCCGTAGAAGGACAGCGACATCTTCGCGGAGTCGGCCAGATCGAAGGTCAGGTGATCCGGCCCGTGCGCGCCCACGCCGGAGTCGGCCGGGAACATGCTCTTCGGCGGCTCGTTGAAGGCGATGGACACGATCCGCTGGCCTTCGGCGAGCTGCTTTCCCGTGCGCAGGAAGAATGGCACGCCCGCCCAGCGCCAGTTATCGATGTAGCAGCGCAGCGCGATGAACGTCTCGGTCTCCGAGTCGGGTGCCACGCCGGGGATGTCGAGGTATCCCGTGTACTGGCCGCGCACGACGTCCGCCGGCTCGACCGGCAGCATGCTGCGGAACACCTTGTTCTTCTCGATGGTGATCGCCGCCGGGTTGAGCTCGGTCGGCGGCTCCATGGCGATGAAGGCGAGGATCTGGAACAGGTGGGTGACCACCATGTCCCGGTAGGCGCCGGTCTGCTCGTAGAACTCGCCACGGGTCTCCAGCCCGAGACTCTCGGGGACGTCGATCTGGATGTGGTCGATGAAGGTGCGGTTCCAGATCGGCTCGAAGAGCCCGTTCGCGAACCGGAACGCGAGGATGTTGAGCGCCGGCTCCTTGCCGAGGAAGTGGTCGATGCGGAAGATCTGCTCCTCGTCGAACACCTCGTGCAGCATGCGGTTGAGGGTCACGGCGCTCTCGAGGTCGACGCCGAAGGGCTTCTCCATGACCACCCGGGACCGCTCGATCACGCCCGCCTCGTCGAGCATCCGCACGGCCTGCTCACCCGCTCGTGGGGGGACGGCGAGGTAGTACAGGCGTCGCACGTCGCCCTCGAGCCGAGCCTCCGCGCGCGCCACGGCGTCGGCGATGGCACTGGCGCCTGCGCCCGTGGGCACGTAGTCGAGCTGCTCGGAGAATGCCTGCCAGGCGTCCTCCTCGAGTCCGCGCGAGTAGAACTCCTCCAGGGACGCGTGGGCACGCTCGCGGAACTCGTCGAGGGAGATGTCGTCGAGCGAGACCCCGACGATGCGCATCCCGGGAATGAGGCCCGAGCGGGCCAGGTGGAACAGTCCGGGGAGCAGCTTCCGGCGCGCCAGGTCCCCTGTCGCCCCGAAGAGCAGCACGACCTGCGGTTCGTTCGGCCCCCTGCCCGGATGCATTCTGGCCATCGCCCCATCGTGTCACCGGAAGGCGCTGCGTGGTTACGATCGCGAGAACCGTCCCCCAGCGCTGCGAGGCAGATCATGATCCGAGGCATCCATCACGTGGCGATCAGCACGGGCGATATCGACCGGCTCATCGCGTTCTACCGCGACGTCATCGGCATGGAGTTCGTCCGTGAGAGCGGCTGGAAGGCCGGTTCCGACGAGGTGGACCGGATCGTCGGACTCACCGGGTCGGCTGCTCGCTCGGCCAAGCTGAGGCTGGGCAACGCCTACCTGGAGCTGTTCCAGTACATCAGTCCGGAGGGCGCGACCCAGTCCCCCGACCGGCCGGTCAACGACCATGGCTACACGCACTTCTGCCTCGACGTCGTCGACATCGACGCCGAGTATGAACGGCTGTCGGCGGCCGGCATGACCTTCCACTGCCCGCCCCCGCCGGCCGCGAAGACCGGCCCGGGAGCGCAGAGGTCCACGTACGGCCGTGACCCCGACGGGAATGTCATCGAGCTCCAGGAGCTCATCGACCCCGAGCACCAGCTCGCGATCTTCTAGGCCATGGACGCGGGGGCGATCCGGTGCCACGATCCCGCCCATGAGTGACGTCACGACGTTCTGCAGCGGCGGAGGTGACCTGGTGGCCGCGATCGCAGCCGAGCTGGAGGCCGCCGGAGTTGATCGCGAGAACCTTCGCCCGGAGGACCTCGCCCCCGTGGACGAGTTCCACATCCGTGGGCGCGCAGCCTCGCTGGAGATCATCGACGCATTGGGCCTGTCGGCCGATGCCCATGCCGTCGATCTCGGCAGTGGCCTCGGCGGCCCGGCACGCACCATCGCCGAGACGACCGGCTGCTCGGTGACGGGCGTCGACCTCACGCCGGAGTTCTGCGAGGTGGCGACCGCGCTCTCCGCGTGGACCGGCCTGTCGAGCCGGACCCGCTTCACCGTGGGTGACGCGACGGCCACCGGACTCCCCGACAAGATCGCGAATGCCGCACTGACCGTGCACGTGGCGATGAACATCCCTGACAAGGCCGCGCTGTACGCCGAGGCATTCCGCGTGCTCCGGCCCGGTGGCCGGTTCGTCGTCTACGACGTGCTGCAGGGCGAGGGCGGCCAGGTGTAGTACCCGGTGCCCTGGGCGCAGGATGCATCGACGAGCTTCCTCGCCACCCCGGATGAGATGCGGGACCTGCTCCCGGCGGCCGGCTTCACCGTCCTCTCGGAGGTCGACTCCTCGGCAGACAGTCTCTCCTGGTTCCAGCAGATGCGGGCCCGCGTCGAGCACGAGGGCCCTCCGCCAGTGACCTTCAAGGCTTCCTTGGCGACGCGTTCGGTCAGATGGCCGCGAACCAGGTGACGAACCTGGCCGAGTAACGGATCCGCACCGTCATGTACACGTGCGAGCGGCCGAACTAGCAACGCGGCACCGCACGAGCGCCTACCTTTCGGCCGGTGCGGACCAGTTCACATCTCGGCCCAGGAAGCTCACGAGCCGATCGATGGCCTCTGCTGAATCGGGAACTGACCGTGCGGGGGCGAAGCGCCCTGAGCGGTCCACTCCGTGCAGTTGGACGCTGGAGAAGGCCAAGGAGTGCTCGACGAGTTCCTCCGGCAGGTTCAGTGACTGCCCCGTGGCCCTGGCGACATCCCACCCGTGCGCGATCAGGTCGTACAACCTGATCTGAAGTCGCTCCTCTCCGGAGGCGCTCCCCAAAGGTCCCGCGATGTCGCCGTCGAGCGCACCCGGTGCGCTGAAGGCCGCGAGGAGGAGCTCTGCCGAGGAGTCGTACCGCGCGGCGAGATCCTCGTCGGCGAGCTCGACACGGGTGGGCATCGGCTCGCCGCCGACCAGGGCGGAGAACACCAGGTTCATGCCGACAAGGTGATTGACGACCGCGCGAACGGGCCAGTCAGTGCACGGCGTGGGCGATGCCCACTGATCCGACGTGACGCGATGGACCACACCGCCCACGGTTGCGAGCGCGAGGCCGAGTTGACCGATGGACGCTTCCGGAGTTGACGCCATGGGATTCCTTCCAGCGGAAGTGGCGCCCTGGGATCCCGTCTAGGAGGTGGCGGAAGGCGCCGTGACGAACGTGGACATTGCTCGGGTGCCTCCCTTCCTCGCGTTGGACATCAGCAGTCTAGTGAGGCGTCGCACTACGTCCCCTAGGAGCTTGGGTGCCCATCCAACGCGTGCCTCCGCATCACGACGACGGCGCCGACGATCCAGATCCCGAAGGCCACCGAGGCGGCGCCGCCGTTCCAGAAACTGGTCAGGCACAGCGCCGCGACCAGGTAGGACGCCCACGTCGCCCACGTCGGCAGCGCGCGCGCCGCGCGGGCGATTCGCGCTGTCACAGCCACCATCACGGCACCCCCCGTCAACCCGGTGAGCCCGATGATGAGCCCTGCCGTGCCGAGCACCCTCGCGGTATCCAGGGTCGGGGTGAATGCATCGGAGGCGAGGCCCGTGATCGCGCTCGAGACGTCGAGGGATGTGCCCGTGATCAGCAACCCGCCAAACAGCGCGGCCGCGGGCACGATCGCGTGCGTCAGCGGATCGTTGCCGGAGAGCCTGCCGAGCAGCCACTGCAGACCGGTCGCGAACCACACGAGGAGCGCGACCCCCATGGCGATCACTGGCAGCCCGACACCGGCGGCGATCTGGTGACCGTCATCGCTGATCCTGTCGGCGATGTCCGCGTCCAGATCCCCGGGAGCGTCCACCCCGGCCAGAGAGCACAGTGCCAAGCCGACGGCGAGTGTCACCACCGACGCGACGCCGGCCCATGCCGCCCGTTGGAGAACTCGAGCGTCGTCGATTGTCACTTTCGGGCTCTTCGTCCGGCGTGCCAGTGCATGACCCAGGCCAACGACAACAGGATCACGGTGGCGGCCGCCATCGTCCAGCCGCCGGGGAGATGGAAACCCCACCAGAACGGGGCGCACACAGCGATACCGACCAGGGCGACGACCATTCCTGTCGAGCGGGGAACTAGGAGCAGAAGGCCTCCGACCGTCAGCACGACGCATGCGACGAAGAAGGCGGCCAGAATCGGCACGGTCACGGACACGCCATGAGCTTCGAAGGGGCCGTGGCCGTATGTGGGCTCTCCCAGGGCATTCCACACCGTGCCGTAACGGGCGAGGTGCCACATGGCCGGAATGTCGAAGGCCCCAAACCCCGCGCCGTTGATCACGGCGGTGAGGCCCGCCAGCCGCAGGATCCATCTGATTGGTGCGGCGTAGGGCGACGACGACGTCGCGATGGCGGCGTCGGTGGGTAAAGGCGCCCCATCGACGCGGTGGAAAGCGCGCCCAGTCATCACGTGGCCCCGTGTTGGGCAGTAGTCGTTGCATCGACGGGGAGAGCGGAGACCGTAGCGAGTGGGCCCGCAGGTCGCCGAGGCGGGATGCGTAACGGAATCGACGTCGCCACCATCAGCACGGCGATGAAGGTCACCAGGTAGACGGACATCCACACGCCTCTGGGATCACCGAAGTTGACCGAGGTGCCGCCGGCCACCTCCAGGAGCAGCAAGATCGGGACTGGTACCAGCACCAGGAGGCCGCAGGCGACCCGCGCCCATCGGCGCCGCCCGGCCAGGGCATAGGCGCCGATGATGCTGAATGCGGGCAGGCCGATGGCTCCTGTGCCGATGCCGCCCTCGACGTGGAAGCCGTCCCGGACGATGCCCACCACCAGAACGGCTGCGAACGCGAACGGCGACCACACCAGCAGCCGACCTCGCGGGTTCCCTGTCGTGCGGCGCAGGTGTTCGGCCAGCCCGAGCAGCAGCCCGACCACGACACCCGGCAGGAGGAGAAACAGGAAGGTCCCGGGCCACGTCACGGTGGATGACCAACCTGCCAGTAGGGACATGAAACCTCGCAGCCCGCACGCCCAGGCAAGGCCGCACAGCGCCCCCACCGCCACGGTACCCATGCGGCCTCCCGTCCGGCGCGGGCTCGTGATGCCCGCAAGTTCCTCAGAAACGGACGCTAGACCCGACACCTCCTCTCGGTGCCTGTTGTTTCCCCCGCGGAAAGAGAGGCCCCTCAGGGCAACGCGGACCGAGTGATCGACTGGGTGAACTCGGTCATCAGATCGATGGCGGTCAGCAGTGCTGGGCGATCATCGCCGCTGCGCCGATGCGCGTGGTACCAACTGGCCGGGACGCCGATGAGCCCCACCCGTTGGAGTTCAGGCGGCAGGTTGCCGGTGAGCGCGACCGGCACCACGGTCACCTCGCGCCCGAGCAGGATGCGCTGCGCGACATGCGACGTGTTCGACGCCATGATCGGCACCAGGTTGGCCTCGTCGAGCGGCCGAACGTCAGCCAGAACGAAGGGATGCATGTACTCGTCGGGCAAGTCAGGGCTGTAGATCATCGGCAACCGAGCGAACTCCTGCACATCCACGGCGTGCCTGACGGCCAGTGGATGCGTGGCACCCACCAGCCCGACCCGATGAATCTCGGAGAGTCGCGTGGAGATGACGTCGGGACTCGGGGAGGGCCCGAACGTCAGGACCACGTCGACATCACCGGCGAGCAGCGACGGTGTCAGTTCCGGGAATGGCGTCCGCACCGACTCGACAGTCACCTCGGGGTGAGCGTGCTGCAGCGCCAGTTCAAGCGTGGCCAGCGCCTGAGGCATCAGTGGTGCCACGACACCGACGCCGTCCGGTACGGCGAGCCGCAGGGTCTCCACCGGCGCGCCGGTTGCTGCCGACTTGGCGACCTGGGCCGCGTGCACCAACTGCGGGGCAAACTGCACGAAACGCCGACCGGCGGGCGTGAGCCCCAGGAACCCGCCGGTATCGCGCTCGATGAGGGGAACGCCCACCGCGGCCTCGAGCCTCTTGATGCGCTTGGTCAACGCGGACGCCGAGATGCCCAGGCGGTCGGCGGCGCGCCCGAAATGCCGCACGTCGGTGACGGCAACGAAACTCTCGACGTCCGTCAGGTCGAGGTCCATGGGTGCGATCGTCGCAGTTGCTCCACGTGTCGTCTACGAACGTGAGGCCCGGGCCGTAGCGCCCGGGCCTCACTCGCCATGTCCTGCATGGCCGATCTATGTCATGCGATGTCCGTGTGCATGCCCACATCCATCAGCTGCAGCCGGAGGTGCTCCCGCATCCCTCGCAGACGTAGCAGCTGCCGGCCGGGCGCATCTTGATCCCGCAGGTCATGCACAGCGGGGCGTCCGATGCGGTACCCGTGATCTCCTCGAGCAGCTCCGCACTGGAGTGCGCGAGGCTGGCGCGGGGCTCAGCCGGAGCCGGGCTCTCCGCGATCGCCGCCTCCGCGATCGCGTCGCTCTCCTCGTCGTCCACCGAGACGTCGAGGTCGGCCGAGGCCGCCGGTGCGGGAGCCGGAGTGCCATAGTTCTGCGCCACGGTGGCCGCACGCTCATCGGCCGTGAAGATGCCCAGGGCCTCGCGCTTCTCGTACGGCAGGTAGTCCAAGGCCAGCCGGCGGAAGATGTAGTCCATGATCGACTGCGAGATCCGGATGTCCGGGTCGTCGGTCATGCCGGCCGGCTCGAACCGCATGTTCACGAACTTGCTCACGAACGCTTCCAGCGGCACGCCGTACTGCAGCGCGATGCTGATGGCGATCGAGAAGGCGTCCATCACGCCGGCGAGCGTGGAGCCCTGCTTGCCGAGCTTGAGGAAGACCTCCCCGAGGCCGTCGTCCGGGTAGGACCCGGCCGTCATGTAGCCCTCGGCCCCGGCCACGGAGAACGACGTGGTGCGGCTCGGGCGGGTCTTCGGCAGGCGCTTGCGGACCGGCTGGCCGGCCAGCACCGCCTGCACGGCCTCGGCGGTCGCGTCGACCAGCTCCTCCGTCTTCTTCGCCTTGGCGTCGCTCAGCGGCTGGCCCACCTTGCAGTTGTCGCGGTAGATGGCCAGGGCCTTGATGCCGAGCTTCCAGCCCTCGAAGTAGATCTCCTCGACGTCCTCGACGGTCGCCGACTCCGGCATGTTGACCGTCTTGGAGATGGCACCGGAGATGAACGGCTGGACGGCCGCCATCATCCGCACGTGCCCCATCGGGGTGATCGAGCGGGTGCCCATCGCCGTGTCGAAGATCGCGTAGTGCTCCTGCTTGAGGCCGGGCGCGTCGACGACATGGCCGTGCTCGCCGATGTACTCGATGATCGCCTCGATGGTCTCCCCGGTGTAGCCGAGCCGGCGCAGGGCCCGCGGAATCGTCTGGTTGACGATCTGCATCGAGCCGCCGCCGACGAGCTTCTTGAACTTGACCAGCGAGAAGTCGGGCTCGATGCCGGTGGTGTCGCAGTCCATCATGAAGCCGATGGTCCCGGTCGGTGCGAGCACCGAGGCCTGGGCATTGCGCCAGCCGTTCTGCTCGCCGAGCTTCAGGCCGTCCTCCCACTGCCGCTCGGCCAGCCTGAGCACGTCGCCGTCGAGGCTGCTCGCCGGCCGGACGTTGTCGTTCGCCGCGGCGTGCTTGCGCATCACCCGCTTGTGCGCCGACGCGTTGCGGGCGTAGCCCTCGTACGGCCCGACGATGCCGGCCAGCAGGGCGCTGCGCTTGTAGGCGGTGCCCGTCATGAGGCTGGTGATCGCCGCGGCGAACGACCGACCCGCATCGGAGTCGTAGGGAAGGCCGGTGGCCATGAGAAGGGCACCGAGGTTCGCGTAACCGATGCCGAGCTGGCGGTAGCGCCGTGTCGTCTCGCCGATCGGCACGGTCGGGAAGTCGGCGAAACAGATCGAGATGTCCATCGCGGTGATGACGAACTCGACCGCCCGCGCGAACGTCTCGGCATCGAAGGTGTCGTCGTCCTTGAGGAACTTCAGCAGGTTCAGCGACGCGAGGTTGCAGCTGGAGTTGTCCAGGCTCATGTACTCCGAGCACGGGTTGGACGCGTTGATGCGGCCAGTCTCGGGGTTGGTGTGCCAGTCGTTGATGGTGTCGTCGTACTGGATGCCGGGATCGGCACAGGCCCACGCCGCCTCGCACATGGTGCGGAACAGCTTCTTGGCATCGACGGTGTCGATCACCTCGCCGGTCGTGCGACCGGTGAGGCCGAAGGGCTCGCCGTTCTCGACCGCATGCATGAACAGGTCGGAGACGCGCACCGAGTTGTTCGCGTTCTGGTACTGCACGGACGTGATGTCCTTGCCGCCGAGGTCCATGTCGTACCCGGCGTCGCGGAGGACGCGGATCTTGTCCTCCTCGCGGACCTTGGTCTCGATGAACTCCTCGATGTCCGGGTGGTCGACGTCGAGCACGACCATCTTGGCCGCACGACGGGTGGCCCCACCCGACTTGATCGTGCCTGCAGAGGCGTCGGCGCCGCGCATGAACGACACCGGACCGGAGGCCGTTCCACCAGAGGACTTCAGCAGCTCTCGGCTGGAGCGGATGCGGGACAGGTTGAGACCGGCACCGGAGCCGCCCTTGAAGATCAGGCCCTCCTCCTTGTACCAGTTGAGGATGGAGTCCATCGTGTCGTCGACGCTGAGGATGAAGCAGGCGCTGACCTGCTGGGGCGAGACGGTGCCCACGTTGAACCACACCGGCGAGTTGAAGGAGAACACCTGGTGCAGCAGCATCCAGGTCAGCTCGTGCTCGAAGACCTCGGCGTCGGCCTCGGTGGCGAAGTAGCCGTGGTCGCGGCCCGCCTTGACGTAGGTCAGCACGACGCGGTCGATGAGCTGCCGCAGGCTGTGCTCCCGCTCGGGAGCCCCGACCGCGCCACGGAAGTACTTGGTGGTCACGATGGTGGACGCGTTGACGCTCCAGAAGTCCGGGAACTCCGCGCCGCGCTGCTCGAAGACGATGTCACCGGTCTTCCAGTTGGTCTGGACGACGTCGCGCCGCTCCCACGTCACCTCGTCGTACGGGTGGACGCCCGGGGTGGTGTAGAGCCGCTCGATGGTCAGGCCGGTGCCGCCGACGGTGTTGTGGACGAACGTCTCGGCGTCGTTGGTGGAGATGGACATGGGTGGTGCCTTTCTTCCGCGAGCGGTCAGGGTGTGTGGGAAGTCTGGGTGGTGGGACTGACAGTGGTGGAGCTGACGGAGACGGGCTCCTCGCCGACCGCCTCCCCCTCGGCGCGGAGCAGGGCGATCTCCGCCTCGAAGTCCTCGAGGGTGTCGAACGAGCGGTAGACGGACGCGAAGCGCAGGTAGGCGACCTCGTCGAGCTGGCGCAGCGGGCCGAGGATGGCCAGGCCCACCTCCATGGCCGGGATCTCCGCACTCCCGGTCGCGCGGACGATGTCCTCGACCTGCTGGGCGAGCAGGGCGAGATCGTCCTCACTGACCGGCCGACCCTGGCATGCCTTGCGGACGCCGCTGACGACCTTGGCCCGGCTGAACGGCTCCGTCGCCCCGGAGCGCTTCACGACGTAGAGCATCGAGGTCTCCGAGGTGGTGAAACGGCGGCCGCACTCGGCGCATTCCCGCCGGCGCCTGATCGCCAGTCCGTCGTCGACCGCGCGGGAGTCGACCACGCGCGAGTCGTCGGCCTTGCAGAACGGACACCGCATGGTGCACCCCCTTTCTCGTACGCCTCTCGCCCCTCATCCGTCACATCGGTGGCCGGATGGCCGCCTCCGTGGGGATGGATCTGGGGATTCCCTGTGGAGGAACTGTTGATGAAGTACCACAACCTGTTGATGAATCACATCAGTGTGACTACTACATCTAGGGGTAGGACGGTAGACCCTGCGCAGGCTCTTGGCAAGAGGTCCGTCGGAGTGTCGCCGCGAAGTGCGCTCAGGGAGTGGCGGGCGCGCTGGGCGCGGGCTGCGCTGTCGCAGGGCTCGCCGGATACCGGGCGCCGAACCGATCCAGGGCACTGGCCACCGTGCGAGCCCGCAGCCGGAAGCCGGCCGCGTAGTAGTGGATGCCGTCGTGCCGCCGGGCCTTGGCCTTGCGGGCGATCTGCCGCCACGGCACGACGGCGACGTTGGGCCGACCGTCCGCCTCACGACGGATCATGCCGTTGAACCACTGCGCTCGCTGGTGCGAGAAGCGGCTGTGGTCGACGTCGAGATCGACCCACATGACCTTCCGTGTCGGTCCGAGCCGATCGAGGAGCAGGCGAACGCGCCGTTCCGTGCGCGCCGTGGGCTCCCAGGAGATGTCGTTCGTGCCCAGCGCGACGACGACGAACTCGGGAACCTGCCGAAGCTGGCGCGCTCGCGCCAGTTGACTCAGACCCCAGTCGAGGCGCTTGGAGCCCCAGCAGCGGAAGGTCGGCGTCCAGCCGCTCGCGCGCATCGCCTTGGCGGTTGCCGTGCGCGACTCCCTCGTCAGGGAGTCCCCCAGGATCAGCACCCGACGACCCCCGCCCGGCGAGCCGACACTCAACTCCCCCGGCCATACCGGCTGCGGGCAGGCATCCCACGGCGGGTGCTTCGGCCACGATCGGTCCACCAGGTCGGCAACACTCGAGGTCGGGATCGGGATCGGGGTGGGGGTAGGGGTCGGGGTCGGAATCGGGGTCGCATCGAGCGACGGGAGCGCCGGGGTGCTCGGCGCGGGTTCGGCCGTGGGCAGCGGCTCGGGCCCGGCGATCGGAGCGGCCGCAGGCGGTGGCGCCGCAGCCCGGGCGTCCGCGGCGGTCAGCAGCCCCACCGGGTCCGTTCCCAAGACCAGGGCCAGCAGCGAGGTGGCGGCGACGGCCCTCCCGCTCACCCGACGTCGCCGACCTGCGGGGTCGACGGCAGGCGACTGGGGGCTCATCCCTCCAGTATGCGGGGCGATCCGGGATGCTCCGACCAGCGCTTAGCGGGCGTCCGCGCCGCCGGCCATCGGGACGACGATCGCCTGGCCCGGACGCACGGCCGCATCGCCGATCGGGTTGAGCTCACGGATGCGCAGCACGGTCTCCCGCGGGTCGGCACCGGGGGCCACCTGCTGGGCGATCTGCCAGAGGTTCTCCCCCGGCTGGACGACCACAACGGACGTGGCGACGCCCTGATCCCCCGACGACGAGCCCGCGTCCGCCCGGAACACCCCGGACACCAGGATCACGAGGAGGAGGACCAGCACGCTGCCGACGCCGAGGACCAGTCGGCCCCGACGGGTCAGGCGAATGGGGGTGCGGGTGCGGGGGGTGCGGGTGCGAGGGGTGCTGGTGCGTCCGGTGCGTGCCGTGCGCGACTGCCGCGGGTGGGCGGCGGGGAAAGGAGCCGCGAGTGCCATGTCCGTGCCTTTCTGCTCGCCGATCTTCTGGTCCACGATCTTGTGGTCCTACTGCTTGGCTATTCATCGAACGGGTGTTCGATCGAACGCCTGTACGATGTCTATCACTCGCGGGCCGACACGTCCACGACATTCGAACATATGTTTGATTTCGTGTCGCGGGCTCGCTAACGTGACGGCAGGAACAGTGACACCGGGGTCTGACACCCGGGGAAGGAGCGCCCAGTGACCGCTCGCGTGCGAGAGCTCCCCGACGGCCCGGCCGACGAGTCCGGCCTGACACCGCGGCAGCAGGCCATCCTCGCGGTGATCCGCGAGACCGTGGAGAGCCGCGGCTATCCCCCCAGCGTGCGCGAGATCGGCCAGGGAGTCGGTCTCACCTCGCCGAGCAGCGTGGCCCACCAGCTGGCCACCCTGGAGCGCATGGGCTACCTCCGGAAGGACCCGAACCGGCCCCGGGCACTGGTGGTGGCCGACCCTGCCGAGGGCTCGTCCACCGACGCGGCCGCCGGCACGTCGGGCGCGCACGCGGCCGGTGCGGCATCGGTCGACGACGGCGTGCATCGACCTGAGGCCACGTTGGTGCCGGTGGTGGGTCGGATCGCGGCCGGCGGCCCGATCCTGGCCGAGCAGGATGTGGAGGCGGTCTTCCCCCTCCCCCGCGACCTCGTGGGCGATGGCGACCTGTTCATGCTCAAGGTCGTCGGCGACTCGATGATCGATGCGGCCATCTGCGACGGCGACTGGGTGGTCGTCCGGCAGCAGCAGACCGCCGACAACGGCGACATCGTTGCCGCCCTCATCGACGACGAGGCCACGGTCAAGACCCTCAAGCGCCGCGACGGCCATGTGTGGCTGATGCCGCACAACCCCGCCTACGCCCCGATCCTCGGCGACCAGGCCACCATCATGGGCAAGGTGGTCACCGTCCTGCGCCGCGTCTGAGCGCGCGAGGTCACCTCAATTCCCGAGGTCACCTGATCCCGCAGCGTGGCGCCCGCGGGGTGGCATCTGTGCAGATCGGCCTTCGTGGGTGACCATAGAAGGATGCGCCTGCCGGTCGTGCTCCTCACCGCCCTCGCGGTGGCTGCCTGCACACCGGCCTCAGGCGAGGCGCTGAGCCGGCCCGCCAGCCCAGCGATGTCGTCTCCCGCCGCCTCGACCGCTGGCGCCTCGACCACTGCGGCCTCGACGCCTGCTGCCCCCAGCCCTGCCCACTCGACTTCCGCATCCAGCGCCCCCGTCACCAGCCCGCCGGCGCCCAGTACGCGCGCCCCCCTGGTGGCGACGCCGGCCGAGGACGTGCCGACCGGCGTCGGCCCGGCCCCCGTCGGCAGTTACGTCCTCGGCGACTCGATCAGTCTGTCCGTCGCCCCCGCACTGTCGCGGCTGGGCTACCCGGTCACCGGCCGGGTCGGGCAGCCGGCGAGCACCGCGTACCTGCAGGCCCACCTGGCGAGCAGCCAGGCCCAGCAGGCGCCCGCGTGGGTGATCATCCTCGGGACGAACAACCGCGGTGACGAGGCCGATGTGGCCCGCATCGACGAGTGGCTGCAGGCCGTCAAGGACCTGCGCACGAAGGGCGCCAAGCAGCACGTCTACTGGGTGACTCCGCACCGCCCGGACTCGTATGCCGGCGGGTTGTCCGACTGGTCCCTCGACTCCTTCGACGCGGCCCTCGCGCTCGCCGCGAGCCAGCGCCGGTGGCTCGACGTCCTCGACTTCAACGCCGTGGCGATCACCCACCCCGAATGGTTCGAGGCCGACGGCGGCCACCTGCATCCCGATGAGGCCGGGCAGGCGATCCTGGTCGGCCTCATCGCCGGACCCCAGGCCACGCCTGCCGAGCACCCGGCCCCGATCACCGACCTCGACAAGGTGGCTCCGCCGGCGGAGCCCACGCCGGTCTCCAGTGAGGAGGCCTACTTCCAGGACTTCGTGTTCAGCAACGACTAGTCGGCGATGGGCTCCGCCGGCGCCTGCGGTGCGGAGAGTTCGTCGCGCAGGCGGGCGAGCGAGCCGAGGACCACGGCCCTGTCCGTCGTGTACCAGAACGGTGGCAGGCTGGCCCGCAGGGCGGCCGAGTACCCGGCCGTCGCCAGCCGCGAGTCGAGTACCGCCACCACCCCGCGATCGGATGTGCCGCGGATCAGGCGACCGGCTCCCTGTGCGAGCAGCAGCCCCGCCTTCGGCACCGACACAGCCCGGAAGCCCGAGCCCCCCGCCTCGTCGACAGCGCGCTGCCGAGCCGAGAGCAGCGGGTCATCGGGACGTGGGAACGGGATCCGGTCGATGACCACGAGGATGCAGGAACCACCGGGAACGTCCACGCCCTGCCACAGGGACACCGTGCCGAGCAGCGTGGACGCAGGCTCCTCGGCGAACCGCTGCACCAGCTGCCCGACCGCGTCGCCGCGCTTCTGCACCAGCAGAGGCAGGTCGTCTCGATCCCCGAACCGCACGCGCAGGTAGTCGGCCGCGCGCTCCACCCCGCGCCAGCTGCTGAACAGCGCGAGCGTCCGGCCGCCGGCTGCCTCGATGAGCTCGGCCAGCTCGTCGAGCGCCTCCATCGGCGTGCCGTCCCGCCCCGGCGGCGGCAGGTGCCGGGCCACGTAGAGGATCCCCTGGCGGCCGTGGTCGAAGGGCGATCCGACATCGACAGCTGTGGCCGAGGACGGGTCCAGCCCCATGGAGGCAAGCACCGGGTCGAAGCCGCCTCCCACCGTGAGGGTGGCGCTGGTGATCGCCACCGGCGTGCGCTCGAAGAGCGCGGCACGCAGCAGTCCCGCGACGGACAGCGGCGCCATGCGCAGCGCGGGGGCGCGGTTGCCCTCGCCCGGGTCCAGCCACACGACGTCGAGCTCGGTCACGGCGATCAGCTCGCCCGCCACGTCGTGGACATCCTCGAGAGCGCCGACGGCGAGCTGGCGGGCCGCCAGCGCGTCCGAATCGCCGCCCTTCTGGGCATTCACCTCGGCGAGCGCCTGGTGGCAGGTGTCGCGAAGGGTGGTGAGCGCCAGCGTCATCGTCCGATCGAACGCCTCGATGCGCGTCGGTCCCGCGAGGGACAGCGCCGTCTCGCGGAGGGCGTCGTCGAGCACCTCGGCCGCCCCCTGGACCCGGTCCAGGGTCTCCGGATCGAGCAGCCGTCTCGCCCGGGAGATGGCTCGCTCGACCATCGCGACCGTGAGCTCGCCGGTCACGGCGGCGGTGGCCCGATCGACCAGCTCGTGACCCTCGTCGATGACGACGGCATCGTGCTCGGGGAGCACGGGAATGCCCTCGAGCGCGTCGATGGCGAGCATGGCGTGGTTGGTCACGACGATGTCGGCCTCCTGGGCCTTCCTGCGCCGCAGCACCGTGAAGCACTCCTCGCCGAACGGACAGCGGGATTCGCCCATGCACTCCCTGCGCCCCACCGAGAAGCCCCGCCAGACACGGGGGTCGACGTCGTCCGGATATTCGTCGCGGTCCCCGGTCTCCGTGGCCAGCGCCCACTCCCGGAGGGCAACGGCTTGCTTTCCGAGGGCGCTGCGGGGCGCCTCGAAGAGGGCCTCGGACTCGTCGTCGGGCGCGGCCCCGTGCAGCTTCTGGAGGCAGACGTAGTTGTTGCGGCCCTTGAGCACCGCGAAGGTCAGCGGACGACCGACGAGGGGAGCGAGTGCGCTGGCCACCAGGGGCAGATCGCGCTCGACCAGCTGGCGCTGGAGGGCAAGGGTGGCCGTGGCGACGATGACCGTGCCCCCGTCCTCGGATGTGGCGTGCAGGGCCGCGGGCACCAGGTAGCCCACGGACTTGCCGGTGCCGGTGCCGGCCTGCACGAGCGCGTGACCGCCACCGCGGAGGGCCTCGGCGACCCGACGGGCCATCTCGAGCTGCCCGGGTCGCTCTTCGCCCCCGATGGCACCCACGACCGCGGAGAGTGCGGCCTCGAGATCCGGCTCAGGCATCGAGCTCCGCGAGCTCGTTGGCCAGGGCCTCAGGCACGCGGGCGCGCAGTCGGGTGCCCGTCTCATCGTGCTCCTCGGCGATGACCTCGCCCTGGCGGTGCGCCCGGCTGACGAGGTCACCACGGGTGTACGGGACCCGGACGTCGACGTCCACGAGCCCGAGCGGCAGGTCCTGCTCGATCGCCTCCAGCAGGTCGCCTATTCCCAGGCCGGTACGCGCCGACACGACGACCGCGTGCGGCTCGCGGCGCAGCAGCGTCGCGATGGTCTCGGGCTCGGCGATGTCCGCCTTGTTGATGACGATCAGCTCGGGCACATGCCCCGCCTCGATCTCGTTGAGCACCTCACGCACCGCGGCGATCTGCTCCTCCGGCGCCTCATCCGACCCGTCCACCACATGGAGGATCAGGTCGGCATCGCGGACCTCCTCCAAGGTCGAGCGGAAGGCCTCCACGAGCTGGTGCGGTAGGTGCCGCACGAAGCCGACGGTGTCGGCGATCGTGTAGTCGCGCCCACCGGGAGTGCGGGCCTTGCGCACGGTGGGATCCAGGGTCGCGAACAGGGCGTTCTCGACGAGCACCCCGGCTCCGGTCACCCGATTGAGCAGGCTGGACTTGCCGGCGTTGGTGTAGCCGGCGATCGCGACGGCGGGGATGCCGGACCGGTGCCGCGCCGCCCGCTGCGTGGTGCGGGTGGCCTCCATGTCCTTGAGCTGCCGGCGCAGCCGCGCCATCTGCGACCGGATGCGGCGACGATCGGTCTCGATCTTGGTCTCACCGGGTCCGCGCGTGCCGACGCCGCCACCGCCCGATCCGCCGCCGCCGGCGCCGCCGCCCTGCCGGGAGAGGGACTCACCCCAGCCGCGCAGCCGCGGCAGCAGGTACTGCATCTGGGCGAGGCTGACCTGCGCCTTGCCCTCCCGGCTCCGCGCATGCTGGGCGAAGATGTCCAGGATCAGCCAGGTGCGGTCGACCACCTTGACCTTGACGATCTCCTCCAGCTGACGGAGCTGTCCCGGCGTCAGCTCGCCGTCGCAGATGACCGTGTCGGCTCCGGTCACGACGACGAGATCGCGCAGCTCCCTCGCCTTGCCGGAGCCGAGGTAGGTGGCCGGGTCCGGCGAGTCCCGGCGCTGGATGACGCCCTCGAGGACGACCGATCCGGCCGTCTCCGCGAGCAGGGCCAGCTCGCGCATGCTGCGCTCCGCCTCGGCGAGAGTCCCCTCCGTCCAGACGCCCGCCAGCACGACCCGTTCGAGCCGGACCTGCCGGTACTCGACCTCGCGGATGTCCTCGAGCTCGGTGGACAGGCCGGCGACCCGGCGCAGGGCATGCCGCTCCTCGAGCTCGAGATCCCCGAGCCCGTCGCCGCGCCAGTCGTCGCGCTCGTCGCTGTGATAGTCCGCCATCGACCCAAGGGTGTCACGCCGCCTGCGGGCACCCCTCGCGGCACCCGGTTCATGTCGACAACTCGGCCCGCAACGGGCCTCCACCGCCACTACAGTCGGCGTCGATGACCACCGATCTCGACATCGCTCAGGCCGCGGTCCTCGAGCCGATCCAGGCCGTGGCCGACCGACTCGGCATCCCGCCCGAGGCCGTCTCCCCCTACGGTCGCGACAAGGCCAAGATCGATCTCGACTACCTCGCCGGGCTTCCCGACAACCCCGACGCACGGCTCATCCTCGTGACGGCGATCAGCCCCACTCCGCCCGGGGAGGGCAAGACCACCACGAGCGTCGGGCTCGCCGACGCGCTGCAGCTCCTCGGCAGGCGGACCGCCGTGTGCCTGCGGGAGCCATCCCTCGGACCGGTCTTCGGCATGAAGGGCGGGGCTGCCGGCGGGGGCTACGCACAGGTGGTCCCGATGGAGGACATCAACCTGCACTTCACCGGCGACTTCAGCGCGATCGCCGCAGCCACGAACCTGCTCGCCGCACTCATCGACAACCACATCCACCACGGCAACGCGCTGGGCATCGACCTGCGGCGCATCACGTGGAAGCGGGTCGTCGACATCAACGACAGGGCGCTCCGCGAGGTCACCGTCGGCCTGGGCGGACCGGCCAACGGATTTCCCCGCGAGGACGGCTTCGACATCGTCGTCGCCTCCGAGGTCATGGCCGTGTTCTGCCTGGCCACGTCGGTGGAGGACCTTCGACAGCGGCTCGGCGACATCGTCGTGGCGTACACCCGCGACAAGGACCCGGTCCGCGCCCGCGACCTGGTCGCCGAGGGAGCCATGACCGCCCTGCTGAAGGACGCGCTCGCCCCCAACCTCGTCCAGACGCTGGAGCACACGCCCGCCTTCGTGCACGGTGGGCCGTTCGCCAACATCGCCCACGGCGCCAACTCGGTCATCGCGACGCAGTCCGCGCGGCGGCTCGCCGACTACGTCGTGACGGAGGCGGGCTTCGGGGCGGACCTCGGTGCCGAGAAGTTCGTCGACATCGTCTGCCGGTCCTCGGGCCTTCGACCCCACGCGGCGGTGGTCGTCGCCACGATCCGGGCCCTGAAGTACCACGGCGGCGCGGATCTCGCCGACCTCACCGGCGAGGACCTGAACGCCCTCGAGATCGGGCTGGCCAACCTGGCCCGGCACGTCACGACCATGCGGGAGGTGTTCGGGCTGCCCGTGGTGGTGGCCGTGAATCGCTTCGTCTCCGACACCGACGCCGAGATCGATCTGCTCGCCGACCGCGCCCGGCAGATGGGGGTGCGCGTGGCCCTCGCGAGCCACTGGGCGGACGGTGGGGCCGGCGCGGTCGACCTGGCTCGCGAGGTGATCGCCGCGTGCGATGAGCCGTCCTCGCTGACCTTCGCGTACGACGATGACGAGACCCTGTGGCAGAAGATGACCGCGGTGGCCACACGGGTCTACGGCGCGAGCGAGGTCACCGCCGACACGAAGGTACGCGGCCGGCTGCGCGAGCTCCAGGAGCAGGGCTACGGCCACCTGCCGATCTGCGTGGCCAAGACCCAGTTCTCCTTCTCCACCGACCCCCAGCGCCGCAACGCCCCGACCGGCCACAGCGTGAACATCCGTGAGGTCCGGCTCTCCGCGGGCGCTCGCTTCATCGTGCTCGTCTGCGGTGACATCCTCACCATGCCCGGCCTTCCGCGGCATCCCGCCAGCGAGTCCATCGATGTCGTCGACGGGCGCGTCGTCGGGCTCTTCTAGGCGTTCACGATGGGCATCTCCAGCGACCGACGCCGCCTGGTGCGCATCGAGGAGACCGGGCGCCGCGAGGTGGTCGATCACGTCGTCGTGGAGGCACCGCTGACGGTCGTCGTCGGCGAGGAGGTCATGGCCACCACGATGCGCACGCCGGGGCACGACCTGGAGCTGGCCGCGGGGTGGCTGGTCAACGAGGCCGGGGTGCGCCGCAGCGACGACATCACGACGATGGCCGCTCTCGCCACCCGCGACGAGGACGAGGGCATCGACACGGTGCGCGTCCGCCTCGCCGACGGCGTCACGCCGCCACGGGCGCGCGCGTTCATCACGAGCAGCTCGTGCGGGGTGTGCAGCAGCGACGTGCTGTCCGCGGCGCCGCAACCCACCGGACCGCTCCACACGCCGGACTGGTCGCTGGACGCCGAGGCCGTCGGCGGCCTGCTGGCGGCCATGCGCGAGGACCAGCGCCTCTTCGAGCGCACCGGCGGCCTGCACGCCGCCACCGTGGTCGCGCCGGACCTCTCGGTCCGGTGGACCCGCGAGGACGTCGGCCGGCACAACGCCGTCGACAAGGCGGTCGGGGCCGCCCTGCTCGCCGACCAGCTGCCCCTCACCGACCACACCCTCCTCGTCAGCGGCCGGGTCTCGTACGAGATCGTGACCAAGGCCCTCACGGCCGGCGTCGCCGCCATCGTGGCCGTGTCCGCCCCGACGAGCCTGGCCATCGACCTCGCCCGCCAGCATGACCTCGTCCTCATCGGATTCGCCCGAGGCAGCCACCTGAACGTGTACGCGGGGGATAATCGCGTCACGAGCGCACATTCATCGAGCTGACGCCACGGCGGGAGGGTGATCCGCGTTGACGACGATCCTCGCCTCCCTCCAGGCCGTTCAGGCCGAGCATGGCTACGTGCCGGATGACGCCATCGCCCGGGTCGCCGAGGCCTGCAACGCCAGCCGCGCGGATGTCTACGGCGTGCTCACGTTCTACCGGGACCTGCGGACGACTCCCCCGCCCGCCGTGACTGTCCGCGTCTGCCAAGGCGAGGCGTGCCAGGCGGTGGGTGCCCGCGCCCTCATGCGCCAGGCCAGTGACCTTTCGTCGGACCACGTCGCCATCGACCACGTGTACTGCCTCGGCAACTGCGCCCTCGGACCGGCGTGCGAGGTCAACGGCCGCCTCCTGGGTCGAGCGACCGGAGCGTCGATCGCGGAGGCCATCCAGGAGGCCCGGCCGTGACGACCATCTACGTACCAAGGGACAGCGCCGCGCAGTCGGTGGGTGCCGACGCCGTGGCCGCCCATCTCGCCGAGCTGCTCCCGAGCGCGCGCATCGTGCGCACCGGCTCCCGCGGCATGCTGTGGCGGGAACCCCTGGTGGAGGTGGACTCACCGCGCGGGCGCGTGGGCTTCGGTCCGGTGACGGTCGACGCGGTCCCGTCACTGGCGCAGGCCATCGCCGACGACCTCACCCACCCGCTCGGCATCGGGCTGGTCGAGGAGGACCCGTGGCTGGCCGAACAGACCCGGTGGACCTTCGCCCGGGTGGGCGTGGACGACCCGCTCGACCCCGACGCCTTCGAGGCAGCCGGCGGCCTCCAGGGGCTCCGGGCCGCGCTCGGGCAGTCGCCGGACGAGGTGGTGGCGGCGGTGACGGAGTCGGGGTTGCGCGGTCGCGGCGGAGCCGGCTTCCCCGCCGGGATCAAGTGGCAGACCGTCGCCGCGACACCCGCGGACCAGCGGTACGTGTGCGTCAATGCGGACGAGGGCGACAGCGGCACCTACGCCGACCGGATCCTGCTCGAGGGCGATCCCCTCACCCTGCTGGAGGGCATGGCCATCGCCGGCCACGCGACCGGGGCCACCGTCGGCATCGTGTACGTGCGGTCGGAGTACCCGGCGGCCATCGCGACCCTCGACGCGGCCATCCGCATCGCACGCGACCGCGGATGGCTGGGCCCCGACATCCTCGGTACCGGCACCACCTTCGACGTCAGCGTGGTCGTCGGCGCCGGCTCCTATGTGTGCGGCGAGGAGACCGCCATGCTGGAGAGCATCGAGGGCCACCGCGGCCAGGTGCGCGCCAAGCCCCCGCTGCCCGCGGTCGAGGGGCTGTACGGCCGGCCGACCGTGATCAACAACGTGCTCACCATCGCGGCCGTGCCCGGCATCGTGGCCCGGGGCCCGGCCGAGTACGCGGCCCTGGGCACCGGGAGGTCCCGCGGCACGCAGGCCTTCCAGCTCGCGGGAAACGTCGCTCGCGGCGGACTCGTGGAGGTGCCCTTCGGCATGACCCTGCGCGAGCTCGTCGAGGGCTACGGCGCGGGCACCCGCAGCGGTCGTCCGGTGGGCGCCGTCCAGGTGGGCGGCCCCCTGGGCTCCTACCTGCGACCGGACGAGCTGGACGTGCCGACCGACTACGAGGAGATGGCCGCCATCGGCGCCATGCTGGGGCACGGTGGCATCGTCGTCTTCGACGACGCGGTCGACATGGCGGAGCAGGCGCGCTTCGCCATGGAGTTCTGCGCCGAGGAGTCGTGCGGCAAGTGCACCCCGTGCCGGATCGGCTCCGTGCGCGGCGTCGAGGTGATCGACCGCATCCGCCTCGGCGAGGCCGTCGAGGAGCAGGTGGCGGTGCTGACCGACCTGTGCGAGGTCATGCGGGACGGATCCCTGTGCGCCATGGGCGGGCTGACACCCCAGCCGGTGCTCAGCGCCCTCCGCGGATGGCCCGCACACTTCGGCCGACAGCCCCAGGAGGTGGACGGATGAGCGTGACCCGCGACCCCGACCTGGGCACCCCGGCGCGGGTGTCCGAGACGACGGTCGACGTGACCATCGACGGGACTCCGGTCACCGTTCCCGCCGGCACCTCGGTCATGCGGGCCGCCGGCGAGGCGGGGATCGACATCCCCCGACTGTGCGCCACCGACTCCCTCGAGCCCTTCGGCTCGTGCCGGCTCTGCCTGGTGGAGGTCGACGGGCGGCCGGGGACTCCGTCCTCGTGCACCACGCCCTGCACGGACGGCATGGTCGTCCACACCGAGACCGCACGCCTCGCGCGGCTGAGGCGCGGGGTGATGGAGCTGTACATCTCCGACCATCCCCTCGACTGCCTGACATGCCCGGCCAACGGGGACTGCGAACTGCAGGACATGGCGGGGGTGGTCGGCCTGCGCGACGTCCGGTACGGACTGGCCGGCGAGAACCACCTAGACGCGCCGCGCGACGACTCCAATCCGTACTTCTCGTTCGACGCCTCCAAGTGCATCGTCTGCAGCCGCTGCGTCCGCGCCTGCTCCGAGGTGCAGGGGACCTTCGCACTGACCATCTCCGGCCGCGGCTTCGACTCGGCCGTGGCCGCGTCGGCCGGCGAGTCGTTCCTCGACAGCGAGTGCGTCTCGTGCGGCGCCTGCGTGCAGGCCTGCCCCACCGCCACGCTCCAGGAGAAGTCCGTCGTCGAGCTCGGCCTGCCCACCCGGGTCGTGCGCACCACCTGCGCGTACTGCGGGGTCGGCTGCTCCTTCCGCGCCGAGGTGCGCGGCGACGAGGTGATCCGGATGGTGCCGGACAAGTCCGGGGGTGCCAATGCGGGTCACTCCTGCGTCAAGGGCCGGTTCGCGTGGGGCTACGCCACGCATCGGGACCGCATCACGGCGCCGATGGTCCGCGACAGCATTGACCAGAAGTGGCGCGAGGTCTCGTGGGATGAGGCGATCGCCCACGCGGCCGCGCGGCTGCTCGCCATCAGGGAGCAGCACGGCCCGGATGCGATCGGCGGCATCACGTCCTCGCGGTGCACCAACGAGGAGGTCTACGTCGTCCAGAAGATGGTCCGGGCGGCGTTCGGCACCAACAACGTCGACACCTGCGCCCGGGTCTGCCACTCCCCGACGGGGTACGGACTCAAGCAGACCTTCGGGACCTCGGCAGGAACGCAGGACTTCGCCTCCGTGGGGTCGGCCGACGTCATCATGGTGATCGGAGCCAACCCCACCGATGCGCACCCGGTCTTCGCCTCACGGATGAAGCGCCGCATCCGGGACGGTGCCGCGCTCATCGTCGTGGACCCCCGGCGCATCGCCCTCGTCGACTCCCCGCACGTGCGGGCCGACGTGCACCTGCCGCTGCTGCCCGGGAGCAACGTCGCCGTGATCAATGCGATGGCCCACGTCATCGTCACGGAGGGCCTCACGGACCGGGAGTTCGTCGCCAGCCGCTGCGAGCCGGCCGAGTACTCGGTCTGGGAGGGGTTCATCCGCGGCGAGGAGAACTCCCCCGAATCGGTGGCCGAAGCCACGGGCGTCGACCCCGAGCTGATCCGCGACGCCGCCCGTCGGTACGCGGCGGCAGGAAACGCGGCGATCTACTACGGCTTGGGCGTCACCGAGCACAGCCAGGGCTCCACGATGGTCATGGCGATGGCCAACCTGGCGATGGCCACCGGGAACATCGGCCGCCCGGGCGTCGGGGTCAACCCCCTTCGGGGGCAGAACAACGTCCAGGGCTCGTGCGACATGGGCTCCTTCCCCCACGAGCTTCCCGGCTACCGGCACGTCTCCGATGACAGCGTGCGCACCCTCTTCGACGAGGCATGGGGGCGTCCCGTCCGCCCGGAGCCCGGCATGCGCACGCCCAACATGCTCGACGCCGCGACGATCGGCGAGTTCCGGGGCCTGTTCATCCAGGGCGAGGATCTCGTGCAGTCCGATCCCAACACGGCGCACGTCCAGCGCGCGCTCGCGTCAATGGACTGCGTGGTCATCCAGGACCTCTTCCTCAACGAGACCGCCGCCTACGCGCACGTGTTCCTGCCGGGCACCTCCTTCCTCGAGAAGGACGGCACGTTCACGAATGCCGAGCGCCGCATCAACCGGGTCCGGCCCGTGATGTCCAGCCGCACCGGCATGGCGGAGTGGGAAGTGGCCTGCGCACTGGCTACCGCGATGGGGTACCCGATGGCCTACCGCGATGCCGCCGAGATCATGGACGAGATCGCCGCCCTGACACCCACCTTCGCCGGTGTCTCGTTCGACCTGCTCGACCGCGTGGGCAGCGTGCAGTGGCCCTGCAACCAGGCGGCGCCGTTGGGTACTCCCGTGATGCACGTGGACCAGTTCGTTCGGGGCCGCGGACGCTTCGTGCCGACCCCGTTCGTACCGACGACCGAGCGCAGTACCCGCCGGTTCCCGCTGCTCCTGACGACGGGACGCATCCTCACGCAGTACAACGTCGGGGCGCAGACGAGGCGGACGGCCAACGTCGCCTGGCACGCGGAGGACGTTCTGGACATCCACCCCGCGGATGCCGAGGCGCGCGGCATCGCGGATGGCACCTGGGTCCGACTGAGCAGCCGCGTCGGCGAGACGTCGCTTCGGGCCCACCTCACCGAGGACATTCCTGCCGGCGTGGTCTACACGACCTTCCACCATCCCGTCTCCGGCACCAATGTGGTCACCACCGAGAACTCCGACTGGGCGACGAACTGCCCCGAGTACAAGGTGACGGCGGTGGAGGTCCGGCCGGACGGCGCCGTCGCGCACGAGGGCGCGATCGTCGACGGCGAGCCCGAGCGACTCGCAGCGATGGCCGAGCAGATCCTCGCGAGCGTCCCCGATAAGGCGCACGCCACCGAGCTGGCGGCCACCCACCTGCGCACCTTCTGGACCCCGGCCATGATCGCGCGGCTCAGGGCGGACCTCGACGACGGCCGGGCGACCGCGAGCCCCGGGGTGCGCGAGGCGGTCGGGCACGCGGGCTCCACCTAGGATCGAGGCATGCAGACGCGCGAGCTCGGTCGCTCTGGACTTCGGGTGAGCGCCGTGGGGCTCGGCTGCATGCCTATGTCCTCCTCGTACGGCCCGGCCGATCCGGTCGCGGCCGCGGACACCTTGGAGCGCGCCCTTGAGCTGGGGGTCACCTTCTGGGACACCGCTGAGGCCTACGGGTGGGGCGCCAATGAGGAGCTCCTCGCGCCCCTGCTCGGGCGGCATCGGGCGGACATCGTGGTCGCCACCAAGTTCGGCTTCCGGCGCGAGGGTGGCAACGACGGCAGCCCGGAGAACGCCCGTCGCGCCATCGATGCCTGCCTGCAACGACTGGGCACCGATCACGTGGACGTGTGGTACCTGCATCGGGTCGACCCCGGCATCCCGATCGAGGAGACGGTCGGCGCCATGGCCGAGGCCGTCGCCGCGGGCAAGGCCCGCCACCTGGGCCTCTCCGAGGCGAGTGCCGACTCGCTGCGACGGGCGTCCGCCGTTCACCCGATCGCCGCCCTGCAGAGCGAGTGGTCACTGTGGACGAGGGACCTCGAGGAGGAGGTCCTGCCCGTCGCACGGGAGCTGGGCATCGGCATCGTCCCCTACAGCCCGCTCGGCCGGGGCATGTTCACGGGCACGCTGAACGACGTGTCGGCGCTGGCCGAGAACGACTTCCGGCGGCGGGGGCCCCGATTCGACGAGGGCAACTTCGCGCACAACCGCCGGCTCGTCCAGCGCATCGAGGAGCTCGCCGACGGCGTCGGCTGCCGTCCCGGGCAGCTGGCCCTCGCGTGGGTCCTCGCCCAGGGGCCCGACGTGGTGCCGATCCCCGGCACGTCCAAGGTCGCGCACCTGGAGGAGAACGCCGCCGCATCCGAGTTGAGCCTCACTCCGGACCAGGTGGAGGAGCTGGGATCGCTGCTGGCGGGCATCCACGGTGGCCGCTACAACACGCCGCACGCGTATGGCGACAGCCCGGCACAGACGACCGAGGTGGATCGCGACTAGAACGGCAGGAGGACGGTCCCGCGGGCGACCAGGTCGGCCGGGCCCGTCAGCAGCAGGGCCCCTGCGGCCGTCTCCGTGACCTGCACCGTGCCACCGGGCACGTCCACCTGCCACGTGGTCTCGCCGTGAGCGTCGGCCTCGTCGTGTCGTCGCGCCGCCCACGCCACAGCACAGGCGCCGGTGCCGCAGGAGAGGGTCTCGCCCACGCCTCGCTCGTGGACGCGCATGGCCACGTGGCGCTCACCCACGGGCACGACGAACTCGACGTTGACACCCTCGGGAAACACATCGACCGGGGTGACGCTCGGCGCGGTGGCGAGGTCTCCGGCCTCATCGAGATTGGACACGAACACCACGGCATGCGGATTCGGGATGAGCACGCCCGTGGCGGGCCATGACTGCTCACCGACCGTCACGTGCGGGAGCGCCCGGGCGCGCGGGGTAGAGGCGATACCCATGTCGATGGTGATGGAACGGTCCGGGTTGATCGTCGTGCTGCGCATCCCGCCCCGGGTCGCAATGACGACCTCGTTGTCGGTCACCAGCCCCGTGGCGTCCAGGTAGCGGACGAACACCCGGGCGCCGTTGCCGCACATCTCCGCGACCGAGCCGTCGCCATTGCGGTAGTCCATGAAGAACTCCGCGACCGGGGCGAAGTCCTCGAAGCCCGGGACGTGCTCGGTGCGGACGACGCGGAGCACGCCATCGCCTCCGATGCCATGCCGGCGATCGCACAGCCAGCGCACCTGCTCCGGTGTCAGATCGAGGTGGCCGTCGACGTCCGGGATGATGACGAAGTCGTTGCCCGTGCCATGTCCCTTGACGAACGGGATCTCATTCAGCCTCGCCATGCGTACAGGGTAGTGATCACCGGCCCCCGGCCCGCGCAGCGGCAACCCGGTAGGCGTCGCGCACGATCTCGAGCACGTGCGGCCATGCCTGGAGCGGCGGGGTGGTGCGGTTGTGCACCTTCAGGTCGTGCAGCAGGCCGGGATCGCGGCCCAGGCGTACCAGGGCACTCGCGAGACCGCCGTCGGTGTCCGCCAGGAGGCCTTCGACCCCCTCATGGACGAACTCGGTGGTCCCCGTCTGCGAGCGCGCCACGACCGGCAGTCCCGCCGTCCGGGCCTCCAGGGCCGCGAGCCCGAAGGACTCCTTGACGGAGGGCTGGACGTAGACGTCCGAGGCGCCGAAGACCTCGAGGATCTGCTCGCGCTCAAGGCGCCCGGTGAACCGGATGACGTCCGCCAGGTCGTGCGAGCGCACCCATCGCTCCGCCCCCCGGCGCTCCGGCCCGTCGCCCACGAGCACCGCCTGGAGCCGGGTGCCCGGCTGCAGGGCCTTGTGGACGACCGCCAGGACTCGCACCAAGGGAAGCGTCCGCTTGCGAGGCGCCATGCGCATCACCGTGACCACGCGGAGGACACCGAACTCCCCCATCGACGGCTCGACATGCCACAGCGCCGGGTCGATGCCGTTCGGCACCACCAGCACCTCGCCGGCTCCGGGAACGGCCGCCTCGATCCTCTGGGCGGCCACACTGCTCACGGCACTCAGCGTGACCCCCCACCCGGACCACTTGGCGACGGCATCCGAGGCGGAGAAGCCGGGCCGGGCGAGCGAGCCCCACACGCTGTGCACCGTCACGAGGACCGGCAGCCCCCGCTGCACCGCGGCCCGGATCGCGCCCCAGGCGAAGGGAGAGACGACGCCGGCGTGCACGTGCACGACGTCGACGGGTTCACGGTCCAGCAGCAGGCCGACCTCCCGACGCGTGCGCGGATGCACGGGCAGTTCGAAGGGCAGTCGCGCGGCCACGCGGTGCACAGGCAGGCCGTCCACGACGTCGTCCCCGGAGAACACGTCCTCGTGCCCCGGCGTCGCCGTGATGACGCGCACCTCATCGCCCGACTCGGCCTGCCGCAGCGCGAGCGCCCGCACCTGGGTCTCGATCCCGCCGGTCCGCGGGAGGTAGCAGTCGGTGACGTGGGCGATCCTCACGGGTGACGACGGTACGACACAATGCCCATCATGGTCGGCACGCCCCGCACTCTGGTGTTCGTCCACGCACATCCCGACGACGAGGCCCTGCTCACCGCGGGCACGATGGCGCGCGCCGCCGCGGAGGGGCATCGGGTCGTCCTCATCGTGGCCACCGACGGCGAGGCCGGCCTCGCGGCCAGCGAGCTGACGGATGACCTCGGCGCTCGCCGGCGGGCGGAGCTGGCGGCGTCGGCGAAGGCCCTGGGTGTCGAGCGAACAGTCCATCTCGGCTATCCCGATTCCGGACTGCGGGGCGAGGTGGCCGACGGCTTCTCGCACGAGGGCCGGTTCACGGTGGGTCGGCGCATCGCCGCGGTGTGCGACGACGTCGGGGCCGACGTGCTGGTCGGCTACGACCCCTCCGGCGGCTACGGGCACCCGGATCACCTGCAGGTGCACCGCTCGGTTCGTACAGCGACGGCCCTCTGCGCGAAGCGTCCGAACCTGTTCGAGGCCACGCTCCCCCGGGAGCCGATCGCGCGCGCCGCTCACCTCGCCGCAGCTGCTCGGCTCACCCCGGACGACTTCGACCCGGCGGAGTTCGACACGGCGTGGACGCCCCGCAAGCAGATCACCCATCGGGTCGGCGTGCGGTCCTATCTCGCCGCCAAGGAGTCGGCCCTGCGTGCACATGCGTCGCAGGCCACCGCGGACGGCACGACCCGCACCCTCGCGGTGCTCACGCGCCTCCCCCGGCCCGCGGTGGCCCTGCTTCTCGGCACTGAGTACTACGTGCGCGTCGCCGACTGAAGCGGTCGGCGCGACGCACTCAGCGCACGGACGGCACCTGCTCGTCGTAGACGCTCTGCGGCACCTGAGCGCGAGCGGCCGACAGGGCAGCGTCCGTGTCAGCGGCGAGCAGACCTGCTGCCGCATGCGGCACTTCGACGCGGGCCGCGAACGGGACCTGCTGCGCATAGACGCTCGCGGGCACCATCACGCTTGCCGTCTGCGTGGCCCTCACCGAGGTGGTGTCCTGGGCCCTCAGGTACGCGGTGACGCCGAACACACCGGCGATCACGGCCAGGGCGGTACCACCGAGGATGGCGATGCGCCAGCCGTGCTGCTCCGGATGCGCGGTCGTGCGCGTGTCTCCGTAGGGATACCCGGTCGTCGGAGTATGGGTCGCGAAGAGCAGGACGCCCTTGCGATCGGTGCCCGACGAGGTCGTCTCGTACTCGTTCCTCATCATCGTGATCCCTCCTCGATCCCTCGTTCCCTCCAGCTCCACGATGGCCCGGAAGAGGGGGTGGGCGCTTCCGGGAAAACACCGGATCCGAGGGCGGATCGGGTCAGGTGGACGGGTCAGGCGGATCGGGTTGCCGCGCGCCACGCGCTCACGACGTCGGCCACGAGATCGGCGGCATCGACGGGCAGCCAGGTGATGCGCGGATCCCGTCGGAACCACCGCTGCTGCCGCCGCGCGAACTTCCGCGTCGCGTCGATGGTCGCCTGCCGCGCGTCTGCCTCGGTGCACCGCCCGTCGAGGTAGTCGAGCACCTGCTGGTAGCCCAGTGCCCGGGAGGCCGTGGGCGTACCCACCAGGCCGCCGTCCGCCAGCGAACGGACCTCGTCCACGAAACCTGCCGCCCACATGGCGTCCACCCGCCTCGCGATCCGCGCGTCCATAACGTCCCGCGGCACGTCCAGGCCGATCCTCACCGTCGGGTACACCTCCTGCGGCTCCGGCAGGGCGGCCGCGAACGGGCCTCCCGTGAGCTCGATGACCTCCAGGGCCCGCACGATGCGGCGTCCGTTGCTCGGCAGGATCTGCTCCGCGGCCGCGGGATCGAGCACCCGGAGGCGGTCGTGCATGGCCGGGGCACCCTCAGCGTCGAGCTCCTCCTCGAGCCGCGCCCTGATCGCCGGGTCGGTGCCCGGGAACCGAAGGTCGTCGAGGACAGCCGACACGTACAGGCCGCTCCCGCCCACGACGATGGGCACGGCCCCGCGCTCGAGCACCCCGTCGATCGCAGCACGCGCCCGCTCCTGGAACTCCGCCACGGTCACGGCGTGGTCCGGGTCCCAGACGTCGAGCATGTGATGCGGGATGCCCCCCTGCTCCTCGCGGGTCGGCGTTGCCGTGCCGATGTCCATGCCGCGGTAGACCTGCATGGAATCCGTGCCGACGATCTCCGCAGGCCCGCCCAGGGCCCGCGCCACGGCCACGGCAAGATCCGACTTGCCCGACGCCGTGGGGCCGACGATGGCGAGGAGCCGCATTCGTGGTCAGGGACGGACAGCCGGCATGCCCAGGAGCACGCCGCTCGTCACGGACTCCTCGGCCTGCCGCACGGCGCGTTCAGCAGCATCGCCGGCGCCCGTGCGCCGAATGCCCAGCACCCGGTCGGCCACGAGGTGATGCGGCGCCGCGTAGGTCACCTCGGCCGTCACCATGTCGCCCGGTCGGGGGACGCCGACCTCCGGATCGACCGCGACGTGGACCAGCCGGTTGTCCGGCGCCCGGCCCGACAGCCGCTCGGTCTGCTCGTCCTTGCGACCCTCGCCCTCGGCGACCAGCACCTCGAGGACACGGCCCTCGAGACGCCGGTTCTCCTGCCACGCGATGTCGTTGACGAGCTCGACCAGACGCTCGTACCGCTCCTGGACGACCTCCTTGGGCACCTGGTCCGGCATGGTGGCGGCGGGGGTCCCGGGACGCTTGGAGTACTGGAAGGTGAACGCGCTCGCAAAGCGGGCCTCGCGCACGACATGCAGCGTCTCCTCGAAGTCCTCCTCGGTCTCGCCCGGAAAGCCCACGATGATGTCGGTGGTGATGGCAGCCTCGGGCATCGCGTCCCGGACCCGCTCGATGATCCCGAGATAGCGATCCTGACGGTAGGACCGGCGCATGCGCTGCAGCACGGAGTCCGAGCCGGACTGGAGAGGCATGTGCAGCTGCGGCATGACATTGGGCGTCTCCGCCATCGCCGCGATCACGTCGTCGGTGAAGTCACGGGGATGCGGGCTCGTGAACCGGACCCGCTCGAGGCCGTCGATCTCACCGCAGGCGCGCAGGAGTCTTGAGAACGCCTCGCGATCGCCGAACTCCGACCCGTAGGCGTTGACGTTCTGGCCGAGCAGCGTGATCTCGAGGACGCCCTCGTCGACCAGCGCACGCACCTCGCTGAGGATGTCGCCGGGACGCCGATCCTTCTCCTTGCCTCGCAGGGAGGGGACGATGCAGAACGTGCAGGTGTTGTTGCAGCCGACACTCACCGATACCCAGGCGGCGTAGGCACTGTCCCGCACGGTGGGCAGGGTCGACGGGAAGACCTCGAGTGCCTCGGCGATCTCCACCTGCGCCTCCTGCGCGATCCGCGATCGCTCCAGCAGCACGGGCAGCGAGCCGATGTTGTGGGTGCCGAAGACCACGTCGACCCACGGCGCCCTCGCGAGGATGTCGCCCCTGTCCTTCTGCGCCAGGCAGCCCCCCACCGCGATCTGCATGCCCGGATGTGCCTCCTTGACCGGAAGCAGGTGGCCGAGGTTGCCGTAAAGCCGGTTGTCGGCGTTCTCGCGCACCGCGCAGGTGTTGAAAACGACGACGTCCGGCTGGATGCCGTCGGGGGCGGCAACGTAGCCCGCGTCCTCGAGCAGCCCGGAGAGCCGCTCGGAGTCGTGCACGTTCATCTGGCAGCCGTACGTGCGCACCTCATACGTGCGCAGGGCTCCCGACTCGGAGTCCTCAGCCATCCGTCCTGCCCACTCCGCGCTGATACGCCGTGACCCCGATGGGGAACGGCGTGCCCGCATCCCGGGACGCGGGCAGCTGGATCCGCACGGTCATCGGGGTGGCTCCGGGGACAGGGGCGAAGGTGACGCGCCGGAAGGTCACCGGCGGGAGGCTGTAGGCCGTGGCGGCACCCAGAGCGAAGAATGCCCGCTGCCCCGGTGCCAGCGCGATGCGGTGCGGGCGCGGATGCGTCGCGTTCATGACCGCGTCCTCGGTGACGGAAAACGGCTTCGGGCCACTACCGGTGGCCATCCGCAGCACCTTCGGGTAGCCGGAGACCATGCAGGTGCTGCCCGACACGTTCGTGACGGTGATGTACACCGCGGGCTGGCTCATGCCTTCGCCCGTGCCGGTCACCCGTCCGGCGAGGTCCCGACCCGAGCATGCCGCCACGTCACCGGCCATCGCCGGCACCGCGGGTGCGGCACCGACCAGGAATGCTGCTGCTGCTGCCAATGCCGCCGTCCATCGTCGTCCACGCATGGGACGACGATACTTCCCCGGGCGGGTTCGCCCCTACCGCCCGCAGCCGAAGGGCGATCCGCACCCCAGGGCGCCGAAGGGCTGCTCGGCGACCAGCCTCCTCTGATTCGGCGAGGCCGTCATCAGCTTCAGCCTCGTGGTCGTCCCCTTCGCCGTCGTGACGACCGCGCTGGGTGCCTCTCGGGAGCGCCACGTCGCGGTGTCAATGACGATCGAGTCGCCCGGCCGAAGCCTCAGGGGCCTGTCGAAGGACGAGATGGCATCGGTGACCCCCGTCGCCGGGCTGATCCTGCTGATCAGGAGTGCACCCTCGGTCACGCCGTTGCCCGTGACGTCCACGACCACGGCGCCCTTGGTCTCCCGCACGACGAGGTCGGGAGTGGGAGTATCAGCCTTCGCCCACGCCTTGCTCCCGCTGAACATCATGAGGGAGTAGTCGATGGTGCGGCGGTCCCGGTTCATGGAGACCATCCCGGCTTCCGCCTTCGGATTGGTCGAGATCTGCACCCGGTCGACCAGTTGACGGAAGGACACGTCGGCGACGCCCCCCTTCCGCGCGGTGAAGGTGGCCGTCAGGGCGTCTCCCGGCGCATACGACGCCACTGCGATCTCCGTCGTACCCGGCTGGAGGGCCTCGATCTCGACGCGGTAGTCGGCCGACGTCGGGACGGAGAAGCTTCGCGAGGTCGAGTCCGGGCTGAGTTGCGGCAGCTCACGGACACCCCTCATGGGCTGCCCGTCCGCGGTGCGCACCCGCACGTCGAACGCCTTGCCCGCCACGTCCGCGTCGGCGGCCCCGGAGACCATGAGGAGGCTGCGACCCTCCGGAGCCAGGGCGCAGAACGCGCACTCATGCCGACCCGTCAGCTGCGACAGCGGGATCAGCCCAAGGTTCAGGGAGTCGGCGTCACCGGAGGCGATCGTGGCCGGCTCGCCCGGGGTCGCGAACACCTCGTACTCCCAGGTGTTGGCCGCCAGGTCGACGTGGATCGCGCGGGCCTGCAACGGATAGTTGTTGTCGTAGACAGCGATGTCGACAAGATCAGGCCCACGCGAGTACACCGCATACGGGGTGATGCCGTGGCCCGCCTGCCGTCCGCCCTCTATCCAGAACAGCGCGAGCACGTAGGGCAGCTGCCCGGACGGGAGGAACCGCACCAGTTGGTTCACGAGCTGGTCCGGGGGCAGGAAGTCGGCCGCCATCAGGTCGTCGTCGGCGAGCACGAACTGCTGGGTGGCGAACCACTGCGCGATGGTCCGCTGCATCGCGGGGCTCAGGGCCACCGTGGCATTGACCGACGACGGCGTGAGAGCGGCACGTGAGACGACGCCGTTGAACAGCCCGGCAACCACCGCGGCGATCCCGAAGCAATGGCCCCCGGCCATTCCGGCGTTGATGGAGGCCATCCACATGGACACCGCCGGATTCAGGATGCACGTGCCGTTCTGGATCGTGGTGCACGCATCCGGCCCGAAGAGCTTCTGCACCTCTGCCGCCGTCAGGCCGAGAGGGCGCTGGCCCGCCGGGTATCCGAGGAGCGCGTTCTGCTCTCCGAACACCGGCCCGTAGTTCGTGAAGGGGAAGCTGTCGAAGGCGGGGTCGAAGCCGGATGCCGCGATCACGGTGCCCTGGGGCGCCCACTCCGGCGGCGTGGAACCGTAGGTCTGGACGATCAGGTCGCGCGGCGGGTCCCCCGACCCGTCGGCAGCATTCGCAGAAGTGGCACCCAGCGGGATCATCGCCATGCACACGGTGAGGGCGAGTGCGCCCCCCAGCAGTCTCGCGCTCATCCCTCGACGGTAGGGAGCCGCGGGTGCACGTCGCCTGCTCACGGTCGGATATATCCGGCGGTGTCTACCCCCGGACGAAGTGCCGCCGGTACTCCTCGGCGCTCATCTCGAAGATGTCCTCGGGTCCGTCGACCTCATCCTGCTGCTGGCCGCAGTACGCGAACCCCAGCTTGCGGATGATCGCCTGCGACGGCGCATTGTCCGGGCTGACGGTGTACCGCAGCGTCCGCACCCCCGGCTGGTCGATGACCCAACGCCACATCCCGTGCAGCATCTCCTGGGCAAGGCCGCGCCCGCGATACGCCTCCACGACGCCGAGCCCGATCTCGATCATTCCGTCGTCGTCCGGCAGCATGTGGAACCCGCAGCTGCCGACGATGATCGCCTCCTGGCGCAGCACGGCCATGCGCAGCAGGTAGGGCGCGGCGGCCGGATCGGCCTCGATGCGCGGCAGCCGATAGGGCAGCGGGCCTGGATCATCGACGAGATGCCCCAGCGGATTCGCGAACCCGCGGTCCGCCCAGAGCCGCGGGTCCGCCCGGTCGACGGCCAGCAGCTCGAACTCCGACGGCAGCACCGTGTGCAGGTCGAGTCGGTCGAGGTGGAGGACGAGGTCGTCTCCCTCGAAGGTCGACATCAGGCCGCCACCCCTCCCGACTGCACCCGCTCGTAGTACGCCTCCTCCTTGCCCCGCCCCGGGTAGACGAACAGGACCAGGCCCATCCCGATGAGGGTCATGACCAGGGCGACGAGCATCGCCGCCGACTTGCCGTCGGTGAAGGCAACGGAGGCGGCGTCGATGATCTTCGACGCGGTCGGCTCGCCGTAGCGCGACGCGACCGAGGCGGCGCCCTCGTAGGACGACGTCAGCTGCTGAGCCGTCTGGTCGCTGACCTTCGTCGCCTCGCTGGCGGGGAGGTTCGACAGGTCCGTGCGGATCTGGAAGGCGTAGGCGGCCGCCAGCAGGGCTCCCATGATGGCCTGCATGACGGCCCCGCCGAGGTCACGGGTGAGGTCCAGGAACGCGGAGCCCATGCCGCCGCGGCTCGGGGGAACGGACCCCATCAGCGAGCGGGAGGCCGGTGTCGCGGCGAGTCCGACGCCCGTGCCGACGAAGGCGTAGGACGCCAGGATCCATCCGATCGACACGCCGTCCCGCCATGTGATGAGCATCAGGGTGAACGCGGCCGCGACCGCGCCGAGGCCCAGCATGAAGGTGAACTGGGATCCCCGGGCGGGGATGATCCGGCCGGCCAGCTGCCCGAAGAGCGCCATGCAGACGGCCGACGGCAGGACCACGGCGGCCGCCACCAGCGGGTCGTAGCCGAGCACGTTCTGGGTGAACTGCTGTCCGATGAACATGGCCCCGATAAGGGAGCCGAAGGTGATGCCGCCGGCCACGTAGGCCACCCAGAAGGTGCGGGCCTTCGCCAGCGGCAGCGATACGAGCGGGCGCGAGGCCCTGGTCTGTCGCCAGAAGAAGGCGGCGAGGGTCAGCCCGACCGCGCCCAAGGCCACCAGCATCGTGGTGTCGATGCCCGTGTCGAGGTGCTCGATCACGAGCACGAGGCCGCCGACGCCGAGCACCGAGAGCACCCCGCCCAGATGGTCGACCCGGAAGGTCTCCTCGCGCGCGTGCCAAGGCAGGACCCAGAGCCCCACTCCCAGGACGACAACGACCAGCGGGAGGGTGATCAGGAACACGGAGCCCCACCAGAAGTACTGGAGCAGCCAGCCGCCGAGCACCGGCCCCAGCGCCGCCACTCCCCCACCGAGACCCGACCACAGCGCGATGGCGGAGACCCGGGCTCGACCCTCGAAGAGCGCCCCGATCAGCGACAGCGTCGTCGGGAAGAGCAGTGCCGCCGCGACCCCGCCGAGGTAGCGCGCGAGGATGAGCACCTGCGGGTCCCACGCCCAGGCCGACAGCAGTGCGGTCGGCACGGTGAGCACCGCCCCCAGCACGAACAGCAGCTTCCGGCCGTACCGGTCGCCGATACTGCCCAGGTACAGGACGGTGCTGGCCAAGCCGAGAGCGAAGGCATTGGCCACCAGCGTGAGCTCGTCCTGGGAGGCCCCGAGGTCCGCCCCGATGGTCGGCAGCGCGACATTCGCCACCGACAGGTTGATGTTGGCGACGATCGCGCCGCCCACAAGGGCGAACAGCACCCAGCCGCTGCGCGGCGGCCGCTGGGCCTTCGGATCCGTCGAGGCGGCCGCCGAGATGGTCACGGGCACACGCTAGTGCGCCGCTCCTCCCTCAGCCGACAGGCGCGGGTTCCGGCGTCGGCTCGTCGTCGGTGATCTCGTCCTCGCCCGGCTCGATGTGCACGCGCGGCAGGATCCGATCCAGCCAGCCGGGGAGCCACCAGTTGGCCCGACCCAGCATGCTCATCAGCGAGGGCACCAGCACCAGGCGGACGATGAACGCGTCGATGAGGACGGCCGAGGCCAGCGCGATGCCGAACAGCTTGATCGTCGCGTTCGTGCTGGGCACGAAGGCGAGGAAGACGCTCGACATGATCGCGGCAGCGATCACGACCACGCGGCCCGAGCCCGCCAGGCCACGACGGACGGCGGCACGGTTGTCCTTCGTCCGGTCCCACTCCTCCTGCATGCGGGTGACGAGGAACACCTGGTAGTCCATCGACAGGCCGAACAGGATCGAGAACACCATGATCGGCAGGAACGGGAAGATGGGTCCTGTCCCGGGGACGCCGAGCAGGCTGTTGAACCAGCCCCACTGGAAGACCGCCACCGTGATGCCCATCGCTGCGGCGAAGGACAGCAGGCTGGTGATGGCTGCCGTGAGCGGCACGACGATCGAGTGGAAGAGCAGCACGAGCGCCAGGAATCCGAGCCCGATGACGATGGCCAGGAACAGCGGCAGGGCACTCTGCAGCACCGAGGTGAAGTCCGAGGTGATCGCCTGCGTGCCGCCGACATACAGCCTCGCCCCGGTTGCCTGCTCGATCTGCGGATCAGTCTCGGTGCGCAGTCGGTCGAGCAGCTCGGTGGTCGCCTCGTCCTGCGGGGCGGTCGTCGGGTACACGGCGATCGCCTGGACCGTCTGAGGGGCCTGGGCAGCGGCGTCGCCACCGGCCTGAGCCGCCGCCTGCGACATCTTGCCGAGGATGGGCAGCACCTCGAGGCTCGGCGACGTGCCCGCCACGCCCTCGGTCTTGTTCAGGGCCGCCACGATCTGCGCGTAGGCATCCGGGCTGGTGGCGCCACTGAGATCCGCGACGACGAGGAACGGGCCGTTGATGCCCGGGCCGAAGCCCTCGGCGCGCAGGTCGTACGCGATTCGGGCCGGCGAGCCGACGGGCTTGCCGGAGTCATCGGCGAAGCCCTGCCGGAGGCTGAACATCGGGATGGCGAGCACCACCACGACGGCCAGCGCGAGGATCGCGGGGATGATCGGACGCCGCTGGAGGATGCGGCCGTAGTGAGCCCAGCCACGTCCCTCCGGGTGACCGACCATCGACCCGGGCTTCTTGCCCCACGGCAGCCGCAGGGCGAGTGCCTTGTTGCCGAGCAGGCTCAGCAGGGCCGGGAGGAACCACAGGGCCGCCAGCATGACGGCGAAGACCGTCACGCCGGCCGCGAGGGCGAGGCCGTTGAAGAACGAGATGCCCAGGACGAACAGCCCCAGCAGGGCGATGATGACGGTGGAGCCTGCGAAGAGCACGGCGCGGCCGGCGGTGTTGACCGCCTCCAGGGCCGCCGTCTTCGGGTCGTGCCCGTGCAGGAGCCCCTGACGGTAGCGGTTGGTCACGAACAGGCCGTAGTCGATGCCCACGCCCAGGCCGATCATCGCCGCCAGCGTCGGCGCGAAGGTGGCCACGTCCATGAAGTTGGCGACCAGGAGCACGCCCATCTGCCCCATCGTCAGGCCCAGCAGCGCGGGCACGATCGGCAGGCCGACCGCCACGATGGAGCCGAAGGCGATGAGCAGGATGATGATCGCCACGATCAGGCCGATGCCCTCGCTGCTCGGCGGCTCCTGACCGGCGAACTCGAGGACCTGACCCTGGGCTCCGACAGCAATGGCGTCGCCGTTGGCCGCCTTGACGGCGTCGATGATCGCCTTGGCGTCGGCGGTCGAGACGTTCAGCTCACCCGCGGCGTCCGTCGCGAAGCTGATCGTGGAGTAGGCCACGCGGCCGTCCGGGCTGATCGGCGCGAACGACGCCGCGAGGGTCTGCTGCTCCTCCGGCGTGAGGGCCTGCATGGCCTTCGGATCGAGGTCGCCGCCCGTCGGGCAGTCGCTCCCCAGGTTCTGGCCCTGCGGGTCGAACGGGTTCGTGACGCAGGTGACCGACGCGAGGGTGGAGATCTCGGTGAGGACCGGCACCATGGTGGCCGCCGTGGTCTCGCTGACCGCCGGGCCGTCGGCCGGCGACCACACGATGGTGGCGCCCCCGTCCAGGCGGCTGGTGTCGGTGCCACTGCTCGCCAGCAGGTCCGTGGCGGTCTTCGACTCGGTGTCCGGCAGCTCGAACTTGTCGTTCAGCGTTCCGCCGAGGGAGACTCCCAGCGAGATGACCGCGGCCAGGGCCACGAGGTACGAGATCAGGGCGATGACCGGGCGGCGAACCGCCCAAGCAGACAGGCCGGGCATGAATCCTTCTTCCACGTCGGGTGGGCGCGGCGCGCCACGACCATAGCGAACGCTATCGTCCCCTAACTGTCAAATCAAGGAACGGAACCGTTCACAAAAGTGTTACCCTGACGCCATGTCCGCTCGATGCCCCGTGACCCGCCGACGCGGCGAAGTGCTGCGGGAGGCGGTGTTCGAGGCCGCCCTTGCGGAGATCGCCGAGAACGGCCTGCGCGGCGCCTCCATGGACCGGATCGCACGCCGGGCCGGCACCGGCAAGTCCGCCCTGTACCGCCGGTGGGCCAACGTCCGCGCCCTCGCCCTCGACGTCTTCATCACCACGATGGAGGAGAACCTCCCGTCCCCGGGCGCCGATACCGGCTCGCTGCGCGGCGACCTGCTGGCGGCCCTCGCCACGTTGGCGCAGCACCTCGACGGGGACCTCGGCATCGTGCTGCGCGAACTCATCGGCGAGGGCGCACACGACCCGGCCCTGAGCGCGGAGTTCCAGAACCGCTTCGGACACGACAAGGAGGCCGAGCTCGCCGCCATGCTCAGCCGGGCGATGGCCCGCGGCGAGATCCCCGTGCATCCGGTTGACCCGGTCGTCATGCAGGTACCGGCCGCGATGGTCGTGCACCAGCTGGTCCTGACCGGCAGGGCTCCGTCGGCGGACGAGCTCGAGCACATCATCGACGCGATCGTGCTGCCGCTGCTGCGCCAGCCGTCGACGGTCTGAGCAACGGCCGCCAGACCAGCAGGCTGGTGGCCAGCCATGCTCCCCCGAGGAGCCATCCGCCGAGCACATCGCTGGGCCAGTGCACACCGACGATCGGCCGACTCGCTCCGATCAACAGCCCTAGGGCCATCAAGGGCGCCGCGACCCACCACACGCGGGCGAAGGCGCCCACGAGGAGGACCACCATTCCGGTCGCAACCCACACGGTGATCCCGGCCTGGGCGTGCCCGGAGGGGAAGGAAGCCGACTCCTCGGTCAGCCACAGCCCGTTCCAGGGCGGCCGCTCGCGGTCGAGCACGGCCTTCAGCCACGGGGTGATGAGCCCGCCCCCGATGGCACTGGTCAGCAGGACCGCCAGGGCGTAGGTCCACACATCCCATGGGCGCTTCAGTGCCCCGCCGACCAGCAGCAGCACGCTTACTGCGGCCACCAGAGAAGCGCAGAAGGGCGTGCTGCCCAGCACATCGAGAACGCGCCCAAGGCCCACGAGCCACGCGTTCTCCACAGCCATCTCATGCAGCCGAACAGCCAGCCGGATGTCGGAGACGAGCAGGCCGTTGGCCCCAAGCGCGCCGGTGGCCGCATCCGCGGACGAGACCACCCAGGTCAGCCCCGCGAACCCGGCCCAGAGAACCAGCGCGATGCCGGCTACGACGCTCGCGCTCGGCCCAGGGACCCGGGAGGGCTCAGCCATCCGCACAGCGTAGAGGTCGGGATGCCCTACCGGCGATCGTCCGGACCCTGGTCCTGAACCTCGTCCTGAAGGCCGTCCGACAGGTCGTCCGGCAGGTCGTCGATCACCTCGCGCACCACGGAACGAGCGACCTCCCCGGAATAGCCCCGCCGGTAGAGCATCGAGGTGAGGCGGCGCACGCGGACCTCGGGCGCGAAGCGGGACATCGACCGCAGTTTCGCCTCCGCCAGCTCGCGGGCGCGAGCCCGCTCCTGCTCGGGATCGATACCGGCCAGCGCCGCCTCGGCCTCGTCGTCAGCGACCCCCTTGCGCCGCAGCTCCTGTCGGAGCACCCGGGAGGCCACGCCGCGCGACCGCTGCCGCGACTCCACCCACATCCGGGCGTACTCCGCATCGTCGATCAGCCCGACGTCGGTGAACCGATCGAGCACCCGATCGGCCACGTCCTCGGGGATGTTCCGTCGCAGCAGGTCGTCGCGGAGATCCTGACGGGTCCGCGGAGCAGCCGTGAGCCTGCGGAGCAGCACCGTCCGCGCGACCTGCTCGGGATCGGCCTCGGGTTGCTGGTCTGCGGGCGACCCCGGGGTCGGCTCCGTCGGGCGCACCTGTCGTTCGCCTCCGTCGCGAGCGGCTCGCCGTTATCTGCTAGTCATCGATGGGCATCGGCGCGGTGTCCCCCGCCGCATCGGCCGGCGCATCGACCCGCGGCCCGATGCCCAGGGTCTCCTTGACCTTCTTCTCGATCTCGTCAGCCAGGTCGGGATTGTCCTTGAGGAAGGTGCGCGCGTTCTCCTTGCCCTGACCGAGCTGGTCGCCGTCGTAGGTGTACCAGGCGCCCGACTTGCGGACGATGCCGGAATCGACGCCGATGTCGATCAGGGAGCCCTCGCGGGAGATGCCCTCGCCGTAGAGGATGTCGAACTCGGCCTGCTTGAATGGCGGGGCGACCTTGTTCTTGACCACCTTGACCCGGGTGCGGTTGCCGACCGCCTCGGTGCCGCCCTTCAGGGTCTCGATGCGACGCACGTCGAGGCGGACCGATGCGTAGAACTTCAGCGCCTTGCCACCGGTGGTGGTCTCGGGCGATCCGAACATCACGCCGATCTTCTCGCGCAGCTGGTTGATGAAGATCGCGGTCGTGTTCGTCTGGCTCAGTGCACCCGCCATCTTGCGGAGTGCCTGGCTCATCAGTCGGGCCTGCAGGCCCACGTGCGAGTCGCCCATCTCGCCCTCGATCTCGGCGCGCGGCACCAGGGCGGCCACCGAGTCGATCACGACGAGGTCGATGGCACCGGAGCGCACCAGGGTGTCGCAGATCTCGAGGGCCTGCTCGCCGGTGTCCGGCTGCGAGACGTAGAGGTTGTCGAGGTCGACACCGAGCTTGGCGGCGTAGTCCGGATCGAGGGCGTGCTCGGCGTCGATGAACGCGGCGAGCCCGCCGCGCGCCTGCACCTGCGCAATGGCGTGCAGCGCAACCGTGGTCTTGCCGGACGACTCCGGTCCGTAGATCTCCACGATGCGGCCGCGCGGCAGCCCGCCGATCCCGAGCGCGATGTCGAGGGCGATCGACCCGGTGGGGATCACCTCGACGGGGGCCCGGCCCTCGTCGCCGAGGCGCATGACCGAGCCCTTGCCGAACTGGCGCTCGATCTGGGCGAGGGCGGCATCGAGGGCCTTCTCGCGGTCGTTGGCGGCGCTGGCCATGTGCGTCTCCTTCGTACTGACGTGCGCTGGCGGGGTCTCCTGCCGGCGGTGTTCGCTTGTGGCCCTCGACTGAGGACTGATCCGGACGCTAGGCGCCGGGTCTGACATCGGCCACGGTGCCCGCCGGGCTGTGGCCGGCTGACCCCGTTCGAGGATGACCTGAACCTATATCGAACGGGTGTTCGAATGCGAGCGACACGCCGGGAGCGACACGGCGATGCCGAGACCGACCAGTGGGATGAGGGCCACCGCGTTGAGGACCGCATAGGACGACGCGAAGACCACGATGCCGGCGACGATGCCGCCGAGCGCCCCGGCCGCGTTCATCACGAGGTCGGACAGGCCCTGGACCGCCGGGCGCTCGGTCGCCTCGACCTCGTCGGTGACGATCGTCGACCCGGCGATCAGGGTGCACGACCAGCCCAGTCCCAGGAGGAACAGCCCGACGCCGAGCATCGGCACGTTGTCTCCCGGTGCGAGGCCGGCGATGACGCATGCGGCCGCGAGGATGCCGATGCCCCCGACGACGACCTGCAGGCGGCCGAACCGGTCGACGGCCCAGCCGACGACCGGCGACAGGGCGTACATGCCCGCCACGTGGACGCTGATCACCAAGCCGATGAGCTGGAGGGTGACGTCCACATGGGCCATGTGCACGGGCGTCATGACCATCACCATGACCATGACGACGTGCCCGACCGCGATCGCGCCGATGCCGAGGACCGCGCGCGGGCGGCCCCTCAGGTGCTCGATGCCGTCGCGGAGGCGGGGCCGGTGCGAGGGCTCGCCTCGCGAGGCCCGGTGCGCGAGGGCGGTCAGGTACGGGTCTGGCCTCAGGAGGACGAGCAGCAGGGCCACGGTCACGGTGAGACACCCGGCGGCGACCACATAGGGCCCGGACAGCTGCGGCAGCCCCAGGGCCAGCCCGAGGTTGCCGGAGGCGTTCAGGAGGTTCGGCCCCGCCACGGCCCCGACCGTGCCGGCCCAGACCACCCATGACAGGGCACGGGCGCGATGGTGCTCGGTCGCCAGGTCGGTCGCGGCATAGCGGGCCTGGTAGCCGGAGGCACTGGCCACGCCGACCGCGAAGCAGCCGACGAGGATCAGAGGAAGCGACCGGGTGACCGCAGCGACAACGACGATGACGGCGCCCACGGCTCCGATGCCGTAGCCGGTGGCCAGGGCAGCACGGCGACCCCGGCTGAGGGCGATCCGTGCCAGCGGGAGCGCCAGCACGGCCGCCCCGACGACGCCGGCCGTCTGCGCGAGGCCCGCGACCGCTTCGCTGTCGGCGATCGACGCGGCGATCAGCGAGCCCGCGGGAATGGACCCCGCGATCGCAATCCCGCTGAACACCTGGCCGCTCGACAGCGTGGCCACGGCGCGGCGCTGGACCGCCGCGACGTCCGGCGCGTCCACGGTCACGGTCATTCGACTCCCCTCTCAGGATCGCTGGTGCCGGCCGTCGGTCCGTGGGTCAGCCGCTCCCCCACGACGGCCCGCACGGCAGCGTCGTCGCGCGGCAGTCCGAGCGATGCGAAGGCATCGCTCAGGACCTCGGGGCGCCCGGTCCACGCGTCGTAGTCGAGGAGCACGGCCCGCTCGGGTCCCTTGATCGCGGTGACGTCCGCCACGGCGTCCACCAGCCAGTCCCGCGTCTGGGTGAGCGCAGCGACGGGGTCACCATGGTCGGGCCACCAGCCGCTGCGGGCGGCGGACTCGGGGTCCCGGACGTTCACGATGTAGCGCAGCCCCGGCAGGAGCGTGTCCAGGAACAGCAGGTAGGACAGCAGCAGGTCGTACGACGCGAAGTGACCCGGCTCGTAGCGGATCTCCTTGAAGCCCAGCCAGCGCGTGGCCGGGCGCGGCCGCAGGACGGTCGTGACCACGTGGCGGCGGAGGTCGGCCACCACCTCGGCGGGATCGAGCTTGGCGGACCCGAACCACGGATGACCGGGCCGGCCGGAGTGATGCCGGTCGGCGGTCTCCGCGACCGATTGCACATACGCCTGCAGCCCCCGGAAGGCCGCGTAGTTCTCGCCGCGGACGAGGACGCCCGGCAGCGCGTTGAGCGCCGCCTGGATCACCGTGCTGCCGGTGCGTCCGTAGGTGACCACGGTGACGAACTGCAGGTCGCTCATGCGAGCGTCCCGGGCACGTCGGTGGTGGCGCAGACCGCGCGCCAGATCTCCTTGGTCTCCACCCCGTCCGCGATCGCCTGCTCCACGGTGCGGCCCAGGGGCGGGAGCACGACGTCGTGCGCCCACGAGTGCGCGTACGTCGGACCGAGCACCAGCTCCATCCGCTCCCAGAAGTCCGTCAGCCGCACGGTGGCACAGTCTGCCCCATCGGACACAATCGACCCGTGACCACGCCCGACTCGAACCGCGCGGCCCGCTCCCGGAGGCGGGTCAGCCCTGTGCCGCCTCAGCACGGCGCGTGGGCGTTCCTCGGGCTCCCGATCGCGTCAGCGCTTCCCCTGACCCCCTGGCAGCCCGCCCTGCTCCTCCTCGCCGTGGCCTGGGTGGCCGCCTACCCCGCGTCCTACTTCGTGCTCGCCATCGTCCGCGAGCGCCGTGCGCGCCGCCCGGACCGGGCGAGGTTCGTGCCCCCGCTGCTGATCTGGTCGGCCCCCGTGGTGGCCGCCGGACTGCCGCTGCTGGTCGTCGACCCATGGCTGGCCTGGGCCGTGCTCGGCTACCTGGTCGCGTTCGCCATCAATATGGCCTTCGCCCGCCGTCGCGACGACCGCTCGCTGGTCAACGACATCGTGTTCGTCGCGGAGTGCAGCGCGATGGTGCCGATCACGTGGCTCGTCGGCGCCTCGGGCGGGGCATCGGCGATCCCCTCCACGGTCTGGATCGTGACGCTGGCGGTGGCGCTCCTGCTCACCGGCTCGACGATGCACGTGAAGTCGCTCATCCGCGAGCGCAGCGATCCGCGCTACGCCACGGCCTCCCGCGTCGTCGCGCTCCTCAGCGCCGCCGCCGCCGTGGCACTGGCCGCGTGGTGGGGCCTGCCCGCCGGCCTGCTCCTGCTGCTCCCCTTCGCGTGGTTCGCGGTGCGCTCCCTCGTCCTGGCCGACCCGTCCCTGCGGCCCGGCCGAATCGGCATGATCGAGCTCGTGGGCTTCCTGCTGCTCGTCCTGGCCACCGTCGCCGCCACGTGGTGGACCCCCTGATGGACGGCAGCGAGCCGGGCATGGATGCGCTGCATCCGATCACGCAGGAGTGGTTCCGCAGCGCGTTCCCCGCCCCTACACCGGCTCAGGCCGGTGCCTGGTCGGCCATCGCCAGCGGTCAGGACACGCTCGTCGTCGCCCCGACCGGCAGCGGCAAGACCCTGGCGGCCTTCCTGCAGGCCCTCGATCGACTGCTCCACGAACCCCCGCCGGAGGACCCGGGGGGGCGCTGCCGGGTCCTCTACGTCTCGCCCCTGAAGGCGCTCGCGATGGACGTGGAGCGCAACCTCCGCAGCCCCCTGGTGGGCATCCAGCGGGAGGCGGCCCGTGCGGGCTCATCGGTCAGCGAGGTAACCGTCGGGATCCGCACGGGCGACACCCCCGCGGCCGAACGCTCCCGGATGGCCCGGCGACCACCGGACATCCTCATCACGACACCCGAGTCCTTGTTCCTGCTGCTGACCTCGCAGGCCCGCGAGACCCTGCGCCAGGTCGACACCGTGATCATCGACGAGGTCCACGCCGTGGCCGGGACCAAGCGCGGTGCCCATCTTGCGCTCTCCCTGGAGCGGCTCGACGAGCTGCGCGAGGTGCCCGCCCAGCGGATCGGCCTGTCGGCCACGGTGCGCCCCGTGGAGGAGGTGGCGCGATACCTGCGTCCGTCGCATCCGGCGACCGTCGTCGCTCCACCGACGGCCAAGGCCTGGGACCTGCAGATCCGGGTGCCCGTGGAGGACATGGCCGCCCCAGGCGACTCGGCCTCTTCGGACGACCCCGTGGCGCGATCGTCCATCTGGCCGCATATCGACGACCAGCTCGTCGACCTCATCGCACAGCACCGCGCGACGCTGGTGTTCGCGAACAGTCGGCGCCTGGCCGAGCGCATCACGGCCCGCATCAACGAGATTGCCGCAGAACGCGCCGCCGCGGACGGGCTGCGCGAGCCCCAGCCGATCGCCCGGGCGCACCACGGGTCGGTGAGCCGGGAGCAGCGGGCACTCATCGAGGAGGATCTCAAGTCCGGACGACTGCCCGCGGTCGTGGCGACCAGCAGCCTCGAGCTCGGGATCGACATGGGGGCGATCGACCTCGTCGTCCAGGTCGAGACCCCGCCCAGCGTGGCCAGCGGGCTGCAGCGGGTCGGCCGGGCCGGTCACCAGGTGGGCGCGGTGAGCAAGGGCGTGCTGTTCCCGAAGTACCGCGGCGACCTCCTGACCTCGGCCGTCGTCACGCAGCGCATGCGCGAGGGTGACATCGAGCACCTGCGCATCCCCCGGTCCCCGCTCGACGTGCTGGCTCAGCAGATCGTGGCCATGGTGGCGATGGACGACTGGACCGTCCGCGACCTCCGTGCCGTCGTGACACGGGCGGCGCCGTTCACCGAGCTCTCCGAGTCCATCCTCGACTCGGTCCTCGACATGCTCTCGGGCCGGTACCCCTCGGATGAGTTCGCCGAGCTGCGGCCCCGGCTGGTCTGGGATCGGGACGCCGACCTGCTGACCGGGCGCCCCGGTGCCCAGCGCCTCGCCGTCACCAGCGGGGGCACCATCCCCGACCGCGGGCTGTTCGGGGTGTTCCTCGTCGGAGCGGAAGGCCCCGGGGCACGCGTCGGCGAGCTCGACGAGGAGATGGTCTACGAGTCGCGCGTCGGCGACGTCATCGCCCTCGGTGCCTCGTCGTGGCGCATCGAAGACATCACCCACGACCGCGTGCTCGTGACCCCGGCCCCCGGGCATGCCGGCCGCCTGCCGTTCTGGCACGGCGATGCCCTGGGCCGGCCCGCCGAGCTCGGCCGCGCCGTCGGCTCGTTCGTCCGCGGGCTCGCGACGGCGAAGGACGGTGCGGCGCGCCTGCGCGACCTCGGTCTCGACGAGCGGGCGGTCGACAAGCTCCTCCGCTACGTCGACGAGCAGCGCGCGGCCACCGGGCTCGTGCCCAGCGACACCACCGTCGTCGTCGAGCGGTTCCGGGACGAGCTCGGCGACTGGCGGGTCGTGGTGCACACGCCCTTCGGCGCGCAGGTCCATGCCCCGTGGGCGCTGGTGCTGGGGGCGCGCCTGCGGGACGCACTGGGCGTCGATGCCCAGGTGATGCACGCGGACGACGGGATCGTCCTGCGGCTCCCGGACAGCGACGACGAGGAGGTGGCGCGGGCTGTCATCGACCTGATCGCCGCCCACCCCGATGAGGTCGAGGCCGAGGTCACCGCGGAGGTGGGCGGCTCGGCCCTCTTCGCGGCGCGGTTCCGCGAGTGTGCCGCACGGGCACTGCTCCTGCCCCGACGACGCCCGGATCGCCGCACTCCGCTGTGGCAGCAGCGCCAGCGATCGGCGCAGCTCCTGGGGGTGGCGGCCGACTCCGGCAGCTTCCCCATCGTCCTGGAGACCCTCCGCGAGTGCCTGCAGGATGTCTACGACGTGCCCGCGCTGCGGGAGGTGCTGGCCGGCATCCAGAGCGGGGCGATCCGGGTCCACGAGGCCGCCTCGGCCACCCCGTCGCCGTTCGCACAGTCACTGCTCTTCGGGTATGTGGCCTCCTTCCTCTACGAGGGCGACTCCCCGCTGGCCGAGCGCCGGGCCCAGGCCCTCACCGTGGATCCGGCCCTGCTGGCCGAACTCCTCGGCACGCCGGAGCTGCGCGACCTGCTCGACCCGCAGGCCATCGACGAGGTCGAGGCCGAGCTGCAGAGGCTCACCCCCGCCACCGCCGCCCGATCCCTCGAGGAGGCAGCCGACCTCCTCCGCCTCCTTGGCCCCCTCACCGAGGAGGCAGCCGAGGCCCGCGGGGTCTCGCCCGCCTGGCTGGCCGGGCTCGTCGGTGCGCGGCGGGCCATCGTGATCAGGCTCCCGGGCGGGGAGGCGACGGCGGCCATCGAGGATGCCGGACGGCTGCGCGATGCCCTCGGCGTCCCCCTGCCGGTCGGGCTGCCGGAGGCCCACCTCGCCGTCGTCGATGACCCGCTCGGCGACGTCGTCGGGCGCTTCGCGCGCACCCACGGCCCCTTCCGCGTCGAGGATGCCGCGTCCGCCCTCGGGCTGCCGGTGGCTGTCGTCGCCGAGGTCCTGGGCCGCCTGGTCGCCGGCAAGCGGGTCGTGCAGGGCGAGTTCCGCCCCGACGGCACCGGGTCGGAGTACTGCGACGCCGACGTGCTGCGCCGGATCCGCCGACGGTCCGTGGCCCGCCTGCGGCACCAGATCGAGCCGGTGCCCCAGCAGGACTTCGGCGCCTTCCTGCCCGCCTGGCAGCATGTGGCCGCCAGCGGCGCGCGTCCGGAGCTGCGCGGGGTCGACGGCTGCTTCGAGGTGGTCGACCAGTTGGCCGGCGCCGCGCTCCCGGCGAGCACCTGGCTGCAGTCGGTCCTCCCGGTCCGCGTGGACGGATTCGAGGACGGCTCGTTCGACCAGCTGCTGGCCTCCGGCGATGTGGTCTGGTGGGGGGTCTCACCGCTGCCCGGCACGGACGGGGTGCTCGCCCTCGCACCGGTGGACCGCGCCGACTACCTGCGTCCGAAGCCCGACGACTCGGCCGTCGGCGATGAGGGCCGCCTGGTGCTCGAGGCTCTGCGCACCGGGGGCGCCCAGTTCTTCCGCGATCTCGCCGATCGCGTCGGCGTCGGGCAGGCCGATGTGCCGCTGCGCACAGACGCCGAACTCGTCGAGGCCCTGTGGGCGCTGGTGTGGTCCGGCCACGTCACCAACGACGGCTGGTCCGCGCTTCGGGCGCGGCTGTCGGGGCGGCCTCCACGACGCCACGCAGGCACCCGCCGCGGCCGGGTGAGCCTGCCCTCGCGCTCCGGACCGCCCGCTGCCGCGGGCCGGTGGGCGCTGCTGCCTCCGGTGCCCGAGGACGCCACCGGCCGGGCCACGGCCGTCGGGCAGGCGCTGCTCGAGCGGTACGGGATCATCACGCGGGGCAGCGTGGTCGGCGAGCGGGTCGACGGCGGCTTCGCGGCACTCGCCCGCGTGCTCACCGCCTTCGAGGACGTCGGCCGCTGCCAGCGCACCTATGCCGTCGAGGGCCTGGGCGCCTCCCAGTTCGCCCTGCCCGCGGCCGTCGACCGGGTGCGCGTCGTGCGACGGCACCACGATGCCGCGCCGCAGGGGTGCGTGGTGCTGGCGGCGACGGATCCCGCGCAGCCGTACGGTGCCGCACTGCCGTGGCCGGACCTGCCGTCCGAGGTGGGATCCCACCGTCCGGGCCGCAAGGCCGGCGCGTTCGTCGTCCTGGCAGGGGGCGCGCCGTGCCTGTACCTCGAGAAGGGCGGGCGCTCCCTCCTGGTGTGGGAGAGCGAGCCCGACATCCTGGGCGCGGCCACGGAGGCGCTCAGCCGAAACGCTGGCCGCCTCGGCCTGGACCGCGTCGTGATCCAGCGCGTGAACGGCGCTCCAGCGCTGGAGGCCACCTCCCTTGCCCAGCTGCCCGGGCTGCTGCCGACCCCGCGCGGGCTGCGACTGCGGGCCGGGTAGCGATGCCGGAGGGGGATGCCGTGGCGCGCGCGGCGCGCCGTCTCGGAGCCGCGCTGGGGGGCGGTCGGGTCACCCGCACCGACCTGCGCGTCCCCCGGTGGGCGACGACGACGTTCGTGGGCAGCACGGTCCTGGACGTGGGCAGCTACGGAAAGCACCTCCTCATCCGCTTCGACGACGCCCGTACCCTTCGCACGCACTTCCGGATGGAGGGCTCGTGGCGGGTCTTCGGCCCGAACCAGCGCTGGCCCGGGCCGATCCACCAGATCCGGGCGATTCTCGGCACCGAGGACGCGGTGGCGGTCGGCTACCGGCTCGCGGAGGTCGCGGTGGTGGCCACCCGCGACGAGTCCCGGCTGCTCGGGCATCTCGGTCCGGACCTGCTCGCACCGGACTGGCGCCCCTCTGAGGCTCTCGACCGTCTCCTGAGCGATCCGGACCGTCCGGTCTTCGAGGCCCTGCTCGACCAGCGCAACCTCGCGGGGTTCGGCACGATCTACGCGTGCGAGGCGCTGTTCCTCAGCGGCGTGCTGCCCGGGACCCCGGTGGGCCAGGTGCCGGACCTCGCCAGCGTGGTCGAGGCGGGACGCACCCACCTGCAGCGAGGGGCACAGGGCACATCGGCGAACACCACCGGAGACCCGCGTCGCCCGCTGTACGTCCATGGCCGCGCCGGCCGCCCGTGCTACCGCTGCGGAAGCATCCTGATGAGCCAGGAGCGAGGCGAATGGCGGCGGCTGGCGGTGTGGTGCCCGACCTGCCAGGGCGGGAACGCGTAGCGCCGAGGTGACTAGACCGGGGCCAGCGAGTGGTCCGAGGACTCGGCCTCGGCGACCTGGGTGCTCACGGAGGCCAGCACGTCCGAGAGGGAGACCTCGAGCGCGCCGCAGATGGCCGCCAGCAACTCGCTGGATGCCTCCTTCTGCCCCCGCTCGATCTCGGAGAGGTAGCCCAGCGACACCGATGCCGCGCCGGAGACGTCGCGCAGCGTGCGGCCCTGGTCCTGGCGGCGACGACGCAGCTCGTCACCGATGACCTGCCGTAGAACGATCACGGTGCCTCCCGTCCTCGCTCGGTGCCGACGAACAACCCCTCGGAGGTGCCCAAGGGTACCTCCTCCAACACCGGACTTCCGGTGCCTATTCCCTCTGACCCGATTCTGCGGGTTCTGGTTCCCCCAGCAACTCGAGGACCAAGGACCAGCATGCCTGCACGGTCTGACGTCGGATCCCCTCCCGGCTGCCCGCGAGGGCGAGGCGCCGGGCGATCACCCGGTGCCCCGAGGCCGCGGCGATCCACACGGCGCCCACGGGTGCCCCGTCGTGCGGTTCGGGCCCGGCCACCCCGGTCGTGCCGACGCCGATGTCGGCGTTCAGAACGCGCCGGGCCCCCTCCGCGAGTGCCCGGGCCACCGGCTCGCTCACCAGGCCTGCCCCCAGGTCCTCGTCGCTGACGCCCAGAAGTGCCTGCTTCACCTCCGGCTGATAGGCCACCAACCCGCCCCGGAGGACGGCCGAGCAGCCGGGCACGTCCGCCAGAGTGGCTGCGACCAGGCCCGCAGTGAGCGATTCCCCGGTGCCCACGCTGAGGCCCCGCGCCAGCAGTGCGGCCACCACGTCCGACGGCTCAGCCACCGGTCAGCCCCGTCGCCGCGGCACCACGCGCCACCTGTCGCAGGCGCACCGCCCGGACCACGTAGTCGATTCCCGTCACCACCGTGAGCACGACGGCCACCCCCATGGCCACGGCCCGTGCCTCGGGCCACCAGTCGAGCGGGATGTCGGCGAGGTACATCGTGATGGCGACCGTCTGCGCCAGCGTCTTGGCCTTGCCCCCGCGGCTGGCCGGGATCACCCCGTGCTCGATGACCCAGAACCGGAGCATCGTGACCCCGACCTCCCGGATGAGGATGAGCACGGTGACCCACCAGGGCAGCTCCCCGAGTGCGGAGAGCCCGATGAGGGCCACGCCGGTCAACGCCTTGTCGGCGATGGGGTCCGCAACCTTGCCGAAGGTCGTCACCAGGCCGTAGCGGCGGGCGATCGCCCCGTCGACGAAGTCGGTGATCGAGGCCAGGACGAAGACGATGGCAGCCGCGTCCCGTGCCGGTCCCAGGGTCCCATCGTCCATCCACAGGAGGACCACGAGAAGGGGAACGCAGGCGACGCGGAGGGCGGTCAGCGCATTGGGCAGGTTCAGCACCGGCGCGTCACTGACCGGGTCACCAGCCCGATCCGGGATGGCCGGCCTCATCGCCTCGGCTCAGCCGGGGTGGTGAGGAGATCCACTCCCTCGACGCCGACGATGCGGACCCGGACCAGGTCACCTGTGGCGATCTCGATCCTCTCGATGCGCACCGTGGCGGCCGCATCGTCGGGCCCCTGGTGACCGGCGCGCCCCACGGCCAGCGGCCACTCGTCGGCGTCGTAGTCCACCGCCTCCACGAGCACGTCCACGATGTCGCCCAGGCGGTCCTCGGCGCGCTGGGCCATGACCTCCTCGACGAGCGCGGTCACCTCCTCGACGCGTTCATGAACCTCGTCCGGGTCGACCTTGTCCGGCCGGGTCGCGGCCTCCGTGCCCTCCTCGTCGCTGTACCCGAACACGCCCACGGCGTCGAGCCGCGCCTCCTGCAGGAAGTCCATCAGCTCCTCGTACTCGGCCCGGGTCTCGCCCGGGAAGCCGACGATGACGTTGCTGCGGATGCCGGCATCGGGGTCGAGGTCGCGGATGCGCGCGATCAGGTCCAGGAACTCCCGGGTGCCGCCGAAGCGGCGCATGCGGCGCAGCACGTCGGGACTGGCGTGCTGGAAGGACAGGTCGTAGTACGGCGCGACCACCGGCGTACGGGCGATGGCGGCCACCAGTTCCGGCCGGACCTCCGCAGGCTGCAGGTACGCCACACGGACCCGCGCGATCCCGGTCTCCTCGCCCAGCCGTGGGAGCAGGCGCTCGAGGAGCCGCAGGTCCCCGAGATCCTTGCCGTACGACGTCGAGTTCTCGCTGACGAGGACCGCCTCGCGGACGCCCTGCTCTGCGAGCCACGCGACCTCCGCGACGATCTCGTCGGCCGGCCGCGAGACGAAGGAGCCTCGGAAGCTCGGGATGGCGCAGAAGCTGCAGCGCCGATCGCAGCCCGAGGCAAGCTTCACCGGCGCCACCGGGCCACCGTCGAGACGCTGACGGAGCACGGGCGGCTGCCAGCCCGGAACATCCGCGGTCGCCGCGTGCCCCGGCACGCTGACCCCTGCCGTCGAGCGCTCCACGGGCGTGATCGGGAGCAGGGTCCGTCGATCCTTCGGCGTGTGGGACTCCAGATGCTCACCGGCCAGGACCCGCGCGAGGCGATCCCCGATCTGCGGGTAGGCGTCGAAGCCGAGGACGGCATCCGCCTCGGGCAGGGACGCCGCCAGCTCGTTCCCGTACCGCTCGGCGAGGCAGCCGACCGCCACAACGGCGGGGCCGGCAGTGCCGGACTTCAGCTCCGCGACGTCGAGGATGGCGTCGATGGAGTCCTTCTTGGCGACGTCGACGAAGCCACACGTGTTCACGAGGACGGCGTCGGCCTGATCGGGATCCTCCACCAGCTCCCAGCCATCCGCGGCAAGCCGACCCGCGAGCTCCTCCGAGTCGACCTCGTTACGGGCACAGCCGAGCGTGATGACAGCGACGCGCTGTCCCGAGGAGGAGGCCACGTGCCCAGCCTACGCAGGGCGGGGGGTCACCGGGTGCGGCGCTGGTCGTCGTCGAAGGAGTCCAGCAGGTCGTCGACGTCGATCCCGAGCACCGGCGCGATGGACTTCAGCTGGCCACGGGCGTACACGGTGCCCCCGCAATGACTGAAGTCGTCCTCCTCCATGGCGGCGAGGATCGATGCGCGCAGCTTGGTCGCCTGCGCCAGCTCGTCCAGGGTCATGCCGGAGGCCTCGCGAGCCGCCTTGAGCATCTGTCCCGTCGACATGCAACTCCGTCCGATTGTGCCGCCCCCAGCATCGTAGGACGCTCCTCGTCCCGCCGCAGCCGAACCTCCAGCCGTCAGGCCTCTCCGCGGAGCGTGAGCAGCAGCCCGGGGAGCTCATCGGGCTTGACGAGGACCTCACGTGCCTTGGACCCCTCGCTCGGGCCCACCACGCCACGCGTCTCCATGAGATCCATGAGCCGGCCGGCCTTGGCGAACCCGACCCGCAGCTTGCGCTGCAGCATCGAGGTGGATCCGAACTGGGTGGACACCACGAGCTCGACCGCTTGCAGCAGCAGGTCGAGGTCGTCCCCGATGTCCTCGTCGATCTCCTTGCTGCTGGTGGGTGCGGCGACCACCTCGTCGAGGTACTGGGCGTCGGACTGCGACTTCGCGTGCGCCACGACCGCTCGGATCTCGGCCTCGGAGACGAATGCCCCCTGGATGCGCATCGGCTTGTTGGCTCCCATGGGGAGGAACAGACCGTCGCCCTGGCCGACCAACTTCTCGGCGCCGGCCTGGTCGAGGATGACCCGGGAGTCGGCGAGGCTGGACGTGGCGAAGGCCAGGCGGCTGGGCACGTTGGCCTTGATCAGGCCGGTCACGACGTCAACGCTGGGCCGCTGGGTGGCGAGTACGAGATGGATGCCGGCGGCGCGGGCCAGCTGGGTGATGCGCACGACGGCGTCCTCGACGTCGCGCGGCGCCACCATCATGAGGTCGGCAAGCTCGTCGACGATCACCAGCAGGTAGGGGTACGGCTCGACGACGCGCTCGCTGCCGGGCAATGGCCTGACCTTGCCCTCGTGCACGGCCTTGTTGAACTGGTCGATGTGGCGGAAACCGAAGTGGGCGAGGTCGTCGTACCGGCGGTCCATCTCCTTGACGACCCACTGGAGCGCGTCGGCCGCCTTCTTCGGGTTCGTGATGATGGGCGTGATCAGGTGCGGCACGCCCTCATAGGCCGACAGCTCGACGCGCTTCGGGTCCACCAGGATCAGGCGCACCTCGTCGGGCGTGGCACGCATGAGGATGCTCGTGATGAGGCTGTTGATGCAGCTCGACTTGCCGGCGCCGGTCGCTCCGGCGACCAGCAGGTGCGGCATCCGGGCGAGGTTCGCGACGACGAACCCGCCTTCGACGTCCTTGCCCAGGGCGGCCGCCAGCGGATGGTGGTCCGTCGTGGCGGTGCTGCTGCGCAGAACATCACCGAGGGAGACGAGCTCACGGTCGCTGTTCGGGATCTCGACGCCGATCGCCTTCTTGCCCGGAATCGGGCTGAGGATCCGCACGTCGGCGCTGGCCACCGCGTAGGCGATGTTCTTCGACAGCGCCGTCACCCGCTCGACCTTGACGCTCGGGCCGAGCTCGATCTCATAGCGCGTGACCGTCGGTCCGCGCATGAAGCCCGTGACCTCGGCGTCGATGCTGAACTGCTCGAGGACCTCCGTGAGGGCGGCCACGACCTTGTCGTTCGACTTCGTGGCCGTGCGGTGGGCCGGCCCGGTCTTGAGCAGGTCGCGCTTCGGCAGGCGGTAGGCGGCGCGCCGAGGGCGCGGCTTCGGGGTCGCCTCGGCATCGGCGGACACCACCACGGTCTCCTGCCGGGCCGGGTGCCCCGGAGCCGGTTCGGCTCCCTCGACCGCAGCGGCCCCCTGTCCGGTCAGGTGCGGGTCGGTCAGGTGCACCGAGGTGTCGTGCCCCCGGGGGGTGACACCGGACATGAGCCATGCGGCGGGCCGGTCCTCGTCGGCGAGCACCGTGGTGTGCTGCAGGTCATCATCGTGACTGCCGAACGGGTCCTCGTCGAGGAAGCCGGCGGTGGGCCCGCCCTCATCGCGTGGCTCATCGTCGTCGGACGGCATGCCGTCGTCCGCCTTCCGATCCTTCCCTCTGGGCTGATCACCCGGGGAGCGGCGCACGAGGCCCACGGCACCGCGTGCGGCACGGGTCGCCCCGGCTCGCACGGAGGCGATGGACGTGGCGGTCAGGACCATGATGCCGAACGCGAGCAGCACGGAGAGTGCGATGCCCGTCACGATCGGGCCCACGGCCGCAACGACAGGTGCGGTGGCCATCCAGCCCACCACTCCTCCGCCGGCCGCCATCGCCTCGGCGCCGTCGCTGGGTGTTGCTGCGCCGTTCACGAGGTGCCACATCCCGATCGTCCCGATCAGCAGCGCGCTCGCGCCGATGACGAGCCGCCCGGTCGTGGCGTTGTCGTCGGGGTGGCGAAGGAAGCGCCAGGCCAGCCCCAGCAGGATCAGGGGTGTCAGCCAGGCCAGGGCGCCGATGAGGGCCGTGGCGACCATGTCGAGCCACGCGACGAACCAGCCGTCCACGCCGAACCAGGTGGCGGCGATCAGGGTCGCGGCCCCCACGACGAGAGCCAGTCCCAGCCCGTCGCGTCGGTGCGCGGGGTCGAGGTCACGGGCTCCCCGGCCGAAGGCGCGGGCCACCGCGCCCAGCAGGTGGGCGGCGCCGAGCCAGATGCTGCGCAGCATCCGGCCGATGGCGGTCACCAGGCGCACGACCGGCCCGGGCCGCATCGGAGGCCGGGATGCGGACCGGGGTGCCGGACGACCCGACGAGCGTCGCTGCGTGGACCCCGACGCCGACGACCGCGACTTCGAGCGGGACGACGAGCGTGACGAGGGCCGGGACGGCCGCGCGGGGGAAGACGTGCGGGAAGCCATGGTTGGAGCGTAGCGGCCAAAACCCACCAGCCACGGTAGTCACACGCGCCACGCCGCCCCCAGACGAGTTGAACCGCTTCCCGGGCCAATTCCGCAGAATTGGCCCGGGATCGCGGTTCTTCTGCAGATTTGAACCGGGAAGCGGTTCAACTCGTGGGCTGCGGGGCTCGCTGCACTCGCGGTCAGGCCTCGACGACGACGGGGACGATCATCGGACGCCTCCGGTGCGTGGTGTTGACCCACTTGCCCACCGCACGGCGGATGCGCTGCTGCAACTCGTGCGTGTCGTCCAGGCCGTCCGCAAGGGCCGCCTTGAGCGCCCGCTCCACCTCGTCGCGCAGCGGGCCGACGAGGTCCTCCTCCGCGCCGAAGCCACGCGCGTGGATCTCCGGACCGGCCACGATGCGCTCGTCGACGACGTCGACGGCAACGAAGACCGAGATGAAGCCCTCCTCGCCCAGGACACGGCGGTCCTTGAGCGAGGTCTCCGTCACATCGCCGATGCCGGCCCCGTCCACGTAGACGAAGCCCACCGGCAGGTACCCGACCACGGACAGCTTGCCGTCGACGAGGTCCATCACGGTCCCGTCCTCGGCGAGCACGACGCGATCCGCGGGCACGCCGACGCTGCGGGCGATCTCGGCGTTGGCCACCATGTGACGCCATTCGCCGTGCACGGGCAGCACATTGCGCGGCTTGACCACGTTGTAGACGTAGCGCAGCTCCCCCGCCGCCGCGTGCCCCGACACGTGCACCAGCGCGTTCGCCTTGTGCACGACGTGCGCGCCAAGCCGCGCAAGCCCGTTGATGACCCGGTTGACGGCGTTCTCGTTGCCGGGGATCAGGGAACTGGCCAGGATCACCGTGTCGGCGGGGCCGACGCTGATCGGGTGGTCGCGGTTGGCGATCCGGGACAGGACGGCCATCGGCTCGCCCTGCGAGCCGGGGCAGATCAGCACGGCCTCGTCATCGGGCAGGCTCGGCAGGTCGTCGGCCGCCACGAGCATCCCGCCGGGGATCCGCAGGTAGCCGAGATCGCGCGCCGTGCCCATGTTGCGCACCATGGAGCGGCCGACGAAGGCGACCTTGCGGCCGTGCAGCTCCGCCATGTCGATGATCTGCTGGATGCGATGCACGTGCGAAGCGAACGACGCGACAATGATGCGCCCCTCCGCCCGCAGGAAGACGGCATCGAGGACCGGAACGATGTCGGCCTCGCTCGGCACGAAGCCCGGCACCTCGGCATTGGTGCTGTCCACCAGCAGCAGGTCGACACCCGCGTCGCCGAGGCGGGCGAAGGAGTTCAGGTCGGTGATCCGCCCGTCGAGCGGGAGCTGGTCCATCTTGAAGTCACCGGTGTGCAGGACGACGCCGGCGGGCGTGCGGATGGCCAGGGCCATGGCATCGGGGATGGAGTGGTTGACGGCGAGGAACTCCACCTCGAAGGGGCCGAGCTGCACCTTCTCCCGGTCCTCGACCTCCTGCACCTCCGGGGACAGCCGGTGCTCGCGCAGCTTGTTGCCGACGAAGGCGAGGGTCAGCTGCGAGCCGAGGACGTGGATGTCCCCCCGCTCCCGCAGCAGGTAGGGCAGGGCTCCGATGTGGTCCTCATGACCGTGGGTGAGGACGACGGCCTCGATGTCGTCCAGGCGATCGAGGATCGGCCCGAAGTCGGGCAGGATCAGGTCGACGCCGGGCTGGTTCTCCTCGGGGAACAGCACGCCGCAGTCCACGATGAGCAGACGGCCGTCGAACTCGAAGACGGTCATGTTGCGGCCGATCTCTCCGAGGCCGCCGAGGGCGAAGATCCGCAGGGCGCCCTCGGGCGGGGCCGACGGAGCGGGCAGCTTGGCGTGGCTCATGCGGTGAAGCCGCTGACGCCGCCGGCTGCGAGGTCGATGCGCAGCTGCTCCCGCTGAGCCTGCGTGGCATCCACCAGGGGCAGTCGGACCGGACCCGCCGGCCAGCCCTGCATCTCCAGGGCGGCCTTGGTGAGGATGACCCCCTGGGTCCGGAAGCAGCCGGTGTACACGGGCAGCAGCGCCGCATTGATGGCCGCCGCCTCGGCGGGCCGACCCGCCCACAGCGCCTCGGCCATGTCCTTGAGGCGATCGCCCACGAGGTGACCGACGACCGAGATCATCCCGGCCGCGCCGATCGACAGCAGCGGGAGGTTCAGGATGTCGTCACCGGAGTACCACGCGAGCCCGGTCTCCCGGATGGCCCACTGGGCGAAGTCGAGGTCACCCTTGGCGTCCTTGTTCGCCACGATGCGAGGGTGCTCGGCCAGGCGCTTGAGCGTGTCCAGCTCGATGGCCGTGCCGGTCCGCTTGGGGATGTCGTACGTGATCATCGGCAGGTCCGTCGCGTCGGCAATAGCCGTGAAGTGCCGGACGAGGCCCTCCTGGGGAGGACGGTTGTAGTACGGCGTCACCGCCATCACCGCGTGCGCACCCGCCTCGGCGGCCGCCTTGGCGGCCTCGACCGAATGGGCGGTGTCGTTGGTGCCCACGCCGGCGATGATCGTGGCGCGGTCGCCGACCGCGTCCAGCACCGCCCGAAGCACCGCGAGATCCTCTTCGTCGGTCTTGGTGGCGGACTCCCCGGTGGTGCCGTTGATGACGAGGCCGTCGTGCTTCAGGTCGTCGACGAGGTGGGCCGCCAGGCGCTGCGCGCCGTCGAGGTCGATAGACCCGTCGGCGTGGAAGGGCGACACCATCGCCGTGAGCATGACGCCGAACGGGCTCGTCTCAGAAGTGGCTCCAGGCATGGGGACAGGCTATCGCCCCCGCTATTGCCCGGTTACGGTGCGACTCTGCCGTTCGCGACGAATGCCGCGTGCGTCAGCGGCATCAGCCGCGACCACTCCTCCTCGTAGCGCTCGGCCACCATCTCGATCTCCCGCTGGGGGTAGGACGGGAAGTGGCTGCCCTCTGCCTTGCGGCGCAGCGACAGGAAGTTCATCAGCGAACGCGCGTTCAGGGTGACGTAGGCGCTCGAGTAGATCGAGACGGGGAGCACCATGCGCGCCACCTCGCGGGCGATGCCGGCATCGAGCATCCGCAGGTACGCCGCGTACGACTGGCGGCACGCCTCCTTCATGTCCGACTCGATCAGCGTGTACTGCTCGTCGCTGCCGGGAAGGAACTCGTACGCCCCGGTCTTGCCGACCTGCACCACGGCACGATCGCGCGAAGGGACGTAGAACACGGGCTCCAGTTGCCGATAGCGGCCGGACTCCTCGTTGTAGCTCGCGATGCGGTGCCGCATGTGCTCACGCCACACGAAGATGGGCGCCCGCACGAAGAAGGTCATCGAGTTGTGCTCGAACGGGCTGCCGTGCCGCTCGCGCATCAGGTAGTTGATCAGGCCCTTGGACCGCTCCGGGTCCGCGTCGAGGTCCTCGAGGGTCTGCTCGCCCGCCGTGGACACCCGCGCCGCGAAGATCACGTCGGCGTCGCTCGCACTCGCCCGGACACGTTCGACGGTCACGTCGCTTCGGAAGGTGACCTCATCCGCTTCTGCCACGCCGACACCCTATCCACGGAGGCGGACGGATCCGGTGTCGGCAAGAATGGGCGGATGCCGGAATCCGGAGTACGACTCGCTCGCACCTCCGACGTCGATGACATGGCCGAGGTCAACGTGCGGTCGTGGCAGCAGCGCTTCACCGAGATCCTCCCCGCGAGCCTGCTGGCCCAGCTCGATCCCCGCGACCTCGCCATGGCGCGGGCGAGCAGCATCCTCAACCCGCCCACTCCCCGACATCGGGTCCTCGTGGCCGTGGACGACGGAGTGATCCTCGGGTATGCAGCGGTCGGACCGAGCCAGGACCCCGATGCCGATGGGAACAGTGGTGAGCTGGCCAGCCTCGAGGTCCATCCCGACCACCAGCGCTCCGGGCACGGATCGCGGCTGCTGAACGCCGCCGTCGAGTGTGCGCAGGCGGATGGCCTGGCCGAGATCAACGTCTGGTGCCCGCTGGATGACGCCGTCCGGCGCGGCTTCCTGCAGTCGGCTGGGTGGGGGCCGGACTCGGCCTATCGTGACGTCGTCGTCGACTGGGACGAGAACGACGTGGAGCAGACCGTCCGCGAGGTTCGGCTGGTCGTGGCCGTCGATCCCAGCGCGGGAACGGCCTAGCCCAGGGGGGCAGCACCGGGTCGACTGGGGTCGCCCTCGAGCAGCCCGTCCCGGCTCGCCTCGACATACAGCTCCGTCCGCGTCCGCGCCGGCCTTCCCACGTGCTGGTACTTCGCCCGCACCCGATCGAGGTACTCCTTGGCCGTGTAGGGCGAGACGCCCATCCGGTGGGCCACCGCGGTGATCTTCAGCCCGGTGGCGTACAGCTGCAGGGCCTCGAGCTCCCGCGGACTGAGATCGGGACGGTCCACGGCACCGGACAGGAGGACGGCGAGGTCTACGGACAGGTAGAGCTCACCCCGTGCCGCGGTCGCCACGGCCTCCTGCAGGTCGGTGAACGCGACCCGCTTGGGCACGAAGCCGAGGGCGCCGGCGGCCAAGGCCGCCCTGATCGCATCCGGCTCGTCGAACGCGCTGATCAGCAGCACGGGCACGTCCGCGGACTCGCAGAGCCGCACGTTCTCGACGACGCCAGGCCGACCGGGCCCGAGGTTGACGTCGAGGAGGACCACGGTGGGGGCGCCAGCGAGCGCCGCATCGACGTCGTCCCCCACGTAGCTGGGCTCGATGGCACCGGCCGACTCCCGTTCGACCAGCGCCCTCAGCCCCTCGCGGACCAGCTCGTGGTCGTCGACGATCGCCAGGCGAGTGACGTTCATCAGCCCTCCCCTGCCAGCGTGGCGGCCTCCGCCGAGATCACGGCCTCGAGGATCATCGTGCCATCCGACGGATCGGAGGGGTCGGCACGCACGCCCGGCACGGGCAGGGCCGCCGCGACCGCCTGGTCCTCCGCGAGCACCTCCCACACCAGAGAGATCGCCGCGCCGGCGCCCCGCGGCCGCACGGCGAGACGCGCCTCGGATCCCGGCACGGCGAGTGAGATCGCGGCGACCAAGGCGTCTTCGACGGCCGTCGGCACCGACGCGGAGGATGGGGTCCCCCACGGCAGGTCGACGCGGAGCCGCACATGACGGGCATGGGCCCTCCTGGCGAGGCGCTGGGTGAGGTCCTGCACGGCGTCATCGTCGGGATGCACCCGCATCAGATTCCGGATGAAGGCCTCCTCCTCAGCGGCGCGGGCTCGGATCTGCGGATCCGCTGGGTCGAGTCGGCCGTTCGCGATGCCGTCCAGCAGGTCCACAGCCCCCGATTCAGACAGCGGGGCGTACTGGCGACGCGTGCGCTCCACGGACTCGCGGGCCGCCTGCATCGTCGACTCGGCCCGCTGACGACTCCGCTGCTCGGCATCGAGCCGCGCGCCGACCCGACGCAGGAGCGCTCCGAGGCCGGCAGCGCCCAGCAGTGCCAGGGTGCCGACGGTGAGCAGCCCCGACAGCGGGTCGGCGGACAGGACGAGCAGTGCGGGCAGCAGGACGAGCCATCCGCGTTTCGGCCCGATCGCGGCCAGGACGACGAGGAAGGCGGCCACGACGCCACGCCCCCATCCGCCGACCAGGACGGACGAGCTCTCTCCCGAGACGGCGAGCAGGTCGAACACCGGTCCCAATGCGGCGGCCACCAGGACGAAGCCCCACGGCACCGGCGCCTCGGACGCGACCAGGGCCAGGAGGACGGCGATCACGGCGGCCAGCGCAATGCCCTGCGGCATGGGGAGGGGGTGCCCGAACTGCAGCCAGCCCAGCATGCTCGTCAGCAGCAGGAAGACCGACACCAGTGAGGCCGGCGAAAGGGGCAGGACGCCGAGGGCTCGCTGGAACCGGTCGATGGCGTCCGGCGGACGCCGATGCCATCCCAGCAGCACCGTGGTGCCCTGTCCCGGGGCCGACCGGACCGACGACGAGCCTCCGACCTGCCGCATCCCCTCCTCGATCACGGCCGCCGTGCCGTAACGGCGGATCTGCGCTCGCGGGTCGAATCCCCGACCGTCGTCTCGCACCTCGGCCCACACGTCCATGCCCGATTCCGACTGCACGCCCACGTTGATCTCGATGTGGTTCGGCTGGCCGTGCCGAACGGCATTGTTGACGGCCTCCCGGATCGCTCCGCCGATCGCGTCGCGGACGGTAGGAGGCACGACGTCCAGTGAGTCGAGCGCGACTCGCACATCGATCCCCTCAGCCCGCAGGCGCACGAGATCGGCGTCGAGCTCCGCGCTCAGCGAGGCCGCCGTCGTCTGCCCTTCCGGTGCCGACGCCCCGGCCCCGAGGGACACCAGGACCTCCTGTGCCTCCCGGCAGCGATCCACCAGCGTCTGTCGCACCGCGGACGACGCCGGCATCCCGCCTCGGCTGATGGCGGTGAGCGTGTTGAGCACCGTCTCGTGAAGCAGGCGCTCATGCTGGACGACCGAGCTGTGGACGCCTTCCAGGGTCCGCTGCCGAAGGAGGACCTCCTCAGTGTCGAGGGTGCTCGCCTCCACCCGACCGGCCTGCCGGTACAGGCTCGCACGGGCGACCAGCGACCCGAGGCCGCCCGCCACGCCGTACACGATCGCCTCGCTGGCAAGCCGAGGAGCGACGCGCCAGAGGGCAGCCCCGACGACGATCGCGGCCAGTACCGACAGCACTCCGGCCGGGAGCATGGGAAGGGCGAGACCGGTGACGACCATGCCGACCACGAGCAGCGAGGCAGCCACCGCCTGGTCCGCCGGCCGGTCGGCCAACACCGCGAGCGCCAACGACGCCATCAGGACGATCCCCACGTCGATGGACCGCGCCGCGGTCGCGCCGATGCCCAGACGTCGCGAGCCGAGCAGGATCAGCCAGCCCACCGTAGCGGCGAGGAGGGCGATGGCCCCCGGCGACGGCCAACCAGGACCGACCGTCACCGCCGTCACGAGCAGCCAGATCGGCTGGATGACGAGGAGCGCCGATCGGATCAGCCAGTCGACGAGGCCGGAGACTCCCGCCGACGTCACGTGCCGGGGCAGCGGCAGAGTCAGCCTGCCGCTCGGTTCGGACACGTGCACCACGCCGGAACCATGGCATACGGCCCACCCCGTGGGGAGCCAACGCCGCCCGATACCGTCCCGTCATGCCTGAGACGACCTGGCGTGGACCCATCACGTCGAAGGCGGTCGGCATCGGGGTGGCCACGGCCGCCTACGCCCTGTCCTTCGGCGCCATCTCCGTGGCCAGCGGCCTGGATGTGTGGCAGACGCAGACGCTGTCCCTCCTCATGTTCACGGGTGCCTCGCAGTTCGCGATGGTCGGCATCATCGGCGCGGGAGGCGGACTGCTGGCAGCCGTCCTGACGGCATGGCTGCTGGGTGCCCGGAACTCGATCTACGCACTCAGCATGGCGCCGCTGCATCGCGTGCGCGGTCCGAAGCGGCTCGCCGCGGCCCAGTTGACGATCGACGAGACCACGGCGATGGCCCTCGCGCACAACGAGGACGAGAGCCACTCCCGGTACGCGTTCTGGATCACGGGCGTCACCCTCTTCGTGCTCTGGAACATCGGCACACTGCTCGGAGCGGTCGGCGCCGCGGCCCTCGGCGATCCGGCCGCGCTGGGCCTGGATGCCGCCATGCCGGCCGCGATGATGGCGCTGCTGTGGCCGCGGCTCGTTGATCGAACGATGTGGGCGGTGGCGCTGGTTGCGGCGGCCCTCGCCCTGGTGCTGACCCCCGTTCTGCGGCCAGGACTGCCCGTGCTGGCGGCCGCCCTCGTCGCGCTGGTCGCGTCGGCTCTGCTCGGAAGGCGGTCCGCCTGATGTGGATCGCCGTGATCGCCGCGTCCCTCGGCTGCTACGTGGAGAAGCTGGCCGGGTACCTGCTGCCCCACTCCGTTCTCGAGAATGCCGCGCTCCGACGGGTGGCGGGCCTGCTGCCCGTGGCCCTTCTCGCGGCCCTCGTCGCGGTGCAGACCTTCGGCGTCGGCCAGTCGCTCACCATCGACGCCCGGGCGGCCGGCCTCGCGGTCGCCATCCTCGCCCTGATCGCCCGCGCCCCGTTCCTGGTCGTGGTCATCAGCGCCGCGCTCACCGCTGCGCTGCTGCGGATGCTGGGGTGGGCGTCATGATGGACTTGCTCCCGTGACCGAGCCGCGGAAGCCCATCTTCGGCTTCCTCTGGCCCAAGCCGGACCCCCATGCCCCGGTCGACGGGGACTTCGTGCAGGTACGGCAGGTGCGCATCACCCCCCGCGGCCCGATCCGGTTGGCCGCGCTTGTCGTGTCCGGGCTCCTCCTCGTCAGCCTGTTCGGCTCCGCCGTGATGGCAGGCCTCGGCGCCGGCCCGTCGGTTCCCATCCTCGCGATGGCGGCCGTCTGCGCCATCGCCCTGGTGCTGGTGCTCCGGGGGGCCGCGGTCGGCACGTTCGTCACCGACGAGCGGGTGACTTTCGAGCGGGTGCTGCGACGCGCCGAGGTGCCGTGGTCCGAGGTGGTCTCGGTCGCGACTACGGACTCCCGCACGCCATTCCTGGGCCTGCCCATCACCGTGCCCGGCCGGTGGACCGTCCTGCACCTCGCCGACGGGAGCCTCGTGCGCACGCACGTCTACAGCTCCTCGCCTGACCTGTGGCTGCGCCCCGAGGCGTTCGACATCGCCCGGTTGCGACTCGAGCACTGGCGAACCCCCTAGGGCCCGCTCCCAGCGTCAGGCCGACGCGTGCAGGCGGATGGCGCGACGCATAGCCGAACGGGCCCGCTTGCGATCGCGGGCGTCGTCGTAACCGATGGCGAGCCGGTACCAGTTGCGCCAGTCCTCCGGGTCCTGCTGGACCTGCGCCTCGTAGTCCGCGAACCTGGCGTCCGCCGCAGCCTTCTCGACGCGACCCGACGGAGTCCGGGGCAGGTCATCCTGCGGCAGTCCGCCCTCAGCCATCAGCTCACGCCCGAGGGTTTGCGTATGCACGCCGAACACGATCTCTCGGTACACCAGCCAGGCCCCGATGACCGGGATGACGAGCACGGCCAAGCCGAGCCCCATGGGAACCGGATCACCCGACGTGATGAGGGCCCATGACCGCCAACCCGCCAGCACGAGGTACGCGCCGGTCGCAGCGGCCAGGACGATCGCGACGGTGCGTGGCTTCATGCCCCGAGATCGAGGTAGTGCTCCAGCCCGACGGTGAGCCCGGGATGGCGGCCGACCTCGCGCACCCCGAGGAGGACGCCGGGCATGAAGGAGCCCCGGTCCATCGAGTCGTGTCGGATCGTCAGGGTCTCGCCGACGCCGCCGAAGAGCACCTCCTGGTGGGCCACGAGGCCGCGGATCCGCAGGGAGTGCACGGGGATGCCGGCGACCGTCGCGCCGCGGGCACCGTCGCGGACCTTCGACGTAGCATCCGGTGCGGCCGGCAGGCCCTCTCGGGCGGCGGCGATCAGCTCGGCGGTGAGCGTGGCCGTGCCGGACGGCGCGTCGACCTTGTCCGGATGGTGCAGTTCGACGATCTCGACAGACTCGAAGTACGGCGCTGCCATCGCCGCGAACCGCATCATGAGCACGGCGCCGATGCCGAAATTGGGCGCGATGAGGACCCCGACCCCGGGGTTGGCGTCGCACCAGGCGGACACCTGCTCGAGCCGGTCCTCGGTGAAGCCCGTCGTGCCCACGACGCAGTGCACTCCACGCTCGATGTTCGTGCGCAGCGTCCGCATGACCGCATCCGGGGTGGTGAAGTCCACGACGACGTCCGCGCCGGCCTCAGAGCACGCCGTGACCGGCACTCCGATGTCGACCGCTGCGACGAGCTGCATGTCCGGAGCCGACTGCACGGCCTCCACCGCCGTCTGCCCCATCCGTCCCTTGGCACCGACAACTCCGACGTGGATCACGATGTCAGCCTACGGCGTTGAATGTCGTCGTCTCGTCGAAGGGACCGATGACCGCCAGCGACGTCGGTCCGGACAGCAGCTCCTGAGCCACGTCGAGGATGTCCGCGGACGTCACCGCGTCGACGCGCTCGAGCAGGGTGCCGATCGACGGCAGCGGGTCCGCGTGCAGCTCGCTCTTGGCGATCCGCGTCATCCGCGCGCCGGTGTCCTCCTGGCCGAGCACGGTCGCCCCCTTGACCTGGCCCTTGCCGCGCCGGATCTCGTCCTCGGACAGCCCCTCGCGGGCCAGGCGCTCCAGTTCGGTGAGGCAGACGTCGAGGACGGTGTCCACCTTGCCGGGCAGGCAGCCGACGTAGACGCCGAAGAGGCCGTCGTCGGCGTAGCCCTGGGCGTACGAGTAGACCGAGTAAGCAAGGCCGCGCTTCTCGCGGATCTCCTGGAACAGCCGGCTGCTCATGCCGCCGCCCAACGCCGTGGACAGCACCGACAGGGCATATCGACGATCGTCGCTGCGACGGATGCCCGGTACCCCGAGCACCAGGTGCGCCTGCTCGGTGGACCGCGGCGTCACACGGACGCCGGCCGAGTGCGGCCGAGGCCGACGCGCCGGACGGGCGCTGCCCACCTGCTGGTCGTCGTCGAGGACGTGGGCGAAGGCCTTGCGCACCAGGCGGACGACCGCGTCGTGATCGACGTTGCCCGCCGCCGCCACGACGATCCGCTCGGGCCGGTACTTGTTGCGGTAGAACGCGTTGATCGACCTCCGGGAGATCCCCGAGATCGTCTCGATGGTGCCGAGGATCGGGCGCCCCAAGGGCGTGTCACCGAAGAGGACCGCGGCGAAGTCGTCGTGGACGGCATCGGTGGGGTCGTCCTCGTGCATGGCGATCTCCTCCAGGATCACCCCACGCTCGGCCTCCACGTCCTCGGGCCGGATCAGCGCGTCGGTGACGACGTCGCACACGACGTCGATCGCCAGCGGCAGGTCCTCATCGAGGACCCGCGCGTAGAAGCAGGTGTACTCCTTGGTGGTGAAGGCGTTGAGGTCTCCGCCCACCGCCTCGATGGACGCGGAGATGTCCATCGCCGAGCGCCGGCGCGTGCCCTTGAAGAGCAGATGCTCCAAGTAGTGCGCCGATCCCATCTGCGTGCCGGTCTCGTCCCGCGACCCGACGGCGACCCAGACGCCGAACGCCGCGGATCGCACCCCCGGGACCTGCTCGGTGATGATGCGCAGGCCGCCCGGGAGGGTGGTGCGGCGGACGACTCCGCCGTCACCCTCCCGCAGCAGCGTGCGGGTCTGTGCTCTAGGCATCGACCTTCTCGGCGGCAGCCGAGTCCGAGCCCGACTGGTCGCCCTCGATCACCGGGATCAGGGACAGCTTGCCGCGCGAGTCGATCTCCTTGATCTCGACCTCGAGCTTGGTGCCCACCGGCAGGACGTCGTCGACGTTGTCGATGCGCTTGCCACCCTTGAGCTTCTTGATCTCCGAGATGTGCAGCAGACCGTCCTTGCCCGGCATCAGTGAGACGAACGCACCGAAGGTCGTCGTCTTCACGACCGTCCCGAGGTAGCGCTCGCCGACCTCGGGCATCGTCGGGTTGGCGATGTTGTTGATCGCCGTGCGAGCGGCCTCGGCGGACGGCCCATCGGTGGCACCGATGTAGATGGTGCCGTCGTCCTCGATGGTGATGTCGGCGCCGGTGTCCTCCTGGATCTGGTTGATGATCTTGCCCTTCGGCCCGATCACCTCGCCGATCTTGTCGACCGGGATCTTGATGGAGATCACGCGTGGCGCGGTCGGGGCCATCTCGTCTGGCGCGTCGATCGCCTCGTTCATGACCTCGAGGATCGTCATCCGCGCATCACGAGCCTGCTGGAGCGCCTGGGCCAGGACCGACGCCGGGATGCCGTCGAGCTTGGTGTCCAGCTGGAGCGCCGTCACGAACTCCTTGGTGCCGGCGACCTTGAAGTCCATGTCACCGAAGGCGTCCTCCGCACCGAGGATGTCGGTGATGGCCACGTACTGGGTCTCCCCGTCGATCTCCCCCGAGATCAGGCCCATGGCGATACCCGCCACCGGGGCCCTCAGCGGGACGCCTGCGTTGAGCAGCGACATCGTGGAAGCGCACACCGAGCCCATCGAGGTGGAGCCGTTCGAGCCGAGTGCCTCGGACACCTGGCGGATCGCGTAAGGGAACTCCTCACGCGAGGGGAGGACGGGCAGCAGGGCCCGCTCGGCCAGGGCGCCGTGGCCGATCTCGCGGCGCTTCGGGGAGCCCACGCGACCGGTCTCGCCGGTCGAGTACGGCGGGAAGTTGTAGTTGTGCATGTACCGCTTGCGGTTCTCCGGGTTCAGCGTGTCCAACTGCTGCTCCATGCGCAGCATGTTCAGCGTCGTGACCCCGAGGATCTGCGTCTCGCCACGCTCGAAGAGCGCCGAGCCGTGCACCCGCGGGAGCACGTCGACCTCGGCGGCGAGGGTGCGGATGTCCGTGATGCCACGGCCGTCGATGCGCAGCTTGTCGCGCAGGACCCGCTCGCGGACGACCTTCTTGGTCACCGAGCGCAGTGCCGCGGAGATCTCCTTCTCGCGACCCTCGAACTCCTGGCCCGCCTCGGCCACGACGACCTTCTTGATGTCGTCGAGCCGGTCCTCGCGCTCCGCCTTGCTCACGATCTGCATGGCCTCACGCACGTCGGCGATGGCAAGCCGCTCGACCGCGTCGTACACGTCGTCCTGGTAGTCCGGGAAGAGCGGGAACTCCATCGTCGGCTTGGCGGCCTCGGCCGCCAGCGCCATCTGCGCCTCGCACAGGGTGCGGATGAACGGCTTGGCGGCGTCGAGACCCGAGGCCACGACCTCCTCCGTCGGCGCGGTGGCGCCGCCGGCGATGAGCTCGATGGTGCGGTCCGTCGCCTCGGCCTCGACCATCATGATCGCCACGTCATCGCCAGCGATGCGCCCGGCGACGACCATGTCGAACACGGCCTCCTCGAGCTGCTGGTGCGTGGGGAAGGCCACCCACTGGCCGCGGATCAGGGCGACCCGGACGCCTCCCACCGGGCCGCTGAAGGGCAGGCCGGAGAGCTGGGTCGATGCCGAGGCCGCGTTGATGGCCACGACGTCGTACAGATCGGCCGGGTTCAGGGCCATGACGGTGATGACGACCTGGACCTCGTTGCGCAGGCCCTTGGTGAAGGTCGGGCGCAGCGGGCGGTCGATCAGCCGGCAGGTGAGGATCGCGTCCTCGGACGGCCGACCCTCGCGGCGGAAGAACGAGCCGGGGATACGGCCGACCGAGTACATCCGCTCCTCGACATCGACGGTGAGCGGGAAGAAGTCGAACTGGTCCTTCGGGGTCTTGCCGGCCGTCGTCGCCGACAGGAGCATGGTCTCGTCGTCGAGGTAGACCGCGACGGAGCCGGCGGCCTGCCGGGCAAGGCGTCCGGTCTCGAAGCGGATGGTGCGGGTTCCGAACGTGCCGTTGTCGATCACGGCCGTCGCGGTGGAAATCTGGGGACCCTCCACGGGTGCCTCCTGTTCTCTGACAGGGGCGCACACGCATGGCTGCCGGTGGCGGTCTTCGATCGAGGCCCACGGGGGACGACGCGCGTCTCCCGGAGGTCACTACCGAGGACCGACGGGCGGCGCTGGCATGCGCCCCGGGTTCTCCAATGTGTGAGGTATTGAGTTGTCGTATTCAGTTGTCGGTATTCAGTTGTCGAATGCACCGGTGGGCCCCCTGGGGGGCCCACCGGCGAAGACTAGCGGCGGATGCCGAGCTTCTCGATGATCGCGCGGTAGCGGTTGATGTCGGTCTTCACCAGGTACTGGAGGAGACGACGACGCTGGCCCACGAGGATCAGCAGACCACGACGGCTGTGGTGGTCGTGCTTGTGCTCCTTGAGGTGCTCGGTCAGGTCCTGGATCCGCCGGGTGAGGAGGGCGATCTGGACCTCAGGGCTGCCGGTGTCACCGGGCTTGGTGCCGTACTCGGCGATGATCTGCTGCTTGGTGGCGCTGTCGAGCGACATGCATGAACCTTTCCGGCCCGGTCTTCGGGCGGTAGAGATGACACGAACCGCTGAGCAGGCCCCCGGATCATTCCTGAGAGGGGCGGCCCCACGGCCGTCGTTTCTCCGAAAGGATACCAGCCACGCCAGGCTTCCCTGACCACGCGCGCGCGGGGGCATCTGGGCGCCTACCCGAGCTGCTGCCGGACCCGATCGACATCGGCGGCCATCTGGACCACGAGGGACTCGACGGAGGGGAAGGCCTCCATCCCGCGCACCCAGTCCACGAACTCCAGGCGTACCTGCTCCCCGTACAGGTCGAGGTCGACGCGGTCCAGGACATACGCCTCGACCCGCCGCTCGGCACCCTCGAACGTGGGATTCGTGCCCACCGAGATGGCTGCCGGAAAGCGCTCCCCGCTGCGCCACAGCCATCCCGAGTAGACCCCGTCGGCCGGGATCGCCAGGTGCTCGGCGATCCCCAGGTTGGCCGTCGGATAGCCGAGCTCACGGCCACGGTGGTCCCCGTGCACGACCACCCCCTCGACGCAGTAGAGGCGCCCCAGTGCCACCGCCGCCGCGGCCACGTCCCCCTCGGCGAGGAGGGTGCGGATTCGCGTGGACGACCAGCGATGCTCACCCTCCCCGACCAGGGGGGCCGGGACGACCTCGAAGCCGACACGCTCCCCCGCCTCGCGCAGGGTGTCGACGGAGCCGGCGGCCCGGTGGCCGAACCGGAAGTCGTCGCCGACCACGACGGCTCGCACGTGCAGGCGGTCCACCAGCAACTGCTCGATGAACTCCTCCGGGCTGAGCTGCGACATTTCTTCGTCGAAATCCAGGACGTCGACCTCGTCGGCTCCCGCGCGCCGCAGCAGTTCTCGTCGCATGGCGAGGCTGGCCAGCGCGGGCGGGGCAACCTGCTGACCGACGACGGCCATGGGGTGCGGATCGAAGGTGATCGCGACGAGGGGGACACCTCGGCGATCGGCGACCGTGCGACCGAGGGCGATCAGCGACTGATGACCTCGATGCACGCCGTCGAAGACACCGATGCAGACGACGCAGCCCTGGGGCTCCTCGGGCACATGGGCCAGGTCGCTCGCGTGCACGTCCGTCGCATCCATCGGCCAGAGCCTAGGCCCCGCCATCAGAACGGAGGCACTACCCCGGGTGGCTCGTGGTGGTAGATGCGGCCGAGGGGTGATCGCCAGGTGCAGGCACCCGATCGTCGGCTGGTGGTGATGTGCCAGCCGCCGTGGGTTTCCAGCTGGTGATGGTGCTTGCAGAGTGGTCCGAGGTTGTCGAGATCGGTGCGTCCGCCGTTGTCGTAGGCGGTGGCGTGGTCGACCTCGCAGGTCTCGGCCGGTCTCGTGCAGCCG
>WGLX01000033.1 GCA_016125355.1 Actinomycetales bacterium | reverse complement strand
TGTCGGGGGACCGCCAAGCGACGCCCGCCACGGTGCCCAGTGCAGTCAGCAACCGGCCGCGGACCATCACCGTGACCAACCACGGGGGCCGTTCGGTCACCCTGTTCGCGAAGGGGGAGCGCATTCGACGGGTCCTCGCACCCGGGAGACACGCCGCCGTCTTCCGCGGGCTCACTCCGGGGCGTCTGTACACCGTCGCCGTTGGCGGGCAGGCGATCGGCGCCGTTGTCGCGCTGAACCGGCCGTACGCCGCCACCGGGCTGCAGGTTCGCTCCGACGGCTCGCCCGGCTCGGTGACCCTGACGTGGCGCCACCGCATCACGACGGCCACCGGCGGCCGCGCGATCCGGTACGAGGTCACGGCGACCGCCAAGGGCGCACCCGTGGTCCGGGCGTCGGCCACCGGTGTCCCGCGGGCATCGGTCATCGGACTCGACCCGGACCTGCTGTACACCTTCACGGTCCGCCCGCGAAACGACGCGGGCACCGGCCGGGTCACCATCGCTCGCATGACACGCACCCTCGGGCAGATCACCGGGGGGCCGGCCGGCACGTCGGACCACGCGCCGAGCGAGCCTGCGGGCCAGCCTTCGGCCCCGGAGCCAAGCACGCCCGCCGCGGCGCCCGCTCCTGCACCCGCTCCCCCGCCGGCACCGGCGCCGGCGGGTCCGCGCACCACCACCATCTGGGTGTGTCCGGACGGATACGCCGAGGTGGCCGGCCAGTGCCTCACGACGAAGCCGTACACCTTCCACACCGAGACGCAGACCCAGCCGTACACGTACCACTCCGAGCAGCAGGTGGACACCAAGACCGTCCCCGCCACCTTCGACGGCTCGGTGTGGACGTGGTCCTGCCCGTCCGGATACTCGGCCGGCGGTGGCCAGTGGGGAGTCGGGATCTGCAAGGGCACGGTGACCGTGCAGGTGAAGGACGCGCCGCCTCAGGGCTGGTACGACACCGGATCCAGGTTCGGGCAGGACATCGAGGTGAAGGACGCGCTGCCCGACGGCTACTTAGACGACGGCTCACAGTGGGTCAAGACCACCGCCAAGGTGGCCCGGGAGATCACGGTCTGACATGGCGTTGGGGGGTGATGGCGTGGTCGCCATCACCCCCCAACGTGGTGGCTCAGCCGGCCAGGGAGTTGCAGAAGGATCCAGGGAGGTACCAGTGCCGCCAGCCCCTGCCCTTCTGGTAGGCCGTCCAGAAGGCCCGGTCCTGCCAGTAGCGGCCCCACATCTGGAGTCTCTTGTGCGTGAGCGCCTTGATGTCGCCCAGCAGGCCGTCCTTGGTCTTGCGTGACTCGGCGCGCATCATGGCGACCAGGGAGTGCCGCCACTTGGAGTCGAGGAGCTGGTAGGCCCCCATGGCGGAGCTGTGCCGGTTCTTCGCTCGATAGTTGTAGTGCGACTCCCGCGACATCACGCAGCGCCGGAACGGCTCCGCCTTCGGCTGGTACCAGATGCCCTTGTACAAGGACAGCTGGTATCCGCTCGTCGACCGGTTCGCGCGGGATGCGGCGCGAGCACGCTCGGAGTTCCCGGGCAACTGGCCCGCCGACACGGCGGTCGGCGCCTTGGCTGCCGTCGCCGACAGGGCGTCCGGCGCGGCAGACGCCGGGCCGTTGATCATGGTCATGGCCGCGGTCGCGGCAAGGAGAGTGGCGGCCATCTGCCGCCCGCGTCTGTGCGCGGTCGTGCGTCCCATCGTCATCGTCCTTTCCTCGCCCGCATCACGATCGGCGAGCGGGCAGTGGCCTCCCGAACGGGGGGGAGGCGGGCAGACCGGCCTCGTGGGCGGGTCCCTCGCGAATGTTGCCTATCCAGTCTGACGGGGATCCCTGACAGCCTGATCCCCGCAACCCGCGCAATACGGTGTGAGGCTCACCACGTTGGACCGATTATCGGTGACAGTCCCCCGAAGTGCCCTGAAAACGGACATTGTGACTCGCCTACGTCCCATTCCGGCCGCGAAAGATCTCCGGGGGCCCCGGTGTAGGTTCGCCGGGTGACCGTGGCCTGGCACCGAGCCCGCGAGCCCTTGGTGGTGCTGGCGATCGCGGTGTTCACCGGGTGGCTCTCCACGTCGCAGCGATGGGCCGGACTGGACACCCCCGACTCCTCCTTCTACGCCTCGCTCGGTCTCTTCGGCGACGAGGTCACCGACCGTGCACCGATCGACAGCTACTACTGGACCCGCCTCGGATACCTCGTCCCGGTCCGAGCCATCACGTCGATCGCCGGAGCCTTCCCCGGTTTCGCGATCTACCGGTCGCTCCTCATCCTGATCTTCGTCGTGGGCGTCTACGTCGCGGTGCGACGGTTCACGGGCATCGCATCCGCGGCGTTCCTGACCGTCATCGCCTCCCTCAGCACGGTGGTGCTCAGCTACTTCGGCAACACCTACCTGACGGGGAGCGTGCTGGCCGGCATCGCGGCACTCGTCGCCACCGCCCTCTTCCCCTCGACCCGGGCCGCGGCAACCGCGGGCGTGCTCCTGGGCTGGCTCGTCATGGTGAATCCGCCGGGAGCACTGCTGGGCGGCACGCTCTGGTTCGTCCTGCGTGTCCACCAGCGCACCCGTTGGCTGCCGGTCCTTGCCGCAGCAGGAACGACGGTCCTGACGTTCCTCGTGTTCCTCGGCATCGGCCTGTACATGTTCCCGGGCATGAACTGGTTCGACGCCTACATCAACTCGGAGGCGCGCCAGCGACTCTCGGCGTTCGCGAGCGAGGATCTCGTCTGGTTGCACGACATCTCACTCATCGTGCCGGTCGCGGTGCTGGTCGCGGTTGTCGTCGCATGGGTGACCCATCGCGAGGAGCCCGCCGCCCAGCGGGCTCTCGTCATCAGCTCCACGAGCATCGCCTTCATGCTGGTCTTCTCCCCGCTCATGGGGGGCATCGCCCTTGAGGCGCCGATGTACCAAGCCATGCTGTGGCCGCCCGCGCTGATGGCCATCGTCCTGATCACGACCCTCGCCATGCCCGAGCGCCGCTGGACCCGGCTCCAGGTCGGCGCGGGAGTGCTCGCGGTGCTCGTGGTCATCGCGACCGGGCACGTCGCGCCTGGGCTGCCGCTGCTGCTCGGCTGGCTCATCGCGCTGGCCGCCGTGGGACTGTTCCTCCTGGCTTCATACAAGGGCACCATCGGCGCCATCGCGGGACTTGCCCTGCTGCTCTCGGCCGGTCAGCTGCTGCAGAACTCGCGCGGCGACATCGGCCTCTACTACCTCAGCCCGTACTCGTGGGCCTTCGAGGGGAATCCGATCTCCGAGCGCATCCACACGGCGGTCAACGTCCAGAAGTGGGTACTGGCACGCACCACTCGCGACGATCGGATCCTGTCCTGGGTGGACGGCGACTGGGTCGGCGGCGATCGCGAGCTCTATGTGGTCGCTGGCATGCAGCTCTGGGGCGAGAACCGCGTCACCCTCGAGCCGACGCTGTCCCCCGACGACATCACGCGGATGGACGACATCCGGCCCACGACGCTGGCCATGTACGGCCAGTCGATGGACGCGGTTCTGCGGTTCTGGTCGAGCATCCCGGCAGCCAACCGGCCGACCGTCCCGGAGTGCTATGACTTCACGTGGGCACCCAGCCCGGCGAGCCGCTACATGGTGACCCAGGGCCATGCCTGCCTGACGACCTTGACCTGGGGGAGCACGTGAGCACTCGGCAGCGCATCGCCCTGGAGGCGGCCATCAGCGCGGTCCTCGCGTTCGGCTTGTCACTCATCGTCCTCGGCCCGCTGCTCGGACGGCTGAACGTGGGCTGGGCGGGCGGCGACATGCTCAGCACCTACGTCAACACGCATGCCTGGTCCGGCTTCGGCTACGCGACGACAACCCAGTTCGGGTTCCCCCTGGGCATGAACCTCAACTACTTCCCCGGCATCGACATCACCGAGAACACGTTCGCATGGTTGGTGAACTCGGTCGCGGGGACGGAGTTCCTCGGACTCAACCTGCTGGTGCTGCTCACCTTCCCGCTGGTCGGCGCACTCGCCTACCTCGTCATCCGGATGACGGGGCTGCAAGGCCCGATAGCCATCGCCTTCGCGGTGGCCTTCGCGCTCATCCCCTTCCACTGGGGTCGGGCCCTCGGGCACACGTACCTGTCCACGCTGTACTCCGCCGTGGTCGGGATCGCTCTCGTGCTCCTCATCGGGAGCGGAACGCTCGAGCACTGGTGGCGTACCACGACGGGAGCGCGACGCTGGGGCCGGATCGCCGTCCTCGCGGTCATGGTGGTGACCATCGCGTGGACGGGCGTGTACTACGTGGCGTTCACCCTGCTCCTCGGGCTCGCGGCCCTGGTCTGGAGGTTCGCGCGGCGCACCTCCTGGCGGTTCCTCGGGCTGGACGCCGTGCCCCTCATCGGCGTCGGGATCACGGCGATCGTGGGGTTCGTGCCATCCCTGCTGTCCCTTCGCGGGGACGCGCCGCTCGCCTCCCTCGGAGATCGCACCCCATTCGAGTCCGTGACGTACGCCGGCACCCTGGCGTCGGCACTCCTCCCGATGCCGGACAGCCACCTGCCCCGTGGCGGCTACTACAACGAGGCCGTGCAGAAGGTTCTGAACGAGGCACCGTACGGCGAGAGCTACGTGCTGACGAACTTCGGCACGTGGGTGACCTCGCTCGCGCTGCTCGCCTTCGTCGTCGCCCTGCTGGTGCGGGCCCGCCGCGGACTGCCCGGCAGCACGACGAACGGCGTCTCGCTCGGGCTGATCGGGTACCTGATCGGTGTCACGGTGCTGCTGTTCGTGCCGTGGGGCCTGAACGTGATCTTCGCGGATCTCGTCACGCCGCAGATCCGGGCGTGGAACCGCCTGGTTCCCGTCCTCCTCCTGCTCTTCCTCGTCGCGGGTGCCGTAGCCCTGAGAGGTACCCGGCTGTCACGTTCGTGGGCCGTCTCCGTCCCTATCGCTGTGGTCCTGCTCGGCCTGACGGCGATCGACTCCGTCTACCCGTTCAAGCTCGCCTACGCGAACAGCGTGGCCGAGGCGGGCGAGGTCACCGATGCCGCCCGGGCCTATGCCGCTGACGTGAACGCGGCGATCCCCGACGACTGCGGAGTCCTGCAGCTTCCGTACATGGCGTATCCCGAGCATGGGGTTGAGCGGGGGATCAACGACTACGACCACTTCTGGACCTCGCTCACCAACCCCGGCAAGAGCTGGAGCTACGGGGCGGTCAAGAACACCGACGCCGGCGTCTGGTCTGCGCAACTGCCACAGGTCCCGACGGCCGAGCAGGTCTCGCTTCTGCGCGGCGCCGGCTTCTGCGCCATCCATCTCGACACTCGCGGCTACATCAGCGAGGTGCTGCAGCCCGTGCAGGCCGAGCTGGCGCAGCGGTTCGGCCCGCCCGTCGCCTCCGGGTACAACGGGGCGTGGGAGCTGTACGACATCCGATCCGCGGAACCGGCGCCCTCCCGCGACGTGGCCGCCTTCCTGCACCAGCCCTTCATCTCCGTCGACCTGACCCAGGTGACGCCCCGGGAGACGTTCCTGGGCGATTCGTGGTGGTGGACCCGCCAGCCCTCCGCCGCGCTGACACTCACCCCCACCACACCCGACGCCCCCCTGACCGGCGTGCGCGGTGCCGTGGCGGCTCCCGACTGCGGAGCCCTTCCCATCACGGTGACGCTCTCCGCCGGAGCCCAGAGTTCGACGACGACGGTGCTCGCAGCCCCCGGCGAGCCGGCGTCCTTCGACCTGTCACTCGGCCAGCCCAGTGCCGGCCAGGGCACGCTGGTGATCGACGTGCCGGGTGAGGGGTGCCCCGTCCCAGGCGGCTCCGAGAAGCGCTTCGCCCAGGTCCTGGACGTGCAGCCCCGCTGATCCTCAGCCCGTCCAGTGCGGCGCCGTGATCAGCGCAACCGCGGTGGTGACCGCCAGCACGCCCGCCGCCGGGGCGAGCAGCCACCCCCAGGGCCGGCGCACCCAGGCCCCCGCCACCGCCAACCCCAGCACCAGGAGCGGCATCAGGTAGCGCGCCTGGAAGAACGGTGGGAGGCCCTGGACGCGCAGCAGTGCGAGGAAGGTCACGACGAACAGGGGGATGCCGACCAGCACGCTCGCTCCCAGCAACGCGCGATCCTTCATCCACCGGGAGCGACGGTCGATCCGGAGCAGTCCGGCCAGCGGCACGCCGAGCGCCAGCAGCATCAGGATGAGCGCCGCGACTCCGAACCAGACGCCCGCGAGAACGCCGTCCGGGGCGTCGAACGCCGCCGGAACCGCGCGCAGGGCGTTCCCCGCGACGAGGTTGATGGGCGGCGTGCCCTGAGCGGCGACGATGGCCTCCTCCTGCATGCCGTTGTCGGGAACAGAACCGACGAGGGCCGGGTACACGGCAGACCGGAGGACCACGACACCGATCACGACCACGGCCGCCGAGACGAGAACGCGGGCGATGCCCCGTGCCCAGTGCCTCCGATCATCGACAAGCACGTCGCGGAGGCTGAGCAGCGTGATCGCGAGCACGGCGACGAACGCGGTCTCCTTGGCGGTCATGGCGAGGAACGCCAGTCCGAAGGCGGTGAGCGACCGGGCGACCGGCGGCCGGTCTTTCAACCGCAGGAAGGCGTACACGGCTGCGAGGCTCAGCATCACGGCGAACCCGTCGTTGTTGACGGTGCTGAACTGGTGCAGGACGAGCGGGGCGCAGGAGGCACCGACGGCCACCGCCCAGGCAACCAAGGACGACGCGCCGAGTCGCCGGGCGATGCCGACGATCAGCAGTGCCGCGATGGCGAGGTACAGGGCTCCCATCATCCGGGCGCTCGTCAACCAGTCGATTCCCAGCGGCAGCGCGTGCAGTACGGCCACTCCCACCCCGGTGACCACGTAGTAGGTCGGGAGGTAGCTCGTGGCAGTGCTCTGGCCGCCATACGGCGTGAGGGTCGGCTCGATGTAGTCGGCTCCGCACGCGGCGTTGAGCCGACCGAAACCCGGTGCCTGGTCGCAGACGGCCGTCTGAAGCGTGGTCTGGCCCAGGGCGTCATGGACGGGCGGGAGGGAGTGGTCCTCGGCGACCTTCACGACGTAGTCGAAGTGGGTGTACTCGTCGTAGACGCTCCAGGCGCCGGTGCGGATGAAGAGCAGCGACACCACGAGGGCTACGAGGGCCGCGGTCAGGGGGGCGACGACAGCCCTAGCCCTGGCCGTCATCGATCCATGACCAGACGACCAGGCACGGCAGGTTCGGATGCGTGGGCTCCGACAGCGCGTCACCCCAGTCCGGCGGCCAGTAGGGGCTGAAGATGATCCGCTCCTGCTTCGCGGGATCGGTCTTGCAGGAGTTGATCACGCGGGCGACCTCATCGGACCAGGGTGGTGCAGGCATCGTGCGGAACCAGCTGGCCGGGATGGACGGCCACCAGACCAGCAGGACGAGCACCCCCGCGATCGTCACCATCCACCATCGCGAGCGACGGATCAGCGAGTCCAGGGCCACCAGCGCCGCCGCGGCCCACAGGAGCAGAGGCACCACGAAGTAGCGGTTGTTGTTGCCGCCGATGATGGCGGGCACCGCGCCCACAACAATGCCGGTCAGGAGGAGGAGCCCGATCCCCACGCGCTCGTCGCCGCCGAGGACGACCAGCGCGATTCCGCCACCGACAAGGGCCAGGGTGACGACGGCCCCGGTTATCGTCAGCGGCGTGATGGGGAAGACGCCGAAGAAGTCGTACGGCCCCAGGCGCATGCCCGGCCAGAAGGTCAGGATCGTGTCGGGCACGGCGTTGACCCAGGCTTGGAAGGACTCTCGTGTCGCGTTGATTGCTCGGGGCTTGGCGGCGTTCGCCGCCGTGAACCACTGGGCGAGGAGGCCGAGGCCGATCACCGCGAGCCACACGATGGCCACGCGCCAGGGGACCGCTCGCCGGACGGCCTGGACGACGATCAGGGCGAGGAAGACGCCTGCCGTCGGGATCGTGAGCGTGGTCAGCAACAGGAGGAACGCGATGGCGATCGCCGACGGCCAGTGCGGGTGCTCATGCCGGATCGGGAAGGCAAGAGCGAGAGTGGCGAGGAAGAGCAGCAGCATGTACGAGCTGCCGATCGCGTTGATGGCCTCCAGCCCCACGACCGGCACGATCACCGGGAGCAGGCCGATCAGGACGCTGCTGACCCAGCCGAGTCCGAACCGGCGCACGATGGCGAACGCGAAGGCGGCCACGAGGCCCGCGAGAGCGGCCGCGATGAGGTTGGTCGCGAGGGCCCACTGCTCGACGGGGAGGAGCGCCACTCCGCCGGCGATGAGTCGCGGCAGCACGAGCAGGTAGCCAGCGAAGGGGTCCGTGAGGCAGGTGAGGAAGCCGGCCTTCTCCACGCACAGCGGGAACACGCCGTCCTCTGCCCAGATGACCTGCGTGAGCGCATCGTGGTTGCCGAGCCACAGCCGCAGCAGGGAGATGACCGAGGCCGCGAGGCCCACGGCGATCGCGACGAGCGGTGTCGGTCCGCCGACGGCCAGCGGGGATCGATGGGCGGTCTCAGCCGTCGTCACGCCACCACCACCGCCTGGCGATGGTGGATGACGCCGCGGATCAGGAGGGTGGTACCGAGACCGAAGGCGAAGGAGGCGACGACCACGCCCGACAAGGTGGCGAGCACGGTGTTCCACACGACCACAGCGGAGATGCCCGTGAGGATGAGCACCAGCACAGCCGATGCGACCTGCGGACGGGACCTGCTCGCGACCAGGGCGGCCACGAGCGGTACGGCGAGGAGCAGGAAGGCGGCCTTGTACCCCCACCCGAACCCGGCGACCAGCACCCCGGCCAGGAACAGCGCGCCCCCGGCCGACGCCAGCATGGCCGGATGCACGAGGCGGCGTCGCGTTCCGAGCGCGGTCGCCACTCCCCACCCGGCGGCTACGAGGCCGAGCGCGAACAGGATGGCGTCCCCGAACTGGATGCCGCCGGCCCCGACCACGGTGCCGAGCATGCGGGCAACGACGGGCGTCCGACCGAGTACGACGAAGTCGCCGTAGTCCGTCATGTTCGAGTTCGACTGCGAGCTGAACAGGAAGGTCTGCCAGGTGACCGCCATGAACGCGAGCGTGGCCACCGCATAACCCGCGAGCACGAGCCAGCCGCGGCGCAGGCGCAGCACCGGGATCAGCATCAGGCCGAGCGCGAACGGGTAGTACTTCCACGTGCCCATCAGCCACATCAGGGCCGCGGCGAGCGTCCAGGCCCACAGGCTGTTCCAGCGGCGGACGAGGACAACGGCGGCGATCGCCACCCAGATGACCACGGCGTCGAGGTTCCCGCGCTCGAGCAGCAGCAGCCAGGGACCGCCGACGGAGGCAAGCAGCAGGACGATCTGCCCGAGCCCGCTGCTGTTCCGGGCAAGCCACAGGAGGGCGAGGCTCGAGATCAGGATCATCGCGACGCCGAGTCCCTGCACGTTCTTCTCGGAGAAGAGCCCGAAGGGCACGAAGCGGAGCCAGAGCACGCCCGGGCCGTAGATGGTCGGGTCCTGCAGGCAGCCGTTGTTCTCCGCGTAGACGTCCACGCCCACGGAGGCGCAGGTGACGCTCTGCAGGGGAAGCAGCAGGTCCCAGAACTGCACGATCCCCTGCGGAACCCGGAGACCTCGGTAGATGGCGGCGCCCATGGATGGCGAGCCGGCGAACACCGCCCACCACGGCACGAGACTCACGACCGCGGAGACAGCCCCGACCAGCCAAGGGAAGCCCCGGCCCAGCCGGACGTCTGCGCGCCGGACGAACGCCCCGATCGCGAACGCGGCGGCCAGGACGGCGGCGGCGACATACGCGAGGGGGAGGTACCCCTCGGCGGAGGTGTTCGCGGGATCCGTGCCGCTGAGCAGCACGCGCTGCACGGCCAGCGCGACGAGGAGTCCGGAGGCGACGTACCCGACAATCACCCATCGGGTGTGGGCAACCCGTGTCATCGCGCGGCTGCTCACACGCGGATACTAGCCGTCGTGGGAGTCCTCGCCTCGGTCGTCGTACCGGTCTACAACGGCATGCCCCACCTGCGCGCCCTCGTCGACGCGCTCCTGCGGCAGGACTATCCGGACCTCGAGATCGTCTTCTCCGATGGCGGCTCCTCCGACGGCTCGCTCGAGTTCCTGCAGACGATCGAGGACGCTCGCGTACGGGTGATGACCATCCCCTCGGGGCTCGGCGCAGCAGCCAACTGGACGGCCGTGACCGAGGCGGCCCAGGGGGAGTTCATCAAGCTGGTCTGCCAGGACGACCTCATCACGCCGGATGCCATCACCAAGCAGGTCGACGACCTGCAGAGGCATCCGGCCGCTGTCATGGCTCTCGCTCAGCGCGACATCGTGGATGCCAAGGGCGACGTGCTGTACAGCGCTCGAGGGGCCTACGGCTTGTCGGCTGGAGAACTCCCGGGCGCGGACGTCATCCGGGCCTGCTGGCGGCAGGGCACCAACATCCTCGGTGAGCCTCTGGCCGTCATGTTCCGTCGACGACCGCTCATGGACGCCATGCCTTGGGAGGATCCCAACCCCCTCGTCCTCGACCTGATGCTCTACGAGAAGGTGGCGCAACAGGGCTCCGTGGTCGTGCGACGGGGCAGCGTAGGGGCGTTCCGAGTAAGCACCAGCTCGTGGTCGACGCGGCTTGCGAGCGAGCAGAGGCGGCAGTTCACGAAGTGGCAGCGTGATTTTGAGGCCGCGATGCCCTCCCCGCCCTCCACGCTCGAACGCATCCGCGCGCGGTCCGGTATGCACCTGCATGCCACGCTTCGACGCGGCGCATACGCCTGGCTACGCATGAAGGGTGCCTTCCACTCGACCTGAGGACTGCTCGGGCGGCCCCTACGATGGCCGGGTGACGACCTTCCGCATCGGCGATCGACTCGTCGGACCCGACCAGCCCACGTACTTCATCGCTGACATCGCGGCGAACCACGACGGCAGCCTCGACCGCGCCCTGGAGCTCATGACCCTCGCCAAGGAGGCCGGCGCCGACTGCGCCAAGTTCCAGCACTTCCGCGCTCCTCACATCGTGTCGGACTATGGCTTCAGGGCCCTGGGCGGGCAGCAGTCCCATCAGGCGACGTGGGAGAAGTCGGTGTTCGAGGTCTACGCGGACGCGAGCCTGCCCTGGGAGTGGACCGAGCCCCTTGCCCAGCATGCGAACGCGATCGGCATCGAGTTCATGTCGGCACCGTACGACCTGGAGGCCGTCGCACACCTCGATCCGCACGTCAACGCGTACAAGGTGGGCTCCGGTGACGTGAACTGGCTCGAGGAGCTCCAGGTCATTGCCGACCTCGGAAAGCCGGTGCTGATCGCGACGGGCGCCGCAGAGCTCACCGACGTCCAGCGAGCCATGGAGCTGCTCCTCGCCGCCGGCGTCGACATCGTGCTCATGCAGTGCAACACCAACTACACCGGCTCCCTCGAGAACGCCCACCACGTGAACCTGCGGGTGCTGCAGCAGTACGCACAGCTGTTCCCCGGCGTCACGCTGGGCCTGTCGGACCACACGCCGGCGCACGTGACCGTCCTCGGCGCGGTGACGCTCGGGGCCCGC